>NZ_JAYMGX010000002.1:0-1471826 GCF_037078395.1 Haloarcula sp. CGMCC 1.6347
AAAGCGAGGGCTATATGCCCTCACACTCGGAGTCCCCCTATCGCACTGTCGTGCAGTGTAAAGGTTTCGCGCCTGCTGCGCCCCGTAGGGCCCGGTATCTTGTCTCAGATACCGTCTCCAGGCTCTTGCTCTCACAACCTGTACCGATTATCGGCATGGTGGGCCGTTACCCCACCATCTACCTAATCGGCCGCAGCCACATCCTACAGCGCCGGAACGTTTCTAACTCTCGACACTCCAGTCTGAGAGTTATATCCGCTATTGGCCTCAGTTTCCCGAGGTTATCGCGGTCTGTAGGGTAGTTTGGCCACGTGTTACTGAGCTATATGCTACGAGTCTGAACTCGTGCAACTAGCATGGCTAAATCGGACTCCGATAGCAATGGCCTCCGGCAGGATCAACCGGAATGTGCTGATATACATCAGCGGCGGAAGTGGTTGCACTCCGTCGGAAGCAAACACATTGGTTCCTACACCAATGTTGACTACTGCATGGGTCCGTGGGCTCACATCAGATTCCATCTTGACGGCGGACCGCAGGGGTGGAATCCTCATGGGGTGGATCTCGCCGGCCCCAGAAGGGGAAGACGAGATCCTCTCGTAACCCGCACCGACCCAGGTGGCCGGCCGAGCGTGTCGACCCGGGCTCGCTGCCCGGTGCGACCTTCGCATTAGTTCAGAAGACGGGGGAACATATAAATGGATCGTCTCACGACCGCCCTGTGTAGAACACACACGACGCATACGTAACGTGATGCCGTGACACGCATAACCGCAAGACAGCATCCGGGTGTCGGTGATCCAACGTGTATTCGTTCTCGGATCCTGACATGCGGTTCAGTGACCGAGTTCCAGCCAGCCATTATATATCAATTGGGAGTAGTAGGAACTCGACGGTAGACGACTGTAGTGTGCCGGGAGCTAAGACGGAGCAAGGGTCGGGACACTCGACAAGCAAGCAGTCAGACCAGCGACAATTGCTGGTCACAGCAGAGAACTATCTCACCGTCGTCGTGAACCAGGACGCGGTACAGTGGTAAAATTAGGCGGTCAGCGAGTCGATGTGGCCTTCGGCACGGAGCTGATCAGCGTCTTGCCCCTTGTAGCGCCATTCGATGTTGGCCTTCTCGTCTTGCCAGTCCCACGGTTCGGCGAGAACGATGTCGTCCTCGTTAATCCAGGTTCGGAACTTCATCCGGCCCGGTATCCGTCCGAGTCGGGTTTCGCCGTCCTCACAGCGAATGCGGACGTGGTTCCCGCCAAGGTGCTCTGTTACCACTGCAAACATCTCGTCGTTTGTAGGCATGCGGAGATTCCGCCGCCCTGAATCGTCGCTCACAATATAAATACAGTGTCCTCCCGTATAAGTCGTTTGAGAGGCGGGATAGCGTGTACCATGCGGCCGACATAGCGGCCGTGCCACGGCAGGAGCTTGCCGATAGCTACTGGAAATAGTGAACGGTGAAAACGAACTGACGACAGGACGTCGATTCAGTCGGCAGTCAGCGCCTGTGGTTCGTCGGCTTCCTCGGCCATCGAATCCGTCAGTCCGGAAGCGAGCGCAAACACTGCTTCCTTGTGGTCAGTCTTCGATTTGTGGATCGATGTCGGTTTGACACCGAGATCAGCGTACAGATCGTGCTCGACGCTCGTGTCCGCTTCGTGCTCGTAGTGGTGTTGTACCTGCGCGAGAAGGCTGTGAAGGTGAATGAGTTCTTGCTTCTTCATTAGTGTCCAATCTTATGGAGTGGAGGGTAATAGTACTACCTTGCCAACGGCTCACATGCCGCTACCGTTCGGATACGACTCTACCCAATCTCAGATGCAAAGATAGAGCCGTTTACCGGCGTATGAGCGCCTGTATCACGAGTTCCGCCTACGGATCGTAATATTCTGTTTTCCACCCTAATATCGAACAAAACAGAGAATTGCCACTATGTGACTCTTCCTTCATTAGCGGCTAAAGAGAATTGAGGTGCTACTGACCTGCGAAGCGCTCTCAATCATGAAAGACCACGACAATATATTAGTATTCGAACACTTCATACCTGCTGAGCACATACCTATGGCCGTAATGAACTGGAAGCACCCACGAGACAAGACTGCGGCTATGGCGAAACAAGAAGAAGCAAACAGCGGGACGGAGTGGTCATTCATCGCAGCGCTGATGACTGCTGCATAACGGTTTTCTCGCCGTCCAGAACTGAGTCTGACAGCAACGGATCTATGCACTGCAGGCAGAGGCCTTAGGTGATAGTACGGATATCGACCGTCGTATTGTGGACGACAGCGCGGCTGACACCAGTACACTGGTAGGTGTGTGGTTCCGAGTGGCCCGACCAGTTCGACAGTTCCTGCTCGAACAGGCGGTGCCATGCATCCGGATATGCAGTCTCCGAGACGTTGATCGAGACGGTTGTCGCGGACGGTGACTTGCCAGCCTGTGGCGAAATAAGCGTCTTGTTCTGGATAGCGGTCTCGATTGTGACGCGGTTCGACGACGAGAAATCCGTCTGTCCGTCGAGCGAAAGGGCAGAGATGTAGACACTGTCACTTCCGGGGCTACACCGGAAGCGGGGTTTCCGTGAAACGACCAGCCCCTCCTGCTGAACCCGGTACACTGCACCGCTGGTGTAGACGATATCAGTCCCCGAATCAGTCTCCCGAACGAACGCTCCGGTCGAAATATTCGTTGACTGTCCGTCGACAGTTACGTTAAGCGTCGACGATCGGATGGAGAGTCCGTGACCCTGGAGTTTCATACTCGTGGTCCGTCGTGGAGCGTCGCCCTGAATGTGGTCGCCCGTGGTTTCCGCGAACCCGACCATCGACGTTTCTGCGACATCGGTTGTCGCCCCCTGTTGGATGGCATCGAACGCCCCAAGCCCACCAAGCGTCACCAGCGCAATCCCAGTAATGATGATACTGAACGTGAGCGTAAACGCGAGCAGGTCGGACACACCACGGTCGTGACCGCTTTGGCTTGACAGCGGCGAAGTCATCCGCGAGTCACCTCCATACAGCCGGCAGTCCGGTTGTACGATACAGCCAGAGGCCCACTGGAGACGACAGATGGGCAGACATTAGTTTCGTTCTCGAATCGGACGACAGCATACCGATTCAGTCCTGATGCGTTCACGTACACACGCGTGCGTGAAGTATCAGGAGAGACCTCGACGTTGTACGACTGATCAGCGATGCGCTCGGGATACATCGCACGGAACGATACTGTCGAGTTGAGAGTGGCAGTGTCGAACGCATCCAAGCGGATCAGGTCGCGCGCGATACCATCGCCAACGTTCTCTAGAGCTTCTTCAGTCACTCGCTCACGCTGTGAGTCGACCATCTGGCTCCCGCCGATGAGGAGGCCGGTCACCAGCAGCGACGTGATACCGATAGTGAGTGCCTGCGTGACCGCCGGCGAGACACCACGGCTGTCAAACAGGAAACGGGTGAGGCTCATCCGTCGTTCACCTCCACCAGTACTGTTCGGTTGTAGCTCGCAGACGGTGTGTCGTAAGTCATGTCGATGGCAGGGACGACTGGATAGTTGACACGAGCAACTGGAGAGGCATAGTTCGAGGACGGGAACGTCCCGACTGCCGCAAACTGGTACCGCCCTTCGGCCTTATTTCCGTTCTTTATTTCAACTGAGTACGGGGGGTCAAGGCTGTGATAGCTATCGAAAGAACTGCTGTTACTTCCGACAGTGCATGACCCAGCGACAAGGTCGACGTTGACGTCTCCGTTGCCGTGACACTGCGTTTTGCCGTCGACCGTGACGTTGTTTCCACTATCAATTGTACTCGGCTCAACTGACAGTTTCATGTCCTCAGAGCCGTTTCGAATGACGACAGTGAAGGTATTCATCGAGCCGCCGACGACGTCCGCAGTGAGATTGAACACCGCAACGCGAGAGACATCATTCGCAACTAGCCAGTCGTTCTGCGGCCCGCCCGAGGGGTCTGGACGTTGGAACTTGGAGGACGTGCCCGTCTGATTGACTTCGGTACCAAGCGACGCCGACTCGTTCAGCGTCGCGTTGAGATAGGTTCCGCCGCTGCTTGCGACGACCCGGTTGTGCGTTCGCGTGTAGTTCCGAAGCGCGTACTCGTATCGCTCCTCGAATCCATCGAGGCCATCGCCCCGCGTCTGGGCCGCGAGTTGTCTGAGATCGCGCTCGACAGAGGCTTCGCGGTCAGCCGTGCGCTCGATGGTATCCGCGCTTCCGGTGGTCGTAATACCGTCAGTGACCGCGAGACTGTGGGCAAACAGAATCGTACTGAACACGACGATAGCGACAGCAATACCCCCGATCAACAGCAGTTGTCCGCGTTCGTTGGCTACCATACGACCAGACGCACCTCCACGACGTTGTAGACGATAGAGTCGGACTCCGCGTCGGGAGCGAAATACCCGTCGACGGTCGAGAGGGACGGTCCGGTCCCGCTGCAGTCGCCGATTCGAGCGGGCATATCGTCGGTCAGCGTCACCGTTTCGGTCGCGACGGCTGCGTCGGCTGGCCGGTCAGCAACGTTTGCGTCTGTTTCCTGCGAGACGATAGTCGTCTGGCGCGCGTCCGAATCCGAGTCCCAGTAACTGAAGTATAGATTGTATTGGTCGCCCTGGCGGTCGAAGGTCTGGTTCAACATCATCTCGAACTCGGTGGAACTGCCCGTCTGATTGCCGTTGAGTGTCGGCGTTCCGACGCTGTAACACGCCGTCGCGTTGTGCAGCGCTCCGGTTTCTGCCGCCAGTGATAGCGTGTCGCTCGCACGACTCTCCAGTTCTGCTGTCCGCTGCTGGGAACCCGTCTGGAACGGGCCGGTGTCGACTGCCGACAGGCCGTAGACGGTCGCCGTCACAACGACGATGGCCGCGAGAACGCCTTCCAGCGTGTAGGCTTGGCCACGCATCGTTACCACACCCTCACGACGAGCCAGCAGACCGGATCGCACTGGCCGGTTGCGTTGGTCAGTTTCACCACGCGAGACGTCGTTGCGACGTTGTCTCTGTCGGCGACATCGGGCCCCCAAGCGAGCCGCTGGTCGTGGTCATCAACTGCCGGGTCCCGTGTCCCTGCTTTGAGCGATGACGCGTTGACCACCGTTACGTTCACCCGCGGGTTCACGCGGCGCTCTGTCGCGACGTCGAGTCCGGCTTTCTCCTTGAGACCGCTGAGATCTGTGTCCGCGTTGAGGGACGCATTGATCCCACCACTCGTGTTGTAGCGAATGAGGTTTCGCGTCCCGTCGACGGAGTAGTTTTCGACGAGGTACGTCCCCGCCCTGTCCGCAATTGGTTGGTTACGCTGTACGTCTGGGGATTCGTACACGCCGACCGCGCTGCCCTGTACGAAGGCCAATACCCCGATTATCGTCACGAGCAGGACGCTCACCCCTACGGCGAAGTCCTGCGGTGTTTGTGCTCTTGTATCCATGTCCCACACACCCTATTTTCTGTCTGATACGTTCGCTGTCGAACCGCGAGTGGGGCGCTATCCCACGGCGATCCACACCACCAGTGCAATCGTCGACAGGACGACTGCGAACTTTACGCCGGCGACGAGCTTCACTTCCCGAATGTAGCCGGCGATAAACGACGACAACAGCGCCTGCAGCGTCACCGCGTGGAAGAACAGCATCGACAGCAGTTCCGTGTCGACACTGCCACCGAACCCACCGCCGGGCGCGCTCGAACTGCTTGACCCGGAGGCCTGCGTCGCCAGCCCCGACATCACATCGAGGAACTGTGTCTTTAGCAGCGCCATCACGCCCAAAAGCGTCAGGTAGGTCATCAGGATGATGACCGTCTGCATCCGCGTTCGGGACTTGCGCTCCCGTTCAATGTCGTCCTGGTTCTCCGAGGCCTGAGCGGCCGTCGAGAGCACGTCCTGAATCTGGCTGGAGGCCTCCTGTGCCTCCGCGATAAGCTTGACCGTCCGCGCCAGCCGCGGGACGTTGTACTTGTTGTTAAATTCCCGGAGCGCGTCCTTCAGGCTCGTCCCGTAGTTGACCTTCGCGTGAATGGTCTCGAACTCCTCTGAGAGCTTTCCGGAGGACGTCTCGGAGACCACTTTGACTGACTCCAGCAGCGTCATCCCGGTGTCGTTAGCCGACGCGAGTTTCCGGAGGTTCTCCGAGAGTTTCCCGATTATCGCCTTCCGCGAGCGCTGGTTCCACTCGTAGAAGATCATCAGCGGGATGAAGTTGAGGTACATCGGGACGTACACCCAGAAGAACGTCGAGCGGACCGGGACGGCGATCATCCCATCCAGCGATAACGGAGCCCAGCCGATGACGATAGCCGCGACGATGGCGAGGATGGACAGCGGCACCGTCAGCCACAGCACCAACAGCGGATGGTCACGGAAGAACAGGTCAGGCCGTTTGAGAATGCCGAGAAGTTCGTAAGTCCCTTCCCGGCTCTTGATCCGGTCGAAGACGCTGTAGGTGCCCGTGTAGCTCTCGATGAGTCCGAGGTTGAACACGCCGACACCTTCATCCACGACGAGTTCCTTCTCGCCGGGACTCGAACGCAGATAGCCGTCCCCGATAGAGTCCTGTGTCACAGTCGAGACGAGGACGAGAAAGCCCAGGCCGGTTAGCGGAATCAACCCGTACACAGTGCCGTAGATGAGCGATTTCTGTGCGTTGCCCATCATCGACATGATGACCAGAATGATGATGAGAAGCAGCGGGAACAGCGAGAGCGTCATGTACATCTCGCCGAACAGCTCCAGCGTCTCCAGCATCTTCTCCTGTTCCTGCCTGGCGGTTCGCATGTGCTTTTCCTTCTGGTCTTCGAGGAAGGAGGTCATGTCCCCGCCGGAGTTGATTATCGAGAGCATGTCCGTCAGGAACTGCGACAGCTCGTCCGACGGTGTCTGGAGCGCCTGGTTCCGGACTGCAGTCCGGTAGTCCGTGTCGAAATACTCCGTCTCCAGTACGATAGACTGGAACTCCTGTGCGACCTCACCGTACGTGTCTTCGGCCCGCCCCATCGACTGCAGGATTTCGAGTTGATTGAGCCCGCCCACGGACAGCGCGTACATGAACGAGATCGAGTCGGACAACAAGACGTTGATTTCGCGCTCGCGCGCGCTCGCACGGAAATACGGAATCGAGACAAGCGACCCGAACCCGATACCGAACCCGATGGCACCGAAGACGAAGCCGGTGACGATGACGAGGAAGGGGAGTTTCAGCACGGCCAGAATCTCTGAGACGCTCTCAGACACCGGAATCCCGATGAGCGTCGGCGCTTCCCCACCGGCAAACAGCAACTGGACCAGCAGATAGCCGAGGAACGTGCCGACGAGCCACAGTGCGAGGCCCGCAATGACACCGACCGCGAGCGCGCGTGCGAGGAACATCTCGACGTTGTCGGCCATCCGGGCCTCCGCGAGTTTGTTCTCGACGCTGTTGACGAAGTCGCCCTCGTCGTCGAACACCATCTGGTACGCCGGGTAGAACGTGTCACCGAGGGCACCGCCGCTGCCCACCTGTTGCTGACTCGGTGTGTCGAGGCTCATTCGCTATCTGCCTCCGCTCCGGCCTTCGGAACGAACTGGCCGAAGTCGATGCTGTCTTCGTCAGCGCTTTCCTCGGAATCGTCCATCAGCGCCGAGACGATGTCCGGCGTTTCACGGCTCTTGTAGGTGTTGAACAGCGGCTGTGCGTTGTCGAGCACCTGCTTTGTCTCCTCGACCATCTCCGGCGGCGCGTCCGGCCGGGGCACCATCTCCTCTTTCTCCGGATCGATATCGATCTTGACAGATTCCATCTCCCGGAGGTCCTCGAGCGACAGTTCGAGCTGGTCGTTGGCGATGAGCGTGAGAATGGTGTCGGGGTCGTTGATGAACGCCTGGATGGTCGCCGCGACCTGCGTGTAGGTGTTCAGCCCCTTCTCGATGAGGTACGCGAGGACGACCTTGCGCTTGAACAGTTCCTCGTCGAGTTTATCCTGGGTCCACCCGCGGTCGAACTTGATCTCCTCGAGGGTGTTGGAGTTCCCCATCTGGATGTACTCGTCCGTCTCGGCGCGCCACTCGTAGACGTCCCGGACGTTGATCTCGTCGTTCTCGGCGGAGTACTCGTTGATTTCGGTCAGGGACTTGTTCCGGCGGACCTTGTTGCCGTCGACCCGCGTCTGGGTCTGAATCGACACGAGGTCGAGCGCTGTAAACAGCGTTTTCGAGACGTTGATAGGTTCGGTCGTGAACCGCTTGATGACCTCGCCGACGGAGTCGGCGTGGAACGTGGTGTAGGTGGTGTGGCCGGTCGACATGACCTGGAACAGCGTCCGACCTTCCTCACCACGGATCTCACCCATGACGATGTAGTCCGGGCGCTGACGGAGTGCGGCCTCCAGCAGGTCGAACTCGTCGACGTCGCCCTTGTCGTCCTCACCGAAGGAGGGGCGCGTAACGCTTGCCACCCAGTTCCGCTGTGGCAATTCGACCTCGCGCGTGTCCTCGATAGAGACGATCTTGGAGTTCGACGGGATGAACAGCGAGACGGCGTTCAGGCTCGTCGTCTTCCCCGAGGCAGTACCGCCGGCGAAGATCAGGCTCTTGTTGTTCTCGATACAGAGCCAGAGGAACGCCATCTCGTCCAGCGAGAAGGTGTTCCAGTTGATGAGGTCGATCGGGGTAAAGGGCACGTCCTTGAACTGCCGGATGGTGTAGTTCGTCCCGTGGTCAGACACCTCCCGGCCCAGGGTCAACTGGGCACGCGACCCGTCCGGCAGCGTCGCGTCGACCTGGGGCTGGCGCTTCGAGATACCCTTCCCGGAACGCTGGGCGAGTTTCACGACGAAGTCGTCGAGTTCCCCCTCGCCGTGTTCGACGTTCGAAATAATCTGCTCGTAGTCGGTGTGATAGACGAACACCCGGGAGTTGTATCCGTCACAGGAGATGTCCTCGACGTTGATGTCGTGTTTGACGCCGTCGATGCGCGCGTAGCCGACGAAGTCCCGCTTGAGCATGTACAGCAGCTTCTCGACCTGATACTCGTTCAGCTTCGGGTCGTCGTCTTCGAGGATAGCCGGCTCAGGACGTGTCGAAATGCCGGAAAGTTGGCCCGTGGTTTCACTTTGTGTTTCCTCGTCCAGTCCGAACAGTTCCTTGACCTGCCCGAGAACGCTTTCTTCACCGCTACTGGAGACCGATCCGTTGTAGAGGTCGTACCGCGAGAGGAGTTGTTCGGCCTCCCGCTGGATGACCTGTGCTCGGTCGGCGTCGGTCCCCTGAACGATCACGTCGTCCTCGGAGTACTTGATCGCGGTCTTGAGCTTGCCCGAGAGGAACTCTCGGAGGTCGATCTCGATATCGGTGAGATACGGCTCGATGACGTAGTACTTCTTCTCGTTCTCTTTCCGTGAGTGGAAGATGATGACGCAGGCGTAGGGCTTGTTGACCCAGTATCGTTCCAGTTCGTTGAAGTGAGATTTCTTCGACTGGGGAACGGCTTTTTCGAGGTCGTAGCGGTTGACGACGGTTGTGTGGCCGTCTCGTGTCGAGAAGAACTCGTCTTCGTCCAGTTCCGGATTCACGTCGACGGTGTTTTCGTCGACGTACTCGTGCAGTTCACTGGCGATGTCTTCGGCGGCGGACAGCTTGTTTTCCGTGTGTTCGGGGTCGAAGTTCAGATACTCACTTTCGTCGAAAGGGATGACTTCGCCGTCACTGTCACGGGGGAGACTGCCGTCCTCGTAATAGTACTCCTGTTTGAAATGCTCCCATGTGTAGATGTCTTTCGCGACTGGTGTCGTGGTTGGGTCGAGATACTCCTCGAACGGCGCTTGCAGTGTTTTACCGGCACTTGCCGCGTCTTCGAGCCGCTGACTGAGTTCTCTCGGCTCGAAGCCGAGGTACACGCTCCGGTCGAACCGCCCCCCATCGTGTACCTCCCGCCGGAGATCGTCCCATGTGTATTCGCCGACCCGTACAGGCTCGTCAGTCAGGTTCCCCCCACCGTTGACCTGATCTGACTCACCTCCCCCAGTATCATCGATAGCCATTGTTATTCATCTCCAGTTAGGCAGGAAAAAACTTTATCCCCACCAAATGTCGATGAAAAAGAAGTTCCGGTTGTTCGTATCACGGTCTCCTTACGGTAGTAAGTGGACCATACTGAATGTTTCGCCGAGATTAATTGTCAATTAAGGAACGATTCGATCCGGGCCATCGCTTCTTTGAGATCGTCGAGACCGGTCGCGTACGACACTCGCAGGTGGCCCGACCCGCCCTCACCAAAGGCAGTTCCGGGTACGACTGCGACCCGCTTTTCTTGCAGCAGACTCTCGGCGAACTCGCCGGCATCGTCCCATGGACATTCCGGGAACGCGTAGAAGGCTCCAGCCGCCGGGAAGCAGTCCAGTCCCATCTCTTCGAAGCGTGTGAGGACGTACTTCCGTCGGCGGTCGTACTGGGCGGCCATGTCTGTGACCTCGTCGCGGCAGTTGTCCAGCGCCTCGATAGCGGCGTGCTGGGCCGTCGTCGGGGCCGAAAGCATCGAGTACTGATGGATACGGTTCATCGCCTCGATGGCCTCCGGCGGGGCCATCGCGTACCCGAGTCTGAACCCCGTCATGGCGAACGCCTTCGAGAAGCCGTTGAACACGACGGTCCGTTCACGCATCCCAGGGAGGGTAGCGATAGACGTGTGGTCGTGTTCGTACGTGAGGTCGGCGTAGATCTCGTCGGCGAACACGAGCAGATCGTTTTCGCGGCAAAAGGCCGCGACAGACGCCATCTCCTCGGCCGTCATCGTCGCTCCGGTCGGATTGTTCGGGTAGCAGTACACGAGGGCGTCGGCCTCGGCCGCACCGGACGATTCCAGCACCTCTCGGGTGAGTTTGAACTCGTCTTCCGCGCGTGTCGGAACGTCGATAACGTCGATACCGGCGAACGTCGCGCCAGGGATGTACGAGACGTAGCAGGGCTGGGCGATAGCGATCGAGTCACCGGGGTTTAGCAGCGCCCGAAAGGCGAGGTCGAGCCCCTCGCTCGCGCCCGCCGTGACGAGGATTTCCTCGTCCGGGTCGTACTGCAGATTGTGTGTCGACGCCTCGTAGTCCGCGATGCGGTCCCGGAGTTCCCGCTTCCCGCGGTTGGCTGTGTATGATGTCTGGCCGCGTTCGAGCGACGCGATAGCGGCTTCGCGGGCGGCCCATGGGGCCGAGAAGTCCGGTTCCCCGACCCCGAGCGAGATGATGTCGTCCATCTCCTCGGCCAGTTCGAAGAACCGCCTGATACCCGAGGGCGGCACGCTGTCGACCCTGTCCGCTGCTTCGAATGTCATGGTGAGACGGACAGGCGGTCGTCGTCGTCGTGGTCGTCGAACTCCATCCCCTGCTCCTTGTACGACTCCATGATGTAGTGGGTTACCGTCTGCGTGATCTCGGGAATCGGCGCGATTTTGTCGCTGATGAAATGCGACACTTCGCGCATCGAATCGCCCTCGACCTCCAGATCGAAGTCGTAGTCACCGCTGACGAGGCGAAGCGAAGTCACTTCCGGAAACTTCGCGATCCGGTCGGAGATGTCGTCGTAGCTGGTCTCACGGTCCAGCGTGACGTTGAGTTCGACGGTGGCGCGAACGCGCTCCTCGTCGGTCTCGACGGCGTTCCAGTCGACGACTGCCCCGTAGCCGCGGATAACACCTGCCTCCTCGAACTCCTCGATAGCCTCGGCTACCTCGCTCTCGGAGTAATCAGTCAACCGAGCGATGTCCTCGGTCGTGTAGCGAGCGTTCTCCCGTAGCAGGTCGAGTATCTCGCGGCGACTGCTCATACAGTGCCAGGAGAGTGACGCGGACAAAAGCCTTGCTCAATAGTGAGAGAGCATCACACCATTCGGTCGGAAATACACCAGACAGTTTTAATATCTCTGACGGTTAGGTGTCGACTAATGTTCGAAGAGGGTGGCCAGCGGGCTGGTTCTGACACGGGATGGGCACACATCGCGAACCACGACAAGGCGGCGACGGTTATTGACACGATACTCCGCCTCGATGCGGACGAAACGTATACGAAAACGGCCTTGAGCGAAGCAGCCGGTGTGCCGCTGAAGACGCTGTACCTCGACGGGACGCTCGAAGAACTGGTGACGGTCGGATTACTGGAAAAACACGAAGCGGAGGGGAAAGAGACGCTGTTCTCCGTTGACGACGGGAGCGCCGCGTTCGAGGCAGCGAAAGCCTTCGATACTGCGGCAGCGACGTCGGAAGAAGCGGACAGTTGAGCAAAAAGCGGTCGTCTCGGAAGTCCGTGTAGCGCGTCCGTGGACTTTTAGCGGCGACAGTCGTAGTAGGGAGCGATGGTTTCACTCGATTCGGAGTCCGACGTGCTCGGGCGTGGGGACGAAGCACCGCCGTTCGAACTCTCGGGAGCGGACGGGGCGACGTACTCACTGTCGGATTTCGCGGACAGGGACGCGCTACTGGTCGTATTTACCTGCAACCATTGTCCGTACGCGAAAGCGAAGATTGACGAGCTAAACCGGCTCGCGACGGAGTACGACGACCTCGCTGTCGTCGGGATCAATGCCAACGACCCCGAGGAGTACCCCGACGACTCCTTCGAGCGGATGCAGGAACTCGTCGAGCGCGGCGAGATACAGTACGACGCGTATCTGTTCGACAAGACCCAGGAGGTCGCGGCCGCGTACGGCGCCCGCTGTACCCCCGATCCGTTCCTGTTTCACAACGACGGCGGGACGTTCAAACTGGCGTATCACGGCCGCCTCGACGACGCGCCGAACCCGGACGACGAACCCAGCGAGCGGGAGATGGCCGCACACGTCGAAACGTTGCTCGATGGCGACCAGATTACAGCCGCTGAAAAACCGTCCAGAGGCTGTTCGATAAAGTGGAAGCCCGGCAACGAACCGGCGTACTGGGACGCCTGATCGGGCGGCCCAGCGTGAGCAGTGCCTTCGAGACGAGTACGTCGCCCGGAGTGAATCGGTGACCCAGAAGACGTGTGTTAATCAAGACATTCCTAGCTACGGCTACTTTTATGCAGTGGTGAGACAGCCGTCAGCATACATCATCAAAAAGCTCATCCACGGCGCGGAGACGGTCGTCGGCGAGATGCTCGAAGATCGGTCGACCGAGGCTGCCTTCTGGCAACCCAGACCGTAGAGCCCGTCGTTAGATTTCGTCCAGCGACTCGAACCCGCTCCAGCACTCACAGTCGAGGTCGTCGATGGACGTGACCTCGTCCGGAAGCGAACTTATCGGCATCCCGTCGTCAAACTCATCACACTCCTCGATGTGGATAGAAAAGTCGCTACTCGACATGATTGGCATAGTAAGTAATACGCCGTAGTGCTGCAAAAATCCTCGGAATCGAGACGGTCCGGGACACGCCCTGAGAACTGGTCACACAAAGGGCGTCGATCCGGACAGTGTCTCATTTTCGAGCGGTTCCCGATTGAATGTTACCATATATTAAGGGAACGCTTATTTGTTGATGGGTTTATGGTTCCTGATACGATACAGTACGCAATGAACTCCGGGAGTGGGACAGTGGACCAGCCTCTGAGCGAGGCCGCGTCCGTATTGGTACTGGCACGCGGTTCGAGCGACGCCGAACGAGAGGGGTGTGCCGGATTCCTGACTGAACAAGGAGTCAGTGTCTCGAAAGCCATCTGTGTCACAGTGTCTGAGTCCCCCGATTCCCGCCTCTCGCTGTGGCAGCAGCACCTCGACGACGAGATGCCCGAAGAGGCGATTATCGTCGACGCCGGCAGCGAGTTACCGGCTAACTCGCAGGCAGCGGCGTCTGGCGCATTTCCCTCATTGACGCTTGATACCCTTCCCTCGACAGTGGAGCCGATAGACATCGGAGCGGCTGTCTCTCGCCATCTCGGTCGACTGGAACAGGCAGATGCACCGCTGCTTCTGTGCCTGCATTCGCTTACTGGCCTGCTTGAATCCTGGGAACGCGACCGCGTCATCGCGCTGGTGACTGCGTTGAACCGACAATGTGCCGAGATGGACGTCTCCGGCCACCACCACATGGACCCGGAGGCCCATGCGGAGGAGACAATCGAGATGTTTCGGCCGCTGTATGACGTCGTGTACGAGTACCTCCCGGACCACGGCTGGACCGTCACAGCGTCGAAAGACACGGAGGAGACGCCGACGTTTCGGGACACCGTCACCCCACCCGGCGGCGTCAAGAAAGGCGACCCGGAAGAACCCGAAACGATCCCGATACCGTACTCGTTTGACCAAGTTCTGGAACTGATCTCCGCCCCGCGGCGACGCAGTCTCCTGTATCACCTGAAAGACCGGTCCGAAACCGAGGTCCCGCTCGACGACCTCGTCGACCGCGTCTACGAACGCGAGAAGGCCATCCCGGCCAGAGCGACCCCCAAATCACGCGACGAAGTGGGCGTGTCGCTGGCACACAATCACCTGCCGCGGCTGGACGACCTCGGAATTCTCTCGTACGAGACAGCGGCCAACACTGTCGAGTACTACCCCAATCCGGCGCTGGAATCGGTCATCCAGTACGTCGAGCGCCTCGAACTCGGCTAGCTCCGGTGCGGACCCACTCATTTATGTCACCGCTACCGGCATAGCCCGGTATGGACGAAACCCCGCTTCCCGAGGTCACAGAGCAGTTCGCCCGGACACTGGCGCCAGGCAGCGATGCAGTTATCGAGGAGATGGACGCCAAAGCCGACCGGGAAGGGTTCCCGACGGTCGGCCCCGCAGTCGGTGGCTGGCTTCGCCTCGTTGCCCGGATGGTCGACGCCGACCGTATCTTCGAGTTCGGCTCCGGCTTCGGGTACTCCGCGTACTGGATGGCCCCCGCGGTGTCCGACGACGGGCAGATCGTCCTGACGGAGATTGACGCCGACGAACTGGAGGAGGCCCGCGAGTTCCTCGACCGCGGCGGGTTCGCCGACCGGGCCGCTTTCGAACACGGGGACGCAATCGAAACCGTCGAAGGTTACGACGGCCCGTTCGACGTGGTGCTCATCGACAACGAGAAACACCGCTACGCGGAAGCCTTCGAAGCTGTCCGCCGGAAAGTGCCGGTCGGTGGAGCCGTGGTCGCCGACAATATGATCGAGGCCGGGCCGCTGGAGTTCGAGGAGGTACAGGCGTTGCTGGACGGCGACGACATCGACGCCAACGAAACGAGTCGCGGCATCGCCACCTATCTCGAACGTGTCGGCGACAACCCGGCGTTCGAGACCGGATTGCTGCCGCTCGGCGAGGGCGTCGCTGTGAGCGTCCGCGTGGAGTGAGCATCCCGGTATCGACACGCTCCGATTCTCGCCGACGAAAATGCGGGTGCATAGCTTATGTATGAGGACACACAACTCAGCGGCAACGCTGGTCCTAACGAATGAGTCTGATGATAGATATTCGGAAGCTCGGGTTGTTCAATCAGATGGCTAAAGAGGGCGGTAACACCGTTGCGAACCACCTCAGCCAGATGACAGGGATGGAGACGGAGATGGAGATCACGAAGATCAACTTCATCGATATCCCGGATATCAAAACACACGTCGGCGACGAGAAGCAGATCGGTATCAGTATCGAGATGGTCGAAAAGCCCCACGGGCACATCCTATTCCTGTTCAACGCCGCCAGTGCGAAGGACCTCGCCACCGGGATGATCGGCGATATGGGGGAAACGGACCCCAACGCGGACGGCTTCACCGACATGGAGCGCTCGGCGATTCAGGAGATCGGCAACATCATGACCAGCGGCTTCATCGACGGCTGGGCAAACGTCCTCGATACGACCATCGACATCTCTACGCCGAACTTCACGTTCGGCCCCGGGAGTGGGATGGTTGACCAGCTCGTCGGCGACCGGGACAACGAGATGGCGCTGATGTTCGATTCCCGCGTCCACGCGCTGGAGTCTAACATCAACGTGAAAGTGTACACGTTTCCGGAACTGGAAGAACTGGTCGACCTGATGCAGGAAATCGAAGTGTAAGCAGACGTGTGCGAACGGGGCGGCGAGCACTGCGGATGAACTCCTTTTCCCTCATGAAAGATTTAGCAGTGTTTCTTGTATCGTGAGCCCCTGCATCATGATATGCCAGGAGGCAGCCCGCAAACTCTACGACCGTTCCTGTGGCGTGCAGAAACACTGTATCCGGACACGGAAGTCGTCTCTCGTACCCACGAAGGTATCGTCCGTCACGACTACGCCGAATACGCCGAACGGACGGCGCAGCTAGCGAACGCGATCGAGGAAGCCGGCTACGGCGACGGCGAACGGCTCGGGACGTTCTGCTGGAACCACAGCCGGCACTTCGAGACGTACTTCGGGGTACCGGGAACCGGTGCACAGCTACACACTATCAACCCGCTCCTGCCCGACGAACACATCCAGTACATCGTCAGCGACGCACAGGACGAGCTCATTTTCGTCGACGAATCGCTCCTGCCGAAGCTCGAAGGTGCCGCCGCCGATGACCCCGAGTCCTTCGAAACGGTCGAGCAGTTCATCGTGATGAGTGAGTCCGTCCCCGAGACGGACCTCGATGCCGTCGCCTACGAGTCGTTCATCGCCGACCAGCCGACGGAGTACGACTGGCCCGAACTGGAGGGAGAACGGCCCGCAGGCCTCTGTTACACCTCCGGCACGACCGGACGGCCGAAAGGCGTCGAGTACACCCAGCAGATGCTGTGGAGCCACACGATGGCGATTCAGTCGCCACAGGGGATTCCACTCGACGACGACGACGTCATGATGCCCGTCGTCCCGATGTTCCACGTCAACGCGTGGGGACTCCCGTTTTCCGCAACTGCGGGCGGGGCCAAGCACGTCTACCCCGGTCCACAGCCGGAACCGGCAGACCTCGCGAAGCTCATCGAAGAGGAGGACGTCACCGTCACCGCCGGCGTCCCGACCGTCTGGCTGGGACTGATGGAGTACATCAAGGAAAACGACGTCGACCTCTCGTCGCTCGAACGGCTCATCGTCGGCGGCAGCGCCGCGCCCGAAGCGATGATCCGATTCTTCGACGACCGCGACGTGGAACTCGTCCACGCCTGGGGGATGACCGAGACGGCCCCGGTGGGTGCGGTGGCGTCTCTGCGGAGCGACCTGGAGGACGCCGACTACCAGACGCAACTGGACAAGCGGGCGAAGCAGGGACTCATCGCGCCCGGGCTGGAGTTCCGTGTCATCGACGACAACGGCAACGAGGTCCCGCACAACGGGGAGGACTTCGGCGAACTCCACATCCGCGGGCCGTGGGTGACGACGGAGTACTTCAAGCGGCCGGAAGCGAACGAACAGGAGTTCGAGGACGGCTATCTGAAGACCGGCGACGTGGTGTCCGTCGACGAGGACGGCTACATCAAGATCGTCGACCGGGCGAAAGACGTCATCAAGAGCGGTGGCGAGTGGATCTCCTCGCTCGAACTGGAAAACGAACTGATAGCCCACGACGACGTGAACGAGGCGGCAGTCATCGGTGTCCCCCACGAGCGCTGGCAGGAGCGCCCACTCGCGATGATCGTTCCGACGGCCGACGCCGACGAGGAGACGCTCGGTGATGAACTCCGGGAGCACATCCTCGATTCCTACCCCAAGTGGTGGGTGCCGGACAACTTCGTCACCATCGACGAGGTCCCGAAGACGGCAACCGGGAAGTTCGACAAGAAGTCGCTCCGCGACGAGTACGCCGACGAATCACTCGTCGAGGGCCGCGTCCCCGACGACGCCGCACCGGAATAGGGGAGCAAGCTCGTCTCCGGCGAGCTAACGGTTACTGGACGCCAGTGACGAGATTCCGGACTTCGGTCCGATAGGTGTCGGGCTGGAGTCCGAGGTCGACATCGACGGTGACCGTAATGCCGTCACTCAGGGCGTTTTCGACGACCTGCTCGAAGTTCTGTGCCGGGTACGCGCCCCCGGAGATGACGACGAAATCGCCGTGGTGCCAGACGGCGAACATCGCCGAGATGTCGATGTCGCTGGCCGGTATCTCGACAGCCTCGTTCTCGGTCACGTCGAACGAAATCCCCTCGAAGGGGTACACGGCGGACAGTTCGACCGTCTCGGCCGTCTCGCCGGTGTCGATATCGATGGTTCCCGCGCCGGTTTTCTCGATGTCGGTCAGTCCCTGGGCCTCCATCTGCTGTTCGAAGCTGTCGCGGGCGTTCGTTCTGACTTCCGCCAGCAGTTCCTTGCGACCTACGCCAGCCGGGAGATTGTCCAGATCGGGGCTGAAGTCGACGCGGGTGGCGAAAAACACGGAGAGCGCAGTCTGGACCTGATCGAGGGTACGACTGGCGACGCGTTCCTGTAGCTGTTCGTCGACGTACTGGACCGTACTGGAGACAGCCTCGACCGAGACCGGGCCGTAGCTCCGGTCGAACACTGTTTCCGAGGACTGGTCCGTTCGCGTCCAGCCGCCGTCTTCGAGGCGCTGTTTCGGAACGTCCGGTGGCGGTGCCTCGGCCGCGGCCAGAAACGAACATCCCGCAAGCCCGGCGGTTCCGAGGGTGGCTCCGGCAAGCAGGTAGTCTCGACGGTTCATGCCCGAGGAAGGCCACAGCCATGGAAAAGCGTGCTGGCCGATTATCAGGAGTTTCCGGGAAACAACTATGGCGGTGTTTGGCAGAGTTCCACGGAGTATATCAGTACACAAACCATGATAGTCCCCATGGATCTGCTATCCGAGAAACTCGTTCCGGAGCACGCACGCGAGGTCAAGGAGGAGGCTCGGGAGTTCGCCGCGGAGCACATCGAACCAGTCGCCGGTGAGTACTACGCGTCCGGGGAGTATCCCTGGGATGTGCTCGAAGCAGCCAGGGAGGCCGGCCTCGTCGCACAGGATATCGGCGAGGAGTGGGGCGGGAGCGGCTACGACCTCCAGCAGATGCTTGCGATGGCGGAGGAGCTGTACAAGGCCGACGCAGGGATCGCGCTGACGATCCAGCTCGCCAGCTTCGGGGCAGAGATCGTCGAGGACCACGGCGCGGACTGGCAGAAAGAGGAGTTCCTCGAGCCCGTCGCCACCGGCGACCAGCTTACCGGCCTCGCCGTCTCCGAGCCAGAGACGGGGAGCGACCTCGCCGGGATGACGACAGCCGCCGAGAAGGACGGCGACGAGTGGGTACTCAACGGCGAAAAGTACTGGATCGGCAACGGTGTCGAGGCCGACTGGGTGACGCTGTACGCCAAGACCGGTGACGATCCGAACGACCGCTACGGGAACTACTCGATGTTTATCGTCCCGACGGACGCCGACGGCTACCACGCCGAACACATCCCCGAGAAGATGGGCTTCCGGGCCTCCAAGCAGGCTCACATCGTGCTCGACGACTGCCGGATTCCGGAGGAGAACCTGATCGGCGTCGAAGGGGCCGGCTTCTACATGCTCGCCGAGTTCTTCAATCACGGCCGCGTCGTCGTCGGCGGCCACGGCATCGGCCTCGCCGCGGCGGCCATCGAGGAAGCCTGGGAGTTCGTCCACGACCGCGAGGCCTTCGGCAAGACCGTCGACGAGTTCCAGGCGGTCCAGCACAAACTGGCCGACATGCAACTCGGTCTCCAGTCCGCCCGAACGCTCACCTGGCACGCGGCCGAACGCGTCGCCAACCAGGAAAACGCCGGCTACTGGGCCGCACTGGCAAAGACCAATGCGACCGAAGCCGCGATGGACTGTGCGGAGAAAGGAATGCAACTACACGGGGGCCGGTCGGTGCTGACGGAGAACCGCATCTCCCGCGTGTACCGCGACGTCCGGATTCCGGTCATCTACGAAGGGGCCAACGACATCCAGCGGAACCTCATCTACAAGCAGGCCCCGATGTAACCGAGAGGGCTCAGTCGATCACTGTCGATTGGTTGATTGCGTCGCAAACGACGTATTTTTCGCTGGAACACCACCCTACGAGTGTTCTGACAGCCCTATACAAACGATCCGACACCACCCTACAAGTGTTCTATCACCCCCTACAAGTGTTCTATCACCACCCTGCAAGTGTTTCCAGTACGACTACAACCGGACCAGAACAGTGGACAGGTGTTCACACACCACCCTGCAAGTGTTCGCACGGGGTATGCGTCGTACGGGGGTGCGCGAGCGTCTGAGATTCCCGAAAACACCACCCTGCAAGTGTTTTTGAGACGTTGTTCGGAGTTCCGATGCACCACTCTAACACCACCGTGCAAGTGTTTCCCGCACTGGGAGCGACAGACGAGAGCCCACGGGAACACCACCCTGCAAGTGTTCAGAAAAGCCCGTTTTGAGCGGTTTTCCCGGTGAATTGGTGTTGACACCACCCTGCAAGTGTTTTCGAAACGGAATACCGGGAGGCTGTGGTGGAAACGGACGGACACACCGGTCTGCAAGTGTTCTACACACTGCAGCGGAGGGTAACTGCCACACAATCGCTCGGTAGCACTCCGGGTTCAGGTCTATTGTTGGCACACACACACCACCCTGCAACTGTTCTGGACGGCACAATAGAGGAACTGCCACTGAACACACACACACCACCGTGCAAGTGTTCTGCCGTGTGAGCCGGTGGGGGGAGGGGAGCAAATACGCTGGCTACGTGAACTGCCAGAGGTTCTGTTGCTCGTCGTCGGTCGTGTCCGGTGCCTCGAACTCGGTCGCCTCGTCTTCCAGATAGTGTTCGAGTATCCCGTTGACGTTGCTCGGCACGGCATCGCTGTAGGACGACTGGAGCGCGGCGTTGATGATATCGGTCGCGTCGTCGGTGACCTCGTAGATGTACTTGCGCCCGCCCTTGCGACCGAGGTTGCGTTCGGCCGAACGGACCAGCCCTTGCATGGAAAGCTGGTCGAGGAACTCGTAGATCTTGCGCTCGGATTTCACGCGGCGGCCGCTCGACTCCGCAATCGAGGAGTAGAGGTTGTAGATCCGCTTCGTCGACGCCTCGTGTTTCGGTTCGATGAGCGCAAGCGTCGTCGCGAGATACGTCAACGCCTGCTGTGAACTCAGGTCGTGCTCGAAGTAATCCAGCAGTTCGTCGGTTTCGATAGTGTCTGTCGCCCGTCGCGTATGCGCTTCTGTGACACCATCCGCGCCCTCCATCCGCGCGTACTCCCCGGCCTTTTCGAGGATTCGGAGTCCCTGCCGAACGTCGCCCCGTTCCTGTGCCGAGAAGGCCGCCGCCAGCGGAACGACGTCTTCGCCGAGCACGTCCTCCCGGAACGCGATGTCGGCGTAGTAGCCCAGAATGTCCCGGAGTTCGGTCGCGTCGTACGGGCCGAACTTGATCTCTCGCTCCCCGAGCGTCGATTTCACTTTGGGTTCCAGCACGTCGACGAACTTGAGGTCGTTCGAAATCCCGATGAGTCCGACCTTTGCATCGGTGATCGGCGTGTTCTCGTTCGCTTCGGCCCGCGGCAGTTCATACAGGAAGTCGTTCCGCGCGTCCGCCGGAATGTTGTCGATCTCGTCCAGAATAATGAGGACGTTCCCACCCACGGCCTCGATCTCCTCGTAGAGGAACTCGAAGACGCTGTCAGTGCTGTAGCCGCTCTCGGGGAGCTGGTTCTCCGGATCTCGGAACTCGTTGACGAGCGTGTTGACCAGCGCGTACGCCGACCGGTAGTTCCGGCAGTTTATCGGACCGACAACGGTGAGCGGGATGTCCTCGGCCTCGGCCTTCTCTTCGAGTTTGTCCCGTACCCACTTCGTAACGGCAGTCTTTCCGACCCCCGTTGGGCCGTAGACGAAGACGTTGTTGGGGTCGTGGCCGACGATGACGTCCTGAAGCGCGTTGATGTAGAACTCGATCTCCTCGTCGCGGTGAAAGATCGTATCCGGCGTGAACGTGTCTTTTTTCAGCGGTTGCTTTCGTTCGAAGATCGCGTCAGTCCCATCGAACGGGTTCTCGTTCACGTCGACCATCGTACGCCACCTTTTGAATGATTCTATATAAAACCAGTGACCACCGTACAAGTGTTTCAAGTGTTTTCACGCCGAACAGTCACACACCACCGTGCAAGTGTTTCTTCGATCCCTCTAGAAAACAGCCACGAGCAGTCTGCTGCACCGACCCTTCATCTAGAACACTTGAGTCCTGCGATTCTCGACTGTCTCGTTCTGGACCGAATATAGAACTAGTACTACTATTATATATTTTATGGTAAAGGCAATAAATCATATTCACCATCGAACGTCCTACCTTATAGAATTCAAGCTACAAGTGCTTCAGGGCACCCAAATCTGCATATACGGATAGTCTTCTGATCATTTACTCTCAGTAGAATCGAACAGCCTACCGCTTCTTTAAGTATGCAGTGGGACCCTCCCCCTCCCCACCCCCACCCCTGCAAACACCGAGAACACTTGCAGGGTGGTGTGTGTGGGTCCCGCTTTTCCACCGACATTTCGTTATAAAGGTCTCTCGGCATCGATATAGCCTGCAATCCCTGCCACAGCGAACGATGGATGATATAGCGAACTAGCCTGCTCCCCACGCGCACGACACTGCTCTTTACTTTCTGACAGCCCGTAGACACCGTATGGACGACCTCACAGTGACGTTCGTCGACCGGGGCCGCGTACAGGCTGATCGAAACTTCGTCGTCGACGGCCACAGCGTCGCGACGGCCTCGGACCGCGACCCGGAACACGAGTACGAAACGTACGTCGTGTGGAACCTCATCGTAGAGACGCCCGAGATGACTATCCTCTGGGACACCGGCTCGCATCCGGAGGCCGGCGACGGGTACTGGCCGACGTCGCTGTACGAGGCGTTCGCACACGTTGACGCCGAGGAGCACGCCCTGCCGGCGGATCTCGAAGATGCGGGCTACAGCATCGACGACATCGATGCCGTCGTGATGAGCCATCTGCATCTGGACCACGCTGGCGGCTTGCACAACTTCGCGGGAACAGACGTCCCGATCTACGTCCACCGGGAGGAACTCCCGTACGCGTACTACAGCGCCAATACGGACGACGGCTCTATCGCCTACCTCGCCAGCGACTTCGACCGGGACCTGAACTGGGAGATCGTCCACGGCGACAGCTATCATCTCACCGATGGGGTCGAACTGTTGCACCTTCCCGGCCACACGCCCGGACTCATGGGCGCGTTCATCGACCGCCCGGCACGGCCGCTCCTCGTCGTCGGCGACGAAGCGTACGTCGAGGCGAACTACGCGGGCCAGTCGATGGCGACGAGCCTCCTGTGGAACAACGGCGCGTGGAAGGAGAGCCTAGAGCGGTGCCGCGACCGACAGCGGGCGACGGGGGCTGAAGTGCTGCTCGGCCACGACCTCGCGGTGTTCGAGGATGTGTCTGGGACTGCGGATTGATTCGAGGTCCACGTCAGGTTAGTCCGACACAGCGACAAGCGTTCGGCGCTCCCCGTCGTCAGTCGCCACGACCCATCGGTCTTCGTGGCGCTCGATGACCGCCCACACGCCGAAAAACAGGTGCAACTCCAGTTCGAGACCGTTGACGCGCTCTCCGGTCTCCTCGATGCGGAACTCTCTGGACTCGGCCACGTTCGTCATCTCAAGAGCGAATGCCAACCGACGGCAAGCCGTAGTAATGGTCGCGCTGGCCGGTTCGAACGCGGCTCACTGTTCGAGATAGCCGTAGGTCTCCTCCAGATAGTCGATGATCCAGTCGACCGTCGACTCGTCGTAGGTCCAGAAGCCGTAGAACTCGCGTGGCTCGCGCTCCTCGGCCAGCAAGGCGCACTTCTGGGTCGGGTCACTGCCGCCGTCGAACACGACGAACCACGAGTCGGCGATCTCGTCCGACCGTTCCAGATGCAGCGAGAACGTGCTGTACTCGGGTGGTTCGACGTCAGGGACGGCGTAGGCGTGAACGTCCACGTCGGTCTCACCCAGCCGTTCGTAGAGGTCGAGTTCGCCCTGAAGCGTAGACAGTGTCTGGAAGCCGGCGTGCAGCGTTCCCTGTCCCACACGCCACGCGCGGTCTTCAATCTCGCGGGACGCGGCGGTCATCCGTTGGATGGACCACGAGGTGAACATCGTCTCGTCGAGGTGGTCGAGAATCGACGCGTACGGGCTGTTGTCCCGCGTGATGTACTGACGGCCTTCGTCAAGCGAGTCGGTGAACGAATTGAGGCTGGCGGCCGCGATGACCTCTTCGTCCTCGCTGAGAGTGATAAACTCGCCCGGGCGTCCGCTCTCAGTCTGCTCGGTCTGAACGTGGACGTTGCGGTCCGCGAAGCGCTCGCGCAGGTCTTCGGCCGCTGTCGGCCCGGCGTTGAAGATAGTCAGCGTCTTCTGATGGTCCTCGACGCCAGCGATGAGTTCCGTTAACGACATCCTCGACTGTACAACGGTATTCACTGTGTTAGTCGTTGCGGGAGGGAGTTACGCGGCTTACTATTAGTGGCTGACAAGTGTGGCTCGGGCGGATATATTGCCCCTGTGAACATCTCCCAATAGCGACGAACCCCATTTCGAAAACGGCAACCTGAGGTGCCTGAGACGAAAGATAACGATTAATGAGTGGTGATGTAGTGGAAAATCTTTAGTCATGGCCCCCCAACGGGATGATACGGCACCAGAGCTGGGGCCGAGGATTTCACCATGACAGACAACGAACTAATCT
Source organism: Haloarcula sp. CGMCC 1.6347 (assembly GCF_037078395.1). Lineage (NCBI taxonomy): Archaea > Methanobacteriati > Methanobacteriota > Halobacteria > Halobacteriales > Haloarculaceae > Haloarcula > Haloarcula sp. CGMCC 1.6347. The sequence continues at coordinate 24,577 of NZ_JAYMGX010000002.1, forward strand.
GGCGAATCGCCGGTGGTTCCGGTGACGGAATCGACTCGACAAGCCAGAACTTCGCGAAGGCCTTGATGTGGTCGGGGCTGAACGTGTTCACACACCGCCATTACCCGTCGCGTATCCGCGGCGGCCACACGTACGTGGAAGTACGTGCGAAAGACGAGCCAGTACAGTCCCGCGGGGACGGCTACAACTTCCTGCTGGCCCTGGGTGACTCCTTCGCCCGGAACCCGCAGGAAGAGGCCTACTACGGCAAAGAGGAGCTGAAACCGCTGTACGAGAACTTCGACGACCTCCGTGAGGGCGGCGTCCTCCTCTACGACGAGGGGCTGCTCGACGAGGAAGACGTCGACGAGATCGGTCTCGAAGAGGCCGCCGAGGAGAACAACTGGCACGTCGTCCCGATGGACCTCCGCGGCATCGCCAAGGAGCACGGCCGCGAGATCATGCGGAACACGGCCGGTATCGGCGCGACCGCGGCCATTCTCGACATCAGCACCGACGAGTTCGAGAAGCTCATCAAACAGAACATGAGCGGCGACATGCAGGAGGCGAACCTCAACGTCCTGCACGACGCCTACGAAGCCGCAAGCGAACTCGATGTCGATCACGACATCGAAGTCCCAGAGGGATCCCACGACGAGGAGCAGGTCATCCTCTCGGGCTCGAACGCCATCTCCTACGGCGCAATCGACGAGGGCTGTCGCTTCATCTCGGGCTACCCCATGACTCCGTGGACCGACGTGTTCACGATCATGTCACAGCACCTGCCCTCGTTCGGTGGGATCTCCGAACAGGTCGAAGACGAGATCGCGGCCGCCGCGCTGGCCCTCGGTGCGTCTCACGCCGGCGTGAAAGCCATGTCCGGGTCATCCGGCGGTGGCTTCGCGCTGATGTCCGAACCGCTCGGACTGGCAGAGATGACCGAGACGCCTATCGTGCTCGTCGAAGCGATGCGGGCCGGCCCCTCGACGGGGATGCCGACCAAGCCCGAGCAGGCGGACCTCGAACACGTCCTGTACACGTCACAGGGCGACTCCGCCCGCGTCGTGTTCGCGCCGGCGAACATCCGCGAGTGCTACACGCAGACCCGCTCGGCGTTCCGCATCGCCTACGAGTACCAGATCCCGGCTATCGTCATCTACGACCAGAAGATCCAGGGCGAACTCCGGAACCTCCCGGCCAGCCACTTCGACGAGGAACCGAACGCCGATCCTGGCTCGGTCCTCACCGAAGAGGAGATTCAGGACGCCGCACACCACTCCTCCGGGAAGTTCCAGCGGTTCCTCCACGAACCCGAGGACGGCTCGAACGTCAGCCCGCGCTCCGTGCCGGGCCAGAAGGACGGCCGTTTCCTCGCGACGGGCAACGAGCACAACCCATCGGGCCACATCAGCGAGGACCCCGAGAACCGCATCGCCCAGATGAACCGTCGGCTCAACAAGCTCGACGACATCCGTGCTGATCTGGACGAGAACACGTCCCACCAGACCTACCACGGACCCGACGAGGCCGACTACGGCATCCTCGTGTGGGGCAGCCAGCAGGGGACCGTCTTCGAGGCCGTCGACCGGCTCAACGAGAACGGTCACTCCGTGAAGGCACTGGGCGTCTCCGACATGGCCCCGTACCCGGAAGACGAGGTCTCCGAGTGGCTCGAATCAGTCGACGAGGCGCTCGTCGTCGAGATGAACGCCACGGCCCAGTTCCGCGGCCTGACACAGAAGGAACTCGGCAAGTACGGCGACAAGATGTCGAGCCTCCTGAAGTACAACGGCAACCCCTTCGAGCCCGCCGAGATCGTCGACGGGTTCGAGTCCAGCATCGACGGCGAGGAACTCGCCGCGAGCAACATGAAGTACGTCCCCGCGGCAGGTGACTAACCAATGAGTGCATTCTCAGCAATCAACGAAGAACGCGAGATCGAGCGCGACGAGTTCACACCCGGCATCGAACCGCAGGCGACCTGGTGTCCGGGCTGTGGCGACTTCGGCGTCCTCAAGGCGCTCAAGCAGGCCATGCCGGAAGTCGGCAAGAACCCCGACGAAGTCGCGCTGTTCACCGGTATCGGCTGTTCCGGCAAGCTCAACAGCTACTTCAACAGCTACGGCTTCCACACCATCCACGGTCGCTCGCTGCCCGTCGCCCGGGCCGCGAAGCTCGCCAACCCCAACCTCGAAGTCATCGCGGCCGGCGGGGACGGCGACGGCTACGGCATCGGCGGGAACCACACCATCCACACGGCCCGTGAGAACCACGACATCACGTACATCGTGTTCAACAACGAGATCTTCGGGCTGACCAAGGGCCAGACGTCGCCGACGTCGCCGAAGGGCCACAAGTCCAAGACACAGCCCCACGGCTCGGCGAAGTCGCCGATCCGACCCCTGTCCCAGCAGCTCAACGCCGGCGCGACCTACATCGCCCGCACCGCGGCTGTCAACCCGAACCAGGCCAAGGAGATCATCGCCGAAGCCATCGAGCACGACGGCTTCGCGCACATCGACTTCCTGACCCAGTGTCCGACCTGGAACAAGGACGCGAAACACTACGTCCCGTACACGGACGTCCAGCAGTCCGACGAGTTCGACTTCGACGTCTCGGACCGCGCGGAAGCCGCCGAGATGATGCGAAAGACCGAGGAGCGACTGTACGAAGGTGAAGTCCTGACCGGTCGGATGTACGTCGAGGACGCGCGCCCCTCCTACGGCGAGGAGAAGCGCCAGATCGGCGAGATGCCCGACGAACCGCTCGCAGAGCGGTACTTCGACGAGGACGCGGAGTGGGAGCGGACCTACGACAACCTCCTCGAACATCACAAATAAGGCCCGCTACTGGACTGCAGACACCACCTCGAACGTGGGTTTCTGGTTCGGAAGATATTTTTTCATGCACCGAAAAGATTACTCCATGAGTGCCGAGTCCACGGAGCGTCGAATCCTGTCGGTCCTTGAAGAGGACGCACAGGCCTCGTACGCAGAAATCGCGGAACGAGCCGACGTATCGAAGCCGACAGTCCGGAAATACATCCAGAAACTCGAAGAGGAGGGCGTCATCGTCGGCTACTCCGCCGATGTCGACCCGAAGAAGCTGGCAGGCCAGTCGATTGCCCTGGTCGGCATCGACATCGCGAGCGATTGCTACGTCGAGGCCACGCGGAACCTCAAGGAGATCCCGGAGATGGAGGAACTGTACACGTCCAGCGGCGACCACATGCTGATGGCGGAGGTCCGAGCGATGGACGGGGACTCGCTGGCGGACGTCATCGAAGACAAGATTCTCGCGCTCGACGGTGTTACCGCCGCGCATCCGTCGTTTCTCCAGGAACGGCTGAAGTAACGGGTTTTTAGACGCTCCAGCGCTGACTGCACGGTATGCTTTCTCGGCTGGTGCTCGGACTCGGGCCGACGGCCGCGGACCTTCTCGACGCGATTAGCGACGACCGCGGCGACCTGACAGTCGTGACCCAGGACGAGCACCGTGCTGAAACGCTCCGAGCGGACGGTATCAACGTACTCGAAGCCGACCAGACTGACCCATCTGTTCTCGCCGACCTCGACGTTCACCCTGAGAGCGTCATCGTCGCCAGTGAAGACCCGGAACGGAACGCCGACGCGGCGACGGCCGCCCGTGACTGCTTTCCCGACGTGTTTCTGCTCGCCTACGCCGGCCGCGGCGCGACGGCGGACCAGCGCGACCGACTCGATAGCGTGGCGGACCGGCTGGTTACGCCGGAGTCTGTCGTTACCGACTACGTCACCCAGTCGGTCGGCGACGAGGGAACGCGGGCCAGACAGCTCCATCAGGTACTGCGGGACATCGACGATCACCTCGCCGTCGTCACGCACGACAACCCCGACCCGGACGCGATTGCCAGCGCTGTCGCCCTCGGCGCGCTCGCTGAACGGGCCGACTGCGAGGTGACGATCTGTTACTACGGGGAGATTTCCCATCAGGAGAACCGGGCGTTCGTCAATCTCCTCGAATTCGATCTCCGGAACCTCGATGCCGATTCGCCGGACGAACTGGACGCGTTCGACGCGTTCGCGCTGGTCGACCACTCCAGAGCCGGCGTCAACGACCAGCTCCCGCCCGAGACTCCCATCGACATCGTCATCGACCACCATCCGCCGCGCGTCCCAATCGAAGCCCGCTTCGTCGACCTCCGGAGCGGCGTCGGGGCGACGAGTACGTTACTGGTCGACTATCTCCAGCGGTTCAACATCGACATTCCGACCACAATCGCGACGGGCCTGCTGTTCGGTATTCAGGTCGACACGAAGGACTTCCGCCGGGAGGTCGCTGCCGCGGACTTCGAGGCCGCCGCGCATCTCGTGACGAACGCCGACATGGCGACGCTCCAGCGCATCGAAGACCCGAGCGTGAGCCCGGAGACGCTGTCGGTCATCGGCCGCGCGATCGCGAACCGCGAACAGGAGGGCTCGGTGCTCCTGACCGGCGTCGGCGAGATCAGTGATCGGGACGCGCTCGCGCAGGCGGCTGACAGGCTGCTCGATCTCGAAGGCGTTCAGGCGACGATGGTGTACGGCGTCGTCGACGGGACGATTTACGCGTCCGCTCGGGCACGCGGCGCGGATATCGACCTCGGCGAGGCGCTGCGGGACGCCTTCGGACAGATCGGGTCCGCGGGCGGTCACGCCGATATGGCGGGCGCACAGATCGACCTGGGGATGATCACCGTCGACGACCGCGAGGAGTCGCTGGAAGAGATCGTCCGCTCTATCGTCTCGGACCGGTTTCTCGACGCTATCCAGTCGCGGTCCCACCGGTTGCTCGGCCGCGTCTACGCACGCTCTGACTACGACGTGACCGCGTTCACGGAGTCGACGGCGCTCAGACGGGACAGCGGAGACACCATCACGACGGCTGGAGACACGCCTGCAGGGTCGAGCGACGACACCGCAACGGACTGGAACAGCGATGTGCTGTTTCTGGAAGACGGCGACGAAGACGGAGGCGACGAGCCAGAACAGGCGGACGACGCGGCTGAGCCGCCGGACGACGAGTCAGAACAGGCGGACGACACCCCGGAGACGCTCGTCGAACCCGACGACAGCGAGCCGTCGTAGGCGAGCCTTTTTTGCCGTCGGTCGAGAACGTCGCGCCGATGGAGGAATCGAGTCGACCGACGGTCGGAGACTACATGACACGCGAGGTTGCCACCGTCGAACTCGACGACACTGTCGGGGAGGTCGCCCGACGTATCGCCGACAACGACCACTTCAGCGGGTTTCCGGTAACGGACGGCCGCCGCGTCGAAGGGTTCGTCAGCGCGCGCGACCTGCTGCTCGCCGAGGACCACGAGCCGATGTTCCGCGTGATGACCGATGACATCCTCGTGGCGCACCCGGACATGGCCGTTCAGGACGCGGCGCGCGTCATCCTGCGGTCGGGCATCCAGAAACTCCCGGTCGTCGACGACGCCGGCCACCTCGTCGGCATCATCTCGAACGCCGACGTGATCCGCTCACAGATCGAACGGGCGACACCGGGCAAAGTGGACAAGCTCGGCCGGACGCTGGAGAACATCCACGGCATCACGACACACGAAGGCCGACGGGAGGTGGAGCTCGACGACCTGACGCCGACACAGACGACGGTGTACGCCGACGAACTCGAAGGCCGGGTGTACGAACTGGAACGCGGGCTGGCGGAACCGCTCGTCGTCATCGACAACGGCGGGGACCTCCTGCTGGCTGACGGCCACCACCGCGTGAAAGCCGCCGCGCGGCTCGATATCGACGAAATGGACGCCTACGTCATCGTTCTCGACGAGACGGTCGAACTGGGGATGGCCGAGACGGCCGCAGACTCCGACCTGGAGTCGATCGACGATATCGAGGTCGTCGACTACGCGCACCACCCGCTCGTCCAGACGACGGAACGACTCCAGGATTAGTCCCTGCTGGTGCGTCTGACGGTAACATCAAGCTTGCCCGAACCTTCTTACTAAATCATGACATACACCGGAGTATGTTCGACGAGTCGGACCTCCAGCGCATCCGCGAGCAGAAAGGCGAGTGGGAAGCCGAGACACTGGACCCCGTACTGGACGCCTACGGCGAACGCAAGGAGCAGTTCGCGACGGTCTCAAACCTCGACGTAGACCGGCTGTACACACCTCTCGACGTGGACGACGTCGATTACGAGGAAGACATCGGCTTCCCCGGTGAGGAGCCGTTCACACGCGGCGTCTATCCGACGATGTACCGCGGCCGGCAGTGGACCATGCGGCAGTTCGCGGGCTTTGGCACCGCCGACGAGACCAACGAGCGGTTCCACTATCTCATCGACGAGGGCCAGACCGGGCTCTCGACGGCTTTTGACATGCCGACGCTGATGGGAATCGACTCCGACGACGTGATGGCCGACGGCGAGGTGGGCAAGGAGGGTGTCGCCGTCGACACGCTGGCGGACATGGAGCGGTTGTTCGACGGCATCGACCTCGGTGAGGTCTCGACCTCCTTCACGATCAACCCCAGCGCCCCCGTCATCTACGCGATGTACATCGCGCTGGCCGACCAGCAGGGCGTCCCGCGCGAGGAAATCCGGGGGACCCTCCAGAACGACATGTTCAAGGAGTTCATCGCACAGAAGGAGTGGGTCATCCCACCGGAGCCGTCGCTGAAGCTCGTCACCGACACTATCGAGTTCGCCAGTCAGGAGACCCCGAAGTTCAAGCCCATATCGGTGTCGGGGTATCACATCCGGGAGGCCGGCTCGACAGCCGTACAGGAACTCGCGTTCACCCTCGCGGACGGCTTCGCCTACGTCGAAGACTGTCTGAACCGGGGGCTTGAGGTCGACGAGTTCGCCCCACAGCTCTCCTTTTTCTTCAATTCGCACAACTCCATGTTCGAGGAGATAGCGAAGTTCCGCGCGGCCCGGCGCATCTACGCCCGGGTGATGGACGACTGGTACGACGCGGAGGCCGACGCGAGCAAGCAACTGAAGTTCCACACCCAGACCGCCGGCCAGTCACTGACGGCCCAGCAACCGCTGAACAACATCGTCCGCGTGACGATTCAGGCCCTCGCAGGTGTGCTGGGCGGGACCCAGAGCCTGCACACCAACAGCTTCGACGAGGCGCTGGCGCTCCCGTCCGAGCAGGCGGTGCGGGTCGCCCTCCGCACACAGCAGATCATCGCGGAGGAGTCGGGCGCCGCCGACATCGTCGACCCGATGGGCGGCAGTTTCGCCATCGAGTCGCTGACCGACGAGGTCGAGGAGAAGGCGATGGCCTACATCAACCACATCAGGGACGAACTCGGTGACGGGTCGGTCCGCGACGGCGTTATTCAGGGGATTCAGGACGGCTACTTCCAGCGCGAGATTCAGGACGCCGCCTACGAGTACCAGCAGCGCGTCGAGAGCGAGGAAGAGGTCATGGTCGGCGTCAACAAGTACACCGTCGAGGAAGACACCGAGCCCGAAATTCTCACCGTCGACGAGGACGTGCAGGAACGCCAGCGGGACAAGCTTGCGACGGCCAAGGCAGAGCGCGACGACGCGGCCGTGGAAGCGGCGCTCGACGAACTGCAGCAGGTGATCACGGACGGCGGGAACGTCATGCCCGTCATCATCGACGCGGTGAAAGCCTACGCGACGATGGGCGAGATCATGGCCGTCTTCGAGGCAGAGTACGGGAGCTATCAGGAAACGGCCAGCGTCGCCTGACTGGACAGAGCGTACGCTCAATCGTCGCTTGAAGGACTGCTTTCGAGGTGTAACCAATCTCCATCATCACCCGATCAGGCACACTGATACGACCCGAGCCGTTCCTGGCTGACGGATTCGGACCCGTTCAGGTTGGTCGACTCGGTCAGGACAATCAACTCCACGCGTTCCATCGCGTCGTCGTGGCGTTGATTCCACCGGGAACACAGATACGTTGCGAGCGACCGTCGAAGACTGGGTTCGTGACGGGCTGTCCCGAGGAACTTCTTCCAGCGCTGGTTCGGAAACCGGTCTGACACCTCCGGCGGCCGAGAGAGAGTGACCGGCTCCCCGGTAAGCGCGTCGACCCGGTTCCCGGACTCCAGAGTTGCCGGGGCCGCGTACCACCACGTTTCCTGTGGCGGGTCTGGCGCGAACATGTTCCAGCTCCGGTCCTCGATTCTGTCCGGCGTGCCCGTCGGTGCGGCGACGAAGCCGACCGCGATGGCGTTGAGAACGACAATGGCGACGATCCCGAGCGCCGCTAGCGAAGCCGTCGTCGTGGGGAACCAGAGTTGCGAAGGACCTGTCGCTGAATCCGGCCCCCGCGGGCGCAACGCTTCGATGGCGGCGGGCCAGCGGTCCGCGAGCGCGTCCCAGAACGGCGTCGGGAGAAACAAGACCAGCCCGAGAATCGAGACGAGCGGAAACACACCCAGGAGAAACGAGAACGCCATACAGACGTGTGCGGTGACGAACGCCGCGACCAGTCCCGTCCGATACCAGCCGGTCCAGATGAGCAACAACGGGGACCCAGCGAGCAAGGCGAGCCAGAGCCAGTTCCCCAGGACCAGCGCCAGGTCCCAGCCTGCAACCACGTCACCAAGCCGGACAGTGAGGTGGTCGAGCTGGAACACGTACCGCACCGCAGTCCCTCGGTGCCAGTACGTACCACGAAGCTTCATGAGGCCGTTCGTCACATACACGGCCAGTACTTGCAGGAGGATGCCCGCAGTGCCGGCGGTGGCGACCCGTGTCGGCGCAGACTCCGGCGACCCATTTTCCCAGCCACAGCCAAGCGGGAGGAGGAGGCTCCAGAACAGCAGCCGGCGAAACAGCGTATCGCCGGCGTTGAGGACGACAGGGTTCCGGAGCTGTATCGATACGAGCAGGACGAACGCGACGCCCGCGCTCAGGCGGGGCCGGTAGCCCACTACCAGCGCCAGTCCTGCGAGCGCCGTCAGTCCGAGGGCCACCAGCGGGAGCCAGACGGTCCCCGAGAAAGCGAGCGGCGACACGTCTCCCAGAACCGGATACAGTTCAGCCAGTGTCGAGCGCGGGAGCGCGCCGCTATCGGTGTAAAAGGCGACGATGTCCGACCACCGTAGGACAATATCGACGATGAGACACAGCCCGAGCCCCGCTCTGAACGCTGCGAGCGCACGTCGGTCGATAGCGATTCGGTGGACCAACCACTGACGGAGGGGAAATTCGGGGCGCATTTGTAGGGAGGGCGGTGAGACACCGGCTTGCTGTCACGCAGGCGACTAGCAGCCGATTTTCTGTCGGATTAAAATAAACTAACGGAATCGGGCATCAGATAGCTGAGGGGTCCACAGCGGTACGAGGAACTGGTTCACACGGCAAGATATACTGCAGCAACGGACACTCAGGAACTGGCCGCGTCGTCGATTCGCTCGGAGACGTACACGACGAGGCCAAGCAACACGCCGAGGACGATGCCGATAGTGACGAACCCGTAGATGGCGACGCCAAACGGCGTCGGTGGCAGCGCGATCACACCGAACAGTTCCGGTTCGAGGTCTTCCGGTCGGATGCTGCCGAGCACGAACCCCATCACGCCGGCAAGAACAACAATAGCAACGTACAGGCGAAGGACGATTTGCTGTCCGGACCTGGCCTCGGCTGACTCGCTCATGTGGGAACAACGGCTCGGAGACGATTAGCCTTTTTCACTTCCACGCCGTAGCTATCCTATGTCACAGAAGGAACTGTTGTTTCTCGTCCTGACCGGAATCGCGCTCATGATGTTCGTGACGGCCATGGTACTCGTCTCCGGCGCGAGCTAACAGGCACTGTCCGTTCGGACGTAGCCGCGAACGACAGAAGTAGACGAAAACAGAATTCGGCCGCTTACGAGTCGTCTTGTTCTTCTTCGCCGCCGTCAGCGAGCAGCGAGGGGTCCTTCTCCGGCGCTTCGGCTTCGAGCTGCTCGTCGAACCACTGGAACTCGCGGTCCAGCATGCCGTCGCGTTCGAGGTTCCACGGGTCGCCGTCCTCGACTTTCGGGCCTTCGAGCCAGGACTGGACGATGTTCCAGACGAAGAACAGCTGGCCGATGAACAGGATGACCGCACCCACCGTCGCCGCTTGGTGGAAGGTGCTGACCTGCGTCAGCGGTGCGATAGCGCCGTCGAATTCGTAGGTGGCGTACCGGCGCGGCATCCCCAGGTAGCCGAGCGCGAGCATCGCGAAGAACGTGATGTTGGTCCCGACCATCGAGAACCAGAAGTGCGCCTTCCCGAGCGTGCGCTGGTACATCCGCCCGGTGAATATCGGGAACCAGTAGTAGATGCCGGCGAAGGCCGCGAAGCCGATGGCACCCATCACGATGTAGTGGAAGTGCCCGACGACGTAGTAGGTGTCGTGCAGAATCAGGTCGACGGGGATGGAAGCGAGGAACACGCCCGTAACACCGCCGATGATGAAGTTCGAGACGAAGCCGATACAGAACAGCATCGGCGTCGTCAGGCGCAGGCGGCCGTTCCACATCGTCGTGATCCAGTTGAACGTCTTGACTGCGCTCGGTATCGCGATAGCCAACGAGACAGCCATGAACGACGCCCGGAGCCGCGGGTCCATGCCCGTCGAGAACATGTGGTGGGCCCAGACGCCAAAGGAGAGGACCCCGATGGCAAGCGTCGAGTAGACGACGAACTTGAAGCCGAACAGTTTTCGGCCGGAGAACTTCGGCAGGATGAGGCTGACCAGTCCCATCGGCGGCAGGACGAGGATGTACACCTCGGGGTGGCCGAAGAACCAGAACAGGTGCTGCCACAGCAGCGGGCCGCCACCCTCGACGGCGAAGAACGTCGTCGAGAGGTTCCGGTCCAGGAGGAGCATGACGATGGCGCTCCCCAGCAGCGGAAACGCGAACAGGATGAGCGCGGACTGGGTGAGGATCGTCCACGAGAAGATGTCGAGGTTCGCCCAGTTGACCTCCTCGTTGCGCTCCGTGAAGATGGTCGCGATGAAGTTGATCGCGCCCATCGTCGCCGCAACGCCCGAGAGGTGCAGTCCCAGCAGCATCAGGTCGACGCCGGGGTTCGCCTGCTCGACCGACAGCGGCGTGTACATCGTCCAGGCCGTACGAGCCGGCTCGATCATGTTCTCGGTCACCGGCGCGAGGAAGAATCCGGCCCAGATAAGCAGGGCCGCCGGCGGAAGCAGCCAGAACGCGATGGCGTTGATACGCGGGAACGCCATGTCGTCAGCCCCGATGAGCAGGGGGATGAAGTAGTTCGCGAACGCCGCGATGATGGGCGTCCCGAACAGGAACAGCATCGTGATGCCGTGACTCGTCAGGATGGAGTTGTAGGCGTTGTTGCCGAGGATGGCCCCGGCGGGCGTGACGAGCTGGAGGCGGATGAGCATCGCCATGATGCCGCCCACGGCGAATGCGATGACCGCGTACACCCCGTACAACAGACCGATGTCCTTGTGGTCGACGGTTGTTAGCCAGCGAATGATACCTGCGGGTTTCTCACGGTTGATGACCGCTGCCTCGTCACCCGTGACGGCCCCGCCACCCGCGAGCGGCGTATACGAACGCCAGTTCTCGACACGGGTGAGAAGCGCGGCGACGCCGACGAGGAGGACGGCCATCAGCCCCGTCAGCACAATATCTCCTGCTACCATAGTCGTCCTTCAGGACTGGGACATTATCAAAGGGTCGATTCCTGCAGCAACGATCATAAAACACGGCTTCCATCCGGCGGTGAAACCGCAGAAAGGAGGGATCACCTCGCACTGTCATCCGGTAGCGACCGCGGTCGGTCTTCGAAACGGTTTGTCTGAACCCGTCCGCTCAGTCTTCGTGGCCGAGTTCGCCGCTCTCCTTCTCAGCGTTCTCGACGGCCTTCCCCGCGTAGTAGGTCAGGACAGCGAGCAGCAGGAACATCGAGATGATCAGTGCGAACTGCATTCCGGAGAAGACGGGATCCGTTCCGAATGCCGGGAACGCGGCGAACGCGACGATGAAGAAGAGGAGGATCCCGAGCGGGATAACGTTCACAGTGAGGTCGAGCAGGGTGTCTTTTTCGAACCCGAACAGTGCCATGCCTGTCCGTTAGCACAGGTCGGTAAATAGAGTGTTGGTTTCCGAACCGGGCGGGTACCCGTCTCAGGCCGCGGTCTGTTCCATTATCGAGGCGACGCCACCCATCGCGATCATCACGGTGCCCGCCGCGGCGACGGCCACCAGCCGAGTGAGGAGTGGCCCGGTCCCGACGTTCGAGAGCGCGATATCGGCGACCGGGACCTGCCAGACCGCAAACGCGGCGGCGAGGACGATAAGAACCACTCCCACGCCCAGCAGGGTCGGCCACGGCCGTTCCACGTACCCGGACTCCGTGAGGATACCGGCGATACTGCCGCCGAACAGTATCAGTCCGAAGACGGCTACCGGAAAGAGTCCGACGAACACGCCGATCTCTGACAGTGCTAATCCCAGTGCGACGAACAGCGGCCACGGGCTCGCAGTCGGATACTGGTCGCTTAGTCCCGGCTCCTCTGCCATACACGTACTTACACTCGAATCGGCATATGTCCATCGGACCGCGCCCGTGGGCACAAACTATTTGTCTGCCATCCGGCTTGGTGGGAGTAATGAGTACACGCACGGTCGAACGGGTCGACGGCTGGGAGTCGGTTCCGTTCGACGGCGGGTTCGCGGGCCTGCAAGACCTCGCCGGGCAGGAGTTCTCCGGCGCGGTCATCACGGGTCCGACGCGCCTGTTCATGTTGAACGGGACCGTCGTCGGCGTCCTCGACGGCACTATCGAGGACTTCGAGGACGCGTCGGGAACAGCCAAGCGGTCGCCCCACGAGGCCTTACCCCTGCTTGCAGTGATGCAGGAGCGGGCCGACGAGGTGAAAGCGCAGTACTACACCGAAGACACCGCGCTTGCAGACGTCGATCAAACCCTGTCGAGCGGCAACTTTACGGGCTTTATCGAACTCTCGGAGAACGTCCTCTCGGGCGACTACTACACCGTCTACCACCAGGGCCGCTCGATGAGCGTCGCGTGGGTCGGGAACTCTGACAACCTCATCACCGACGACGAGGCCTTCGAAACGGCCAACGACGAGGTCGGCATCTACGAGGTCATGCCGGTCGACATCGAGCCGATCGAGATTCCGGAACCGCCGGACGACGAGGCGGACGAGCAGTCAGCGGACCCGGCGGCCGCCGGCGTCGATCCGCTCGACGCTGGCGACGAGACGGCTGTCGCCGACGTACCCACTGACGAGGGTGCGGTAGATAGCACGCCGACAGAGACGGCAGCACCAGACGAACCGACACCACAGGGCGACGCCAGCGATGAACTGGCGGACCCATCCCCGGACCCCGTCGGAGATACCGGAGCCGATGGAACCGACGAGGCTGAACAGGCCCAGACCGCAGCAGAGTCGACACCGGACCGCGGCCCTGCAAGCAGCGGCCCGCCGGGGTCGAAAGCCGCTGGTGCGACTCCGGGCCGGTCCCGCCGCAGTTCCGAGTCGGACGAGCAATCGAGCGTGGCCGAGAAGCCGAATACGGACAGCCAGCCAGACAGCGGAGCGACCGACCGGGCGGCGACAGATACTGACACCGTGACCCAGACAGAACCGAACAACGACGCCGCGACACAGACGGAACCGGACAACGACGCCGCCGAACGGGAGACCAGAGTGGGTGAGACTGCCGGGGAGACCGAACCGAAACGCCCGGCGACGGACCCGTCACAAACGCAGGAAGCCCAGCAGGCGAGTGCTCGGAGTTCCCAGTCACAGAGCGACCAGACGGCTTCGACGGACCGTCGCGCCGAACCGACCGACTCGAAACCGAACCAGAGTACCGAGTCACGGCCGTCCCAGGCACAGTCCGGGACTGGAGCGGCAACGCCGACGCCGGACGCCGGTTCTGGCGGGTCAACGACGGACCTGGAGACGCGCTCGGTCCCGTCGCTGGACCCGAACAAGTCCGGTGGTGCTCGTGAAAGCATGACAACCAGCGTGTCCCCCACCCAGACGCCACCGACAGGTGGGCAACAGGCCTCGACGCCGCGACGTGACCAGCCAGCACAGGACGACTCGGCACCGTCGACCGAATCCAGTGTGCAGGGACCAGCACCGGCACAGGAGAGCCGTCGCACACCTGCGAAAGACCCACAGCCGGCCGAGACGCCCAAGACCCAGCCTTCGACAGAGGACCAGCGACAGTCGCCTGCCGACGAAGAGCCGACACCGCGCGAGCAGGAGCGCGTCGCGGAACTGGAGTCCGAACTGGAACAGCGGGCCGAGACGGTGTCGGAACTCGAATCCGAACTCACAGATCTGGAAGCCACGAACCAGGAACTCCGGGACGAGCGCGACCGCCTGGAGTCGGAGCTAGCCGACGCACGGGCCGAGATCGACCGGCTGGAGGAGCAACTCGACGAGCAGGACGACACCGCTGCGGGTGGCACCCGGCTCAGCGTCGGCGAGGCGATAAACGGGACGAACCTCTTCGTCAGGTACGACTCGAAAGGCAAGGCGACGCTGGAGGAGGCCAGGGACGGCGAGGCGAGCCGCGATGAAGTCGAGGCGAACCTCAGGCTGGAGTACCACACGCAGTTCGAGGCCGAGGGCGCCACGGTCAACGGGACGCCCTTCGAGGAGTTCCTCGAGGACAGCATCCAGTACCGCTTCGTCAACTGGCTCATCCGGAACCTCCTCTACGAGATTCGGGACACCGGCCACGCTGGAGCGATGAAGGACCTCTACGAGGGCCTTCCGGCTATCGACCGCGCCGAACTGAACGGCAACGTCACGGTGACCTACACGGAGGACGGCCAGGAGAACCGCTCGCAGGAGCGGTTCGACGTCGTCGTCCGCGACCGGATGGGGAACCCGCTGGTCGTCGCCAACATCAACGACTCGCGCGAACCGGCCTCCGAGGGCCAGATGTCGGACCTCATCCGGAACGCCGAGCGGGTCGGCAACGCCTCCGGATCGCTTGCGTCGGCGTTTCTCGTCACGAGCAGCTTCTTCGAGCCGGGGGCGCTCGAAACCGCCGAAGAAGCCACTTCCAGTGGGCTGTTTAACCGCGATAAGCGGAAGAGCTTCGTGAACCTCTCGCGCAAGGAGGGCTTTCACCTCTGTCTGTTAGAAGCGAGAAACCAGGAGTTCCACCTGGCGGTCCCGGAACTCTGAGAAAGAAGCTTAGCCTTCGATTTCGGCCGCGTCTTCGATCTTCATACCTTCGAGCTTGTCGATGATTTCGTCGACCTTCTCGTCTAAGTCGTCGACGAACTCACCGGTCTGTTCGGTCGTGATCGCACCCTGGCTGGAGGGCTCGATGAGGTTCTCCTCTTCGAGAACGCGCAGGGAGTACCGCACCTTGTGGTGCGGGTAGCCGGTTTCGTTGGACATCTTCACGATACCGATAGGCTCGTTCTCGATAACCATGCGAAGCACCTGCAAGTGGCGCTCCAGCATGTCAACTTCCTTTTCAAGCCTGTCTATCATGGCAATTGTTAACTTGTGTTTGCGGTATTTAAAGGTTCTCCCTCGGCCAATCGCTACAACGTTGATACGTTCGAACAGGGGTATCTTAAAACCGTCGTAACGGTTCACATGGGTACTGCTCACGAGCGTGATTTCCGGACCGTAATCTGTTTATCACGGTGGATGGAAGGTGCGTGCGATGACCGTAACCATCGTCGGCTCACAGCTCGGCGACGAAGGGAAGGGCGGCATCGTCGACCTGTACGGCGACGACGTGGACGTCGTCGCGCGCTATCAGGGCGGCGACAACGCCGGCCACACCGTCGTCCACGAGGGCGAGGAGTACAAGCTCTCGCTGGTTCCGAGCGGAGCCATCCGCGGCAAGGTCGGCGTCCTCGGCAACGGGTGCGTCGTCAATCCGCGAACGCTGTTCGACGAGATAGACACGCTCCAGGAACGCGGCCTCGACCCGGACGTTCGCATCGCCGAACGAGCACATGTCATTCTCCCATTCCACCGGGTGCTCGACGGCATCGAAGAGAAGGTAAAGAGTGAAACAGACCAAGAAGTCGGAACGACGGGCCGGGGTATCGGCCCGACCTACGAGGACAAGGCCGGCCGGCGCGGCGTTCGCGTCGGCGACCTGCTCGACCCGGACGTGCTCCGAGAGCGCCTCGAATACGTCGTCCCGCAGAAGCGGGCCGTCGTCGAGGACGTGTACGGCCTCGACGTCGACGAGCTTGACGATCCGGATGCCTTGGACGTGGACGCCATCTTCGAGGAGTTCCGCGAGTTCGGCCGCCGCTTCGAGGCCGAGGACATGACCGTCAACGCCGGAGCCTTCCTCAGCGCGACCATCGACGAGGGCCAGAACGTCATGCTGGAGGGCGCACAGGGGACCATCATCGACATCGACCACGGGAACTACCCCTACGTCACCTCCTCGAACCCGACGGCCGGCGGCGCGGCGACCGGGACCGGACTCAGCCCCGGCGTCGTCGGCGACGGCGAAGTCATCGGTATCGTGAAGGCGTACCTCACCCGCGTCGGGAGCGGCCCGCTGCCGACCGAACTCGGCGGCGTCGTCGGCGACACGCCCGGCTACGACGAGCAGGGCGAAGGCGAGAACGAGGAACTGGCGAACTACATCCGCGAGGAAGGCGGCGAGTACGGGACCGTCACCGGCCGCCCGCGACGTGTCGGCTGGCTCGACCTGCCGATGCTGCGCCACTCCACGCGCGTGTCCGGCTTTACCGGCATCGCCATCAACCACCTCGACGTGCTCGCCGGCCTCGACGAAGTGAAAGTCGGTCACACGTACACGCTCGACGGCGAGGAACTGGCGTCGATGCCCGCGACGACCGAGCAGTGGAAGCGCTGTGAAGCCAACTTCAAGTCCTTCGACGGCTGGCCCGAGGTCGACTGGGCGAACGCCGCCGACGAGGGGTACGACGCGCTGCCGGAGAACGCGAAAGCCTACGTCGAATACATCGAGTCCGAACTCGACACGCCGGCCTACGCCATCGGCGTCGGCCCCGGCCGCGGCGAAACTATCGTTCGCGAGCACCCGTTCTAGCGGGCTGTTCTCCCTACTTCGACGTTTGAGGGGGCAGACGCGATTACCCAGTGACGTGGCGACACTCACTGGGAGAGCGGCAGACTTTTGCGACCGCCGGTCTTGGTCGACTGTATGAAAGAGGACCTGATGGAAATTATTTGCTGCCCTCTGGACAAGCACGACCTCGACCTCGAAGTGACGGAGCGCGACGACGGCGAGATCCTGGCGGGCGAACTCACCTGTACCGAGTGTAGCGAGACGTTCCCCATCGAGGACGGCATTCCGAACCTGCTCCCGCCGGATATGCGCGACGAGGCACCGGCCTGAACCTTTTTTTCCTCGCCCCGCGGAGTCACGTCCGTGCCTGACTCCCTGCCCGTGCACCTCAATCGGACGGACATCCACAGCCTGGAGGTTCCAAACGAGTTCGACGCGACAGGGAGTTTCGACGTACGATTAGTCAATCACGGCGAGGCCCTGCACGTCCATCTTCACCTCGACGACTCGCTCTCCTCCGTCGCATCGCTCGACGCCACGAACCACCACGTACGGGCCGAAACCGACCGACTGGTCAGGATAACTGTCGACGGTGACGGCCCGGTCCGCGGCAAGCTAAAGGTCGTGACGGGGTACGGCGCCGAGACCCGGTACATCGACATCTACATCCCGGAAGGCGGGACCGAGAACGAACCGGTCATCGTCGACGACGAGCTGTCGAAGCCACAGCCGAAATCGGCGACGGAATCGGAACCCGGGCTCGAAGACCTGTCCGCGGGACCGATACTGGCGGCTGGCGGTTTCACGGTCCTGATTGCGGGCCTCATCACGCTGGTTCTCACCGAGAGCCTGCTGTTGACCGCTGTCGCAGTCCTCGCAGTCACAATCGTGCTGGGACTTCTGTCCGTCGCCGTTCGCTCGTCCTGAACCCCGTTACTGTTCCGTCTCGACGCCGCCGAGGTTCCCCTCGTCGTCGAACAGCTTCGCGCGCAGGAACCGCGCCCGGTACCGGTTGGCTCCCTCGTAGATGTCCGCCTCGCGGATGTCCTCGGCCTCGCCGTCGGCGACGGCATCGATGATGGCCTCGACCTGCTCTTTTTCGCTGGGCGTGAGTTCGAACTCGTAGGTCTGGCTCGTCTCGCCTTCGAGTTTCGTCCACTGGCGTGCGCCGGCGATGACGAGCGAACAGGGTTCGCGGCAGGGGAACTCACCCGACCCGCCGTCGACGCCGAGGTCCGTCTCCTCGTCGTACTGCCACTCCCGGCGCTTGAGACACTGGGAGTCGTCACAGCAGGCCTCGGCTACCCAGTTGACGTGTTCGTAGCCGTCGCCGCGATCCCAGGTCTTGACGACGCCGTAGATTCCCGTCTGGCGGTCGACGGTGTCCCGCCAGTGGTTCACGTCGAGTTCGCCCTCCCGCTCGCGGTGCCAGTTCGCAATGGTCGCCGGGTAGAACGCGTCGACAGTCGTGACGAACTCGCCCGCCGAGAGGGCCGGGAACGCCCAGCCCGTCTGGAGCGACGGCGCGGTCTTGAGCGGACGGTAGCCGCCGTCGTCGTCGTGTTTCGCTATCTCGCGTGCATCGAGCGGGTCGTCATGCGTGTCGAGTGCGCTCGTCCCGACGTCGGCGTCGGCGCGGTGGCGAACACTGTAGGCCCGTTCCCCGTCGGAGAGCGTGACGGTCAGATGGAGTTCGCCCCAGGTCGCGGACACCCCGTCGGCGAGCGCGTCGTAGCGCTCGGCCACGTCCCGTTGCTCTGCCCCTTCGAGCCAGCGGAGGAACGCCCAGCGGTCCGCCTTCTGGGGCGCTGTGGCGTGCCAGAAATACCAGTTTCGGACGTACGGTGACTCCGCCGCCACCGTCCGGAGCGTCTCTTCGTCGATACCACTGTGGTCCACGTCCGGCGTCTGGAACGTGTACCCGTCGCTCTCGTGGGCCACATGGAGGTCGTCGAAGGCGATGCCATCGGGGGCAGTTGCCACCAGCGCGTCCACGTACTCGCCGTCCATACGGGAAAACGGAACTCAGTCGGCAAAAGTCGGCTGGTTCCGGCCAGCCAGCAGTGTCAGTCGGTCTGTGTTCCGGTACAAAGCGGCAGGCGCTGAGCGATCAGTCGCCGGTCGCGGGCTTCGCGCCGCCGGTCTCCTCGCGCACCTGCTCGATGGCGCTGCTCACGTCGGCTCCCGCGTCAGCCGCTCGCTCAAGCACCACGTCGGCCATCAGCGGCTCCGTTCCGACCGCACCGGCGTACCAGATATCGTGGCCCTCGACAGTGGTCGGTACGTCGTAGCCCGTCCGGTAGTCGTCGGTCAGGCCCATGTCTTCGGGGATGTCCTCCTGGGTGTGGAAGCCGTCGGCGATGAACAGCGGCACGACGACGATGTCGTCGCTCTCGAAGTAGTCCGCGACGTCGTCGACCTCGGGGTCCTCGTCCATGAACAGCGACTGCACCTCGTCGAAGCGGCCGCGCTCGCGGATGCGGTCGGCGTGGTACTGGATGGCCTTCGCGGAGTTCTCGTTGCGCTCCGTGCCGTGGCCGACGACTGCGAGTCCGAACCCGTCGCCGACGTCGGGGTCACCGGTGACGGACTCGGCCCGCTGGACGATGACGTCGCTCATCGAGTCGTGCGTCCCGACCGGGCCGCAGTAGTGGACTGTCTGGTCCGTGTCCTCGGCGGCCAGCGTCGCGTTGGTCGCGCTCGTCCCGTCGGAGTCCCACAGCTCGGGGTCCCAGTCTTCCAGGCGGAACTCCCGTGGAATGACCTGCTCGGTGAAGTAGCCCTCAGAGATGAACAGCGGGACCAGATACACCTCCTCGGCGTCGACGGTCCGCAGCGCCTCCCGGAACGACGGTTCCTCCTTCCAGAAGGACTCGCGGACCTCGCCGAACGCGCCGGTCGCCCGAATCGTGTCGGCGTGGTCGTACGTGGGCGTACTCGACTCGGCGTTCAGATGGGAGCCGTGGGCCGCGATAACGAGTGCTTCGTCCATACTCACCGGTTGGGGCGAGCCGTCCTTAGGGCCTTCGTTGGCCTGTCCGGGTAGCCGGCGGGCTGTTCGGTGTTCAACTCGGAAAGTGAGTGGTTACCGATCGATTCCGCCCGATCACAGCCCGAACAGGAGGACGTAGAACAGCAGTCCGGCTGCTGCCAGCAGTGCGGCGTGTCCCAGCGCGCCAGCAGCGACAACAATGCCACCGATGACTCGTTCCGCCGGTTCCAGGGGCTGTCCGAACACTTGCCGTTCGCGTTGTGCAATAGCCATTGTCCTTCCCTCATGTAGAGAGACAGCCTCCTGTGGCACAATCCCCTATGACTGTTCTCACTTGCTGGGAGCGGACCCGCAGTTCTGCGGGTTTAGCGCGTCCGTACCGTGGTCATGACGGGATAGAACGGGCACCGCTGGCTCTCTCCGGTCGAAGCGCGCTCGCTCGCATCGATAGAACCGCTTTTGTCTGCGCCGTTCGTGCCCGACGCCAATGTCACTCGCAGCCGCGACCAGGGACGCCGTCCGCGAGCGCCCGTTCCTCTACGACGCACTTCGGGCGGGCGTGGTTAACTACACGGCCGCCGCTCGCACGCTCGACATCGACGGCGAGGAGGAAGCCGTCGCGACTGCGCTCCGTCGGTTCGCCGAGGAACTGCCCACCGACCCGCCACACGACAGCGACGCCAGGGTCTCGATGCAGAGCGGGCTTGGCCGGGTCGAGTCCCCCGGTGCTGAGTCGACCGCCGTCCTCACAGTCGGCGACGCCGCCTTCGCCGAGGGCGCCGGTTCGCTGACTGGCATCGTCGCCACCGGTGACCTCTCGGCGGCGGCGCTGGCCGAGGTGCTCGGACGCCTGCGAGCGACCGATATCTCGACCGAGGCCGCCGGCGTCACCGACGACGCGCTCGTCGTGGTGGTGAGCCGCCGCGCGGGACCGGACACGCTCCGGGTGGTCGAAGCGACTGTACAGGGGTGAGTCGCCTTCCGACGGCTTAAAGCGGGCGGCCCCAGTTTCCCCCGGTAATGACGCTTCGCGTGACGAACACGTTGACCGGTGAGAAAGAGCCCTTCGAGCCGCGCGACCCCGACTCCGTGCTGCTGTACTACTGTGGGCTGACGACCTCCGACCCACCCCACCTCGGGCACGCGCGCGGCTGGGTCCACGTCGACGTGATGGCCCGCTGGCTCGACCACCTGGGCTACGACGTCCACCACGTCGAGAACTTCACCGACGTCAACGAGAAGATCGTCGCCCGCGTCGGCGAGGACGGCGACAGCGAGGAGAGCGTGGCCCGCCACTACGTCCAGCAGGTCATCGACGACATGCGGTCGCTCAACCTCGGCCGCGCGGAGGTGTATCCCCGCGTCTCCGAGCACGTCCCGGAGATCATCGACCTCGTCGAGCGACTCGTCGAGGGGGGCCACGCCTACGAACAGAACGGCTCCGTCTACTTCGACGTGACAAGCTTCGAGGACTACGGGAAACTCTCGAACCAGTCCGTCGACGACATCGAGTCCCAGGGTGAGGAGACCGAAGGCGAAAAGCGCCATCCGGCCGACTTCGCGCTCTGGAAGGCCGGCGGCGTCGACCCCGACGACATCGCCGACCACCAGCACCCCGAGGCCGCGCCGGCCGCGGAGGCCTGCCAGACGGCCCAGACCTGGGACTCCCCGTGGGGCGAGGGCCGACCGGGCTGGCACATCGAGTGCTCGGCGATGTCGATGACCCACCTCGACGAGTCCATCGACATCCACGTCGGCGGGCAGGACCTCGTCTTTCCCCACCACGAGAACGAGGTGGCCCAGAGCGAGGCCGCGACCGGAACGCAGTTCGCGAAGTACTGGCTCCACGTCCGACTGCTGGAAACCGAGGAGGAGAAGATGTCCTCCTCGCTGGGTAACTACTTCACCGTCGCCGACGCCGTCGAGGAGTTCGGCCCCGACGTGCTCCGGACCTTCCTCCTGTCGACGGCCTACACCTCGCGGGCGACCTACAGCGACGAGACCATCGCGGAGGCCGAGGAGCGCTGGGACCGCCTGTCCCGTGGCTACGAGCGGGCAGTTGAGGCCTGCGACGACGTGGACGCATACGCGAAAGTAACCGACGAGACGCTTCGTGACGCTGTCGCAGACGCCCGATCGGCGTTCGAGGCCGCGATGAACGACGACTTCAACACGCGGGAAGCGATGACCGCGCTGCTCGACCTGACGGCCGCTGTGAACTCCCACCTGGATGCCCACGAGCAACGGGACTACCAGGGGCTCCGCCGCGCCATCGAAGCCTTCGAGGAACTCGGCGGCGGCATCCTCGGGCTGGCGTTCGGCGACGACGACAGCGGCGACGTGTCGCTGGCCGGTGACGTCGTCGACCTGGTTCTGAATATCCGCGAGCAGGAACGAGAGGCCGGTAACTACGAACGCGCCGACGAACTCCGGGACGAACTGGAAGCGCTCGGCGTCGAGGTGCAGGACACTGACGACGGGCCGACCTACCGGCTCTGAAAGGGGACGATAGACCGGTTCTAGGACGTTTATCGACGGTGTTTTGTACCTTAGTTAACAGCTTGGGCGGCCAAGCACTTTATATACTGGACACAGTGTAGAAACAACAATGCGAAAGGGCATCCTCACGCTTCTCGTCGGGTTACTCGTCGCCTCGTCGGGCTGTGTCGGCCTGATAACCGGGGAGACAGTCGAGTTCGACTCCGCACCGGCGTCAGTCGGCGACAGTGCGCTCGAAGAGACCGGCTACGAGCAGTCGATGGCTGACGAACAGACTATCGAGCGGACGGTCACCGTCGCCGGGCAGGAGCGAACCATCCGCGTCACGAACCACGTCCGACAGTACGAGCGTGGCATCGACCTCGGACCGCTCGGTGAGGTCAACGCCGGCCGATTCATCGTCTTCTCGACGCCCAGCGCCAGCGTCGCGGGGAAGTCGCTGAACCCGGCCGCCAGCTGGTCCAACGAACGCCTCGTCGAGGAAGTCGCCAGCCGGAACGACCAGATAAACGATGTCCAGTTCGAACGCAACCGCTCGGTTGAGGCACTGGGCGAGTCCCGTGAGGTGGCCGTGTTCTCCGGAACGACGGCCATCGAGGGCCAGGAAGTGGATGTCCTGATTCATCTCACGAGCTTCGAACACGAGGGTGACGTGGTCGTCGCTGTCGCCGTCTACCCGGAACGGATCGACGACCGCGAAGGGCCGCGTGTCGATACGCTGCTCGGCGGCCTCTCGCACTCGGGCAACTGACTGCGGGGACACTGTTTTCTTTCGGGCCAGTGATGACGGAGGCATGAATCGGCTGTTTGTCGCCGGTGCGGTGCTCACGCTCGTCGGCATTGCTGGCTATGCTGTCGGGACGAGCGTCGCCTACCCCGGCCGGTCTGCGTCGGTGACGGCGGTCATGGTCGGGCTGACGGTGGCGGCCGTCGGCCACGCCACGCCGACGGAGGACACACCGTGATTTCCGCAGTGGTGTACGCCGACGGACAGGCAGTGGAGTACGAGGACCTGGCGGCAGCCCGAACGGCCGTCGGGACGACGTGGGTTCACGTCACCGACGCGACACCCGAAGAAATCGACGCCGTCAGTTCCGCCTTCGATCTCCACTCGCTGGCTATCGAGGACATCAAGACCGACGTCCGGGCGAACGTCCAGGAGTTCAACGCCTACACGTTCGCGCTCGTCAAGTCCGCGTCGCTCACGCCCGGCGATACGACGTTCGACAAGGAGGTGAAAACGACGCCGCTTGGCCTGTTCATCGGCCCCGACTGGGTCGTCACGCTGTCGACGGGAGCCGTCCCGTCCGTCCAGCGCGTGATGGACGCCGTCGGCCGCGGGGACGAGCGACTCCTCCACCGCGGCCCGGATTTCACGGCCTACCGGGTCATCGACGTCATCGTCGACGCGTACTTCGACCTACTGGACGAGATCGAGACTGATATCGAACAGATCGAGGAGGAAGTGACCATCTCCACCGATATCGAGACGCTCGAACGGATCAACGACGTTCGGCGCGACCTGCTGTCCTTCCGCAAACAGGTCTGGCCGGCGCGGGAAGCGATCGGCGTGCTCGCCCGTGGCGACCCCAACCAGATCCAGCCACAGACGGAGAAGTACTTCCGGGACGTGTACGACCACCTGGTCCAGATTGTCGACCTGACCGAGACGTACCGCGACCTGGTGGCGGGGGCGCGAGATATCTACCTGAACACGGTGTCCCAGTCGACCAACGAGGTAATGAAGATGCTCACCGTCGTCGCGACCATCTTCATTCCGCTGACCTTCGTGGTCGGCATCTACGGGATGAACTTCGCCGACAGCCCGTACAACATGCCGGAACTGGGCTGGGCGTTCGGCTACCCCGCGGTGATGATCGGGATGGTGATCGTCGTCGCCGTCTTGCTCGCCCATTTCCGCCAGCGGGGCTACCTATAACGCCAGCGGGACGAGCAACACCCCCATCAGAGTCGCCCGCCGAGCCCCGAACTTCGGGGGCAAGTGGCCGACTGCGGTCGCGGCCCCGAACGCACCTACGCCGACCAGCCCCGCGAAGAGCGCGGAGAGACAGATCAGGACCGCAATCACCGACAGCGAAAGGTACGCCGGGTCCAGTCGGCCGACAATCCGGAGGTAGCGGTCGCCGACGGTCGGGACGAGTATCGCGCCGGCGACGGCAGCGATGGCGACCGCGGCGAGCAGTGCCGGGAGCACCAACGGGACTTCGGCCCGGTCGAGCGCGACGAGGACGCCGGTTCGGGGCGTCCCGAGCGAAATGAGCGCGAACAGCGCAAAGACAGCCGTCGCCGTGTTGACGCCGCTCGTCGTGACGATGAACGCTCGCGGTCCCTGGTCGGAGATCAGGCCCAGCGCCAGCGTCGCTGCGATAGCGCTGGAGACGCCCGGAATGTAGCCGACTACGCCCCCACAGAGTGTGCCGATACCGGCGAGAACGCCGACCGTTCGTCGCGGCGTCGTCACCGTCGCGTCGGCCTGTGGCGGGACGCCGTCCCCTTCGATAGCGGCCAGGAGCACCGGCGCGCCGAACAGTCCCGAAAACAGTGGGACCAGCACGTCCGACACAGGCAACGCTCCGGTTACCGGCGCATCGAGCAGGGCGATTCCGAGCAGTCCACTGGCGGCCAGGGAACACGCCGCGCCGACCTGCCGACGGCGGCCGCGTTCGGTGACCACGAGCAGGGCGGCGACCCCTGCAAGGAGCACCGGGAGCCAGGGCCGGACCAGCGGATACGCACGCTCCATTCCGAGGGTGAGCGGAACCGCGAGCGGGACGGCAAACACCACGGCCAGCCCGCTCCCGAGCGCAGACAGGCGAAGCGCCTCCCGACCGCGGCCCTCGATGACCAGCTGGTGGCTCGGTAGCGCACTGGCCGCCATCGCCGGGTCCGGGACGCCCAGCGCCAGCGCCGGAATCACGTCGAGAAAGGTGTGTGTCACCCCGGCCGCAAGCATCGCGACGCCGACGTAGAGCCGCGGCCCGGGCAGGCTGCTCGCCGCCGCGGCGAGCAGGAGCGCGAACGTGTTGGCGTGCAACCCCGGAACGAGCCCGCTGAGCGTTCCCAGCCCGACACCCGCGCCGACCGCGGCGAGTAGCGCGAGCGTCGTCGTCGGGTCGACGGCGGGCGTCCCCGGTAGCATACCGGGGCGTGGCCCCGTTCCCGTACTTGAATCTCCGCGACGCTCGGCCTTTCCGGCCGAATCCCCCTGAACCTGGCGAGCTTTTTGGTGTGCCGGCCATTCGTACCGGCATGAGCAACGAGTCCCGAAAGTCGGCTGGGTTCAAGGACCGAACGCCAGTGACGACGGCCAGGGAGACGCTGTTGGACGCAGTGTCCCCACACGAGCGGACGGAGCGCGTTCCGCTGCGCGACGCCGACGAGCGCGTCGTCGCGGGCGAAATCACTGCCGAGCGAGCGGTGCCCCACTACCGGCGCGCGGCGATGGACGGTTTCGCCGTGCGGGCGGAGGACACCTTTGGCGCGAGCCAGCGGTCGCCCGCATCGCTCCGGGTCGGTGAGACGGTGACCACAGAGACAGCGGCCCGCGTACACACGGGGAGCGAACTCCCCGATGGCGCAGACGCCGTCGTGATGGTCGAGGAGACCGAGGTGGCCGGCGACAGCGTCACGGTGTTCGATGCGGTCGCGGGCGGGGAGAACGTCGCCCCCATCGGCGAGGACGTGGCGGAAGGGCAGACGCTGTACGAGGACGGCCACAGGCTCCGCCCGTCGGACCTCGGACTGCTGAAATCCGTCGGGAACGACGCTGTCGAGGTGTACGAGCAGCCAACCGTCAGCGTGATTCCGACCGGGGAAGAACTGGTGCAGGACGATCCGGAGCCAGGACAGGTCATCGAGACGAACGGCCAGACCGTCACCCAGTACGTCGAACGCTGGGGCGGCACAGCGACTTACCGCGATATCGTCACCGACGACGTGGACGCGCTCCGGGCGGCCATCAGCGACGACCTCGACCACGACATCGTGGTGACGACCGGCGGGTCTTCCGTCGGTGAGCGGGACCTGCTCCCGGAGGTCGTCAGTGGAATCGGCGAGGTGCTGATCCACGGCGTCGCGCTGAAGCCGGGCCACCCGGTCGCGCTGGGCGTGGTCGAGGAGACGCCGATTCTCATGCTTCCGGGGTATCCGGTTGCCTGCATCGTCAACGCCGTCCAGTTCCTCCGACCGGCGCTCCGTTGGGCCGGCCACCTCCCGACGGCTGACCCGCCGACGACCGAGGCCGAACTCACGCGGAAGATCGCCAGCGAGCCGGGGACCCGAACCTACGCGCGGGTGGAACTGCACGATGAAGGCGCGGACGAGCAAACGACCGCGACGCCGACGCGGGCCAGCGGGTCGGGCGTCCTCTCAAGCGTTGCGCTCGCCGACGGCTGGGTCGTCGTGCCGGAGTCCGTCGAGGGATACGACGCCGGCGACACCGTGACCGTCGAGGACTGGGAGTGGTCGCAGTGAGCGACCGCCGCGAGTTCCGCGATCTGGCGTCGCCCGAGGAGGCCCACGAAGTCGTGGCTAGCCTCGATATCGACCCCGCCCCGGAGACGGTCCCGCTGGCTGACGCCCGGGACCGTGTTCTCGCCGAGCGAGTCGACGCCGACATCGACGTGCCGGGGTTCGACCGCGCGAGCATGGACGGCTACGCCGTACACGCCAGGGACACCTTCGGCGCTGACGAAGCCGACCCGGTGACGCTGTCGGTCGCCGGCGAAGTTCACGCGGGCGAGGAGCCCGACGTGACCGTCGAACCGGGCGCTGTCGCCGAAATCTCCACTGGCGCGGTGATGCCGCCCGGTGCCGACGCCGTCGTGATGGTCGAGCGGACGACCGAGACAGACGACGGCGTCGAGATACGCACGTCCGTCGCGCCCGGTGACAACGTGATGCTCGCCGGCGCGGACATCGCGGCCGGGGCGCGCGCGCTCGGTCCCGGCACGCGCATCACGCCCAGGGAAATCGGCCTCCTGTCGGCACTGGGCGTCGACGAGGTTCCGGTGCGTGGCCGGCCCCAGGTCGGCATTCTCTCCACCGGCGACGAACTCGTCCGGCCCGGGAACCCACTCGACAGCGCCGCCGGCCAGATATACGACGTAAACAGCTACACGCTGGCCGGCGCGGTCGCGGAGGCCGGCGGCGACCCGGTGATGTACCCCCACGCCGGCGACGACTACGAAGAGATGGAGCGGCTGCTCCACGAGGCGGCCGACGAGTGCGACCTCGTCCTCTCGTCGGGGTCGACCAGCGCGAGCGCGGTCGACGTCATCTACCGCGTCATCGAGGAGCGCGGCGAACTCAGGCTTCACGGCGTCGCCGTCAAACCCGGCAAGCCGATGCTCGTCGGCACTATCGGCGACTCGGCGTACGTCGGCTTGCCCGGGTACCCGGTGTCGGCGCTGACCATCTTCCAGACGTTCGTCGCGCCGGCGGTCCGGGACGCTGCCGGACGGGACCCGCCACAGACAGCGACGGTGTCCGGAACGATGGCGGTTCAGGAACGCTACGGCGAGGGGCGCAGACGCCTGATGCCGGCCGGACTGGTCGAAGACGAATCGGGCTCACTGCTGGTCTACCCCGTCGACAAGGGCAGCGGCGCGACGACGAGCCTCGTCGACGCCGACGGCTTCGTCGACGTACCGCCGGGGACAGACTACCTTGCGGAGGGGGAGGCAGTCGACGTGACGCTGTTCTCTCCGGCAGTCAGACCGCCGACACTTCTCGGCATGGGCGAGGACGACCCCCTCCTCTCGCGCCTGCTCGACACCGTTTCCCGCCCGCGGTACCTCCCGCTCGGCTCCACCGAGGGGCTCCGCCGCTTCGACAACGGCGTGCCCGATATCGCTGTGGTCGCGGGACCGTCCGCCACCGACCACGAAACGACCGACATCGGGGGATGGCAGCGTGAGTGGGGACTGGTCGTCGCTGCTGACAGCGACGTATCGGGACTCAACGACCTTGTTGATGGGGACTACCGCTTTGTCAACCGAGACACAGCGTCCGGCCTGCGCCGGAGTTTCGACGACGCACTCGACGCGTTCGGGGACGAGCGCGGCGTCGGCCGGGCCGAGGTCGTCGACGCTATCGACGGCTACGAACTCACGACGAAGGCCCACGGAAGCCCTGCCCGGAAGGTGCTGGCAGGCGACGCAGATGCAGGGCTGGGCCTCCGTGCCACAGCAGCGAAACTCGACCTCGGGTTCGTCCCGCTGGGGACCCAGCCCGTGCGGGTCCTTGCGAACCCGGACCGCCAGGGGAAAGCCAGCGTCAGCGAGTTTGCCGAGACGCTGGACGACATTGATTCGATGGCCGACGGGATGGCCGGAATGGAGTCGTCGTAGCGGACTCCGCTCAGGGGACACACATAATCGAAAAACGACCGATTCTATGTCGAAAGCAGCGGCATAGTCTCGCTGACCACTACATCGCCCGGTTTGTGTTGCTGAGTGGGCCACGCCCAATCATGCGGTGCTTTATCACGCAACAGAGAGATGACACGTCTGTGCAAGGACTTGAGTCAGCGGTGGGGCTTCTGACCCTGATTTTACAGCTCCTTCTGTTCTTCATGCTACAGCTCGCAGTAATGTGGGGAATAACTGGCGGCATCGGGGTGGCCGGGGGCGTGCTGTCCGCTCCGATGTTATCCGTGCTCCCGGATGTCCGTCGCTTCCTCATCCTCGCTTCTGGCGGCCACCCAGACGGCGAGACGCCGTCCTGGCGGGTGGTCCTTCGACCTCGGTATCTACTCCTGTCGATGGTGTTCGGTATCCTCTATGGACTAGTTGTTGTCGTGCTTCTTGTCCCGTTCATACGGTTCGGGCTGTTCCCGGGCCGTGGTGAGCTGACCCTGTCACTCGCGCTCCTGCCGGCAGTGTACGTCGTGGCGAGTACACTGTTCGCCTACGGGGTCCACCGCTTCTCGTCTGCGTGGACCGAAACAACCTCGACGCGGTCCGTCCTCATCCAGTGGGCGGTCTTTCTGGGCGTGGTCGTTACCGTCGGGACCGGTAGTGCATACGTCGCCGCGCTCGTGTAGTGGAAGCGCGACCCCGTTCCGCTGTAGCTCGGCGTGGGGTAGCTCGTGGTCAAAAGCGGCTGTCTCGCCACGTCGCACCACGTCAGAGTCGGGCAAGCGATGGAACTACTGACCGACGATAGACGTTGACGATTCACTCGGTAGCCGTGGTGTGATGGCCTCGGTAATTTTTGATGCCACCGGGAGCAGAAACCTTTGCCATGGTGGCCTCTAAATGTCAGAGAGTGAGAGCCGACACAGCCAGCCTGCATCGTGCGACCGCTATCGCGGATGAGCTGAGGGGGAACGACGATGGCCGGTAGGGAGCATCCAAGGATAGATAGACCCAGACAACAGCGTGTCTGCTCGACCCAGATGGGAGCGGATGCGCGTCAGCAATGACAGAGCCATTGAGTACCGACGACCTCGCAGCCCCGTTCCGCTTCGCATACACTCCAGCAACGCTCCGCTATGGCCCCGACGCCACGCGGTCGTTAGGTGCGGAGTTGGACACACAGGGATTTGAGCGCGCACTGGTCGTCTGTGGCTCGACCGTCGGCGAAACGGCGGCCGTGATGGACCCCGTGCGCGATGGACTGGGTAACCGATTAGCCGGCACCTTCGCGGAAACGACACCCGCCAAACGTCTCGGCACAGCCTACGACGGGCTCGAACGCGTCCGTGAAACCGACGCCGACTGCCTCGTGGCCGTCGGGGGCGGGAGCAGTCTCGACGTTGCCAAAGTTATCAGCGTCCTCGCAGCGACGGACCGCGACCCGGCCGCTGTTGGCCGCGAGTTCGTCGACACCGGAACGGTTGCCATTCCCGACGGAGACCTGCTGCCCATCATCGCCGTTCCGACCACGCTGGCCGGCGCTGACCTCTCTATTGTGGCCGGCGTCACAGCAGACCCCGACACCTGTCCCGTCGACGAGCCAGCAAGCGGTGGCGTCAGCGACCCGAAGCTGATGCCGGCGGCTATCTGCTACGACCCCCAAATGGTCGCGACGACACCTTGGTCGATACTCGCGGCCTCGGCGATGAACGGCTTCAACAAGGGCATCGAGACGCTGTACGCCGCCAACGCGACGCCAATCACCGACGCGACAGCGGCGCGCGGCCTTGAGCTTCTCACCGAGGGCCTGCTCGCGGTTGGCGGCGGCGACGACGACCCGTGGGTGTATCAGGCGCTCACGCAAGGTATCATGCTCGTCCAGTACGGCATCTCAAGGGCTGACGGGACGACGCTGTCGCTCCTCCACGCTTTTGGCCATGGACTGACTCGGACCTACGAGGTCCAGCAGGGCGCGGCCCACGGAGTCATCGCCCCGCACGCCCTCTCGTATCTGTTCGAGCAGACTGACGGCCGGCAGTCACTCTTGGCCGATGCGCTCGGCGTCGGCAGTGCTGCCGACCCCGCCGCTGCCGTCGTCGACCGAGTCAGTGAGGTAGTGACGACGCTGGGACTGCCGACGCGACTCCGGGATGTCGACGGCCCCGACCGTGAGGCGTTCCCCGAAGTTGCCGACGCCGTCCTCGAAGACGCCTTCATGGCGAACGTCCCGTCAGAACTGGAACCCACACGAAAAGACATCGTCAGCGTGTTAGAGTCGGCCTGGTAGTGCCTTGCTCGGAGACGGGCAAAACAGGCAAAATAGCATACCGCGCGCCATCGGCGCGCGGTTTCACTTCTCGCGACCAGCGGGAGCGAGACGGTCGTTTTTAGCGTAGATTTTTGCGAACCCGCTCCCCGCAGCGGCGCGAAGCGCCGCGAGGAGAGGGGGTGACGTAAAAAGGTACTACATGTCAGGCCAGGCCTTGACGGCCCGACCGACGCCAGTAACGTCCTTGATCCAGCGGGCGGCAATCGCCTTCTTCAGCAGTTTCGCGGGCATCCCGCCGAAGGTTTCGATGGGCATGTTCACCACGTCGTGGGCGACGGCTTTCTCGCCGACCGACACGACCGTCCCCTTGTCCTTGTGGGTCCACGTTTTGAGCGGCTGGCCGCGCACGGCGCGAGCGAGGTTCTCGCCGGCAACCTCGGCGGCTTGCCAGGCGGCCTGGGCCGTCGGCGGTGCGGGCTGGTCGCCCGGCTGGTCAATCAGCGCCGAGTCACCGATCGCAAAGACGTGCTCGTCGTCGGTCTGGAAGTTCCCTTCCGCGTGGACGCGGTGGTTGCGGTCGTCTTTATCGAGGTCGACATCCTGCATGCAGTCCCGGCCGGTGATGCCGCCGGTCCAGACCAGCACGTCGTAGTCCAGTTCGTCCTCGTCGCCGATGTAGACGGTCTCCTCGTCGACCTCGCCGATGAACTCGCCGCATTTAATGTTCACGTCGGCGGCTTCCAGGCGCTTGCGCAGGGCACCCTGGAGTTCGGGGTCGCTGTTTGGCAGAACCTGGTCGAGGCCTTCGACGAGGTGGATGTCGATTGGCGCGTTGTGTTCGTCGCGGAACTCGGCGACCTCGCCGGCGGTCTGGATGCCCGAGAGGCCAGCGCCGCCGATGACGACCTGCGCAGGGTCGTTCGTGGAGGCTTCGCGAGCGGCCTGCTGAATCTTGTCGTGGATTTCGAGGGCGTCGTCGAGGCTCTTGAGCGTCAGCGCGTGCTCTTCGAGGCCGTCGATGCCGAAGAAGGCCGTCTGCGAGCCCAGCCCCACGAGCAGGTAGTCGTACTCGACGGTGTCAGAATCGGCGAGGGCCACTTCCTGGGCGTCAGTGTCGATGCCGACGACCTCGTCCTGGACGAACGCCGTCGAGGGCTGCTTGATTTCGTGGACGGGAATAGCGATGTTCTCCTGGACGCTCGGGTCCCGAATGCAGCGGTGGGACTCGTGCAAGACCAGATGATAGTCCGTCTCAGAAATCCAGGTCACATCGACGTCTGCCACACCGTCTAGCTCGTCCTCTAAACTCTTGATTGCCCCCGCGCCAGCGTACCCCGCACCGAGCACGACCACGTTCTCTGTCATAGGCCATTCTCCGAAGTCATTAGATACAAACCCTTTGGAATCGGTCTACGGCTCCGCTGTTGTCCGCGCATGCTGGCTCACGGTCGTGACCCAGTCCCCTAAGTTTGCAGTCGCCTTCGGTCACCCTCCCGAGGTAAAACAGCACCTACCGTTCCGAAAGACGCCTCCTAATCACCTATTTACAGAGACAGTCTGTCCTTTCCGGTCGGCCAATCAAACAGAGGGAGGGGTAACCGGGAGCCGACAGACAGCACAACGGTTGTCCTGACCGTCAGGACTGTCCAGCACAGCGGTGGTCGGTCTCATTCGGCGCGGCCCACGTAACAGCGTTGTGCAGGAGCTTCTGGACGACCGGCCGGTGATACACTGGAAACGTCTCGTGGCCGGGTTGGAAGTAGAATATCCGTCCTGCATCACGATAGTAACAACACCCGCTGGGAAACACTGTGCCGTCGCCACACCAACTTACAGTCACCAGGGTGTCCGGTATCGGCAGGTCGAACCCCTTTCCGTAGATCTCGGCTCGTTCGAGTTCGAACTCCTCGGGAAGCCCGTCGGTAATTGGATGGCTCGATTCGACGACCCAGACGTGCTCGCGCTCGCCCTCCTCGCGCCAGCGCAGGGTGCCAGTCGTTCCCATGAGTGCCTCGAACGGCTTCGATTCGTGACTGGAGTGGAGCGGGATGAACCCCATTCCGTCACGGACAGCCTGCTCGACGCGGCTCGCAGTCGCATCGCTGACAGCATCGTGTGCGACATCTCCCCACCACAGTAACACGTCAGTTTCGGCGAGTACCTCCTCGGCTAGTCCGTTGGCAGGGTCATCGAGTGTCGCTGTCTGAACAGTGTGGCCGTACGAAGTAAGCATCTCAGCCAACGTCGTGTGGATCCCGTCGGGGTACATCGCATTGGCCGGGCCTGTCGCCCGTTCGTGCCGGTTTTCGTTCCACACGGTGACTGCAACCATACAAGAATACACTGAATAACCGGAGAAAAATATAATTACTCTCTCATGGCTGAGCTACCTGCACAGGGGTAGTTATTAGCCGGCCGCGGCCGAAATCCCGACAAGATATGAGTGATTCACCGGAGAAGCTCTCCGTCTGGTGTGCTGGCGAAGAGTGGTGTCCGATAACCACGACGGCGTCCCTCATCGGGAAGAAGTGGCACCCCGTCATCATCCACCGACTGCTTGATAACGGCCCGTCAGGATTTAACGAACTCAAAGAGAACGTCGACGGGATTTCTTCCAAAGTGCTCTCTGACAGCCTCGAAGACCTACAGGAGAAAGGGCTCGTCGACCGGGAAGTAATCAACGAACAACCGTTTCGCGTCAATTACTCGCTCACCGAACACGGGGAGTCACTTGAGTCCGTAATCACCGAAATGGCAGCGTGGGGCCAGACATACCTGCAGGAACCGACAGAGGCCGACGAGCCTACGGAGTAGGTCGTGCAGGCAATCGCTTTTGTTGCTGCCCGGCGAACATCCGTGTATGCCCGTTAATTCGGACGACGAACTCCGAGAGATCCTCGAACTGGACCGCGTCGCCGTCGTCGGGTGTTCGACCAGCCCCGGCAAGGACGCTCACGAGATCCCGAAGTACCTCAACGAACAGGGGTACGAGGTGATTCCGGTCAATCCCTTCGCAGACGAGATATTCGGACAGAAGGCCTACGACTCGCTGTCAGAGATTCCCGGCGAGATAGACATCATCGACGTGTTCAGGCCAAGCGACGAGGTCAGCGACATCGTTGACGCGGCCCTGGAACGGGACGACGACGCCGTCATCTGGCTCCAGCTCGGCATCCACGACGACGAGGCCGTCGAACGTGCCGAAGCGGCCGGCCGCCGCGTCGTCCAGGATCGCTGTATGAAGCCGACGCACCAGCAACTAATGGCCTGAACAGGCAGATAACGGCTGAGTGTGGTTGACACAGCTGTCGCCCGGTACGGTTTAGTTCGTGGCTGGGCCACATCCGGAGTATGCTGCCGTGGGTGCCAGAGGCGTACTGGCTCGTCCGGGTTCTGTTCCACCGTTCGCTGGCGGTTATTTACCTGCCGGCGTTCCTCGTCGCGGCCACGCAGTTTCGGTGTCGATTCTGCGCTACGTCAGCCCGGTCAGCGAGGGCGATCTGCAACACGCCAGGGTCCGGCAGGGGTCGTCAGTTCGTGTCGTCCCTGCGCGCTGGCGGCGTCTTCGACATGATTTTCCCCCACTTCGAACGGTTATCGGCGACCTGCCGATAGGCCCGCTCGCGGAACCGCTCGTAGTCCTCGAACTGGCGGAAAAAGGAGACCAGCGGCCGCGCCGGCTTGCCTATGTCGGTGTAGGTGAGCGCTGTCTCGATGGACTCCCCACAGGAGTACACCTCCTCGTCAGTCACCAGATGCGAGCAGGACTCGTAGTCGTCCGGAAGTCGCTCCAGCAGGTCGTCGTCAAGGTCGGAGAACCCGACGATTTCGAGGTCGGACCGCTCGTCGATGAAGTCCGCCCACCACGTACAGAAGCCGCAGTCGTCGTCGTAGACGAGCGTTGCGTCGCTCATATCCGACCTACGTACCCGAGGCACAAACACCTGTGGTTCAGCTGGCGGGAATTTACAGCCGATCACCACAGACACGGACATGAAGCGGTTCGTCAGACTGATTGTTGATCGTGGCCGGCGGGCTTGCCTTGGTGGTCGCGCTCTGGACGGTTTGGCTTGTGGCCTCGTTCTCGGCAGTCCGGTTCGGCGGGGTCGCGCTCACCCTTCTGGGACTGGCCGCCCTCGGAGTCGGTATCGGCCGGCAACTGTCGCTCAGTTAGTGACCGCGGCATGACTGTGACGCCAACTGTTTTGCCTGCCGCTCTCTTCAGAGCGCGTATGGACGAGGATGCAGTCGCCGAACTCATCGAGGAAGCGCTTCCGGAAGCACAGGCGACGGTCACCACACCGCGGGACCCCGACGACGACAAACACTACGCCGTACGCGTGGTGTCCCCGGCGTTCGAGGGAGAATCACTAGTCGACCAGCACCAGCTCGTCCACGACGCGCTGGGGGACCATCTCACCCGCGACATTCACGCTATCGAGCTGACGACACTGACGCCCGAGGAAGCCGAGTAGTCGAGCGTCCCGACGCTGTGGACTCGCTCGCCCCGTCGGTACGCCTTTATTGCCGACGCCGTTAGTGTGGGTATGGCATTCGAGCCCGAAGAACTCTCGCCCGAAGAGGTCACGGACCAGGTAGACAGCGTCATCGAGGACAACGAGGTCGTGCTGTTCATGAAAGGCAACGAGCTGATGCCACAGTGTGGCTACTCGAAGAAGGCCCTCGCACTACTGCAACAGCACCGCGACGACATCGAGACAGTGGACGTGCTCAAGGCAACCGACGCCTATCGTGAAGCCCTGGAGCGCCACAGCGACCGCGAGACTATCCCCCAAACGTTCGTCGACGGGGAGTTCATCGGCGGCAGCGACATCCTCGAACAGCTGGACGAGCGCGGCGAACTCGCGGAAAAAGTCGGCCAGTAAGCGCAGTCGGGAGTGGCGGCGGCGTTACTCCTCGTCCTCGTCTTTCATGTCGCCGAGTTTGTCGACGAGGTCGCTCGTGGTCGCCTCCGTCTCGAAGGAGACCGACCCGTCGTGGTCGTTCTCGTGGACCGCAACGCCCTCGCTGTCGTCTGCGTCTACGTCGTTGTCCTTCTGTTCGGATTCATCGTAGCTACCAAAGCCCATACAACTACAACTCGCAGTCCCACACTAAAATTCGCCGGTTCCTGCCGAGACACGACCATACAATGACATACCGAGACAAGCAAAGGTTCTTTACCGTGCTTGCACTCCCGCTAGATAACGGCAGTCGAGAGCCGTGGTTTTACCGACGGCTATCGGGCCTCCATCTCCAAACTTATGAGTTCCGCAGACGAGACACTTGATCGAATCAAAGCACAGGTCGAAGAAGAGACACCGGACGACATCGAAATCGAATCCGTCGCGTTCGAGGGACCGGAACTGGTTATTTACACGCCGGACGCGCAGACGGTCGCCAACCGCGACGGGATCGTCAGAAACCTCGCACAGACGCTGCGCAAACGTATCAACGTTCGCCCCACGCAGGAAGCCCTCGTCCCGCCGAACGAAGCCCGGGCTCGAATAACGCAGACGATTCCCGAGGATGCCGGCGTCCAGAACCTGGATTTCGACCGCCAGACCGGCGAAGTGTTCATCGAGGCCGAAAAGCCCGGCCGCGTCATCGGCCGCCACGGCGCGACCCTCGACGAAATCTCCGCTTCCGTCGGCTGGACCCCCGAAGTCGTTCGGACGCCGCCGATGGAGTCCTCGACGGTCTCGAACGTCCGGAACTACCTCAAGCAGGAACGGGAGGAACGACGGGACATCCTCCAGCGCGTCGGCCGCCAGATCAACCGCCCCACCACGGCCGACGAGGACTGGGTCCGACTCACTACGCTCGGCTGCTGTCGGGAGGTCGGTCGCGCGTCGTTCATCCTCTCGACGCCCGAGTCACGCATCCTCATCGACTGCGGCGACAAGCCCGGGGCTGAGGGCGAGGTCCCGTATCTCCAGGCCCCCGAAGCCCTCGCGGCGGGGCCGAACTCCATCGATGCCGTCGTCCTGACTCACGCCCACTTGGACCACTCCGCGCTCATCCCTATCCTGTTCAAATACGGCTACGACGGCCCGATCTACACGACCGCGCCGACGCGGGACCTGATGGGGCTGCTCCAACTGGACTACCTCGATGTGGCCTCCAAGGAGGGCCGCACCCCGCCTTACGAGAGCCAGCAGGTCCGGGACGCGCTCAAACACACGATTCCACTGGAGTTCGGCAATGTCACCGACATCGCGCCCGACATCAAGCTCACGATGCACAACGCCGGCCACATCCTCGGCTCGGCGGTGTGTCACTTCCACATCGGCGAAGGGCGGTACAACGTCGCCTTCTCGGGCGACATTCACTACAAGGACACTCGGCTGCTCGACGGCGCTGTCAACGACTTCCCGCGGGTGGAGACGCTCGTGCTTGAGTCGACCTACGGCGGGAAAAACGACTACCAGACCGACCAGTCCGACTCCGAGCGCGTCCTCAAAGACGTCATCAACGAAGCCTACGAGAAGGAGGGCAAAATCCTGATTCCGGCCTTCGCTGTGGGGCGGTCCCAGGAACTCATGCTCGTCCTCGAAGAAGCGATGCGAAAGGGCGACATCCCGACGATGCCGGTGTACCTCGATGGGATGATCCGCGAGGCGACGGCCATCCACACCGCGTACCCGGAGTACCTCCGCGAGGACCTCCGTCAGCGCATCCTGTACGAGGACGAGAACCCGTTCCTCGCCGAGCAGTTCGCACAGGTCGACGGCGGCGACGAGATGCGACGGGACATCACCGACGACGAGCCGGCTATCATTCTCACCACCTCCGGGATGGTCACCGGCGGCCCCGTGATGTCCTGGCTCCGCCTGCTGGGCAGCGACCCTGACAACACGATGGCCTTTGTCGGCTATCAGGCCGAGGGAACGCTCGGTCGCCAGATCCAGCGCGGCCAAGACGAGATCACGCTCGGCGATACCAGCGGCCCGCGAGCGGAACGGGTCAGCCTCAAGATGGGCGTCGAAACGGTCGACGGCTTCTCCGGGCACGCCGACCGACAGGGACTGGAGTCGTTCGTCGAGACGATGCACCCCCGGCCGGAGAAGATCCTCTGTGTCCACGGCGACGAGTCCTCGACGAACCAGCTCTCCTCGGCGCTGTACCAGAAGTTCAACATGCGGACCCACAACCCGAAGAACCTGGAAACGTTCCGGCTGTCCTGAGGGCTGCGCTGATCAGTTCTCTTCGGAGAGGTTCAATCCGGCAAACAGCCGCGCCGAAATCACCTGCTCGACGATATCGACGAGCACGGTGTCGTCGCTCGTGTAATCGGCGAAGATGCCGAGCGGCACCTCGCCGCCGGCCATCTCCCGATGCCCGCCCGCGCTCCCCACGTCACTCAGTGACTCACTCAGAACGTCACCGATGTTGACCCGGGAGTCCGTCGAGCGGGCGCTGAGCTGGATAGTGTCCTCGACGATGCCGAAGACGATGGCCGTATCGACGCCCTCCAGGGTCGCCAGGTAGTCGGCCGCCTGCGGCAGTGCGTCCCGCTCTGGCGTCCGTCCGACGTGTGAGATCAGCACCGAGCCGCGGACCGTCCGGTTCCCGATGGCGTCCGCGATAGCGTCGACAGTTGCGCCGCTGATCGACGGCGAGGAGAGTTGTCGCAACAGGTCCGAATCAGCCGCCGCTGTCAGAAAGCCGGCCGCCCCGTACTCGTCCGGCGTCACGCCGCGAAGGAAGCCCAGCGTCTCCCGTCGAATGGCAAACAGTAGCGCCGTCGCCAAGCGGTCGTCGAGTTCGATGTCGAGGTCCCGCAGGTACTCGGTCAGTATCGTCGCCGTCGCCCCGATCTCCACGCGGTGGTCGATGAACCTGGCCGCAATGTCCTCGGCGGGATGGTGGTCGATGACGATATCGACCGAGATGTCCTCGGGAACCCGGTTGTTCGATCCCGGAATCGAGTGGTCGACGAAGGCGAGCAGTTCCGAGGATTCCCGGTCGGTCACGTCGGCTGCATCGAACTCCTGGATGTCCATCTCCAGGAGATTGACGAACGAGCGGTTCTGCTGGTGTGAAATCTCGCCGCTGTAGAGGATTCGCCGCTCGTCGATGCCGACGGCGGCCGCGATACGGCCGAGCGCAAGCGCACTGGCCAGACAGTCGGGATCGGGGTTGTTGTGACAGACGATGGTAAGTGACTCCGCCTCTCCGAGCAAGTTTTCGAGTTCCGTTGCGGGACGCATCTATCAGTCGACCCTTCGGGCTCCTGATACAAGCGTGTGGGGGCCGGCCGTCGAGTCACACCCGGGCGCGCAGTTGCTGGACGAGAACGCCGAGGGCGAACGCGAGACCGAGGTTGACGAGTACGCCGAGAACACCGATTGCCGCGACCACTACGAGGTCATCTGTTCTAGAAACGCCGGTCCAGCCCAGTTGGAGCGCGATTAGTACCAGAATGACCCCGAGTAGCGCCGTCGGGTAGGCCGCGATGACGCCGACGGCGAGGAACGCGGTCAGCACGTAGCCCGCGCCGAGAATCAGGTTCGCGCCGGGCGTTCTGGCCCCGAAGGCGTACTTTCCGGCGACGCCGCCGCTCCCGTGACACATCGGGAACGCACCGAAGGGGACCGCGACCAGATTCATCAGCCCCATGCTGTTCGAGAGTTGGTCCGCGGACACGTCTCGGTCGAAGTAGTCCGCAAGCAGGACTGACGTGGCGATGGCGGCGTTGCCGACCGTGACCGCAATCTGAGCGAGGACGGCCTCTGCCGTCTGGACCGACAGTGTCATGCTTGGAAGCATGAACATGGCGTCGACAGCGGGGACGGCCGGCGTCGGCACGCCGGTCTCCGCGAGGGCGAGGACGACGCCGAGGACGAAGACGGCGAAGGCGCTCTGCCCACTGTAGCCCAGAAGTGCGAAGACGGCCACAAGGCCGACGGCAACGGCCAGGAGTGTTGGGTCGCTGAGCCCGAGACCGATGCCCGTCTCTAGCAGGACCAGTGCGACGCCGAGTTGGACCCCCCGGACCACGGTGTCGTCGACGTACCGATTGACCGTCCCGAGCGACCGCGTGGTACCGAGTACGAGCAGGATGCCCGCCAGCAGGAGCCCCGCAACGACGAGTTCACCGGTGGAGATAGTCCCGGCGATGACCAGCGCGGCGAAGGCCTTCATCGGCTCGACCGATATCGGGACGCCGTAGTACAGCCCCCAGACGACCTGAAAAACGCCGAACCAGACCAGCATGACCGGGAGCGAGAGCTCCGTCAGCACGGCGACGGCCACGACGACCGGGAGCACCGTCGCGGAGTCCCCGACAGCGCCGGTGAGTTCGTTCCACGACAGTGAAATCGCGGTTCGGTCGCGGAACGGGAAACTCATTCTGGCCGGTCTTCACG
Organism: Haloarcula sp. CGMCC 1.6347; assembly: GCF_037078395.1. Classification (NCBI taxonomy): domain Archaea; kingdom Methanobacteriati; phylum Methanobacteriota; class Halobacteria; order Halobacteriales; family Haloarculaceae; genus Haloarcula; species Haloarcula sp. CGMCC 1.6347. The sequence continues at coordinate 65,084 of NZ_JAYMGX010000002.1, forward strand.
ATGGAAAAACAAGAGCGTTTGCCCGCGGCGACCGCTACTCCGAGTACTCGTAGGGCGCACGGTCCCCGTCGGTGTCGATGTACTCCTCGTTTATCTCCCACTCGCCGTCCTCGGTTTCGACCATGTACTCCCCGTAGTAGGGGACCCGGGTGTCGACCGTCTCGCGGAACGCGGCGCGCATCGACTCCTTTGTCGTGCCGATGTCCCGCAGGTCGTCGTTGCGGTTCAGACAGCCCTTGAGATAGCCGTCGTGGGTGAGCCGTACGCGGTGGCAGTTCGCACAGAAGTTCTCGTTACCGACGGGGTCGACGATCTCGACCATGCCGCTGTTCTGGTTGTTGACTGGCTCCGTCTGAACGCCGCCGTCGGACGCGGCCAGCGAGGTGGTCGCGCCACTCCCTTCGACCGCCGCCTCGTTGCTGTGTATCCAGTAACGCCTGCGGTCGTGCATCTCGCGGTGTTCGACCGTGTCCGCGCGGTCTTCCAGCCAGTCGTGGACGCGGTCGATGTCGATGGCCCACTCCGGATGGCCGGCCAGTTCCGGCATGTACTCGATGAGCTGGAGCTGGAGCCCGGGGTTCTCGGCGACGTGGTCGACCATCTTCGGGACGTAGCCCGCAGTCGGCTCGAAGACGACCATGTTGAGCTTCACCGGCGCGAGGCCGGCGTCAAGCGCCGCTTCGACGCCTTCGAGGACGCGGTCGTAGGCCCCGCTCTGTGTCAGCTCGGCGAAGGCCTCGCTGTCGAGCGCGTCCTGGGAGACGTTGACCCGCTCAAGGCCCGCGTCGACGAGGTCCGGGGCGCGGCCGGGGAGGAAGGTGCCGTTGGTCGTCATCGACACCTCCATCTCGTTGGGGGCACGCCGAACAATCTCCTCTAAGTCCTCCCGGAGCATCGGCTCCCCGCCCGTGAACTTCACCGAGTCGACGCCGAACTCGGCGGCGACTTCGAGGAAGGCCACGATGGTGTCGGCAGTGAGTTCGTCGTCCTGTGCCTCCATCGGGCCCCGTGTGTCGCCCAGCCCCTCGTTGTGGCAGTAGACGCAGTCGAAGTTACACCGGTCGGTAAGGGAGACGCGGACACCGGAGACCTCGCGACCGAAGTCGTCTTCGAGCATTTCCTTGCTAACTGTTCACAGCACAACCTCTTAAATGACGTGACTGGTCCGGTTCCGTTATCGTGCGCACCAGGGTAACGGTTAATCCGACTACTGCCGTGTAGTGCGTATGGACATCGTCGACGCGCTGGACGCGCAGCACGGGACCACCTGCCTTGTCGGCGCTGGGGGGAAGAAGACGACGATGGCAACGCTCGCACGTCGCCTCGACCACGCTGTCGTCTCTGCGACGGTCCGGATTCCGATTTTCGACGGCTGGGTCGAGAACGTTGTCGTGACGGAAACCCCGCGGGAAGCAATCGAGGATGCGACTGCGTGGCCGCTGGGCGTCGTCCCGACACAGGAGCGGCCGGACCGCTACCGCGGCTACGACCCGGAAACTGTCGCCGACTTGACCGACATCGACCACCCGGTTCTGGTGAAAGCCGACGGCGCGCGGATGCGGGAGTTCAAAGCGCCGAGCGACCGCGAGCCACAGCTACCCCCGACGGCGTCGACGGTCGTGCCTATCGCAAGCGCCCACGTCGTCGGCGAACCGCTGACCGACGACCTCGTCCATCGCGTCAACGAAGTAGCCGCGATTACCGGGCTCGACCCCGGCGACGAGATTCGACCGCAAGACGTCGCTGCGGTCCTCGCCAGCGGCCGCGGCGGGCTGAAAGACGTCCCCGCCGGCGCGACAGCGATTCCATTGCTCAACATGGTCGACGACGCTGACCTCGAAGCGAGCGCGCGGGCCGTCGCCGAGGCGATTCACGACCGCGCCGACGTGCCACGCGTGGTGCTCGCGGAAATGCGAGCCGACGACCCGCTGGTGGCAGTCGTCTGAGACGAGCCGACACCGGCCCCGTTCGTTCAAAACTGTTCGGCCGCGGCCTCGAACTCCTCGCGGGTGTTGAGGTTCTCGAACGTCTCTAGCGTGGTGTGTTCGAGCACGTCCTCGTGCTCGACGACGACGTAATCGAGGTCGAAGACGGGTTCGACGACCTTGTGCTCGCCGCGTTCCAGCGCTCGCCGGCAGGCCGCCCGCATCGCCTCGGCGTGGTACACCGCCTGTGTCGTCTGGAACCACTCGTCCGGGCGCGGCACCGCGGCCTCGTGGGACGCCGCCCGCTCGAACAAATAGTCGACAAAGCCCGGGTCGACGAAGGGCATATCGCACGCGACCACGGCGGCGTACTCGCTGTCGACGGCCTCCAGCCCGGTCGCGATGCCCGCCATCGGCCCCTGGTCCGGGTCCGCATCGAGTGCGAACGTCGGGTCGAGTGTATGGCCCGACAGCGCCGCGTCGATAGCCTCGACCTGGTCCTCGCGGCAGTTCACGACGAGGTCGCCGACGACCTGTCCCAGTCGGTCGGCGACGCGGCGAATCATCGGTGTCCCCGCGAGGTCGGCGACGGCCTTGTCGCTGTCGCCGAACCGCGTCGACCGGCCGCCCGAGACGATGACTCCTGCGCGCATACCCCGACTTCTCGGGTCTGAGGGAAAGGTGCTTCGCGCTGTGGGTAATCCTTTAGTCGACAGCCGGCAGAGTGTGGGGTGATGACAGTGGCCAACCGGGACCGGATGCTCTACGTCGATCTGTCGTCGGCGTCGGTCGAGAGCCGTCCGGTCCCCGAGGCCTGGCGTCGCCAGTTCGTGGGCGGCAAGGGACTCGGCGCTCGGTATCTGTACGACGAACTCGACGCCGGCACCGACCCGCTGGGTCCCGAGAACGTCCTGCTTTTCATGCTCGGCCCTGTTTCCGGGCTGTTGCCGGGCGAGACGCGCTACGCGGCGGTCACGAAGTCGCCGCTGACCGGCGGCTTCCTCGACTCCTACGCGGGCGGGACGTTCCCGGACACGCTGGCTGGCGCACTGCAGGACCACATCGGGATTCTGGTCACCGGTCGCGCCCAAGAGCCGGTCAAGCTCGTCGTGGAGGACGACGGCGCGACCGTCGAACCTGCTGAGACGTGGGGCAAGGACACGGCCAAAACCGACGCGGCGTTCCCCGACGGGGCGGTGGCGTGCATCGGCCCGGCGGGCGAGCAGGGCGTCGCGTTCGCGACTATCGCCTCCGACGGCGGCGAACACCACGCCGGCCGGGGCGGTGCCGGGGCCGTGATGGGTGCAAAACGATTGAAAGCAGTCGTCGTCCGCGGCGACCCGCCGACGGATCTCGCGGAGCTACGGGAACAGTACGCAACCCGATATCGCGAGGGCGACACCGGGCAGTGGCTCCACGCCAGCGGCACCGTCGAGACGGTCGATTTCGCCAACGAGGTCGGCGCGCTCTCGACGCATGGCTGGGAGGACGGCCAGTTCGAGGGGGCCGACGGCGTCGGCATCGAGGCCGTGCAGGAACTCGCCGCGGGTCGGGAGTACGACGACGACGGGAGCCCCGGCGGCTTCCGCGTCGAGACGGAGAACGGCGAAACCGTCCCGCGCGGGGCGACGGCGATGAGTCTCGGGGCCGGCCTGGGAATCGACGACTTCGACGCCGTGGCGGCGCTTGGCGAGACCTGCAACCGGCTGGGGCTCGATCTCATCAGCGCCGGGAGCGCCGTCGCGTGGGCGATCAAAGCTGGCGACGCCGGCCTGCTCGACGAGTCGCTCGATTACGGGAGTCCCGACGACGCGCGGGCGCTCCTCAAAGAGATCGTCGCACGGGAGACGATGCTCGGCGACGCCCTGGCCGACGGCGTCGATGCGGCCTCGGCCCGGCTGGGCGGGGACGACCTCCTGCCGACGGTCAAGGCCATGGAACTGCCGGCGTACGACCCCCGCGGCGCACGGAGCATGGCGCTGGCGTACGCAACCAGCGACCGCGGGGCCTGTCACCGGCGGGCGCTCCCCATCGAGCGGGAAGCCTTCGACGGCGACTGGAGCCCCGAGCGGGCGGCCGCGGCCGTCATCCGCGAACAGGACCAGCGCTCGGTGCTGTGGTGTCTCGTCGTCGATGACTTCGTCGGCGACGCCTTCGAGGACCTCGGCGCGGAGTGGCTCGACGCTGTCGGCCTAGATACGGATGGCGACCTCGCGACAGTCGGCGAGCGGGTGTGGAATCTGACGCGCCTGTTCAACGTCCGCGAAGGCGTTTCCCGAGCCGACGACGAACTTCCGGCGAAGCTGCAGGAACCGCTCGACTCTGGCCCGAACGCTGGCGCGGCAATCGACGCCGAGTCGTTCGACGCGATGCTCGACGAGTACTACAGTCAGCGCGGCTGGGACGCCGACGGCCGGCCCACATCCGAGACAATCGAGCGACTCGGCCTCGCGGACGCCGTCGACCAATCGACACTACCAGCGGACACGACACTCGGAGAATGACAGACGAAATCGACCTCGACGAACTCGACGTACAGGACGACGAGGAGACGCCGAACCGGGGCGACTGGTTCTGGAGTGGTGAGGGCGACCCAGAGGACGAACCCGACCCCGGAGCGACTGGGACCGCATCGGTGCGGCCCGACAGCAACGCCGAGGCTGAGAGTCCCGGCGCGGCCGCAGGAACGGGTCCTGCTTCGGACACTGGTGTCGGAGGGAACGGCGGAGATACCGCCAGCGCGGACCCCGGAGGCCAGGCGGTCCCTCACGTCCCGCGGGAAAACAAGGACAAGCCGGTCGGCATCCCGACGGACAGCGGCGGCGCGGGCGGCGCGGCCGCGACCGACACGGACCCGGCCTCGAACGTCGCCGAGGACCCCGCTGCCGGCGAGGAACCCGTCGAAGCGAGCGGTCCCCACGGCGGCGGCATCGACGACATGACGATGGCCGTAACCTACGACGCGGCCCGGCAGTTCGCCGACCCGCAACTGGTCTTCCGCGAGGCGCGGGCGTGGGCCGACTGGGTTGGTATCGTCGGCGACGTGGAGGCGTTCGTCATCAACAAGTTCCAGCGTGACCACGGCATCGACGCCGACTTCTTCAGCGGCGCGGGTCAGGAACCGGCCGAACGCCTCGCCGACATCGACGAGCACTCGATGTTCTACGCCGAGCGGATGGTCCTCGTCGGCCGTCCGGACGACGAGCCCATCGCCGACCGGACGGGCTGGGAGTTTATCCCGCTCGCCGACGCCGCCGAGAAGGCGGAGTGGGAACTCGCTGATGAGTAACGCCCTATATTTATAATGTTTGCTGGTCATTGTCATACACGAACGACAATGACACTCCGAACCGCGGTCCAGCAGTCGAAGATACTCACGTTCGTGGTATTGGGTGCGTTCGTCTGGCTGTTACTGACACTGTTCGAAGTACTGTCGACCATCGACTTCGCGACCGGAACAGCGACGTTCGTCGGTCAGAACGCGCTGGGCGGCATCGCCGGGGTACTGGTGTTGGCCATCGTGCTCGGCGCGCTCGTGGTCCTGTACTCCGAGATAACCGAGTCGGACCCGGCCCCACAGTCGTGGCCCCCGTCCGAAGAATGACGTACTACAGTTGCGAGGAATGCGGCCAGATGATCGACCTCTCGGCGTTCGAGGGGCAGCCGCGCCGACAGAACTGTCCGGTGTGTGAGGAGACGACGCTGTGGACGCCCGAGTTCGAAGGCGAGGGGGTGTCGTTTTGACGCTCGTCTTCGAGGTAAGCGACCGCCTGTACGAGGCGGCCCAGGAATGGGCCGACCGGCGGTTAGAGGACATCGACGCGGCGATGGAAACGAAGGTCGAGCAGGCGCTGCTGGAGATTGAACACCTCGTCTCACAGTCCCACGACGTGGCGTTCGAGGTTGACGGCCGCGAGGTACAGTACGAACCGACAGAGGAACTGGCCGCGTTGCTCAGCCGACAGGCCGAGGAGAGCGGCCTCGACGAGAGCGCGGTCCTGAAGATGCACGTCGACCTCTACGCGAACGCGTTCCTCGACGAAGTCACGGACGAGCAGAAACCGCCGGGAACGCCGTCTGAGTGACGGCACCAAAACTTAAGCCCGGTCACTACGACAGATGATATACAATGGCACACGAAGAGAGTGAGTGGAAGCCGAAGGGTGCGACAGAGACGTTCAACGACTTCGAGGTCTGGGACCACGGCGTCTGGCCGGGCGACGTGAACCAGAACGACACGACGACGGACGACGACGAGGAGTGAGCCGCTGCCGGCGTCAGGTCTCGCACTGTTTTCGTGGCCCCTCCCTATACGCGAGCGACAGCTACGGGGCCGGGAAGGCCCGTTTGTCACGCGGCGGGACGTAGAAGTTCGAGCGTGACGCAACCTCGATAAATTCCAGCAGGCCGTTGTTCTGTCGGTCCCGGAGGTCTTCGTGCTCTTCTCGGAGCCACCAGCCGTTCATCGCGTCCCGAACTTCCTCGAAGTCCCGCGGGCGTTCCTGTAGAGACAGGAAGTGAATCCCGGCCTGGCCGCCGTCAATCGTGTTGAAGTCCCGCCGGAGGACAATCGGCTCCCCGTCCTTGCGGGCGCGGGCCACCTTCTCGAAGTGGCCGACCTCGCCCTCTGTACTCGCGTGCTCGCGGACCATGTCGGCGAAGGGGAGGGCACCTCTGTCGATGTCCTCCGGGGAGAACTCCGCCGAGAACAGTCGCTTGACGCGGTCGGACTGGGCGAGTTCCCACCAGTTGTCGAAGGCCTCGTTGATTCGCGAGAGGTGTATCGTCGTCCCGCCGGCGTAGGGGCCGTCGTCGATGGTGACGCGGTCCTCGCTGGCCTGCGTCCCGGCCCGGCCGGCGAAAAAGCCCGAGAACATATACGACTCCTCGGGGATGTCGGCGGGGACGCCCTCCGCGTCGGCGTGGGCCGCCGGAAGCCCCTCGCCGATGAAGCCGCCGCGGCGGTCGGCGACGGAGAACACGTCGCCGAGTCGACCCTGAATCTCCGCGTCCGCGAGCGTCGGCCGCGTGTCGAACATCGCCGATTCGGCGGCCGCGAGGTGTGAGGGAACGTCGCTTGCGAGGACGAGCATTGCGTCGAAGGCCTGCAGATCGGGATCGTCCGTTCGGGAGAGGACCCGCGGGCTGCGTATCGGGGACGAATCGAGCGACCCGTAAGTATCGAAGTAGCTCGTCCCCCAGCCAAGCATATGCAGGAGTCCCGAACTGGTGAACTCGTAGGCGTCTTCCAGCGTTCGCATCGCTAGCTCGACAGTCTCCGCGGCCGGATCTGACGGTGACCCGTCGAGGTCGAGCATGAACAGACGGAAATGACGCGGCAACAGGTCGTTGCCGGCGGCATCGCTCCGAAGGCGCTCGTTCCAGGCGTGTTGCCGTATTGGGAGTTCGTCGGCTCGGGGATTCGGGTCCAGGTCACCCGTCGGCGACTCCGCTTGCCTGGCCAGCAGGGACGAACAGCCGCTGAGACCGGCCGCTCCGGTGAGTGCGGAGAGTCGGAGCAGCAGGCCACGGCGTGATGTCATGGTATGCTATCACAGGGGTAGGGCTACGTGGAGAAAAACTTTGTCTCAAGACAACAGGTCGCAATGGTTTTTTACTTGCCAGTCCGTACCATAGTTCATGTTAACTATCCCCATACACTCGGAATCAGGGCTCAACCTTCCGTTTCCACCCGACATGGGCGCGATGGTCCTCGGTGTCGGCCTGGTCGTCCTCGCCGTCATTACGTACGATATCTATCAGCAACACTGGAACGAGGAGGGAACCTGATGGCCACCGAGCAATCGAACACCCGACTGACCGCTGTCTCGCTCCTCGGATATCTCCGAATCCTGGTCTACACCCTCGCCACGCTGCTGGCGCTGTCACTGCTTGTCGTCGGAACAATCGGACTCATCGCCGAGCTCAAGGGAAGCTGGCACTGGGAGATCCACCTCAAATCGACTATCAGCTACATCGGTCTGTTTGTCAGCCGTCTGCTGGCCGTCCTCGTCCCGCTGTTCGTGGTCCTCGTCGTCGGTCGGCGGGTGGTGCCCGATGCGTGAGCGACTGCGTGCGAACCCCTTTGGCGTCGTTGCGGCGGCGTCGGTCACGCTCCTCTGCGTACTGGTCGCGGGCGCGGGCGCCGTCGCGGTCGTCGCACGGTCGGTCAACTCCTGGCGGTCGCTCTTTTTCATGGAACAGGCGATGGCGTTCCTGCTGCCCGCGGTGAAGGTCCTGCTGGTCGTCGGCCTCATCGCAAGCACTGGGCTCGTGCTCCGTATCCGGTAGCCGTCCTGCTACCCGACCTGCGCGACGATTTCGTCCTCGAAGCGGACCAGTCCCTCGCAGATGAGCGCCGCCGCGAGGAACAGCCCGTCGTCGGCCTCCTTGCGCATCTCGTCGGTGAAGTCGACGACCCACTCGCTGAGGTGTTGCTCGATGAACACCCGCTCGTAGCCGACGGTCTCCTCGTCGCCCTCACGCTGGCGCTCAATGAGATACCGCAGGAACGCCATCTCGACGGCGACGAAGTCGTTCTCTTCGGGATACTCCTCGGGGGGTGCCCATCCCGCTGCGGCATAGCTGGCGTCGACCTCGGCCAGGCCTTCGCCGATGAACTCCGTGTCCGCCCGATAGTTCGTCTCGTGGGGCAACACCGGCGGCCGCGGGCCGACGAGCAGGTTCGTGTACTCCCGTTCGAGGTCGTCCTGCACCGCCGAAACCGACCGGTCTGCGTTCTCGTCGATCCACGTCGCAAGCACCTCGAAGCCCTCGTCGAGTTGATCGTTGATGGAGTCTTCCGGCAGTTGAACCTCGCCGCTCAACAGCCGCTCGACGAACACCTCCTCGGGCACGTCCCAGAACACGTCGATGACGAAGTCCACCAGTTCGAGACGGGCCTCGTAGACGGCCGCGTCGTTCATCGCTTCTCCCCCTGGTCGAACAGCAGGCGACTCCGACAGTCGCTACAGTACTCGAAGACGCTGTGGTCGGCGTCGGGGGCCAGCCCCTCGACCTGGTCGCCGACCTCTTCTTCGATTTTGTCGGCGGAGGCGACGCTGGTGAACGGTTTCCCACAGCGGACGCATTCCAGCATGTCGCCCTCGTGGACGGTCGTCCAGGCCTCGCCGTCGCGGTTCTCCGGTAGCAAGGAGAGGTCCAGACCATCGTGCATCGTAATCGCCGTCTCCGGACACCCCTCCTCACAGAGGCCGCAGTTCACGCAGTCCGCGTGGTTGAACGCCAGTTCGCCGTGGCCGGTTCGCTTGATGGCGTCGGTCGGACAGAGGGTCGTACAGGTCGGCGTCAGGGTACACGCGTCGTTGACGTCCATGACGCCGAAGTCCTTCAGCCCGCGAATCACCTCGCGTTCGGGTTCGACGTACTCCATGATGGTCCGGACGCTCTCCAAGGTCCAGCCGTGGGAATCGAAGTCGGGGTTCGGCCGCGGTTCCTCGCGGTCGGTGTCGCTGCGGCCGGTCGCCTCGTAGTCGCCGGCCGGAATCGGGGTCTCGTCGAGGCCGAACTCGACGAACCCGGACAGCGACTCGACGAAGGCCGCAGGGTTGCCCGCTTCCGGGGCGAAGAAGCCCACACGGTCACCGAGTCCGAGGTCGGTCGTCGCCCGATTGAGCCGGTCGACCAGGTCCTGCTTGGGGTCCGGGCCGGAGTGGAGGCAGGAGCCGCCACAGCCGACGATGGCGACACCGTCAGCGCCGGCCGCCAGCGCGTGCATGACGTGAGCTTCACCGACCGTGTCCGTGCAGTTGACCCGGACCGGGAGAATCGGTGGGTAGTCGAGATCGCCCGATTGGACGGCTTTGCGTCCGTGTGCGCGGAGCCGTTCGGCAGCGTACTCCGAGCAGACGAACGCGACGACCTGCGTATCGATACCGGCGCTGTCGCCGCGCGACAGCAAGCCCTCATCCGAGTCGTCTTCCAGCAGCGCCTCGACCTCGCGGGCGAGCCGTCGGTTCGAGGGCTCGCGGAGCTGTGTCGCGCCCGTCGGACAGGAACTCGTGCAGGCTCCGCAGTTCTCGCAGGCCACCTCGTCGAACTCCACGGAGTCGATAGTCGGCCGGTCGACCGCGCCGTGGGGGCACGCGTCCACGCAGGCCGTACACCCCTCCTGGCTGGACGCCCCCGCGGCACAGACGTCCATCTCGAGGTCGAGGAACTGCGGCTTCTCGATGCCGCCCACCTGCGATTCGACGGCGGCGATAGTTCCAGCGTCGACCGGTCCGGTGTAGAAGCCCAGCCGACCGCCGCGGGCGTCGTCGCGGCCGCCGAGATAGATGACCTGGTCGACTTCGACGGTGCGGGTAACGCCGTCCAGTTCGATGGCATCGGTCGGGCAGGTGTTCGTCCATTCGCCGTCGGGCGCGTCCGGATGGATGTCGACGGGGAACTCCGTCACCATTCCGTCCGGCCCCTCTCGAACGCAGTCCATGCAGTCGATACAGTCGTCGGTCACGCGGGCTTCAAGCGTGAGTTCGTACTCGCCGTAGGAGCCATCGATGTCGACGACACGCCCGCGCTCCATCGTCACGTCGCCGAGCCCTTCCACGTCGGCGAAGTCCCGCCCGTCCGCAATGAACAACACGTCGGCGTCGTCGGTCAGTGACCGCGCTGCTTCCGGATCACCAACGACGGCGACGCGGTTCCCGGCGTCTTTCGACACCGTCCGCGACGGCGCTTCCTCGCGCAGACCGGCCCGCTTTGCATTGATGAGACGGGCCGTCTTGTCGGTGGCCGCGGCCCCGTCGTGGACCCAGGCGTTGGTTTCCCGGTGGTCGACGAACACCGATGCCTCGGGGTGAAGGCCGTGTTCGTCGGCGAGCCCGCGGATGCGGTCCTGACACGACGGCTCCGGTGTCGTCGCGATGACCTGATCGAGGTCGTACTCCTCGATGACCTGTGACATCCCGGCCAGGCCGTCCTGACAGAGCAGTTCGGAACTGGCCACGACGTCGACACTGTCGACGCCGTCCCGTACCGCTTCGAGGTCGATATCGCACGATCCTCCACAGGAACACACAAAGGCGCCCGTGTTCATTAATCATGCAAAACCCTGTCCCGGTAATAGACCTTGCGGAGTGTTCACACATCTATTCATGAATACAACCCCAAATATTTGGCCGGGTGGAAAATTTCATGAATTATTATGGCTAACTATGACACATTTTATCATGGATGACATCGAATTTGTGGCACGTCTAGAGAGACAATGACAAACCAGATCTCGTGGCAAACACGGACAGCATCGGTAATGGGTGGGCACCATTCACCATGAGTACACAACAGGAACCAGTCTCACTGGATCTCGACCGGCGCTCGTTCATGAAGGCGAGCGCCCTCGCGGGCGGGGTCGCCCTCGGCGTCAGCGGCGCTGGTCGGGCGCTTCAGGAGGACGGTGAGGAAACGGACGGGACAGACACGGACACCGAACTGACCAAGACGATCTGTAACTACTGTTCGGTGGGCTGTGGCTTCCGTGGTGAGAAGGAGGGCAACTCCTTCGTCGGCATGGAGCCGTGGCATGAACACCCGATAAATGCCGGGTCGTTGTGTTCGAAAGGGGCCGGCATCTACGAGACCGAACATTCCGAGAAGCGTCTCAAACACCCGATGATACAGGAGGACGGGGAGTGGCGCAAACTCGGCTGGAACGAGGCCTACGACCGTCTGGCAACGGACATCCGGGCGCTGTGGCCGGATGACGATACCCCCCCGAGCGAGGCTGTCGACGTCGACGCGGAACACAGTCGCGAGAGCGTGATGCTGCTGGGCAGCGCCCACCACTCCAACGAGGAGGCCTACGCCATCCGAAAGCTGGCGGCGTTCATGGGCACGAACAACATCGACCACCAGGCGCGTATCTGTCACTCCACGACGGTGACGGGACTGGCGAACACCTGGGGCTATGGCGCGATGACCAACACCGTTCAGGACTACCGGAACTTCGACCTGAACATCATCATCGGCCAGAACCCCGCCGAGGCACACCCGATTGCGATGCAGCACATCCTCGAAGGGCAGAAACGCGGCGGAACCATCCTCAATCTGGACCCGCGGTTCACGAAGACGTCGGCCCACGCCGACGAGTTCATGCGGTTCCGTCCGGGCACCGACGTGGCCCTAATGATGGGTATCATCAAAGAACTCCGCGACAAGCACGGACTCGCGATGGACCCGGACGCGGACGACAGCGGGCAGAACATGCTCACTGACCGCGTCCAGGGCTGGGAGGACGTCGACGCCGAACTCGACGAGTACGACAAGGAGACGGTCGAGGAAATTACCTGGGTGTCCGCCGAGGACATCGAGCGCATCGCCGACATGATTGACGAGGCCCGGCCACACGTCCAGATCGAGTGGGCGATGGGTGGGACCCAGCACAACAACGGGACCCAGAACATCCGCTCGTATGCGATGGCGAGCCTCGCCTCCGGGAGTGCGGCCCGGAGCGGCGGCGGCCTCCAGGTGATGCGCGGACACGCGAACGTCCAGGGGGCGACCGATCTCGCGGTCGCGAGCCACATCCTGCCGGGGTATTACGGCCTCACAGCCGGCGGCTGGTCGTGGTGGGCCGAAATCTGGGACCGTACCCCCGAGACCAGCGGCTCCACCTCGTTTGCGGACCTGTACAACCGGTTCGAGCTGATGCCGCCGGAGAAGTACGTCCGCCAGAGCCCGAACTACGAGGGCAGCGAGGACGCGAACGAACTGCCGCCGAGCGGCGATCACGGCCCGGACAATCCGGCCGAGAACTCGATGATGTTCCAGAACGGGCTGACGGTGGCCCGCTGGTTCGAGTCGGCGCTCGATAAGGCAGACCGCTATCAGGAAACGCCGATCTACCAGCCCGACCAGACGAAAATTGCGTTCTTCTGGGGGCACTCGGCGAACTCCATCAGCGAGATGGAGCAGATGAAAGAGGGGATGGAGAACCTCGACCTGCTGGTCGTTGTCGACGTGTTCCCCTCGGTCGCCAGCGTCCTGCCGGACTACGAGGACGGACCGCCGGTGTTGCTACTGCCGGCGTCCAGCCAGTACGAGCACCACCGGTCGCTGACCAACACGAACCGGTCGGTGCAGTGGTCCGAACCCGTCCGCTCGCCGGCCCACAACTCCAAGCCGGACCTCCAGATCATGCAGGAACTGGCCGGCTATCTGGGCTTCGGCGAGCACTTCGACTGGGGCGCGGGCTCGGAGCTGTACAACGGGAAGTCGAGCTACCAGGGCGTCGTCCGCGAGTTCAACCTCGGGACTAACACTATCGGCTACCGCCAGACCCCCGAACGGCTCCAGCAACACCTGGAGTACGACTGGGCGTTCTCCAACGAGGACCTCAAAGGGGCCGAGGGGACGCCGGTCGCGGGCGAGTACTGGATGCTCCCCTGGCCCTGCTGGGGTGAGGACCATCCGGGCACCCCCATCATCTGGAACGACGACTTGGACCCCAACAACGGGGGGCAGGACTTCCGGACCCGCTGGGGCGTCTCGGCACCGACCCCGGAGGACTGGGACGCGATGCCGACGGACGACGAGTACCCGATGCAGAACACGCTCGACGCCGTCGGCGACCGATACGAGAGCCAGGAGGAGGCGCTGGACCTGACCCGGGCACCGTACAACCCCGAGTGGGCCGATGACGACGACACTGCTGCAGACGGCATGATTCACGGCATCCCGGAGTATCCGGGCTGGAAGGTGACGCCGCCACAGAGCCTCGTGGACCCCGAACAGGAGGTTCAGCCGGACGAGCTCACCATCCCGCAGCAGTACGCACTCGATAACCAGGAGTCGGTGTACACCGCCGCGCAGGCGCTGAACGACCCTGAAACCGGGAGTTCGGTGTTCGACGAGTACCTCGAAACGATGATCGGACAGGGGGTCGACCCCGAGTTCTACGAGGAGTACGATTACAACCAGCCCGACGCGCCGACCGGACGCGGCCGAGCGCGGGCCGTCGTCTGGAGTTTCCTCGACAAGGTACCGGTCCACCGCGAACCCATCGAAGGGCCGGACACGGAACTGCTGAACGAGTGGCCGGCCAACGGCCAGCAACGGAACTTCTATCGGCTCGACCAGAACAACCTCGAAGAGCAGGAACAGGCCACGAACATCATCCACAATCAGGACGACGGGCCTGATCTGGACATGATCATGACCAGCGGTCGGCAGGTCGAACACCAGGGCGGTGGTGCGGAGACGCGGAACAACATCCACACCGCCGACCTCCAGCCGCATATGTACGCTGAGATAACGCCGAACAAGGCGGAGGAACTCGGCGTCGACGGCGGCGACCTCGTCGTCATCTCCTCGACGGACCGCGGCTCCGTGCTGGTGAAAGCCCGCGTGACGGACCGGCCGAACGACCAGGAAGTGTTCCTGCCCTACCACTGGGGCGGCGTGTTCAAAGGCGAGAGTCTGGAGGACAAGTACCCCGACGGCCACGTTCCCTACGCCATCGGGGACTCAGCCAACGCTATCACGTCCCGCGGCTACGACGTGGAAACCCAGATGCAGGAGACGAAGGTGTCGATGGTCGCGGTCAACCCGGCGACGCCGGCGGTGCTTGACCAGTACAACATCGACGTGGACCTCGATCTCACGTTCCCGCAAGACGAGAACGACGTCGGGACACAGAAGGACTTCGACGTCCGCGACAACTCGACGGTGAAATGAGGTGAGCTAGTATGTCAACAGGCAACGAAGTGATGCACGACGGCGTGATGAGTACCGGCGAGGACGCGAGGATCTTCCCGGACGTCGAAGCGTGTATCGACTGTGGCGGGTGTGTCGTCTCCTGTAAACGAACGTGGGACGTCCCACGGGACGAACAGCGAATCAGTATCGCGACGATGCTCGAAGGCCAGGAGGCCGCGTCGGGGCTCAACGCCAGCAGCGGCAAGGCGATGGAACAGGGTGAGTCACCCGGCGAGACCGCGGTGCCGATGCAGTGTTATCACTGCGAAAACGCGCCGTGTGTCTCGGTGTGTCCGACCGATTCGCTCATCTCGAAGGAGAACGGCTTCGTCCGGGTCCGGGACGACCTCTGTATCGGGTGTCAGTACTGCCTCTCGGCGTGTCCCTTCGGCGCGCCACAGTTCCCGAACGAGGACGAGGGCGTCGCGAACCTCGTCGGCAGCGGTGGCAACATGGACAAGTGTACCATGTGCGAGGAACGCCAGGACGTCGGCAAGGGGCCGGCCTGCGCCGAGGAGTGTGCCACTGACGCCATTCTGGTCGGGACGCCCGCCCAGATATCGGACGAACTGGACAACAGGGACAGCGGCACGTTCTTCAACGACGTGGCCATGGACATCATCTTTGGCGAGGACGCCAGTGAGTTCCAATGACTGACAGGGACGACCTTCCGGAGGTGAACGGGTATAGCCGCGTCTCGGTGCTCATCAGCACGGTCGTCGGCCTCGTGGTCGCGGGGCTGGCGCTGTTCTGGGCACAGGGATTCAGGATCGGCTACGAGTCGCTGTACCGGGTCAATCCAAGCGTCGAGGGCGGCGGTATCGGCTCGGACTGGGTGTTCGGCAACACCATCCCCGCGCTCGACTTCCTCATCGCGCTCATCCACGCGGCCGACGTCATCCTGGGTGCGTTCATCCTCGTGATGGTGTTCATCCACTGGGCGGCGTTCCAGCGGCTGGCCGACCAGATGCGTGAGCCGGGCGAGGACGTCAGCGAGGCCGTCGCGGCCGACGGTGGCTCGCCGAACAGTGGTGACAGACAGGGGGGTGACGGCGCATGAGCAATCTCGACCACGGGAAGTTCACGCGCGTGACGACCCTGTTCCACTCGCTGCTGGGGCTGGACGTGTTCCTGCTGTTTTTCACCGGCTACGCCATCATGTTCAACGACGAACTGTGGTGGATGCTCACGCTGATGGGCGGGGCCTCGGGTGTGACGGCGATCCACCGTATTACCGGCATCGGGCTGATTGCGCTCGTCGTTTTCTGGATCACGCTCCAGATTATCTCCTCGACCGGCCGGAGCAACTTCTCGAAGATCCTCCCCGCGAAGGATGACATCGACGCGTTCATCCAGGACATCCAGTTCGTGCTGGGCCGGGCCGACGAACGCCACCCGAGCGCGCGACAGTTCGCCGGCTACAAGGCCGACGAGGTCCCGCTGCTGTCCTACATCGGCAAGGGCGTCGTGTTCATCTTCTCCATCGAGCTGACCCTGCTTGCGATTTCGGGCCTGCTCATCTGGAGCAAGACCGGACTCGCCGCGATGTTCCAGACCAAGGCGGCCGCGATGGCCTTCGTCACGTTCCACGGCCTGCTGGGCGTCATCATGCTGATGGGAGTCATGTTCCACATCTTCGAGCACGGGATGCATCCCGCCTTTTACCCCGTCGAGACGAAGGCGTTTATTCCCCGAAGTATGGTGCCAGAACACCACGGCGGCGACGAGGAGCCGGACACCACGGGCATCGAACGGCTCTCGCTGTCCCCGTCCTGGCGAACTGTCTCGACCATCTTCGGTGCGATGACCGTCATCGGCATCGTCTCGGTGCTCATCGGGAGCATCTTCGACGAGGGCTATCCGGTGCCGCGTGAGCTCGCAATCGGCGGCGGGCCGGCGAGCATCCTGTTGACTATCGGTATCAACCTCGGCATGATCGTCCTCGGTGTCGGGCTCGTGCTGTCGATGTACGGGAACGTCCTGCGCATCCGCTGGGAACAGCAGTTAGAGGAAGAGCGGGAACCGCCGGCCGCGGCCGACGGGGGCGAACCCCAGACTGACGGCGGCCAGCCGAACACTGACGACGCTGCGTCCGAGAACTGAATCGCCCGTGCGCCGTTTTTTGCCGTGCGACTACGCGATCAGTGCCTGTCCTTCGGGCGATAGCTCGACGTCGACGTCCTGCCGGGTCTGTTCCTGAATCTGATTCAGGTTCCGAGTCAGGACCTGGAGGATGTCTTTCGGTTCCGGGTAGACGAGCATGTTGCCGTCGCCGTCTTCCATGACCAGTTGTGTATCCGAGAGTGCAACCTGGTCACCCTCGATGCTGGCGACGATGACGTCCAGCGCCTCCGCGCCGCCGGGGTCGCCTTCCGTCACCTTCGTGATATAGAGCGCATCCAGTCCGATGAGGTCCTTGTACTCGCGGACCTGTTCGGCGCAGGCGACCATATCCTGTGTCACAGCCGTCTTTTCGGCGTTGCCGTGATCCCCCTCGTGGCAGTGTTTACAGATTCGGAGTTCGAGACGCATGCCCCTGTCTATGTGATTGGCTCTCATTATCGTTGTGGAGGGCGCGCTCAACCACTAGTGTTTACTGTACCGCTGTGAAATGGTATCATATGGCATCAGCGCTCAACGCGGTGTATCTGGCACTGGTCGTCGTCGTCGGCGTCGTCGGAACGCTGTTCGTCGCAAGTATCAGGTCCGCCGACGTGCGGTCCCGGTGGCTCGAACTGTCATCGATCGGGATCGTGGTACTGTTCCTGCTGTCCCTGGGCGTCCAGTTCCTCGCGTAACCGTACCCGATTGCCGGGAGACACTGCCGAAGCGATAGCCATCGTTGTGTCTCTGCCAAGCAAGATCCATCGACGGATGGCTCGAACTCTAGCTCAGTACCGGCAAATATAATCCAATCTACCCAAACTTATGAATATATTTTCCTCTATCTATTTTTCAGGCACTGAATTAGCGCTATATCTCGGAGACTCGTATATAAATACAGTATTTGGGTGTACTCCCTCGAAAGTCGGTGGGTTTAGCTACTACTTAGAACGTATCCAGTGATAGGAAACCGATAGTCGATATCCCTCGTTTAGAGTAACAGTAGTACATCCATTATTGAGATAGGGACCGCGTCAGGGGCGTGGTACTATATAGTACCACACGGTGTAAGATAGCGTTGGAACGTCGTTCACTCATGATGAATGATACGTATAGTGGCTATTTATCAAACAAAACCTAGAACCGGCATCTATGAGATGAAAGCCGGAACTCGTGTCTACTCGTTCGTGTCGCGGGACCGAAACACATGCTCGAAACGCCTTCCAGACATACTTCCAGTACCCTCCTGACTAGTCTGTGCTGTTCTGCAATCACTGGCCAAGGACGGTGCTATTGTCGAAATACGCTGTTTAATTACCGCTGTCACAATACTGTACTACCGTTCACCTTTTCTGAACACTGCTGTTACGAATAGGTAACGTTCAGCTCGATGACGTTGGCGACTTCCAGCACCTTCTGTGGGAGTTCCTCGCGGAACCGATCGCCACGGAACCGATTTGTCGGTCCCGAAACGCTAATCGCACCGATGATTTCGTTATCGTGGTTGAGCACTGGGGCAGCGACACAGCGGAGCCCTTCGAGACGCTCTTCGTCGTCGAAAGCGACGCCGCGGTCCCGGACGTCCGCTAGCTCTTGCTCCAGTTCCGCTCTACTACTGATCGACTTGCTGGCCTCCCCGCCGAGTCCGTGGCGGTCGACGATCGCATCGACCCGTTCGGTCGACATATGTGCGAGGATCGCTTTTCCCAGCGCTGTCGTATGAAGCGGAACGCGTGTTCCGACGTGGGCCTTGACCTGGACAGCTTTGTCTCCCCGAGCACGGTACAGGTACGACCCGCGGCCGTGTTCTTCGACGAGAATATTCGCGAGTTCGCCGGTTTCTGCGGCCAACCGATCGACCTCTGGCTTCGCGATCCCGAACAGTTTCTCCCGGTGGCGGGCGTATGCCCCCAGCTCCAGAAACCGGAGCCCTACCTCGTACACACCGTCCCTGTTGACAACGTACTCCTCCTGTTCCAGCGTGCTCAGATAGTTGTGAACCGTGCTCTTCGGGATGTCGAGATGCTGGGCCAGTTCGGTGACACCGGCCCCGTCGAGGTCTTTCAGTGCGTCAAGCACCTCGAACGTCGTCTCGGCGGATTTGACTGGGTTTTGAGCGGTCTTTGCCATACCCGATCATGGTACGCCCTCGTATTAAACAGTTGTTCAAACATCTGGGACAGAGCGGTGACCTCGATGCCACACCGGTTTCTGTCACGACATATCGATGGCATATCACCGCACACAGACACGTACGTTCCGGCCGATTGTCGCAAGTAGAGATACCCATAGAGCGTGTAGGCAACCGACGGGTGACAAAACTCTGTCGGGACAAATCCTCACAGCAGACCGACACACAGGCACGCAATCGGAACCAGTCGAGGGCCGAGTGGGGTATCACGCTGTGAAACCCCATGCGAAGGGGTTCCCAGAGAGACCGCGGCCCCGCTCCCGGTTCACTAGCCGCTCAGACGACCGTGACGGGATTTTTCAGCGTTCCGATAGACTCGATGTCGATGGTGACTTCGTCCCCTTCCTGCAGCGTAAAGTCGTCGTCGGGAACGAGCGAGGTCCCGGTAAGTAGCACTGATAGTTCGGGGACCGCGTTGTGTGCGGTGTAGTACGAGACGAGTTCCTCGCAGGTGCGTTTCATCTCGCTGGTGTTGGTCTCCCCGTGGTAGACACGCTCACCGTCGCGGTGGATCGACATCGAGAGCGCCAGCGAGTGTGGGTCTTCGATGTCCGTGACGACGGCCGGGCCGACCGAACAACAACGGTCGTACACCTTGGCCTGAGGGAGGTACAGCGGGTTCTCCCCCTCGATAGACCGACTGCTCATGTCGTTGCCGACAGTGTACCCGACGATTTCTCCCTCGTAGAGAACGATCGCAAGCTCGGGCTCGGGCACGTCCCAGTCCGAGTCGGCCCGGATACCGACTGCTTCGTTGGGGCCGACAGTCCGATTGGGCGTCGACTTGAAGAAGATCTCCGGTCGCTCCGCGTCGTGCACGTACAGATACATCTCCGGCGTGTCGCTTTCCTCTGTCCGCGCTTCTTCACTGATCTGGTACGTAACGCCGGCGGCCCAGACTTCGTCGGCAGTGACGGGGTCGGTAGCATCGGCTTCAAGTCGCCGCTCGGACACCGCTTCAGCGGCATCGAGATGGCGGGCACTGAGTTCGTCCGGTGCAGTCTCCGCAATCGAGGCCGACTTGAGGAGGTCACGGAACGTGCGGAGTTGCGGTTTGACGCTGGTCAAATCGTACACACCGTCCCCAGTTTCGACCGCTAACCGCTGTGAGTTCCCGTCGCGTAGCTGGTAGTACCTCATACAGAGTAGCAAACTGCAACAATACATCAATCTTGCGCTGCCAACGGCTTATTTTCTGCCTGTCGCAAGGGGACACAGACACTAGCTGTGGAGGGCATCAGTTGGAGAGCATCAGTTACCGGCGGTAGACATATAGTCGGTACAAACGGCACTTTTCACAGAGATACACAAGAAACTTCCTTCCGTCGGTCGGTAATCCATTTCCCATCAGGCGAACTGCCGTTCAGTAATACGGAACATCACGGATGACAGACGTACATACGTTATTCTGGTGTCCCAGTGAGTCTGTCGTGAGAGATGGACCTCTATCGAGCCACAGATCACGTCTGAAGTTGGACTTGAGTTCCCTAAGTACCACGTAATCTTCTAATTACGCTCATTCTCTTGCCGAATAGCACATATATAGGATGTACTTATCAATATCTAACTTTATATGCCCTAATATAGGCCTATCTGTGCAACAACTCACTTAGGTGCCTGAAATATGCGGACGGTGTCCCGCTTCCCATCTATCGAATCCACTTCAGTAAGTCCACAGTCTGTGAACACCGCGTTCCAGTCCCGATAGTACAGCGGGACGTTGTCGTCGACGTAGTTTACTTCACCCGGGTCGCCGCCCTCGTTCTCGACGGTGATCAGCAGGTCATCGACGATACGCGCCAACTCCTCGAACGCCCAGTCCACGTCCGGGTGGAGGTGCTGCAGCGTCTCGACGGAGAAGACGACGTCGTACGCGTCGTCCGCGACATCCGTGACGAACTCCTCGATAGCCATCGCGTGGAACGAACCGGTGGCCGCAAGGTCGGGGTACGTCTCGGCGAGGACATCTAACGCGTCGGCGTTGATATCGACCCCGGTCAGATCCGAGTAGCCAGCGTCAGACAGTGCAGCGAGGTGCCGCCCGGAGCTACACCCGACCTCGAGAATAGCCGCGTCCTGCTCGACGTGCTCCGCAAGTATCGACTGCACTAGCTCACTCGTCTCGTCCGCTCCATAGTAGGCATAATACGCGGGGGAGTATTCGCCGGACCGGTCGGCCCACTCCTCGCGGATGTCGGTAGAGTCCACGGTCAAGTCGGGAGGGGAAGACGGAAAGTTCTGCCGGCTCGGTCGCAGCGTCGGTGATTCGACCGAAAGACGCAACAGCCACCCAGGCGACCGATATGCCATGGTCTGGACAGTGATGCCGGACTTCGAGGGGTACGACGAGGCCCGCGATCAGTTCGACTGGGACCTCCCGGCGTCGTACAATCCGGCGGTCGATTTTCTGCAAAAACACGACGACCCCGACAGGGTGGCGCTCGAACAGGCATACCCCGACGGGCGGCGCGAGCAGTACACGTTCCGCGAACTGGACGAGCTATCGGACAGGCTCGCCGCGGGGCTGGCCGGCCTCGGTGTCGAGGCCGGCGACCGGGTCGGCGTCGTCGTGCCACAGAAGCCACAGAACCCGATCACACACCTGGCGAACTGGAAGCTCGGAGCCGTCTCGGTTCCGCTGACGGTCCTGTTCGGGACGGACGCACTCCGGTATCGGCTGGACGACGCCGGCGCGACCGCCGCGGTTATCGACCCCGCCGTGCGCGACGATATCGATGCAGTCCGGGACGACTGTCCGGCGCTGGAACACGTCGTCGAGATCGAAACCGACGCACCGGCGGGCGATGTCCACGCCTTCGAGGATGTGCTCGCCGCGCCGGAACACACCGATATCGAACCCTACGAGTCCACGCCGGACACCGATACGGCGATACTGTACACGAGCGGGTCGACGGGGCCGCCGAAAGGCGTCCGTCACGCACACGCGCTCTGGCTCGGGCGAGCCGCAGCCGCGTACAACTTCTTCGATCAAGGGCTGGGACCGGACGCGACGGTCTGGACGCCCGCGGACTGGGCCTGGGGCGCGGCGCTCGGGGGGACGCTCTTCGCGACGTGGCACCACGGCGGAACCATCGTCGGCTACCCCGCCTCGGGGTTCGATGCCGAGGAGGCGTTCAGCCTGCTTTCTGAGTTCGGCGTTACCCGGTCGTTCATGCCGGCTACCGCCCTCCGAATGCTGATGGACGTCGAGAACCCGACGGCGGCGTACGACCTGGCCATCGAGACGTTCGCCGTCGGCGGTGAGTCGCTGACGCCCGAAATCGTCGACTGGGTGGCGGAGACGTTCGACTCCGTCACCATCAACGAGTTCTACGGCCAGACGGAGCTGAACCTCGTCGTCGCCAACAACGCCAACTGGTTCGACACCCAGCCCGGCAGCATGGGTAAGCCGCTGCCAGGATACGATTTGACGATTCTCGACCCCGACGCCGCCGACCGCGGCGTTGCTGAGCCGCTCTCGACCGGCGTACTCGGCGAGATAGCGCTGCGACCCCACGACCGTTCGGTGTTCTTCGACGAGTACTGGAACATGCCAGACAAAACCGCAGCCAAGGAGGTCGAGGGCTGGTTCGTCACCGGTGACCTGGCCCGACGGGACGACGACGGCTACGTCTGGTTCAAATCGCGCAAGGACGACGTCATCATCACCAGCGGCTACCGCGTCGGCCCGATGGAGGTCGAGAGCGCGATTCTCGAACACTCCGACGTGGTCCAGGCGGGCGTCATCGGCGTGCCCGACGACACGCGCGGCGAGATCATCAAGGCCTACGTCGAGGCAGCCGAGGACGCGCCGAACCACGATACGCTCCGGACAGAAATCCGGTCCGTCGTCAGAGAGGCCCTCGCCGAGTACGAGTACCCTCGCGAGATCGAGTTCGCCGATATGTTGCCACAGACGACCAGCGGGAAGATCCGGCGGAAGGAACTGCAGGAGTGGAACGCCGACGACAGTGCTGCCGGCGGGCCACCGTAGTCTCCAGTGTGGCTCTCGGTAGTCATAGAGCGTCCGAAACCAGTTGTGTATGATGGATACTGTCGACTTCAAAAGGTAAGTTGGGAGCCGATATGCAAAGTTGTAGTGTGAAAAGACCATAATCGATAGAAAATAGAGATTCCAGTCCTATCTGCTGTTTTTGGTGTTTACATTCTAAATATACAGAGCTAAATCTGAAGGACATATCTAAGACACCCCTTCATTGGTGTCCCTCTGTAGTGTGTTGGTCAATCATAAGCCGGGAGCGTGGTCCAGCGGATGGTGGACCGCGGTCGTCAACCTCCGTTGACCGGCACCCGAGCGACGTACAGATTGCGTCGATAGCTTTCGGAAAACGACTGCAATACGGCTGCTCGGGGAAATTAAACGCAGGTATGAATGGAACGGACAGCCAGGATGGCCCGGCGTTCGGACGCGGGTAATCCCGTTTGCCTCCTCCACCCCGCGACCCCACGAGCGACGGGTGTTCGATGGTCCGCTGCTCACTTCCGTGCCTGGCGGAGTGCCATCGTTTAACCACATGGGCGCACCCCTGCAGGTGCGACCACGCGGACCGCCGTCCCCGTGGGACGAGGCTTCCACGTTAGCTTACGGGGTCCACGTCCGTCAGACCGGACGCCCCCGGTGTTCGGTCCCCGCTCAAGACCACAGTGCGGGCGAGGAGGGGGGCCTAGCCCCCCGACCTAGTCCATCTGAAACTCCGCCGCCGCCCCATAAGGGCCTTTCGGATGCGCCCACAGACCGCTGGACGACGCGCCGGTGGGCAGACCGGCCTACAGCAGGTCCAGCGCCCGGGCGAACCATGTCCCACCGAGCGGGATGAGCGCACCTGCGAGGACGACACCCCAGCGGTGGTACTCCATCAGTGTCGACTCAGTCAGTCCCAGCACGAGGCTCTCGGGAACGGTGACTGCCCAGAGGACGCTGAGGGCGACGATGAACACGCCCATGCCGATGCTGGCCCCCGCCGCGACACTCGGGTCCGACCGACCCTCGCGGCCGGCCGCCAGCACGATGATACAGACGAGCGCGAATACGCCCGGTAGCAGCGGGGATAGCGCCCCTGAACTGTAGTACGCCCCCACGGCACTGGTCGTCTCGACGAGGCCGTACGGGACCGCAAGTGCAAGGAGATACAGAACGCAACCGACGATGCCGACAGCCGGAGCGAGCCGTAAGTCGTCCATACCGTTGCTCGGTCCGGCGGCGTCATAACAGCGACGTTCGAGCGAAACGAGGAAATGTCGCCTCTCCGTAACCGTGGCTATGGGACTGGGTTCCACCGCGAAAAAGATACAGAAGGTCGCCGACATCGCCGAGGACCTCTACAAGAAGGTCAACGAGCTGAAGTCGCAGCTGGAGGACCTGCGCAGCACCGTCGACGAGACGAACACCCGCGTCGACGGGATGGAACAGGAACTGGCCGAACAGCGCGCACTCATCGAGGCACTCGCCGAAGAACGAGGCGTCGACACGGAGGCTGTCGTGGCCGAGGTCGCTGCTGACACCGACTCCGACACGGCTGAAGCGGTTTCGGAGTAATCCCGTGACTGCGGTCCCATGGCGCGGCGGAACCGGTTGGTTTAAACCATAACGTCATCATACCATTGTACGTAGGGCGCTTAGCTCAGCTTGGACAGAGTGCTTGGCTTCGGACCAAACCGTCGGGGGTTCAAATCCCTCAGCGCCCGTGATTTCTGCGCGGACGACAGTGAGCGGTGAGGAGCGTCGGCTGCAGGATTTGAACCACGCGAGACGAGCGAGAGCGAGTCTCGCAGTCGGGTGCAAATCCCGCAGCGCCCGTAACGGATTTTCGAGGGGCAAATCGCCAGACTGCGAAGGATCGGTATTGCTCTTAAGTGCAATGTTGTTGCTTTCGTTCGATAACCAAACGGTTCGGAACGGAGCTTGTGCCTTCTGGTGGATTTCCTCCGTCTCCACTGCGCGCCGCCGAGGAACTTACTCAGGCGTTTAGCGGGTGTCAAACGAGTTGATCACGTCAGTCGTCGAGTGAGTCTCGGCCAGATTCTGCTCGTTAAAGTCGGAATCATCGCTCCAGATGGCTGCATCGTTGGTAATCGCACACGCTAGGTAGAGAACATCGTCCGGGTCGGTGTCACCGATTGCTTCCTTTGCCTGTTCGATAGCTTGGTAGAAGTCGTCACCAGGAACAACTTCGATGTACTGGAACAGGAGGTCGATGAATTGTGTCACTCGGTCCGGCTCCATCCCGGATTTCTTCACGATTAGCTCCTCGTAGTTCTCGATTTCTTCGTGGACGAAGGCGGGTGTCAGGAGGTCGGGTTCGAGTGTGACGATGAGCTCACGCGTTTTTGAGTCAGCGATGAGTGCAGAGATGACGACGTTGGCGTCAATGACCAGCTTCATTCGTCGTCTCTACGCCGATTCCTCGTCAACGCGCTTACGTCCGCTCTCGTTTATTTTGTCGGCGATTTCCTGTACGTCGCTCTCGGTGAGATCGCTCTCACTGGTGAGTTCGTCCATCACTTCGAGCGCCTCGATTTTTTCTTCTATGGCCTGTCGCGTGACTTCGCTCCAGTTGATTTCCGGGTGGCTCTCCATTCGCTCCTTGAGGTCGTTGTCCACATTGACGGTGATACTAGGCATACAGAAACCTATGGGTTCACAGATTACTGTATTTTTCGGTGTATCTAAGAGCGCTCGAATTCGGTTGCCTCACGCCTATCAAGGGGATTCGCTCGCCCCACGAACGAGCGCCCTCAGCGCCCGTGATTTCTGTGCGAACGACAGTGAGCGGTGAGGAGCGTCGGCTGCGGGATTTGAACCACGCGAGACGAGCGAGAGCGAGTCTCGCAGTCGGGTGCAAATCCCGCAGCGCCCATCGCAGATCTTCTCCACCCAAACCGTCCGACAGCGGCGGCTTAGTTCTGCCAGTGAACGGAATGGACTTACTGTCCCGAGGTGACGGAGGCCGCGACCGAAGCACGAGTATGGCGATACCGACACGGTAGCCAGATACCCCGGCCATTTACAGCCAAAATACGCTACTGTGCGGTTCAGTCGTCGGCCGGCTCCACGACGCCGTCGAGTCCGGTCATCTCCAGCCCGCCACCGATGGTCCGGTTCGGGTACGGCATATTGATGTCCTCGGCATCGAAGCGTTGCTTGACTGCCTTGACGTATTCAGCGCGCGTCTTGACGAAGTCGGACCGACTCGGGTTCTTGATCCAGATACGGGACTGCAGTCCGACGGAGGAGTCACCGAGTTCAACGAGGCGAACCGATGGCTCGGGGTCGTCCATAATCTCCGGGTGTGCCCTGGCCTCGTCGAGAATGATTTCAGTCGCCTCGTCGATGTCGTCGTCGTAGTCGATACCGAACACGAACTTCAGTCGGAGTTGCTCCTTGGCGACGGGGTTCTTGATGACGCCATCGGTCAGATTCGAGTTCGGCACGGTCAGCAGCTCGTTGTCGAAGGTCCGGACGCGGGTAACACGGAGACTAATGTCCTCGACGACGCCGGAGTTGCCGTCCCACTCGATCCAGTCGCCGATCCGGAACGGCTTGTCGGTGTAGATGAACACGCCGGCGACGAAGTTCTGGATGACGTCCTGCATCGCGAAGCCGATGGCAAGCGTCGCCGCGGCGGCGATGGTTGCCAGCGACTGTAGGAAGTTCCCGTACTCGGCCATCCCGAAGGCGACGGAGATGGCGACGAACACGACACCGATGCTGACGACCTTCTTCAGCGGCCGCCGTGCGTGGGTATCGAGGTCCCGTGACTTGAGCGAGCGGTCGACGATGGGGAGCACTATCGCCTTCCCCAATGCGTAGACGAGGACGAAGGCGACGACGAAGACCACTGCCGAGGCGATGGACCCGGCCGCCGGTACGCCGAAGCCATTGAGTAGGTCGGTGAGCGGTTGGACCTGCATCATTTCTCGAACACCGCGGTGTGGCCCCGCACTTGAATCACCTCAGCGTTGACCATCTCGGCCAGGTCGTCAGCGAGTTCCTCGGCCGTTGTGCCGCCCCGGGACGACCGGAGGAACTTGACCTTCACGAGGTCCGTGTTTTCCAGTTGGTCGTCGAGTTCGTCCGCTACGGATTCGATGCCGTGTTTGCCAACGCGGAGCGTCGCGTCGAGGTCGTGTATCCGCGACTGTCGAGAAGAGTCACTCATGTACACCGTTTAGCGAAGACAGCCCCTTAAAACCAGCAGTCGTAAAGAATCCTCAGTCGTACGGATAGCGGGACTGTGCCCCACAGTCACACGTAATGACGACGTGGCCGGACTGGGTCCGGGATCGGGCGTTGTGTCCGTGCAGCAGGTACGTGTCGCAGGCGTCACACGTCGACCGCTCGAACGACCGCGGCAGGCGCAGGCGGTGGCGTTCGGCGACCCGACGAGCCCGGCGGACGTACGACCGGGCGCGCTCCTCGTTGCCGGCCTGGACGGCCTCGCGAGCGAGTGACTGGAGGCGCTCGATCCGCTCGCGGGCGATGGTCGCCTCGTCCGTCATTGCCGGTACTGTGTCGGCGGCGGGAAAATGCCTTCCGAACGAGCTAGCAATTGTCGACGCACGGTTTGGTAGCTTTGTAAACAGCCAGAAAGCCCCGAGACGCTGGGCTACTGCGACTCTCACGGCTCGCTTCGCTCGCCGTTCGAGTGGTCGCGGCGCGGAGCGCCGCGCACTCGCTGCGCGCTTCTTCGCTCCCTACCGTCGCTCATGCAGTGCTTGCTTCGTCTCGAACGCCCAGCGTCTCGCCCCTTTCAGTCCCACCTGTGACTGTTCGACCAGCCGACACGGGTGGGACTGAAAGGGGCCGCGCTATCGACGAACCCCGGTGAAGCAAGCACTGGACTGAGTGAACGGAGTGAGCGAGGGAAGCGCACAGCGAGCCGCGGGAGTCGATAGCGCGGGGGCTTTCTGGCTGTTCTGAACGTTTGTTTGGTAAGTAAACGCTTCTAATCACAGCCCCACAGGTGAAGTCGATAGGATTTTCGGCCCGGCCGGAGAGCCCCGAGACGTGCGCGTCCTGAACTATCTCGAACTGGCCGACCGCCTCGACCGGTCGGGCATCGGCACCGCCGTTGACCACCAGCGGGCGGCGCTGTCCGAGACCGACATCGAGGTGGAGACGACGCCCTGGCAGGAGGGCCATCCGGCGTGGGCACTGGGTGGCAATATCGCCTTCAACGACCCGGTGTTCCGCGAGTTCGACATCGCCCACTGCAACATGATCGGACCCGGCTCCGTCGCCGTGGCGCAGCACGCGGCGCAGGCGGACATCCCGCTCGTCCTGCACGCTCACGTCACCCGCGAGGACTTCCGGGACAGTTTCCGCGGGTCGAACCTGGTCGCGCCGGCGCTGGGCCGCTATTTGAAGTGGTTCTACTCCCAGGCCGACCTCGTGCTCTGTCCCTCCGAATACACGAAGAACATACTCGAATCCTATCCCGTCGACGCGCCCATACGGCCGATGTCGAACGGCGTCGACATCGACGCGCTGGCGGGCTACGAGGACCTGCGCGAGGACTACCGGCGGCGCTACGACCTCGACGGGATGGTCGTCTTCGCTGTCGGCAACGTCTTCGAACGCAAGGGGCTGACGACGTTCTGTGAACTCGCCCAGCGAACGGAGCACGACTTCGCATGGTTCGGCCCATACGACGCCGGGCCACAGGCCTCCAGGACCGTCTCGCGGTGGGTGAACGACCCGCCCGAGAACGTGACCTTTACCGGGTGGATCGAGGACATCCGCGGCGCGTTCGGGGCCGGCGACGTGTACCTGTTCCCGACGAAGGCCGAGAACCAGGGCATCGCCGTGCTGGAGGCGATGGCCTGCGGGAAGGCGGTCGTCCTCTCGGACATCCCGGTGTTCCGGGAGTACTACGAGGACGGCCACGACTGTCTCATCTGCGCGGACGAAGCGGAGTTCCGCGAAGCGCTGGAGCGTCTCGCCGAGAACCCCGACCTGCGGGAGCGACTGGGCGAGAACGCCAAAGAGACGGCCAGAGAGCACAGTCTGGACCGGGTCGGCCGGCGGCTGGTCGAGACGTACGAAGAACTGGCCTGAGCGGCGTTCGAAGCCGACGATTGTTACGCCGAGAGCGGTTCGCTGTCGACAGACATCGTCGGCGAGCGCCGCCAGACGACCGCGACCAGCGCCGCGCCGACCAGCACCAGCCCGCCTGCGACGCCGAACGCCAACAGGAAGTCGTAGCCGCCGAGCCAGCCGCCGAGTATCGACCCGCCGCCGCTCGCCAGCCCGGAGATCGCGGTGTACAGCCCGAGCGCCTCGCCGCGAATCGCCGGCGGCGCGAGCTGGGTGACGACGCTGGCCGCGGTGACGGCGATGACGGCCCAGGCGACGCCGATGAGGACGAACACGATGCCGTTGACCGCTGTGCCGACGAGCGTGACCGGGAGGAGCAGTCCCACGACGGCAACGGCCGGGTGGAGCGCCGCGCGGGCCAGCAGGCTCCCCACCTGAAGTCCACTCGGGTCGTACCGCTCGGCGAGCGAACCGGCGCGGTCGTACCACAGCGCCGAGCCGACGCTGGAGACGAGATACAGCGCGAAGACGAGTCCCGATTCGTAGCCGAGCGTCCGGGAGAGATACAGCGGTAACGGCCCCCAGAACACGCCGAAACCGACGAAGAAGGCGACGACGGCCCCGAAGTAGATGGTCAGCGAGGGGGAGAACCGGGCCGCGACTTCTCGGGGGTGTATCGACCGCGTGAGCCAGTACAGCCGCCCCTGACCGACCGGGAACGTCGCACTCCGGACCGGGAGCCGACGCGACCGGGCGATGGCCCGCGCCACCCGACTGGGCCGCGGCCGGTCGAGTTCATCGGGGTCGGACGGCAGCCACTTCGCCCCGAGAAACGCCGACAGACCGACGGCAGCCGCACACAACCACAGGAGCGACTGCTGAGCGGGGATCTCCCCAAGCGGTCCCGAGAGCAGCGTCGTCCACACGAGGCCGAGGACTAACCCGCCGGCCCACCCCCAGCCCTGGTAGCGGTTCAGGACAGCGAACCGCGCCGGCCAATCTCGCTCGACAGTTCCGGCGGTGACAAGCAGCGTCAGCACCGGCGCTGCCGCGCCGGCCGCGAACCACAGCAGGCCGTTGCCGACGATGACCAGCCACGGCTGTTCGGTGAGCGAGACGAGCAACAACGCGGAAGTCGCCAGCCCCAGTGCGAGGAGGACGAGCGACCGCCGCTTCCCCGTTTTGTCAGCGACGCGTCCGAAGATGAGTGCGCCCGGCGCACCCGCGGCGGCGGCCACCCCGGCGAGGACGCCCAGCATGAACGTCTCGCCGCCGATGGCGACGAAATACAGTGGAACGAGCAACGAGCCCGCGCCAAACGCGACCGATGCGATTGCCCAGGCGTACAGCCAGCCGTCCCGATCCATTACCCCAACTGTGCCACGGTCCCCCAAAAGAACTCTGGCACCCGCCAGCGAGTGACAACTGTCTGACTGATGGCGTGCCAATGGCAACGGTTTAAGGCCTGGTCCTGCTACGCCGCGGCGATGACACTGCCGCACGTCGCGACGTTCACCGACACGTACTTGCCGACCGTCAATGGGGTGACCTACACGGTCCAGACGTGGCGGGACCGCTGGCGCGACCGCGGCGGTCGCATGGGCGTGGTCTATCCGAAGAGCAATCACGACCCGTCCGAGAACGAGTATCCGGTCCGGAGCCTTCCGTTCCCATTCTACGAGGGGTTTCGCCTGGGCATGCCACAGATACCGAAGGGCGTCCGGGACGCCGAACTGGTCCACGCCCACACTCCGTTCAGCCTCGGGATGGCGGGCCAGCGACTCGCTGGTAAACTCGATATCCCGTTCGTCGCGTCGTATCACACGCCGACGAGCGAGTACGCCGAGTACGTCTCCTTCAACGGCGCTGTCGAGTCAGCGGTCCGCTCCAGCGCCGAGAGCTACGAACGCTGGTTCCTGGGCCGAGCCGACACCGTGATCGCGCCAAGCGAGCGCGCGGCGACTCACCTCCGAGAGGCTATCGGCCTCGATACGACGGTGACGGTCGTTCCGAACGGCGTCGACACGACCGTGTTCGAACCGGTCGACACGGCCGACTTCCGGGACCGCTACGACCTCCCCGATAGCCCTATCGTCGGCTACACCGGCCGCCACGGCTACGAGAAGTGCTTGGAAGACATCATCACGGCCTGCGAGGGGTTGGACGTGACTGTCGTGTTCGGCGGTGACGGCCCGGCCCGTGAATCACTCGAAGCGACGGCCGAACACAGCGACGTCGACGTGCGCTTTCTCGGTTTTCTGGACCGGACGGAACTCCCCGAACTGTACACTACCCTAGACGTGTTCGCGTTCCCCAGTCCCGTCGAGACGCAGGGTCTGGTCGCCCTTGAGGCCAACTGCTGTGGCACGCCGGTTGCGGGCGTCGACGCCGGCGCGCTCAGCGACACCATCGAGGACGGCGAGACCGGCTACTCCTACGACGAGGGCGACATCGACGGCTTCCGACGGGCTATCGAGCGCGTGCTGGACGATCAGGAACGGCTTCGGGAGCGCTGTCTTGCCCGGCGAGGCGTGATCAGCGTCGAGCACGCCATCGACAAACTGGCCGACGTGTACGACAGCGTGCTGTAGCGCTTGCCGGCCCAACTCAGGCCCGCGAGTGCGACCAGCCGATACCGAAGGCCAGCCCGTTCAGCGTCCCCAGCGCCAGGCCGATATAGAAATCACCCAGCGAGACGGCCAGTATCAGGCCGGCCCCGATTCCCAGTGCCAGCCCCTTCAGGACTGTCGGCCAGTGGAGCCAGCTGAGTCGCCCCTCGGCGTCGTCGCTCATACGCTCTCTCGGGCCGCCGGCGAGTAAACTGTACCCCTTCGTCACGATTGCCCGCGCCGGTCGAGGGCGGACTGTCGCTCCGCCAGTGCAGCGATACGGTCGTCGGCGTCTGGATGCGACCCGGGCAGGACTCGTTCGGTGATGCTGTGCCACCGGTGGGCGAGCCGTTCGGCCCGTCCGTTCGGTGCGGTCTGCTCATCGGCCGTAATGGCGTGTGGAACCACACAGAGCTCTCGGACGCCGGTCTCGGCGGTCCGGATGTCCGTGTCCGGGCGCTGGTCGTCTGTCAGCGTCTCCAGCGCGCTGGCGAGCGCCGCCGGGGAGCCACAGATGGCGACACCGCCCGCGTCCGCGGCGTACTCCCGAATCCGCGAGAGGAGTCGGTAGCAGGCCGTGCTGGCGAGATACAGCGTCGCCGTGACCGGTATCGCGATGACAGCGAAGAGCAACATCACGAGGTGGATGTTCCCGCCAGCGACCCACGTCCCGTCCTCGTCGTCGCCGCCGAGGAACCAGTGGCAAAGCACCGAATACTGCAGTGTTCTCCCGAGCGTGCGAGTGAACAGCGCGCAGACAGTCGGGAGGAACGCGGCCGCAGTCATGACGAACGCGTCGCCGTTCTTCAGATGGGCCAGTTCGTGAGCGATGACGGCGTCGAGTTCCGCGTCGTCGAGGTGGTCGACGAGCGCCGTGGTCACGAACAGCGTCTGCTCGCCGGGCCGGCTGGCGACGTAGCTGTTGGGCGTTTCGGAGTCGATGACTGTCACGTCCGGTGTGGCCATATCCGCCGTCTGTGCAAGCCGAGCCACCCGTTCTCGGAGGCGGTCGGCGGTTTCGCTGCGCCGTATCTTCGCCCGCATCGCGTCGACGGACTCGGGCTCAGACGCCGGGGACTCGGTCGCAGTTGTTCCGGAATCCCGGAGCGTCATCCGGTAGCCGTAGATGGACTGGACGGCGAGGACGAGCGGCGTCCCGACGAGGACGACGGGCCACAGCGGCACGATGTCGAACCCCATCGTCCAGAACAGCGTCCCGGTATCGTAGCCGACCAGCGGCAGGAGACCGAACGCGACGTGGCCCAGCACGTACGCGACGGCGACAGCCACGGCGTCGAAGGCGACGAGCACCACTACGAGCGCGAGGAGGCGTGCGCGGAGGGACCACGTAGTGGATGGAAGGGGAGCCATAATTGTTCGTTCGTTATGACGAACAAAAAGCGTACGGGGCTGCTCGGATTCGGCCTCAGGCCAGTGCGCTGCCGGCCCGGATAATATCTCGTTCGACGACCACCTTTTTCTGCGTCGGGTTCGCGTCGCCGCAACGCGGCTCGCGAACCGCTCCTTGAAAAACGTGGGCGAAAAAGCGCTCGTTCGCTCCTCGCTCACTCGCGTGCCTATGCTAGTGCGCTGCCGGCCCGGATAATCTCTCGTTCGACGACCACCTTTTTCTGCGTCGGGTTCGCGTCGCCGCAACGCGGCTCGCGAACCGCTCCTTGAAAAACGTGGGCGAAAAAGCGCTCGTTCGCTCCTCGCTCACTCGCGTGCCTATGCTAGTGCACTGCCGGCCCGGATAATATCTCGTTCGCCAAACGCCGGTCCGACCAGTTGCAGCCCCACAGGTAGCCCGTCTCCGGTCTCGCCGGCCGGAACCGAGATGGCCGGGAGGTTCGCGAGGTTCACCGGGGTCGTGTTGGCGTCGGCCAGATACATCGTGAGCGGGTCGTCCAAACTCTCGCCGCGTTTCATCGGCGGGACGGGCATCGTCGGCGACGCGAGGACGTCGGCGTCCTCAAGCGCCTCGTCGAAGTCCTGCTTGACCCAGGCGCGGGCGTCCTGTGCCTTCTTGTAGTACTTGTCGTGGTAGCCCGCCGAGAGGGCGTACGTTCCGAGCAGAATTCGGCGCTTGACCTCTTCACCGAAGCCCTCTTCGCGAGCATTTGCGAAGGATTCGTTCCAGTTGCCGTCGTAGCCGCCCGATTGCCCGTAGCGAACGCCGTCGAACCGCGCGAGATTCGAGGAGGCTTCCGACATCGCGATGACGTAGTACGCCTCGACAGCGTGTTCGACAGAGGGGAGGTCGACCTCGTGGTAGCTCGCGCCCTGGGCTTCGAGGTCGTCCATCGCGTCCCAGAACGTCTCGACGACTTCCTCGTCGGCCCCGTCCAGCAGTTCCGTCGGAACGCCGATAGAGAGCCCGTCGATGTCGCCGTCGGCGGCCGCCGCGTAGGAGCCGTCGCTCTCGGGCGCTTCCTGCGTCGTCGCGTCGTGTTCGTCCGGTCCGGCGATGACGTCCAACAGTTCCGCGGCGTCCTCCACGGACGGCGCGATGGGCCCGATCTGTTCGAGGCTGTTGGCGTAGGCGACGAGGCCGTACCGGGAGACCAGCCCGTAGGTAGGCTTGATGCCGACGACACCGCAGAAGGCGGCCGGACAGCGGATGGAGCCACCGGTGTCACTGCCGAGTGCGAGGTCAGCATCGCCAGCAGCGACGACGGCGGCCGAGCCACCGGAGGAACCGCCCGGCACGCGG
The DNA here is from genome assembly GCF_037078395.1 of Haloarcula sp. CGMCC 1.6347. Classification (NCBI taxonomy): domain Archaea; kingdom Methanobacteriati; phylum Methanobacteriota; class Halobacteria; order Halobacteriales; family Haloarculaceae; genus Haloarcula; species Haloarcula sp. CGMCC 1.6347. The sequence goes on from NZ_JAYMGX010000002.1 coordinate 99,396, forward strand.
CCCTCGGCGACGGGGTTCTCGACGGGGCCGTATGCGGACGTTTCGGTGGTCGTCCCCATCCCGAACTCGTCCATGTTCGTCTTGCCGGGGATGGTCGCGCCGGCGTCTTTCAGTCGCTCGACGACAGTCGCGTCGTACGGCGGGACGTAGTCTGAAAGCATCGCCGAGCCACAGGTCGTCCGGACGCCCTCGGTGGAGATGTTGTCCTTGACCGCGACGGTCTTGTCCGCCAGCGGGCCGTCGTCCGCGCCCTCGATGGTCTCGTCGGTGACGTAGCCGTTGTACGCCGTCATCTACGACACCTTCGGCCCTTTGAACTGCCCTTCTTCGGTATCACTGGCGTTCCGGAGCGCGTCCTCCTGCGAGAGGCTCTCGCGTGTCTCGTCGGGGCGCATCACGTTCGAGAGGTCGGCCTCCCGTTCTGTCTCTGGGACGTCGTCGAGCGCTTCGAACGCGTCGAGGATGTCGCCAAACTGCTCGGTGAACCGCTCGATCTCGTCGTCTGCGAGGTCGACACGGGCGAGGTCGGCGACGTGCCGGACCTCCTCGGGATCGACGGCGGGGTCGCTCATGTCGGGCCGGAGTGCTGGATGCGCGGTAAGCGTTTCGAAACACCGGGCAGATATATAGCATAGTTAATAATTGTGGAAGCGAATACACAAGAATTGCCAACTCTTGTTTCCCCTTCGGAAAATTGGACTTCTGAAACGGACAAAAGTTTTAAGTCGCCGTAGATACAACAATAGGCTACAACACGTTTTTCGGGTACGATACCCGGTTGTCCCACCCCCAACAAATGACCGATACCAGCATCCGCCGATACTCGAACGAGCGCGAGACGGAGACAGAGCAGACGGACGAAGAGGAGTCGGAGACGCTCGTCTGTCCGGAGTGTAACGGGTCGTTACTGTCCGACAGCGAGCGCGGTGAAACGGTGTGTGAGGACTGTGGGCTGGTCGTCGAGGAGGACGAGATCGACCCCGGTCCCGAGTGGCGCGCGTTCGATTCGAAGGAGAAAGACGAGAAATCCCGTGTCGGTGCGCCGACGACGAACATGATGCACGACAAGGGCCTGTCGACCAACATCGGCTGGCAGGACAAGGACGCCTACGGTAACTCCCTGTCCTCGCGCCAGCGCGAGAAGATGCAGCGACTGCGCACCTGGAACGAGCGGTTCCGCACTCGTGACTCCAAGGAGCGCAACCTCAAGCAGGCACTGGGCGAAATCGACCGCATGGCGTCCGCGCTCGGACTGCCCGAGAACGTCCGGGAGACGGCCAGCGTCATCTACCGTCGCGCACTGGACGAAGACCTGCTGCCCGGCCGCTCCATCGAGGGCGTCTCGACGGCGTCGCTGTACGCCGCCGCGCGACAGGCCGGGACGCCGCGCTCGCTCGATGAGATTGCCGGCGTTTCCCGCGTCGAGAAGGACGAAATCGCCCGGACCTACCGTTATGTGGTCCGTGAACTCAGCCTCGAAATCCAGCCGGCCGACCCCGAGAGCTACGTCCCGCGGTTCGCGTCGGATCTGGACCTCTCCGAGGAGGTCGAACGGCGCGCCCGCCAGCTGCTCCAGAACGCAAAGCAAGAGGGCGTCCACTCCGGGAAGTCGCCGGTCGGTCTCGCCGCCGCTGCGGTGTACGCCGCCTCCCTGCTCACCAACGAGAAGGTGACTCAGAGCGAGGTCAGCGAGGTCGCCAACATCTCCGAGGTCACCATCCGCAACCGCTACCACGAACTGCTGGAAGCTGAGGACAACATCCACCCGTAACCGGTATCGTAACCTAAACCACCGACTGTGCCGTGCCGTCGGTATGGAGACCACTCGGCATTTTGTCGCAACTGTCTACGTCGTTAGCGAGGGCTGCGTCGCGCTCCACGAACACAGTAAGCTCGGCATGTGGCTGCCCGCCGGCGGCCACATCGACCGCGACGAACTCCCCCACGAGGCCGCACTGCGCGAGACACGCGAGGAACTCGGCCTCGACGTGGACCTGATCGCACCACAGCAGGACATCGAGAGCGAAACGGTCCAGTCGATGCCCCAGCCACAGCATTTCCTGCTCGAGGACATCAACGTCAACGCCGAAGGCGAGGTCGGCCACCAGCACATCGACTTCATCTTCTACGGCCGGGCAGATAGCCGCGACATCACACCGGAGCCGGGCGAACAGCCGGCCGATGACTGGGAATGGTTTTCTGTTGACGACTTGCAGGCCCGGGGCGAGGAACTCCCGGCTGACGTGGTCGAGGTCGGCCAGCAGGCAATCGAAGCGGTACGCGAGCCGTAGCCGTGACTCACTCCACGAGCGACTCGACGTACTGCGTGACGTGGTCGTCCATCCGGCGCTTGTAGCCGGCCTGCCGGGCCAGACGGTCGAGTTCCCGGGCGGCGAGTGAGCCGTACTGTGCGGCCTTCTTGTCCCGGTTTGCGATCTCGTCGGGGAGTGATCCGCGGGCTGCCGCCCGGAGCGCGACCTTCCGCGTCTCGCCGTCCACGAGCAGCTCTCCGTCCAGTCGGAGCGCGGCGTCGACGACGCGGTCGTGTAACAGCGGTGTCACCGGCTCGACGCCGGCGGCCCGCAGTGCGAGCACGTCCCGCTCCAACTGGTCGGGGAGCGAGCCGATGACCTCCCGCTGTGCCCCGCGGACGGTGTCGGCTTCTACGCGGGGGTCCTCGGGGGCCTTTGCGACTTTTGCGTAGCCACCGAACAGCTCGTCGGCTCCCTGGCCGAGCGCCAGCCGGTCGAAGCCGTCGGCGGCGACCCGTTCCGCGGCGAGATACAGCGGGAGCGCAATCTGGACCGCCATGGCGTTGGTTCGACCGGTGGCGTGTGCGATTTCGGGGACGGCCCGCTCGATAGCGTCGTGGGTCAGTTCGACGACCCGAACCTCGGTTCCCAGCAGGTCGGCAGCCGACCGCGCCGCTTCAACGTCGTGGCTGTCGGGGAAGCCCGCGACGTACAGCGGCGCGTCGAGCCGTGCCGCGAGCAGCGCCGAGTCCACGCCGCCGGAGAACGCTATCGCGAGGGAATCGGTGTCGACGGCGTCGATACTCGTCTCGACGACGGCGCGGACCCGCTTGATGGCTGTCTCGCGGTCGCTGAACGGGTCGGGCGACGGGAACGACCACCGCTGTCGGGTCCCGTTGTCGTCCCGAATATGACCGGCGGGGAACGACCGCGGGTCGGCCAGCGCCGTCGGGTCGTGGCTCCACTGCTCGGGGTCGAGGCGCTCCCTGTCAGAAACAGTCCGCTCCACGAACAGCGGGTACCGCCCGAGAACGTCCCGGAGGAGCGTTCCGTCCAATTCGCCCGCGAACCCGCCGCTTCCCGGCAGCGCGTCGCCGCTTTCGAGGGCGTCGGCGACGGCGTCCGTGTCGGCTCCCTGCATCACTGGAGTAGCTCCGCGATACCGTTCTTGACGCGCCGCTTCGCTCCGCCGGCGGCCTGCCGGAAGCTAATCCGCCACGGCGTCCGCTTGCCCTCGACGGTCGTCTTGCCCTCACGGATGGCGTCGAGAATCGCGTCGGCCGTTCGTTCGTCCGTGCCGACGTTGGTGACTGCCTGCCCGACCATCTCCGCGATGTGGGCGTCACTGCCGGCGGTCATCGGCAACCCTTTGCGACGAGCGAACCGCTCGGCCTGTCGGTTCGACCGTCCGGTCAATAGCCGCGAGTTGTACACTTCGATGGCGTCGGCCGTCGCGAGTTCGGCCTTCGAGATGTGTTCCAGTACGCCGTGGCGGGACTCCTGGAACGGATGCGGGACGACCGCAAGTCCCCCCTGATCGCGAATGCGGTCGAGCGTCTCCTCGAACGGGAGGTGTGGCGGAATCGCCTCTTGAATCCCCAGGGCGAGGACGTGTCCGGCGGCACATGTGACCTCCATCCCGGGTATCCCGACGAGGCCGTACTCCGGGGCAAGTTCGGCCGCCCGGAGGCTGGCGTCGATTTCGTCGTGGTCAGTCACGGCCAGCGCGTCCAGACCGACGGCGCTGGCTTGCTCTAAGAGGAGCTCGACCGGGTCCCGGCCGTCGTACGACAGCGACGAATGCGCGTGTAGCTCAACCGACTGCACAGGTGTCGATAACGGGGGGCAGGGCAAAAACGCCCCGGTCCGCCCCCGTTCTCACAGAGAACAAACCGGCCGCCGTGTCCATGGCGGCCGAGTGCCCGAAGAACGCCCATCTGTCCCACGAGACTGAGCGTGTGCTTCCCGACGATACGACCGTCAATCGACGGTCGCATGTTGCAATTACTGATGTGCAAGAATGAGTGAGCTCCCTCAGCTTGGTGGGGATTAAAATGGGGTTAGATGCTGCCGACTCAGTCGGCCGAGCTCCCGCTCGCCACCGAGTTCTCGCCGGTATCGAACGGCGGCGACCCGTGGATCTCCGTCTCCTCCAGATAACACTGCGGGTCCGGGGCGAACAGGTCGTCTTCGACGGTGAGTGCCCGGAGCCGGGAGGCCCCGCGGCAGACCTCGGCGTAGCGGCAGTCGGCGCATTTGCCCGTGAGGTGCTCTTCGCGGTTGCGGAGTGCCGAAAGCAACGGGTTCGACTCGTCTTCCCAGATGGCGCCGAACGAGCGGTCGCGGACGTTCCCCAGCGAGTACCCCTGCCAGAACTGCGTGAGGTGGACGTTGCCCTGGTAGTCCACGTCGGCGACGCGTTCGCCGGTCGGGTCCCCGCCGTTGACCCGCAGATACTCGTACACCCGCTGGGCCTGTGCCTCGCTCATGTGCTCGCGGGCGTACTCGACGAGGTAGGCCGCGTCAGCGTAGTTGCCGACCAGTAGCGTCTCGATCTCCTCGCCGCGGTCGTGGTACTCGCGAGTCATATCACAGACCCGCTTGACCGCCTGCCGACGGTCCTCGGGCGTGAGGTCGGCGTCGACAATCTCGGTCCCGCGGCCGCCGTAATCCAGATGGTAGAAACAGAAGCGGTCCACGCCAACGTCGGTCAACAGGTCGACAACACCCTCCAGATCAGCGGCGTTGCGCTCGGTGATTGTGTACCGGAGGCCGGTTTTCAGTCCCGCGTCCAGGCAGTTCTCTATCCCCTGGACCGCGCCCTCGAACGCGCCGTCGACCCCACGGAAGTCGTCGTTTCGCTCCGGCAGGCCGTCGACTGAGACGCCGGCGTATTTCAGCCCGGCGTCCTTGAGCGACTGGGCGCGCTCCTCGGTGATGAGCGTCCCGTTGGTCGAAAGCACCGGGCGGACGCCGACCTCGTTCGCGTAGGCGACCAGTTCTTCGAGGTCCTGCCGGACGAGCGGCTCGCCGCCGGAGAACAGCACCACCGGCGCGCCGTAGTCCGCTAGGTCATCGAGCAGTGCTTTCCCCTCAGCAGTCGAGAGTTCCCCGTCGGCGATTTCGGTGTCGGCGGCGGCGTAACAGTGGTCACAGTAGAGGTTGCACTGCTTGGTGACGTTCCAGACGACGACGGGCCGACGCTGCTTCTCGTCCCTGATCTGGCGTTTGGTCGACTCGTCGGCCGCGTCGTACCGGAGGCCGTCCCCTTCAGCGTCGAGGTCACAGAGCAGTTTCGAGACAGAAATCATCGGTTCTCACCCCGGAGCGTCTCCGATTCCATCTCGTCGACACTCATGGTGGCGTCGTCCCCCGTGTTCCCCGTTCCGAGCGTCGCATCGTCCGTCTGGTACCGCTGGGTCTCGTCGGCGGGACACAACCACAGCGTGACGGCAGTCCGCGCGAACAGCGACGATGCCTGCTCTCTGGCGATGTCTGTGGACGGCGCGCTGACGCTTCCGACGTGGGTGAGCGGGTCCGCCGTGTCCTCGCGGACGAACACCTCCCACTCGCGACTCGTTGCGCCGCGCGGGGCGTCTACCTCGTGGTCGAACTCTTCCATACCCCTCTGTTAGACTCCCCCAAAAAAACGGGGCTAGCGCGTTCTCAGCTACTGGGAACTACTCAGTCACCAAGCACTGAAACGAAGCGAACGCTGGCGAGGAGACGGCAGCGGCATGAGTAACTGCGACGGGAGTGCAGTGGGGCATCATATTGGCCGTCCGACTGCAGCAGAAATCACTTTCGGGCTTCTCGACCGTGGTACCCCAATACAGCGTACTGTTTCCTGTTTCGGCAGTGATGATTCACTCAGATTACAAACGGTCATCGGCTGCGTCTGTTTAGCGCTGAGTCTGAACTGAACACGGCGATGTCTTCACCCGCTCCCGAGTTATTAGCTAAATCATATTGGATCACAGGTATTATTATAATCGGCCCTTAGATTAATAACACCGATGAAGCAGATCTCACGCCGAAGACTACTCCAGAAAGCAGGCGCGACCACGGTTGCTGTGACGGGGATGGCTGGCTGTCTCGGTCAAAGCGGCGGGTCACTCGACTCGGTAACCGTCGCATACGTGCCAATCTATCCGAATATGCAGCATTACGTGATGGAGCAGGCGGGCTACTACGAGGACATCCCGGCAGACATCACAATAGAACGGTTCAGCTCTGGTCCCAGCGTCGTCAAGGCATTTGCCAGCGGAGATGTCGACGTTGCGCTCTTCGGCATTACCCCTGCAATGGTTCTCGTGGACAGAGGCACCAACGCCGGTATCCTTGCAGCCAATTCGAAAAACGGTTTCAAAATCATGGCGACGACCGAGCTGGTAGCCCGCTACGAGCAGGAAGGGGCGGCCACATTCGAGCGCTTCGAACAGGAGTATGGCCGTAAGGTACGGTTCGGTGTCCCGCCGGACGGGAGCGTCCCCGACACCGTGCTTCGGTACTGGATCGAAGCGGACCTCGATATCGGGGAGATGGACACCGTCGTCGCCAAGTCGACCGTCCCGCCAGCGAAGGCGGTCCAGACGATCCAGTCGGGCGACATCGACGCGACGATCATTCAGGAACCGTTCGCGACGCTCATCAGTCAGGACGAGGGCTTCGGCGAACTCGCCTGGTCCGGAGAGATACTGGAAGACCATCCGGTCACGGTGTTGTTCGCAAATCAGCGGGTGATCAACGACAGCGTGGTCGCGCAGTCGCTGGTCGAACAGCACGCTGCGGCGACTGAGTTCACGACAGACGCGCCGGATACAGCGGCAACCCACGCTGCATCAGTGATCGGCTCGGGGGTAAGTGAGGACCTCGCCACGGCAGCCATGGACTCCAGGGCATCTGCGTTCGTTTCAGATCCCCACGCGATCACTGATCAGACCGAGACGATGGGGGCGTTCGTCGCAACCGTCGGAAACATCGAAGCGCCGGTCGCGACTGAGAACCTCTTCGCGTTCGACCCTTACGACGCTATTCAAGAATGACCCACCGAACAAACCACAGTCCCGACACGGTGGTCGCCAACAGTTTCGAGAGTGACCTACAGCGGTATCTGCGCGGGCTGGGCGGTCTCCTCGTGTTCCTCCTCGTCTGGTGGCTCGCTGCGGTGACGACACAGCCGTCCTATCTGGTGCCGGAACCGCTCGATGCAGCGCACGCATTTGTCGACCTGTTTGTGACTTCGACTACGATTGCCGTCCCCATCTTGGGTTCCCACCTATTGCTGCCGACCGGGCTCGCACACCTCGCACAGACGTTGTTCCACTACGTTCCTGGCCTCCTCCTCGGTGCCGGGTGTGGTATCAGTCTCGGGCTAGCGATGGGCTGGAACAGCACATTCGACGACTGGTTGCAGCCGCTCGTCCGGATGCTTCGACCGATTCCCCCACTGGCGTGGGTGGTCTTTGCAATTGTCTGGTTCGGAATCCACCATACCGGCGCGGCGTTCATCGTCTTCGTCGGCGCGTTCTGGATCAACTTCTACGGGGCGTACGGTGGCGTGGACGGTGTTTCACCTGAGCTGACCGATGCCGCCTCGACGCTCGGTGTGGAACGCGACCTCTCGATGCTGAAACTCGTCGCACTACCGAGCGCTGCCCCTCAGTTGTTGACCGGGTTTCGGACGAGCATCGGTCGGTGCTGGATGATCGTCGTCGGGGCCGAACTGTTTGGCGCGCCCGGCGTCGGCTACGAGATCATCAACGCCTCGAACAATCTCGCGATGGCAACCAGCGTCGCGTACATGTTCCTGATCAGCCTGGCGTTTCTCTGTATGGACGTCGGGTTCCGACTCGTCGAACGGAGGGTCCTCGCATGGCGCTGAGTGGGGGACGGTCCACCGACCAGGAGTCCAGTGAGAAGATCAGCGTTCGGAACGTCAGCAGGTCCTACGAGTCGACCCGAGCGCTCGAAGGAGTCTCCCTCTCGGTCACAGAGGGCGAGTTCTGCTGTGTGGTCGGTCCATCGGGATGTGGGAAGACCACGCTGTTGCGGGCGATCGCGGGCCTCGAAAATCCCGATAGCGGTTCAGTTCTGGTTGATGGGGACCCGGTCACCGATCCAGGCCTGAACCGTGGCATGGTCTTCCAGGAGTACGCACTGTTCCCCTGGCGAACCGTCCGTGGGAACATCCGGTTCGGCCTTGATCGCCCCGCGTGTAACTGCCCGGACTGTGAGGCACGAGTCCGGGAGCTGATCGACCTTGTCGGCCTCAAGGGCTTCGAGAACGCGTATCCGAAGGAGCTGTCGGGCGGAATGAAACAGCGTGTCGGGATCGCTCGTGCTCTCGCTGTCGATCCGGAGATCCTGTTGCTGGACGAACCGTTCGCCAGTGTCGACGCCCGGACGCGTGACCACCTGCACGGCGAGCTCCTCGACATCTGGAGTGAGACCGAACAGACCGTCGTGTTCGTCACCCACGACATCGACGAAGCAGTGACCCTGGCTGATCGTGTGGTCATCATGGACGCCGACTCCGGAACTGTGCGATCTACGCTCACTGTCGATATCGACCGTCCACGCCAGCGGACAGCACAGGAGTTCATCGAATACGTCGCCCGAATCAGGGATGAACTCGGTAGTTCGGACGGTGCCAGCGAGGCATCCTCGATGAGTAACATCTGATGTTAAGACGCTCTCTCGACACACCAAGGAGTCCTCTCTGGCTGACTCCGACAGTGTACTGTTCGTATAACCGAAGAGCTCTGGCGACGACGCATGGCAGTTCATTTGCAGAAGAATTCGATATAGCAGTACCTGGTTTATCGGCGGATCACGCCTGTCGCCATCGGACGGAACGCAGTGCCTCAGATCTAGCCGGAATGTCCCGCGAAAAGACCAATCAACTCACGCAGCCAATCGAAACGTCGTCTTACGCTTCGTAGCCGGCGTAGTCCATCAACTGTTTGAAGATGTCGGTGTCCATCGCCTCCTTGTAGACGACACCGGTGATCATCCCACCGGGGTAAGAAGTCCCGTTCATCGCGTGGCTGACCTTGTGACAGTGCGCGAGGTAGATGCCGGGGTCGGCGTCGGCCTCGAACTCGATAGTGTGCCGACCGGCGGGCGGGATGCTAGTGATGTCCTGGTCGTGGCGGGCGGCTTCCGGAATCTTCCCGCCGTCCTTGTGGGTCACCTGGAATCGGTGGTTGTGGATGTGCATCGGGTGGTCCATGTACCCGTTGTTACACATGTGGATGCGCACCGTGTCGCCCTGCTCGACGATGATCGGCGAGCCGTCCTCCGGGTGCAGCGTCCGCGGCGCGGACTTGCCGTTGACCGTGAACGTATCGGGGCGGCGGTTGCGAACGTCGTAGCTGGCGTCCATGCCGGCCATCTGGCGGTTGAGCCGGGAGTCCCACTCCTTCAGCGTCATGAAGTACTCCTTGTCGGCCGGTTCGTACCCCTTCGGGTCGACGCGGAAGATGCCGTACATCCCCATGTCGATGTGGCGGTGAGTCTGGTAGTGGCAGTGATAGAGATGCGTGCCCGTCACGTTCGCGGGGATGGTGTAGGTGTGTTTCTCGCCGGGGTCGATACGGATGCCCGTCGTGGTCGGGACGCCGTCGTCTTCCCATTTCTTCCGGACGGCGTGGAAGTGGACCGTGTGCGGGCGCATGCCGTCCGTGTTGTCGAAGGTGACCTCCATGTCCTCGCCCTCCGTCGTCCGGAGGATCGGACCCGGGACGCTCGGTTCGCCGTCGTCGGCCTTGAACGCCCACACCTTCGGGAGTTCGACCGGGCCGCCCATGGATTCGCCGGGATGGGCTTCGTGTTTGGCCGGGACAGAGGAAAGCGTCACTTCGCCACCCTGTTCGTCGACGTTGACGATCTCAGGCGGCGACGTGGTCGGGAGGTCACTGTCGGATTGTGCTGGAGTTGTGCTGGTGTCGACTGACTCTTCGGTCGGAACCTCACCCGGGGCGGTACAGCCCGCAAGCGCGACCGTGCCACCGAGGCCGGAGGCTTTCACGAAGTCACGACGGGAGATGCCCGATCCGGGTGCGCCAATCTGGTCTTCCATAAGCAACTGTGGATAAGATACCACAGTATAAACCCCCGAAGGGAGTTCTCAGACCGACAGAAGCGTTCTCAGTTGCTGGGAACGAACGAACGGTTACAGATAAGTGCCCCATATATTGCGTGCTGTGTGGCGGAAACGTCGGCTGTGTCGGGCGGTAAGCGCTCCCGAGTCGGTTACATTAAACGTCTTGGGCGGGCAGTGTCGAGCAAGGATGGTCCGGGACCCCTTCGCTGACGAGGAGACGCCGGAGTTACAGACGGTCCTCGACGCACTCGACGACGAGGACTGTCGCGCCATTGTCAGCGTACTGGAGGAACCGTTGACGGCGAGCGAAATATCCGACCGGAGCGGCGTACCGCTATCGACGACCTACCGAAAGCTCGAACTACTGACGGAGTCCTCGTTGCTGTACGAGGGCGTCGAAGTCCGGTCGGACGGCCAACACGCGAGCCGGTACGCGATCGACTTCGAGGAGGTCGTCATCAGTCTCGACGAGGAACTGTCGCTCACCGTCGACATCTCACACCGCGCTCGGACGCCGGACCAACGGCTCGAAAACCTCTGGTCTGAGGTGCGAAAGGAGACATAACCATGGTACACATCCCAAGTTCACAGGTCGGCATCGTCGTCTCGAAGACACTGATCCTCATTCTTGGCGGACTGATTACGTACTACTCGTATCAGGCGTACAGCCGGACGAAAAGCCCCCAGCACAAGTGGCTCACCTACGGGTTCGGGGTGGTGACCCTCGGTGCGTTTGCCGGCGGTGTCCTCGACATCTTTGTCGGCAGGTATCTCGGCCAGCAACTGCTCGCTGTGAGCGTGTTCACGTCGAGTTCGCTGACGGCCATCGGCCTGGGTATCATCCTGTACTCGCTATACGTTCGGTAGTGACTGCGCGGCGCGGTGCTCGATTCGTCTCTTGGTTCTCGATTTCGCTCGGAGCGGGCAACTGGTCCGTATTACGTCGTGACACTGGTATTCTCACCGACTGGAAACGCTACGGACGGTATATTTATCAGGACGTGTCAATCAGAGCCATGCTTGGAGCGAACGCAGTGTTGTTAATCGGGATGAAGACAGTCACGCTGTTCTGCGGTGTGATACTGACGACGTTGACATACCGCGCATACCGCCGCACTCGAGCACCGGCGATGCGAGCGCTCTGTCTCGGTATCGGGTTCGTCACACTGGGCGCAATACTCGGGGGGAGCCTCCACCAGTTCGTCGGCATGCCGGTGGCACAGAGCGTCACTGTCGAGGAGCTGTTCACCGCTGCCGGGTTCTTTATTCTGACCTACTCGGTGTACACTGACCAGCCGACCACGACGAACTGAGTTACGAGTCCTCGGCGGGTGTGTGTTCACGACCGGTCAGCAGTGTTGGCAGCGATTGCGGGCTGTGTTCGACGAGGACAGCGACGAGGTTGCCCGCGAACAAGACGGTCCCGAAAAACGCGAGCCCCCCGGCGACCAACGCCGTGCCGTCCGGTGTCTCAAGCCACTGACTGCTCACGAGGAGGCCGTACGCAGTTATCAGCGTCACACCATCTATCGCCGCGATTCGGTGGTCGTACAGGTCATCGACCATCGGCACGTCCTCGAAGCCGAGGCGGTCACTGTACCGGTGGACCCAGACGATGAACGGGACGACGTGATACAGCGTCCCGAGGACGACGAAGCCGACGCCGCCGACGAGCAGCACTGTCGACGGCTGACCGAGCAGCCCGGCGTACGCGAGCGGGTCGTTCCACCATGCGAACATCGTCAGCCCCGCCCAGAGAAACAGCGACAGCGCTGCGACGCTGTATCGGGTCAACATCGGGGACCACTCGACACGCGCCCCGACGAGCTGTCGCGCCAGGAGCACCGCCACCACGCCGAGACCGGCAGCGACGAGAACCGCGCCGAACCGGGCCAGAACGGGTGACCCGATCAGCCGACCGCCAGCGAGCGCAAGGACCCCAAGCGGATAGACGGCCGTCTCCGCCCGCTGGACCGCTGCGTCAACCTTGCCGGTGTCGGCCTGCGTGAACATCGGGGCGAGCTGTGCCAGCGCGCCCGCGACAGTCGTCAGGACAGCACCGAACACGGCGAGTGTCCCGTGGGCCAGCAAGAGCCCCTGCCTGCCGATTCCCAAAAGCGGGAGGACGCCGGCGGCGTGGTCCAGCGCCAGCACGATCCCGGCGGCCGTCACGAGGGCGAAAAACAGCAGTGCCCAGCCGAAATGAATCGCCGTGACGTCGGGCTCCGCAGCGAGTAGCGTCCGTCCGATGTTGTAACAGAGCGTCCAGACGCCGATCAGCGCGAACGCTCCGGCGACTGGCAACACTGCAGGAGTCGCTGTCAGGAAGCCAGCGGCCAGACCCGCGATCCCGACCGCCGCGAGTGGTAACTGCGCAGCAGCGAGGCGGCGCGAATGGAGTTCGATTCCACACCAGACCGGAACGAACTGCGTCAGTGCGCCCATGATGGTGAGACAGACCCACCCCGCGAGCAGGAGGTGGACCTGTGCGAGGTGGCCGGCCCGACCCTCGACGACGCCGACGGTGACACCGGCGACCAGAAACGCCAGCGCGACGACGAAATGACGCAGCGGAACCGTCATCGGCGGGGCGGCGTCTGCGTCCACGTCGGCAGGTATTCCGCTCATTGCTGTGTAGTATGACCCTGTCCCTGCTGGCAATGTGGCCGAATATGTTCGGGGAAAGGGTCGGCCCGTTCACAACCGAACGCAAACACATGACGTCGAACCACCAGCCAACAGAGCAGATCGCGGCCCTGATTTCGGAAACTGGTGCGCCCGGTGACGCGCCGACGGAACGCCTCGATGTGCAGTCGCTGGGGCCGCCAAAGCCGCTCAAGCAGACACTAGAGCGGCTTGCGGACCTTGACGACGACATCGTCCTCGTCCAGTTCAACGACCGCGCCCCACAGCACCTCTATCCGAAACTCGAGGACAGAGGCTACGAGTACGAAAGTGTTGAGACCGACGACGCGACAGTGACAGTCATCTGGCACAGATGAATCAGAACACGGAGCCGCCTGTCGACGTCGAAGAAGCGATCGCTCGGATCGACAGCCGTGGTGCGAAGATTCAGCGGGAGCAACTCGAACGGACGCTGTCACAGCTACAACAGGACGGCGAACTGACGGCTGACCAGCGGCTTGCGGTCGAAAAACTGAGCGAACGGCTCGTCGACCGATTGCTCGCCGTCCCCCGGGCAACTCTACAGGACGCGGCGAGGAGTGCAGACGACGAGCGGATCGAAACCGCGATTTCCCTGTTCGAGTGAGCCTACTCCGACGACGCCAAAACGAGCAGTGCCTCGCTGTCCGCCGTTGCGGCGGGGGAGATGTTCTGGTCACCGTCGAACCGGACGACGTCGCCGGGAGAGAGCGACACCGTCTCGTCGCCGAGCGTCAGGTCCACGGCGCCCGAACGGAGGAGGAACACGATGTCCCGACCGGGATGCTTGTGGGCCGGAATCGACTCGCCCGCACCGAGCGTCAACCGGACGGTCTTTGGCTCCCCGTCGAACAACCTCGTCCGGCCGTCCCCGTCGCCGTCGAGCGTTGCTCGCTCCGTTTCTGTGACGGTAGATTCGCTCATTGTTTCGGGAGGTCGGCGACGAACTTCTGTGGGCCGTCCTGCTCGCACCGGTAATTCGCCGCGTCGAACGCCTCGACCTCGGCTTGCATCTCGTAGAACAGCGGCTTCGGCTCGTGATCGTTGATAATCCGAAGCGTCTCCCCTGAGGACAGCGCCTCGAAGGAGTCGTGTATCTTCGAGTGTCGCTCCGGCGGCGGCGTCTCGCGCAGGTCGAGTGTGGTTGCTGGCATCACCTGAGCGTTCGCCGGGCGTCGGTGAGGGGGTTCCCCCGAACACGTTCGGGAGTAGGTCCTGATGGATGCCGCCCGTTCGTTTCAGTATGAGCCTTCTCTCCGGCCTCCGTGGCGGCTCAGACGTCGGGTTCGATAGCTACGGGACGTTCGTTCCCGAACACAACCCTGACCCCGGCCCGTTCCTGTCTGAGACAGCAGTACTGACCGGCACCGACCACGCCGCGTTCCACCGACTCACGATGGACCTGTTCGACGAGCGCGGCGTGTACGACATGACTTTCGGGTACAACCTCGCACGGCTGAACCTCGACCATCGGCACCCGGACGCGGGCTTCCGCTACGGCCGTGAGACGGACGACAGGAGCGTGTTGCGAGCCGAGTTCACGCCGACGACCGAGTTCTGCCCCCAGAGCGACACGCTGACTGTCGGCGCGTTTCGCGCCTGGAACGGGCTGTCGGACCGCCACGAGTACGACCTTGTCCGCGTCCGCGTGAGCCCTGGCCACCACCAGAGTACGAGTATCAACGACAAACTCCAGCAACTCGAAACGCGGTACCGGAAAACCGGTGAACTCCGGACGGACGATGCGGACGAATCGTCCGACGAGAGCGTGCCGTTCTGACAGCTGAGTACATGGAAAACGTTATACGGTTTGCTGGGCGACATATCGTAAGCTGAGCCGACTGGGTGGGATATCGGTGGCTTGGTGGGATAGTGGAGAGTCCCTCCACGACAGAAAGCAACAACCTATCAAAAAACGATGGTATCGGAGTACTTACGGTGCGGCGTCGCGGCCCGCCGGAGGCGGAGCCGAGATGGATAGCGATATCTTTCGGGATGCGGACGGAACCTACAACAAGCGGCTTCTGGGACTGGTCCTTCTCGTTTTACTCGCCGTCGTCGGTGCTGGCGTTGGGACCCTCGGTCTCACCGACAACAGCGACGCGACTTCTGAGCCCGCCACCGAGACGACGCCAAGCCCGGCAGAGTCGACACCGGACGGAACTGACGCCACTTCGACCGAAAGCGGCGGCAGTGCCTCCCCACCGCCGAGCGCGCTCCTGTCCGAAACTCCGACAGAGACTCCGGCTAACAACCAGTCGGACGGGACCACCGCGGGCAACGCGACGGCTGAATAGTCCGGCAGTAAAACGGCGGTTCCTCAGGAAAACAGCAGATTGAGGTTGAACCCGGTCACGGCGAGCCCCATCACTGTCAGAAGCACCGGCGGACCGTAGTAGAGCAACGGGTCTTCTTCGAGCACGCCGCCCCAGATGCTCACGCCGAGACAGCAGTATATCACGAGGAGTTTGAGGCCGAGGAAGCCGCCGCCGCCGAACGACTGGATCGCCCACCTGATCGCGGGATTTGCCTCGGTGAACGTCGGGACGAAATAGACGATGGCGATAGTGGTAACCACGTCACCGACACCGTACGTCGCCAGCGCTACCGCCCACACGCTGGAGAAGGACCGGCCGGAGAAAGAACTCCCTTCCAGCGTCAGCCAGTCACCGTCGGCAGCACCCATACTGTGTTGGGGTATGGCCAGCGGTCATATATACTCCGAGTGCCAGTTATCTTATTTGAAAACCCGGACTTCGATGTGACGCCTCCGGAGATATTGAGCCAATAACCTCGTATAGCCACTCCAACGGCCCATATTACCCTCTTGATACCCATGACCGATTCTCAGTAGCCACTCGTATTCAGCTGTGAATCTCAGTTATTGGGAGTGGGTGTCGAGTCGTTGTACAGGCGCGCCTCGACGGTCGCCGTTCGCTGAGCTGCCGACGCGAGTTTCGCTGTGTTCCCGGCCAGAGTGTACATTCGCGTACTACCGACGCGGGTGCATGGAAAGGGACTTATCTTGTGGGCGGCCACGAGGAGGTAATGAGCCTGTCCGACGCGGACCACGAACTCGTGGTCGAGGAGATCGGCCGGGAGCCGACCCGGGCGGAGGCCGCTCTCTTCGAGAACCTCTGGAGCGAACACTGCGCGTATCGCTCCTCTCGCCCCCTGCTGTCGGCGTTCGACTCCGAGGGCGATCAGGTCGTCATCGGCCCCGGCGACGACGCGGCCGTCGTCTCTCTACCGACCAACGGCGACGGCGAGGAAATGTACATCACGATGGGCGTCGAGTCCCACAACCACCCGTCCTACGTCGACCCGTTCGACGGCGCGGCGACGGGCGTGGGCGGGATCGTCCGCGACACGCTGTCGATGGGGGCCTACCCCATCGCGCTGGCCGACTGCCTGTACTTCGGTGACTTCGACCGGGAACACTCGCGCTATCTCTTCGAGGGCGTCGTCGAGGGCATCTCCCACTACGGGAACTGCATCGGCGTCCCGACAGTGGCCGGCAGCGTCGCCTTCCACGACGACTACGAAGGCAACCCGCTCGTGAACGTCTCCTGTATCGGCCTGCTGGAGCCCGAGCGGACCATCACCGCCGAGGCCCAGGAGCCCGGTAACAAGCTCGTCCTCGTCGGCAACGCGACGGGGCGGGACGGCCTCGGCGGCGCGTCCTTCGCCAGCGAGGACCTCGCGGAGGACGCCGAAACCGAGGACCGGCCGGCCGTGCAGGTCGGCGACCCGTACTCGGAGAAGCTCCTCATCGAGTGCAACGAGGCGCTGCTGGACGAGGCGCTCGTCGAGTCGGCCCGGGATCTCGGGGCCGCCGGCCTCGGTGGCGCGTCCTCGGAACTGGTCGCCAAGGGCGGCCTCGGCGCGCGCATCGAACTGGACCGCGTCCACCAGCGCGAACCGAACATGAACGCCATGGAGATTCTCCTCGCAGAGAGCCAGGAGCGGATGGTGTATGAGGTTGCGCCCGAAAACGTCGACCGCGTCGCCGAACTCGCCGAGCGGTTCGACCTCGGCTGTTCGGTCATCGGCGAACTCACCGAACCGGGCACGAACTACGTCTGTACGTTCGAGGGGAGCGAGACAACTGTCTCGGACAAGTCGAGCGGGCAGCGCCCGCGAGACAGCGAGACAGTCGTCGACGTGGACGCGACGTTCCTCGGCGACGGCGCGCCGATGAACGACCTGCCGAGCAACGCGCCACCGAAACAGGAACGGGACCTGCCGACGGTGTCGCTGGACGAGGCGTTCGAGCAAATTGTCGGTAGTCCGAACTGCGCTTCCAAACGGTGGGTGTACCGCCAGTACGACCACGAGGTGCAGGTCCGAACGAGCGTCCTGCCCGGCGACGACGCCGCGCTGCTCGCCGTTCGCGAAGCCGGGACCGGGCTGGCGTTCTCCGCCGGCGCGGACCCCAACTGGACCGACGCCGCGCCGTATGAGGGCGCACGCGCCGTCGCACTGGAAAACGCCACCAACGTCGCCGCGAAGGGCGCGACGCCCCACGCGGCCGTGGACTGTCTGAACGGCGGCAACCCCGAGAAACCCGACGTGTACGGCGGCTTCAAAGGTATCGTCGACGGGCTGGCTGATATGTGCAGCGACCTCGACGTGCCGGTCGTCGGCGGCAACGTCTCGCTGTACAACGATTCACAGGACGGGCCGATTCCGCCCACGCCGACGCTCGCGCTGGTCGGGGTCAAGGAAGGCTACGACGCCCCGCCGCTGTCGCTGTCCGGCGAGGGAACGCTCGTCGTCGTCGGTGACACCGCGCTGGAAGGCGAAGCCGACCCGCGACTCGGCGGCTCCGAGTACACCGCGCAGTTCGGCGGGACCGACCGCTTCCCCGCCCTCCCGGCGGACTCAACGGACGTTGTCGAGACGATTGCCGAGGTTGCCGACGCCGACCACGTACTGGCGAGCCACGACGTGAGCCACGGCGGGCTGGCAGTGGCACTTGCGGAGATGGTCCACGAGGACGCCGGCGCGTCGGTCGACATCGAGCCGGTCGAGCGTGGCAGCCAGAACCGACTCCTGTTCAACGAGCGGCCCGGCCGCGTCGTGTTCGAGACGACCGACCCGGTGGCGGTCCGGGAAGCCTTCGACGGCGTCGCCCCGGTGACGGAACTGGGCGAAGCAAACGGCTCGAACCGGCTCGATATCACTGTCAACGACGGGACGCTGGCGTACGACGCTGCGGACATCGCCGACCTGCGGTCGGTCATCGAAGACGAACTGGCCTGATTACCAGCGGACATCGAACCGCGCACCGCCCCTCTCGCTCTCCGAGACTGCGACCGACCAGCCGTGCGCTTCGGCGATGCTCTGAACGATCGACAGGCCGAACCCTGTCCCGTCCGAGTTCGTCGAGTAGCCGTGTTCGAACACTAGCTCACGGTCGTCCGGTGAAATGCCGGGGCCGTCGTCGGCGATGGAGAACCCGTTCTCATGTGTCTCGGGCGCGGAAACGACGACGGTGCATTCCGCGCCCGCATGCTCGATGGCGTTCCGGTAGAGATTCTCGAATAGCTGCTGGAGGCGCTCGGCGTCCGCCTCGATGGTCGCGTCGGTTTCGATGGTAAGCGTTGCGTCCCCGGTTTCGACCTGTTGCCACGCGTCGCCTGCGACGGCTTCGATGGAGACGCTCGTGGTCTCTCCGACGACCCGCCCCTGACGAGCGAGCGTCAGCGTGTCATCGAGGATCCGTGCCATCCGCTCGTGTGCCGCGGCGACCTCCTGTAACCCCTCCCGAACAGCCGCATCCTCGATGTCGCCGAGCAGGAGGTGGGTGCGGCCGGATGCGACGTTCAACGGGTTCCGAAGGTCGTGGCTGACGATACTGACAAACTCGTCAAGCCGCTCGTTCTGGTGTTTCAGCTGTTGTTCGCGGCGCTTCCGTTCAGTGATGTCGGTGTATATCCCGTACCCTTCCAGCTGGCTGCTGTCACGGGTGACGATGGTACTCCGGAACAGGTAGGTCCGTATCTCGCCTGATGCAGTCGTCCGCCTGACCTCTTGCTCCGACTGGCCGGTCTGTTCCCACCAGTCAGTCCTGATGACTTCGGAGTCGGCTCCGGGCGGCGCGAGGAGTGTCCGAAGCTCCGTTCCGACTGCATCCGTCTGGTCGTAGCCGAACGTGTCCGCGAACGCTTCGTTGATCGACTTGACGTACGGTTCTCGCTGCTCAAACTCGACGACGACAGCCGGGTTTGGGATGTTCCCCAGGAGCGCGTCAAACCGTTCCTGTGCCGCCAGCTGCACGCGGAGTTCACTCGCGACGAGTGCGACGTATCCCTCGTTGTTGTGCTGGATTATATCACAGATATCCTGTGCATCCGTGTCGTCTATCTCCGTGTCGCCACTGATACCCAGATCAGCCATCGCGTCGTCGACGATAGCCGACGCCTTCTCGATGCCGACCGTTTCTGCGAACTTTGAGACGAGTCCTGTTCGATTCATCTGTTACTCCGGCAGTGCAAAGAGCACCGTTGTCGTGTTGTGAAAGCCACTGAGTTGTCCGGCCTGCATACACAGCTCTCCGTACGTCTCAAACCCAGCAACTGGGGCCGACAGGGTCGATGTGATACCATCGACAGTCGCCGAAAACGCGTCGTCGAAGAGAATCTGACGACACGCACAGTCGTAGACGAACGCGCCAGCGATGGGACCGTCACACAGCGAGACAGCGTCGGCAGCAGCCTGTTCGGCGGACGCGATCTGGTCAGCTTTGTTGCCATGCATTACGCGGAGGACAGTTCCCTCCGGAATATCGACGGCAAACTGCAGTGCGCCAGTCTCTTCAATCGCAGTCCGGGGCCAGCGGATCTTGTAGGTTTCACCCTGGTCGATACCGAACAGGTATTCGACCATGAGCTTCCTGAGCGCCGTCGAACCGACTGGGACGTCGTCGACGGCTACCCCCGTTGTCTCCACAGCGTGGTCTCGAACAGCGTCTTTCCATACCGCAAACGCTGGTTCACCGTCGAGTTCGTGAACCACGTTCCCGGAGACCTCGGTTACCTCCCACGGTTCTGAGATGGGGCTGTGGCCGTGGTTGACGGTAATGATCGGACGCTTTTCGCCGGAGACGAGTACGATAACGACTGCGTCGTCGACAACCGACTCATCGCAAAACACTGGTGTCGACTCCATCCGGAGACCGTCAGACGCTGCCCCACCTGCGAATTCGACATAGGGGCCAAGCCGTCGCTGGACTGACAGCGACAACTGTTCACCGACGCCCGACAGCCCGTCGTGGAGGACGATCGCTGACTGGTAGGGTTCCTCGATATCGTCGGGAAGCGCTCGGACAGCATCTCTGACAGCCCCACGGGTGTTCTCGCTGAGACCGGCGGCAAGGGCCGTATCGAACCGGAACGAATCACTGGTAACGAGCGTGACGGCCACGCCGGCGTCCATCGTTCGCTCCTCAGTGAACGTTCCGCCAGCCGTGCAGCCGACAACGGCTGTCTCGTCGTCGACGAGCGCATTCACGCCCGCCAGAACGGCTTCGGGGTCGAACCCGGAACTGGCAAACACCTGACAGAAGTCCACCCGATCGGCGTCCAGTCGGTCCCGAGCAGCGCTGGTCGCCTCTCGGCCAGCGCGCGTCCCAGCGGTCGCCACTGACGTTCCCGTTGCGACCGCTGTACTCGCGCCTGACTGGGGCGACATTGTACAACAGTTATTCGCGCGGAAACCTATATACTCTCCCCAGAAGTATCAGAAATGATATCCCTGGCGGCCGACGTGGTCATACCGACCTGCTCAGGCCAGCGCCAGCGCGATACCGAACGTAAGCACCAGTCCGACCAGCAGGACGCCGAGCCCTGTCCCGACCTGCGACATGGTGAACGGGCTCTGTGGGGCCGTCGACCGAAGCGGCGGTTCTCGCGCGGGCAGTTCGACGTGTTCAGGGTCGTAATCCGGCCGGTCCTCTTCGTGGTGGTCGTCTGCCATGAGCGGTGATTCTGGTGCGTCGTACGTGTAGCTGTCGGATTGTCACTGCGTACTCGGCCAGACACTTGCACCAGTCGAAACGGTCAAACGGCGTTGCGTCGAACCCACAGGTATCGAATGACGCTCACGAAACGGATCATCCCCTGTATCGACGTCGACGTGGACGAGAACGGGGACGCGGCGGTGTACACGGGAGTCAACTTCGAGGACCTGGAGTACACTGGCGACCCGGTAGAGATGGCCAAGGCCTACAACGAGTCCGGCGCCGACGAGTTCGTCTTCCTGGACATCACCGCCTCCGCCGAGGGCCGCGAGACGATGCTCGATACAGTGTCGGCCGTGGCCGACGAGGTGTTCATCCCGCTGACCGTCGGCGGCGGCATCCGCACTCGTGACGACATCAAAGAGACGCTGCGGGCCGGTGCGGACAAGGTGTCGATCAACTCCGGCGCTATCGCCGAGCCCGACCTGATCAACGAGGGCGCGGCGGCCTTCGGGAGTCAGTGTATCGTCATCTCCGTCGACGCTCGCCGTCGCTTCGACGATGAGGGCGAGTACTACACCGAGGTCGACGGCGAGTCCTGCTGGTTCGAATGCACCGTCAAGGGGGGCCGCGAGGGAACCGGGCTGGACGTCGTCGAGTGGGCGACCGAAGCGGAGGAACGCGGGGCCGGCGAACTGTTCGTCAACTCCATCGACGCCGACGGGACGAAAGACGGCTACGACATCCCGCTGATGCAGGCCGTCTGTGATACCGTCTCGACGCCGGTCATCGCATCTTCGGGCTGTGGCGGCCCGGAAGACATGGAAGAGGTGTTCGTCGATGCCGGCGCGGACGCCGGTCTCGCTGCCTCCATCTTTCACTTCGGCGAGTACTCCATCGCCGAGACCAAGGAGTACCTCGACAGCAAGGGGATTCCGGTCCGACTGTAACCCCGTCTCAGACATAAGGTAGCAATATTAAATACCCATACCTGTCATTATATCGGTATGACGCAGTTCTCCTGTCGGTTCGGATGCCCCGGTTTCCTCCGCGTCTCGGCGTTCGATATCGGTTCTCGCTGCCAGCGGCCACGCTCACCCCGGTCCCTGGAAGCAGGCGTCAACGGGGTCGAACGGCCCCGATGAGTCAGCCCACGACTGAGCGACCGTGGGGGAACGTCTCCCCGGAACCGCAGCACTGTGGCCTGGCATCGGGCAGGTTTTATTCGCCCAACACGGAGAATCAACAATGAAATGGCGGTGCGAATGGTGTGGCAAACCCCACGAGGAGGACGACCCGCCGTGTGACAACTGCGGGCACGGCTCCTTCGAGGAAGCCGTGACGCAGGTCAACGAAGAGGTCGTCGAGGGCGGGCCCAGGTGGGTCTGTCTGGACTGCGGTCGCCAGCACCAGAAGAACTCCCCGCCGTGCAAACGCTGTGGCGGGAGTAACTTCGAGCGGCGGACGGGACCGCCGGAGGACGATCCGCTCGATGAGATACAGACCGGCTGGCTGGACGTGCTCGAAACGAAGTACGCGATCGGCTACGCCGCCGTGGCACTGCTGCTCGGCCTCATCGTGCTCGCTGCTGTGGGCGGTATCACGTTGCCGGGCTTTGCCGCCGAAACCCCCACCGGCCCACCGTCGATCGCGTCCCCTGCCGGAAGCGGCGACACCGTCGACTCGCTCTCGCTCGCCGAGGTCGAGGACACCTACGTCGACGTGTACAACGTCCGGCGGTCGGGCGTCGGCGGCGGAACGGTCTCGCGGAACGCGACCATCGACGACGCCGCGGCCTACTACAACAAGGGCCGCGTCGACGCGCGATACGACAACGCGGAGCGACCCACGCGAGAGGGAGTCTCCCGGTTCCCGCTCCCCTGTGACCGCCCAGCAGTGGTCAGCTACGAGGTGGCCTACGACCGAACGCCGCAGTCACTCGACCGGTTCCGGAACGAGACGGCGCTGGCGACCGCGCTCGTCGACAGCTACCTCGAGCGGGGTAACAGGATTCAGACGTCAGACGCCGGACTGATCGGCCTCGATATCCACGTCGGTCCGGACGAACGCGTGTTCGTCACGTACGTGCTCTGCTAGAATTACGCGGCGGCTTCGAACGCGTCAGTGAAGTTGTCCGCCTTCTCGATGACGGCGTCAGTCCCGTCTTCGAGGGCTTCGAGCGCGTCGACGCCCTCCTCGGTTTTGATGGTCAGGACCGGGTCTGTCTGGCCACCGGATTGTTCCGGGTTCACGTCGTAGGTCGCCGCTGTGACGCCCGCTGTCTCCAGCAGCGCCCCCTTGATGACGTTCATGAACGTGTGGTCCTCACCGGCGATTTCGATAGAGAGTTCCGTGTCGGATTTGTCGATAACGCGAAGGTCCATACCCACTGTTTGGTCACCTGCGACCCATCAACGCTTCGCTTCCCGTCTGCCGGCCAACAGCGAGGCTCCAGACCGAGCGGACGATACGGCGTCGGTTAGACGAGCGCGTACACCATCAGGAAGCCGAAGTAGATGAGCACGAGCGCGCCCAGCGCCTGCAGTCGGAACGCCGAAAGCGACGCTTCCTCCTCGTCGTGGGCCGCCCGGAAGGCCTCGACCTCCTCGTCGTCGAGTTCGCTGGGGTGGGCCAGGCCGCGGTGGAGCGCGAGCCAGGACTCGCGGGCGAACGGCCGGCCGCAATACGAACAGGTGTAGGCTGTGGCGTCGGCCGGAACGTCGTATGTCTCGTCGATGGCGGTGCCTGTCGCTGCCGCTGATTGGGTTGCTGTGTCAGTCATAGATGGGGGAGTGCCACCTCCGGCTGGGAGACGACCCAGAGGCTCGTCATCGTGTAGAACACCATGACCGCGATGAAGGGGTACTGCGACCGAATCGCCTGCAGCCGTGCGGGAAACAGGTCGTACGCGGCGGCGTGGGCCACCCAGATAGCGACCAGATGACCGATGATGACCGACGCGAGCGCAATCGCGCCGAACCAATCCGGTAGTTCGATGGTCGGCACTACTGCCGGGTCCGCGAACGGCGACGTGAGCGCGACGGCCAGCGAAGGTGCGAGCACGAGGAAGTACCCGAGGTAGTGCGCGAAGTGGTAGCCGACGGCGATGGCGATAAGCGGCGGCGCGAACCGCTGTGCGAGCACTGCCGGAGCCAGATACGTGTCCGACATATCGCGGGAGAGCCGGACCGCGAGTCGATACACGCCGAGGAAGCCGGCGAAGCCGATCCCGAGCGCGACCGGGTACAGGAGGTGCGGCGGGACGCCAGTGTCGACGAGTGGTGTCGTCAGGTCCCGCCAGGCCGGCGTCGTGACCAGCCCGTCGTAGGTCGTGACCCACAGCAGGGCGACCACGAACGCCACCTCGTCCGGACCGTCGACCAGCCGCGGCGTCGAGAGGTCCATGCCGGGGAGCCGAAGTCGGAGTCCGTCCTCGCCGCGGCCGATGGGGGCAAAGCGACCGTAGTAGCGGAACACCCGCTCCACTGGATCGGCGTGAGCGAACCAGTCCTCGGGTCCGAACACGAGCGCGCCCGCGAGCGTCAGCACCGAGTAGCCGGCGACGACCGACGCGAGCAGGCGCGGCTGGTCGGCGAGCGGGCTGACCACCTCAACCCACACCAGTACGAGCAGGCCGCCGACGGCGGGCCACGACCCGACGCGGGCGGGGTAGGTGCGGTCGAGCGACGGGAGGAGGTCGGCGAGCGTCTTGAACGGATTGAGCGTCGCCCAGCTGTTCCCCACGAGGTACGTCGTCATCGCCAGCCCGGCCCACCAGCCGACCCAGACGAGCAGTATCGCGAGGTTCGTCCGGGCGTTCGTCGGTCCGAGGAAGCCGACGACGAACACCGCGGCGAGTCCGGCGAGCCCGAGGAGTTGGCCGGCGAGCGTTAGGACACGCTCGTAGTCGCCCGACAGCGGCCGCCCCCAGTCGTGGATGCGCTCGACGAACGCCCGGTCGGTGACGAACGAGGCCAGCAGGAACGACGCGCCGACGGCCGCACCACCGGTACTCAGGAAGAGCCACGTCGGTATCGTCAGCGATTCGCGACCGCCGCCGGCGAGACTGCCGCCGTGTGCGCTCGCCGTCCCCGTCGCGGCCAGCCAGCCCAGCCCACACACCACCAGCGCGACCGTACGACGCCTCCCAGATGTCATCGTCGGCAGTTGGGCCTTCGCCCCCGTGTAGCTTCCGGGATGCCGGCGGGCCATTCAGAGACGGAACCGGGCCAATCCGCAGTGAATTGGATGGGCTTTTAGTATTCCGTTCGCAAGGGCCCTAGTATGAGTGTCTCCGATGAACACGCGGACGACGGGCACGGGGAGCATCACCTCCCGGCGACGGAGGACTGGCCCCACGGGTTCGGCGAGGCCAGCTGGTGGCCCTTTGTGACGGCGATCGGTGGTTCGGGAATCTACGTCAGCGCGGCCCTGCTCGTGCTCTCGATGGGCGAGAACGCACTAGTCAGCCAGACGGTCGGGGCGGGAGCGATGGCCGGGAGCGTCGGCCTCTTCCTCGTCGGCATCTACGGCTGGCTGTATCACGCCTTCGTCTCCGACTTCTGGGAGCGCGGGACGGACTACCACTCGGACAAGACGCTGAAGTTCGCCATGCTCCTGTTCCTCGGGAGCGAAATCGCCACCTTCGGCGCTGGCTTCGTGTACTACTTCATCGTGCGTGGCGGCGAAGTCTGGGCGCAGGCGGCAGTGCCAGAGGTGTTCGGCTCGCTGGTGATCGTCAACACGCTGATTCTGATCGCCAGCTCGGTGACGCTTCACTACAGCCACATCGCGCTCCGGAACGGAAACCGAAGCCGGTTCCTGAAGTTGCTGGGCGCGACGCTGCTGCTGGGCATCGTCTTCATCGGCGGGCAGGTGTACGAGTACTACGAGTTCATCGTGCACAAGGGCTTCAGCATCGGTGGCGGCATCTACGGCTCCGCCTTCTACGGTCTGACGGGACTCCACGGCCTCCACGTCACGATGGGGGCTGTCCTTCTGGGTATCGTCTTCGTTCGCGCGTACTACGGGCAGTACTCGGCTGAACGGCACACCTCCGTTTCGACGGCGTCGATGTACTGGCACTTCGTCGACATCGTCTGGATCTTCCTCGTCGTCGTGCTCTACATGGGCGCGAACCTGGTGTAGATCGCCGACGAGTTTTAGACGGCCGACACTCGTTTCACACGCATGGACCGGCTAGACGTCAGCGGGAGCTTCGACGTACACGAGTACCGCCACGGGCTCAAGCTGCTGAAAGACGACCGTGGGACCATGACGCTGTCGAACCGGAAGGGGTTCGCCTGTCCGGCCTGTGGCAACGAGTTCGAGACGCTCTTTATCAGCGAAAAGCGGGCGAACACCTTCGGGGACCCCGGGTCGCCCTTCTGTCTGGTCCGAACTGACGACCAGCTACTGGTCCTGACACATTGAGCCGTATCGCCCCCGGTAACAAGGCTTATTCCGTCCGCCCCGATTCGGTGAGGTATGCATCGAATTGTCCCTGCGGTCGGTCTCGCTGCCCTCGTCGTCCTCTCCGGCTGTGTGACGGCGACGGTTGACTCGACAGTGGCCGGAGACGGCACAGTTTCGGAGTACGATCTGACTCTCGAAATGTCCCCGTCGGTGTACGACGGGCTCCAGAGCCAGGCCCAGCAAGAGGGCTATGACTCGGTTGAAGGATATCTCCTGGCCGACGTGAACACCAGTCGGATGGCGAACCAGACGTACGAGCAAGAGCTGGAGGGTGAGAACGTCACGCTCTCGATGACGTTCACGGACTGGAACCCCGGCCCGGAAAGCGACGTGTCGGTCAACGCTAGCGGAGGCAACGTCACGTACGAAGACCGGACGTTCGTCACTGCGAACGAGGATACCGACGTGGCCTTCGGCGATGGCGTCGCAGTCGAGTACCAGCTGACGATGCCTGCCGACGTCTCGTCCTCGAACGCCGATATCGTTCGGAACGAGACCGCTGTCTGGGAGTACGAGGCTGACGAACCGGTCGAGGAACCGATCCGCGCGACCAGCCCCGCACCGTCGTCGGCCTTCGGCCCCGGAATGGGGATTCCCGTCGCCGTCGTGGCACTGCTCGGGGCCGCACTGCTAGCCAGTCGGGACTGATACTGTCGGCTGTAAGTCTGTAACGAATTTCGCCACCCTGGGTGGCGAATATCTTAAAATAGTTACAGCCAACAGTATGAGTAGCTGAGAGCGTCACCACACGCACCGTTTCTTGTACCTGGCTTCGGAGTCTACAGACGCTGGCCGGGTGGCTGATACTCTTCTCAGACAGTGGAACGGGCGATACCGCAATGTATATGATATTTTATAATGGATATTTAATGTCGTTTCGCCCGGATACAGAACGATGCGCGCAGCCAGACTCCACGAGTACACGCACGATATGTCGGACGGGCTCTCGATAGACGACGTAGATGCGCCACAGGTCGCATCCGGGGACGACGTCATCGTCGAGGTCGAAGGGGCCGGCTGGTGCCAGACTGACAATCACATCATCGAGGGGATGTGGGACCAGTACGTCCCGCAGGACCTCCCGATGACGCTGGGCCACGAGAACGCCGGGACAGTCGTCGAGACCGGCGACGACGTCGACATCGTCTCGGAAGGCGACCAGGTCATCTGTCATCCGGTCCAGACCTGTGGCACCTGCCGACCGTGCCGGCAAGGTGAGACGATGTACTGCGAGAACGACGCGTTCAACGGCCTGACGACCGACGGCGGCTTCGCCGACCAGCTACTGACCAGCGACCGGTCGGTCATCCCGCTGCCCGAGGGCGTCGACCCGGTCGACATCGCCCCGCACGCCGACGCCGGTATCACGGCCTACCACGCGGCGAAGAAAGCCGTCGACGGACTCAATCCGGGCGACACTGCAGTCGTCATCGGTATCGGCGGGCTCGGCCACATCGGCCTGCAGTGCCTCGACGCGATGTGTGCCGCCGACCTCGTCGCCGTCGACATCAAGCAGTCCGCCCGCGACCTCGCCGACGACCTCGGCGCACACTACACCATCGACCCCGAAAGCGAGGACGTAGCCAGCGAGGTCGAAGCCATCAGCGACGGCGTCGGTGCCGCCCAAGTGCTCGATTTCGTCGGGGCCGACGAGACGACGGCGCTCGCGCCCGATATCTGTGCCGCCGGCGGCGACCACCACATCATCGGCTACGGGGGCCACATCCACGAACCCGCGCAGGCGCTCGTCAACGGTGAGTTCGCCTATCAGGGCAACATCGTCGGCCAGTACACCGAACTCCAGGAACTGGTCGCGCTCGTCGAGCGCGGTGCAGTCGACCTGCACACGACCCAGTACGACCTGGGCGAGGTGAACACCGTCGCACAGATGCTCGAAGACCGAGAGATCGACGGTCGGGCGGTCATCACGCCCTGAACGGCCTGTGTTGTGGTGTCGTATCGCCGGACAGGGCACCCTTTTTTCGGCTCACCGACCGTCGGCGCGGGTCTGTTCCGTTTCGTCGGCTAGGTCGTGATAGCGCCTGAGAAACGCGTCTCGGCTCACGGTCCCGGCACCGGCCGCTTCGAGTCGGTCTTCCAGCCCGCTCCGGTCGAAGTGACAGTACTCCCGATAACAGGGCTTGCACAGATACTCGAAGGACTTGTTGTCGCGGTTCCAGCGGTCGCCGTACTTGTCGTATTCCCGGGCATCCGACCGGGCGACCGTTTCACCGCAGGCGATGCAACGGACCTCTGCATCGGTGTCGCGATGCCAGGCGTTTCTGAAATCCATCAGATCCACACTCCGTCTAACTGTCCGCAAGTGTGTCTGTCGTGCCGCTCTCGCCGGCACACCGCAGTACCCGCCGGTAATCCGTACTGTGTGACCATCGTTTACAGCTAGAAGTACCGTCCAGCAGTCCGTCGCCGTATCGCGTCACTGATGAGGGTCGTTTTTATGCGGCCTGTGGAGCCCCGTCAGACCAGCGACGGAGTACCTACGGCTGCTGACAGGTCATCTCCGGTAGGAACCGTACTTGTCAGAACAGCACTCGAAAGCGGAAGCCGGTGGAGGGAGTATGAACAACGGTCGGAGCAAAGCTCTTCACTGCTTCAAACCTCAGTGGCTTTCGCTCGTCTTGCACTGGAGATTCGCCATCGACCCGAGACGGAGACACCGCTCAAGAAGAAAGGCAAGGGTGAACGCGACGTACTCATCGAGAAGGACGACGGGAGAGTGATTGCGGATTACATCGAGAACGCCCGCCTAGCGGTGACTGACGAGTACGGTCGAGAACCACTGATTGCGACCGACCACGGACGCCGAGCGCGGACGACTATTCAGCGGATGGTCTACACGGCGACACGCCCGTGTCACTACGAGAACGCCTGCCCCTTCGATGAAGACCCCGAGACGTGCGAGGCGGCGACGTGGAACGGCGCGTCCAAGTGTCCGGGGTCGGTGAGTCCGCACGCTCTCCGTCGTGGATACGTGACTGCGGCTCGGAACGCTGGTCAGCCGAAGGACGTGACTGGCGAGCGTGTGAACATGACCGGGAGAGTGATCGACAAGCATTACGATAAGGGTTCACACGATGAAAAGGCCGAAAGAAGACGAAATCACCTAAGAGATATTTGATAGGGGCTACTCCTTCTGTCGTATGCTCTCCAGAGCGAGAAGGATTGTTTTTGTTTTAATTCTGAGCGGGTGTCTTTTGTTTATCTTGACGCCTCTACTTATCCTCATATCCGTATCTTTAGTTCTTATTGACCTGCCACGCAGGGTAGGGGAAGTAATCAATTTTGACGATGCAATTCGTGTCGTTTTATTCAGATTTAGTGACCCCGAGGAAATGCGTGAATTCCGAGACGATGTGCTTCACATAGTCGAGAGCGAGAACGAAAACTCTGGCTCAGATAGATGGTCACTCCTTCGTGAGATGGATAAGGCCGAATCTGAGATTGAAAACAGAATACGGAACGGTGAGTTCGCGTTCAGTTTTGCGGGAGGTATCTCTGCACTACTCGTGGGGAATGTATTCGGAATATCATACGGTGGAGTGGTGATTACGATTGTAGTTTTGGTGTTTTCTCTCCTTGTTTCAGCGAGGATTATCGTGACTGACATTCTTTGTTACGAGCCAGTCAAACATCGAAACGACCCGATAGAGCGTCTTGAAATATTGTATGCGTGGAATACGAGTGCCGCAATGAAACAGGGTGCTGTTGGAATAGCTATTCTGACAGCGTTTGCCTCCCGAAGCGAACAGGGATACCGAGTAGGTATCTGGTTGTTGGACACCATCGCCAATATGCTCTACTCGGACGACGATAGATGGCGAGTGGAATAATTACTGCTAACATCGGGAAGGGGCGGCTGCAGTGTTCTCAGAGCAATAATTGACACGGGAAAGAAGTGGCAAATCCTCTTTGTAGCGGGGCAAATTCTACGCCTTCCGTGGCCCAATAATTAAGTAAGCCGACCGCTGTCTGTCCATTTAGACGATTCCGAAGGAAAGAGCCGGTGGAGGGATTTGAACCCTCGGCCTAATCCTTACGAAGGATTCGCTCTGCCAGTCTGAGCTACACCGGCGCGTCGCTCGCGTACATCAGTTGTTGGACGCATAACCGCAATAAGGATTGCGAATCGGGACCACCGAGAGGGACGTTCTCACTCCGCTCGGGACCCGACGACGGTGACCGGGTCGTCCGCCTCAAGCAGGACCTGCTGGGAGACACTCCCGAACACGGCCTTGCCGGTCGGCGACCGCTTCCTGGACCCCATTACGATCTGGTCGACGTCGAACTCCTCGGCCAGATCGATGATGCCGTCCGCAGGCGGCTGCTGACCCTCGGCCAGCTGGACATCGACGTCGTGGTCTTCGAGGTAGTCACGCACGAGGCGCACTGTCGAGATGCGCTCGACGTTGCGTATCTCCTCGGGCGCTTCCGCCTCTTCTTTTGTCAATGCGTGCGTAATGACGGCCTCGATGTCGGTCTCAGCAGCCGGTAGCTCCGCGACGAAGGCGGCCTGGCCGCGGGCGCGGTCCTCATCGGCGTCGACGGGGACGAGTATTGTGTACATATTTTACCCTCCTAGATACAAGCGTCCGACTTCCTCGTCGTTAAGCAGTTCGGTCCCCGTACCGGTGATGATAATAACTGTTCGTTTCAGCGCGTCAGTCGAACGTCGAGAACGACGTTGTGTTCCTTCGGGGCATACGACCGGACAGTGTGTCGCGTTTCGACCGTCACGTCGTAGGCCGGCTCCGCAGCCGCCCGGATCTCTCGCTCGCCGGGCCCGAACAGGTCGTCCTCGTGCTGGATATCGTAGTAGTGAAAGACACAGTCGTCAGCCGCCAGGCGGACGGCGGTCTCCAGAAACTCGTCGGCGCTATGGGGCAGATTCATCACGACGCGGTCAGCCCAGCCCTCGTACTCTCCGGCGACCTCTCGTACGTCGCCACAGATGCCCGTCACGCGGTCGGCGACGCCGTTGCGCTGTGCGTTCGCCCGGAGGTACTCGATTGCCGTCTCGTTGATGTCTGTTCCGACGCAGGTCGCGCCGCGTTTGGCGAACGGAATCGCGAACGGGCCGACGCCCGCGAACATGTCGAAGGCCTGCTCGCCCTCGCTGACCTGTTCGGTGACACGATGGCGTTCCGTCGCTAGCCGCGGTGAGAAGTACACCTCGGCGAGGTCGAGGTCGAACGTGCAGCCGTACTCCCGGTGGGTGACTTCCGTCCCTTCGCCAGCGAGTACGTCCCAGTCCCGGACCCGCTGTTCGCCTTTGATCTTCGACGCGCGGTTCAACACCGCTCGCACGGGCAGGTCTGAATCCATAATCGCGTCGGCAATCGCCCGCGCCCGGTCGGCGTCGTCCTCGTCGACAATCGCGACGTCGCCGATGCGCTCGTAGCTCGGGTCGAAGTCGAGTCCGTCCGCCGGCATCGTCTGGCCCTCGCGGACCGGCGGGTCTGCCTCCACGACGACGAAGTCCGACGGCACTGCTTCGGGGTCGGTGACGGGAACGTATAGCTGCCCGTCGACGACCGTGATGTCGTAGCCGTCGTCGACGAGGTTTGCTTCGGCGAGGCGTTGGCGCGTCTCTTCGCCGGCCTCGCGGGGAACGCGAACGCAGGGAACGCCCATACTCTCTCTCCCCGACCGCGGGCGGTAAGCCTGACGCTTCGCGCCCTTTATGCCCGACGGCGACCCACTCCGGATATGCTCACATTCGTCGGGCTGGGCCTCTACGACGAGCGCTCGGTCACGGTCGCCGGCCGCGACGCCATCCGAGACGCCGACCGGGTGTTCGCGGAGTTTTACACGAGTCGGCTGGTTGGTACCGACCTCGAAACGCTGGAGGACGTACTGGAGACGAGTATCGAAGTCAGGGACCGCGCCGGCATCGAGCAGGACCCCGAACCGATTCTCGAAGCCGCCGAGAGCGAAGATGTCGTCTTCTGTACTGCCGGGGATACGATGGTCTCGACGACACACACCGACCTCCGACTCCGCGCTGCTGACCGCGGTATCGAAACCCGAATCGTCCACGGAACGACAGCCCAGACGGCCGCCGGCTCACTGACTGGCTTACAGAACTACCGCTTCGGGAAGGCCACGACGCTCCCGTTCGAGGACGCCCACGGCGGTGACGGCGTTCCGGACAGCGTCGTCGCCACCATCGAGGACAACCGGGAGCGGGACCTGCACACGCTAGTCTATCTCGACATCAAGGTCGACGACCCCCACTGGGACGAGAGTGACGACACGTACATGACTGCCAGCAAGGCCGCCGCCATGCTATCCGAGCGGTTCCCCGACACGCTCGGCGTCGTCGTGGCCAGAGCCGGTAGCCCGGACCCGCTGGTGGCCGCCGATACGCTCGACGCTCTCGCCGCACAGTCATTCGGCGAGCCGCTACATCTGCTCGTCATTCCCGGTTCGCTCCACCCGCTCGAAGCTGACGCACTGGAATCGATTGCTGGAGCAGAATTAGAATAACGGCCGTTCCTCCCGACGCAGTTCAGTCGTCACCGGGTGTCGCGGGACTCGATTCCGACTGGTTCTTTTCGAACGCCGTTCCGAGGTCGTACTCCGTGCCGGTCACCAGGAAGAGGAGGTCCTCGACGATGACCGTGAGTTCCGGTAGCTCCCGCATCAGCACCCACGTCAGCCCGACGAGAACGATGACGGAGCCAAACTGCGCCAGAATCCGGTCGACGATGTAGTAGGACACCAGCTGTGCGTCGCTGAGGCCGAACAGCGCCATGACCGTTCCCGGGAAGAACTGCGCCTTCTGCAGGCCAAAAGCCAGCGCGATTCCGAGGTTTCGAATCAGATTCAGTACGTAGATGATGCTGACGGCCGCGACCAGCACGCGGAGCTTCCGCCGCCACGGAGCCTTGACTGCCAGTATTCCGCCGGCGAAGATAGATATACTGCCGATACCCGTACAGGCCAGAATGATGGTGTACGTTATCGGACGCTCGTTCCCGTCGAACCAGAACGTGTTCTCGTAGGGGTACTGCTTCGAGGCGATATCGATGCCGTTGTGCGAGAGCCCGTCGACTACCACTGGGTCGTAGCCCAGTACGGTCATGAGGAAGGAGACCTGCCCGGTGACGATCTCGATGATGGTCTGGCGGAGCGGCCCGATGGTGAGAAACGGTACGTAGATGACGCCCATGAGGCCGATTGCCCGGGTCAACACCAGCAGCGACTCGCGGCCGTTCCAGAGCAGATAGCCGGTGTACAGCGACAGGGGGACGGCGATGACGCTCCCCAGGCCCTCGACGACGCTCTTCTGTATCAGAATGAAATGCGGGGCCAGGACGAGCCAGTACGCTGCGAACAAAGCCCAGCCGACTGTTCCGACGGGACGGGCCAGTCGCTCGTCGTACTGGGCGACAGCCACGCTTCCCAGAAACGCCGCGAGAACGAGCCACATCAGCGGTTCCGAGACTGTGACCGGGTCGAACGACAGTCCAGCGATGTCGACGCCTGCTTGCAGGACTGTCTCACTCATTGCTCGTACGTTAGCCAAACCGGCGTATATGTTTTGTCGTTGCGCTACTGTGTGGTGTCGTCGTCAGACCGACCTATCGGCAGTGCCGCCGCTACTCACGTAGCGCGCGAAAGAAAGAACGGTGTTCAGAGACCGGAGCTGTTCCGGTTAGTTGTTGCGTCGGACAGCGAGGAGCGCAGCGGCGACGAGTGCGATGAGCGCGATGGCTGCCGTGAAGCCGGGACCTTCCGCGGCGGTGGTCTCGGACTCATCGGTTGCCGGCTCATCGGTTGCCGGTGCGTCAGTTTCCTCTTCGGTTTCGGTTTCCGTGTCCGGTGCTTCGGTTTCGGTTTCCGTGTCCGGTGCTTCAGTCTGGTCTTCCTCGACGATGGTCACGTTCGCACTGTCCGTCACGGCAGAGCCGTTCTGGGTGTACGGATCGTCATCGCCGGGGAAGTCGTACGCTTCGTTGCCGTTGGTGTCCTGGTGCGGCATCGCGACCGCAGTGAAGTCCTCGTCCATCGGCTCGTCGAGCGTGATCGTGATGTCCTCGTGGCTGCCTGCCTCGAGGTACTCGGAGTTCCCGACGACGTCGCCGGATGCGTTACCGGCGTGGATTGCGATGAAGCCACCCTCGGACAGCTGTGCGCTGTCGACGACGACTTCGCTACCGTCGGATTCCTGCTCGCTGATGCTCACAGTAGCCGTGTCGGCTTTGACGATACGGCCATCTTGCTCGTCGCTGAAGTCGTTGCTACCGTCGACGTCGAGCGTCCGGACGGTGAAGTTCGTTCCAGCGGAGTAGTCGCTGAAGTCGGCCGTAGCGGTGTACGTACCGTCGGGTGCGACATCAGTTTCCGGACGGAGGACGAACGGGTTCGCTTCGTTCTCGGACTCCATTTCGACTTCGAGTTCGCTGCCGGGTGCGACGTTTGTCTCGCCGGTCACTTCTTGACCAGCGGCGGCTGAGACCGTGACAAGGTCGTCGTCGTCAAGGTTCAGCGTGGCGTCGCGCTCGGACGTGGTGTAGATCGCACTGCCGCTGTTGCGGTCGTCGGTCAGCGGACCCTCTCGGACGGAGAAGGTAGCGTTGAGGCGCGTGTCCTCCTCGTCAATGATCGTCTTGCCGTTTTCGAACACAACGTCGCTGGTATCAACGGCGACGAAGTAGGTGTTGTTGTCCGGGTCGTCAACGACGGTCACCGCGTCACTGCTGTTGGTGAAGTTAACCGGGTTCGCGTCAGCGTTTGCACCGACGTCCGTCCGGTTGACGTAGAGTCGGAGGCCGGAGTCCGTCGTATCACTGCTGTTGATACGGTCCGGCGTGGTGTCGGTCGCGTCGATGAACGCCTCAGTTGCGTCAGAGGCACTTCCGTCTTCCTGCTCGTATTCAAGCGCACCCTCGATACCGGAGGCCTGAATCTCGTGGACGACAACGTCCTCGGCTGCGAGGTCGTCAGACTCGGTGAGGTTCACGCCGATGCGGTCGTAGATGTCGACATCCTCATCGTCGATGTCTGCGTCGCTCGGAGCGGCCCACGTCTTGACGTTCTCAACGGAGTTTTCGTTGAGTTGTAGCGTCCCGACTGCGTCGGGGCTGGTGACGTCAGGGGATGTCCCTGCAGTCACGTTGATTGAGTAGGAGCCGGCTTCGAGTGCGTCGCTCGAGAGGTTCGTTCGGCTGAAGTCGCCGCCTTCTTCGACTTCATCAAGGTCGTCGTCACCAGGGACGCTGAGCACCGTGTTGGTGCCGTCAGTCCCAGCGGTGTAGCTGTTGAACTGGACAGTGACTTCGCCGTCACCGTCTTCGTCCGTAAGCTGACCCTGGATGTAGTAGTTGTCGTCGTTCTGGCTGCCGACGTTGATTACCGCATCCTCGGTGTTGTCCACCTGAACCGTGATGTTGGCGACGTCGCCGAGTTCGTCCTGAACGGTTCCGGTTTCGAAGCTTGCTTCACCGTCGTCGGACTCGGAGACGTTGATCTGGTCGGACTGTGCGGAGACACCGGTCTGGTTGTCCGTCACTTCAACGTAGTACGGACTGTCATCAGCGCTGTGATTACCGAAGTCGAACACAGTGTTGTCGTTACCCTTCAGGTTCTTGATGATTGTATCAACCTTGTCGTCGTCCTCGTTGAACAGCGTCGCGTTGGCCGGCTCGCCACCGCGGTTCGTGGAGACGTTGATTGCGAGAGTATCTGTGTCGTCGATGTTGGCACCGTCGCCGACATCGTCGTCAATGTTCACATTCAGGCTGAGGTCGCTGATTGTGACGACCGCTTCCTCGTTGTTGTCGACACTGATGGTGTAATCCTCGCCAGTGTCGAAGTCGCTCGTGTCAACAGTGTAGACTTCACTGTTGTCGGTGTACGAGTCGGACAGAACGACACTGTCTGCCTCGACCTCGATGGATGGGGAGTTGTCAGAGTCGTCTGCAGACGTCTTCTCAATAGCGATCACTTCACCACGGAAGGCGTTGAGCTCCGTGTCATTTTTCGTGTTCGCCGTGATCGTCTCGGACGTCACGTCAATGTCCTCAGCGACGACTGTGCCGTCGCCACCAGTGAGGTTGCTGACTTTGACGGTCAGGTTTCGGTTCGGTTGAACGTCCTGATCCAGACTGAACTGGAGGCGCTCGCTCGTCCCGTCAGCACCGACGTTGGTGACGCCGTATTTGCTCGGGTTCTTGTTACCGTCGATGTAGACGTCGATGTCAGTGTCAGTGACTGTGCTACCGGTTGAACCATTGAGTGCCAATTCGACTGTCCCGCTATCGTATTCTACTGCCTGCTCAACGGTCACGTTCGCGGCGGCGGCTGCGCCACCGGAGAACGCGATGGTCCCGGCGAATACCGAGAAGACCATCAGCGCCGTGAGGAACAGGCTGCGGATTTTTTCGTTTGTATCTGTCATAGTTTGTGTTGCTATCGGGCGACCCCAGCAGTTTTCCACCTGGTCGGAACGTGATCACCGCGACCACGCATAGACCGGACCGGCGTACTCACTTCTGGCGTCATGGGTAGGGGTGTCGATATATTGCCGCAAGTGTGGTAAATGCTTTATGGATAAAGGTTGCATCCAAATTACATGATCCTGTCGCTTAATAATTATTTTAAAATGGTATGTACTCTGATTATGGATATTAGTTTGAGCATTCTTGTAGTTTGACATGAAAAGCACGCCACCCGATTCGATCTGGATCTGTTTTATCACTCGACGACGGACACAGCTCAAACGATTGCCGAAGCCGACCTCACAGCGACAGAAGGGATGTCCGGCAGGTGCTGGATTGCTACCGCGCTGTTCCAGCGTTCGACTGTGGTCCAGTCACGGCCGATACTACGTTCAGAAACGGACGGAATACCGATCTGAGTAACCAACGAGTCCGGAGTCGTTCTGCAGTCTGTTTGTTCCCGATTTCTTCAGGTACAGCTACTGACGGGTCACGCACGTACGCGCAAAAGAAAGGAATGACGTTCAGGGACCGGAGTGGTTCCGGTTAGTTGTCGCGTCGGACAGCGAGGAGCGCAGCAGCGACGAGCGCGATGAGCGCGATGGCTGCCGTGAAGCCGGGACCTTCTGCTTCGGTGGTCGCGGTTCCAGTGTCTGGCGTGTCCTCAGGCGTGTCCGCAGGCGTGTCTTCGGGCGTGTCCTCAGGCGTGTCCTCAGGCGTGTCCTCAGGCGTGTCCTCAGGCGTGTCCTCAGGCTCTTCGGCGGAGACGGTCACGTTCGCGCTGTCCGTCACGGCGGAGCCGTTCTGGGTGTACGGACCGTCATCGCCGGGGAAGTCGTACGCTTCGTTGCCGTTGGTGTCCTGATGCGGCATCGCGACCGCAGTGAAGTTCTCGTCCATCGGCTCGTCGAGCGTGATCGTGAGGTCATTGTACGTACCTGCTTCGAGGTACTCCGAGTTGCCGACGACGTCACCGGATGCGTCACCGGCGTGGATAGCGATGAAGCCGCCACTGGACAGCTGTGCGCTGTCGACAACGACTTCGCTACCGTCGGACTCCTGATCGCTGATGCTCACGGTGGCCGTATCGGCTTCGACGATGCGGCCGTCTTCCTCGTCGCTGAAGTCGGAGTCACCGTCGACGTCCAGCGTCTGGACGGTGAAGTTCGTTCCAGCGGAGTAGTCGCTGAAGTCTTCCGTAGCGACGTACGTGCCGTTCGGACCGACAGTTGCTTCCGGTCGTTCGACGAATGGGTTCGCCTCACTCTCGGACTCCATTTCGACTTCGAGCTCGGATCCGGGGGCGACGTTCGTATCGCCGCTCACTGTCTGTCCGGCGGCGGCGCCAACGGTGACAAAGCCGTCGTCGTCAAGGTCCAGCTCCGCGTTCCGCTCGGACGTAGTGTAGACTGCGCTATCGCTCGAAGTGTCGTCGGAGAGGGGGCCTTCTCGCACGGAGAAGGTGGCGTTGATCTCCGTGTCCTCTTCACCGGTGATCGTGTTGCCGGACTCGAACTCGACGTCACTAGTGTCTAGAGCGACGAAGTAGGTGTTGTTGTCCGGGTCGTCAACGACGGTCAGCCCGCTACTGCTGTTGGTGAAGTTAAGCGGGTCTGCGTCAGCGTTTGCACCGACATCGGTCCGGTTGACGTAGAGTTTGAGGCCGGAAGTGCTCCTGTCGTCGTTGATACGGTCCGGCGTAGTGTCAGCGGCTGCGACAAACGCGTCAGTCACGTCGGAAGACCCGTTGTCTTCCTGTTCGTATTCAAGAGCTCCTTCGATACCGGAGGCCTCGATCTCGTGGACGACGATGTCTTCGGCTGCGATGTCGTCCGACTGCGTGAGGTTCTCGCCGATACGGTCGTAGACATCGATATCGTCGTCGTCGATATCAGCATCACTGGGAGCAACCCAGGTCCGGACGTTCTCGACGGAGTTCTCGTTGAGTCGGAGCGTCCCGACCGTGTCAGGACTGGTGACATCCGGGGACGTCCCGGCGGTCACGTTCATCGAGTAGGATTGTGGTTCCAGTGCGTCTTCCTCCAAACTGTCCCTACTATCGGTGAAGCTACCCTTCTCCGTGACTTCATCAAGGTCGTCGTCACCGGGGACGGTGAGAACTGTGTTGTTGTTGTTAGTCCCGGCGGTGTAGCTGTTGAACTGGACAGTGACTTCGCCGTCACCGTTTTCGTCCTCGAGCTGACCCTGGATGGCGTAGTTGTCGTCGTTCTGGCTGCCGACGTTGATCACAGCGTTCTCGGTGTTGTCAACCTGAACCGTGATGTTGGCGACGTCGCCGATGTCGTCCTGCACGGTAGACGTCTCGAAGCTGGCGTCACCTTCACCGGATTCGGAGACGTTGATCTGGTCGGATTCGGCGGAGACGCCGGTCTGGTTGTCCGTCACTGAGACGTAGTACGGACTGTCGTCGGCGCTCTGGTTGCCGAAGTCGAACACGACGTTGTTGTTACCTTGCAGGTTCTTGATCTGCGTGGCAACCTTGTCGTCGTCCTCGTTGAACAGCGTCGCGTTGGCCGGCTCGCCACCGCGGTTCGTGGAGACGTTGACCGCGAGAGTGTCCGTGTCGTCGATGTTGGCACCGTCGCCGACATCGTCGTCAATGTTCACCTCGAGGCTGAGGTCGCTGATTGTGACGACCGCTTCCTCGTTGTTGTTGACACTGATGGTGTAATCCTCGCCAGTGTCGAAGTCGCTCGTGTCAACAGTGTAGACTTCACTGTTGTCGGTGTACGAGTCGGACAGAACGACACTGTCTCCCTCGACCTCAACGGACGGGCCGTCAGAGTCGTCTGCGGACGTGTTCTCAATAGCGATCACTTCACCACGGAAGGCGTTGAGTTCCGTGTCATTCGTCTGGGTCGCCGTGATCGTCTCGGACGTCACGTCGATGTCCTGAGCGACGACCGTATTGTCACCGCCGGTGAGTCCTGAAACCTTAACGGTCAGGTTCCGGTTCGGCTGAACGTCCTGATCCAGGCTGAACTGGAGGCGTCCAGTTGTCCCGTCGTCAGTCCCGTCGACTGAGGAGACATTGTAATTGCCCGGGTTTTCGTTCCCGTCGATGTAGACATCGATATTTCCTCTGGGGACTGCGCTACCGGTCGATCCATTGAG
This sequence comes from Haloarcula sp. CGMCC 1.6347, assembly GCF_037078395.1. Classification (NCBI taxonomy): domain Archaea; kingdom Methanobacteriati; phylum Methanobacteriota; class Halobacteria; order Halobacteriales; family Haloarculaceae; genus Haloarcula; species Haloarcula sp. CGMCC 1.6347. Next base: position 139,455 of record NZ_JAYMGX010000002.1, read on the forward strand.
TGCCAATTCGACTGTGCCGCTATCGTATTCTGTTGCCTGCTCGACGCTGACGTTCGCGGCAGCGGCTGCGCCACCGGAGAACGCGACGGTCCCGGCGAATACCGAGAAGACCATCAGCGCCGTGAGGAACAGGCTGCGAACCTTGTCTGAATTTCCTGTCATAGTTTGTGTTGCTATCGGGCGACCCCAGCAGTTTTCCACCTGGTCGGAACGCGGCCACCGTGGCCACGCATAGACCGAACCGGCGTACTCACTTCTGGCGTCATGGGTAGGGGTACAGTCTAAACGATAGGTGTCTGTTGTATATGTTTTGTGGTTAGGAAATCTGATTGTCATGAATAGTCAAGCCCCAAAGACGCCATCTGAGGCGATTAGATGTGGTCCAAGCAGCTTGTAGGTCATAGCACAGGATCGGCATTCGGGCGTTTGACGGCCCAGAGATACGTATCGGAGATGGTATCGCTGGCCTGAGACGCTAGGGCTTCACAGATCCTCACTGCTCGCTCAGGAACGATTCCGCAGACGAATCTCCTTCTGTCAGCTACCGCGCGAGAATAGATTAGAACAGACGGGTAGTACCGACCAGTGCCGTCAGTTGGTCACGATTTCGATTTCGCGGGCGTCGGGGTCTTTGGTGAACGCGTAGCGGTCGTCACAGCTCTCGGGGTCCCGGTAATCCTCGGCGTGGCGCCCCATCAGCGTCTCCCACGCGCTATGGAGGTCATCGGTTCGAACCGCGAGATGCCCCCAGGCATCGCCGAGTTCGTACGACCGGCCGTCGTAGTTGTAGGTGAGTTCGACCGACATCGCCTCTTCTGGGGCATTCTCGGGCTTGAGGAAGTACAGGGCGAAGTCGTCGAACTCCTCGCGGCGGAACAGGTCGTAGTCGAGCTTTCGGGTGTACCAGCCGATAGCCTGTTCGGCGTCTTCGACACGGATCATCGTGTGGTCCAGCGACCACTTCGCGCCGTGGTCCCGTTCGACGATCTCAATCTCGTGACCGTCGGGGTCCGTGACGAAGGCGTAGGAGCCGCCACAGGAGTCCGGGTCGCGGTAGTCCTCGACGCCGGCGTCCATCAGCTCGTCGTAGGCGTCGTACACGTCGTCACAGCGGACGGCGATGTGTCCCCACGCGTCGCCCATCGTGTACGAGCGGCCGTCGTGATTGTACGTCAGTTCGAGCAGCGCACCTTCGTCGTGGACGTCTTCCGGACCGAGGAAGACGTTCGTGAAGGTGTCGGCCTCCCAGCGGCCCTTCTCCTCGTAATCGAAATACGTCTGGTACCAGTCCAGCGACGCGTCCAAGTCTTCGACGCGCATCATCGTATGATCGAGTGACCACATACGCGGCACATGGTGCGAGCGAGCGAAAAGGCTACCGCCACAGGTGGTTCCGTCCGGATTCGATACCGCGGCTCACTCCGTCGCTGTGTCGGCCCGGATGGCCGGCAGGTAGTACCACCAGACCACGGCGAGCATGACGAGAGAGCCGACCGGGACAGCGACGTAGTCGAGCCGTCTGTTGAAACCCAGAAACACGGGGAACTGCGTCAGACCCGCACCGGCGAGAGCGAGGGCGGTGACCCGAACGTCCTCACGCCAGACGACACCGGCAACGGCGCTGGCCAGGGCAACGAGATACAGCAGGACGCCCGAGCCCCACGACTCGATAAACTACGGGAGCGCCCCGGTGAACCGAACGAAGTAGCTGTAGACCGAGAGCAGTTCCGGCGGGTTCGTGTTGAACAGGCCAAAGGAGAAGACGAGCGTCAGTTCCGCCCCGATTTGCACCACTGTCCAGGGGACGAGGCCAGCAACGACGACGGCAGCAAGACGGCGTCGGGGACCGTGGTCCATACGTGGTGGCAGGACTCTAGACGCATGAACGCATCTACTTCAGAAGGGATGGATATTGTCTGAAGGGATATTCGCTCACACGCGCGCACGCGAGCGCTGACAGATTTTACCGGTTGGCGACGATCCGCAGGATATCTTCGTCAGCGAGTTCGTGGTCGCGCCCGACCTGCTGTTCGTCGTGCTTGGCGCTTGGACCGGTCACACGAGCGAATCGGAAGCGCTCGTCGAAGCTCCCGCCGAGTTTCTCGCAGGCGTCGTCGACGGTGTCGCCTTCACGGAGTATCAGCGGCTCCTCGCGGTCGACACCGCGGCCCGGCTTGTCCATGTAGATCCGGATGAGGCCGAGTTCGTCCCAGATGCGTTCGGTGAGGCTATCCAGTCCCTTCTCTTCCTCGGCGCTGATGAAGATTGCCTCGTCGGGGTCGATGTCCCGCTCCCGGAGCTCGTCTTCGACTTTGGGGAGGTAGTCGGGCTCGATGAGGTCGGCCTTGTTGACAGCAACGAGGGAGGGCAGATAGACGCGGTTGTCCATCACGCCGTCGATGAGCTGGTCGATGTCGATCTGCTCGCCGATGGTCACGTCGGCGTTGACGTAGCCGTGCTCGCGCAGGACGGCTTTGACCGTCTCGTCGTCGAGTTCGACGCCGGTGGCCGTGTTGACCGAAATCCCGTCCTTGCCCTTCTTCCGGACGTTGACCCACGGCGGGTCCTGGTCGAGTCGGATCTTGTTCTTGTACAGTTCTTCGCTGAGTCGGTCGTACTGGTCGATCTCGAAGACGGAGATGAGGAAGACGATGAGATCCGCGGTCCGGACGACGGACAGCACTTCCTTGCCGCCACCGCGGCCGCCGGCCGCACCCTCGATGAGCCCGGGAACGTCGAGAATCTGTATGTTCGCCCCCTTGTACTTGAGCATCCCCGGATACACGTCGAGCGTCGTGAACTCGTAGGCCCCGGTCTCGGACTCAGCGTTGGTGAGGGCGTTTAGCAGCGTCGACTTCCCGACGCTGGGGAACCCGACGAGCGCGACGGTCGCGTCGCCGTGTTTCTCGACGCCGTAGCCACCGCCGCCGCCCGAAGAGGCCTGCTGTTCGAGCTTCTCCTTTTTCTCCGCGAGCTTGGACTTCAGCCGACCGATATGGGCCTCTGTAGACTTGTTGTAGGGAGTGCTGGCGATTTCATCTTCGAGTTCCTGAATCTCCTCTTCGAGCCCCATTAGGTGTATGTCGGCCCCTCACACCGAATAAGGCTTTCCTCCCTCGCCGATGCCACCCCGGCAGCACGCGTCATCGGACCCGCGCTGCCGTTCAGAATGGTCAAACGACCCTCATGTAATTCGACACACCTATAGGGTATCCTCCGTCATGTGTCGATAATGGGAGCGGCGAGTCGGTTCCGCGACAGCACGCAGATACTGCTGCCAGTCGGTGCGCTCGACGGGATTCGCGAGGAGTTGGAACAGCGGTTCACTGTGAGCGTTCATCAGGAAGGTGAACAGGTTCGGATAATCGGCTCCCCAGTCGAGATCAAAGACGCGAGCGATTTCCTCGCACGCAACGGCGTGACGTTCGCCTGAACTGACTGGGATTCAATTCTTTGCCGCGTTGGCCGTCCTGCCTGTGGGTTCCTAACGGTGAGTGTTCGTGCGTGTGGAGACCTCACGCAGCGATCCGTGAAACGCAATCCTTTAAACCGCCGCGAGGATTCCACTATGTATGGCTGGAACTATCGAAGTCCTCGTTCCCGGTGGGGAGGCCAACCCTGGCCCGCCACTCGGTCCGGAACTTGGCCCGACACCGGTGGACGTGCAGGCAGTCGTACAGGAAATCAACGACCAGACGGCAGCGTTCGACGGCACCGAAGTCCCCGTCACCGTCGAGTACGACGACGACGGCTCCTTCGAAATCGAAGTCGGTGTCCCGCCGACGGCCGAACTCATCAAGGACGAGGCCGGTTTCGAGACCGGCAGCGGCGAACCGCAAGAGGACTTCGTCGCTGACCTCTCCGTCGACCAGGTCAAACAGATCGCCGAGCAGAAGCATCCCGACCTGCTCTCCTACGACCTCACGAACGCCGCGAAGGAAGTCGTCGGGACGTGTACCTCCCTCGGTGTCACTATCGAAGGCGAAAACCCACGCGAGTTCAAGGAACGCATCGACGCGGGCGAGTACGACGACGTGTTCGCGGCCGAAGCACAAGCGTAAGTCGGACCGCTGTGCGACTGGCGTGTGTTTTCCCTTGCTTTCGACGCTGTGAGCTACTGCACAGTCAGTGGGACCGTCACCAGCGACTGGTCCCTGAGAACCGGAAACACGCCCGTCAGCGGTCCTTGGGCTGGTTCGACGGGTTTAAGTGTCGCATTGGCGTCTACCCGCACGAGACAGGCATCCGCCTGTTTCACTGACCCGTAGAAGCCGATTGGCGTACTACGGAGGTGAACAATGGCAGATCAGGAAATAGAGAACGCAGTCTCGCGCGCACTCGAGGACGCACCTGAGCGGAATTTCCGCGAAACGGTCGACCTCGCTGTGAACCTGCGCGACTTAGATCTTAACGACCCGTCGAACCGCGTCGACGAGTCCGTCGTGCTTCCTGCTGGCACCGGCCAGGAGACCACAATTGTGGTCTTCGCCGAGGGCGAAACCGCCCTTCGTGCCGAGGAAGTCGCAGACGACGTACTCGACGAGGACGAACTCGAGGAGCTCGGTGGCGATGACGACGCCGCCAAGGACCTCGCCGATGACACTGACTTCTTCATTGCGGAGAAGGATCTGATGCAGGACATCGGTCGCTACCTCGGGACCGTCCTCGGTCCGCGTGGGAAGATGCCGGAACCGCTCGACCCCGACGACGACGTCGTCGAGGTCATCGAACGCATGAAAAACACCGTGCAGCTCCGCAGCGGGGAACGGCGAACGTTCCACACGCGGGTCGGCGCGGAGGACATGTCCGCCGAAGATATCTCGGACAACATCGACGTTATCCTCCGCCGTCTGCACGCGGACCTCGAGAAGGGCCCGCTCAACATCGACAGCGTCTACGTGAAGACGACGATGGGGCCTGCGATGGAGGTGGCCTGATATGAGCGCCGAATCCGAACGCAAGACCGAGACCATTCCCGAGTGGAAGCAGGAAGAGGTCGACGCCATCGTAGCGATGATCGAGTCCTACGAGAGCGTCGGCGTCGTCAACATCGCCGGGATTCCGTCCCGACAGCTGCAGGATATGCGACGTGACTTGCACGGGACCGCCGAACTTCGCGTCTCCCGGAACACGCTGCTCGAGCGTGCACTCGACGAAGTCGACGACGGACTCGAAGACCTCAACAGCTACATCACCGGGCAGGTCGGGCTCATCGGGACCGACGACAACCCGTTCTCGCTGTTTCAGGAACTCGAGGCCTCCAAGACGCCCGCACCCATCGGTGCCGGCGAGGTGGCCCCGAACGACATCGTGATTCCGGAAGGCGACACGGGCGTCGACCCCGGTCCGTTCGTCGGCGAACTCCAGAGCGTGGGTGCCGACGCACGCATCCAGGAAGGCTCCATTCAGGTCCTTTCTGACTCGGTCGTGCTTGACACCGGCGAGGAAGTCTCCCAGGAACTCGCGAACGTCCTGAACGAACTCGGTATCGAACCGAAGGAGGTCGGTCTCGACCTCCGCGCCGTCTTCGCCGACGGTGTACTGTTCGAACCCGAGGAGCTGGAACTCGATATCGACGAGTACCGGAGCGACATCCAGGCGGCTGCCGGCCGAGCGTTTAATCTCTCGGTCAACGCCGACTACCCGACCGCGACGACGGCCCCGACAATGCTCCAGTCCGCTCGTGGCAACGCCAAGAGCCTCGCGCTCCAGGCGGCCATCGAGGACCCCGAGGTCGTGCCTGACCTCGTGAGCAAGGCTGACGCACAGGTCCGTGCGCTCGCCTCGCAAATTGACGATGAAGAGGCACTCCCGGAGGAACTCCAGGGCGTCGAGGCCGACGTGGCGACAGAGGAACCGACTGACGACCAAGACGAGGACACCGCATCCGAGGACGACGCGGACGCCGACGACGCGGCCGAGGAGGCCGACGACGATGACGACGACGACGAAGACGCCGGCGACGCGCTCGGAGCGATGTTCTAACAACGCACACTACAACAATGGAATACGTATACGCTGCACTCATCCTGAACGAAGCTGACGAAGAGATCAACGAAGACAACCTCACTGACGTGCTCGAAGCCGCGGGCGTCGACGTCGAGGAGTCCCGCGTCAAGGCCCTCGTCGCCGCCCTCGAGGACGTCGACATCGAGGAGGCCGTCGACCAGGCCGCTGCGGCACCGGTGCCGGCAAGCGGCGGCGCGGCCGCACCTGCCGAGGGTGACGCTGACGAGGCCGACGAGGCCGAGGAAGAAGCCGACGAAGAGGCTGCCGACGACGGCGGCGACGACGATGACGACGAGGACGACGAGGCAAGCGGTGAGGGCCTCGGCGAACTCTTCGGCTAACTCGGTTCAACACAGCTCAGTTTTTTCTTTGCGTGCGCTCGACCGGTGAGAGGAGTCAATACTGACCCCGCCGATAGCCGTATCTCTATTGGACAAGTATGCTGAGCCACGACCGGGCTGTAATCCAGCGTGTACCGCCTGACACACGAGTCTGATTACACCGAAAAACGGGTCTGCTACGGCCTTAACTACCGATCGTAATCGTATCGGAGTCAATCGAGATGGGTGAGTCGTTAGTGGTTGCGCCACTCTCGTCGACATCCTTCAGGTAGATTTCACCCGTCGCAGTATCGTCAACCGACCCACTGGCCGTGTCGTTGTACACTGTGACTTCGTACGTGTAGTATCCGGGATCGAGGTCGGTGTCGTAGCCAGCCCACGCCGGATACGCGTCGGATCCCGTAAGGTCACCGCTACCCGCTGTGACGTTCTCAGTGCCTGTGTAAACCGTAGTGCCGTCACTCTTGTTCTTGACGGTGAGGGCCACTTCACGTTCGTCGCCGACAGTTCCCTCATTGTTGACTTCAACGGTGATCCGTTCTGCACCGCCGTTCCGTTCGATGAGTGTGGCGGTATTGTATGTCTGTGCGCCGATATTGATGCCCTGGGTGTCGTTTACCACGACACTCGACCGACCGACGAAGAACGACTGCTTTGCTGAGGTGCTGTTCCGCGTCTGCACGTAGTACGTGTGGTTGCCACGGTCAGACGGTAGACTGAGGGTTACTTGCTCCGTATCTCCGTTTGTGAGCAGCGAGGTTGTCGCGGAGTCAGACACTGTGAACGTCGAACCCGCGTCGTCGGTGTTCTTTGCATAGAGTTTGATCTCGGCGGTTCCGCCTTCCCCACCGACGTTCGTGATGTCGACCGTAGCGTTTGCAGACTCATCGTTGTCGATTGTGCTTGTGGCACGAACAGAGTCGACTTGCATGAACTGTTCGTCGATGTCGCCGACGTAGATGTTTCCACCCCATTGCTTCCCAGTAGCGGACTCGGAGCGGTTAGGGTTCGTGAGATTGAACCTGTACTGGTACGACTGACCCGGTGTCTTACTTGCAGTCGCTAGCTCAACGTTGAACTGCGCCGTTTCGTTTACCCCGATCTCCGTATCCTGCGTCTCGGCTGTGCTTCCATCGAAGGTAGGCGTAAGCTTTGCACTACCGGCGGCGGTACCGACGTTTTTGACCGTCACCGTTGCCTCCGTGTCGTCTGTCTTCGGGGTACGGGCGGGGACATCAACATCAACGAAGCTGAATCTCGGCTCCGCAACCTCATTCTCGATGGAGTTGGTTCTGAATATAACCACTGCGTCGTTGTAGTCGGGGTCGCCGTAACCGTATGCGTTTTCGGGGTTTGCGTTGTCCTGCGAGAGCTCATAGAGGTACACGAATTCACCGTCGGCGAGATTAAGCCTCGCTGAACCGTTGTCGAGTTCGGTAAGCCGTTGCTCGCCAAGCATATCCGTCAGTTTTCGCTGTGCCTTGCCAGCTTGACCGTAGCCGGGAATTACCTCCCCATCGGCTAATATATCTGCGTTCGTGCTGCTCTCGTCGGTAGAAATCCGGACACTACCGGGGCTGCTGCATCTCTTAGTGTAGTAGTTCGTACCGTCTATCTTGAATCGAATGTCCGTGTACGTCGTTTCATAGCAATGGTACGACGTGGCGGTGACGGAGAAGTTCGAATTCGCTTCGAAAGTCTTCGTGAACTCGTATGGGTCCGGATAGTCGTCGTTAATCAGCCGCCGTTCAGCATGGGGGCCGTTCACATCGCCGTCTTCGAAGTCGTATCCCACATCACGCCACAGTGGAATCTCGTGGTCGCCGGACTGGTTGTTGACGACCAGATCCATGTCTACTTTCGTGTGCGTAATCTGATAGCCGTTACTGCCCTCAAGCTCAGCTCCCTTGAGTTCGATTGTTGCGTTGACCCTCTCGGTGGTAGTCATGCCACCTCCGTCACGCTCAACCGCAGTATTCGACCGCACGTTCAGGATTCGCCAGGCAGTCTGGTTTCCAGTGGTGAAGTTCACTCGATAGAGTCCGTCTTCGGACGGCGCTGTAACGGTCTGTGTGACCGTCGTACTCTCCCCCGGGTCAAGCTGCTCGTCCGTTGACTTGTCGGCTCCCCAGTCTCTGCCGATGCGAAGCGTCTGGGAGCCTGCCGTTCCGCCAGTGTTAGTGACATTGAAGCTGACCTCGGTCTTGTTTTCCGGTTCGACCGGGTTGTCGACGCCAAGACCGGTGATATCAAACACCGGTGGTGCCGACGCGCCGACAGTGAAGGTCCCGTAGCTGCGGTCGTCCGGTGTCTCGACAATATAGGTGTAGTTACTGTATGACGGAGCGGTAAGCGGACCGCTGGTGAGAGTTACCGTCTCTTTTTCTGAACCGCTGTTGGTTCCATTGAGTGTGAGCGTTTTCTCCTTCGATTCAACCGTTGTATCCGACTCGTTTTTTATGTGTATTTTGACGGCGTCGGACTTACGGATGTTGCCGGTATTTTTGACTGTCGCCTCAATCGTGACCGTGTCACCGCTCTTTACGCCGCCCGGTGGCGAAACCGATGTCACCTCGAAGACACCGACGTCACCGACAACGAAGTAGTGGCCGTCGTCGCTGTACTGCGAATACGTGTCGTCGTCCGTCGCGACTTCAATATCGTAGGTCCCGTTCTCGCTGGTCGGCATCGCTGAATCAAAGTCAACTGTCCGAGTGTTGCCCGGATGGACTGTCACGTGCTGTGTGGCATTCACCGAACCATTAACCAGAAGTGTGACGTTCTGTTCGGCCGTCATACTGCCGTTGTTTTCGACTGTGACATTCGATTCTGGGACCTGGTTCAGCCGTGCTGTCGCGGGGATTGAGGCACTAGTTATGTTTAGCGACGGTGACCCGGGCACAGCCGTGTAGTTGACTAGCTTGTAGGCCTTGTCTTGCTCAGATGCCACAGTGAAGTTGTATACGCCGCTGTCGGCATCTATCGACTTGCTCACTCTGGCTGAATCTCCACCGGTAAGCGTGACCGTGGCTGTCGCATTATCCGACGCCCCGGACCGATTCAGCCTGATCTCTTGAGTGTCTTGCAGACCACCAGTGTTCCGTATCGTTGCATTCACCAGTGCTTTTTGATCGTCTGATGGGTCTTCTCGCACCGACATATTCTGTACTTCAAACTCCGGGTCGCTCACGTTACCGAGCGCAAATCTGATGTCGATGGTCTCACCAGGCTCCACTGAACTCGGAGTCACCTTGACGTACTTGTCGTCGTATGCACTCTGTGCCCAGTCCGCCCACGCGCGGGCGTAACTGCTGTTCTCGATTGTCAACGTAGCGTTGGTGACCTGTGACGGGGCGCAGGTGGTGCTCGGCGACGAAGAGTCCCACGAGCCGTTCCGTACGCCTTCGTATGTAGCCTCAGTGAACAGTGCCGTCTGAAGTGCTGCTTCGTGTGATCGATTCGCAGTCGTGTTCGACCGAATCGCAACCGAACTGCCCCCAATCTGCTGCCCGGAGATATTCGCGAACGAGACTGACAGCGCCCCTTTATCATAGTTCACAGCCGGGGGCGACGACATCGTCGCGCCCGACTCGGTCATCCGCCACACACCGCCACCCTGATAGCCGACTTCTTGGCCGTTTTCCTGATACTGAAGCGTCTGCAACGAACGGTTCCCCGTCGAACAGGTCGAGTTACTGTTCAACGTCAGATTGTATGTCGCATCGTCTGTAACAGCGACATCAGACCGAACCCGGTCTGGGACTTCAACTGATTCACTGGTATCTGACCGCTGGAAGCTCTGATCAACCGACAGCAGTACCTCCTCAGCGAGTTCGACGTTCGCGTCGTCGTTGACATCTCCGATAGTCTGTTGCCCCACTTGAACGATCAGTACGGCACCAATGATGACTGCACTAGCCAACAACACCACACCCAGAACGTGCGATACACCCCGGTCTCCAGCCCCCCGGCTGCCCCACTCGAACATACTTATTTACATACCAACTATTGCACATAAGTTTACTGTTTCACCCATACTAATAACGGTTCCATCGGTGACCTACTGAGGTTAAACAGCAGGTATTCCCTCTAACGGGACCTACCAGCGGTATACACTACCGGCACCGTGTGTCGAATTCTAGATCCAGTGACATTATAACACCCTCCGGAAATGTCATATATTAACCAAGATTGCTATGCCATATTTTGGAACGCTTGTGATATGTGACAACACTAAACAAGATTTAGTTGACTAAGTTTCCTTATTATTCGTATACGGTGGACTGGACGGTACTTACGTAATGCGAATTGAGCCCAACTTGACCTTTTAATTGAATCCGGCAGCAACGGGTAACGGTTGGTTTAGTAATGTCTCTAGCTGGTTTTCTCCTAATATCTTGGTTAGACAGTATTGTGCCCTCGATTGTGTGGTTTATTATAGAATCCGCCGGGCTACATCCCAAATCAGCCTACCTGTGTTGTCGATCTCTCGTCCACGACCGTAAAATAAGGATGGACTCGCCGGGTTGTTAGCCTATTCGAGGATGCGCGTTTCCTAGATTCATCCGCTGTGGTGTACTGGTGGTGGATCATGCGTCGTCGATGAACTCCCGTCGAACCTCCATCTTCTCGCGCTCGCTGCGCTGATCGTAGTGCTGGTCGAGAACGTCGTTCGAGACGTTCATCCGATCCGAAACCACTTCTTCCGGTGTTCCGTCTCGAAGGTGCTTCGTGATCGAGCCGCGGCGGATACCGTGTGGAGATCGGGACGACGGGCAACCGCTGGCAGTGTCCCGAGTCATGTACTCACAGCTCTCCGGGTTCTCTCCGTGTGGACACTCGCCGACCATACAGGGTCGAGTCCACTGGTAGACCGCACTCCGGATGGGTGTCTCACTCAGACGGCCCCGGTCGCTGGTGATGAGCGGTTCCCGACCGTATTCGTCGGTGACCGAATCTCGGTGGTTCTCGATGAACTCCTGAATCACTTCGGCGTAGAAGTCACCGACAGCTATCGACCGCTCGGCAGCTCGTCCGTTCTTCAGTGGAGTTCCTGTTTCCGGCCGGTGGCGCAGTTGTAGGTACTGCCCATCAGCGTCGAAGTCGTCCAGGTCGAGCGAGCGGAGGCTCCCGAGTCGAATACCAGTGTGCCAGAGGATTCCAAATATTACGTGTTCGCGGGAGGCGTACTGGTAGCGATTCAGGTGGTCGAGGATGGCTTCGGCGTGTTCGGTGTCGAGTTTCTCATCTTTCGAGGCTTCCTCGGGGTCGACCTCCGGGAGCAACACCCGTTCGCGCATTCCCTGTTCGACCGCGTCGATGCTGGCACAGAATTCGAGGAACTTCCGTAGCGTGGCGAGGATGCCCCGAAGAGTAACCTTCGATACCTCACCGTATTCGCTTCCTTTGCCCTGCCGACGCCAGACTCGGAACTCGTGGAGATCGCGCCCAGTCAGCTCGTTCATGTTCTCGATTCCCTTCGACTGGGCCCACTCGATGAACGAGTTGAGCCGGTACCGCTGGTTCGTGAGGGACTTTTCAGATAGCTCTGGTTCTCGGTGATCGAGGTAGAGGTTCACCGCGGTCGCCGGAGCTATCGGTTCGAGGTCGTCGCTCATGGTTCCCCCATCGGGGCAAGCAGCTGGCGGGCAGTCTCAAACGCATTGTCCTCTGTTGGTTTATCACCAAGCGGGTAGCCGTCACCGTCTCGACCCATCGCCTCGAGTATCTTCGAAACGGAGGGTGCAGGACCATCGATGAGAAGTTCGCGGCGGGCTTCGCAGGCAGCCGCGACTGCTTCAGCAGCATCAAGCGATTCATTTCGTCGCTGCTTCGACACCTCCGACAGACCGAGCATTCGGTCACAGTGCGGGCAAGGATGGCGGCGCTGGTGGGAAGTCGCGTCGGCATACGAGTCGTACCGTTTGGAGAAGTTACAGCCAGAACACCGGACGCGGTACTCCGTACGTGAGCGAACAGCGGACTTTTCAGCAGGCGATTCGACTACTTTCGTGCGGGGAGTACTCCCCGTATCGGTTCCGTACGACATTGGTTTGCCGGGCGGAGCCACCTTCTGGGCCGTGTCACAGCACGGCCCGGTTCTCGATGACCGAGAACCATCAGTGACCCGCAGATACACAAGAACGTGCTGACAACATAAATGTAATGACGTGGTTAGTAAGTTGTAAGAGAACTTGAGGGGGCCTATAAAATGTATTAGGTGTCCACACGTAGAAGCGATAATAGAATGCGCCTATCTGGGTCGTGGCAGAGCGTATGGGATGACCGAATCCTAGAGTGGATGTCTGAAAACGAGGGATCGGGTACACCCAAGCAGCTCAACGAAAGTGGTCTCATCAGAGTCTCTCAAACGCATATCGCGCGTAGATGTAAGGAGTTAGCTGAACATGGACTTCTCCGACATGTTGGAAATGGGGCCTACGTGATCACCGAAGAAGGAGAAGCGTATCTCGATGAAGAATACGACGCCGAAGAAGGCGTCTACATCGACGGAGAAAACAGCATTTCAAAGCCATCGCCGACGGCTGAATCAGAGACGAACGGCGTGTAAGTAGTCCTCCACCATGACGATACGAAAGACCGCCCGCTGGCAGCAGTGTATCGACGACCGAATACTGGAACACCTGCGTGACGATTCGTGGTCAACCGCGAGTCAGATTGCACTTCAAGATGGGATTCATGCCACCGAAGCACAGGTCCAAGAACGATGTCGTGTTCTGGCCGATGCCGATTTGGTGGCGTTTCTGACGGAAGATCAGGACCTCGTTGAGTTGACTACCGAAGGCGAACAATATCTCGAAGGCGAGGTCGATGTAGAGCTGTACCCACGCCCGCGCCATCCCCGACTCATGGAGTGAATTCAGGGGAATGTTCATACCGATTGAGTCTACTGATTGACTTGTGTATCAATTTACTCCCGACGAAATAGATAGAGATCGCGCCCATCATCAAGCAGTGAAGCAGGGTGCAGATAATGTTGATGTGAAGCGTATCGGAAATCTTGGAGAAATCGCGTTTGAGCAGTTCTGTCGAGAATACCTTCCAGCAGAGATGTGGGAATGGGAGAACGAGGATGCCATTCGACGGTGTAACCCAGAGAGCTACTCTGGTCACGATTTCGAGGTTTTTGGGTATAATATCGACGTGAAGACCTCTCGGGACGTATCGTCATTTCTGCCAGAGACGCTCGTCGAGAAGGATTCGGAAGACGATATTATTGTGATGGCCTGGCACCGGGACAACGAAGATAGTTTGATTTTGCTCGGGTGGGAACACGTCGAAACGCTCGAATCGAAGGTTGAAACAGAGGAGCAGTTCTCTGGTAACTCTCCTGAGAAGCTCGAACACTTGGCAACTCGTCCGATGAACGGCCTTCAGGACCTCGGGCCGAACACCGCGAATATGAACCAAACTCCCGAGAATCCATTCCAGCCGGGAGATCGTGTACAGAAGCGTGACGACGAAGATGCGTCAGTGGGTGTTGTAATTGAGGTTCTCCCCCCAGAAACGCAGGTAGAACTCTACGGACAGGAGCTTGACGGCGAAGCGGTCAGAGTAGCTTTCCCGAGCTCGCTCGATGAAGGCCCGGGTGACTGGAGAGATATTTCACCAGCTCTGCTTTCATCGTACTGCGATGACCAAGATATCAGTCTCTACACTTACAAGCACGAGAATCTGAAATTCGCCGAGAATCCGTACACTGTAGGTGATTACGTCATCAAATCCACACACGATGATCCTAATCTTGCGGTGGTGGTGGAAGTTGATGGGTACAATGTTTCCGTGGTCTACGAAGGACCAAAAGGTGATGAAGTAACACCGGCTAACCTCCCCGATTACTGCGAGAGTGAAAACCTATCTCTGTATGAGTACAGTGAAAACGAACTTCAGTTCGCTGACTTAGCTAAGCTCTAAGAAGGCGATATAGAGCAGTTAGCATAGTTTTTAACGACCAAGCACAGAGGGGGTCTCCTATGGGTTCTACAAACATTCGCCGATAGATGATTTTCCTTTCTTTCTACGATTAGAGCCTCATGACAGGGTAGTGTAAGTTACCACAAACTATTACCTCAGATATATCATATGAGAATTATGGCAAGTCTCATAGTATATGCAGTAATTGCACTAACAATACAGTCCATATTAGCGATGTTTGTTGCCGGAGATGCCTCCGATAGAGGACTTAATAGCAGGTTTTGGGGAGTGGTTACGTTCGTTTTTGGGATACCGGGAGTCGTCATTTATCTCCTATTGCGTCCAGATAGAAGCCCTGATATCATCTATGTCTGTCAAGAGTGCCGCACGGAAAACCCCGAAGAGAACAATTTTTGCTCGGAATGTGGATATGAACTAAAGGTGAGGAGATCAGAAGACGGAGATCAGTCCGATGATGAAACTCGAAAGAAGGGGAGCATGAGCATAGTTGAAGCTGTCAAGTCTGGTTTCGGGCTGTGGTGAAGTCTAGTCGGTGTCCGAACTGGGACACATACAGAGTTTGTATCAGACTTCCGCATTGGGATTGCCCCCGTCGCTCCGCTCGGGGGCGTGCGCTCACAGGCTCGCTCGGCCCCCCATGTGAGGGGGGCGCTTCGCGTCGCCGTTCGCTTGTAGCGTTAGTGTAATCAGTAGACACACCGTGGCCGGACCCCTGAAAGCGGTGGGTCGGCGGGTGGGTGGGCGACGGGGTTGTGGAGATCTTCGGCTACGTGGTTGGGCCGAGTTCTTCCAGGCGGTCGCCGAAGTGGTCCCAGTCGTCGAAGCCGTGCCACACGTCAGGGTCAAGATTCCACTTCCAAGAGGCAACGTCGTCCGGGTCGTAGCTGTGAAGTGTCGGTTCGAGATCGGCCAGATCGGCATCGAAAAGCGGAGAGTCGGGCCGGTCTGCGTCACCGTCCCAGTTAGTGTAGAACTCAACGACATCCGGCGCAGATTTCCAGAATGCCAAGTTGGTCAGTCGCTTGCACTCTGGGACGACGTCTTTTCCGGTGTGTCCGACCGCACCGACGACCTCGACGCCGAGTTTGCTCATGGCCTTCAGCGCGGGAGCGTACTGGGTACTCACTTCGCGGCTATAGACTCTGGCATCCATGTACCGACTGGCTTCATCAAGGACGAACGTTTTCGGAACATCGCGGTTCTCGACGAGGAGTGTCATCAGCTCGTGCATCGAGGAGACGTAGCGGTCAGCGCCTTCCCAGGTCTTGGAGTTCGAGATGACCAGCACGTCATCCCATACTGCACGAGCCATATCCGAGGCGAGCAGGAACATCGTGTTCGTCTTGCCAGTATTGGGTCGGCCCGCAGCGAGTACCGTCGTCAGTGTCCCGTCGGCGTCGAGCCGATCCATCAGGCGAGCGGTCACCGTCAGCGACGACGCGTCGAGTTCCTGTTCAGTGATGCCGACGAGGTAGGAAGCGAGTGATCCGTTGCCGTTCTCAATGGCGCGGGTAGCCGCTTCGGTGTGGTACTTGGACTGGAGAACATCGGAGAGTGCAGTCTGTCCGAACGACCGGGAACCGTTTACCTCAGCACCACGGTCGAAGAGCGACGAGACGAACGACAGGGTCGCTCGTTCTGCGTCATCAGCCACGACGCCGGTATGCTCGTGCAGGGATTCGCCACCCTCGATGTTACCAGCAACGACCTCGTTGAGTTTGGCCGCCGTCAGTAGTCGTTCGTCGGAGTCAGTCATCAGCCGGCACCTCGGCAGAGTCGGTATCGTCTTCCACGAGCTGGTCCCGGAACGCGTAGGCGAAGCCGATCAGCGGCAACGCCACCGACAGCACAGGGAGATGATCAGGAACAGGACGATACGCAGCCTGGTATGCCTGTTCACCGGCGCGATACGTCACGTCAACTGGCACATCGAGTGCCTGCGGCGGAACTGCCCATAGGCCAGCCCAGTAGCCAGCGATGAACGTCACAGTAGCAGTCACCACGACGACACTCTTCTCACGATGGGTTAGGTTGAGTTCAATCATCAGCTGGAACACCTCCGTCGCCAGCACCAGCGAGATCGGCGAGGTCTTGGTCAAGATCGACGCGGACGCCCGGAACATCAGACTCCGGAGACTCGTCGTCCTCGGTGTGTCGAATCTTCCGGTCGAGTCCGAACTGTTCGATGGCCGAATCTATCTCGTCGGTCAGTGCGTCACCTTCGTCGGGCAGCGTCCCGCGCTCGAACGTCGACACGATACGGAGAACCGCCTTTCGGGTGGCGTTGCGGATGATCGTGAACGCCTGGGCTTCGATGGCGAACCCGCGCTTGGCGTCGGCTTCGAGCTGGCCGCGACACTCTTCGACGGCCTGGAGCGTTCGCATCAGCTCCCGGTCAGAGAGGGTTCCGCGCCAGCATCCTTCGACGGTCTGGGCTTCGAGGTCGACGTTCTTGCCGAAGGCGAGATTGGGACTCACCCAGTCGAGTTGGCCGTCCTCGACGGACCACTCGCGGAACCGTTGCCCAGGTGTCCGGAAGATACCGCCTTTCGTGTGACGGGCATCGATGTCGACGAGCCAGACGTAATTCGGGTCCCAAAGCAGCGACCGGACCTTCTTACCTGTCGGTCGCCCGACCAAGGGAATCGTCACGAGCGCACAGAGTCCGATCAGGCGCAGGCTTCGGGGAAGTTCGTAGCCGAGAATCGACGCGATGACGAACAGGACGATACCGGTACCCGACGCGATCAACAGCAGGTTGTTCGTGAGCCAGCGGAACAGTCGATAGGTCCGGCTGTGATCCGGGCCGGGGTCAGCGTTGTGCGCCATCTCGTCGCGGTCGAGATCGGGATTGCTCTCGTCGTCGGTCATGCCAATCGCTCACCTCGTTGAGCCGAACCAATCTTCGCAGAGACGGCTTCGTACAGGACCGCAATTACGACGCCGAGCGCACTGCCAAGGGCGGCGTTGCGAACGTCCTCACCACTCCACGGACCAGTAATGATAAACGAATTGGGCTTGCGGAGGTAGTGGAAGCGCTGTTGTTCGATGGATTGCTCAGTCCAGAGTGTTACGCCACCACTAGAGGGCACTCGAACGGTCGTCGTCGTATCCGCGTCGACGACAGCCGCACGGAATGAGACACTGCCGGCTTCTGATCCGTCGTCGACCTGCGGGGCGACACTGACGACCTTGTACTCGTCCGACCAGAAGTCGATGACCAGCTGGCCGTCCGCGTAGTGGTAGTCAGTCACGACAACGTTCTCATCGACGACGAGTTCAACATCGCTGGGTGCGCCGTCCGGAGCAGAGACGTTCGTTGAGGTCGCAGTCTCGTTCGTTGTTTCCTGCGCTGCCGCTGGTGCAGCGAGAGCGATACAGCTGACGATCAGTATGAGGAGTATAGGCGTACGTGGGTTCATAGTCGAAAATCCGAGTTTGTCACCAGAGCCAGTCGAGCGAGGGTTCCGGGAGCCAGGACGACACCAGATCAATGGCTGGCCCGATCACGTCGACGGTTCCCGAGAGTTGCAGCGCGGCGAGTGCGACTAGGACGAGCCACGCATCCCGAGGAACGAGCTTGAGAGCCAGCCAGTAGACCATCAGTTGTTACCTCCCGTTCGCCGCTGGCTCACGGCGTAGAGTACGCCAACGCCGACCAGTACAAGCACGAACGACGAGGATGAACCGCCGAGTAGGCCACCACCAGCTGAGCCACGAAGGTTCTGCTCACGCGCCTCGATCTCCGCTCGGCGCTTCGCCAAGTCCTCGTACTGCTGTTTGAGTTCGGTAACGTTCGTGGTCTCGTAGGTGGTTTTCTGGATGGTGACGTTCTGGACGGTCTGGCCGTCCTGTGTGGAGATACTGTCGATAGTAAACTCACCATCCAACTCGACAATGCGATCCGAGGTAACGACGTACTGCGTGCCGCCGATGTTAGACGTGTGGTAGGTCGTTCCGTTCTCGAACTGCCCGCTGGCAGGGTTCTCCTGCGAGAACAGGACGCCCTCGTACTGGGTACCGTCCCCGGTGGTGACGTTGAAGCTCCCGATCTGGTCGAAGTTCTCGGGGCTGTTCGTCCCGAGCAGCGTCAACTTCGCGGCGGTCCAGCCCTGGAAGTCGGACCCTGCCGACTGCTGGGACGCCAGCACGTAGGGGTCTACGAGGTCGCTGTTGTTGATTTCGCCATTCTGATAGGCGCTATACGTGTTTTCGGCGAGGGTGTCGAGTTGGGTATCTACGTTACTGCTCTGGGTGTTTATTTCAGACCATTTTTCAGCATACCACTGAGTCCGAAGGATGGTCTTAGACTCGTACTCGGATGAGTGAGGGACGGAGACCTTCACACCGTCCGTGTGGTGGGCGTTGCCGGAGTTCGAGATGTCGTTCACCTCGTCGTCCATGATGTTCAGATACGCCGTGTTAGGCCCCGAATCGCTCGGTGAGTCGTAGCCAGTAATCTCTATCCCGTCGGTCTGGATGGTGGAGCCGTTTGCGAGGGTTTGAGTCTCGTTATCGGAGACGACCGCCACCGGGCGGCTATTAGACGGCTCGAAGCCGTTCAGCGGCGGGACGGTGTTCATTTCGACAGTGGCCGTTCCGGCCCCTGCGGTGTTCTCTTGCTTCTGGAGATAGACAGCCTGTGCAGCGCCTTGGTCCCAACTGCGGGCTAACTGGACCTGCTTCTTGGCGTAATAGTCTTGAGCAGCCTCCTTGGCGTCAGCCTTCGCAGCAGACTTACTACTCCCGTTGTTGAGAGCGCGGATGTAGGCGTTCTTGCCGAGGATGAGCGCCTGAGTTTTGGTGTCCTGAAGGTAGTTGTTGAGAGTCGTGTTGAAGTTCTCGAACCCGGCCTTGTGGTTAACTCCGGACTGGTAGATTTCGATCTCCGCGTCGTTAGCTTCCAGTCCGCTCGTGTTGACGGTCGTACTGCCCGGCTGTGGCGTACAGTCGAGACTGTCGACGTAGCCAACAACATCCGCAATTTTATCAGACACATCACATGTGAGGTCTGAGTCGCCGCCGGTTGTTCCCACCTTCGTATGGAACGTTTCGCCACGGCCGTCCCAAGTGTCGAATTTCGGTTCTCCACCAGAGTACTCGGAGACGGTGACGTTCACCGACTCATATGCCCCGGAATTTAAGAACAGGAGCACGTCCCCGTCAAGATTGGCCGTATTGTACGTTTCACGGGCTAAGACGGTCGTGCCGGTGGACGGGCCCCCTTGGGTAATGTACTCAACTTTGAACTCCGTGCCACCGTCGAGAGCGCTGGTGTCAATCACCAGTGTTTCCGGCGAGCCTGTGTACTCGTAGGTGACTGGCCCGCTGTCCGTGGCTGTCTGTGCCAGTGCAGGACCGACACCAGTAACGACTGTCGACAGGACGAGCAGGCCAGCCAGCAAGATCGAGCGTGCGTGACTCATCGGGGTTTACCTCCGAAAGAATAGCGTCGTGTCATCGGTTTACTGAACAGCGACTCCCCAGGAGACGACCGTGGCGACGAACGCCAGTTGCATCCCGAGCGGGTCGCCCAGGGAAGTGAGGAAGTCGTTCACCGCTGGCAGGTACTCGTTGCCGAGGATGACAGCGGGACCCAGTGCAATGGCGATCTTCTCCCAGTCCTCATAATACTCGAACTGCTTTGTCTCGGAGCTGGCAAACGCCGCAGCGAAAGCCCCGAGCGAGATCAACAGCGAGTGCTGTGTCGTCAGCGTGTACGACAGCCACGGGAGTTCGACCGTGGTGATCCCGCCGAACTGGTAGAGGCTGGCCGCGACGAACGCCACCGACAGCATGGCGGGCAGACTACGGATGTTCATGTAGTCGCTCACCATGTCGCTCGCGCGATTCTGGTAGCTCATTCAGGCCCTCCAGCAGGGAGTTCCCGGACCTTCCAGATGTCGTACTCCTGTTCCTCGCCGTCCTCGTTCGTGAACGTACTCGTCTGTTCGGTGTGCTTGATGCCGACCACGTCGCCCTCTCCGAGGTCGTTGTCGTCGAGCGCGTTGTCGATCTGGCTGTTCGACCACATGGCGACCACGTCGCCGATGCCACGGGCCAGCTCGATGACGGTCGTGTCGTACTTGCCGCAGTTGGGGGTGAGTTCCCGAATTTCACCGACGACCGATTCGCCGGGTTCGAGGTCTATCCACTCCGAATCGTAGTCGTCAGAAGTGCTGTTATCGACCGGTTCGAGATCGTCGAAGGATGGCGTTTCCTGAGTTGCCATACAGGAGAAAAATTCGCGGGTTGGAACTAGAAGGGGTCGCTCGCCTCGGTGAAAGTATTATATTTAGGGATGTACTTATAAAAGAATTTATTACGATAAATCACTGGGGTTACTTTTGATATTCCGTATAATGCGAGGTAATATATTAGAGCTTCAACAATATGCGCTATTCAGACTTCTGCATAATTTGTTCAAATTGTTCATTATCCCGAATATTATCTAAATCACCATCAGATGATGCAGATTCTAAATATCTATCGTCTATCTCCACCGCTTCTTTCAGACTTTCTATGGCTTCTTCCTTGTTATCAATTAAAGAGTGTGCACAAGCCCTGTTATAATAGTAATTTGCCGAGATCCCTTCCGGAAGGTCAGATATACTAATTTTTTCATAGATCTTTATAGCCATGCTGGGGTGACCAGAATCAATCAGCACCTTTGCAAAATTCAATTTTTGGTTTGGCCTAATATCATCTGAATTAACAAGTTTATTTGCAATTTCTTTGGATTTTTCATATCTTCCAATCTCGTTTAGGCCCTGGATCGCTCGTTCAAATGCACTGAGAGAATTTTGCGGATCAGGGAGAGCCTGTTTAATATTCTCATAGCCTTCTTTATCACCCAAATCTAGCTGAATTAAACCTTTTATAACAAAAGGAGATATCCAGTCTGGTTCCTCATTACAAAGTTCATCTAACAACTCTAAAGCATTTTCTGAATTGCCTCTATCATGTTCTACCTCAGCTTTACGTAAGTTTGAGAGTCTATTACGAGAGTTTATATCAATTGCTTTATTATAATATTTGATTGCTTCCTCATAATTTCCGTTATCTTTGCACTCTTCTCCTTCAATTACATATTGATAATCTGACTCCAGTTGTATTTTAAATCCAGCTGATTCGAGCGTGTTTGCGATTTCATCGATCTTTTCACGAGTTTGTTCATCACATTGGGGTATGATTGCGGTAAATCCACCATCTAACCATTCTATCTCACATCTAAAAGAGAATACATTTTGGAGCTCTTCAGTGTACGGCCCTCGCGGTTGGTCAAATATTAAATCCTCTAATGTATTATGTGTCGATTCAAACGGTACTGTCTGAAAATTAATAAATAGCCGATGTTCTTGTGATGTCTCAGATTGTGACTCAACATCAAATCGAGAAGGTTGATCAGAATATGCCCAAATCCGGTCATTGTTGGTAAAAATACTTTCAGCAAACTTTGAGAATATATTTGATACCAAGTGGCCCTCATTTCCTTGGAAAAAGCTGATATCGTTACCTGGTGTATCCATTGAGGCCACATAGTATCTCAAGTATAAGCTGTCAAACTGACTGCCAGCAAAGGAGATCTTCTCATCAGAGTTATCAACCACATCTAACTCAATCAGTTCGTTAAGCTGACTATGTATCTCTTCTTCAACACTGCTAGGGCTCTGTCTACCGAGCTTGCCAATGTTATCAAGTAGGTTGTATTTGAGAAATTGTTCGGGTTCTGTGTTAGGAAATTCTAAAGTAGACGTTAGAATTTGAAGTTGTGAGGGTGATAAACCCCCAATTTTATTTGCTATCTCGTGATGACCCTCTTGTCGGATACCCTCAAGTTCTTCAAGCACATCATCTAAAACCGGTTTTGAAAGTTGTATCTTTTCGTCATTTTGCTGAAGACACCTACGATACATGTGGTGACTAATCAAATTTATTTCGTATGGGGAACCGCCAGTAATTCTATGAATCTGAGCAACTGTGTCCCTCTCAATTTGTTCTCTCCTATCACTTGAAAGAGGCTTTTTAATACATTCCTCGGTTTTCTCGATATCTTCAAAATCATCAACCTGAATATTAACAAAAGATCGGGGAAGAGGCGAAAATGTATCACTTAGATCAGGAAACATATCTTCAGTCCCGGATAAAACTAATATATACCCATCAATATCTGTGAATATGTTTCTTAATTTCTGTAATAATGCGGTGTTTTCCGCGAGCAAATCACACTCATCTAACAAGATAACGATCGTACTCATTCCAGCCTCAGAGGCCTCCTGATGCAGTTCTTTCAGATCTTCTTTTAGAACTCTCTGCGTTACCGTTTCTTGTGTATCCTGCATTTGTGCACCAACATAGGCACTACCAAAACCAAGTGGAATATCATACCTAGCTTC
The DNA here is from genome assembly GCF_037078395.1 of Haloarcula sp. CGMCC 1.6347. Taxonomy (NCBI): domain Archaea; kingdom Methanobacteriati; phylum Methanobacteriota; class Halobacteria; order Halobacteriales; family Haloarculaceae; genus Haloarcula; species Haloarcula sp. CGMCC 1.6347. Next base: position 162,157 of record NZ_JAYMGX010000002.1, read on the forward strand.
AAAATCAACTGAGTCAAGAACATCACGGAACTTCTGATAGATTTCACCCGTACGCCCACCATACATCCCTCGATTAGCACCATTTGTCATTATGGAGTCGATCATCTCTGAAAAAAAGCCGATATCATTACTAACAATGTCTTCATTTAGTGGCATTTTCACAGTAAGGAAGTCTAAATTGTCAGCAAATTGTTTAGTGAGGTTCATTAAGCTAGTTTTACCAGATGCTCTGGAGCCAGTTATTGCTAGATGATAGTAAGATGGATCTTCCGTATCTGACAGTTGCAAATACTCTTTTATTTTTTCCTTTCCTCTTCTCGATCCGCGAACTTTTCCCGGGTTTTTATTGGAGAGCCGAAATCATAAGGATTGGACAGTATTTCGTCAGGCATGATTTAATTACAAAATTATGGCGTAATAACTCTCCCGACTAGAACTATGGCTTTTTGCTTTATTTTTATCTTATTCGATGTAGTTTAAATACTAATATTAATGCTAATATAGTCCGGTGATACCCGTCCGAGATCTTATTCTGACTGTATATTCACATAGAGGCGCTGTCGGTAAATTTAGCAACTTGTTCAAACTCACTATTATTCTCACCTAGTTCATTACTGGGAAGATCCCAGTACGAATATGCTCCAATATAGTCAATAACACACCGAAATGTGGGATCTTTTGGCAGCGTTGAACGTACTTGTGGACGTTCCACTTCAGAAATAGCCCGCTCTACAGCAGCATCAAGGTTATCAAGGTTGGTCCACTGCCGGCGTGCAAGGCTATCACGGATTTCACTCTCAATGGAAGTTTTCACTGAATCAAGCGAACACCAGCGCACGGCTTCACGTACGTCCGGATCTTGCAGGTGGTCGCTCGGGTCGATCCCCTCCGTAATCGACCGTGAACATGACCAGAAGCGCCGGTTTGTCACCCAGTACAACGCGAGCTTCCAAGTAGCCGCTTTATCATCATAATTTTCCCGATCTTCGTCACCCTGCTCAAAGGACTCCGTAGCGTCAAGCAGCGAACCAAACGTCGCACTCAGGTACTTTCCGAGATACGCGCCAGCGGTTGATTCCTTCTCGTGGCCGTCATCGCCAAACTCTATCAGCTCGTGTGACCTGGTACGGTCGCGTACCCAGTCTTCGCCGTGATCGTGGTCGCCGAAGCGATACCAGTCGACGAAGCCTTCGTCACTCTGGAACTCTGGTTCCAGCTCGTCGAGGTCGTCGCGGTACGTCAGCGGGTACACGTCGACGATCTCGCCTTGGCCGTAGTCGGCCCATTTCTCGGCTACTTCCGGCTTGTCGCACAGCCACGGCAGTCCGTCTTGCTGGCGGGTCGGCACGTCGAAGAACAGCACATGCAGGTGCGGGTATCCTTTCTCAGTGAACTCCAGGGCCTTGATGTAGTCCGGTCGGTCGCGCGGTCGCCCGGTCACGTCGTCGTCGAGGTCGGGACGCCAGCCGGGAACGCTCGGGTCGCGGGTATCGGCTTTCGTCGACGGGTCCGAGTCGAAGTACGACAGAAGCCGATTGAAGTTCTCGTTAATAGAGTCGATTCCGTCGAGCAGCGAGTCTTGGCGCTTCGGGTCAGTCGTCAGCGTGACCAGGACGGCGTTCTCAGCGTTTTCGTAGCCGTATTCGAGTGCATCATTGAACCGGGCAAACTGCTTGGAAACGCGGCCTTGGTCGTTGAATCGGGTCTTGTAATCCTTCGTCATCCGCTTGGTGGACTCGCCACCACGCCGGTCGACGAAGTGGACATCGAACAGGAGCTTGTAGTCTTTGATGCGATTGAGGTAGGATGTAAAACCGTCCTTCAGTAGCTCCCGGAGGTCATCGTCTACAGAATCGACCTTAGAGAGGTAGTTCCGGAGAAACTCCCTGTCGTACTTGATGCCCTCTTCGTTGGCTGTTTGAGTAATGCCTTCTGTAATCAAGTCAAGAAGGCGGAGGGTCGGGGTCACCATCAGAACCCCTGCAGACTCGGATTTCCGCACGTAGGGGGTTTCAGGGGCTACAAGATCGTCGACAAAGCGATATGCAAACTGGTAGTCGGGGTCCGAGCCTTCAACGCGCTCGCAGACTTCTGGTGAGACACCTTTGACAGCGTAAGAAACAACGTGTGACAGCGGTGTACCCTCCGGATGCGCCGCAATAAACTTCGCTACGCGTACGCGATCTTCGTCGCGTTCTGTGAGAGTTCCATCGAGCAATTGGCCGTGACCGAGAAGATCGCGCTCTTCGAGAAGGTCTGCTAAGACGGGAGTGTTACATCTATCGGCGAGGTCGAGACCGCCCAGGTGTCCCGGCGGCTCGACGACGCTCATTTGGGACCATCAGAACGGGCGTCCGTTCGTCGGCTGCCCAGTGTGTCGCTGTTGGGATTCCCCTCACCCTCCGGGTTCGGGGGGAACGCTCGGGCTTCCGGGTCGCCCCGCGTGGGGGCGCTTCCAGTTGGTCGAGCTGGTGCGGAGTGCGATTGGCGCTCGCCCTCCGGTCCGGGATGCTCACTCCGTTGCGCTTCCGGGCGTGCCAGCTCTCCCGCGCCCTCGCTTGTGGTGTCTGCCGAGGGGACACTGTAGCACTGTTTACAGCGATTTGCCTCCGTCGCTGGATGGTCGGCCCTGTTGATGCAGTTGTCCTGACAGAGTGGACAGCGGTACTGGACGTAGTTCGACCAATCCGTCACTGCTGACCACCGTCCTCGACGCGCTTGATAGATCGACGAACATCGTCATCGGTCGCCTCCAGGAGGCGAGACGCACGGACGAACTCATCACGAGCGAACGGCCAGTCGGTGGGCTGGGCGAGGTCGCGTTTAGGCGACACGCCGACCACCTCCGGGAAGTGTCAGAGAACCGTACTCCCTCGGAATAATCGCGTTACTGCGAGGGGTGCATCCGGATTCCCGGTGAACTCTCTTTCTCCGGGGAGGTTTCTCGAAACCTGATTGTGCTGAAAACAGGGAGAAACGGCGCTCTCGCCGTGTTATTAATTCCCCGTGTACGACAGTAAAATTCGGATGGACTCGCCGGGATTTGAACCCGGGGCCTCTCCCATGCCAAGGGAGTGATCTACCCCTGATCTACGAGCCCTTGCGTGCATTGTCTGCTTCCCGATGGGATTGCTTAAACCCATCGAAGCACCGGGACATAGAGAACCGGCCCCATGGTCTTAGTTAGACCAGTATTGCGTCGGCCTCGCAGAGTGCGTAGAAGTCTGGTAATTGGTGTTACAGTACGGCCATAATGGCTATAACGACTGAGGCCATCCCTACAGTAATCTCAGTTTAGTGAATCAGGCTCATGAACCGTAGGAGAAACGAGACGCAGTCTAACGACCGGCGTGTCGGCCGGTCACTCTGGATCGAAGAGCACCGGCGTGGGCAGACGACGCTGGACTTCGCGATCGGTATGAGCCTGTTTCTGAGCGTCCTGATATTCATCTTCCTGTTCATTCCGGGGCTGTTGTCACCGTTTTCTGCGGGGGTTCAGGAGGAGACAGTCACGACCGACAGAGTCGCCGATGGGCTCACAATGGGGATGCTCGGTTCGCCACAGCAGCCGTACGTCCTGAACGAACACTGTACGCGCGAGTTCTTCGCTGGGAACGCACCACCGTCAGGATGCGGCTACGAGTCCGGCGGGAGTGCGGAGGAACGGGTCGGGCTCGACCCGGCTCGGGAAAACGTGAACGTCACAATCCGGGGGAACGCGACGGGGACACCAGCCGCCGACGAAATTCTGTGCTGGGATGGAGCGAATCAGGCACTCGTCGAAGCTGGGGCCGGCTGTGGGACGGTACTCACGACTGGTGGGAACCCGCCGACAAACAACGACGCGTCGGTCACTGCGTTGCGAGTGGTCTCGTTGAACGGGCAGGATGTCACAGTACGCGTGGTGATGTGGTAGCATGCGCGCGCAGGCACACACGCTCGAAGCGATCGTCAGCGGTATGGTGTTGCTGGCAAGTCTGGTGTTCGCGCTACAGATGACAGCGGTGACGCCGCTGTCGGCGAGCACGTCGAGTCAACACATCGAGAACCAGCAGCAGGCGATCGGTCACGGGGTCCTCGCCTCGGCGGCGGCAGAGGACGCACTGAAACCGGCTGTGCTCTACTGGGACAACAGCACGGCGCAGTTCCACAACACGGCCGGTGGTCGGGAATACTACACGAACGGGCCGCCGGACAATCGGTTTGGGGAGTTGCTAGAACGCGCGTTCGACCAGCGGGGAATCGCGTACAACGTCTATCTCAGGTTCCAGAACACGCAGGAGCGAACCGTCACGACCCGCTACGTCTACAGCGGCGAACCGAGCGACAACGCGGTGCGTGCGAGCCACACAATCACGCTCATGGACGACGACCATCTGCGTGATGCGGACGGGACGCGCAACAGCACGCGGATCGGGGATCCAGCGACCGATTATACGGTTTCGGACACCGGAAAGAACGTCTACAACACCGTCAGCGTGGAGGTGGTCGCGTGGCGCATCTAGACGACGAACGCGGACAGATAATCCTTATCGCCGCATTGGCCCTGGCGGTGACGTTCATCGGGCTTGCGCTGGTCGTCAACTCCGCGATCTACACGCAGAACCTCGCGAGTCGGGGCGAGGTTGCAGGGAGCAACGACGCGCTGGAGATGCGGGCGATGGTGGAGACGAACGTCGGGCAGGGTGTCACCGCGGCGAACAGGTACAACCACTCGACCCAAACAACACTCGAAACCAGTGTGCGTGAGAGCATCCGGACCGTCAGCACACAGACGGAACGCCAGCGAGTCACGAGCGGGACGCTGGTGAACGTCACGCTCGCCGGCTCGCCGACCTACGGCACGCGGATCGCCCAGACCAACACGTCACTGTTTGAATCCGGCGAGGCGACACCGAGCGCCGATTGGATGGTCAGAGAGCGGGTCACGCGCCCGGGTGACGGAACGAACGCGACCAGACGGTTCGTCATCAACGCGACACAGCTCCCCAGTTCGGGAAGCGAGTTCGTCGTCGTAGCGAACGGTACCGGCGGCAACCCGAAATGGACGATGCGGGTCTGGGGTGATGTCGGACCCAGCGGGACGGTCAACGTGGAAGTCGACACACCGAGTGGCACACAGACGTGTGCTGTCCCTATCGAGGAGCCGTACGCCCACATCGACGTGACTGGCGGAACAGTGCAGGGTGAACCGTGTCTCGCGCTCCAGGGCGGGAGCTTCGACGGGCGGTTCGCCCACGGCGTCGGCGACGAGTACAACATCACCTACGAGTCAGGCGACCAGATCAGGGGGAACTACTCGATGGTTGTCCGCGATAGCAAGCGGGCCTACACGCTCGATACAGCGCCAGCGTCGCCGTTCAGCACGACCGCAATCTACGATGTGACCGTCCGCTACCGCTACGACACGTCGAACCTCCGGTACGAAGCAAAGATACGGGTGGCCCCGGGTGAGCCGGATGCGTCGTAACCGTGCCGTCTCGACGACGCTGAGCTACACGCTGAGCCTGGCCATCGCCTCGATTCTGGTGTCCGGGCTCCTCATTGCCGGCGGTAACTTCGTCGAGAATCGGCAGGAGCAGGTCATCAGGGACGAACTCGAAGTCATCGGACAGCAGGTCGCCGCCGACATCGCGCGTATCGACCGGCTGGTGGTCGCTGCCGACAACGACCCGACTGCGCGGTTGAATCACACGTTCCCGGCGCGGGTGAGTGGAACCGGCTACCGGGTTTCGATTGACGCCGGCGCCGATGAACTCGCGCTCGAATCGACGTCGCCGGACGTGTCGGTGACTGTGTCGCTCAAAACCCGGACAGACCTGGGGGACTCCAGTGCTGGCGGCGGTGTGATAACCGTGTTCTACGACGAATCGAACGATCAACTGGAGGTGCGAGATGGCTGACCGCGCCGTAAGTGAGGTGCTGAGCTTCGCCCTGGTGTTCAGTCTCATCGTGGCATCGATAATACTCGTCTCAGTGAGCGGGCTGGGGGCGTTACAGAACGCTCGGGACGCGGAGCAGATGGAGAACGCCGAACGGGCATTCGACGTGCTCTCGGACAACATCGCGGACCTTCACAGACAGGGGGCACCGAGCCGTGCGACCGAGGTCAGTCTCGGTGAAGCCACGCTCAGGACGGGCGAAAACACGACGATATCGGTACAGGTCCACGACGGGACTGCCCCCAAAGACGTCGGGACCTGGGAGATACGACCGATAATCTACGCCGGCAACCAGGAGCGAGAGCTCGTCTACGAGGCAGGGGCAGTGTATCGGACGAACCGGGACAGCGGAATACAAAAACGGACGCCACCGATACTCGTCTCAGACGACCGCGTGCTCATCACCGTGGTCGGCACGACCGCCAGTGGCCAGCAGAGCCTGGGCGGGTCGACGGTGCTCGTCCGGACGAACCACCGGAGCAGTAACGTCTCGTTCGCCGATACCGGTGGGAACATCGAACACGTCAACGTCAGTGTCGACTCGACTCCACAGCGCGAGGCACTCTGGCAGTCGTACTTCGAGCAGGAAGGGTTCGCCTGTGGGGCCGACGGCTGGTGTAACTTCACGTCGTCTTCCGGCGGCATCCAGCGGACGTACGTCGTCTACCACGACATTGCGGTCGACATCGACCAGTAGCCGGTCGACTACCCGCTGGTCACGTTGATCCGGTTCTTCGAGACGTGGAGGTACGTCAGCCGGATGATGTTCGTGTTCTTCGGGACGGCGCGTTCGTTTCTGAGCGCCCGGTCGTAGTGGACCAACCCCCCGTTATCCACCGTGACTGACCCGGCGACGAGGCCGCCGTACAGCTCCGCCTTCTTGAGTGAGACGCTGCTGGCACCGACGCCGCCGGCGGGTGCGTAAATCACGCCCTCGAACTGCGGAGTATCGGTGTCCCCCTCGATGACGGCGTCGAAGTCCGACTGACCGTACACCCAGAACTGCTTGGAGTTATTGGCGTTGTCGATGTTGACGTCCCCGGTGCGATAGATGTGGAAGTGGTGACCGCTGGCGGACGTTGCCTCGCCTTTGACGTAGAGGCGGACTTTCCCGCCACCGTTGACTTTTATCTGCCCGTTGTTCTCGATGTAGACGTAGTCCCGGACGGCGATGGTCACGTCGTCACCACCAGTGTTAATCGTCAGCGTCTCGCCGCTTAGCGTCAGGTCTTCCAGGTAGTAGGTGCCTGCGCCCAGCGTCTGGTCGCCGCTGTCGAGCTGGTTCCCCGAAATGCTGCTGGTCGCGCCGTTGTCATTGGTATCGCTTGCGTTGGCGACTCGCCGGTTCACCAGGCCGTCGATAGCGCCGGCTCCCTCGACGCCCGAGATCTGTCTGACATCGCCGTTGACAGTGCCCTTGATATGCTTGGTAGTCGAGTATTCCACGTCACGGGTGACGACGCCGCTTCCCTTGACCTCGACTCCGTCACCGGACCGAACGGAGCCGTCCACCTCGCTGTTCCCTTTCACGGACACGTCACCGGCTGTGGTGATCGTTCCGAACGACCCCTGTGAGGTCGAGTAGTCGCCGACAGACGAGTTGTAGCTGTCCGTTCGAGCGGGGTCGGTACCGCTACCGGAGAGCGTAATCTGTCCGCCGGCGGACGTTGCCGCGACGGCGCTCGTCACTTCTCGCGGCCCCGTCGGCACGACCAGTGTCGTGGTCACGCTGTCGTTTTCGTGGTCGTAGTACGCGTCGCCGTCGGTCCGCTCTTCGAAGTAGCGCCCCCATGACCGGTAGTACTCGCTCTGGACGGTGATGTTGACCGTCCCGGTATCCAGCGGATTGATGTTCCCAGCTGCCTGGTCGGGATACACCTGCGTCGTGCCGTCCTTCGAGATACTCGCCCGCGAGCCGAGCGAGCGGTCACCGCGGACGGTGATGAGTGGGAGCGTCAGCGTCGCGTCCCGGTAGTAGAACTCCGGCGGTGAAACCATGACACTGCCGCTGTCGGAGCGCCGCCACACCCCGCCGCCCTGATAGGCGACTTCCTGGTTCCCGTTTTCGTAGACAACCGCGCCGAGGCGCTCGTCCATCAGCGTGACAGTGGTCGGGGGCGAAGCAGAGTGGTTGGTGATATTGATGGTCATCCGACCGGCAGTGTCGTCGATTCGGTACGTGGATCTGTCCGTCCCGACGAGAGACACCCGCTGGCTGTCGGCGTTCCCAAGCGCCACCAGGGCCGCCTGGGAGTCCAGTTGGGTCATCCCCGTCTCCGCCCGGGAGACGTCGAGCCCGGCCTCAGTATCGACCAGCGCCGTCGCTCCCAGGCTGACAACGACGCCGGAACCGACGATGACGAGACTGAGAACCAGTATCAGCCCGAGCGGGGCTGATTGTGCCCGTTGGTGACCCCGACCCTGACCCCAGGGGAATCGCATTATCCGACAGTAGTTATCACAGCTGATAAGGCTGCTGGCCACCTCGTCGATAGTCGCCACCAGCGACTGTCTATGGCAGCCACAACGAAAACCGACCGACGCCAAGTGCTACGGTAGTGATGAAGTGAGGTGTGTCGGCGGTCAATTGGACGTGATATTGACGTCGTTCGTCGAGATGTGGAGATAGGTGATCGCAACTACACTCGTGTCTTTGGGAATTGTGCGCTCTTGTTTGAGTGCCCGGTCAAAGTGGACTCTGCCACCCTTTTCCAGTTCGACTTGGCTGGTGACCGCACCGCCGTAGAGTTCGCTCTTCCATATCTCGAGCGTGCTCGTTCCGGTCTTTCCCCCCGGCGCGTAGATGACGCCGGTGACTCTGGACTTATCTGACCCTTTCTTCTCCATCCGGGCCTGGAGATTATCTTTGCCGTAGATCCACACTTGCGTCGACCGCTCACTGACCGCGCCGGTTGTCCTGATCTCGCTCGCCCGTGTGAAGAAGTGATAGCCGTCAGCGCTCCCGCCCGACGCGGGCGACTCGCCCTTTACGTATATCTTCACCTGATTCGGGCCGGACACCGTGATATCGTTCCCGGTGTTCAGGCTCACGTAGTTCTCGACACCAATGATCACATCTCCACCAGTCGTGTCGAACTCGACGTCGTTGCTCAGGTCGATCCTGCCGACGTGATAGCTACCAGCAGACAGTGTCGTCGCCCCCTCTGTGCCGTCGATAACGCCGTCGTCGGCTATGGTTCCCCCGTTATCGTTCGACGACGACAGGTCGTCGACCTGTGTGTCGACGTGGGAGTTGATACTGGTGGTGTCGCCGAACGAACTGATCTGTTCGTCGGAGCAGGACCCCGAACACGCTCCGTGTTTGTCCTCGAACGCGTCCGCCCATTCCACCCGGTTGCCGTTGAACGTCATCGAGTTACTACTGAATTCGACGCGACCGCCCGAGGTGATGTTCCCGTTCAGTTCCGCACTCCCGGTGACGGTGACATCACCTGCCGTCGTGAGATTGCCGCTGTCACCGGCCTCGGAGGCGTCGTACCCGTCCCCGTCTGCCGACGTATAGCTGTCGGTAAATGCATCGTTCCCGCTCAGTTTGATCGATCCGGAATCACTCGTCGCGGCGACGGCGTTCCGGACTTTTCGCGGCCCTGCAGGGACCTTGAGAACGATCGAAACACGACTGCTGTCGGGATGGTACGTCACGTCACCGTCCGTTCGCTCCTCGAAGTATCCGCCCCACGCCCGGTAGTACTCGCTCTGGACGGTAACATTGACTTTCCCGTCTTCCAGCGGGTTCGTGAAGTTCGCGTTTCGCGTGGTGTTCGGAAAGTGCGACGTTGTTCGGTTGTGGGTGATCGACGCGCTGTCTCTGATTGTCCCGGACCCGCTCACTGTCACGAGAGGGAGCGTCAGCGTCGCGTCCCGGTAGTGGAACTCGGGCGGGGACACCATCACCGACGTTCCGTCACCGGTTGACCGCCAGACGCCGCCTCCCTGATACGCGAGTCGCGTCTCGTCGCTGCCGTGATACGCCACCTCACCCATCGATTCGTTGAACACAGTCGTCCGGCTCCCGGACGTTGTATTCTGATAGGAGACGTTCATCCACCCGGCGTTCTCGTCGATACGATAGGTGCTCGAACTGCTCGCGGGAAGGGAGACCTGCTGCACGTCCGTCTGTCCCAGTGCCACGAGGGCGGTTTTGGAATTGAGCTCCGTCAGCGACTTCTCAGTTCGTTCCACGTCGAGTTGCGTTTGCGTGCTCGTAATCGCGTCGGCACCCAGTGCGACGACCGCCGTCGTCGAGATGATCATCACCGCGAAAACCAGTGCTAGCCCGAGCGGAGCACTTTGCCCGCGACTGCCGAGTCCCCGCCCAGCGCTACCCATACTACGCGTATCTACCCCGACAAATTACTTAAAGGAGTCGGGCAGGTTATCAATTGTAATACTACGAAGTGTTTCGGCTGTGGACCGGATTCGACGATGGTATCGCCGTTTCGAGACGCGACCGGGAAGCGGAACGGTTTAGTCGCGCCCTCTCAGAAAGGGAGATGGGAACAGCACGACCGCAAATCTGACTCGCTGTGAATTTTCACAGCTCGGGATTGCGGCCGTGTTCGGCACTGTACAGTGCCAATACGCCTCGTAACGAGAGCGGTTCGTGCGGTTCCAACCAGATTACAATGGCACGAATGCATACACGCCGTCGCGGTTCGTCCGACTCGGACAAACCGGCGGCAGACGAACCCCCGGAGTGGAGTGACGTCGACGAGGACGCCATCGAAGAGCGCGTCGTCGAACTGGCCGAACAGGGCCACTCGCCCAGCGAGATCGGCCTGAAGCTGCGCGACGAGGGCGTTCAGGGGACACCGATCCCTGACGTCTCGCTCGCGACCGGCAAGAAAGTCACCGAGATCCTCGAGGAGAACGAAGCTGAGCCGGACCTGCCGGAAGACCTTCGGAACCTGCTCGAGCGGGCCGTCCGCCTGCGCGACCACATGGACGAGAACCCCGGAGACTACCAGAACAAGCGTGCGCTCCAGAACACGCAGTCGAAGATCCGACGCCTCATCGACTACTACCGCGGTGACGAGGTCGACGAGGACTTCACCTACAGCTACGACAACGCCGTCGAAGCGCTGGGTCTCGAATAAATGTCGGCGACCGGTCGGGAACCGACGCCAGCCACGTCGCCGGGCGACCTCGCCGGGTCGCTCAGTGAGGCCACCTTTGTGCGCCTCGTCAGCGATGCGACCGGCGAGGCGCTGGCCGCGACTGGCCTGCTGGCACGGGCACTGGATGACACGCCGTTTCAGGCGAGCGTCGTCCGCCCGTTCGAGGACCCCGACCGGACCACGGAAACCGACATCACTGTCGCCATCGGTCGCACGCAGCCGACTGCCGACGTGACGCTGACCGACCGCGCCGCCGCGACTGCCTTTGAGACCGCCCGCGAACTCGGCGGAACGGCTGACCCCGCGCTCGCTCTGGCCGGCACGATTGCCGCCGGAGAGGTCGACGGGACCGTCGCCGAAGCCGCCGAGCAGGCGGGACTCGACCGCCGACCCGGCGTCGCAGTGCCGGGCACGGACCTCGCGGACGGGCTGGCCCACTCGACGCTGTTCGTCGCGCCCTTCTCGGGCGACGCCGATGCAGCACGGGCCACGCTCGCTGACCTGAGCGCCGACGCGAACCAGTCTGCGGACCGCTCGGCCGACGACCACCGACGCCTCGCGTCGCTGGTCGCCCTGACTGTCACTGCGGACGCGCCGCCACGGGCCGCCGACGCGGTCCAACGCGCGCTCCGCCCGACGATGGGTGGCCCCTTCGAGACGGTCGGCGGCTACGCCGACGTACTCGACGCCGTCTCACGGGAACAGCCGGGCACCGCCGTCGCGCTCGCGCTCGGCCACGAGGCCGTCCGCGAGGACGCGCTGGCCGCCTGGCGCAGTCACGCCGCGCGCGCCCACGAAGCAGTGTCCGAGGCGACCACGGGCCGGTACGACGGCCTGTTCGTCGCCCGCGGCGACGCGATGCCGACCGGCACCGTCGCTCGACTGTTCGCGGACTTCCACGCACCGGAGCCGGTGACGCTCGTCGTCACCGACACGGCGGCCGCGGCCCGCGCCACGGACGGCCGGGACGTGTCCGAGACGATGCACGCCGCCGCCGAGACGGTCGGCGGCGACGCCGTCGGAACAGGCGACCGGGCACGCGCTCGGTTCGACGTTTCGACGGCCGATTTCATCGAAGCGTTCCGGGAGGCAGTATGAGACGGGCCGAGATTCGCACGACGCACGACTCGCCCGAACGCGTCGCACGCGCGGTGCGGCCCGACAACACCGACGAGATGACCACGCGCATCGAGGGCGACACCGTGGTCACGACCGTCGAGCGGGACTCGACCGGCGGCCTGCAGGCGACTGTCGACGACTACGTCGTCAACATCCGGGTTGCAGCACAGCTCGCAGACCAACACACACAATCCAACCATGAGTGAACGAAGCGTTTCCAAGCGCACAGAACAGAAACGGTGGTACACCGTGCAGGCTCCCGAGCAGTTCGACCGGGAGGTTCTCGGTAAGACACCGGCAGACGAACCGGACAAGGTGCTCGGACGCACCATCGAAACAACGCTCGGCGAACTGACCAACGACGCCAGCGAGAACAACACGAAGCTGACCTTCAAGATCAACGAGGTCGCCTCGGACTCGGCGTACACGGAGTTCATCCGCCACGAACTTACGCGGGACTACCTCCGCTCGCTCGTCCGCCGCGGCTCCTCGAAGGTCGAGGCCTACATCACCGTGCTGACCACGGACGACTACCGCGTCCAGATTCAGCCGGTCGCCGTGACGACGAAGAAGGCCGACGCCTCCCAGGAGAAGGCCATCCGCCGGACGATGATCGACCTCGTCCGGGAGACGGCCGAAGACCGCACCTTCGAACAGCTGATCGACAGCGTCGTCGAAGGGCGTCTCTCCTCGGCTATCTACGGCGAAGCCAAGGACATCTACCCGCTCCGACGCGTCGAGATCAAGAAGACCACGCTCGAAGCGCGGCCAGAAGAAGTCGCCGCCGAAGAGGAGACAGCCGTCGACGTGGACGAGGAAGACGTCGACGTCGAAGCCTAACGCGTTCCAGCACCGACGTTCGATTTTTCTGCCGCAGTGAGAGACCGAGCCCGACAGCGACGCAGCGGACCTGCCCCTCTTCTGTGACGCTGTTGCCGACGGTCGGAGTTAGCGACCGATACCCCAAAACAGCGCGTAGAGGACCCACTCAGCGCAGACAGGAAAAAGACTCGACAAAAGCGACAGCGCCGCTACTCGCCGCTCGTCACCGTTTCGGGGTTTTCGGTCACGACGACGGTCCCGACCATCCCGGCTCGCTCGTGCGGGATACAGAAGTAGGGGTACTCGCCGAGTACCTCGAAGGTGTGGGTAAACTCCTGGCCCTCGTACATCGTCCCGCCGGAGGAACTCCCCCAGTTGTCGCGGGCCGCCTGTTCGGTGTCGAAGCCGCCGGAGGCGAAGTAGTCGGCGTCGTCGGGGATGTCGTCCTCGTAGGCCGTGACCGAGTGGCCCTGTTTGCTCGTGTTGAGCCACCGCACGGTCGTCCCCGGTTCGACGGCGATGCGAACCGGGCGAAACGCCTTCGCGGACATCCCCACGTCGTAGTCGGTGTCAGCGCTCCCACCGCCGAGGCAGCCGGCGAGCCCTGCGACCGCCGCCGGGCCGGCCGCACGGAGAAGATCCCGTCGCTCCATACCGTGACTCAGGACCGCATAGTCAAAGACCGCTCGGTTCTGGACTGCGGAGAACCCCGGTGTCAGTCCGTCGCGGTCACTCGAAAGTCAGTCCGTCGCGGAGGTCGCGCGCGTCGGCGAGCAGGCCGTCGCGGTCGTCAGCCGTCAGCGTTACGTGCCCCATCTTCCGGAGGTTGTACACCTCGCGCTTGCCGTACCAGTGCAGGTGCGCCCGTGGCGTCTCCAGTATCCCGTCTTCGCCCCGCAATGCTGCCGACTGGCGCTCCGAAACGTCCCCGAGGATGTTCGTCGACACAGTGGGGAACCGCTGGTCGGTCGATCCCAGCGGCTGGCCGGTGACGGCCCGCAGGTGTTGCTCGAACTGCGAGGTGTGACAGCCCTCGATGGTCCAGTGGCCGGAGTTGTGCGGTCGCGGCGCGATCTCGTTGAGCAGAATCGCGCCGTCGGTCGTCTCGAACAGCTCGATGCCGAACACGCCGCGACCGTCCATCACGTCGAGCACGTCGTGAGCGACGTCTCGGGCGCGCTCGCGGACGGCTTTCGACGCTCTGGCCGGCGCGACGGACTCCCGGAGGATTTCCTCGCGGTGAATCGTCTCGGTGACCGGAAACGTGTCCCGTTCGTCCGCACCGCGACAGCCCATGACCGCGAGTTCGCGCTCGAAGTCGACCATCTCCTCGACCATCGCGGGGCCGGCGATGTCGTCGACAGCGTCCGCAACGGCTTCCGGGCCTTCGACGCGGATGTTCCCACGGCCGTCGTAGCCGCCGGTCCGGGCCTTGAGCATCGCGGGGTAGCCCAGTTCCTCGCAGGCCTCGCGGAGGTCGGCGGCGGTGTCGACGGCGCGAAACTCGGGGACCGGAACGCCAGCGTTCGACAGCCGGCGCTTCTGGACGAGTTTGTCTTGAATCGTCCGGAGCGTCTCGGGCGCGGGGTGGACCGGCGTCCCGGTCTCCTCGGCGACCCGTTCGAGAACGTCCGGGTCGGCCAGTTCGATCTCGAACGTGAGGTAGTCGGCGCGCTCGGCGAGTTCCCGCAAGGTCGCCTCGTCGTCGAAGTCGCCGACGATCTGGTCGCGGACGACCGGTGTTGCCGGACAGTCCGGCGTCGGGTCGGTCACGAGCAGTTCGAGGCCGAGCGGCGCGGCCGCCTCGCCGAGCATCCGGCCGAGTTGGCCACCGCCGACCACGCCGACGGTCGGCCCTGGTGACGTGAGCGTCATACCGCGCGCTTTCACAGCAGCAGGGTTAACCGTTCGGTTCTCGCCCGTAGGACTCGTGGACCCACACCGTCATGTCGTTCGAGCCGTACTTCGTTCGCATTCGGTGGGTCTTGGGCACGTACCCGGCGGCTTCGAGCCGTTCGGTGGGGACCGTGCTGTCGATCTGCTGGGTAATGACTATCGGCGGCTGGTCTTCTTGCGCCTGTTCGGCGAGCGTGTCGGGTCGGTTCTCACACGAGACGTTCACGTCGTCGGCCGCGTAGTACCACGGCAGCGGCAGCGAGTTGTACCACTGCAGACAGGTCGGTCTGGTGTTCCACCACGAGTCGTTCCACTCACCGCGGTCTTCCTTGACGTAGGCGTCGTCGCCGTCGTAGGCGTCGCCGCGCTCCCCGTGATACATCACGACATCAGTGCCGTTTCCGCTGGCCGTCGCGATTCGGTCCATCTCCGCCAGGTCGTCACGGAGCGACTCCTGTGGCTGGGCGTACTGGACCAGCGGATTCCCCTCCAGGTGCTCGTTGGTGTACACCCGCGTGGCAGCGGTGTTGACGACGAGGGCCGTAACGAGCAGGACGATAGCGGCGGCGATGGCAGCGCCCGTCACGTCGTCAGTCGACAGCGACTCGTTCCCCCACCGGATCACGGCGGCGAGCCCGACGGCGGCCGGAATCGACAGCGGGACGACGACGTGGACGGCGAGCCACGGCGCGCCGATGTCGGTCCCGATGGGGTACCCCAGAATCGAGACGTAGCCGCCGTAGGCCGCGAACGGGACGAGATGGCGCGGCTCGACGGTTCCGAGCCGGTCGAGCGCGTACCCGAACGCCGAGAACAGAAGCAGCGGTGCCGCGGTGTAGCCCAGCGCTTTCAACAGTACCTCGTAGTGGCCGTCGACGCTCTCGTAGAACGTCTCGATAGACTCGACGAGGCCCGTCTCAGTGGTCGTGGCTTTCTCCGAGGCCGGCGAGAACCACTCGCTGTACTGGTCGACGACGCGCTCCCAGGTGGTCCCGACGAGTTCCGGGAACAGCGACGGGTTCGTCACGCCTGACCAGAAGTTCACGTCGCCGCTTGCGGCAGGGGCTGGCGGGTGTTCGATGCCGGCGACGCCGGCCCCGCGAGGGGCGTAGAAGAACAGCGAGACGAGGCCGAACACCAGCGCGGCGAGGACGATGTGGCTCGCGTACGCCGCGAGGACGGACGCGGCGCTGTCGTGGCGGTCGCGGAACGAGCGAACCGTGCCGACGACGAGTCCTACGTCCGCCCGGACGCGACCCGCCATCCGCCCCCAGATTGCGCCGACGGTCGGGACGCCACGGAGGAAGCCGAACGCGTCGCGGTAGCCGTTCGGGAGGACGAGCACCTTCGCCAGCAGGAGACCGGTCGCGCCGAGCCACGTCAGCACGTAGACGATGGCGTTCTCCTTCGAGGCGAACCCCAGTGCCATGAACGCCCCGACGCCGTAGAGATAGCGCGCCTTGCGGGTATCGACGAACCGGACGAGCAGGCCGAAGGCGGTGAACATGAATGCCGCGACCAGCACGTCGCTGCGCATGAACCGCGAGAAGTACAGCAGGACCGGATTGAGTGCGAGAAACACGGCCATGAACACAGTCTCGTCGGACCGGAGGTGTTCGCGAAAGAGCAGCGCTGTCAGCGGGAGGAGGCCGCCGACAATCGCCACCGGTAACCGCATCGTGAAGTCAGTCGGCGCGGCGACGGTGAACACCCAGCTATCGACGTGCTGGATGAACGGGCCGTGGATGATGTAGCGGTACGCAAAGGAGCCGGAGTCGCGGAGATGGAGCGCCCAGTAGGCCACGCGGCCCTCGTCGAAGTGAGCGACGCGGCTCCCGAGCGCCGCGACTCTGAGGACGAGTCCGAGAAGCGTCACAGCGACGACGAGCTTCACAGTGGCGCGGGGGTCGTCCGCGAACCAGGACCGGGTCCGGTCCCGGAAATCGTGGAGGGCAGACAGCGGGGACGACTCAGCCATATCTGGCTCAAGCACATGAGGCATTAGAATCCTTCTGGTTTCTATAACATGTTTTTAAGCTACTGCTCCGTCGCAGCGGCCGGCACAGCGGTCTAGGGCTTTGCAGGCACGGAACGGTAGTTCTTTAGTCGCCCCTCCCCGGGAATCAGGTATGGTGCAGCTCGGGCTGGTTGTCGCCCAGTACGACAAACACGGGGCAGTTATCGAGGAGATGGAGCACGGGGCTTACGAGGCCGCTGCCGACAATGACGCCGAGATCGTCGCAGCGATTGACGTCCCCGGGTCCTACGACACGCCGCTGGCAGCCGACCGGCTCGCGCGCCGGTCGGACGTCGACGCCGTGGCCGTCCTCGGCGCGATCATCAGCGGCGACACCGACCACGACCAGGTCATCGGCAACGCCGCCGCACAGGGGCTGACCGACGTGTCCCTCGACCGCGACACCCCCGTCACGCTGGGCATCATCGGCCCGGGCATGAGCCAGGACGAAGCCGAGGCCCGAACCGACAAGGGGGCCTCGGCCGTCCAGAGCGCGATCGACCTCGCCACGGAACTCGAACAATGACTATGGACTTCGCTTCCCGCGTCGAACGTGTAGAACCGAGCGCGACCCTCGCGATCAGCAACAAGGCCGCAGAGCTTGAGGCCGAGGGGAAAGACGTCGTCGACCTGAGCGTCGGCGAACCCGACTTCGACACGCCGGAGAACATCAAAGACGCCGCCAAGGACGCACTCGACGCCGGCCACACCGGCTACACGTCCTCCAACGGCATCCCCGAACTGAAAGGGGCCATCGCTGACAAGCTCCACGATGACGGCCTCACTCAGTACGACCCGGACAACCTCATCGTCACGCCCGGCGGCAAGCAGGCACTGTACGAGATATTCCAGACCGTCATCGACGATGGCGACGAAGTCGCCCTGCTTGACCCGGCCTGGGTGTCCTACGAGGCGATGGCGAAACTAGCCGGCGGGACGCTGACCCGCGTCGACACCGCCGCCCACGACTTCCAGCTCGAAGGCGCGCTGGACGACCTCGCCGACGCCGTCTCCGACAAGACGGAACTGCTCGTCGTCAACTCCCCGGGCAACCCCCACGGCGCGGTGTACTCCCGCGAGGCGATGGAGGGCGTCCGCGACCTCGCCGTCGAGCACGACATCACGGTCATCTCCGACGAAATTTACAAGGAGATTACCTACGACGGTGTCGAAGCCGTCTCGCTCGGAACCCTCGAGGGGATGGAAGACCGAACTATCACGCTCAACGGCTTCTCGAAGGCCTACTCGATGACCGGCTGGCGGCTGGGCTACTTCGCCGGGCCGGAGGAGCTGATCTCCCAGGCCGGCAAGGTCCACTCGCACTCGGTCTCCTGTGCCGTGAACTTCGTCCAGCACGCCGGCGTCGAGGCCATCACGAACACGGACGACGCCGTCGAGGAGATGCGCCAGGCCTTCGCCGAGCGCCGCGAGTTCCTCATGGAACTGTTCGAGGACCACGGCGTCCACGTCCCCGAGCCACAGGGCGCGTTCTACATGATGCCGGAGATTGCACCGGACGGCGACGACACCGAGTGGTGCGACCAGGCCATCTCGGAGGCCCAGGTCGCCACCGTCCCCGGAACCGCGTTCGGGACGCCCGGCTACGCTCGCATCTCCTACGCAAACAGCAAGGAGCGCCTGCAGGAAGCCGTCGACCGCCTCGCCGAGGCCGACCTGATCTGACGCGCGAACTGTCGTTTTGCGAGCGGTTTTGCCCCGACCAGCGTTCGGGAGTCCTACCCGCCCGAGCCAGTCTGGGACCCTGTCGCTGATTCGGGTACCGGTACTCTGGCCGTGGCCCTTCGGACGACGCGTCGTCCGGCGAGTGCGCGCTGGCGGTTGCGGTCGGCATCGACAGTTCCGGTGAGCGTATCGTCTCGGAGGCGGCTGTCACTGTTGCGCGATGAATCCTGGGGTTAGACTGGAACCGGGACTCACTCACATCATGCCTCCAAGAACTGTGAGCACCACGTTCGTATCTCGGGCCGGAACAGGGACGGCTGCGTCACCGATTACAGTGTCCCGATAGCCCGGTGGCGACGAAACAGGTAGTAGCAGCCGATTATAGGGTACACTATCGGCCCGGGAACCAGGAAAAAGACGCCGAGATTGACGTAGTTCCCCGGATTAGGCTGCCACGTCCCGGACTGAAGGCGAACGTAGGTCGCATCGCGGTAGATGGCGACAGAGAACGGTACCGCGGTGAGGATACCGACCCCAATCGAAACAAGTCCGGTACCGACGCTTCCGCTCGAAACAAGTACGCCCCCAAGAGCGAGGCAGACGGGCGGCAGCACGGCCCCGATAGCGACAACCGTCCACCACCAGTCCCGGTCGACCCAGTCGACGACATACTGATGGCGTTTGTACAGGTGGTGAAGTTTCATCAGGTAGCCGAGGAAGAAGCCGGCGACCGCATACAGGACTGGATTCGGGTCCCAGTCCACGTCTGCTTCCTGCACTTTCTTTGTATCAAAGTAGAGGAAAACCGGCGTTACGAGCCACGATATCAGCGCTACAACAATGCCGCCGAGGTACCAGACGCCGAACGTCCCGAAGATGCTGGCCATCCCGAGGGGCCCGGTACCCACACTCTCGCCCCCTATCCCGACAACGATCAGCCCGAGACCGAGGAATCCAAACAGGAGCGTCGGCAGGAGCAGCAGTATCTCTACAGCGCGGTACGACCGTGAATCGACATCGTTGACTGTGACCATCCCCATTGTATCGTCCCAACTGGCGATTACATTAGGGATATAGTAGCGTAAAATAATTTTGCTAATGGACTGATAAGAGTGGGGGAACTGCGGAACCGAGTCAGCTACGCTCGTCGACAATCCGGTCGATAATCCGGCCTGTCGACAGGAGCCGGTCAGCCGCCTCTGCTTCCAGCGGGCTGGCCCGGCAGATGTCACAGTCGAGGCCCCGGGCGGACAGCGCCGCTTCGAGTTGCTCGTCGTCGTGGTGCTGGTCGTAGCCCAGCGCGATGATGTCCGGTTCGATGCGTTCGATGGGAACGAAGATGTCCTCGGGATGCCCGAGGTGTGCTTCGTCGACCGGTTTGAGCGCGCTGACCATCTCCCGGCGTTGCTCGTCCGGGACGACCGGCGGCTCCTTGTGGGTGACGTTGACCGAGCGGGCGACGATGACGTGCAGTTCGTCGCCCATGTCGGCGGCGTCCTGTAGATAGTGGACGTGACCCGGGTGTAGAATGTCGAACGTCCCCTGTGCGACGACGCGGGTCATTGATCGAACTCCTCCTCGCGTAGCTCCGCGTCGATGTCGGACTGGTCGAAATCGAAAAAGGACTCCTCCGGGGGCTCGACGTCGAGTACCGGGAGGTCGACGACCGAGCCGTCGCTGTCGAAGGCCTTCCAGTCGTCGCGACCGTACGGGTAGCCGATGATAATGTGGACGTCGCCGCGCCCGAACGTGGCGAGGTCGGCGTCACTGGGCTTGAGGACGCCGTTCGGATGGGAGTGAATCGACCCCGCTGCTCGCATGTCGTTCGGAACCATGCTCGTCTTGACGGTCGCGCTGACCGGGTTCGACTCCGTTCCCGGAATGACCAGAACGTCGGTCAGAACGGTCCCGTCGTCGTCGAGCCCGAGCTTGCTGGCGTCATCGCCCCGGAGAAAGCCCATATACTCGTTGGGATGGGCCTCTTCGGAGGCTGCGAGCGCGAACTCGAGTGCGGACTCCGCGATCCCGAGTATCCCGCTCGTTCGGAACAACCCCATACCACTGGGTCGGGTCGGACGCTTTTTACGCGTTGTGTTCGTCCCTCCGCGGATTCCGAAGAGTACAAACGGGGGAGCACCGAAGGATTGACAAATGTCTTCGCCAACTGGCACCGGTGACGGTGCTACGGTCCCCGACGGCGGGACCATCGTCTACGATCTCGCGGACCAATGTACGTCCGACGATCTCGAAGAAGGCGCACTGTACCACGCAACTGTCAACGGCACCGTCGAATACGGCGTGTTCGTCGATCTCTCCGACGCTGTCTCCGGTCTCGTCCACGACTCTAATCTTCTGGGCCAGTACGACGTGGGCGAGGACCTCATCGTCGAACTCGGCGAGATCCGCCCCGACGGCGACCTGAGCTTCGAGGAAGTACGGGTCGCCGACTACGAGGAACAGCGCGTTGCCCACGGCAACGCGACCACCGTCGCCGATCTCGCCGACGCGACCGGTGAGACAGTCATCATCGAGGGCCAGGTCGTCCAGATCAAACAGACCGGCGGCCCCACTGTGTTCCAGGTCCGCGACGAGACCGGTATCGTCCCGTGTGCCGCCTTCGAGGAGGCCGGTGTCCGTGCCCACCCCGACGTCGAAATCGACGACATCGTCCGCGTCTCCGGGCGCGCCGAGGAACGCGACGACGGCCTGCAGGTCGAGGCTGAATCGCTGACCGTCCTCGACGGTGAGGAAGCCGACGACATCGAGAGCGACCTCGACGACGCACTGGCCGAGGCCGCAGAGCCGGCCGACGTCGAGCCGCTGGTCGAGTGGCCCGCCTTCGAGAAACTGTGGGACGACCTCCGCGAAGTCGCGACCGAACTCCGCAAGACGGTGCTTTCGGGCCGCCCGATTCGCATGCGACACCACGCCGACGGCGACGGGCTCTGTGCGAGCGTGCCGCTGCAGGTCGCGCTGGAATCGTTCATCGCCTCCCAGTACGAGGACGCCAGCGCGCCCCAGCACCTCCTCAAGCGCCTGCCGAGCAAGGCACCGTACTACGAGATGGAGGACGTGACCCGGGACCTCAACTTCGCGCTGGAGGACCGCACCCGCCACGGCCAGAAGCTCCCGATGCTCCTGATGCTCGACAACGGCTCCACCGAGGAGGACACGCCGGCCTACCGGAACCTCCGGCACTACGACATCCCGGTGGTCGTCGTCGACCACCACCACCCGGACCCCGAGGCCGTCGAGCCACTCATCGAGCAACACGTCAACCCCTACCTCCACGACGAGGACTACCGCATCACGACGGGGATGCTGTGTGTCGAACTCGCCCGGATGATCGACCCCGACCTCACCGAGGACCTCCGGCACGTCCCCGCGGTCGCGGGCCTATCGGACCGTTCCGAGGCAGAGGCGATGCGGGACTACATCGACCTCGCCGCCGAGAAGGACTACGACGAGGCCGACCTGCGCGACATCGGCGAAGCGCTGGACTACGCGACCCACTGGCTGCGCTACAACTCCGGCGAACAGCTCATCACCGACGTGCTGAACGTCGACTGTGACGACCGGGACCGCCACGGGGAAGTCGTCGACTTCCTCGCCGACCGGGCCGAACGCGACGTCGAGGACCAGCTCGACGCCGCGATGAGCCACGTCGAGCACGAGCGCCTCGACAACGGCGCGCACCTCTACACAATCGACGTGGAGAACCACGCCCACCGCTTCACCTACCCCGCCCCGGGCAAGACGACCGGCGAAATCCACGACCGGAAGGTCGCCGAGACGGGCGATCCTGTCATCACCATCGGCTACGGCCCGGACTTCGCCGTCCTGCGCTCGGATGGCGTTCGCCTGGACATCCCGCGGATGGTTACCGAGCTGACCGAGGAGGTCGACGGCGGCGGCGTCTCCGGCGGCGGCCACCTCGTCGTCGGCTCCATCAAGTTCGTCAAGGGCCGGCGGGAGTCGGTCATCGACGCCCTCGTCGAGAAGATGGCCGAGGCCGAGATCGACGAGGAACTCGGGAGTTCGACGGCGCTGCCGGAAGAAGTGTAACGCCGCTCGACACGCGATACCCGTATTTACGCCTCGAACGAAACCCGACGAGCGGCGAGCCCGGCGACCACGATGAGTCCGAGCAAGGCCACGAGTGCCCCAATCGGCGTGTCGAACCCGCCGGCGTCCCAATCGGCGTCGAAGACGGCACCGAAGTAGTCGGCCGCGTCGCTGCCGTGCAACACCAGGACGACCTCGCGATTCGACGTCGCTGCCGCCTCGTTCCAGTTGAGGCTGCCGACGACGACCCGTTCGTCGTCGACGACTGCGCCCTTCGCGTGGATCTTCTCGTAGCGACCGTCCGGGTCGGCCACCTTCGCCGTCAGCGGCGCGTCGTTTCGCTTGGCCCACTCCTGAAACCGCTGTGCCGTCTGCTCGTTCTCCTCGCGGACGTACCAGGCGTCACTCAGCAGTAGGCGGACCTCGACGCCGCGCGACGCGGCCCGGCGGAGCGCCCGCAGAAGTGGGCTTTCCCAATCTCCGACCGTCGGCTGGATGACGTCGGTGGAGTCGTCCGCGTCGTCTATCGTCGCGACGAGTTCGTCCTGGGCATTGTCCGGGGTAACCAAGAGGTCCGTCCGCTGGACGGCCACCGACTCCGTCCGGAACTCGCTCGGGTACGAGCCCGTCGCCGGCTCGCCCTGCTCGAACTGTCGCCCCTGGCGGTACTCCCCCCACCGCTCGCTGTCCTGCCAGCCGGCGTCAGATCGGAACGTCTGATTCAGCCCGTCGACGACCCGCGGCTGTGCCGTGACCACTCCCCAGCCCCGGCTGCTGTTGCCGCCGGTTCCCGCGGGTTTCCAGTTCTCCGTCAGCACGACGGCCCGCCCGTCGGCGACGGCGTACTTCGCGTGGTGGTAGCGGTATCTGGCGCGCGGGCCAGTCACTACCCGAACCGGGACGCCGGCGTCGGTCAGCCGGTCGAGGGTGCGGGCTTCCGCGGCGGTGCGGCTCCCGACCGGTTCACCTTCGAGAAGGACGCGGACCGTCGCGCCGCGGCGCTGGGCGGCGATGAGAGCGTCGGCGACCCTGGCCGAGGAGAGCGTGTAGCCGGCGAGGTACACCCGTTCGGTAGCGTTGCGAATCGGTTGCATCGGCGCAGCGGGCGAGTCCGGAAGCGTGAACGCTTGTACCTCGCCGCCGGCGGCCCTGACGACCGGACGGGCCGTCGCGCCCAGCGGCCGCCAGCGAATAACCGACCCGTTCACAATACCGAGTTCCCCCTCGACGGCCTCGGTGTACCGAACGGCATCGACAGTCCGATTGGCACGCTGAAGGCGAACCCGCTCGCCGCCGTTTGCCAGCGCGAGATGTCCGTCGAGGCCGACGACCGGCCAGTCGGTGAGTTCCCGTGTCCGGTTCGGTGCCGTCGAGAGGACGACGCGCCCGCCTGCGCTGGTGTTCGGAATACCCGCAGTCCCGTCGCCGTCGGTAATGGCGTACTGCCCGATGTCGGTCCCGTCGGGAACGTCGAGGACGACGAACTCCCCCGCGTCGCCGCCAGCGACAGGGTCCGGGTACACTGCGTGAATCGACGGCTCCGCAGGACGGCTGGCTGTTGTGCCGGCTTGAGACGCCTGTCCAACTGCGATATGGGGACCTAGCGCGGCGAGGACGAGCACGCAGCAGACGAGTGGAGCGAGCGACCGCATCGGGGCGTCTGGCCCCCCGTTCGTATAAAAAGGTTCCCTGACTCAGGCGCTTGACGCCTTCTCGGCTTCGGCCTGGACGATGTACGCGCGGTCGTCCGTGTAGCGGGCAGCCTCCTCGAGTGCCGTTTCGGTCCCGATCTGTCGGAGCGCCCACGCGGCGGAGGCGCGCACGGAGTCGCTGTCGTCGGACTCGAGTATGTCGCCGAGCGGCTCGATAGCGCGGGTGTCACCGAGCAGGCCCAGAGTGCGGGCGGCGACCGAGCGGATTTCCTCGCTGTCGGCGTCGAGTCGGTTTGCGACCGGCTGGACCGACTCCGCGCTGCCGATAGCGCCCAGCGCGCGCAGCGTGACTTTCTGGAGTGCGGGGTCGCCGTCGCCGTCGATGTAGTCGTGCAGCGTCTCGGTCGCACGCTCGTCGCCGATCTTCCCCAGTACCTCGATTGGCCCTTTGTCGCGCTTCTGGGCGCGCTGGTGCATCGCGTCGAAGGCCGGCTCGGCGTCGCTGCCGAGGTTGTACAGGAGGTCGACGATGTATCCGTCGAAGAACTCCGACCCGAGTTTGTCGTAGGCGAACAGGACCTGTTCGAAGTCCCCCTCCTCGGCGTGGAGCTTCGCGGCGTTCCACTCCGGCGGGAAGTCCTTCCGGTTCTCGTTGGTCAGGATGTCGTAGAACCCGCGAGCGTCGAGTTGCTCCTGTACCGTGAGGTCGTCCCAGACTTCGGCTTCGTCCAGCCCCGTTTCCAGCGTTTCCGCCGCTTCGAGGAGTCCTTCGATAGTCTCCGTGTCCTCGTCGGGGTCGAGGTTTGCCGCTTCGATGGCGTCGGCGACTGTAGCCAGCGCGTCCCCGGCGGCGACGAAATCGCCGCCCGTGTCGGCGTCGTGGTCGACGAACTCGGCGCTTTCGTCGAGAAACGTCTCGACGGCCTCCTGGGCCTCGCCCTCGCCGTCGTCGGTCCACTCGCTGTCGGTGACGGTGTCCGCTGCGTCGGAAACGATAGTGACCACGTCCTCGGCGTAGGGGCCGCGCTGTGCTTCGAGGTCGTCACGCAGGTCCGAGAGCTGGGACTCCAGTTCCTTGCGGGGGTCCTCGGCTTCGTCGTCATCCTCGTCGGGCTCGGGCAGGTCGGCGGCTTCGAGGTCGCTCTCGATGTCGTCGAGGGACGACTCGACGTCGTCGAGGTCGGCCTCCGTCTCTGCGGCCTCAAGCTCCTCGCCGGCCTCTGTGAGACGCGATTCCAGTTCTTCGGCGGTCACGTCGATCTCGTCTGCTGCCTCGGCGTCGTCCGACGCGTCGGCATCGTCGTCCCCGTTGCTCATGTCCAAGACTGTGTCGGAGCGGGCCAAGAGCGTTTTCCTTTCGAGGCGGGCTGGACAGTCCCGTCCCTGCCGGGCCAACGAGCAAAGAATATGTATCGGGAGTTGCAGTGCCATGGGTAGCGAGCATGACTGACGCGACACCGCCGGACGACGGACAAAACCCGGCCACACCCGAGGAACCGGAAACCGCCGGCTTCGTCGAGTACGGCATCGACGACAAGCCGCCGCGAAAGCAAGCGATACTGCTTGGCGTCCAGCACTACCTGACGATGATCGGCGCGTCCGTGGCGATCCCGCTCGGACTCGCGGGCGCGATGGGAATGTTCGAGGCCGCGCCGGACCAGGTCGGCCGTCTCATCGGGACGTTCTTCGTCGTCTCCGGTATCGCGACGCTCGCCCAGACGACGCTCGGAAACAGATATCCCATCGTCCAGGGCGGGACGTTCTCCATGCTCGCGCCCGGGCTGGCCATCATCGGCGTGCTGGCCCAGCAGGGGGCGGACTGGCAGACTATGCTCGTCGAGTTACAGGGGGCCGTCATCGTCGCCGGCATCGTCGAGGTAGTGATCGGCTACAGTGGCCTCATGGGGAAGCTGAAGCGGTACGTCGGGCCGGTCGTCATCGCGCCGGTCATCGCGCTCATCGGACTGTCGCTGTTCAACGTCCCACAGATAGCGAATCCGAACTTCGGCGACCCCGGGACCGGCCAGAACTGGTGGCTGCTCGGGCTGACAATGCTCTCGATCATCGCGTGTTCGCAGTACCTCGACCGACGCCACCGGGCGTTCAAACTCTTCCCCGTGCTACTGGGTATTCTGTTTGCGTGGAGCGTTGCGGCCGTGCTCTCAATCACCGGCGTCTTCGCCGCCGACTCGATCAGCTACGTCTCGCTCGGGTCGGTCACGAGCGCACCGCTGGTCCAGCCCATCTACCCGTTCCAGTGGGGGCTCCCGCAGTTCACGCCGGGCTTCGTCGTCGGGATGTTCGCCGGGATGCTCGCTTCCGTCGTCGAGAGCTTCGGCGATTACCACTCCGTCGCCCGCATTGCCGGCCGCGGTGCGCCGAACAGCCGCCGAATCAACGACGGGATCGGGATGGAGGGTGTCGGCAACGTGTTCGCCGGCATCATGGGCACCGGCAACGGCTGTACCTCCTACACCGAAAACGTCGGTGCAATCGCTATCACCGGCGTCGCATCCCGCTACGTCGTGCAAATCGGCGCCGCGGTGATGATTCTGGTCGGGTACTTCGGGCCGGCGGGCCAGTTGTTCGCGACGATCCCGTCGCCGATCATCGGCGGCCTCTACATCGTCATGTTCGGCCAGATCGCCGCCGTGGGCCTCTCACAGCTCAAGTACGTCGACCTCGATGCCAACCGGAACGTGTTCATCGTCGGCTTCGCGCTCTTTGCCGGCCTCGCAGTGCCCGAGTACATGAGCCAGGTCGGGCAGGGGATGGACGTCGGCGGTGCGACAGCTCTCCAGCAGGGCCTCGCGGCCGTCCCGGTCCTCGGGGGCGTACTCGGGACCGATGTGGTCGCGACGACGCTGTTCGTCATGGGCGGCACCGGGATGGTCGTCGGCGGCATCGCCGCCTTCGTCCTCGACAACACCGTGCCCGGGACCCGTGAGGAGCGCGGCCTCGCGGCCTGGGCCGCGCTCACGGAGGACGACAGCGAATACGTCTCGTCACTGGACCGCATCCGCGGCCGCGGCGGCGACCGCCCGCCAGCCGTGAGCGACGACTGACCGTGGAGGACGATAGCGACGATATGGCTGCTGACACCGCATCGCCTGTTAGCGACGAGCGGTACGCCGGCACGCTCCGAACCGGCGGGACTGTCATTCTCGGTGCTGATCGCTTGGTGGTCGACCGTGGCGACAGTCCGGTGGTCGTCGACCTCGACGACGTGGTCGAGGTAAGTCTTCAGGACATCGACTGGTTTCTCGCGGTGATGAGCGCCGCGCTGGTCGGGTTCGGCCTGCTGTCGCTCGACCGGTCTGTCCTCCTCGGCGGGGCCTTCGCAGTCGCCGGCGCCGTCAGCCTCGCGCTCACGTACCGCAAGCGGTACGCGCTCCGGATACAGGTCACCGGCCGTACCGATCCACTCAGGTGCTTCCCTGCAGAGCCACAAACGCTCCTTACTGAACTGGAGCAGGCATTGGCCGACTGAGCGGAAACCGCCTACACTTACGCCGGTCCCGGTTCCAGTCCGTCGTATGCCCGCAGACAGCGTCCAGTCGCTCATCGACCAGTTACACGAAGAAGCGGAGATGGACCGCCCGAACGACCTGACTCCCGATGTCGGCATCGTCATGGGATCGGATTCTGATCTGCCGACGATGGCCGGCGGGCAGGGCAAGCGACCCGGGGCCTACGCGGCGCTCGCCGACGAACTCGGCTTCGAGGAACAGACGGACTACACCGACGCGCCCGAGAGCCGCTTCACGTTCGAGACGTTCGTCTGCTCGGCCCATCGGACGCCGGACCTGATGTACGCGTACGCTGAGACGGCCGAAGACCGCGGTATTGACGTGATTATCGCCGGCGCTGGCGGCAAGTCTGCGGACCTGCCGAACATGACCGCCAGCATCGCCTATCCGCTGCCGGTCATCGGCGTCCCCGTGCAGGAGAAATCAGTCGACTCGGTCATCGGGATGCCACAGGGCGCACCGCTGACCGCGGTCGACGCCGGCAAGTCGTTCAACGCCGCGCTCTCCGCGGTACAGATTCTCGCACGGCAGCACGACGAACTCCGTGACCGCCTCGTCTCGTATCACGAAGGCCTCCAGACCGACGTCGGCGAGGCGTCGCGCGACCTCCACGAACTCGGGACGCCCGGGTTCAAGCGCGAGTACTGGGACGAGTGACAATCGAGGGGGCGTCACACCCCGGGAGGTGCGGCAGTTACAGGTCACTTGCCATCCGAGAGCGTGTCGGCTCTTAAAGACCCACAGGGCCGAAAAACCGAACAATGAACCCTTATATGCGAGTACTTCTAACCGGCAGACGATAGGAGATACCGGAATGAGTAATCCATGGATCGCCATCGGCGCGCTCGCGGTCGTGGCGCTAGCCATCCCACTGACGATGATGGCAGTTTCGAGCCTCTTGCGGCCCAGCGTGCCGGAACAAGGCAAACGCACCACCTACGAGTCCGGTGAAGTGCCGACTGGCAGCAGTCGACAGATCAAGTTTAATATCCAGTACTACATGGTCGCGCTGCTGTTCGTCGTCTTCGACATCGAGACCGTCTTCATCTTCCCGTGGACGGTCATCTACAGCGACGCCGTCGCTGAAGTCGGGATGACCAAGGCACTGCTACCGATGGTCGTATTCATCGGGATTCTCGCCGTCGGACTCGGTTGGGCCTGGCGTAACGGCGCAGTTCAGTGGGTGCGCAGTCCGCGCGCCACGAAGGGGGCAGACACATATGAGTAGTGACCAGACACCACCGGCCGCGAAAGACGTATCGACACAGGAGGCCCGCATGGGTGACGGGGCCGACGACCGCTTCAACTCGACGCTACGCGAGGCGTTCGGGTCGACGCCGTTCATCCTGACCAAGTTCGACAAGTTCATGAACTGGGTCCGGGGCTCCTCGATGTTCATGCTGCAGTTCGGGATCGCCTGCTGTAGCATCGAGATGATCCACACCTACGCGATCAAACACGACCTCGACCGCTTCGGGTCAGGGGTGCCACGCGCGTCCCCGCGCCAGGCGGACGTCATCATCGTCCCAGGGACCATCGTCTCGAAGTTCGCCCCGCGGATGAAGCGCGTCTACGACCAGATGCCCGAGCCGAAGTTCGTCGTTTCGATGGGGTCGTGTACCATCTCCGGCGGCCCGTTCCAGGAAGGGTACAACGTCATCAAGGGCGCGGAGGAGGTCATCCCGGTCGACATCCACGTCCCGGGCTGTCCGCCCCGCCCCGAGGCACTCATCTACGGCGTCGCCAAGCTACAGGAGCGCATCGCCGAAGGCGAGTCCTCGCCGGTGACGGTCAAACCCTACGAACTGGAGCAGTTCGGCGACCTCGAACAGGACGAGCTCGTGGATAAACTCGCCAGCGAAATCGACGAGGAAGACCTCGTCATGCGGTACAACTGGAACGACTCTCCCTAACCTGCCATGAGTTTAGAAAAACCATCACGCGATACGGCGCTCGACGTCGGCGTTACGGAGGACGGCCTCGATTACGACGCGCTCGCGGACCTGCTCGGGGGCCACGTCCTCGACCGCGAGGAGCACGTCAACGCTGAGGGGTTCGTCATCCGTCCCGACGAGGTCCAGGAAGTCCTCTCGACGCTGAAAGAGGAGGCCGGGTTCGACCACTGCGCCTGTGTCACAGCACAGGAGTACGACGACCGGTACGAATCCATCTACCACCTGCGGAAGTACAACGACCCGACACAGGAGCTGTCGATTGTCGTCCCGTCGCCGAAGGACGATCCGCACAACGAGTCGGCCGCTCGCGTCTACGACACCGCGGACTGGCACGAGCGAGAGGCGTACGACCTCGTCGGCATCGACTACGACGACCACCCGGACCTGCGTCGCATCCTCCTACCCGAGACCTGGCAGGGCCACCCCCTGAGTCAGGACTACAACCAGGACCAGCCACAGATCGTCTCACTGCGCGAGCACGCGAACCCGCTCAAGGACGACAAGCGCAGCGAGGACGATCCGGACACGATGTTCGTCAACATCGGCCCGCACCACCCGGCGACCCACGGCGTGCTCCACGTCGAAACGGTGCTCGACGGCGAGCAGATCGCCGACCTCGAACCCGACATCGGCTACCTGCACCGCTGTGAGGAGCAGATGTGCCAGCAGGGTACCTACCGCCACCAGATCATGCCCTACCCCGACCGGTGGGACTACATTTCCGCCGGAATTCTCAACGAATGGGCGTACGCGCGCGCGGCCGAGGACCTCGCTGATATCGAGGTGCCAGAGTACGCGCAGGTCATCCGGACGATGGCGGCGGAGATGTGCCGAATCGCCTCCCACGAGCTCGCGCTGGCGACGTTCGCGCTGGACGTGTTCGGCGACTTCACCGCCGTCTTCCAGTACGGCATCCGCGACCGCGAGATCGTCCAGAACCTGCTGGAAGACCTGACCGGCCAGCGGCTGATGTTCAACTATCTCCGGCTGGGCGGGGTCGCCTGGGACCTCCCTGAGCCCCGCGACGAGTACTTCGAGAAGATCCGCGACTTCCTCGACGACCTCCCGCACAAGCTCGAAGAGGTCCACGACCTCGTCACCGGCAACGAGATCTTCCAGATGCGGTGTGTCGACACCGGCGTCCTCTCCCCGGAGCAGGTCAAGCAGTACGGCGCGACCGGGCCCGTGGCACGCGGCTCGGGCGTCGACTACGACATCCGACGCGACGACCCCTACGGCTACTACGACGAACTCGACTGGAACGTCGTCACCGAGCAAGGCGGCGACAACTTCAGCCGCGTTCTCGTCCGCCTTCGCGAGGTCGAGGAGTCGGCCCGCATCATCGAACAGTGTGTCGACCTGCTGGAGCAGTGGCCGGAGGACGACCGCGAGATTCAGGCGAACGTCCCGCGGACGCTCCGTCCGGACCCCGACAAGGAGATCTACCGCTCCGTCGAGGGCGCGAAGGGCGAACTCGGCATCTACATCCGCTCGGACGGGACGGACAAGCCGGCCCGGTTCAAGATCCGCAGCCCGTGCTTCTCGAACCTGCAGACGCTGCCGGAGATGTCCCAGGGCGAGTACATCCCTGACATGATCGCCTCGCTCGGGAGCCTCGACATTGTCCTCGGGGAGGTGGACCGGTAATGCAGTCGGCGCCGTTACCGGAAACGCTCGCGAACCTGCTGAGGCTCGATCCCAACAGCACGGCCGTGATGATCGTGATGAGCCTCGTCGGGGCCGGGCTCATCGGGACGCTTATGATGACGAACACGGCGCTTGCCGGTCCGTGGGCGAAGCGAAAGATTACCGCCGCATTCACCGACCGCATCGCCGTCGACCGTATCGGTCCGTACGGGCTGTTCATTATCGTGGCCGACGCCGTTCGCCTGCTGTCGAAGGAACTCATCGTTCCGGAGGGCGTCGACCGACCGGCGTGGGACCTCGCGCCGCTGATTATCGCCAGTACCGCGCTGCTCGGCTTTGCTGTGATTCCGATGGGGAACGGCATCCACCTCGCCGACCCCGAGGTCGGGCTGGCATACGTGTTCGCCGTGGCCTCGACCACGTCGATCGGCCTCGTGATGGCCGGCTACGCATCGAACAACAAGTACTCGTTCCTCGGCGGCCTGCGCGCCGTCGCGCAGAACCTCGCCTACGAGATCCCGCTCATCCTGACGGGCGCGTCGGTGGTCATCTTCGCCGGGTCGCTCCAGATGAGCGAGATCGTCGCCGCACAGCAGCAGTCGCTGATCGGCCCGCTGCCGTCGTGGTACGCGTTCGTGAACCCCTTCGCGTTCGTGCTGTTCATGATTGCGAACCTCGCGGAGGTCGGCCGGAACCCGTTCGACATCCCGGAAGCGCCGACCGAGATTGTCGCCGGGTACCAGACCGAGTACTCCTCGGTGTACTTCGTCCTGATCTACCTCGGGGAGTTCATCCACATCTTCCTCGGCGGGGCGATCATCGCTACAATCTTCCTCGGTGGACCGGCTGGTCCGGTCCTGCCGGGTATCGTCTGGTTCCTCATCAAGATCTGGGGCGTCTTCCTGTTCACGCAGTGGGCCCGTTCGGCCGTGCCCCGCGTCCGGATCGACCAGCTTATCGAGATCGGCTGGAAGGGAATGCTGGTGCTATCGCTGGCGAACCTACTGCTGACCGCGGTTATCGTCGGGGTGACCGTCTGATGACGGCCACGCGAACCGACCCACGAGCGACCGGAGGTGACCTGTCATGATCGGAATCCTGAAATCAATGGCGACGACGATGAAACACGCCCTCGACGGGGAGACGTTCACGGTGGAGTACCCGGACGTCGCTCCCGAGGTGAGCCCTCGCTTCCGCGGTGTCCACAAGTGGAGCCAGGAGCGGTGTATCTGGTGTCGGCAGTGTGAGAACGTCTGTCCGAACAACACCATCCAGATCGTGATGGACGAGCAGCGCAACGGCGAGCAGTACAACCTCCACATCGGCCAGTGTATCTACTGCCGGCTGTGTGAGGAGGTCTGCCCGACCGACGCTATCCTGTTGACCCAGAACTTCGAGTTCACCGCAGATACGAAAGACGAGTTCGCGTACGACAAGGAGCAGCTCAAGAACGTACCGTGGTACAAGGACATCGACCCGCTCGAGTCCCGCGAACCCGACCGGGGCGCGTGGATCGGCGAGGGCGACGGCGAAGTGGACTACCAGTAACTCCTTTTGCGACGGCTTTCAGCGGTTCTCTGTCGGGTCAAGCGTCGTTGCTGAACTGTCATCTGTACGTGACTCGCCGAAACGACCGTCCGCTCAGCGAGGCCGACCTTCCAGTATCACTCCCTGGGTAGAGCTACGGGCTCCACCGCTGCAACCTATCTGCGAAGTGATAGGTGCTCGCCAGCAGGCCGGAAGTGCCCCGAAATCTGGGGGCCATACCGGCAAACAGTGGCTCTACTGGCGAGACGAAAGAGGAATCTTCAAAGGGACGCCGCAAAGAGTCTCCAAGTAAGATGGCACTGGCAGAGTCAATTGCGTTCGCGCTGTTCGCTATGGTAACGGTGGGCAGCGCTGCGGGCGTCGTGTTAGTCCGGGACGTCTGGCACTCGGCGCTGTTACTGGGCGTGTCACTCATCAGCGTCGCAGTGTTCTACGTCATGAACCAGGCGGCGTTCGTCGCAACCATGCAGATCCTGGTGTATGTCGGCGGCGTCCTCATCCTCATCACCTTCGCGGTGATGCTGACCCGCGAGGACGAGTCGGTGATTGAGGTGACACCATGACCACAAAGCCCGAACTACAGACGGAGGGGAGTTTCGTCGCTGGACTGGCCGCAATCGCCCTGTTCGTCGTTCTCGGTGCAGTGTTCATGGGCGTCTCGTTTCCCGCGCCAGCGGGCTTCGGCGAGGGAGCGGCGATAACCAAAAGCCTCGGCGCGGCGATGTTCGACATCGAGCCGGGCCTGCTGGTCGGCGACGCGGCCGTTCCCGCCGAAGGATTCCTCGTCGCGTTCATCCTCATCGCGATCGCCCTCGACGCGGCCCTTGACGGCGCGCTGATGCTGGCGAAACGCGACAACGAGGAAGAGACTGTCGTCGCCGATGGCGGCACCCACCACGGAGGTGACGACTCGTGATTCCCGCTGAGACGTACCTGCTCCTGTCGGCGGCCATATTCTGTATCGGCCTGTTCGGCATCCTCACGCGACGGAACGCGCTCATCTTCCTGATGTCCGTCGAGCTGATGTTGAACGCTGCGAACATCAACCTCGTCGCGTTCTCGCTGCAACACGGGAACCTTACCGGTCAGGTGTTCAGCCTGTTCACGATGGCACTCGCCGCCGCAGAGGTCGCCATCGGGATCGGTATCATCCTGGTCCTGTACCGCAACTTCACAGACGTGGACGTGACGAAGGCGACGACGATGAGGTGGTAACAGATGGCTGCATTCACATACGCTCCGGCGATTGTCCTGCTGCCGTTCGTATCGTTCCTCGTCGCGCTGTTTGCCGGCGACCGCATGCCGAAAGGCGGCGCGCTCGCGGGCATCACCGCGACGGGCGGATCGCTCCTGCTGTCGATCTGGGTCGCGCTGACTGTGGCCGGCGGCGACGTCCACAACGAGATACTGTACCAGTGGACCACGAGCGTCGAGACGCTCCAGCTCAACTTCGGACTCCTGCTGGACCCGCTGTCGGCGCTCATGCTGCTCATCGTCTGTCTTATCTCGTTCCTCGTCCACATCTTCTCGCTCGGCTACATGAACGACGAGGGCGAGACCGGTCTCCCGCGCTATTACGCCGGGCTCGGCCTGTTCACGGCGAGCATGCTCGGGTTCGTCGTCGCCAACAACCTCCTGATGGCGTTCATGTTCTTCGAGCTGGTGGGCCTGTGCTCGTACCTGCTCATCGGCTTCTGGTTCCGCGACGACGGCCCGCCGAGCGCCGCGAAGAAGGCGTTCCTCGTCACCCGCTTCGGTGACTACTTCTTCCTCATCGGCGTCGTCGGCATCTTCGCCACCTTCGGGACCGGTCTCTTCGCCCCCATTACGCAGGGCGGCGAAGTGGTCGCCGAGAGCTTCCCGATGCTTGCCGAACACGCCATCGTCGACGGCGAGACGGCAGGCATCGCGATGCTTGAGACGGTCGGCATGGGGCCACAGCAGTGGTTCACCGTGCTCGGCCTGCTCGTGCTGGGCGGTGTCGTCGGCAAGTCCGCGCAGTTCCCGCTGCACACATGGCTGCCCGACGCGATGGAAGGTCCGACGCCGGTCTCAGCGCTGATCCACGCGGCGACGATGGTCGCGGCCGGTGTGTACCTCGTCGCACGTATGTACGGTTTCTACGCCCTCTCGCCGACGGCGCTGGCCGTCATTGCTCTCATCGGCGGCTTCACCGCGCTGTTCGCGGCGACGATGGGTCTCGTCAAGCAGGAGATCAAACAGGTGCTCGCGTACTCCACCATCTCCCAGTACGGGTACATGATGCTCGCGCTGGGCTCGGGTGGCTACATCGCCGCTGTCTTCCACCTGACCACCCACGCCGTGTTCAAGGCGCTCCTGTTCCTCGGCGCGGGGTCGGTCATCATCGCCATGCACCACAACGAGAACATGTGGGACATGGGCGGCCTGAAAGACCGGATGCCGGTGACCTACTGGACGTTCCTCGCCGGCTCGCTCGCACTGGCCGGCATCGTTCCCTTCGCCGGCTTCTGGTCCAAGGACGAGGTGCTGTACGAGGCACTCATCCACGGCTTCGGTACTGAGGGCGGCCTCGGGACGGCCTACCTCATCGCGTACGCGATGGGGCTGCTGGCCGTGTTCTTCACCGGCTTCTACACCTTCCGGATGGTGTACCTGACCTTCCACGGCGACGCCCGCTCGGACACCGCACGCGACCCCGAGCCCGTCCGCTGGAACGTCAAGGGCCCGCTGACGGTGCTTGGGATTCTCGCCACGACGATCGGGTTCATCAACATGGCCCCGGTCGCGAAACTCACCGGCGCTGAGATCGACTTCCTCCACAAGTGGCTGAACGGGCCGGAGAACGGTGGCTGGCCTGCGGCGCTCAACACTGGACTGCACCACTACGAGGGCCTCCTGCACGATGTTTCACACGTTGTGAAGGGCTACCCGCTTGGAGAGACGCCGACACTGCTCGCTTCTGCAGGCGTCTCGCTCGGGCTGGCACTCGCCGGTGTGCTCGTCGCGCGGACCCTCTATGCCGGTGCTGACCCGGTCGAGCATACGGACAAGCTTGGCGGTCTGAAGACGCTACTCATGCACAACTACTACCAAGACGAATATCAGGTGTGGCTCGCGACGGGTGTCACCTACCCGCTCGCCCGTGTGATGAACAAGTTCGACCAGGGTGTCGTCGACGGCGTCGTCAACGGCATCTCCAGCGTGAGCCTGTTCGGCGGCAGCCGCATCCGACGTATCCAGTCCGGCGTCGTCAGCAACTACGCGACGCTGCTGACGCTTGGACTCGTGCTTTTGCTTGCCGCCTTCGGCATCATGGGAGGGTGGTTCTAGATGTGGGTTGCCGCGCTCCTGCTCGTGACCCTGCTGGGAACCGGCCTCGTGTTCCTCTCGCCTGACCGGTACGCCGGAAAGCTCGCCGCGGCTATCAGTGCGGTTCCGGCGCTTGGCAGCATCTACATGTACTGGGTGTACCTCACGCAGTACGGCGGGACGGGCAACGCGCTGCTGTCGCCCGCCGACATCGCGTTCGGCCAGCAGCTCCCGTGGATCACGCTGGGTGAGCTGGAAGTGTCGTACTACGTCGGCCTCGACGGCATCAGTATGCCGCTGCTCGCGCTGACGACAGTGCTGACGACGCTCGCCATCGTGTCCGCGTGGACGCCAATCGACGAGCGCCAGTCCCAGTTCTACGGACTGATGCTGTTCATGGAAGTGAGCCTCATCGGCGTGTTCTCCGCGCTCGATTTCTTCCTCTGGTTCGTCTTCTGGGAGGGCGTCCTCATCCCGATGTACCTGCTCATCGGTATCTGGGGCGGGCCGCGTCGGAAGTACGCCGCGATCAAGTTCTTCGTCTATACGAACGTGGCGTCGCTGATCATGTTCGCGGGTCTGTTCGCACTCGTGTTCAGCACCGACCTCACGTCGCTGTCCCTGCCCGCGATGGCCGAGGCGTTCCGCACCGCAAGCGGCCTGCCGACCATCGCCGGCATGAACCTGATGACCATCTCGTTCATCATGATGTTCTTCGGGTTCGCGGTGAAGGTGCCCGTCTTCCCGCTGCACACATGGCTGCCCGACGCACACGTCGAGGCCCCGACGCCGGTGTCGGTCATGCTGGCCGGCGTCCTCCTGAAGATGGGGACCTACGCACTGCTGCGGTTCAACTTCACGATGCTCGCTGACACGGCGCGCCAGCTCGCCGTGCCGCTGGCTATCATCGGCGTCGTCAGCGTCATCTACGGCGCGATGCTCGCGCTGGCACAGCGCGACCTCAAGCGCATCGTCGCCTACTCCTCGATTTCCTCGATGGGCTACGTCATCCTGGGCCTGGTCGCGTTCACGCCCTACGGCATGGGCGGGGCGACTTTCCAGATGATCGCCCACGGCCTCATCTCGGGGCTGATGTTCATGTGTGTCGGTGTCATCTACAACACGACGCACACGCGCATGGTCGGCGATATGTCCGGCCTCGCGGACCGGATGCCATGGACCGTCGGCATCTTCGTCGCCGCCGCATTCGGTTACATGGGCCTGCCGCTGATGGCCGGCTTCGCCGGGGAGTACTTCATCTTCCAGGGGTCGTTCAACGCACCGACGCTTGGCGGGGCCGCGCCCGTGCTGACCTCGCTGGCGATGTTCGGCATCGTCATCGTGGCCGGCTACCTGCTGTGGGCCATGCAGCGCACGCTGTTCGGGGCCTTCAGTCTGGAGACGGATTACGAGGTCAGCCCGGCCGCGTTCCACGACGTCGCGCCGCTGGCCGTGTTGCTCCTGCTGGTCATCGCACTCGGTGTCGCACCGGATCTCTCCTTTGCCATGATACAGGACTCGATTTCACCGGTTCTCGAGATCGGAGGTGGTGCATAGATGGTCGCACTTCCTGACTGGATGGCGCTCGCCCCGGCACTTTCGCTGGGCCTCGCCTCTCTGGTGTTGCTGCTAGCGGACTCGATCGACCCGGACTCGACGAACACGGGACTGCTGGCCGGGATCTCGGGAATCGGCTCCCTGCTTTCCTTCGGGTTCGCCGGCTGGTTCATCACCGCCGGCACTGGAATCGCCGATAGCACTGGCGTCGCGCTG
Organism: Haloarcula sp. CGMCC 1.6347; assembly: GCF_037078395.1. Taxonomy (NCBI): domain Archaea; kingdom Methanobacteriati; phylum Methanobacteriota; class Halobacteria; order Halobacteriales; family Haloarculaceae; genus Haloarcula; species Haloarcula sp. CGMCC 1.6347. The sequence goes on from NZ_JAYMGX010000002.1 coordinate 200,235, forward strand.
TTCAACAATCAGCTCGTCGTCGACCAGATGGCCCTGTTCTTCATGGCCATCGTCGGCAGTGTCACGACGCTGGTCGTGCTTGCGAGCTACGACTACATCGCCGGCCACGACTACCAGGCCGAGTTCTTCTCGCTGGTGCTGCTGTCCGCGACCGGGATGAGTCTCCTGAGCGCGGCCAACAGCCTGGCGACGGCGTTCATCGCCCTCGAACTGGTGTCGCTGCCGTCCTACGCGCTCGTCGCCTTCCTCAAGCACAACAAGGGAAGCGTCGAAGCCGGGCTGAAGTACTTCCTCATCGGCGCGGTGTCCTCGGCGATTCTCGCCTACGGCATCTCGCTGGTGTACGCCGCGACGGGCGTGCTTCGGTTCGACGGTGTCGCGACAGCCATTTCCAGCGGCACGGTCCAGACCATCGTCGACGGCTCGATACAGGCACAGTCCGGCGATCCGGCCGTCCCGATGGCTATCCTCGGCGTCGGTATCCTGATGATTATCGGCGGCGTTGCGTTCAAGACGGCCTCCGTGCCGTTCCACTTCTGGGCACCCGAAGCGTACGAGGGCGCGCCGGCGCCGATCTCGGCGTTCCTCTCCTCGGCGTCGAAGGCCGCCGGCTTCGTGCTGGCGTTCCGCGTCTTCGCCGTCGCCTTCCCGATCGGTGACCTGCTCGCCGCCGGCGGCGCGATCAACTGGGTGATGGCGTTCCAGATCCTCGCCATCGCGACGATGTTCATCGGGAACTTCGCCGCCGCGACCCAGGAGACGGTCAAGCGGATGCTGGCCTACTCCAGTGTCGGCCACGCCGGCTACGTCCTCATCGGACTCGCCGCCGTGTCCGGTTCCGGTGAGGGCCTGAGTCTCAGCATGAGTGCGGGGATGTCCCACCTGCTCGTCTACGGCTTCATGAACACGGGCGCGTTCCTGTTCATCGCGCTGGCCGAGTACTGGGGCGTCGGCCGCCGCTTCGAGGACTACAACGGCCTCGGCAAGGAAGCACCAGTCGCCTGCGCGGCGATGACGGTGTTCCTGTTCAGCCTCGCCGGCCTGCCGATCGGCGGTGGGTTCTTCTCGAAGTTCTACCTGTTCCAGGCGACGCTCAACGTCAGCGCGTGGTCGCTGGCCGCCGCGCTCATCATCAACAGCGCGCTCAGCCTGTTCTACTACTCCCGCGTCGTCAAGGCGATGTGGATAGAGGAACCGACCGGCAGCCGGACCATCGAGTCGTACCCGATGGGGCTGTACACCGCTGTGGTGGGCGCCGCCATCGTGACGGTGCTCCTGCTGCCCGGCTTCAACCGCGTCTCCGAGATCGCGTTCCAGGCCGCGCAGTTGCTGTAGTCTGCCGCGCTGACTGTTCCTTTCTCTCTCGGTCGTTCAGGCACTAACAGCGATTACGCCGACTCGTAGACGAACACGCCGCCGCTCTCGCGCTTCTCGACGCGGTCGGTGACTTCGAGTACGTCCAGGTGGCCGACAGCCTCGCTCATCCCAGCGAAGTACTCCGTGGCGGGCAGGTCGCCGAACAACGCCGTCATCACGTCACTGGGTGTTGTCACCCCGCCGGAGACGATGTCGGCGACCTCCGCGGTGCGCTGGTCGTGTTCCGCGAGGATGTCGTCGATGCGTTCCTGCGGTGATTCGACGGGTTCGCGGTGGCCGGTGAGAAAGCGGTCGTGGCCCTGCTCGCGGAGCCACCGGAGCGAGTCGTTGAACGCCGGCAGCACCCGCGGGCGCGTCCCGCTCTCGTCGGGCACCTGCAGGAACGGGTTGGGCGTGATGTCGCCCAGCACGTTGTCGCCGACAATCGCCTCACGGCGACCCTGAAAGTCGTACGAGAAGATGATTTCGCCGGCGGAGTGGCCCTGTACGGTGTCGACCGTGAGTTCTGTGTCGTCGACGGTAGCGATATCACCAGCCGCGAGCGGGCGGTCGGTATCGACGCTCTGGGCGTAGGGTAGAAACGCTTCCGGTAGCTGTGTGACCGTCTCGGCAGTCTCGCGTGAGACGCCACACCGCTCGAAGAAATCCGCGAAATAGGACTGTTCGGTGTGTAGCTGCGCCGCGAAATCGCGCATGATATCGGCCGCCGGCTCGCTGGCGAAGACACGCGCCCCCCGCTCGGCGAACCGGTTTGCCATGCCGAAATGGTCCGGGTGCGGATGTGTGACCAGTACCTGCTCGATGTCATCCGGCGACAGCTCGCGTGCTTCAAGCGCCTCGACCAGACGCGACCACGCTTCCTCGCTGTCGGGTCCCGGATCGACGATGGTTCGTCGCGCGATATATGCATTGACTGGCCCGACCTGAAACGGCGTGGGAATCGAAACCCGTGTGAACATGTCTCTCCGTTGCAGGTGCCGGCGCAAAACAGTTCGTACCCGCGAGACACGTTTACCATCGTGGCCGCTCGCAGTCCCTCGATCAGCCGTGATTGGGGACTGTGTTCCGGGCACAAGAGATATATTCGTCCTTCGCGTAAGGTCATATATGAACAAGCACTTCGAAGACGCACGATACTACCTGAAGCGCGCCGGCAAGACCGCCACCAAGGGCGTCAAGGAAGAACTCGAACCGGTCGAGGAACGGTTCCGAGAGCTTACTGGGAAGGAAGCCGAGCCCGAACCCAGCCGACTGGAGGCCGTCAAGGCTGACCTGAAAGAACTGCAGGGGAAAGCCGAAGGCGAAGCCGAGGAAGCGATCGCTGACGCCCGCAAAAAGATCGGCGAGTACCGCGGGAAGGAAGAGCCGGAAGCGTAGTCGGAAAGCAATTCTTAAGGGATACGCTCGAATAGAGTCGAGTGTATCGGGTTGGTGATCTAGTTCGGTTATGATACCTCCTTCACACGGAGGAAGTCGGCGGTTCGAATCCGCCCCAACCCATTCTTGTGACGAACAGGCGTGAGGAGCAGAATGGTCCGGCGGATTCGGACCCTGCGAGACGAACGCAGTGAGTCTCGTTTCGGTGAGAATCCGCCCCAACCCATACGCTCGCTTCACACCTTTGAAGGACAGAATACCACTGTATGAGGCTGTGCTACGGCAGTTTCCATCGAGGCCAGTAGTACACGGAGAGAGGGGTTTGCCCGTCTGCAGGGCTTTGTTCCACCCGCGAGAGCAGATTCGATACCGGTGACGGCAGTGTCACCGAACCAAGACCAAAGAGTGATTGCAGTTCACTCCCGACAGTTTTTACCGCTCGGTAAACAAGGAGGAGTATGACTGAGAGCGAGTCGCAGGCGTCGACTGACAGGCCCATCTCCGGAGAGTCGGTCCGCCATGGGACGGGTGTGAATTCGAACCGTGCGTTTCCGACGGACGGCTATCCGCACAATCTGGACCCGTTCGTCCTGTTCGAGCAGTTCTATATCGACCCCGACAAGGGGTTCCCGATGCACCCCCACCGGGGGTTCGAGATCGTCTCGTACATGATCGAAGGCGGCATGGAACACGAGGACTCGCTCGGCGTCGCAAACACCGCGTACGAGAGCGATGCGATGCGAATCACGACCGGAAGCGGGATTCGCCACTCCGAGTTCCCCGCGGATGGGCAGGCCTGTACCGGACTCCAGCTTTGGGTGAATCTGCCGCAGGCGGAGAAGGACGCTGAGCCGGACTACGTCGACGCGACGGCCGACGCGCTTCCGACGGAGAAACGGGACGGCGCGACGGTCACGACAGTTGTCGGCGAGGGCTCGCCGATCAGCCTCTATACGCCGATGGAGTATCTGGACGTGTTAGTGACCGACGCGTGGACGTGGTCGGTTCCGGAGGAGTGGTCCGGGTTCCTCTACGGTGTCGCCGGTCGCGGGACGGTCGAGGGGCATTCGTTCACTGACGGTGATGTTCTCCCGGTCACTGACGCGCGGTCAGTGACACTCCGGAGCAATGAGTCGCTCCGTGTCGTCGCCGTCTCGGGCCGTCCGCACGGCGAACCGATCCGACAGCGCGGGCCGTACGTTCTATGAGTGGCCGGCGTTATCCGGTTGAGAGACATATGTGACCTTCCGGCCGAATTTTACCAGATGGTAAAACTCTTTTATTGGTGGCCCCTGGCTTGAGACATGGCAGATGTAGCAGTTGTCGGCGGCGGCCCCGCCGGACTGAGTGCGGCACAGTACGCGGCGAAAAACGACCTCGAAACGGTCGCCTTCGACACGGACAAGTCGTGGGTGCACAAGGCCCACCTGTTCAACTACCCCGGCGTGCGATCCATCAGCGGCGACGAGTTCCTCACCATCGCTCGCGGGCAGACCCGTGACCGTGGCGCAACGCTGCACGAGACAGAAGTCACCGACATTGAGCAGACTGACGACGGGTTCGTCCTGACGACGGACGACGACGAGTACACCGCGGAGTACGTCGTCCTCGCGACTGGTGGCGACCGCAGCCTCGCCGAGGACCTTGGCTGTGCGTTCACCGATGAGGACGTCGTCGACGTGACCGTCGACATGGAAACGTCGGTCGAGAACGTGTACGCGACCGGCGCGATGGGTCGGGCGGAGAAGTGGCAGGCGGTCATCGCAGCCGGCGACGGCGCGGCCGCCGTCCTCGACATTCTCTCGAAGGAAAAGGGCGAGTACTACCACGACTTCGACATGCCGTCGGACGTGCCGGAGCTCTAACGATGCAGCCAGAATCTACTATCACAATGAATCCCGCTACTATCCCGAATTGTACTGTTGGAAACACTCGTCTGACCTCGGTGGTGAGTTTGTGATGGCACCCGGACTCGACGTCGTGTTGCTCGTCGTCGGCCGCGTCCTCTTCGGCGGCGTGCTCGCCTTCACCGGCCTGAGCCACTTCACGCAGACCGAACAGATGGCCGGCTACGCCGAGTACAAGGGCCTCCCGGCGCCCAAATTCTCCGTCCTCGCGTCCGGCGGGCTCCTCATCCTCGGCGGACTCGGTGTGACCGTGGGCGTCTTCCCGGTCGTCGCGGCGGTCGCCCTCGCCGCGTTCCTCATCGTTTCGGCGGTTGCGATGCACGACTTCTGGGCCGTACCGGATGAGGACCGGCAGGACGAACTGAACAGCTTCCTGAAGAACGTGACGCTCGCTGGCGGCGCGCTCGTCGTCGCGGCGTCCGCAACCGGGACGTGGGCGCTCAGCGTCGGTATCAGCCCCGTCTGACGCTGTCTTTTCCAGTCCCGTCTACTGCGGCGGGTACAGCGAGTCGAGAATGAACTCGTTGACGGCGCGCTTGGCTTCGTCGGGTGCGTCCTCGTGGCCAAGGGCGATCCGTCGGCCCCGGGCCGCGTGAATCACGTCCGTGACGAGCTGGCCCATCAGTTCGGCGTCGACGTCGCGAAACGTGCCCTGCTCAACTCCGTCTTCGATGACAGTCGAGATGCTTTCTCGAAGGCGGTCGTAGTGCTCGTTGAACAGCGCTCGGTGCTCCGCGTCGTTTTGCGCGTAGGCGTACAGTTCGTGGTACACCTTCATCCGGTCCCAGTGCGAGAAGTCGTCGAACTCCGGGCCGAACAGGCATCGGTCGATGCGTACATCGAGCTCTGTGCGGGGATCGGTTTCGTCGTCGACCTCGACGCTACCCTCGTACTGGTCGATGATGTACTCCAGAAACGAAGATATCAGGTCGTACTTGCCGTCGAAATGATAGTGGATCACCTGCCGGGACATGTCCATCTCCTCGCCGATGTCCCGGACCCGCAAGTCCTTGTAGCCGTGCTTGCTCAGCGCCCGAAAGGTGGCCTCCATGATGACCTCGCGGGTGTCCTGTGGCGTGCTCTGCCCGTCCGATTCGCTCATGGTCTGTTTTATCGTGGTAGGCACATATCGGTTTCTCCCTCCGTCGGGACTGGCGATCCGGCGTCGAGCGGGACGTGCCTCGCCTCGAGGCTGTACCCGCTCCCCTCGCTCACGCGCGTTCGACGAACCGAGCGTCGGCGGAGGTGTGATCTCGGTTGAACGACAGCACCTTCGCCCGGATCACGTCGCCGGCCGACACAGACGACGGCACGTCCTCGGTGAACAGGACGAATCCCTCGACTTTCCCGACAGCGACGCGGTCGCCGGAGTGATGGTCGCTAAATTCGGTGATGCCGAACTCGTAGGTCTCGCCGAGTTCGACCGGCGGGTCTCGCTCCTGTGCGGCCTCGTGAGCGCGTTTCGACGCACTGCCGGATGAACGGCGGGTAATCGCAAACGCCAGCGCGAGGCCCACGGCGAGGGCGGCTCCGCCGGCGGCGAGCCAGATCGGTTCCATGCCAAGGGTTGCAGGACGAACGGATTAATACCTTTCAGACTCCGGCGACAGAACTTACAGTCCGAGGCGGTCCCGGATACCGCCGCCGCTGGCGTCAGAATCCTCGCCCTCAGGGTCCCACTCCGTCGGTAGCTCGGCCGCGAGCGACGTGACCTCGTCGTCGCTGTAGCGGTGGTCCGCCGTCGCGTCGTCGAGCCAGTCCGCCCACTCCTCGGCCGTCATCCGGCCCTGCGAATCGACCTCCCACTGGTCGACGAGCGCCTCCCGGTCGCGGAACGGGATGTCCATGCCGCTGTCGCCCCAGTACAGCGGGGAAAGCGCGAACTCGTGGGTGTCGTCCTCCAGCCAGACGACCCGATAGGGGTAGTCGTTGTAACAGAACACGTCGTCCGGCGAGACGACGTCGCCGTTGGGGAGCTCCAGGGTTCGGGACATTACGTTGTTGTAAGAGCTACCCACGTTTCAGGATTATGCGTCGGTAGGAATACCGGAGCCACCGGAGCAGCGCCGCTACACGAGCGGGTCACACAGCGCCCACTCGTCGCGCTCGGGGTCGAGGTTCGAGGGTTCCGCGCCGCGGTCGGTCACGATGCCGGCGTGGTAGTAGATCGCCTTCAGTTGGAAGACGGTGGGTGAGTGATAGACGCTGCCGTCGGTGAGTTCCGAGCGGCGGAGTTCGCCGTCGCCGGTCAACACTCGCTGGCGAACGGTCTCGTCGCCACGGAGGAACAGTTCGACGGTGAACTCGGGGTGGAGGGCGTGGAGGTACTCGACGAACTCGACGAGCGACGGGGAGTCGAAGCCGTCCCGGTGGCAGGCGTAGAGCCCGTCGACGAGCAGCTCCGTGGCCGGGTAGTCGGAGACGACGCGGCGGACGAGCTGGCCCCACTGTGGCGCGACGTCGATGAATCGCTTGCGGGAGCGCTGCCAGTCCTCGAACCGTCGGAGGGCAGCCTCAACGTTGCCAACCGTCCGGAGCGCGAACCGGACGACTTCCCGACCCAGCGGTGTCAGCGTGAGCGATCCCTGGCCGGCGTCGATCAGGTTCAAGAACTCCGCACCGGCGAGAGCGCCGTCGACGGCCCCGACGACATGAGACGCAAGCAGGTCCCGTGCGTCGCCGTCATGGTAGACGGCCAGCGGGACAGCGATGTAGTTCTTCGGATGGTTGAGCCCGAAGTTCTGGTCGGCGACGCCCTGGGCACTGGCCTGGAACCGGATCGCCGAGGCGGCGTCCATCGATCCGTGGCCGACCACGCGGGGCCGTTCGAGGACCGAAACCGAGCCGTCGGGGTCGACGCCCAGCACGCCGACGTTCAGCTCGCGGGCCATCGTCCGCGCGGCGGTGGAGATGCCGCTTCGCGGGGCGGTCAGGAACGCGACGTTCGCCTCGTTGAGCCGGTCGTGGGCCTGGACGACCCCGCGCTCGGCGTCGACGCCACCGCCGCCCGTGTAGCCCTTCGCCTCGACAGCGATCAGCGGCGGCCGGTCGCCGAGCCGGTCGACGGACAGCAGGTCCGTCGAGAGCGTCTGCACGCCGACGAGGTCGGGATAGCCCGTTCCGACCTGGACGTGGTTGAACGGCGCGAGCGTCGCCTGCACGGACGCCTCGATGGGCGTCTCGTCCAGCCAGCGCCGCTGGGCGAACTGCGTGTCCGCGACGACGTAGGCGTCCTCGCGGTCCGCGAACAGCCGGTCTTTCGTCCGGGCGAGTACCTGTGGCTCGGAGAGTCCCGACGCCGCTGTGGCCATAGGCGGCGTTCACACAGGGCGGACATGAGTGTTCTGTCCCCGGAGAATCAGATCGGGGCCGCCGCTCTGGGCCACACCACCCGGCAGCAGTGTTATCTTCTGCCACGGTCGATAGGTAGATATGACAGCACCACTACCGAACAGCGTCCGGGACTGGTTCTGGAGCCGCCACTCGAATCCCAAGAGCGGCTGGTCGCGCGTTCCGACCGGCGCTGTCATTGTGTACGCAGTGTATCAGCGTCGCTGGCGACTCTTGGCCGCGGCGCTGCTATGGACAGCTATCAACCCAATCCTGTTCGCGCCGCCGGACACCGAGGATGCTTGGATGACCCGCGCCGTGCTGGCAGAGCGGTGGTGGCTCGGGGAGCAGGACAACGGAACGATGGGCCTCGATTATCCGAACGTGTGTAACACCGGCGGCGCGCTGGCGTCGGCTCTCGCGCTGTACGCCGCCTGGCGTCGACGACCGGTCAGCGCCGCGGTTGCCACGCTGGCGATGAGCGGGCTGAAGCTCTGGTGGCTCAGAGAGATCGTGCAGCGGTACGACAAACGCGGTTCGGAGCAATCGGCGCTCGCGTGAACGGCGAAGCGAGCCTCGAAAAGAGGAATGTCTCTGTTGGTCGTCAGTACTGGTGGAGCGGTTGCTGGCGGATTTTGGCCCGCAGCTCCCCGATCGAGGGGTCGCCGTCGCCGCCGAACTGCTGTGTCACGGAGTGGACCTCCTCGCGGGAGATCTTGACGTTGCCCTGCTCGATGACGTCGGCGGGTCGCTCGCGGAGTTCCCGGATCGTCCCGACGGCAAGCAGGAACGGAATCGCCCACGCGGAGAGCGTGTTGCCGCGGGTCTCCGGCATGGCTTCGAGCCACGCCTGCGCGTCGTCGAGGTAGCCCTCCGCTCGCTCGGTGACCTGTTCGATGACCGGGACCAGCGACTCGACGTTGTCGGCGTCGCTCACGTCGCTGTGGTCGAGCCCCTGCTCGTGGAGCAGTTCCAGCGGGAGGTAGACGTTGTTCTCCTCTTCCATGTCCGTCGCGGCGTCCTTGGCGACGTTGACGAGCTGGAGCAGGAGGGCAAAGGAGCGGGCGTTTTCTTCCATCTGGGCGACCTGCTCGTCGGTGGCCTCGTGGGAGACCAGCCCGGTCACCAGCGTGCCGACGGTGCCGGCGGCGTACCAGCAGTACTCTTCGAGTTCGTCCAGCGTCTTGATGCGAAGCCCGCCCGCGTCGGCGTAGCGGTCGACGAACATCGCCATCCCGTCGACGAGTTCCCGGACCGGTCCGCGGATGGCCTGCGTGGAGTGGTCATCGAGGGTGTGAAACACGTCGACGATGCGGCCCGCGTTCTCGACGACCTCCCAGTCGGCGTTCGTCGTCGTTGGAATCCACTCCTCGACGGCGTCGTGAAACGACGACACGGTCGTCCCGCTCGACGGTTCGAGCGAGCGGCTGTACGTCTGCAGGAGTTCGGTCTGCACCGCTGGAGGGAGGTGACCGGCGTCCTCGATCGTGTCAGCCACACGGCAGAGAAGATAGCCCAGACAGATGTCCCGGGCCATCGGTTCGTTGAGTTCCGAAATTGTGAGACTAAACGTCCGTGACACACGATGGACGGCATCGTAGCACCACTCGATGTCTTCCGAAGACGACCGGTCTGTGTGGTTCTGAGACATTCCCGACATCCGGGGTAGGGCATACGATGATAAAAATGGGACGGCTACGGCGTCAGTTCGATCCCCGTCACGGTTCGATGTTTCGACAGACTCACCAGTGTCCGAGTCTAACTGTAAGTATGAACGGCACAGCGACGGGGAGGCCGCGACCGTGAACAGCCAGGACGCAGTAGTGTTGGCGCTGACGGTCGTCGCTGCGATCATCCTCCCGGGCCTCGCAAACTGGGGGTTCAGCACGCTCGGCTACCCCTGGATCGGGAGCGCCGCCTGGGCGCTGGGGTACGGCCTCGGCGTCGTCTTCATCTGGCACGAGTGGGTCCGGCCGCTCGATATCACCGGTCCAGAGGGCGTCAGCCGAAGCGAGGACTCGGGCGAGTAACGCGCTGCTCGGCCGCACCTGACTACCGGCCATCAATTTTCTCAGCCAGCCACGTCGCAAGAACTGGAATGTTGAATATCTTTCATACAACACCTGTGGTACCCGCCTGACAACATTTATACCCGTGGTCGGCCCAACGTGAGTTATGACAAACGAGGCGCTCGGCGAGGGTCGTCCCGGGACGAAGGGACGCGCCGGGTGGACACGCGAGCAGGCGAGTCGGATCGAGCGGACCGACGACACCGTTGCCCCCATCGTCTACCCGCCCGCGACCGAACAGATCCCTGAGGTCCACATCTGGGATACCTGGTTCCTCCGCAACCGCGACGGCACGCTGGCGACGGTCGACGGCTACCGGGTCTGCTTCTCGCTGACGGCTCCGTCCGACTTGCTACCCGGCAAGCGCCACGACGTGGCGACTATCCGCTGTTTCTACTCCGACGACGGCCGGAACTGGCACAACGCCGGCCCGGTGTTCGAGGACGCGCTGGGCCAGCGCCAGTGGGCCGGGTCCGCCTTGTACGACGACGACGGCAGCGTCTATCTGTTCTATACGGCGGCCGGCGAGGAGGGAGCCGACGACCTGACCTACACGCAGCGGATCGTCGGCGCGGGCGGCGGCAGCATCGACACGACGGACGGGTTCGAGCTCTCGGGGCCGTGGACCCACCACGAACTGCTCCAGCCCGACGGCGACCGCTACGAGCGCGAAGACCAGTCCCGCGGGATGATATACACCTTCCGCGATCCGTGGTTCTTCGAGGACCCCGAGACGGGCGAGACCTGGCTCCTGTTCGAAGCGAACACGCCGGTTCCGGAGGGGAGCGACGTCTGCGATGGCGACGCCGCATTACAGGAGTTCAACGGGAGCGTTGGCGTCGCCCGCTCGCCGACGGGCGACCCGCTGGAGTGGGACCTCGAAGACCCGCTGCTGGACGCCGTCGGCGTCAATCAGGAGCTCGAACGGCCCCACGTCGTGTATCGAGAGGGCCTGTACTACCTGTTCATCTCCAGCCACCTCCACACGTTCGCGCCGGGGGTCGAGGGCTTCGACGCGCTGTATGGCTTCGTCGCGACGGACCTCCGCGGCGAGTACGTCCCGCTGAACGAGTCCGGACTCGTCGCCACGAATCCCGAGAATGCGCCGTTCCAGTCCTACTCGTGGATGGCGTTCCCCCACGGCGACGAGGTGCTGGTCCAGAGTTTCTTCAACTACTACGACTTCGACGGCGACACGCTGGACGAAATCGCCCATCTGTCCGAATCCGAGCAGATGCGTCGGTTCGGCGGCTCGCTCGGCCCGACGCTCCGGCTCGATGTCGAGGGGAGCCGAACGCGTATCATCGGAACTCTCGGGCACTGGCACATCCCGCTGGACGGCGAGACGCTGCCGCTGACGGACAGGGAACTGATCCGGCGCGGAAAGGGCAACGAGACCAGCGCCGGGAGCTACGGCACCCGAACCGAGACTGGCACCGAGTCAAAGTAACGAGCGCGGAATCCGTCTTTTCGCAGGAATCCAGTCGGGCTGGTTACCAGACTGAGTCCAGTTCCCAGATATCCAGCGACGCGATAGTGGCGCGCCCGCCGTCGGCCGACAGCGAGATACCGGTCGCGTCCTCGCGGGTCGGATACACGCGGCTGGTCAGGCAGTGCCGTTCGTTAGCGAACACCTCGACGACGCTCCCGTCGACGAAGACGCGCAGCGACAGCGGCGCGTCGTACGGCTGGACTCGCATCGACTGGGTATCGCCGGTCGCTTGCGGGTCGATGCTCGACGCCGACCGGTCGACGGCGATCTCGCTCTCGTAGGAGTATCTGATTGGCGTCCGTTCCTCGCCGTCCGGCGATTCGAGGACGGACAGCTCGACGGCTTCGGCGTCTTCCAGCCGGACGGTGGCGCGGAGTTCGAACGACCGGCTCTCGACCGGCAACTGCTCGGTGTCGCCGGGGTCGAGGCGCACCACGTCGTAGCCGGTGTTCTCGCCCCGTAGCTCGGTGAGCTCGGGGGCCGGCCGCTGGCACAGGCCGCCGTCGTCAGCCAGCGACAGCTCCCGGGGGAGCGACATCGCGCCGGACCAGCCGGCGTCCCACTGCCCGCTCACGTCGCGGGCTTCCGGGAGCCACCCCCAGGTCAGGATGCGGCCGTCGTCGGTCCACATCGACTGCGGGGCGTAGAAGTCGCCGTGGTCTAGCTTATCGCGGCGGTCGACGTCGAACTCACCGTCATCGTATGTCCCGAGGAAGTACACCACGTCCTCGTAATTCGAGATGTGGAGGAGCTGTCGGTCACCGAAGTCGAGCAGCTCCGGGCACTCCCAGACGGTCCCGGCGGTGTCGCGGTCGCCGGCGAGGATCGGTCCCTGATACTCCCAGTCCCGGAGGTCGGAAGACTCGTACAGCAGCGCCGCCCCGCCACCACCCTCGATGCCGGCCCCGATGAGCTGGTACCAGGTCCCGTCCTCGCGCCAGACGCAGTGGTCCCGGAACTCCCCCTCCCAGTCCTCGGTGCGGAGCACCTCCGGTTCCGTCGGCAGTTCCTCGATGATGGGGTTGTCCGGGTCCTTGTCCCAAGTCGTGAGGTCGTCGTCCGCGGCGGTCGCGATACAGGGAAGCTGGCGTTTGTCCCGGCCGCCCGTGTACAGCACGGTCGGGACGCCATCGTTGTCGACCGCACAGCCGGACCAGCAGCCGTCCCGGTCCGGGCCGTCGGGCGAGGGCGTGAGCGCCACCGGGCGGTCCTCCCAGTGGACGAGGTCGTCGCTGACGGCGTGGCCCCAGTGGATCGTGTTGTGGAACGGCCCGGCCGGGTTGTACTGGTAGAACAGGTGATAGCGACCGTTCCAGTGGATAAGGCCGTTCGGGTCGTTGAGCCAGTTCGCCGGCGGCGTTACGTGGTAAGACGGGCGACTCGGGTCATCGCCGAGCCGCTCGCGCAACTGCCCGAACGTGTCGACGTCCTTCGGACGGCCGGTCAGCGGGTGCCGGTCGGCCGTCGCCAGGAATCCTAGCGCGTTCTCGATGAGCGTCTCGCGGTTGCCCCGGCACACGTCGTGGGTCGGCTGGGCGAACGCTACGGACGACCCGATGCCCAGCACCTGCCCGGCCCCGGGCTCCCAGGAGAGAATCGACATCTGCTTGACCACATCGGTGTCGCCACGGACCGTACTCGCGAGCACGTCCCCGGACTGGGGCGCGATGGACTCGTATCTCGCGTAGGGGATCGTGACGCCGGCACCGCGCGTATGCACGCGGAGGGTGTCGTAGTCCGCGTGAATCGGGTGGTCCTCGTACAGGGCCTGCCAGAGGTGGCCGGTCGGCTCCGGAATCTCCTCCCAGCCGGTGGCGTCGGGCGCGACGGCGTCGAACCCAAGCGGCTCGACGGCCGAAAGCGCGCTCAGTGTCAGCAGGAGCGAACCGCCGTCACGAACATACGCGGCCAGGGCCGGCGCGTCGGCCAGCGCTCGCTCGTCGAACAGTTCGTCCCGATGCCACCAGAGGACATCGTACTCGGTCGGATCGACCGACGAGAGCGCGCATCGCTCGGCATCGTCGACTGTCTCCTGACAGCAGTCGTACGCCGCTGCCTGCTCGTCCGTGCAGGCGTCGGCGTAGAGACAGCCGATGCGTGGCGAATTTCCCATTGCTCGGTTATCCCCTCCTGAAATATAAAAACATTCGGCAATCGTTCCTGAACGAATTTGCACGCTCTTGTAGGTTACGTCGCTGAGTGGCCAGTGAAGCGTCAGGTGGGCGGCCCATAGCGTGGCCGCAACACGAGTCAGCGACGAGGCAGAGATATCGGCAACGCCGTCAGTAGCCAGAGCAGTGGCTGAGAGTGGGACTGTCGGTGGAAAAGTGGGCTGGACCGGTCAGTGAACGCGGGCGTTGCGGGCCTCGTCCTTCCAGTCGATGACGGTTTCGTGACAACTGGGACAGACGAACTCGGTGAGTTTTGTCGTCTGATCGTTGTATGACATCCGCGTGCCACAGTTGGTGCAATCCATTATAATTGTATATATTCCACTAATGGATATAAATTTTCTCCTGACCATAGTCGGCCCGGCCGGGAGACGGCCTGACACGGCTGAATTATGCTATATCATCACACGCCACTGATTAGAAGCCCTCATTCTGTGACGATAGCGCCACCGCTACACAGTTTCTGCAGAGCGCGGACGGTCACAGGCAATGGACGGCCAGCCGAGAACGGATGGCTGGTGGGGACTACGACCCGCTGTGTCCCGTCGAGTCGATTTTCGGATCGGTGCCGTCGATACCGTTCTCGATATCCGAGAGGTCGGTCGTGTCAGTCGGTGACGGCGAGCGTTCGTCGGCGGTCGTGATGTCCAGGTCCGGCGTTGTCCCAGTCTCGTCGAAGCGGTCGTCCACGTCGACGGGTTCGCCATCGAGTCTGGCCTCCGTCCGCGAGAGTCGCTGTTCCACGGCATCCAGTTCCGCTTTCAGGTGGTCGGTGGCGTCCGGATAACAGTCTCTGGCGTCCGCCAGCGCAGTTTCGAACGCCGCTTGCGCCGTCTCGTACTCCGCTAACGCGGCGTCGGGCTGGCTGGCGTCGGCGTACCAGTCCCCGGCCTCCATCGCGTCCGTCGCGACCGTCCGCCGCGCGGCGACGAGGTTCTCCGCGACGGCCCCCAGTCGGTCCCGGACCTTCTCGGGGTCGCCGGCGAACCGCCGCTCGTCCGCGCCCCAGTCGAGTTCGAGGACGTCCCGGTAGGCTTCGAGCGCCTCGGCCCAGTGATCGGCGGCGACAGCGGGGTCTTCCGCCGCGACGGCCTCGTTGTCGGCCGCGACCGCAGTGCGTAGCGGCGACTGTTCGAGGTCCTCGATGACTGTGTCGAGCCGGTCCCGCTCGGCGCGGATATCCGGAAGATCGGTGACGGCCTCTGTCGGGAGCGAAAAGAGCTCGTCGTACTCCGCTCGCGCCGCCTCGTAGGCGTCGTACGCCGCTTCGAACTCGTTCTCCCGCCAGTGCCGCTCACCGGTGTCGACCGCCCGCCGGGCGCGGCTCCGGCGGACTTCCGCGAGTGTCGCAACGTGGCGCTCCCGCACCGTCGTGACACGCCCTTCGAGCGCGTTCGCGTCTCCGGGCGGCCCGAACTCGGTGGCCGTCTCGCCGGCCGCGTCGAGGCGGTCCCCGGCTTCCAGTACCGTCTCCAGTGCCTGCTCGTGGTCCCCGCGGTCGCGCTGCTCGGTCGCCGTCACGAGGAGCCGCTTGACCTCGTCCAGGATATTCTCGACGCGGACCCACGCCTGTGACGCGTGCGAGAGGTACGCCGTCAGGTCCACCAGCCCCTGCTTGCCACAGTGGACCTGCCACTCCGTGTCGCCACACCGCCGAAACGTGATCCGGCCGTGTCCGAGCGACCGGTCACCCGAAATCTGGTCGATATCGACGTGTGGGATGGCGAACCGCGTGTCGCCGTCGTCGTCGCCCACCAGCAACAGGAACCGCTTGTCAGTCACGATCCCGATCATCCGGTAGTTACTTCCTGGTCGCACCGTCTCGCCGGACTCCGACGTGCCGATTTCGATGCCGTGCTTGCGACTGGTGAGGGCGAACTGTGCCGTCTCGTCGTCGTCGACGGCTCCCAGTGCTGGCCCATCGTGGAGATATCCGGCCGAGAGGAGTCCGCCCGAACCGGTGCCGGTGAGAACGTCGGGCGGATCTCCATCGAAATTATCTAAGTTGATAATTTTTCCCATTACCGGGTAGAATAGGCCTTAGGACTTGATATTCACGTATCTATTCTGATATCGTTGTAGTAAATTAATCTGGTTCGAGAGCATATCGTGCTGCTGTTCTTCGGTCACGGCAGCCCTGTCGACTACGCCGTGACCCCCTACCGTACGTCAGCCGGCAGACGGCTGTCTGACTTGGCTTTAGGTATCATGTCTCCGTACTCGGTCACATGCCACGTACCCGTCTCAGCGGGGGTTCGTCTCAGGAGCGACAGGGTGGTGGTCTCTCGACCGACGCGACCCGCCTCGGAATCGACACTGACGTATTCGAACTGCTCTCGACCGATCGTGGTCACGAAATGGCACAGTCCGAGCCCAGAATCGAACGGTGGCTGAACTGCTGGCGGAACCCCTAGTTGGTCTCGACGAGACGCGCCGCGATCCGCTGTGCGCCGATGGTCGGCGCGACGTCCGGTTCGTCGGCGGCGATGACCTCGATGTCACGGTTCAGCTCCGCACTGAGTCGTTCCTCGAACTCGTCGACGATGCCGGGGATACAGGCCATGCCGCCGGTGATGGCGATCGGCCGGTCCAGTGCTAGCTGGTACACTTTCATGTAATCGTTCGCCAGCTCCGGCAGGAACGTGTTCGCCAGTTCGTCGACGGCGTCGTCGAGGTACTCGTTGACCGCGTCCATCACCGAGCGCTCGATGGTGAACTCGTGTGAGCCGCCGCCGGGCTGCTGGATGATGTCCGTGAACGGCTCGAAATCGACGAAGTCGGCGTGTTCTTCCTTGTATTCGCGGGCGGTCTGGTTGTCGATGTTGACACGGCCCTGCGTTTCCTCCTCGACGTAGTTGGCGATCATCCGGTCGACTTCGTTCCCGGTCACCGCACCCGTCGTGAACGGAGAGAGCTGTTCACCGCGGCGGTACGCGGAGGCTTCGAGGTTCGTCGACCCCATGTTGACGGCGACGAAGATCTCGTCGATGGCTTCCAGGTCGTCGCCGAAGGCCGGAATGGAGCCACACAGGGACTCCGGATAGCTCTCGACGAGTTCCAGCCCGATAGAGGAGTTCTCGATGACGTTCTGGAGGTTCTCCAGCCCGGTCGGGTTGTCGATAGTCGGGATGGCGTACACGACGCCGCTGTTTGCCGGAATGTCGTGCTCCTCGATGATCGCCTCGAAGAACGTCTTGGTCATCTCGGCCCGGTCGGCGTCCTCGGGGAGCCCCGACCGAAGCATGTACTCGACGCGGTCCGGATACTCCCGGGCCGCTTCCTCGCCATAGAGGATCTTCTCCTCACCGGTCAGGGCGTCCTCGTACGTCGCCATGCACGTCAGTGTCTTGATGATCCGGTTCTCCGTGCCGTGTTCGCCCGGCAGGGCAATGACGGTCCGGGTGCTCCCGAGTTTGACCCCGACCGGAACAGCGGCAGCGCCGTCCGACGACACACCGGCGTCCGATTCGGACCCGGTGCCGTCGTCCGCATCCTCGTCACTCATATACGGTCGTCCTTGTCGACCGCCCGATATATATCCTCTCCCTAGTATTCAGGACTGATAGCTGTCCTCTCAGGTGGCTGATACTGAAACCCCTTCCGTAGCGGGGATTCGAAGCGAAAAACTGGTGTTGAAAACGAGAGTTACGTCATCGCAGTGAGCTTCGCGACGTAGACGAGACTCAGCATGTGGTCGTCGACGCTCAGTTCGTTGTCGTCGTTCGTCGCCGACTCGTCGATGCCGAGCAGATAGTCTGAGAGGTCGTCCTGTACGTCCTCGGTGATCCAGTCGATGGATCGGTAGTACTCGAGCGCTTCGTCGGCCCCCTGATACCCGGAGTGCATCAGCAGGAACTCCAGCCACTCGAAGACCACGAACTCCGCGGCGTAGGTCTCGGGCAATGTTTCGAGATAGGGCTTCTCGTTGGCGTCGCCGCCGAGGAACGGCAGCAGTTCACGGTACAGCCCGGAGCGGAACGAACTCCCCGCAAGCACCTCTTCGTCGGAGTCGTCAAGGCCCATGTCGAGGCCCGTCGGGTCCGGGACGTCTTCGTCGCTCATCCCGTTCCCCCGCTGACGAGCCATCTTCCGTAACTCGTCGAGGTCGTAGTCGCGCGGGTTGATGGTCATGATACTGACCCTTCAATCTACACAATCATAAATCTTGCACACCGTCAGACGGCCGTCATGCACACGCTCGCGGGCGTTTCCGTCTCGTCCGCGTTCCGTCCCCCAGTTGCGACGTTGATAATCGGGACCACATTTTTATAGTGACTCGGAGTCGACCTGTGGACACTTGGATGATGAACCGGCAATCAGAAACCGGTCCAGCCCGCTTCTGTGTGACCAACGCGAAAGGCGGGACCGGAAAGACGACAGTTGCTATCAACGTAGCCGGTGCACTGAACGACCGCGGCCGGGACGTCCTCTTTATCGACCTCGATCCCCAGGGCAACGCCACGGAAGGCGTGGGTCTCGTCGAGGCGTACGACGCCGACCCCCCGACGCTGTTCGACGCACTGACCGGCGACCCATCGGCGCTGGGTGAGCTTATCTGCGAAGGCGAGGAGATGGACGTGATCCCCTCCAGCATCGATATGCTCCAGGCCGAGCACGAACTGACCATCGCCGACCTCATCGCCCGGGTCAACACCCAGGGCGGGGATATCGATCAGGCCGCGCTGGCCTCGTTCGCGATCAACATCACGCCGGAGATGGTCACGGGGTCACATGCGCTCGACACGCTCGACCGGGCGCTGTCGACGCTCGATGCCGACTACGACTACGTTATCATCGACTGCCCGCCGTTCTACGGGAAGCTGACCGACACCGGCATGTACGCCGCACAGAACGTCCTCATCCCCGCACTGACAGAAGCCACCTCCGAGCGGGCCATCGAACTGCTGATGGATCAGATGGCCGCGATGGAGCGCCAGACCGACGCGTCGATCAACACGCTCGGCGTCGTCGCCAACCGCGTCGAGACCACGTCCGAGGACGAGACGATGCTCGAATGGTTCAACATGGCGTTCCCGGACAGCCCGGTCTGGGAGGTCCGCAAACGGGTAGCGCTTCAGCGCGCGTTCAGCGCCGGCCAATCGATTTTCGCGACCGAGGAATCGTGTGACATGGCGGCCGTCTTCGAGGACATCGCCGCTGAACTCGACGAGCAGTTCGGCTTTACCGACACAGAGGTACCAGCATGAGTGACGACGAACGCATGGACAGGGCGGAGCGCATCCGGCAGATGCGCGAGGGGAACAAGGCAGAAACCACCGACGACACCGAGGAGACAGACGACGCCTCCGCGGACGGCTCCGGTGAGCAGCCCACCGACGAGGGCGAAACCGAGGAGACAGCAACTGAGGCAGTCGCCACGGACTCAGCGGCCGCCAGCGATGACGCGGCTGACGAAGCGGGTGCTGCCGATGAACAGGCCACCGACGACGGCGGCAGCGACACTGGCGCCGACGGCGCAGCGACTGATCAGAGCGACACTGACGCGATGGCCGCCGCACAGCGAGCGGCTGAGGCCTCCGCCCAGGTGTCCACTGAGAACGACGACACCGGTGTTGCCGACCAGCCGACGGACGACCTTTCGGCGTCGGCCAGCCCGATGCAGGGGCCGACCGGCGTCGAGTTGCCGGACCAGGAACTCATCGAGGAGGCGATGGCGTCGGACAACACCGCCACGACCGAAGGCGGCGCTCGCGCCGCGGCTATCGACGACGACGCGACCCAGACGGAAGAGATGGTCCGGGTACTCGAGTTCGCGCTCGGCGACGAGTACTACTGTCTCGACATCGACTACGTCGAGGAGATCGTCAAACGCGAGACGGTCACCCGCGTGCCCAACACCGAGGACTACGTCGAGGGCGTCGTCGACCTCCGCGGGCAGATTACGACGATTCTCAACCCCAAGGCGATGATGGACATCGACAGCGACGGGACTGAGAACCTCATCGTCGTCTTCGACGCAGGTGTGTTCGAGGAACAGGGCGCGATGGGCTGGATCGTCGACGAGGTCCGGCAGGTCGTCCCTGTCGCCGAATCCGAAGTGAACACCGCCCCGGTCGACGGCGAGTACATCAACGGCGTCGTCGACCGCGACGGCGAGGACGAGTTCGTCATCTGGATCGAGCCCGACGACGTACTCGGGAACGCAACTGCGGACAGCGAGGACTGACGCGCCGCTGTACTGTTTTCAGCTTGACTGCATCCCCTCGTAACGGACAGAACTGCCGTGCTGCATAGAGCGGTTCCACGCAGCACAGGCTCCGTTCCTTTCGTGTCGGAGACGTTGAACCAACCGCTCGTTGACCGACAAGAACGGTGTGAGAGTTGGTTCGAAGTCGATGTCTGGTCCTACGTGAGACCGAGTACCACCGGGAGTTGCGGGGCTGAATCGGTCTCTGCATATTGACCCGGCGGGGTTCGCGAGATACGCCGTCAGGACTCGCGCCACTTGTGGCCGCAGTCGACGCAGGTGAACAGCCGAACCTCGTAGGAACCGCCCGGTTTCGGCAGCATCTCGTAGTAGGCCCGGTCGCTGTCGCAGTCGTCCGCCGGACAGGGCTCCTGCATCGTCTCGGAGGTGCTCTGGGTCGCGTCGGCCACGGCGGGTGCCCCGTCATCCCGCTGTGCATCCTGGGTCGCCATCGCCGCTTCTGCTTGCGAGTCCCGGGGCGCCTCGTTTTCACAGGAGCGACACACCCAGGTGTCGCCCTCCGTGTGCATTACCGAACCACACTCATCACAGAATTGCATATAACGTCGGGATACACGGGTGTCGGATATATGTGTTAACTTCCGCTCCGCCGTGGGTTTCAGGTACCCGCTCGTGCTGACGCCCGTGAAAATCTCTCGTCTTTGAGAGGGTCACCCAGGCCGCTTTCCTGCCTCTTACTCACTGTCCGGCTTCTCGTCGTGGAGGTCCAGTTCCTCGCTGACGAGGTCGACCGCGTTCTGGACGGCTCCGACCGTTCCGAGATAACCCGCGCCGACAGTCGTCTTGAGCGCCAGCGCGGCCCGCCCGGTGAGGATAGAGGGGCCGACCTTCGCCACGGCGTCGTCGCCGACCGAGACGAGCCACCCAGGGACGTTGAACTGGTACTGGGTCAGTCGGGGCTGGAAATCGCCGGGGCCACCCTGCTGCTGGTCGACGAGCGTCCCGATGTTGTCCGCGGCCACGCGGGCCTCGCGGATGGCCGCCGCCGCGCTCGCCGGCACGGCCTCGCCGTCGCTGTCGACGACCCGGGCGGCGTCGCCGACGGCGAACGTCGACTCGCCGAGTCGGAGGTCCGCCCGGACGACGGGGCGGTCGGCATCGAGCGCTGGCGACCCCTCGATACCGCCGGTCCAGACGAACTGGTCCATCGCTAGGTCCGTGCCGTCCTCGAGCGCAATCGCGTCGGCATCGGCTCCGGCCACGCCCGTTCCGGTCCTGACTGTCACGCCGGCGTCGACCAGCGCGTCGTGGACGGCCGACTGGAACGACGCCGGGAACGACGGCGCGACGGCGTCTTCCTGTTCGAGCAGCAGCACCTCGATATCGCTGTCCGAGGCCATTTCGGCCAGTTCGCCGGCCACCTGCACGCCAGACAGGCCAGCGCCGCCGACGACCACGCGGTCGCCGTCGCCGAGGTCGAGGAACTGCTCGCGGATCTCGCGGGCGTCGTCGAGGCGCTTCAGCGGCGCCGCGTGCTCTCGCACGCCCGGAAGGTCGTAGAAGGCCGTTTGCGCACCGAGACACACCGCACCCACGTCGTAGGACAGCGTCTCGGAGCCATCCAGCGTCGCCGTCCCTTCGTCGGGCGAAACGTCCGTGACCGTCGCCTGTCGGACCTCGCAGTCGAGGACGGCGTCGAGGTCGACAGTGATCTCGTCGGCCAGCGACGGCCGGCGGACGACCCGGTGGAGTTCGTGCTGGACGAGGTGTTCGGGCTCCTCGTCGACGACGACCAGCGAGACGCTATCGGGAAGAGTCTGTTCGAGCTTTCTGGCGAGCGTGAGCCCGGCGTATCCGGCTCCGAGAACGGCGACGCGCATTGTGTTCTCCGGTTAGGACGGCGTCGGGTTAACCCTGTGCTCGGGAGCGACGATTCGATCAGTGCCGGTTCAGAACAGCGCCTTGTCCTCGTCGAGAATCTGTGCGGGGCCGCCAACATCCCAGACGCGGGTGTCGACGCCGCAGTCGGCGACCGTCTCTTCGACGCGGCCGACGTACTCCTCAGTCGTATTGATGTAGACGCTCGCGCCGGTGTCGACGGAGAAGTACACCGGCACGTCCTCGGTGTTCCGGAGCTCCCGGACGGCGTTGAAAATCTCGATGGTGCGGGGCTGCCAGTACACCCAGCCGGCGGGACCGGTCATCGTCGCGGCGGCCAGCGACAGGGAGTCCTTCTCGGCGAGGTCGAAGACGGCGTCGAAATCGCCGTCGTACAGCGCGTCGCGCATGTCCGAGATCTGGCCGTGGATGTGGGCCATCCGCGACTCGAACATGTGGCTCTCGGCAGCCTCCTTGTGGGCTTCCTCGGTTTCCTTGTAGGATGGGACCATCCCGGCGACGATCCGCAGGTCGTCTTCGAGGTCCGTCTCGATGCGCTCGCTCCGACAGTCCTTGTCGTTCATGCCGGTCCGCAGGTGGGAGAACGCGCCCGTCACCGCGCGAGCGGCCGAGGAGGAGCCGCGCCGGGCGACCGTCGATATCTCGGGTCGCGTCATGTCGAGCCCTGCTGCCTCAACGAGGGCCATCGCCGCGGCGGCAAAGCCCGAGGAGGAGGAGCCAAAGCCGATGTTCGTCGGGAAGTTGTTCGCCGACTCGAAGCGGACGCCGTGGTCGATGCCCGCCAGGTCGCGGACGTGGTCCACGACGGCGTCGATGCGCTCGGCACCGCGGCCAGTGACCTCCTCGCCGTCGATGACGTACACGTCTTCCTCGCGGTCCGGGTCGAAGGCGGCCGTCGTCTTCGAGTGGCTCGGTGCGGTACAGACGGAGATGCTGTCGTGGTACGGCAGTCGCAGTTCCTCGTCGCGCATCCCGTGGTACTTGACCAGCCCCTGAATCGGATGTGCCTTCGCGGTCGCTTTCATACCTCACCCTTCCGGGCCGGTCACTTTGCTATTGCGAACCGCCGGCGCTAGCATGGAGTCAAGTCACGACGGCTACCTACCCGACAAAAAACGTCCTACAGCGTCAGTAGTCGGGATTCTCCTCGCGGATGCCCTCGCGCTTGTTGACGAGGCGAGCGAGCGTGAACAGGGCGTCAGAGAGGCGGTTCAGGTAGATGATCGCCGTCTCGTTGACGCCAGCCTCCTCGGCAGCAAAGGAGACGCAGCGGCGCTCGGCGCGCCGACAGACCGCACGGGCGTGGTGGAGCTTCGCCCCAGGTTCGGAACCGGAGGGAAGGATGAACGATTCGAGCGGGTCCAGTTCCGCATCGGCTTCGTCGATGAGGTCCTCCAGCGTTTCGACGTGGGACTCCTGTATCCGCGGGTCGCCCTCGTCGGGGTCGGGGTTGGCGAAGTCGGCCTGGACGATGTGGAGGTGGTTCTGGATGACACGGAGCTTCTCGTCGATGTCGTCGTGGCCGGTCGGCCGCACGACCCCGACCAGCGCGTTCACCTCGTCGACGGTCCCGTAGGCCTCGATACGGCGGCTGTCCTTCGATACCCGCTCCATGTTCCGGAGATCCGTCTGGCCCTGGTCGCCGCGGCCGGTATAGATAGTCATAGCTGAATCTGGCACTGCCAGCGTCTTATAGCCGTGGGCGAATCGTTGGGGCGCGCGGGCAGCCCGTGGCGACTGGAGACCGCCAACACCGCGTTCAGAGCCGGCGGCGCACTTCCGAGAGCGCAGCCGGCGAGATATCCAGCTCGGCGAACAGCGCCTCGCGTTCGTCACCCTCGCCGTGGCCAGCGACGAAGCCGTTGAGCCGGGCGGCGACCGTCGAATCGACGAACGCGTCGCCGTAGCGGTCTTCGAGCTCGTCGGCGACCACCGGCGTCGAGCGGAGCTCGTACTTCTGGTGATACCCCTCTGCCAGGTAGAACCGGTCGAGGGCTTCGATTGCCGTCTCGACTGACTTCCCCGTCCGCGATTCGAGTTCCTCGCGCGTCCGCTTGGCGGTTTCACGCTGCTGATCGTTACGAGCCAGCACCACGCCGCGGTACTGGCGTTTCAGAGGGGCAGAGAACGGCGCGTGATTCGCCCAGAACACGTCAAGCAGGTCCTCATAGCGCACTACCTCGGGGTCGTACTCGACCTGGACGACCTCGGTGTGGTCGCCCAGCGAGTAGTAACTGGGGTCCGGGTCGGTGCCGCCGGCGTAGCCGACTCGTGTCCTAACCACGCCCGGTGTCGCGCCGAAGCGGGCGTCCGGCCCCCAGAAACAGCCCATGCCGAACGTCGCCGTCTCGGTCGCCGACGGCGGCAGCGATTCAGCGTCGACGGCCAGTTCGGTCGGATGGGTCGGCTCGTACGCGCTCGGAATCATACTGGGATACAGGGGTTCGAGCGGTTTGCCTGCTTCGACGCCCCGAGTGGAACCGGGAAATTCAACTGTACCCCCGCGGAAACAACTGGATATGGGCCTCGAACTCGAACACTACTGTCCTGAATGCGAAGAGTACCGCGACTTCTGGAAGGTCGCGAGCACGACGATGCACCTGGGGACCAAGATCAAGTGGCACTGCCCGGAGTGTGACTACGGGTTCGTCCGCATCGACGGCGAAGTCGACACCGGCCAGGCGGCATAGCTCTCCGGAGCGGTATAGAGACCTCTTAGCAGCCGTTTTACATCGTCCCTGAGAGATATCCATTACCGATGAGTCTCGACCCGGACGGTGCGGGAAACGCGACCACCGAGCGAACGCAGGCCCCGCACGACCTGTCGATGACCGTGGTTGAGTACACCGGCGAACCGGACCGCTGTACCGTGTCACCACGGGGGCTCTCCGGCATTGCCAAACTGTCGACGTGGATTACCGTGGATAAGGCGGTCGTCGTCGACCTGAATACAATGCGGTGACCGAGAGTTTTTATCGGGGAACCACGGACCTAGAACCGATGAGTATCGAGGTCCTACTGGTAGACGAGGATGTAGACGTTCTGGACATCGTCGGGACGTTTCTGGGACAGGAAGACGGGTTCGAGATCACGACGGAAGCCGACCCAGAGGCGGCACTGGACCTGGCAACTGACGGCGATTTCGACGCCGTCGTCAGTGACTACAAGATGCCCCGACTCGACGGGATGGAGCTGTGTGCTGCGCTCCGAGAGAACGACGTTGACATCCCGTTCCTGCTGTTTACGGCCCGCGAGTACGACGACGTCGCAGATGCTGCCGCGGAGCACGGCGTCACTGCCGTGGTCCAGAAGGGGACGGGCACGGAGCAGTACAGCGTGCTCGCCGACCGGATCCGCGACGCCATCTAGGTATCCAACCGAGGCAGTTCTAGCGTGACGACTGTCCCGCCGTCCCGGCCGCTAGCGAAGTCGACGGTGCCGCCGTAGGTTTCGGTCACCCAGACGACCAGCCACAGGCCGAGTCCCGTCCCGTGACGGAGTTGTGTAATCGGTTCGTCGCCGGTCACGACGTCGAGTTCGTGCTGTGGAATCCCCGGGCCGTCGTCGGCGACAGTGATTGAGATGGTTCGCTGGTCGGCCGTCACGTCGACGCTAATCGACGGGTCGTCGCCGGCGTGTTCGAGGCTGTTTTCGAGGAGTTCACCGAGGATTCGATGTAGCCGCCCATCACCCGCCGTAACCGACACATCCGGGAGGTCTGTTTTGATTTCACCGGCGTACTCGTCGTGATACGAGGATACGGTATCCGTAACGGTTGCGGGCACGTCGACCGGGTCCACGCCGTACTGGTCGCGGCGAACGGAACGCTCCATGTCGCGCGCCCGCTCACTCAGCGACGCCATCTCCTCCGCCTTTCGCTGAAGCCTGTGGAGAATGGCCCGCTGGTCCTCGTCGTCGATACGCTCGTCCAGCGCGTCAGCCATCCCGAGGACGACAGTCAGGTCGTTCCGGAGGTTGTGCCGAAGGACGCGGTTGAGCAGTTTCAGCCGGCGTTCGCGCTCGCGCTGCTCAGTGATGTCGGTGTAGATACCGAACCCGCGGACGCTGTCACCGTCCCGGCTGTACGGCACGCCCCGGAAGAGGAAGTCACGGAACCCCGTCTCGGTCATCAGTCGGAGTTCGGTCTGGAAGGGGTCGCCGTTCGTCTGCTTGTCGTCGAACTGGGGCAGTTCGTCGTGTGCAGTGTCCGGTGGTCGGAGGAGGTCGGACAGAGGACTGTCCACAGCCGTATCCTGACCGTACCCGAACACGTCAGAGAACGCGGGGTTGACCGACCTGACGACCGACTCGTCCGCGACCGTCTCCGTTTCGATGACGGCGTCTGGGAGCGTGTTGAACAGGTACGAGAACCGGTCACGCTCGTCTTTCAGCTCTGCCCGCGCCTGCTTGAGTTCGGTCAGGTCCCGGACGACGCCGACAGTGCCGCGGAACTGGTCCGCGTCGAGCAGCGATACCTCGATTTCGGCCGGACGCGTCCCTCCGCTGGCCGTTTCCAGCGCCGCTTCGAGCTGGACCGCCCCGGTTCCGCCCGCGCGGCAGAGGTCGCCGATACGACAGGCGAACTCGTCGATAGTGTCCTGGTCGAGAACAACGCGCGGGTGCTGGCCCAGAAGCGTCGCCCGCTCGTAGCCGAGCCACTCCGCGAGCGGTTCGGTGACCAGCTGGAACCGACCCTCGTCGTCGAGGACGTACATCATGTCACGGACGTTTTCGAACACTGACTCGTACCGTAACAGGCTTCGCTCACGCTCGACGCGGTCGAACGCGGCGGCCGCATTGGACGCGAGAATCTTGCCGACGGAGACGTCCGACTCGGTGAACTCGTGGCCCTGTCGCGCACCGATGCTCACGACTCCGTGGTCTCCCATCGGGAGGTACATCACCGCTGTCAGCACGTCGGAGTCGTAGTTGTCGATCCGCTCGAACTCGTCAACGATCAGCGGCTCGTCGCGCTGGAACGCGTCGCCGGGGAACCCTTCGTCGGCGTCGTACACCGGTCGTTCCGGGACCTTGTCGCTGGCTGCGACCGGTCGGAGCGTGTCCGCCTCCTCGTCGTACAGCCTGACGAGCGAGTGGTCGAACCCGAGATCCGACTCGGTCGCCTCGATGACTGTTTCGGCGACCTCCTGGGGTGTCTTGGCCTGCATGAGCGACCGAGTCGTATCAAGCAGTCCGGACAGCGCCTCGTCGCGCCGTTTCTGTTCCGTGATATCCCGGATGACGCCCGCGGTCCCAGCGAATCGCTCGTCGTCGTCGTACAGCAGCGTCATGTGGTCCTGGGCGGGGAACGAGTTCCCCGACGCCTGCTGAATCTCCAGTTCGAACGATTCCTCGTCGTCGCGGTCCCCGAATATCATCTCCTGAACGATTGATTCGGCGCGCTCGACGACGGCATCGTTCTTGATGAACCCGGTGTAGGCGCCGAGCAGCTCCGACTCGGAGTAGCCAGTGAGGTCGGTCATTGCTTGGTTGACGAACTCGAAATACCCCTCTGAGTCGAGTGCATAGACGCCGTCATCGACCGCTTCGATGATGTTCTCGTATCGTTCGAGTTCGTCCTCGCGGCGGCGGCGTTCGAGTTCGCGGTTCATCCATTCGGTCAGCAGTTCGAGAAATGCCTGCTCCGAGTCCGAGAACGGCTCCGGACGCGGGTCGCTGTCGGCGAAACACAGCGTCCCGTAGGTCGTCCTGTTGACGCTGAGTTCGCTCCCGATATAGCAGGATATCCCGGATTTCTGTGCGATTGGCGGACCGCCCGCCACGTCAGTAGCGTCGGCGACCTCGTACATCTCGCCGGTCTCGATGACCCGATCACAGTAGGTCTCTTCGACCGGGGTCGTGGTCCCGGGCTCGAAGCGGGGGTGATCGCCGACCATTACCGCGACCTCGTGTGTCCCGTCCGCGATTCGGTTCAGAAAGCCAAGTGACACGCCGAGCCGCTGGCATCCGATTTCGAGGACTCGTTCGACCGTTTCGGTCTCCGTGAGCCCGTCTTCCGTTGCGAGCTGTGCTAGCTTCCGAAGCGCCGCGTTGTTCGTCTGTAGCTCGTGCTTGCGCTCGATGGGATCGGCTGGACTGTCGGCGTTCGTGTCGGTCCCTGTCAGGATGTCGCCGACCCGTGTCGCCAGGTCCACGTCGCTCCGCGGGACGTACTCAGTGACGGCCAACTGCGTCGCACGGGCGGCGACCTCGCCGTCCGGTTCGGCCGTACAGAGAACGACCGGGAGGGCGTCGTATTGCTCGCGTATCGCCGCCAGCACGTCCAGACCCGTTTCGTCCCCCGGGAGCTCTTGCTCGCAGATGACGGCGGCGTAGTCGCGGTCGGCCAGCTCCGACAGCGCGTCTGCCGCGCTGGTGACTAGTGTGGCTGGGGCCGGTGTGTCTGGTGTGGCTGTGTCCGCGTCATCGTCGGTAGGACCTACGTACAACAGGTGCGGCGTATCGGACATAGCGTTGCGTTGTAACTGCTATACAACGAGGTGGCATATACGCTCGGGCGGGAGTATCAATTGTCGAAACGAGCAGCTACGTGTCGTCAAGCGCCTGCCAGGAGAGCCGCGGGTTTCGGGCCGCAGTCGCCTGGTCGATGCGTTTCGCCGCCGGACGCGACGGCGCGTCGGCCAGTTCGGCGTCGGAGTCGCCGGCCACGGCGTTGAACGCGGCCGCGAGCTGGTCCAGCGAGCGTTTGGTTTCGCTCTCCGTGGGCTCGGTCATCAGCGCCTCGTCGACGATTTCGGGCCACTTCGTCGTCGGCGGGTGGACGCCGTAATCGAGCATCCGCTTGGCCGCGTCGGCGGCGTCCTGCTCGCCGGCGCTGGCGACGAACTCGTGGTGGAACGGGCCGAAGGGCACCTCGTACTCGATCTGCTCGGCGAGGTAGTTCGCGTTCAGCACGGCCTTCGCGCTGGCGTCCCGGAGTCCCTCGTCGCCCAGTCTGGCGATGTAGGCGAAGGTCTTGAGCAGTACCGGCCAGTTACCGTAGAAGCCGTGGACCTTCCCGATCGTGTTGTCCGGCTCGTAGTGTTCGTAGTTGCCGCCGCGCTCTCTGACGTGTGGGTCCGGGAGGAACTGGGCCAGTTCCTCGCGGACGCCGACCGGGCCGGCCCCGGGGCCGCCGCCGCCGTGGGGCGTCGCGAACGTCTTGTGGACGTTGTAGTGCATCACGTCGAAGCCCATGTCGCCGGGGCGAGCCCGCCCGAGCAGGGCGTTGAGGTTCGCGCCGTCGTAGTACAGCAGGCCACCGGCGTCGTGGACGATGTCGGCGATGTGTTCGATGTCGCGCTCGAACAGCCCCAGCGTGTTGGGGTTCGTGAGCATGAGCGCGGCGGTGTCGTCGCCGACGGCAGCCTCCAGTGCCTCGATGTCGACGCGGCCGTCGTCGCCGCTCGGCAGTTCCACGACCTCGTAGCCGGCCATCGCCGCCGTCGCGAAGTTCGTGCCATGTGCCGAGTCCGGGATGACGACCTCCGAGCGCTCGTCGCCGTTGTTCTCGTGGTAGGCCTTCGCGATCTGGATGCCGGTGAACTCACCGGCCGCGCCGGCCGGCGGCTGCAGTGTCACAGCGTCCATCCCACCGATACGGCCGAGGTAGTCCTGTAGCCGGTGACACAGCGCCAGCGTCCCCTGCACTGTGGAATCAGGCCGGTCCGGGTGGATGGCGGCATCCCCCCGTGCGGCCACGTCCTCGGTGAAGGAGGGGTTGTACTTCATCGTACACGAGCCAAGCGGGAACGGCCCGCTCTCGACGCCGTAGTTCATCTGGGAGAGGCGCGTGTAGTGCCGGGCCAGTTCGGGTTCGGCGGGGTCCGGCATCGAAAGCGAGTCCCGTGTCAGATCGTCGGGTAGCGGCGAGTCCTCAACCTCGACCGTCTCGTTGGCTTTCTCCGAGAGCAGCGGCTCGTACCGGTCGTCACTGTCGTCGGTCCAGCGCGCCTGGTCGTATTTCACGCGAGACACCCCCGTGTCGAGCGTGAAACTCGTGGGACGTGGTTTGTCCCACGGTGTTTCGCTGAGTAGCGCGAAGCGAAGAGACACCCCCGTGTCGAGCGTGAAACTCGTGGGACGTGGTTTGTCCCACGGTGTTTCGCTGAGTAGCGCGAAGCGAAGAGACACCCCCGTGTCGAGCGTGACGCTCGTGGGACGCGGTTTGTCCCACGGTGTTTCGCTGAGTAGCGCGAGGCGAAGAGACACCCCCGTGTCGAGCGTGACGCTCGTGGGACGCGGTTTGTCCCACGGTGTTTCGCCGAGTAGCGCGAGGCGAGTGTCATTTCGCCACCTCCCGGAGCGCCGCGACGAACTCGTCTTCGGCTTCGGCGGTCGTCTCAGTCGCACACACCTGCACCAGATGGTCGCCGACCGCGTGGACCGCAAAGCCCTCGGCTGCGAGGTCGGCGACGATGGCGCTGGCCGGCTGGTCCGTACGGGCGAGGAATTCCCTGAAGTGGTGGCGGTCGTGGACTGGTGCCTGCACCCCGACGATGTCGTCGAGGCGGTCGGCGAGGTCGCGGGCGCGGGTCACACAGTCCTCGGCGAGGTCGATCAGCCCGTCCGGGCCGAGCCACGCGGCGTGCATTGCGGTCCGAAGCGCGACCCACGCCTGATTCGTACAGATGTTGGAGGTGGCCCGCTCCTTGCGGATGTGTTGCTCCCGCGTCTGGAGCGTCAGCGTGTACGCGCGGCGGTCGGCGGCGTCTTCGCTGGCCCCGACCAGCCGGCCGGGGACCTGCCGAAGGTACTCCTCGCGGGTGACGAACATTCCGAGGCCGAATCCGTAGGCGGTGCCGGTCCCCAGCGACGCGGCGTCGCCGACGACTACGTCGGCTCCGACGTCGGCCGGGCGCTCCAGCAGGGACAGCGCTATCGGGTCCGAGCCGAGACAGAACAGCGCCTCGTGGTCGTGGGCCAGGTCGCCGACAGCCCCGAGCCGTTCTTCGATGACGCCCCGGACCGTCGGCGACTCGGCGTACACCATCGCG
The DNA here is from genome assembly GCF_037078395.1 of Haloarcula sp. CGMCC 1.6347. Classification (NCBI taxonomy): domain Archaea; kingdom Methanobacteriati; phylum Methanobacteriota; class Halobacteria; order Halobacteriales; family Haloarculaceae; genus Haloarcula; species Haloarcula sp. CGMCC 1.6347. The sequence goes on from NZ_JAYMGX010000002.1 coordinate 231,022, forward strand.
GTGTCGTCGCCGATCTGGTCGGACAGCGCCGCCACGTCGACAACGCCGTCGGTCATCGGATAGGATTCGACGGTAAGGTCCGGGCCATCGGCGTAGTTCGACAGAACGGTGCGTTTACCCTCCCGGAGGTGCTCGGGAACCAGAATCCGGTCGCCCGAGACCGAGCGCACTCGCTGGGAGAGCGTCGCCGCCTCGCCCAGCGCCGTCGCGTCGTCGTACATCGAGCAGTTGGCGACGCCCAGTCCCGTGAGTTCGACCAGCATCGACTGGAACTCGAACAACGCTTGGAGAAAGCCCTGTGCGACCTCTGGCTGGTACTGCGTGTAGGAGGTCAGGAACTCCGAGCGGCTGGCGAGGTCGTCGACGACGCTCGGGACGTAGTGGTCGTAGTGGCCACGGCCGAGAAACTCGGTGAGGTCGGCGTTGCGGCCCAGGAGGCCGGCGACTTCCCGGCGCGCCGCCCGCTCGCTCCGGGCGTCGATACCGAACTCGCCGTCGAAGGCGACGGACTCAGGAACGTCGAACAGCGATTCGAGGTCGTCGGCCCCGACTGCATCGAGCATCGCCGCGGTCTCTGCGGCCGTCTGCGGTGCGTACGGACTGCCTGTCGCGTGTGAGTCACTATTGCTCATTGGAGAACCACCCAGTAGCGCCGGGGTGACATGATATCGGCAGCTAGCGACCGTGTCCACATTAGGTTACTCCTTTCACCCCCGCAAGAGATCACTCCCACCGGGAAGTTACTCGATCTGGTCGCGGTACGCGGCGGGTGAGAGCAGCTCGTCGCTCTCGTCGGCGATCTCGACCTCAAGCATCCACCCGTCACCGAACGGGTCCTCGTTCAGCAGTTCCGGCTCGTCGCGGAGCCGGTCGTTGACTGCTGTGACGGTACCGGAGACGGGGGCGTACACGTCGGACACGGCCTTGATAGACTCCACCACGCCGAAGTCCTCGCCCGCGGTCAGCTCCGCCCCTTCCTCGGGCAGTTCGACGAACACCACGTCGCCGAGTTCGTCCTGTGCGAACGCCGTGATGCCGACCTCGGCGGTGTCGCCGGAGACGCGTACCCATTCGTGTGACTCCAGATATCGCAGGTCGTCGGGAACGTCGAAGCTCATCTATCGAGGAATGGTGTGCTCCTGGTACGTGCTTTCTTCGGTTCGCCGCGGACGACAACGCGGACGGACTCGTCCGGTTGGGCGTACGCCGCCGGGACGTAGGCGAGGGCGATCGGCGCTCCGAGCGTCGGACTCATCGTGCCGCTTGTGATGTGGCCGATGGGCTCTCCGTCCGGCGTCGTCACGTCGTACCCGTGGCGCGGGACGCCGCGGTCGACGAGTTCGATGCCAACGAGCTTTTCTTCGGGACCGTCCGCGGCGATGCCCTCCAGTGCGTCCCGGCCGACGAATTCCGTATCGAGCTTGACGGTCCAGCCGATACCGGCCTCGTAAGGCGTTCTGGGCTCGTCGACCGGGTGAAACTCCTGACCGGAGAGCAGAAAGCCCATCTCAAGGCGGAGGGTGTCGCGCGCGCCGAGCCCGCAGGGCTGGCACTCAAGCGCGCCCCAGACCGCCTCGGCTTCGTCGGGCGGACAGAGGATTTCGAAGCCGCGTTCGCCCGTGTATCCCGTCCGAGCGATCAACGAGTCGACACCGGCGACAGCCCCGTCAGCCACCTCGAACCGCGACAGGTCAGCGAGCGAGACAGTTGTCTCGGCTGCCAGCAGGTCCGGCGCGTCGGGCCCCTGAACGGCGATCATGGCGTACTCTTCGGTCCGGTTCGCCACCGTCGCGTCGAGCCCCCGTTCGTCCCGCTCAGAGAGCCACCGTTCGGTCATCTCCCCGTCGTGCCCGGCGTTCGGGATGAACAGGAATTCATCGGCTGCGCCTTCCGGCAGTCGGTAGACGACGGTGTCGTCCAGCATGATTCCGTCCTCGTCTGTGATAGCCCCGTACTGGGCCTCGCCCGGGTCCAGCACGGTCACGTCGTTGGTGGTCAGCCGCTGTGTCAGCGTCGCCGCGTCCGGACCGGCCACGGTTATCTGTCCCATGTGCGAAACGTCGAACTTCCCGGCTTCGCTCCGGACGGCCTCGTGTTCTGTGCGGATCGACTCGAACTCGACCGGCATCTCCCACCCGCCGAAATCGGTGAACGAAGCGTCGGCTCGCTGGTGAACCGCAGAGAGCGGTGGTGCCCGCAGTGTCATACGCGGACCTCTCGTACCGCGTGGTCTTACCGTTTGGCCCTTGACCGCCTGTGGCCTCATGATAAATCATATGTGGCGATATCAAATCGCCGATTGCGCTAGATGGAGCGACAGAACCGGGACGGAAAATACGCTGTCGTTCGTTACTCGCTCCGCGCCAGCGGGAACGCGAGTCGAACTCGCGTTCCGCCGCCATCGGCGTCTTCGTCGAGCGTCACAGACCCGCCGAGACGTCGGACAAGCCATGTAACCGCCCACAGCCCGAGACCGCGACTGTGTGCCACTGGCCCTTCCGTCTCCGAAGCCAGGACCTTGCGCTCCATGTCGGGGATACCGGACCCGTCGGTATCGACGCTGACTGTCACCTGGCCCGACGAGGTCTCTTCAGCCGTAAGTTTGACCCTCGGGCTAGGTAGATCACTGTATTCCAGCGCGTTTTCGACAAGAATCTCCAGCATCAGGTCGATAGCCATCCTATCACCAGCCACCTCCGCGTCGGTAGGTGTCACCTCGATTGCGGCCTCGGGATGCTGGTCTACAAGATCGTCACGGACATCGGTGAGGACTTGCCGTAGGTGGACTGTCCCGCTTCGGAGGTCGCGCTCGATGACCCGGTCGAACGTCCGTGCTCGTTCGGCCAGTGAATCGAGCTCTTTCGACGCGTTCTCGATTCTGTCGATGTGTCCTCTGGCAGCGTCGACTGAGAACTCGGACGAGCCGAGTTCTTCTTTGAGGAGCCTCGAATTACCCCGTATCACGGTCAACTTGTTTCGGATGTTGTGCCGGAGAATCCGACTCATGACCATTATCCGCTGTTCTCGCTCCTTGTCCTGAGTGATGTCGCGAACGATGCCTCGCAGTTTCGGTTCCCCGCCCCGGACGGTTTTTTCTGCCCGGAGTCGGAACCAGCGCTCGGTTTCGTCCGCGGTCTGGCGGCGCGCTTCCAGCTCCATCGGGCCGCCGGTTTCGCGACAGGTCTCGATAGCGTCACGAAGGGCCGCTCTATCGTTGGGATGGTACTGCTCGAGTGCCTCCTCGAGCGTCGGATTGTACTCCGGGAGCCCGTACAGGCGTTTCATCCCCGCGGTTCCCTCTATTAGACCTGTCTCCAGATCCAGTTCCCATCCGCCGACGTCGGCGAGCATCTCCGTCCCGATAAGCCACTCCAGTTGCTCCTCCCGCTGTTTCAATCTCGTTGCGTCGTCCATGCCAACGGCGACACGCTCGACGGTCCCGTCATCACCCAGTATCGGCGCGGCATTGCTCGAAAGCCACCGTTCGGTCCCGTCGGCGAGTTCTATCCAGTGCTCGAATCCGAACACTGGCTCGCCGGATTCGAGTACTCTCGTAACCGGATGCTCCGCTTCAGGGACCGGAGTGCCGTCTTCGTAGAAGAGATTCCACTCCGCTTCGTCGTACCGCCTCCCAGTGATTGTACCGCGTTCGAGGCCGAGCAAGTCCTCAGCGCGGTCATTGGCGAACAAAATCTTGCCTGACGGTTCGACGACGACGAGACCGACCGGGCTTATCTCGAACACTCGCTCGATGAGGACCTGCTTCTCCTCGCGTCGCTTTCGCTGCGTGATATCCTCGGCCAGCCATAGCACGTGTTCTGTACTGTCACTGCCAACCGGCGTGACGCGAGCCTCGAAGTACCGATCCCCGTCGTCGAGCGATAGGTGGTACTCGATGTGTTGCTGTTCGCCTGCCTGCAGAGCGTCCTCGATGACTGTGTAGAACTGGTCAGCCTGTGCTGTGGAGAAGACGTCCCAGAGATCTGAGCCTAACAACGTTTCCGGCTGTCTGAAGAATAGTGCCCCGTTGTGGGCATTATGGATGACGTCGACAAAGACGCCATCAGCATCTAGTACGATCGCTGGGTCGGAAATTATCTCGCAAAGCCCGTTTAGGACGTCTCGATTGTGAAGAGATTCCTTACTCATAGTACCGAATATCGAGCAGTTGCCGCCAGTCGCCGCTGTCTGGAAAGACTATCCATGAAGTGAGGAGGGGATCCTCCTAAGTGTTGTGCAGTTGCATTTGATATAGCGGTTACTGATTTACGATATGAAACGGCACGCATAAGCGGGCCGGGAAGGGAAAGGGGCGCATGGAGCTGTTTCGTCGGATATTCGGGGAGAAAGACTCGCAACAGCGTGTTGGACTGTTCGTCGACGGTCCGAACGTGCTCAGGTCTGAGTTCGATGTCGACCTCGACGAGGTCCGGGACATTGCAGTCGAATACGGCCCGATGGCGTTGACTCGTCTCTACGTCGACCAGAACGCCTCGCCGGGGCTGATTCAGGCCGCCGAGGCCCGCGGCTTCGAGGTCCGAACCACCAGCGGTGACGTCGATGTCCGACTCGCCGTTGACGCGACAGACGCCGTCGCCTCGGGACAGATCGACGTGTTGGTCGTCGCCTCGCGGGACACGGATTTCAAGCCGGCGCTGGAAGTGGCCGCCCGAGAAGGGGTCAGAACCGTCGCCATCGCGCCGGGTGAGTACGGCCGCTCGGACGCGTTACGCAACGCGGCCGAAGACGCAGTGACGCTCTGAGGGCCGAACTCCGTGACGCCAACTGTTTTTTCCGCCAGTGCATTGGCCACGTATGGACATCGACGACACGCCGGTACTGGATAACCACCTCCATCTCGATCCGGTCAACGGCCGGAACGTCGCGGCAGCCGAGGAGTTCGCCTCACAGGGCGGCACACACTTGTTAGTGCTCAACAAGCCGTCCTGGCACCTCGTCGAGAAGGCGACAGAGGCGGAGACGTTCCGCGAGGTGTTCGACCTCACCGTCGAGGCCGCTACAGCGGCGTCCGAAGTGCTCGATGGCTGCGCCTGGCCCGTCCTCGGCGTCCACCCGGCGCTGATTTCGAAACTCGTTGATGACGGCTACACGCCGCCGGAAGCACGGGACATCATGCAGACCGGCCTCGACGTGGCGGCGGAGTACGTCGATAACGGTGACGCGCTCGCGATGAAGTCCGGGCGACCGCACTACGACGTTGACGACGCCGTCTGGGAGGCCTCCAATGCGGTGATGTGCCACGGGTTCGAACGCGCCGCCGACGTGGGCTGTGCGATACAACTCCATACGGAAGGCGGCGAAGACTTCGAAACAGTGGCTGGCTGGGCCGAAGACCGTGGCCTCGACCGTATGCAGGTCGTCAAACACTACTCCGGCGGGCGGCTCCGTGGCCCAGTCAAATCAGTGCTTGCGGATAAGGACGAACTGGAGATTGCGGTCGAGACGGACGAGCCGTTCCTGATGGAGACCGACTACATCGACGACCCGGACCGTCCCGGCGCAGTGCTCGGCCCGAAAACGGTGCCACGGCGCGTCCGCTGGCTACTGGAGAACGGCCACGAAGACGCAGTCAGAACGGCACACGTCGAGACGCCGGCAGACGCGTACGGCATCGACACCGAGGCGACGCTAGAGCGGTAGGCGGCGACGGCAAAAGCGAGCCGCGACGGCTATCCGAACTTGCCGGTGATATAGTCCTCGACGCGCTGACTGTCGGGATTCTCGAAGATTTTGTCCGTGTCGTCGAACTCGACCAGCTCGCCACCGGTGAGGAAGACGGCGGTCTTGTCCGAGATCCGGGCCGCCTGCTGCATATTGTGGGTAACGATGACGACGGTGAACTCCTCGGCCAGTTCCTCGATGAGGTCCTCGATTTTCGAGGTGGCAATCGGGTCAAGCGCCGACGCCGGCTCGTCCATCAGGATTACGTCCGGGTCGACGGCAATAGCGCGGGCGATGCAGAGCCGCTGTTGCTGGCCGCCCGAGAGGTCGAGCGCGCTCTTGTCCAGTTGGTCTTTGACTTCGTCCCACAGCGCGGCGCGCTTGAGCGCCGTCTCGACTTTGTCGTCTATGTCCTCCGTCTGGTCCTGAATCCGGAGGCCGTAAGCGACGTTGTCGTAGATGCTCTTCGGGAAGGGGTTGGGGTGCTGGAACACCATTCCGATGCGTCGCCGCAGCGCCACCGGGTCCACGTCGGCATCGTAGACGTTTTTCCCCTCGAAGTAGAGGTCTCCCTCGACCCGCGCCGCGTCGATGAGATCGTTCATGCGGTTGATACACCGCAGGAACGTGGACTTGCCACAGCCGGAGGGTCCGATCATGGCCGTCACCTGTTTTTCCGGGATAGCCAGGTCGATACCCTGTAGCGCCTGCGTCTCGCCGTAGAACACGTTCAGGTCGCGGGACTCGATGACTGGCTTCCCCGTCTCGCCCGCATTCGCGTCCGTTCCCTCCACGTCGATCGACTGGTCGACGAGAGGGTCGCCGGACGGGTCCGGCGACGACGCGGCCGTTTCAGTGCTCGGTGTGGGCTCGGTACTCTCGTTGCTCGTCATCTCGTTCTCTGTCATGAATTATCCTGTTCGCTGATACCGGTTCCGGATGACAATCGCTGTCGCGTTCATCACCAGCAACACTGCAAGCAGTGTAATCACGCCGGCCGCCAGCACGCCGTGGCGGAACGACGGGTCCAGCTCCGACGACCACGAGAAGATCTGGCGGGGCATCATACTCGCTACGTCGAAGAAGCTGTTTGGCGCGAGTCGGACCGACGCCGCCGCCCCGATCATCAGCAGCGGGGCCGTCTCGCCGATAGCCCGACCCAGCGCCAGTATCGTCCCGGTCAGAATGCCCGGAAGTGCTTCGGGGAGGACGACCTGCCGAATCGTCTGCCAGCGGGTCGCCCCCATCCCGTAGGAGGCCTGTCGGAACGAGTCGGGAACGGAGCGAATCGCCTCCTGGGCGGAGATGATCACGATCGGGAGTATCAGCAGGCCGACGGCGAGGCCGGCGACGATAACGGAGCCCTGAGGCCACTGGAGAACTCGGATGAAAAGCGCCAGCCCGAGCAGGCCGTACACGACCGACGGCACGCCGGCGAGGTTCCCGATATTGATCTCGATGAGCGTGACGAACTTGCCCATCAGTCCTTGTGAGGGAGCGTACTCTTCGAGGTAGATCGCCGCCCCGACGCCGACCGGGAACGTGGTGAGCACGATCACGATAATCATCATCACCGAGCCCACCATCGCGGGGTAGATACCGGCATCGGCGGCGGTCCGCGAGGTCGCGCTCGTCAGGAACCCCCAGTCGAGCCAGGGGTCCGGGCCGGCGAACCCGAGCGCGCCGGTGACGACGCTGCCGACGACCACGCCAAGCACGGCGGCGACCGGGAAGGCGAGGCCGCGGACGCCCTCGCCACGACGGAGCACGCCTTCGACGTAGACACCCAGCGGGAGTACGGCGAACGTGACTACGAGCAGCCACACGTCAGTCCCGATCCCGAGTAGCGGCCCGGCGACGACGCCCACCACCGCAACTGCCGTCGTCAGCCCGACGACGGCCAGGCCGTCTCGCCGCGACTCACGTCGCTGTTCGACGAACCAGCCTGCGGCACCGGCGACCGGGAGCACGAGCGTCAGGAGTAACATGACCCAGTCCGTGGGCACGAACGGGAGCATCATGATGGCTTCTCGGAGGCTTATTACGCGATAGTACAGCCCGAAGTCGAGGCCGAGCGCCGCGGCGGCGTCGGTGACGAACCAGTTGAACCTGGTGGGTGGCAGCCCGAATACCGTGATAATCGGAGCGAGGAGCACCACGGCGAGGCGTTCGAGCGCGGCCTTCGGCCGCAGTCGGCCGTGTGCGGCGATCAGGCCGCCGGCCACGACCAGCGAGATGAGGAGCGCGAACCACTCGAGCACGGAGAGCAGTTCGATGAACAGGACCGCAAACCCGCCTGTCAGCAGGAGTCCGACGACCGGGAGCCCGCTGGTGACGTAGGCGACCTCGCCGGCCGGTTCGTCGAGTCGATAGTAGTAAACAGCCAGTGCGGCCAGCGGCACCAGCACGGTGGCGGCGTAGGTCGCCAGCCACCCCGCGTCGGCCGAGAAGGGCCGAAACGCGTCGTTGGCGACGAACAGCAGGAGGAGCAGGACGGAGACGAGTCCGAAGGCGGTCGCCGCGAGACAGGTCGCCTCGAAGGCACGCCCCCGCAAATGGTTGACGTCGCTGTTCTCCCCGTGCCAGCCCGTTTCAGGTTCTCGTGTTGCCATCAGTTCAGTCCCCCAGTGTTCATTCGTACTCCTCCCGGTAGCGCGCCGCGATTCGGTTGCTCAGCAGGTTCAACAGGAACGTGATGACGAACAGCGTCAGGCCGATAGCGAAGAGACTGGTAAAGCCCAGCTGACTGACGCTGTCGGCGCTGTTGATCTGGACCATCGCCGCCGTCATCGGCTGGTACCCCTGAAAGAAGTTCGCGAGCGGGTCCGAGAGGTTCAGCATCCGGGGCCGACTGCCGGCCGCGACGACGACGATCATCGTCTCGCCGATGGCCCGCGACAGGGCGAGGATGAACGAGGAGAAGATACCCGAGGCCGCCGCGGGGACGACGACGCCGGTGGTCACCTCAAACTTCGTCGCGCCCATGCCGTAACCGGCCTGTCGCAACGAGTCTGGGACAGCGCTCATCGCGTCCTCGCTCAGACTGGAGACCATGGGGATGATCATGATCCCGACCATGATGGAGGCGCTGAGGATGTTGAACGTGTTGACCGGGAGTCCGATGGTCTGGAGGAACGGCGTCACGTACACGAGCGCGAAGATACCGTAGACGACGGTCGGGATACCAGCCAGAATTTCAAGGCCCGGTTTCAGCACTGAGCGCATCTGGTCGCTGGCGTACTCACTGAGATAGACCGCGGCCGCGACACCCGTCGGGAGTGCGATGACGGCGGAGATCACTGTGACCAACAGCGTGCCGCTTAACAGCGGGAGCAACCCGTAGACGTTCCGACTGATGAGGAACTCCGTTCCGGTGAAGAAGTCGACCGGGTTCACCAGCGTAAAGAACGTAATCGCGTCGCGTGCGAGCAACACGACGATGCTGACGGTGACGAGAATCGACGTGGCAGCACACAGGAGCAAGACGTATCGGTACATACGCTCGCGTGCTGCACGCCCGCTCGGTCTGGACGTAATATTCGGCCCGGGCGTCTCGGTACTCATTGTGTTGTCTCTCATAATGTACTCATGTGAGTAAGCCGACTCTCGACCGTGTTAGCCGGCGATCTCGTCCAGCTTTTCGAGGTTCTCGTCGCGCTGCTCGGCGCTCGACGGCACGTACCCGATTTCCTGGACGACATCGGTTTCGGCCTGTTCGAGGTAGAACTCGACGAACTCGGAGACTTCCTCCGTCTGGAGGGCCGACTCGGCCACATAGAGGAACAGCGGCCGGGCAAGCGGGTAGGAACCGTCCTTGGCGTTTGCCAGGCTCGGCGGTGTACATTCGTCACCCTCCTCAGCCCTGACTTCGACGGCTTTCACCGCCTCGGAGTTCGAGTTGTAGTAGGCGAAGCCGAAGTACCCAATGCCGCCTTCGTTGTCGCGGATTCCCTGGACGATAGTCTCGTCCTCCTCGGTCGGCTGGTACTCGGTCGTGTGTTCAGTGTCTTCGCCGACGACGTTCTCGTTGAAGTAGTCGAACGTCCCGGAGGTCGACGCCGGGCCGTAGCGTTCGATCTCCATATCGGGCCACTCGTCGCGCACGTCCGACCAGTTCGTGACGCCCGCTTCGTCGCTCCAGATCTGGCGCAGTTCGTCGAAGGTTATGCAGTCGACCCAGTCGGCGTCGTTGTTGACCGCGACGGTCAGTGCGTCGCCCGCGATTTCGAACTCGACAGGCTCGACGTCGTTGCCAGAACACTGCTCTATCTCGGCGTCGCTGATGGGGCGGGAAGCCCCGTTGATATCAGAGTCGCCGGGACAGAACCAGTTCTCGAAGCCGCCCCCGCTTCCTGTGGAGTCGACGGTCACGTTGACGTTTTCATGTTCTTCCATGAACTCCTCGGCCATCGCGTCGGAGATGGGAAACACAGTACTGCTGCCCTTGATAATGACCTGTCCCGAGAGGCCGTCAGAACTGCTCCCATCAGAACTGTTGTTACCGGAGCCATCGCCGTTGCCACTGCTCGTGTTCTGCGTACAACCGGCCAGTGCCAGCGTCCCAATCGCACCAGAACTTGTTAAAAATCGGCGGCGTGAGAAACCACCGCTCGGTGAATCTGTCATCACCTGATGGAAGTTACAGAGCGGATAAGTACCCTACTATTAGCCCTATATCCGGGTATAAATACTATATACCTCTATATATTTTCCGAGGCCGTTACTATTTCACGGGGCTAAAACGGGATATCGGGTGTTTGAACCCGATAGCGGCCAAGCCAGTGAACAAGTCACTGGGTCAGAAATTGCCACAGTACCCCATAATTCACCGCCCTCACCGTGTGTCGTTATTTCATAACAGCATAAGTCAGAAACCCAACCCGTAATATATAGTCACAGCATATTTTATAAATCTACAGCGCGTATTCGTAGTACTATGGAGACGCGCAAAGTACAGCTGACGGGCGGGTCCACGTACACTGTCTCACTACCGAAGGAGTGGGCGACTGAGAATGGTGTCGAGAGCGGCAGTATCGTCGAGTTTTACGCCGAAGACGACCTGCTACTGGTCTCGCCACAGCACGGCGACGATCACGTCGAGGGAACGCTGGACGTGACTGGCCTCGAAAACAGGCACGAACTCACGCGGGCAGTGATGACGATGTACGTCAGCGGCTTCGACATCATCCGACTGGAGGCCGCTCGGATAACGGCCGAGCAGCGACGGATCATCCGCGATGCGACACAGGGACTGGTCGGCCTGGAGATGATCGAAGAGACGGCTGACCGAGTCGTTCTGCAGGACCTGCTCGATTCGTCGGAGCTGTCCGTCCTCAACGCTATTACGCGTATGCGGCTGGTCTCGTTGACGATGCTCTCCGACGCTGTCGAGGCGCTCATCGAGGACGACAACGACCTCGCAGAAGACGTTATACAACGCGACGACGACGTGGACCGCCTCTGGTACATGGTCTCGCGCGTGTTCCGAACCGTCCTTCGCAATCCGACGGCTGCCAACGAAATCGGCTTCCCGCGTGAGACAGTGTTCGACTACCAGTCCAGCGCCCGTCAGCTAGAGCGCATTGCCGACCACGCGACCAAGATCGCCAGCCTCTCTCAGGAGATCGGTGAAATCACCGGCGAAACTGCCGACCTTCTCGACCAGTTGGAAACCGAGGCCATCGCCGTCCCCGAAACCGCGATGGATGCGCTGTTGGCTGACGACAACGACGAGGCCGTCGAGTTGGCAAACGAGGCCCGTGCTCGTATTCCCGAAGTCGACGAAACCGCCCGCGAGGTCGACGGGAAAGTCAGGGAGCTAGACCCACAGAGCGCACAGCTACTTGGCCGCGTGGTCGACTCGCTGTCCCGAACCGCCGACTACGGCGGCAACATCGCCGAAAGCGCGCTCCAGAAGGCCGCTCCCCGGCCATAGTTGACGCTGTCGCTCCGAGTCCGTGAACAGCCGAAAAAGCTGATTGCGTGCCGGATTACTCGACCAGCACGGCGTTGACCTGACCGTGCTGCCCGGGGCGGGAGGTCACGCGGGCCTGTCCCTCGGAGGTGTCGAGGATTGCGCCTTTCGTGATGATGTTTCGCCGGGCGTAGTTCGGGTTCGACGGATTCTCGACGACGTTCTCGATGGTCGCTTCGATGGTTTCCGCGCCGTCGGCGATACTCGCAACGTCGGTCTTGACCGCACGGACCTTCTGGGTGTTACCGCGGGAGTCGACGGTCTTCAGTCGCTGCTCGCCGACCTGCGTCTCGACGGTGTCCTTGCCGAGCTCGTGTTTCTTCTTCTTGTGGTTCGGTCGTCGGCGGCCGCCTGTCCGCTTGCGAGGGGAGCGTCCCTGGTCTTTCATACGGGAAGGAAGACCCAGCGGCTACTTGAACCGTTCGATGCCGACTCGCCATCGTAATCGTTACCCCCGCGCCGACCGGTTGCTCTGACGATGAGTCTGAAGACGGCCGTCGCCGCGCCGTTCCGCCAGCGTGGAACCGACCGGATGGCGGAAAGCGAGTTCGTCGTCGCGCTCTCGCTGGACCGGAACTGGTTCTCGCCCGACCAGGCCAAGACGCTGGTGGACGTGGCCGCGAGCGAGGGGCTGGTCGAACGGGACGAGGACGACCTCGTCGTCGCTTTCGACGCGACACACACCGCGATTCCGGACGGGTTCACGCCGGGTGAGGAAATCCTGCAGTCGCGGTCGACGTTCGAGCGGGTGCTCGACGCGGTCGTCGAGGCCGGCATCGAGAAACAGACCGCTGTCGCCGGCATCAACGCGCTCCAGTCCGACATCGGTGTCACGCTCGAGGCCGCGGCCGTGGTGTACGCGCGGAGTGAGGGTGTCGACGTCGAAGCCATCGCTGCGGACGTTCGGGAGGAGCTCTAATGGTCAAAGACAGGATCGCTGACGGCCGACGGATCGGACAGTTACTCGCCTCGGAGCTGACCGGCCTCCAACGCGGGCCGCTCTCAGGCGTTTCTGTCGTCGATGCCGACAGGGACGTGGACCCGACGCCGGACGGGGCCTTCGCCTACCGCGTGACGGCCGACGACGCCGAAGTGGCAGTCGTCGAGGTAACGTCGGCGACGGCTCGGTTGGTCCTGGAGCGAGAGCCCGCAACCGTGCCGGAGCGCGATGATCTCACCGTCGACGGGACGACAGTTGTCGTTCACAGCGGCGCAGCGGTGAAAGCCGCGGTCGACGTGCTGGAGCAGTCCCTCTCGGAGTAAGACGGGTTTTTCGACCGAAGGAGACGATTGGACTGCGGCCGAAATATCTGCAATCAGTGGCGGCTCGGCTCGGCAATAGCCGCAGATGTCCATGCGACGAAGCCAGTGAGGACGAGCACGGAGCCGAGTACCGCTGTCGCGGCAGCGATAGCAAGCACCAGCGTCGGGAGGCCGAGCGGCGTTCCGACGGCGATGACAATCGGTGTCGCCGTGATACAGAGCGAGCCCAGCGCGACGGCCCGGCGCTGTGTCGTCGTTAGTTCGATGCCGAGATGGAACAGCGACCCGGGCTCCGGATCGGGAGCGGCGAGGCCGAGACACAACAGCGGAACGCCGATAAACACCAGCGTTGCCGCGACAGCGTACGACCAGAACAGCCACTGACCGGACGCGGGCGCGAGCGACAAAAGCGCGCCGACGGCCACGAGCAGGACACCGCCGACGAGTCCGAACTGCCGCAGCCGCGGGTCGTCCAGGGCTTCGCTCAGGTCTGGGAGGGTCTCGGCCACATGGCCGACATCCATGAAACGGTCCATGAGCGCGCTTCTACCTGCGGTGTGAAATAGACAGGGGAGAAAATATCAAATCTGATTCCGACGGAACGGCCCACGACGCGAGAAGGAAACGCTTGTATCGCTGCCAGCCGCCGCGGTATCTATGCACTTCTTCGACCGTCTCGCGGACCGCATCGCGACCGCCGACAGCGTGGTGTCGGTCGGCCTCGACCCGGACCCCGACCGCCTGCCCGACAGCGTGCTGGACGCCGACCTCCCGCGCTGGCAGTTCAACCGGCGAATTATCGACGCGACCCACGACCACGCCGCCTGCTACAAGCCCAACGCCGCCTTCTACGAGGACGCCGACGGCTGGCGCGCCCTCGAAGAGACCATCGCCTACGCACACGGGAAGGACGTGCCCGTGCTGCTGGACGCCAAGCGGGGCGATATCGGCAACACGGCGCGGCAGTACGCCCGGATTCTCGACGACGAGGAGGGGCCTGCGGCCGACGCCATCACGGTCAACCCGTTCCTCGGTCGCGACTCGCTTGAGCCGTTTCTCCAGCGCGCGGACAAGGGCGTGTTCGTGCTGGGGCGTACGTCCAACCCCGGCGGCGAGGACCTCCAGGACCTCGAACTGGCCTCCGGCGAGAAGCTCTATGAGCGCGTGGTCCACCTCGCGGACCTCTGGAACGGGAACGGGAACGTCGGCCTCGTCGTCGGTGCGACCAACCCCGACGAACTCGAAGACATCCGCGAACTGGTCCCGGACATCCCGTTTCTCGTCCCCGGCGTCGGCGCACAGGGTGGCGACGCCGAGGCCGCCGTCGAGCACGGTCTCGCCGACGGCGTCGGCCTCGTCAACTCCTCGCGGGGCATCATCTTCGCCGGCGAGGACGCCGACACGCGGCGGGACGACTCCGGCGACGCGTTCTTCAAGGCCGCCGGACAGTCCGCAAAACAGCTCAAACAGCGACTGAATCAGTTCCGCTAATCAAAACCGGTACGTGTCCACGCCGTCAGGCATATCCTCCGGCGATGTCCGGTCGCTCGGCTGGCCGACCTCCGCACCGCACTCGACGCACATCCCGATGTCCTCGTCCCAGTGGCGGTCACAGACGAGTCGCCCGCATCTATCGCAGGTGTGGTCCACGTCGGGGCGCTCACAGATTTCACACAGTCCGGCTACGCTCATGCGGGTAGCTAGCATAGCTGGCTGTTTGAATCTTTGGCGCAGTGGCCACGAAGTATTTCCCCGTGGGCATTCCTCTCTATACTATGTTGCCACTCCTCCAGCTCGGATCGCTTCCCTCACCGCCGGCGATACTCGTCGGCTTGCTGGCTATCGCCGTGGTGCTACTGGTCGGTCGGCTCGTGATGAAGGTGGCGTGGCGGCTCATCATCATCGCTATCATCGCCGTCGCAGTCCTCTGGATACTCGGAATGCTCGGCTTCCAGGTGATCTAGAGTCCGGCGAGGAAGTTCCGGATCACGTCGTGGCCGACCGCGGTCAGGACTGACTCCGGATGGAACTGAACAGCTTCGATGGGGTGCTCGCGGTGGCGGACGCCCATCACCAGTTCCGTGCCGTCCTCGGTCTCCGTCGTCGCGCTGACGACGAACTCCTCGGGAACGTCCTCTGCAATGAGCGAGTGATAGCGCCCGCCCTGGAACCCCTGTTCCAGTCCCTCGAAGACGCCCTGCTCGTCGTGGTCGATGGGGAACGCTTTCCCGTGAATCGGCTCCGGCGCGCGGCCGATGGTACCGCCGTAGGCGTACACCGCCGATTCGAGGCCGAGACAGACGCCCAGCGTCGGCACGTCGGGGCTGACCGCCCGGAGGACCTCCAGCGTGACGCCGACGTCCCGCTCGTTCTTCGGGTGGCCCGGACCCGGCGAGAGGATGATTGCGTCGGGGTCGAACGCCTCGACGTCTTCGAGCGATGCCGTGTTCCGGACGACTTCAGTCTCGGCGTGTTCGGAGACGTACTCGACGAGGTTGTACGTAAATGAGTCGAAGTTGTCCACGAACAGCACGCGGAGGTCGTCCCTGACGGCGGCTTGGCCTGCGGGTTGAGATGCGCTCATCGGGACACCTCCTCGGGGCTGTCGGCTCCGCTCGCAGCCTCGGCGTCGTCAGCACTCCCAGTCGTGTCGACCGGCTGGCCTTCGATTTCGTCCAGCGCTGTCAATACGCCGTCCATCTTCTGCTCGGTTTCGACGTACTCGCTTTCCGGGTCCGAATCCGCGACGATGCCGGCCCCGGCCTGGACCGTGATGCGGTCCCGGTCGCCCTCGTCTTCGACCGTCGCCGACCTGATGACGATGGCGAAGTCGGTGTCGCCGTCCCAGTCGAAGTAGCCGACGCCGCCGCCGTAGGGGCCACGCGGCGAGCGCTCCAGTTCGTCGATAATCTCCATCGCGCGAATCTTCGGCGCGCCCGAGAGCGTTCCCGCTGGGAACGTCGCGCGGGCGGCGTCGAAGGCGTCCTTGTCTTCGGCCAGTCGCCCCGTCACCGTCGACTCGATATGCTGGACGTGGCTGTACTTGAGCACGTTCATGAACTCCGGGACGCGGACGCTGCCGGCCTCGGAGACGCGGCGCACGTCGTTGCGCGCGAGGTCGACGAGCATCGTGTGCTCGGCCCGCTCCTTGCCGTCGGCGAGCATCTCGCCGGCGAGGCGGCGGTCCTCGACGGGGGAGTTCCCGCGCGGGCACGTCCCCGCGATGGGGTTCGAGACGACGTGGTCGCCGGCGACGGAAACGAGCGTCTCCGGGCTCGCGCCGACGATAGTCAGGTCGTCGTAGCCGAGCAGATACATGTACGGCGACGGGTTCACCGCCCGGAGCGCCTCGTAGAACCCGAGCGGGTCGACCTCGCCGTACAGCTCGCGGGTCCGCGAGATGACGCCCTGGTAGATGTCGCCCGAGAGGACGTACTCCTTGGCGCGCTCGACGGCGTCCTCGTACTCGTCTCTGGGGCCGGCGACTTCGTCCGCACGGCGGAAGCCGCCAGTCGAAAGCGGCGACAAGTTCGAGAGGACGCCCTCGACGCGCTCGGCCTCGGCGACCAGTTCGTCGTAGCGGTCACCGGCGTCCTCGCCCTGCCTGACAACGGGTGTGAACACGAGCGAGACAGTGTCCTCGACGTGGTCGAAGCGGACCGTCGACGTCGTGAGGACGAACTGGGCGTCCGGGAACCGCGAGTCGGGCCGGTCCAGCCCGACTTCGTTGAGCCAGAGGTCGTAGACTGCGTCGTACGAGAGGAAGCCGACGAGGCCGCCTTCGAGGTGCTGCCGGTCCATATCCGGGAAGTTCCGCAACGCCACGTCGGGCATCGCCGTCCGGAGGTCGTCGACCACGTCGCCGCCGTCGGTCGTCACGAGGTCGGCGTAGCGGTCGTCGAACGCCTCGACCTCGCTCTCGTCGCCGGTCACAGTGACGACGGCGCGCGGGTCGTAGCCGACGAAAGAGAAGCGGGCGTGGCGGTCGTCGGTCTCCGGCGCGAACGCGCCGTCGGGGTCGCTGGAGGCGACCTTCTCGGCGCTTTCGAGCAGGAACGTGTAGTCGTTTGCGGCCACGTCGCTCGTGCGGCCGGTCAGCGCCGCGTACGCGGTCAACGGTTCCACGTCCACGTCCAGTTCCGCGGCCGCCCTGACGACGACCGGGCGGTCGGCCTTGGCGTGTTCGACGAACTCCTCGCGGGAGATGTCGAGGGTCATACCGTACCCTCCGACGCTCGCGTGGCGTTCCGGACGAACCGCTCGACTGCGTCGTGGTCTTTCGTGCCGCCCGAGGACTCGACGCCGCTCGCCACGTCGACGGCGAACGGGTCGACCGCTTCGACAGCCTCGGCCACGTTCTCGGGAGTCAATCCGCCGGCCAGCACGACGGGGACGTCAAGCGAGTCGACGAGGTCGCGCGTGCGCTCCCAGTCGTGTGTCTCGCCCGTGCCACCACCGCCGTCGGCGTCGACCGAATCGACGAGCAGCGCGTCGGCGTGGGCAGCGTAGTCCTCGATGGCTGGCGCGTCTGCCTCGACCACAGCCACGATGTTCTGGGTGATTCGGCTATCGAGAGCCCCGAGTTCGGCCGGTGAGAGCCCGTCGTGGACCTGCACCGCGTCGGGTTCGATCCTGTCGATGCGCCTGACGGCCTCCTGGACCGTCGTCGGCATCGTCACCAGCACGCTCGTCACGAACGGCGGGACGCCCCCGGCGAGCGTCTCGGCCGTCTCCTCGTCGACTTCCCGCGGTGTGTCGACCGGGACGCCGTGGATGACGCCGACCGCGTCAGCGCCGGCCGCAACGACGGCATCGCGGTCCGCACTGTCCGTCACGCCACAGATCTTCACGCGCGTCATGCACCGATCAGGTCGTCGAGTTTGTCGGCCGCCGCGCCCGACTCGATGGCCTGCCGGGCGTGCTCGACCCCCTCCTCGTGCGTGTCGGCGACGCCGGCGACGTAGATGGCCGCGCCGGCGTTCGCGAGGATGATGTCCCGCTTTGCACCGGTCACGTCGCCAGTGACGATGCCACGGAGGTCGGCGGCGTTCTCCTCGGGCGATCCCCCGGAGATAGCCTCGATGTCGCGTGTTTCCAGACCCATATCCTCCGGAGTGATGGTGTACTCCTCGATCCGGTCGCCGGTGACCTCCGCGACAGCCGTCTCGCCGTGGATAGCGATCTCGTCGAGGCCGTCGCCGTGGACGACCAGCGCCCGCTCGACGTCCAGTCGGGCCAGCGCCTCCGCCATCACGGGCACGAGGTCCGGGTCGTAGACGCCCAGCACCTGCGCGTCCGCGTCGGCGGGGTTCGTCAGCGGGCCGAGGATGTTGAAGACGGTCCGCATTCCGAGTTCCTGACGCGGGCCGATGACGGCTTTCATCGCCGGGTGGAACACGGGCGCGAGCATGAAGCCGATGCCGTCTCGTTCGATAGTCTCCTCGACGGCCGGCGGTTCGGCCTCGATGTCGACGCCGACCTCTTCGAGCACGTCGGCGCTCCCCGAAGATGAAGAAACAGAGTAGTTACCGTGTTTGGCGATGGGGACGCCAGCACCGGCCGCGACGATGGCGCTCGTCGTCGAGACGTTAATCGTGTTGTAGTCGTCGCCACCGGTCCCACAGGTGTCGACAAGCCCCTCCCGGTCCGGTCGAATGGTCCGTGCGGCGTCACGCATCCCCTCGGCGAAGCCGGCGATCTCGGCCTCCGTCTCCCCCTTCGCCCGCAGTGCCGTCAGGAGCGCACCGATCTGTGCCTCTGTCGCATCCTCGAAGACAGTCGTCGCAACGGCTCGGGCCTCGTCCTGTGTCAGGTCGTCACCGTCAGTGACGCGTTCGATGTACTCTTTCATTGTATTCACCAATGGACTTTTTCGTGTTGTAATGTACAAATCCGTACATTGACTTAAGCCTATCGGGACCCCGACTCGCTGCCGTATCTGTGTGGGCAATCAACAGACAACGTGGCGATACGGAATCCGAAACCTTCAATTACACCCACCGGAAACAATGTGGTGTACCTCGCAGTGAGGGTTCGTGGTCTAGGTCGGTTATGACACCTCCTTGACATGGAGGAGGCCGGCGGTTCAAATCCGCCCGAACCCACTACTTCTGTCGCAAGCAAACCGCGAGCGACGAATCTACGCGTGAGTGCGGATTTGAACCCTGAAAGACGAACGAAGTGAGTCTTTCTCTGGTTCACAATCCGCCCGAACCCATTTCTGACGACGTAACCGACGAGCGTAGCGAGTCGCGTTCGTCGTCTGTCTCTACTATCGTCGAGTAAGTGATTCCGACGGATGTGTGTTTCAACAGAGTCGGGATGAGACCACCGGACTGACAGAGTCGTCCCATAGTTTCTTGCCCCAACCGGTTTAGAGTCATCTATATGAGAGATCAGGTCCAGTCGGCGGATGCGTTCGAACAATTCGTGCTACTGGCGGTTGCAGAACTCGAAACGGTTGGCGAAACGCCGGCCCACTCCTATCATGTGACCCAGACGGCGAAGGCGCATCTCGCAGATATCGACCGACAGCCGTTCGGCGGCGTCGAGCGCCAGAAGGTCATCTCGGCGCTGGGCCAACTCGCCGACAAGGGGCTGTTACGAACCGAACAGACGGAGTCACCGACGGGGAAAGGACGGCCTGGGTACGAACTGGCCGGAGACCCGGACGAAGTGCTCGAAGTGCTGTCGGCGACAGACGAGTTCACGTCGTATATCGAAACGGTCCGGTCCTCGTAACCGATCCCTCGTTAGACGACGCTCACGCCGCCGCGCTCCTGATCGAGGGCGGGTGGCTGGCCCGCTTCGAGGCGTTCGAGCCGGTCCATAATCGTGTGGACGACATCGCCTTTCGTACAGGGTGCGACGTGGACGAGTTCGTTGCCGTCGTACTCAGCCAGCCCCATGACTGGTAGCGCCATGGTGTCGTACGCCGATTCCGCCACTTCTGAGTCAACGGTCGTGTCCTGATAGAAGGAGTCCAGCGAGACGTTGTTGGTCAGCGCCCACTGCTTGAACTCGGCGACGCGGTTCAGGATGTACGTGCCTTCCTCCGTCCGTGCGGCGGCCGACTGGGGTGCGATCTGCTTGCCCCAAACGATGACGTTGAACCCGTCGATGTGGTCGTTC
The DNA here is from genome assembly GCF_037078395.1 of Haloarcula sp. CGMCC 1.6347. Taxonomy (NCBI): domain Archaea; kingdom Methanobacteriati; phylum Methanobacteriota; class Halobacteria; order Halobacteriales; family Haloarculaceae; genus Haloarcula; species Haloarcula sp. CGMCC 1.6347. The sequence continues at coordinate 251,072 of NZ_JAYMGX010000002.1, forward strand.
TCGTCGAGCGTCTGGAGACGGTCGATGACCGCCTCCTGTCGTTCGTGTGCGCCGTCGGGCAGCATCGACCGAACGTACAGCTCGATGTGAGGTGTCGGGATAGTATCACTCATAGCTATCAGACAGCACTCCCGGCTGACACATATAGGTACTGTGAGAGATGTCTGCATAGGACAGATTGTGTCTTCAGACCCTGATACGCACGAAATCACCATTTCCTGTGAGGGGGTCTACTTCCAGTTGTAACGCTAACGCAGGAGTAGTTAACAACTGAAACCAGTATTCGATTACTGACTATTCGGCGTTTGACCCGGACGAAAGACCGTGGAGGTTCTCGTGGATGCCGAGAATGAGTGCGGGAACCACGATCATGAAGATGTGCTCTTCGATGGGAATCCCGAGCAGGTCGACACCGGTCCGGAGTTTGATCGCGAAGACACCGACGGTGAGGGTGTACCAGTCCCAGACGTAGGCAATCGGATAGAGCACGACGATGGTCTTGGCCGCCATCCGGAGGGCGTTCGCACGCCAGAGCAGCACGAGGGCAATACTCCCCCAGACCACCTCTGTGGCCAGATAGGTGTAGGGACCGAAGACGCCGATGTCGGGCAGCATACACTGACCTTAGACCCAAGGGCCTAAAGCTTAGTTCGTCTCTCGGTTTCCGGGGACTAAACCAACCTTGATAACCCCACACGTCGAATCTACGAACTGTGAAGAACGATGGATATTGCTGATATCGCCACCAGAGAGTTTGTCGAGGTTGACGCCAACAAGCGCCTGGGGAAAGTCCGGTCTATCTTCGAACGCGAGAACCCTAAGGGCATTATCGTCACGGAAGACGGTGACTACGCTGGCGTTATCACGCAGAAACAGCTGGTCCAGTCCCACGTCGAGGACAACGCGAAAGCGGGGGCGATGACGCGCTCGGCACCGAAAGTCGAGCGCACCGACGACGTGCGCGAGGTCGCGCGCGTCTTGGTCGAGGGTGGAGTCAAGCTCGCGCCGGTGTTCGAGGCGGACGAGCTCTGGGGTATCGTCACCGAAGACGATATCCTCGACGCGGTTCTCGACAACCTCGACGCGCTGAGCGTCGAGGACATCTACACGCGAGATGTCATCACGGTGTCCGAAGACACCAACGTCGGGCAAGTCGTGAATCTCCTCCGGAAACACGGCATCTCCCGGCTGCCGGTGCTCGGTGACGACGACGGCCTGACCGGAATGGTCACGCGCCACGACATCGTCGACGTCGTCGTCCGGGACATGAACAAGACGACGCGGGGCGACCGCTCCGGCGAGATCGAGCGCGTGCTCGACATGCCCGTCTACGACGTGATGAGCAGTCCGGTAGAGACGGCGAAGCTCGGCGACTCCGTCGAGGACGCCGTCGCGCGGATGCTCGAAAACGACTTCGCCGGGCTCGTCGTCACGCCGGAAGACGATGACACCCACGTCGCCGGCATCCTCACGAAAACCGACGTGCTCCGCGCGCTGACCTACACCGAGGAGGAACACATGGACGTTCAGATTACGAACATCAAACTGCTGGACACCATCTCCCGTGCGGACATCCGGTCCGACATCGAGGCGGTCGCGGACAAGTACGGGGCGATGCAGGTCCAGCACGCCCACGTCCGGTTCCACGAGCACAAGGAGAAACTCCGTGGCACGCCGCTCATCCAGTGTCAGATCCGCCTGCGGACCAACAAGGGCCAGGCGGCCGGCTCCGGCGAAGGCTACGGCGCTGAAACCGCGTTCAACGTCGCGCTCGACAAGCTAGAGCGCAACGTCCTCGAACTGAAAGGCGTCCAGGCCGACGAGGAGTACCGCGGCCAACTCCTCCGTAAGCTCGGCGAACTATAACCGGATACTCGCTTTTTCTATCGCTCGGCGACCTGCACGAGCTGCTTGCCAATGTTCTCGCCCTCGAACAGCCCGAGGAACGCGTCGGGCGCGTTCTCGATGCCTTCGGTGACGGTTTCTCGGTAGGAGATGTCGCCCGAGGCGACCCACTGACCGAGCTGCTTCGTCGCTTCCTCGAACCGCGGCTCGAAGTCGGAGACGAGAAGCCCTTCGACGGTCGCCCGGGACTGGATGACCTGAGTCAGCTTGCGCGGCCCCATCGGGACTTCCTCGCTGTTGTACAGCGAGATCTGTCCGCAGACGGCGACGCGCGCGTCGGTGTTGAGTCGCGTGAACACCGCGTCGGTAATCGGTCCGCCGACGTTGTCGAAGTAGGCGTCGACGCCGTCCGGCGCGGCCTCGTCCAGCGCGGCCCGATAATCGTCGGTCGTCTTGTAGTTGATCCCCTCGTCGAAGCCCAGCTCGTCTTCGAGGAACGAGACCTTCTCGTCGGAGCCGGCGAAGCCGACGACGCGTGCGCCCTGCAGCTTGGCGAGCTGACCCGCCACGGAGCCGACGGCCCCGGCAGCCCCGGTGACGACGAACGTGTCGCCGGCCGAGGGCTGTGCCACGTCTCGGGTGCCGAAGTACGCTGTCAGGCCCGGCATCCCCAGAACGCCGAGTGCCGTCGAGATCGGTGCGAGTTCCGGATTGACCTCTGTCAGTACCGGTCCGGGTGCCGTGGCGTACTCCGCCCACTCTAGCTCGCCGGTGACGACGTCGCCCTCGTCAAACCGCGCACCGTTGGATTCGACGACCTCACCGACGACGGCACCCTTGAGCGCGTCGCCCACGTCCCACGGCTCCTCGTACGATTCGCTGTCACGCATCCGGTCGCGCATATACGGGTCCACAGAGAGGTACAACGTCTTGATGAGCACCTCGCCAGGCCCCGGTTCCGGGATCTCTTCCTCGGAAAGCTCGAACGTATCGTGGTCGGGGGTCCCTTCGGGCCGCTTTGCTAGCCTGTAAACGCGGTTAGTGTTCGACATCATCCCCTATACACTTGGGACCCGAAAGGGGGCTTCGAAAGGAGAAACAAACACCGGTTGTATAGTTTATCTAATAATTATCCACGGGTGTTGTGCGGCCGGCGGCAGGGGCATCGCTGATCGGGGACACCAAAACCGAAAAACCGCGCTCGAATCACAGCGAGGAGCAGGAACCGTGAGCGCCGGAGTTACTGGAAGCCGATCCGGCCGCCGGTCCCGGCCTGGCGCTGCGGACTGGAACCGCCTCTGAACTCCTCTTCCATCTGCTCGTAGTACTCACGGATGTCGTCGGTGATGGTCGGGCGCACGCTGTCCATCGCCTGCCGGAAGTGACGCATTTCGACTTCATCCGCGTCGTCGTCCTCGCGGAGCGCCTCGATAGCGGCTTCCCGGGCGATGGATTCGAGGTCCGACCCGACGAATCCGTCGCTGACTTCGGCCAGTTCGCGCAGGCTCACGTCGGGCGACAGCGGCGTGTCGTCCGTGTGGATCTTCAGGATCTGCTCGCGGCCCTCGACGTCGGGCTCGCCGATCATCACCAGCCGGTCGAACCGGCCCGAGCGGATCAGCGCCGGGTCGATCATGTCCGGCCGGTTGGTCGCGCCGATGACCATCACGTCCTCCATCTCTTCGAGCCCGTCGAGTTCGGTCAGCAGCTGATTGACGACGCGTTCGGAGACGTTCGACCCCATCTCGCCGCCCCGACCCGGTGCGAGCGAGTCGAGTTCGTCGAAGAAGATGATGGTCGGGGCGACCTGCCGGGCCTTCCGGAACGTCTGCCGGATGGCCTTCTCGCTCTCGCCGACCCACTTCGAGAGCAGTTGCGGGCCACGGACCGAGATGAAGTTCGCGTCGGTCTCGTTGGCGACGGCTTTCGCCATGAGCGTCTTCCCGGTGCCGGGCGGGCCGTACAGCAACACTCCCGACGGCGGCGTCACGCCCATGCGCTCGAACTTCTCCGGGGAGTTCATCGGCCACTCGACGGCCTCCTGGACCTGCTCTTTGGGGCCGCTGAGGCCGCCGACGTTGTCCCAGGACATCTTCGGGAGTTCGACCAGCACCTCCCGCATCGCCGACGGACTCACCTCGTTGAGTGCGCCCTTGAAGTCGTCCCGTTTGATTATCATCCGGTCGATGAGACTCGGCGGGATGTCCTCCTCGTCTAAGTCGATCTCGGGGAGGTAGCGACGCAGCGCCTTCATCGCGGCCTCCTTCGTGAGGCTCTCGATGTCGGCCCCGACGAAGCCGTGCGTGTCCGTCGCCAGCTTGGCGAGGTTCACGTCGTCCGACAGCGGCATGCCGCGGGTGTGGATCTGGAGGATCTCCTCGCGACCCACTTCGTCCGGCACGCCGATCTCGATCTCGCGGTCGAAGCGGCCCGGGCGGCGCAGCGCCGGGTCCACGCTGTCGACGCGGTTCGTCGCGGCGATGACGATGACCTGGCCCCGCGATTCGAGGCCGTCCATCATCGTCAGCAGCTGGGCGACGACCCGGCGCTCGACCTCGCCGGTCACGTCCTCGCGCTTGGGCGCGATGGAGTCCAGCTCGTCGATGAAGATGATCGAGGGCGATTCCTCGCTCGCGTCCTCGAATATCTCGCGTAACTGCTGTTCGGACTCGCCGTAGTACTTCGAGATAATCTCGGGACCGGCGATAGAGAAGAAACTGGCAGAGGTTTCGTTGGCGACAGCCTTCGCAAGCAGCGTCTTCCCGGTGCCGGGCGGGCCATGCAGCAACACCCCTTGTGGTGGCTCGATACCGAGCTTCTTGAAGATCTGGGGGTGTTTCATCGGCAGCTCGACCATCTCTCGCACCCGCTGGATCTCGTTCTGGAGGCCGCCGATGTCCTCGTAGGTGATGCCGCCGCCAGTCTTCTCGAAGCCGGAGATCGGCTCCTCGCGGAGTTCCACTTCGGTATCTTCGGTGATGAGACAGACGCCCTCGGGCTCAGTCTCGACCGCGATGAGCGGGATGGCCTGGCCCGGCGAGCGCATGAACGGGTGGTTCGTCGAGGACATCACCGGGACGATGTCGCGCTCGACGACCGGCCGTTTCAAAATCTGCCGTTTGACCATGCCGGCGGCGTCGGAGCCGAACTGGACCGAGGCCTCCTCGGGCGGCGCGAGGACGAGCTTGTCGGCCTTCTCGGCCTCGGCCTTCCGGATGGTGACGCGCTCGCCGATGCCCACGTCGGCGTTCTGGCGCGTGAAGCCGTCGATGCGGACGGTATCGGTGTTCCAGTCCTGCCGGTCGGCCCGCCACACCTTCGCCGCGGTCGTGTCGCTCCCCTCTATCTCGATGATGTCGCCGGGAGAGAGCTTGAGGTGCAACAACGTGTCGGGATCGAGTCTGGCGATACCGCGCCCCGAGTCGTTCGGGTACGCTTTCGCCACTTCCAATTGGACTTCGTTCATAGTAGAGCCTGCTTACAACGAACTCGGGTAGCCCCGGAGATATGCTTTATGCTACCGGCGGGCAAGACGCCCGGCGACGGGTTTATATGACACCTAATAACACACCGCACAGCAGGGGCTAATACCCTCCGGCTTGAGTGGCGGTAACACAGGCTGCCGCCATCGCCGCGTTTCATAAGGCTGGACGCGATAGCGCCGGTATGGTATTTCTCGTTCCCTTCGACGGGTCACCGCTCGCAGACGCCGCGCTCGACCGTGCTGTTTCCTACGCCGCGGCCCTCGGCGAGGACGTCGTCGCCGTCGCGTTCATCCCGACCGGGGCCGACTACGCCGAGCGACGCCGTCGCGTCGACCCGACCGAGGACTTCGCCGCCGAAACTGCCGCGGACGACCTCCGGCGCAAAATCGAGGAGGCGACCGACGACTCCGAACTCCGGTACGACGACGTGAGCGCCCACTCCACCAGCGAACTGTCGACGACGATCAGACAGACTGCCCGCGACGTCGACGCCAGCGTCGTGTTCCTCGGCAGCGACGACACGGAGGACATCGTCGTCCCTATCGGCGAGGTCACGGACGGCGAGGCCTACGACGTCCATATCGTCCGACGGACCTGAGCGGTCCAGCGACCTGACACGCTGGGTGGAATCGTAGTATGAGGGCTTTTACTCGCGGGGCGCGACGCCCCGTGTATGCGAACACTCGCTTTCGACGGCCGGATGGGCGCAGCCGGCGATATGCTTCTGGGGGCGCTACTGGCTGCCGGGGCCGACCGCGAAGCCCTGTCACCGGTCGAGGACGCACTCGCTATCGAGTACGCCGTCTCCGAAGTGGACCGATGCGGCATCGCCGCCACGCGCGTCGAGGTACTGCTGACCGACGCCGAGACCGATAGCGACGGCGACGGGTCTCACGACAACTCCGGAGGCGACGCCGGGCATTCACACGAATACACGCACGGCGATGGCCACGACCACCCGCACAGCCATTCTCACGAACACACGCACGACGACGGCCACGACCACACCCCCGCTGAGGGCCACGGCCCGAGCCGAACGTACGCCGAGGTCGTCGAACTCGTCGAGGAGATGGACCTCCCGAAGGCCGTCAGAACGGACGCGCTGGCGATATTCGAGATACTCGGCGAGGCCGAGGCGTCGGTCCACGGGACGGACCTCGACGACACGCACTTCCACGAGGTCGGGGCCGACGACGCCATCGCCGACATCGTCGGGGCTTGCCTCCTGCTCGATGACCTCGACGCCGAGCGGGTCGTGACGACGCCGCTGGCGACGGGCGGCGGGAGCGTGGAGATGAGCCACGGCACCTACCCGGTCCCGACTCCCGCGGTAGTCGAGATCGCCGAGCGGGCCGACTGGTCGCTGCAAGGCGGCCCTATCGACAGGGAACTCCTGACGCCGACCGGCGCGGCGATTCTCGCCCACGTCGCGGACGGCACCGAGTCGCTGCCGTCGCTCGACATCGACGCGTCGGGCTACGGCGCTGGCGGGTGGGACCTCGACGACCGCCCCAACGTCCTGCGGGCGATGGTCGGCGACGGCGCGGGGCGGCTCCGTCGCGACGAAATAACGGTCCTCGAAACGAACGTCGACGACGTCCCGCCCGAGGTGCTCGGCGACCTCCAGCGCTCGCTTTCAGAGGTCGGCGCACGCGACGTGTCGATAGTGCCGACGACGATGAAGAAGTCCCGGCCCGGCCACATCGTCAAAGTCATCTGCAGACCGGAAGACGCTGAGCGGGTCGCGCGTCGCCTCGCTGAAGCGACCGGGACGCTCGGCGTACGCGAGTCCGGGGCCGGCCACCGCTGGGTCGCCGACCGGGAGTACGAGACGGTTGTGCTCTCCGTCGACGGCGAGGAGTTCGAGGTCACGGTCAAGATCGCAAGCGACACCGACGGCACGGTGTTCGACGTGAGTACGGAGTACGACGACGCCGCGGCCGTCGCGGACGCGACCGGCCTTCCCGTTCGTGAAGTGATGCAACGGGCCGAGCGGATGGTTTCGCGTTAACCGCTCTCGTTGGCTGTTTCGTCTTCTGAATGGGCCGCTTCCTCACCGCTTTTCGCCTCGCTCCCGCCGGCCGGGCTATCGCTGTCGTGTTCGGCCAGCGCCTCCTCGACGGTGAGCGCGCCGGTCGCGACCTGCCGGGCGAGGTCCTCGCTGATGGCCCGGTTCGTGTCGCTTTCCTCCCGCGAGCGGTCCTTGATCTTCTGGAGTTCCCCGGCCGTGGGCTCGATGGTTCGGCTCTCGATTTCCGCGCCGTCGAGGCGGGCGATGTTGACCGCGGCCAGCACGTCACCCATCCCGCGCGCCCCGGAGCCGAGGTACGGCGTTGTCCCCGTTTCGTCAACCAGCTCCACCGGCACGGACTGGATGTCATCGATGATGCGCGCGCCGACGAGCCGCGCGCCGTCGCCGATGCGAACGACTGGATTGACAGCGTCTTCGACCTCCTCGCGGACGATTTCGCCGGCCTCAGCCGCGGGCACCTGAAACGCTGCGACGACCATGTCGCCGTGGAGAATCGCGACGCCCGGTCGCTCGCCGGGGTCGATACCGATGACGGTGCGACCGTCGCCACCGCGGAGTGTCGAAATAACGGCTTCGACGGCCCGCCGCGGCGCGTCCGGGTCCGCCTGTACGACATCCACGCCGTGGGGGATTTCGACCGACTCCCCCGCCGCGATGACCGCGACGTCCGCCCCTTCTGGCCACTCGTCGCCCGGTTCGATAGTCGTGAACGCTACGCCGCGGTCGCGTAGCTCGTTCACGACGCCGTGGTACACTTCGAAATCCTCGGTGGCGACGACAATCACGGCCGGATTTCGGACGCCGATCACTTACAGATGTGGGAGTCCGGTGGTCCGTATCTGTGTTTCAGATAGTTATGAGAAGGATAAGGATGCAGTTAGATAGAGGCCGTCTGTGCATCTACTACGTTTGATAGATTTTTTATGACAGGTGGCTGGACTGTTAGTGATGCGTTCGGCGGCCAGTACCGACCGGGGGGAGACGGAGTCCGACCCGCTGTTCGGCGGAGTCAGCGGCGCCTATCTGGGCTCGATGCTGGTACCGCCAGTCATACCGCTCATCGAGCGTGTCGGCGTCACCGAAGCCGGGACGCAATATCTGGCGCTGATCGGAACCGTTGGCCTCGTGACTACCGTGACGGGCTGGGTACTCTCCAGTCGACCACCAGTGGCCGTTACACTCGGCGCGACTCGCGCACGCTGGCTTCCGTCGGCGATTGCGTTCGCGTACGCCGTCATCGGCTTCGCGTCACTTGAGACGACTGGCGTCGTCGGCGTGCTGGCGTTCTTCCTCGGCCTGCTGGCCTTTCTACTCGGAGGCGCTATCGCAGTCATGGCACAGACGCGGTACACCGCCGCGGTCACCGCCGGCACGGAGGAGGTGACTCGCTGGCGGGCGAGCTGGCCCGAGTCCGCGCGGCGGCGGCGGTTGTACGTCGGCGGGGCCGTTGTCGGCGTCGCGGCCGTCGGCGTCGCAGTCGGTGCGGTGTTCGATCTCGCCCTGCTCCAGTACACCGGTCAGGTGCTGTTCCCGTCCGGGTTCGTTCTCCTCCCGACGGGCGGGACCCGAACCGCCGTCGCGACTGAGCGCGGTCTGGAAATCAGGCTTCCGGTGGCGAGGTGGTTCTACGCTTGGAACGAACTGGAATCCTACGACCTCGACTCCGAATCGCTCGTTATCACCCGCAGATGGGGATCAGACCTGCGGTTTGCGACGGCTGACATCGACGACGTGTCGCTCGTCGAGTGGACGCTGGCCGAGCGGCTTTCGGACGACTGACAGCAGCCCAATCAGGTACCAGCGTTTTTATCCGAACCTGCCCAACCCTTGCTCGTGAGCGAGTACGTCCCGACCGGGTGTGATGCAATCGACGACCTCCTGGGTGGTGGGCTGGAGCGCGGCGCGGTCACGCAGGTGTACGGCCCGCCAGCGGCCGGGAAGACTAACTTCGCCCTCTCGGCGGTGATGGAAGTCGCCGCCGCAGGCGACGCGGCGCTGTACATCGACACTGAGGGCCTCTCGGCCGACCGCATGGAGCAGGTCGCCAAAGGTCGCGCACGCGGGACGGCCCAGACGGTGGACGACCTCGCTGGCCGACTCATCATCACCGAGGCGCTGGACTACGACGAGCAGGCCGAGGCTGTCCAGGACGCCGCCGAGTTCGCCGCCGAGGTCGAACTCATCGTGCTGGACAGCGCAACCGGGTTCTATCGGCTCCGCCGGGACGACGAGGACGGCGGCGAGACGCTGCGGGACGTGGCCCGCCAAATAACCCATCTGCTCTCGCTGGCCCGCAAACACGACATCGCCGTCCTGTACACGAACCAGGTGTTCACTGACCCGGACAGCGACCGCTCGACGGCGCTGGGCGGCCATACCCTCAATCACTGGTCGGGCGCAATCGTCCGCCTGGATCGGTTCCGCGGCGGCAACCGCCGCGCCACCCTGGAGAAACACCGCGCCAAACCGGCCGGCGACACGGCCCAGTTCCGTATCACCGATGCAGGACTCGTGGGCGACGACACACCCGAGACGCCGAAGTAGGCTTTTCGTCGAGAAGCGTTGCTGTCAGGCGCGCGCCGTCGCGGCGACGGCCGCGTCGCAAGCGCGAGGGACGAGTCGCACAGGCGAGCGGAGCGAGCCGAGCAACGCAGTCGGCTGGGGAGGCGTGTGGCTGTCGCGGTTTTGTGGCTGGTGTCGGTACTCGAACGCATACCGCGCGAGCGGAGCGAGCGCGGTTTCACTCCGAGCGCGCTCGCAGAGCGCGACTCGGAGGTCGTTTTTAGCGTAGATTTTTGCGAACCCACTCCCCGCAGCGCGCTCTCTGAGCGCGCGAGGAGAGGGGGTGACGTAAAAAGGTACTCTCAGTAGATGAGGTCGTCGTCGTTCTCGACCATGTACAGCGTCCGCGCGGCGATGTTGACAGCGTGGTCCCCGACCCGCTCGATGTCCCGAATCGTCAGCAGGAGGCGGGACACGTCGGCCATCAGCTGCTCGATTTCTTCCTCGCTGGAGTCGGCGTCGATCTCACGCTCGATGAGGTCGCGCACGACCGTCTCGGAGGCGGCCTCACAGCGCTCGTCGACCTCGTCGTCGATGTCGGCGATAGCGTAGCACTGGTCGGCGTTCTCGTCGCCGTAGGCCTCCATGGCGTTTTCGACCATCTCGATCGTCACATCGGCGACGTCCTGAATGTCGACCTCGGGGTACACGTCGCGTTCAGCAGTGAGCGAGTACTCGCCGAGGTTCGTGGCGAGGTCGCCGATGCGTTCGAGGTCAGTGATGATCTTGAACGACGCGGCGATGAAGCGGAGGTCGGACGCGACCGGCTGTTGCAGCGCCAGCAGGTCGATACAGTCCTGTTCGAGGTCGAGATACAGCTGATTGATCTCGTGGTCGCCTTCGATGACCTCCCGGGCCATCTCCTCGTCTTTCTGTTCGAGTGCATCCAGACCGAGCCGGAGCCGCTCGAGAACGATCTCTGACATATAGAGGACGTCCTCGCGGAGCGAGTTCAGTCCCTCCTGATAGGAATCGCGTGGCATAGTCCGGAATGTGCTGGTTGTATGCATCAGCCTTTCCCTTCTCCCAATATCTCCCGATACCGACCGGCGCGACGGTAGCAGCGGGCGTGCTATGCGGGGACAGGGACGCTCGACAGCGAAAACCGCCTACTGTGACACTGCCTCGGTGTCGTTACGGGGATGAACGTCCAGCGTCGTCGCGTCGCTGAGTGCCGTTCCGCCCTCGACGCGCTCGACGCGCAACACCACGTCCTGTGGCGTTGCACAACCACAGCTCACGAACTCGTCCCACTCATCGCCAACAGCCACTGGGCCGCCGTGGGCGCGTCGGAGGTACTGTTGGTAGGTGTCCCCGCGGAGTTCGTCGGCTATCCACTCGGTGTCGACGCCGGACCACGGGTTCCCATCGGCGGTGCTGGGGGCAAACGAGAGCACGAGACGGTCCGCAACGGGAGCCATACACTGGCTGAGGCGGGAGACAGGCTTAGTCCCTTGGGAGCGCCCTCTTCGGCGCGGCTACAGTTTGTCGTTGACCGCTTCCAAGCAGTGGGCGTCGACGAACACCACGACGTGATCGCCGGGTTCGATGACGGTGTCACCACGGGGGATGACCAGTTCGCCGCCGCGGCTGATGGCCCCGATGACCACGCCGGTCGGCAGTTCCTGCACCGATTCCTGGATCGGCCGCCCGGCGAGGACGCTGTCGGCGGAGATCTCGATTTCCAGCACCTCGGCGCGGTCGGATTCGATGATGGCGACCTTCGTCGCGTCGTACTCCCGGGTGAACCGCGTGATCTCCTCGGCGGTCGTCTCGCGGGGATTGACGGCCACGTCGACGCCGACGGCCTCGAACAGGTCGACGTACTCGCCGGAGTTGACGACGGCGACGGTTCGCTCCGCACCGAGTCGCTTGGCCAGCAGCGTCACCAGAAGGTTCTTTTCGTCGCTGTCGAGCGTCGCAACCACGGCGTCGGCGTCTGAGACGTGTTCGCGCTCGAGGAACTCGCTATCCGTTGCATCACTCTCAAGCACGGTGGTCCCCTGCAGGTCCTCCGCGAGTTCGCGTGCCCTATCGTGGTTCTTTTCGATAAGCCGGGGCTTGATCCCTCGATCCTGAAGCAGTCGCGCAGTGTGATAGCCGACGTCGCTCCCGCCGACGATGAGGACGTTCTGGGTTGTCTTTGACTCCGGCGCGATTTCAGTCGCGAACAGACGCACGCTCTCGCGGCTGCCGATGACGACGAGATCGTCACCGGCTTTGATCACCGTCTCCCCGCGCGGGATAATGACTTCGTCGTCGCGCAGTACGGCAGCGAAGGTCAGAGATTCGTAGCGGTCAGCCTCCGCGACGGTCAGGTCCGTGATAGGACTGGATTCGCGAACCTCGAACTCCCCCATCTGGACCTGTCCGTCAACGAACGTTTCGACATCGCGCGCGCCGGGGAGCCCGATGACACGGGCGATGTTTTCCGCAGTGAGCAGGTTCGTCGCAACCATGTGGTCCACACCGAAGGCCCCCTCTGACTTCTCCCAGGTCCGGAGGAACTTCGCGCTCTTGACGCGGGAAATGGTGAACGGATCAGCCGCCGTTACTGCCGTCCCACAGGTGACGATGTTCGTCTCGTCGTCGTCGGTACTGGCGATGAGAACGTCGGCTTTCTCGATACCGGCCTCCGCGAGCGTGTCGAGTTCCGCGCCATCCCCTTCGACGCCGAGGACGTCGGCCTCGTACATCAGGGCCTCCACGCGGTCAGGGTCGATATCTACGACGGCGACTTCGTGGCTTTCGGCGAGGCTCTCGGCGATGTTCGAACCGACCTCGCCCGCGCCGACGATTACGATATACACGGCTGCGCCTCCGCCTGATACATGTGCATCAGCTTTCCACCGATGGGTGAAGTGTATTTTCATCCGGCCGGCGGACCAACCCCATCGGGGCGGCCGGGCTATCGAACCCGGCGATGAACGAGGGCTGATTCATCGGTGAAGATGTAACCTTCGAGCCGCTTACGGCTCATCTCGGAGCGGCACGTCTAACCAGGGACAGAGGGCTGACCGACGTTGGAACCGTTCGACTGAATCGAACGACTCTTTCGTCTCTTCGATCGCCTTTCGCATACTGGCGTAGTCGGTCATACACACTTCATCTGTCGCCCCACCGTTTGATTATATGCTTCTTTACGCCTGCTATCTACCCGGTAGACGCGTACTTCTGTCGGTCGCTCGCGCCGATCCGTTCGTCGAACCGACCGCAGCAACTGTGACGCGATAGCTACACAGACTCTTGTCTAGGGTTCTGGCCAACGCGTAGCGGACACTTGGCGGACCGTTCGCTTAGTAGCAGGTGACTACTCTCCCGTCGCTAGTCGGCGTGACTGCCACTCACCGTCACGCTGGCAGCTTAGTGACTATTTGTAGACGTGGCTGTGGACGCGAGTACGAGAAGATGGACTGCACTAGATCCGACTGTCGGCAGCAAGCGTTATCGCCCTCCGGATGTGCCACTGTGTCACGCATCTCTCCAGTACGTAGCTTATTTCTCCGTATCGAGAGCGGCCCGCAGACGGTCAGCAAGTGACTGTGGTGCCGACAGTGAGAGCCGATGGCTCATCGCCAGTGCTACAAACACCACGCTCACGACGAGCGCGACGGCGATGCCCGGCACTGTGACCCCGCTAAGTGCGAGTCCGCCGACGGTAATCAGTGTGGCACACGCGGTCCCGAGATACCGACCTGACCACCGCTCATCGGCCGAGGTGTGAGCACCTGTCCGGTCGTGATCGATGACGGACTCAGTCGACGGCGTCGACTCCGCGTCCGGCGTCGACAGGAGCGATGGTTCCTCGTCGAGATACCCGTCGAAGGAGTCCGCGAGTGCGGTCGCTTCGACGAGTCCGCGGTCCTGATTGTAGTTGATGACGCCTGCGTCGTCCATCTTCGGGAGGTGGGACTGGTACAGCGCGATGTAGACGCGCTGACGCTGTTTCGAGCGGAGCGAATCGACCGTCGTGTCGTGTTCCAGCGCCGCGATGTGTTCTGCGATGTCGCTCATATCGGCCGGCTCGTCGCCGGGGTGTTCGTGGAGGTACTTGAGGACCAGGCGGCGGCGACGACACTGGAGGACGTGGAAGAGGTCGTCGCGGGTGAGTTCGTCGCCCGATTTGGACTCCGAAGACGACGACTCCTCTGTCGCGGACTCCTCGGCCTCAGTTGTCGTGGGGTCGGAAGTCGTTTCAGCTATGGACATGTTCGCTCGTTCCTTTTCCAGCAACCGACATATACCGGGTCGACTGTTCCGCCGATTGCGACTGTTTCACCGATTTAACGGGTCGATAATGGCCGACTTACCCGGGGCCAACGTGCAATAAAACAGCGTTCTGAAGTGCCTACACCTATTTGCTGGGGGTTTCGGGTCAAGAACTCTGTTCCACGGCTGTTTCACACAGCATACTAAATTGTTTCATCACTACGACGGCAAATAATGTCTACAAATACACATATGTGCAGTTGCGGTAGGCGTTGTTTCTCGGGCTAATTCTGCTGTTTGTCGGCCATAGAAGGATCAGAGGGCGAAAGTTACCGTTTCTATGTGCCTGTCGGCTATCGGTGTGGCTTCAGTTACGACTGTCGTGACAGTGGCGAATAGTTTCACTTGGTGGAGACACACCCGCAAAACGCCGGTAGCGAACAGTGATGCCACTATCGACCCGGCTATCCGAGCCGTGAGCCAGTTTATCCGCCGGGCGTCGGTGGCTTGATATCGCCCGCGTGTGGCGAGTTCGCGGCTGCGGGTTTCGCCCGCTCCAGACAGATGAGGTTCTCCCGGCCGAGACGGATCTTGACGACCTCGTCGTCGTCGACCATCCGCGAAAGGAGGCGGCTGACCTTCGCTTTCGACCAGTCCGTCGCCTCGACGATGTCGGTCTGATGCATACGGCCGTTCTCGACTTGCAGCATCAGTTTCACGAGCCGCGCGTCAGGGGTGAGTTCCCAGTCGGCTTGCTCGAAGGCCTCAGCCGCGGTGTCCGCGTCGATATCTGTACGGTCAGCTCCGGCCACCCTGTCCGTCGCCTCGATTTCACGGTTGACCTCGATAATCTCTCGGTCCAGTTCGAGGCGGCGATAGATGTACAGTCTGGCCGCCACGGAAAGCTCCGTGACCCAGCCACGCCTGATCGCCGCGATTGCCACCCCGGTCCCAATGAGGAACCCAAGAAGCGAACTCGTCACCCAGACTGGCGTCAGCATGCTGTTCGGATTTGTTCCCCAGGCGACTTCCTGGCGATCGGTCAGGAAGTCACCGTCCGAATCGGCCGCGAGCGGGTCCGTTCCGAGGTCCGAAACCTCGCGCCCGTCGCTGAGACCATCGCCGTCCGTATCAGCGGTGGTCGGGGACGTGCCAGCCGCCAGTTCCTTTCCGTCGTCGAGGCCGTCGTCGTCCGTATCGCTCTCGGTAGGTGCGGTGCCCGTTTCGATTTCTGTCCCGTCTGTTACCCCATCTCCGTCAGTGTCCGCGACTGTCGGGTCCGTGCCTATGGCCAGCTCTCGCCCGTCGGCGACCTCATCGGCGTCAGTGTCAGCCTGTACTGGGTTCGTGCCAATCTCCAGCTCCCGACCGTCGAGAACACCGTCGTCGTCCGTGTCTGCGTCGGTCGGGTCGGTCTTGCCGGATGCCTCTCGCTGGTCGGACAGCCCATCGCCGTCAGTATCGGCGACGGTCGGATTCGTCCCAAGTGACAGTTCGCGCTCGTCCGACAGCCCGTCGCCGTCCGTGTCGCTCTGTCGCGGGTCAGTACCCTGTTGAAGCTCAGTCCTGTCGGCGACACCGTCTTCGTCAGTGTCTGCGGCCGCTGGGTCCGTCCCGTGCTGGTGGACCTCCGCACCGTCCGTCAGCCCGTCGCCGTCAGTGTCAGCATCAGTGAGATTTGTCCCCTGAGAGACCTCGTTGCTGTTGTTGAGCCCGTCGTCGTCAGTATCACCGGCACGCTGAATCGGCTGTAGAGACACCGACTGCCGATCTAGCGTGGTGTTAGAGCTCGTGTTGGAGAGCGAGATAGAGAGATCATCGAGCCCCGCCGTTCCGGGGGTTGTGAGGGCTGCGGTCCCGTTCGGGCCGACCGACGTACAGGCCGACCCGTTCGCACGCGCACAGACTGAGAGGTTTTCATGCGGCGAACTGACGGTCACTGCGATCCGATACCCGCTGACCCGCTCGCCGTCTATCCGTTCCCAGACGAACGCGGTTCCGTTCGGCCTGTCCGCAGCAGCCTGTGTGGGCTCGACCGACTGTATCGCCGGCGCTGTTTCGTTGCCCGCCGCTGTGTATTCAGCATACTGCCCGGCGTCCGCTGCGGTAGCGACACCAACGGAGACAGACGCGACTGTCAAGAGGAGGAGTAAAGCGCAGATCCCGCTCACGATCCGGTGTCTCATACAGTACGAGTGTCACAGCGGGACAATATCCTTTTTGGCATATAGTCTCCTTGTCACTTCGAGCCACACCTGATACTTCAATGATGGTTTCCGCTGCGTCCCAACTACTTACTCATCGGATAATCCGAGCTCCGACCCAACGACCTGATCCATCCCCCGCCGAATCCGCTGTGACATCGCCGATGGCGAAATGTCGAGTTTGTCCGCCAGCTCAGCCTGTGAGATGCCACGGGGCACGTCGAAGTACCCCTCTCTGTGTGCCGTCTCGAGCGCGACTTGCTGGTCTGCGGTCAGTCCGCATACGCCGGCGTTTGCCTCCCCAGAGGTCCAGTACAGTCGATCAAGTCGAAACGTGATATTCCGTTCAGAGCACTCAGATCGGAACTGCGACAGTGCTGCTCGCGACCGAAACTGCGCCTGTACCTGCCACTGTCCACCCGTTCCTTCGATGTCGAGCACCCGCCCACCGGCGCGGACGAGCGAGGGCGTGAGTCGGACGGCGCTGTCGGCCACCTTAACCCGATAGACGCGGTTCGTCTCCGTCCAGTCTAACACGACGGGCTCGCATACCGTGCTGTCTCCCTCCAGTTCTGTCTCGAACTGGTCAAGACTCTCACCAACGGCCTCTATCACCAGAAAACTCGACGTCCCGTCGTCGACCATCTGTTCCGGACGGACTGTTATGTCCGGACTGCTCTCGACTGCCTCCGTCAGAACCAGCTCCGGATGACTCAGACACAGATCGACACCGAGGCTTTTCTCCCGTGGTGACCCATCCGTCTCCGATGGGCTTGCCGGCCCGTATCCAGCACCATCGACTGGCTGGTCTGCCTCGGTTGCCGACCCCTGGTCGCCGGTGTTGCGCATGTGGACACCAGACGAATCGGGCACAAGGACATTATCACTATACAGATAGTGTCTGAAAATCGAGGGGCTATACTAATAGCCACTCTGTGGGTCCGGTGTTTGATCACTTTTCAAGACAGAACAGTATCTTCCAATAACAGGTTTCGCCGGGACAACTCAAACTGAATGAAATAAGTCCTACTTCACGGTGGTTCCGGACTGGCTTTGAATAGGGTACTGTCCCACGAAATCAGCCGTATTGGCCGGTCAGATACGGCATACACCAGCTGGGTCATCCACCAACCTAGTCAGGTACGACAGCGGTCATTCATCTTGTTCTGGTGGTGTTGACGTGGGGTGGACACCCGCAGATTGACAAAGGACGGTGTTCGGTCGGTTTGTCGGTCTCAGCTGGTCTATTCCAACCTTGCAAGTCATACGAAACGGAGGGGTCGGTGCAGTCAAGCAGTTGGGTACCAGTTGCTATACTTGCAACTTCGCTGCGTTGACTGGCCGCAGCCGGGGCAACGTTCTCAATCCATTGGAATGTATAGACGATTATGGGCGACCCAGCGTGTTACCGCGACTACTGTCCTGCATGTGACGCGCAGGTAACGATTACTGACGGTGAGTGTCCGGACTGTGGCACGAGCTTAGAGTCGTCGGGTCGTAGAACCGATTGAGATGTCACTCGTCGTGGGGAGCCCGTAGTTCAGTTGGAGCGAGACCTGAATGATTGTGACGACTAACCACACTCGGTCCGGGAGATGGGGGATCAGTCAGAGCGGAATCTTGACTGAGGGACTGTACTTACTTAGAGAAGTGCAAATTGAGAGGGGCACAGTCATAGTAGTACAACGAAACAGCCAAACCACTCCGAAAAAATGCCTACAGTATGGCAGATAGTCGTTCGTCGGCCCTCCTCGACGAGGATGGAAACCTCTTCGGCCTCGTCAACGTCGTCGATGCACTGGCCGCCCTGCTCGTCATTGCGGTCGTTGTGGCAGGCGCCGCACTTGTCCTCCAACCGGAGCCAGAGCCACCTGCTCCGAACACAACCAACGTCACTCTCGATCTCGGGACACAACCTGAATACATCGTCACAGAAATCACCGAGGGAGACACGTACAGTCCAAACGGTAATTCGGAGCTCACGATCACAGACGTCCATCTGACACCGCAGGGTAACCAGACACGTGTCATCTTACGCGCTACGCTTCAGGGACCGCCTGACGGGGACAGTCTCACATATGCGAATGCGCCCCCGCGCCTCGGGCGACCGCTGACCATCGCGACGAGTCGATACGAAGTAGACGGTCAGATCCGTGCAGTGGGTGGTGACAACAGTTTCACTCAGGAAGACACGACGGTGGTTCTCAGAGACACCATGGCCACCGCCGAAGCGCGAGACGTCACTCCCGGTGATGAGATCCGACTCAGCGGACGCACTGTCGCGACTATCGAAGACGTAGCTGCATACACAACCGAGAATTCAACCGAACAGACCGTCTTCGTCGAAGCAGAACTCGACACACACAGACAGCAGTCTGACCGTCGGTTCGGCGGCACACAGATGCGGCGCGGGCAGACGGTCACGCTCCCGGCCGAAGACTACACCTTCGACGGTCGCATTGAAAAGGTGGATAGCGGCCTCCAGCCAACGACTACTGATGTGCTCCTGGAAACAACCGTCGATGCAGAAACGGCTGGCCGTATCGCTGCCGGCGACGTCACTACCGTCGCCGGGTACGAGGCAGCCGAAGTACGAACGGTTACCACGTACGCGACCCAGAACCCCGACCGCAAACGCGCGCTCGTGGGGCTCTCGTTGGCCACTCTGGAAAACGCCGGTCGTCAGCAGTTCGGTAGCGCCGCCGTCCAGCGTGGGAACAACATCACTATTTCGACCGAAAGCTACGAACTCTCCGGCACCATCGAACGTGTTGGCGCACTCGAACCGCGTGGAACGCTCACCAATCGGACGGTAACCCTGCGGATGACCGACATGCGTGCGGACATGGCGGATGCGATCGAACCCGGCATGACCGAGACCAGTGGTGGCGAAACAATCGCTCGCGTCAGCCGCGTCAACACCGAGCCATCTGTCATCATCACGACGGGCGATAACGGCACGGTAAACGTCGTCGACCATCCATACTTGCGTGACGTCACCGTCACGACCGAACTCCGAGTCCGTGAGTCGACAGACGGTGTCCGGTTCAAAGGTGAGTCAGTTCAACAGGGCTCGACAGTCGTTATCAATCTGGGGACAGTCACGATTGAAGCGACAGTCGTGAATATCGGCCTCTGAATTACACCAAAAACCGTATATCGAACCAATCAAACCAGTATATAATCGGATGTCCGAGGAATCCGGGTTGCTAAGCCCTATTGAAGCTGTCGGGGAGAAAATCAGCGCGATTACTGACGGTTCACGGGTCATTACCACTGTGCGAACGCTCGGTGCTCGAACGAGTGGTTTTGTTCAGGAGTCGTATTGCTATCGCTGGCTCACCAAGGAGCCCGACCCGGAAGTCATCGTTATTGACCTTCGGGAGACGTATACTGTCGGTCCGTTCATTGCACTACTGGATAGGATCATCCCACATATTGAAGACGCATGGCAGCATTCACGCGTGGGCTCGGTCGTGAAGCGTGTGTTCGAACGGCTCAGTGAGGCGGTGTTCGACCCGCTTGCTGAGACACGTGGCTACGAACTCGCAGTCTCGGTTTTGGCGCCACCGGAGCCGCCAGAACGAGAACGTACCGTAGTGGATGATTCGGAATCTACCGAACGTAAGCAATCCTGACTTCCGGTAATATTCCCTTTGTGCTGTGTTGAATCGGTATAAGTCAGTGGAATTCACTGTTTGACGGTACGTTTGATATTATAGACGACACACATCAGGGCGATTTCTCGGAACTCACGAAACCAGGAACGCGCTCGCACGGCGAAGCCGAGCGAGCGCTTCACAGCCGAATTAACGGTCTCAGTCATAGAGCGCTGATTGTAGCGTTGTTTGTCGATTCTGGCGGTGTGAGCGTAGTCATAAGGAGTGAAGATACGTTGCTTGATTAGCGGTCTGATGCGGAGTTCACGCAGTGCTTCGCGGAGTGCTTGCTTGTCGTAGCCTTTGTCAGCCGCCAGAGGCCGCAGATCGCCCGCGTTCCGGCGGTAGATCAGCGTCATCTCGTGCCATTCGTTCGTCCCGAGATGCAGTTTCCTGTCGGTCTCGTATCGGTCTTGACCCCGCTGGAGCAATCGCTTTGTCTTGTGCTTTCTCGCTGGTCAGTATCCGCTTCGGGACGACATACGACAGTCCACGCTGGCTGAGCATCTCTGGAATATGCTGGCTATCGAACTCACGGTCCATCAACACATAGCGGAAATAATTCAGTTTGCAATAGATATATACCAGTCTAAGTGGTAGCTCCCGTACGGAGACGTCATGAATGGAGATCACTGACATTCCCGACGATGCGTACGCTGGCGACGAGTCACCGCCGGATCTCGATGATTTAGAATCGCCCGATTCGCTGCTCAAGAGTGGTCCGATCCGCGAGCGACTCCTCGATATCGTCACCGGGCTTCGAACCCCTACGAAGGTTTCCGACATCGCCGATCTCACTGACTGCGACACTGAGACTGCCCGCGACTACTTGGAGTGGTTCGACGGGATGGGATTGGTTCACCGTCACGACGGCCGCCCCGTCCGGTACGAGCGCAACGATGCGTACTTCCAGTGGCGACGTATCGACCGCATCCGCGAGAACTACTCCGACCAAGAGATCGTTGAGGCACTGTCAGACGCCATCGATCAGATCGAGGAATACAGAGAACAGTTCGACGCAGACGATCCTGACGCCGTCTCTCTTGTCGAAGCCAGCCGCGAAATGGCAACTGAAGACGCGTGGGAGGCCCTCTCCGAGTGGAAAACGCTCGAACGCAGAGCTACCCTCCTCGATGCGGCGCGTCGTGATCACTCAGCTTCTGGTAGTTCTCCCGGTCATATCGATGCCTGACAATCAGGACGGGCCGTCCAGTACCGGCCCGATCGATGCTGAAATTCTCGACCGGATTGCCCCACACCTCTCTAGGAGCGCTCGCTTCGGCGATGTCCAAGCACGCCCTGAGTATGCACCGAACGCCGTCGTTGCTGACTACGACCTCGGGTACTTCCCAAGTGGGGTCACGCGGGCGTATCTTCGTATCCGATGGTTCGAAACCGATGATTTCAGCATCCACTACTCCGAGCAATACCGGACGGGGAACTCCTGGGAGTGCCGCTGGGACCGCCACCCCAATAATCATAATACCCGCGAGCACTTCCACCCGCTGCCGGATGCGCCGACGCCAGGCGAGGACGAAGACTATCCGGATGAGTGGCAGGACGTACTCGCCACTGTGCTCACTCGTCTTGACGAACGAATCGAGGCACTCTGGAGCGAATGACGAGCCAGGGTAGAAACGAGGTGTACGGTTCTACGGAACATTGTCAGGCTGAATACGACTCGGGTCAAGGAAACTGGTTACTGGCGTCTCGGTGTATCGTCGCATCGATGCCCCCGGTATTCGAGTTCCACTGTACAAACCCTGCCTGTGCCTTGTGGCATCGGACCGTACGCATTGAGAGGAGCGGTCTCAACTTCTGTTCGTGTGAGAGGAGTTGAGACTCCACCGGGTTTAGCGGGACTATGATGCGTGGATTCAGCCGACTCAGTGAGCGGGAATTGCCCCAGATTGCTCTCCAAACGCTCATTTATATTGCATTGCCAACTATGCACGCGAGTTTCAGCGACCTCTGGCAGCGTTGCCATTAAGATACCGCAGTACCGCGGGTAGAGGTCCTCACTATCCGATTCCGGTTTCTTTCTTCACCAGCGTCAGAGTATTATCGGTTGTCACGATGGGCGAATGCTCGCATTCACCAATAACTGTGTAGCGAGTGTGCAGCTGGCCCGAGTAGCGATGTGAAGGTGGTTCCCGATGCTGTTAAGACTGGCAGGGTTGCAAGGACTGATAGCGCAATGTCGGCCGACAAACGCATTCCAGTCACCGAAGAGACCCACAAAGAGCTACACGAACTCAAAGACCCGGGACAGACCTACGACGAACTGCTTCAAGACCTCGCTCAACAGCGTCGCCGTGAGGACCTCGAAAATCGTTTCAGAGACGTCGAAGCAGCTGATTCTGAGGATCTGACTGCGCTTGAAGATGTCTGAGTACGACGTGCTGTTGGGCGACGATGCACGTGCCTTCCTCGAGGCTGCCGGCGAAAAGACGACACGTATTTGCAAAGCGAAACTCGGATATCTTGCCGCAAACCCGCATCCTGGTCAGGGTCGCGGAAATAAAGAAAAACTGCCTATCGACGGCCGCCGAGACCGTTACCGGCTGCATGTCTCCCGGACGTACACAGCCTTCTGTACGATTGTAGAAGATGAGACAGAGGTTCGTGTACTCGAAATTCTCCCGATTGACGAAGCCCACGACCGCTACGGCTTCTGACCGTTTCTCGGATAAAGATAGAATATTCGGAAGGTATTCAGTCACGTGGCGGAGTGGCGCCTGGAAAGCGGTCCGGGTGTCACGAACCATGTCTGAAAACGAATGTACGTCCGGTGACGATCCGGGCACTGACGGCACAGCAACTGACCATGCATCGACCGGCGAGTCACTCGAAATCCGGTACAGAGACCACAGTGGCCTGTGGCGACGGCTGCAGTTCGAACCACGCCCGGACGGCTCTGGGTGGTACCGGCATGAGGCAGAATGGACTGGCTGTCACTGGCGGCCTGTTGGCCGTGCGGTGGTGACGGATATGTGGTGGCAGACCAGCGTTGGTGGACAGTGACGTAATCGACAGCGATAGCGACATAGTTCTGCACATAAAAGCAGGTGGAAGACACACAGTTCGTTTCGTCTGTCTTGGAGGTCACTCAGACAGTGCGATTCTCACCAGATTTTATTTCGATATCCCCATCGATCAGGGCGTGTGAGTGAACGAAACCGGGAATGAGAGAGGACGTTTCGTCTGTCTTCTCACTGATGTCTCACGGGTTGCGTTCCGCTTCGATCTCGGCTCTGATGTCGAGGACGATCTCGGGATCGAGGTCAAGGCCGTACTCGTAGTACCGGCCACCGCTCTCGCCGCGATTCCGATCGGTCCGATGGAGAAATCCGAGCATATGGAGGTCCGAGAGGTGGTTCTGAATGCTCTTGAGCGTCGTGAGCGGGTCCACGGCGTGTGAGTCCGCGACGCGCTCGTATCGAGTCTTGATCGTCTTCGAGCGGGCCAGTGTCTCCTCCTGCTGCTCGAGATACGCGAGCGTTTCGAGAAGCAACTGTGCGTGCTGGGTCTGATCGCGGATCCGATTTCGCAACCGACCGCGTTGGACGAGTTCCTGGGCTGCAACGATATGCGAATCGTCGACGCTATCAGCCTCCTGCTTTTTCGCCACTTCGCCACCGACCCTGAGGAGATCGATCGCTTGTCGGGCGTTTCCCCGGTCTTTCGCCGCAATCGCTGCTGCTCGCGCGACCGCTGAGTCGTCACAGGCGCCGTCGACAAACGCGTGATCGGCGCGGTCAGCAAGTATTGTTCGGAGTTCACTGGCATCGTACGGGCTAAACGAAATCTCAGCTTCCATCAGGGTGTCTTTGACCTTCGGCGAGAGGCCCTGTCGAAACCTGTAGTTATTGGAGATCCCGATGACGCCGATTTTCGAATTCGTGATGTGGCCGATCGAGCGCGCCCGCGGGAGTTCGTACAGGAGCGTGTCGGCATCACCGAGGTGATCGATTTCATCGAACACGATGAGGTGCGTCCCACCCAGTCGATCGAGTTGCGCGTACAGTTCCTCGAACGCGTCGGCTGTACTGAGCCCTCGTTTTGGGAAGTCACTCGCGGTCTCCGGGAGCAGTGTGTTGATGAGCGCTCGGACGACCGAATAGACCGTCTTTCCGTTACAGTTCAGCTCGTGGACGAACAGGTCGTCGGCGTCGGAGCGCTCTGTGGCTTCGTTTTGAAGCGCTTCCATCATGTATGTCGTCACCGCCGTTTTCCCGAGTCCGGCCCTCCCGTACAGCATGATGTTCTGTGGCGTCCGGCCGAAGAGGACGTCCTCAAGCGCGTGGCGATACTCGTCGATTTCCTCGTCACGCTCAAGGATCTGATCGGGTTGGTAGTCTTCGGAGAGGACCTCCTTTGCAGTAAAGAGAGAACGTTCGACGTCGCTAAACGGTCCGGACATGAGTCTATTTATAATGACCCACCACCAATATATAAAACCTGCTTTTGTTTGTCTCGTTTGTCTGGATCCACTCCCGCTTGTTAGTCCCATTTCAGCTATCGAGACGCTACGCATTACTTGGCGTCAGGAGACAAACGAAATCCACTCTCTGAAGCGGAGGTTGAGTGGCTGCTGTGGAGTACCCGGTGTCACAGTCGAAGACAGACGAAACGTCCTCTCTCATTCCAGAAGAGGTCACCTACAGCGGAGCAGGCTAAGTCCTTCTGGGTCGTCCGAAAGACGGAGTTTCTCCGGATGACGAGACATCGAGAGCATGTTGAACCACGGGACTTCGAGGCGGTTTATAGTGGTCAGCCCAATACGACAGAGTCGACAGGAGACTGACTGTGGACTTCCTCCGAGAAACACACACGAAGAATCGAGACAAACGAAACGTACTCTCTCATCATGTATCATATCGTATCGTCGAAGTCGAGCGTAGAACTTGCACGAATGGTATCTGCGACCGTGACGAGACGTTTGTCCGGTCTAGAGATCGTGTCTCTTGAATTCGGGTCTACGAGTGGATTCTGTGAAGCAGCGCCGAAATACGGCACGAACGAACGATTAGGCTTCCACAAATTCGGGTAGTCCCGAATATCTCGTGTGAATCGAGAGAGGCCGGGATGCTTCTGCAGGGCGCGTGTCATCATCCGGCGTTCCAAACTGTGCTCGAGGAACTGTTCGTAATGATGCGTTCCTAGAAGCGGATCCGCGAATTCGACGCGGACAGCAGCAAGGGCTGCAAACGTGGCGATCTCGTGGATGAACTCCACGACTGGCGGATCATCAGGGCTACCCGTTCGCTTCAATGTCTCGACGCAGTACTCATCGAGTCGCTTCCGAAATGGTGTCTCGGACTCGCCAGACAGAGTCAGCAAGTCCTTCAATTGCTTCCGAGAGCAGTCCAGTGGCAACACCACCGCTCGTGCCACATTGGCGTCAGAAGCGTCCAGATCAAGCATAGGTCGGAACGGAGACCGGGTGGTCGAGAGTGTCGAATCCTTCATCCAAGAATTTCCGGCGGGGGAGCAACGCGACCCCATTGAGGAGTTGAATGTCACGGATGACCTGTTCGTGTAACGCCAGAACGTTCGGGACCGACGAGTACTCGTCTCGCTCATCCGGGAGCACACCATGATCTTGGGTCAGTTCGGTGGTTTTCAGGAAATGGAGGAAATCGTAGATCTGCTCTCGATTCGGAAGGACAACGACGCCGGTAGCTGCTGTCTTGCCGAGTTGGACGATCTGTAAATAGATCTCAAATAGATCTCAAATAGATCCTCGTCCCAATCGGTGACGATTCCCAGGTATCGCAGCCGCTGTCCATCAACCGTGTGTTCGAACCCGGCGAAGTCGAATCCGAGTCCTGGCAGCCTCGGCGAAGAATCCTCAGAGACGTCGTAGTCAGCGCGAGAGTAGAAGATGTGCGGTGCGACCGCCCAGTTCACGTCCGGTAATCCGAGCAGTTCTGCTCGCTCTTCGGTAGACTGGCGGAACTAGCGGAATACATTGACGGCGATACAATCTATGAGACCGTGGATCGGTGCCCCAGTAAGGTTCAGTGACCGGAGGAAGCCGTAGGTCCGAGCGGCCTGCTCCAAGCCCTGCTTGGACAGGCCGCGGAACTTCGCCAACCACGGCTGGAGCAGTGACCAGAGACACTCTACCTGGTTCGTGTGGACGCCTTCGCCGGAGACGTACCGGTCGTCGTGGACAACGTATCGGTGGTCGTGCTCCATGCCTCGGTATGCTGGCAATCCATCAGTCCAGACCTCTCCCAGCGGCTGGGAGAGGTCGTCTGCTTCCTCAATAACTGGCCCGAGATCATCTTCGTAGTCGCTTCCCTCTTGGGCTGAGACCACGCGAAGCACGTCGCGGCAGGCCGCGACGAGCGTCAGTTCGTCTCCCTGATCCCCTGTCCAGCGGGTGCGTCCGCCCTCGGGCGACCCGCCGCGGTCGAGTCCCTCCCGCGGCGGGTCTTGACCTTTGAAGCCCGAACACACCTGCTGTGTTTCATCGACCTGCGTTGGCCCATCGACTGTCTGGGAGATGCGCTCCCAGACTGTCGGAAATCCCCGACAGAACGCGGTTTCAAACTCTCTGAGCTGGTCGTGAAGAGTCGTGTAACACGGTGAGAGGAGTTCAGCGATTTGGGTGATGCTGAGCAGCGTATCAGCGTAGAGGATGAAGGCGATGAGGAACTCACCGGGAGTGAGTTCCGAATCGTAGAAAGGTGTGCCTCGTGTGTACGTGGTTTTCCAGTCACAGCGGCCACACCAGATACGGTCAGAGCCGCTGAGAGCATGGAGACTGTCTGCACCGCAGTGCGGGCAGGATCGTTCCTCCCAGATTGTCTTGAGACGCCGCTCGACGATGGCGTCGAGCGGCTTGGGCCGAAATTCTATTACTCCAAGCTCCGAAAGTTCCGATAGCCTCTGACCGAAGGCAGGGCGGTCTTCGTGCATATCCGTTTCTGCCCGGCCAGAGGCACTAATGCTCTTAGTTCCGCCAGTCTACCGAAGAGCGTTTTCGGTGGCCACAGAAGCCAGCGCTACCTTCATCGGCCCGGCGAACGTGAATGCGTCCAACGAGAGGTCAGAATCCGGCGGAACAGAGTGTGAGAGTCCTTCTGTGTCACCGTCTCAATGGGTGACGATCAATATATACACTCAACATATCTGAGAACTAATGCTCTGTCTCGTTCGGTAAGTCACTCTTTCGCTTGGATCGTGTACAGGTCTTCATACTGCCCGCCGTTATTGAGCAGTTCAGTATGTGTCCCGACCTCGGTCACCTCGCCGTCATCCATTGTGTAGATCCGGTCGGCATTCTGAACCGTAGACAGCCGGTGTGCGATAGTGATCATCGCGTAGTCTCGGTCCATCGCTTCAATCGCCGCCTGGACTTCCTGCTCCAAGTTTGAGTCAAGGTCGCTTGTTGCTTCGTCCAAGACCAGCAAGTCTGCATCCTCTAACAAGGCTCGCGCCAACGCGACACGTTGTTTTTGCCCCCCAGAGAGGCGGACGCCATCGTCGCCAAGCATCGTGTCGTACCCGTCAGGTAGATCGTCGAAAAATTTGTCAACCCGTGCGATTTCGCAGACACGGTCTAGTTCTGTTTCCGTCACGTCCCGGTTTCCTATCGTGAGGTTATATCGCAGGGTATCGTTGAAAATAAACGGATTCTGACGCACAACCGAAAGGTGGTCGCGCCACCTATCGATGTCCATTTCATCTATCGGCACACCGTTCGCCCGGATCTCGCCCTCGTCTACCTCATAGAGACGAGCCAGCAAGGACACGATAGTCGATTTCCCAGCACCGGATTGTCCGACGAACGCGATAAACTCGCCTTTCTCAACCTCAAAATCAACCCCGAAGAGTACCTGCTCTTCATTATCGTACGAGAATCGAACGTCATCGAATTCGACGAGGTCAACCTCTGCTGAAACGTCACGGACGGGTTCATTCGGCTCTTCATTATTGTCCAGTTTCTGTATGAACTTCTGAGTTCGGACGAGATGGGGCAAGTCATTTTCGAGGTTATAAAACTGCTGGTTCAATGCACTCACCTTCGGACCTAGTCGGAACATAGCGAACAGAAACACACCAAGTGATCCTACTGAAAGGTTCGCAAAGGTTAGTGCGAAGTATATAAGCACGAATACGGAGACGGAGACACCGAGATTGTAGAAATTATTAATCGCAGCTTCGTTACGGCGGAGTTTGATACGAGAATCCGTGAACTGATCGATAGCATCCATGAAATCCTGATACAGTTCATCAGCTAACCCGAAAATCCGGATGTCTCTGATTCCCTGTGTCCCCGCTTGCACCGCTTCCTGTCTCTGTTCGTTAGCCTCAGCAACTAACTCTCCAATCTCATATCCTGGTTCAACAATATTCCGAAGCAATACGGTGAGTCCTCCGAGAACGACAAGAGCAAATATTGTAAGTGAGGGAGTGATTAGTAGTGCGATTAACAAATATGCTAATGATAGGAACAGCGTTTCTGTAAATCGCACAACCCGCTGAATCGCCCGGCCAGCGTAGTTCGTCTGCGTGACAATCGCATTCAGTATATCATCGGAGCCTTCCTCATCGAAATATTCGATGCGAGCATCTAACGCGCTTCCGAACGCCCGCATCTGTAGATCCCGGATGTAGTACGTCCGCAGGGCTTCGCGGAACCAAGCCACAATGAAACTCATCGTGTACCGAGCTGTCATCACGGCCGCAACGCCGACAACGACGAACCCGAGAGTGAACGGGATACCCAACGTTTGGTATACCGTTACGAACGCGGCCATGAGCCCGTCAGCTTCGGCAACGGGGTCTTCTGCCTGGACGATCTCAACGACTGGTAGAATAAAACTCAGACCGACCCCTTCGAGGACCGCAGCAACGAGTCCAAGCCCAATGATCAGTACCGTAAACTTAGGGTTGAACCGAGCTACATCGAGAAGCGCGTCGATCTTCTCCCGACGGGAGACAGTGGTGTTTTCCGAATCAGACATGTGTACCTGTGCGAAGGCGCATCTACCACTATGGATGGTACATGACCCACAAAAGCACTCTGATTTCGCGGCACAGGAGAAATACGGGCTGCGAGTTCGGGCAGCATTCGAAAACTTACTTGTCTTCCATGGCTCACGTGGCTTAGAAGGGTTAGAATTAATTAGGTCACGGAGGTCTATTGGATTCTCACAAATTCAGTTTCGCTCTTGTGAAGCACGTTGTTGATTTTCAGAGGGCAGCGGCGAGAGCATGTTTGAGCGCTTCGTCACCTGGTTTTCTGTAGAGTTCGCAGCGGAGCTGAAAGGCTCTGAGATACTGCGTGAGCTTGTCTTTTGACACTCCTCGGTGGGGCGAGAGCCACCGTCGCGTCAGCGACGCGTGGCTCTCGCAGGTGTTGACGTGAATGTCTCCGTCAGCGTATTCTCCGTCGCCGTGGACGACGTATTTGCGGGTGAATGCGTCGTCTTCTTCAAGCGGATCGTAGGCCCGAAATCCGTCCGTATAGACGGTCAGCGACTCCTCATCGTGGTCAGCAAGCAGGAGTCGAATGGTCGATTCGTCGGCGGATTTCGCTGGCACGACGTACCGATCGTCCGAGCCACGATCGACCAGCGTGAACACCGGCAGTTTGTCGCCGTCGTACGATCCTCGTCCACGCGTGGACAGGCCACGCGAGCGCGACTTCTGGTCGCGCTCGCGGCCTTTGAGGCCCGCAGACACGTACACTTCGTCGATTTCAACCGGTCCTGACAGCGTGATCGAAGGCGCGTCGAGCGCTCTGACGAAGCGCTCGACACGCCGTCTCACCGTTCTGTACGAAAGATCGAGTTCCGCCTCAATCTGTCGAATACTTGTGTTGAACCGTAAGAACACGTAGATCGTGAAGTACCACTCTTTTAGCGAGAGCTTCGAGTGAGCGAAGATCGTGTCGGTCTTGTCGTTAAACGTCCGACCGCAATTCTTACACAAATACCGTTGATACACCCGATAGCTGCCGTTTCTGACCGTCAGGTCAGAACGGCAGCGGGGGCATCCAACACCATCACACCAGCGAACCTGTTGCAGCAGGTCCGCTGCAGCCGATTCCGACACGAACCGGCTTAGTGGGAACATATCGGGCACCGCTGGCGCGGTGCCCTTGCCCTCTTCGACTTTCAGCCGCAGCTCTCGCTATCAACAATCTACTTCGCAAGAGCGATTCAGTTTTATTACTTGGTGCGTCATATCTGATTTTCTAACTCTTCGGGACTATAAATAACCGAGCGCTTCAAGTCGGTTATCTCGAATTTCATCGCTTAATGCGTCGTGTTCTATTGGATTATCTGATTGAATCTCACGTCGTTGATTGGCAGGTATAGATAACCATGGCACCTCTCTCAGTTCCTTTGTATACATATCTGTTTCCCATCCAAGGTGTCCGTATTGTCTTTTTCCGAGGGGTCCTATCCGCTCGCCCAAGTGTTCGCCGTGGTCAGATGTTATTATTGTTTTACCGCCAAGTTGGCCAACGAGAACTGTAATGTGCTCCAACGCTATTTCAAGTGTTTCGTTATAAGCCTGCGACGTTTCAGAGAGTGAGATCTTATCCGTCTTGACGAACTGGTACCAACTCTTGCCAGATGGTCCGTTTCCATTACGAAACTCATTATTGTTGAATCCTTTTAGATTGACCTGCTGTCGTACCTTTTGAGCAGTAGAACCGAGAAATGGCAGATGTGGTTGCATGAAGTGAATAATAAGGCGCTTATTGGGATGCTCTCGGTGAGCCGAAAGTGCGGCTTCAACCACATCCTCAGGATGGACTGTCCCTAATTTTTTGTTCCATTGGTCGAGGAGTGGGTGGATTGTATAGAAAATCCCATCTGATAACAGTTCTACGTGGGGGTTTGCAGTAACATAGACTGTATCATGGAGCTCTCTTTCCTCGAAGTTTTTTTCCATAAATTCCCAACTTTGGCTTGCTCTTGAAACCCGGCACTCTAAATCTCCATCCAGATCAGATTTTTCGTAGGCGTCAAAAAAATAATCGTACCGACAAGCGTCTAAGAGAATCAGGTTGTCCCAATCCTCGGACATTACATCAACGCCCTTCCCATACTTCTGTTTCAGACGGTAGCTGTTGGCTTTCATTATAGATGAATTATATAATCTATAGGACTCTTTAAAAAGTATTTTTGGATTACGCACCGAACGAATAAGATTGCGCATATTATACCTGTCTGGAAGCATCTACCAATACTGTCGCGTTCTGAGTATATAAAAACTTAGTAGACAGGTCATCAGAGTAGCGAACAACTCACATAACATACCTAGCAGCGCGACGTAGAGTTTCAATAAGCCCCCGACGTTGATAGCTTGAATAAAATAGTCCCAATAAATTTTTTATGGAATAACTGTATGACAAGCATTTTGATAGCGGCAGAGTGAGAGAATTTAATCGGGGCTTTGCAGGAGCATAGATGTCCCCCCTTGTTGGATAATAAAACAACCGCGGCCTGTCTGTCACATTCATGTGGGTATTTATATCCTCAATATCTTGTACGGTGGCCTGAGCTAGTCGACCATGAGCTATTTTCACTTCCCCGGTTACTTGCATCGGCCATTCTATTAAGCAATTATACAGGTTTGAAAGAGTCATATGATTTATATTTGCTCCGTCAATTGCTATTCGAAAAGATGTCTGGTCGCGTTTGATGGTGCTATTTTGATGAATGTTGATCCAGTTCCTTATGAATTCTTTACATTCCTCGTTTTGTTTATAAGCTATAACGCCTGTTTGAAACAGAGGAACACTCTCGGGGACATCACCAAAATCAACGTTATCCATATATCTCAACTCAAACTCATTAGGATCAATTGCTGTGGCCAAGTCAACGTTATCTAACAAGTCAAATAGTTCTGGAACAGGCTGTAACAAGAACACATCCCCATCCATGTAGATCGTTTTGTCATAAGGAGATTTCAACAGGTTTCTTGGCTTATCAAAAAATGATCGGTCAGGAGACTCGTCTATGATTACTTTGTCAATATATGGCGAATTCACTTCTCTATCACTGATTACTGTGATTGGCAAATCCATGTGATGTTTTGTGACTTGCGCTGAAAATTTTGCTTCTTCAATATACTGTTCCCCAGTGGCAACATAAAGAAACCCCTTATCCATAGTTCACGTACTCTATGTGCTCAATTGAGTTTAATGATTCTATACGGTCTACCGTGGGAAATGGGTGCGATTGATATGTATTGAGCCATAGATTTGGGTATGGCTCATCGTATTTTGGTCACAGGTGGGGCCGGGTTTCTTGGGAGCCACCTGTGTGAACGATTACTGTCTGATGGACACGAAGTGATCTGCCTCGACAATTTCGGCAGTGGCCAGCAAAAAAATATCGAGCAACTCGAAGACCATCCCTCGTTCACCGTTAACGACCGCGACGTGCGAATCCCGGGATCGCTCCCGTCTGTAGATCGAATCTACCATCTTGCGTCGCGGGCCTCTCCAGCGGACTTCACTGACTTCCCTGTCAACATCGCGTTAGCGAATACGCAGGGGACACGCCGACTCTTGGATCACGCTCGCGCCTGCGACGCGCGGATGGTGTTCGCCAGCACGAGTGAAGTCTACGGCGACCCCGAAGTACATCCGCAGCCAGAGA
Source organism: Haloarcula sp. CGMCC 1.6347 (assembly GCF_037078395.1). NCBI lineage: Archaea > Methanobacteriati > Methanobacteriota > Halobacteria > Halobacteriales > Haloarculaceae > Haloarcula > Haloarcula sp. CGMCC 1.6347. Next base: position 283,706 of record NZ_JAYMGX010000002.1, read on the forward strand.
CCTACACCGGGAACGTGAACATCCGGGGGGTTCGAGGCTGCTATGACGAATCCAAACGCTTCGGAGAGACACTCACCGTTGCGTACCAGCGGAAACACAACGTCGATGCTCGAACGGTCCGGATCTTCAACACGTACGGACCGCGTATGCGACCTGACGACGGGCGGGTCGTTCCGACGTTCATCACGCAAGCGCTGCGCGGTGAGGACCTCACGATCTACGGTAACGGCGAACAGACCCGCAGCTTCTGCTACGTAGACGATCTAATTACTGGACTCGTATCTTTGATGCGTGTCGAGAATTCTGAGCACGACGTGTACAATATTGGGAAAGAGAACGAACGGACAATCAAAGAACTAGCCCACGAAGTGCTGGATATTGTCGATACGAGCTCTGACATCACCTATGAACCGCTTCCTGAAGATGATCCGAGCCAGCGCAGGCCCGATATTACACGAGCCAAGACAGAGTTGAATTGGGAGCCTGAAATACACCTAACAGAAGGACTGGAGAAGACAATTAGCTATTTCAAATCAAATCTCTCGTAAAACGTATGAGTGAAAACGATAGCCCACCGCTGACATTACCCCAGAAGATATGCCGATATTATTCGAGAAATGGTATAACCGACTTATTTAAAGAATCAGTTCCATTCCTAACAAGGCGAATAGTTGATCGACAAAAGGTTACAGCCGACGAGATTGTCGGACAAACAGACACTTATCAATTCTGGGAAGAGAGCAAGGAAAGCAGTTTCTCCATCTCAGAGTCGAACAACCAACGACTACGCAGTGAATTTAAACCCTATCCAAAAAAATTCAACCCCCGTCCTGGGACGGTGTATGAGATTGAAGACTGTGATTTGATAGGTCCCCATGCTACCGGGTTATATAAAGGAAAAAATCTCATATCTGAAACTTCTGGATTCCGTAATGGGAATACGTTTGTTAGAGGCGAAATCATAATACATAATACCAAATCACGGTTCAAAATCAGACCTAGCAAATCAAAGGAGAGTGTGTTCCCACTCATATGCCCAGATCCAAGTTATTATCATTGGATGATGGAATATCTACCCAAACTCCGACTTCTTGAATTATATCAGAAAGAGACAGGGGAAGAACCTACTTTACTGATTGAGTCGAACCCACGAGACTTCGTATGTGATACACTCAAAGCAGCCGGCTATGACTCTACTAAATACACAGAATGGGACCAGCATGGGACAAGAGTCGAAAAACTGATTGTTACTACGCACCGCCCACATTTTTTCAATTACGAAACACCTGAATTATCAAATTATAATCCATCAATCAAGGACTTTAGTTGGTTGCGTGACCGAATGAGGTCGAATATACCAGACTCAGGCACCAATTCGGATAGTCCAGAGAAAGTCTACATTTCTCGGCAAGAAGCTAGTAGAGGGAGGAAGGTAGTCAATCAGAATCAACTTAATGGAATTTTAGAAGAATACGGTTTCGAGACGTATAAATTAGAAACACTTCGCTTCAAAGAGCAATTAGAGATCTTCTATAAAGCGGATGTGATTATGGGGCCACATGGGGCTGGTCTTTTGAATATGATATTCGCGGACGACCCAATAATAATCGAATTGTTCCCCGAATCAGCAATAAAACCCCACTTCCACTTTTTGGCTGATATGTTTGGCTTTGACTACACATCTATGGTTACCAAATCTGAAGGGAATAATTTAATACTAGATCCAGACGATCTAGATGAGCTACTCAGTGACATATTTGACAAGAAATTACAACCACCAGTCTGATCTAACACAAGGTGTGCTCGGGGGGTAACCGATTTATCCACCGGTTTCAGTCGCTTTGCAAGCACTTTTATAATAAATCCAACAAATTCATGTCAGTCCCTGCGTATTTATCCGTTTCGGTATGAGAAGCGGGCCGGTGTAGGAGCACCGACTCAGGGGCTGTCTGGAGCGACAACCCATGCAAATCAACGCTGCTGACTCAAATGAATCATTCGGAGTGACGCATAGCACCGAACGTGACGCCGAGACTGACTTGCTCAGTACGCAGGTCCGCGGTGTTCACGTTCTCGAAGTCATCGAACAGAGTGACGAGTTGCGTGATCGACCCATCTAGGTTCTCTGTCCGGACTGTGGTGGGGAAGTCGAGCGGTACGAAGACGGGCTGCCGTCGTACGTGGTGTGGTTCAAATCGCGGTGTTCGGACTGCGAGGTCGAACTGCGCCGGTGGAGCGCGGTCGTGGTCGATGCCGCGTACACCGATATGGTGACGCCGTCAGACCTGGCTGAACTCGTCCAGGCGTACTGGGATCGGCACCTATGTGACGGGATTCAGACTGCCGAGAACTGTCCCCGGACGCGTGAGTTCACCGAGGCGTACTCGAAGCGAGCGCAGCAGTACGGCTGGGTGTGGAGCCCGACCTGTCCCTGTGTCGACGGACGGTTGACGAACTCGGGATCAGTTGGTTAGACTACCATCATTGGCAGAAAGAGCCTGATGTCGGGGTTTATCTCTTTCGAAGCTGTCACGACGACATCAACGGTGGGGACTGCGACACGGATGTGGACTGGCCGGCACGCAAGCGGTTGAAGAACAAACACGACTTCCAAATCCTGAGGCTGGCTGCCCGGGAGCACTTGGCCGAGCCTGCGGCCTCGCTCGATACATTCACTGCCCGGCTCGTCGAACGGTATAACCTCATCCAGACCCCCGAGGCCGTTCGAACGACCATCGACTAGGCTCGAGAAATCGAGAGGCCGTAAAAAAAGTAAGACAGGAATTTAATGTAGAATGCTAAGCTGCCAAATTAGAATCTATGTTCAGAAATGAGGCCAGTAAGCGTCAAGAAGCAGTATATTTCATACGAATTCTGTCAGCTTTATAAAATTGTTAGCCTCGCTCTCGGTAGCATACCAGTCTACAGGACTTAAAAAACCAACTTTTGCAGGTAAGAGGTAGAGCAACAAAGCCAAGTAGTAATAATCTATTGACCTAGCAAGTACCAAACTGAGGTAACAACTAATGCCTGGTTCTATTAGTGTTATTACACCCACCTATAATCGTGCGGACACTCTTCCTCGCGCAATCAACAGCGTACTCGCACAGACAGAGGAGAACGTGGAGCACATTATCATAGATGACGGTTCAACGGACGCAACTCCTTCTATGATGGATAATTGCGAACACCCTCGAATAACATATCACCGCTTAAGTTCAAATCAAGGAGCATGTGTTGCTCGAAACGTGGGAATTGAACTTGCTTCCAGTGAGTACGTTTCGTTTCTTGACTCTGATGATGCCCTTAGACCGGAGTACCTTGAGAAGGTTATTGATGCATTCAACCCAGCACCTAACAAGCAAGCTGGGGTATACACGTCGTATTCGATCCGTCGGGCAGAAGATGATGAGAAGATCAGGACATCTCGGGCTGAACCTGGCTCAGTTGATCAACAGTCTGTACTTCAGCAAAACCCGATCGGAAGTCTTTCTGCAACTACCTTTCGCCGGGACATTCTTGCGGAGGTCGGTGGATTCGATCCATCCTTTCAGGCCCGTCAAGATTTAGATCTCTATGTTCGGATTCTTGAGAACTACGAAATAGTCGGTATTGATGAGGTACTAGTAGACCACTACCAACACGATAGTCGCATTTCAGCTGATCCTGGCCGTCGGATACAGGGCCACGAACGCTTCATTGACAAGCATGGTAAAAAAATGTCTTCGTCGGCCATCGCAAACACGCATTATCAGAGAGGGCACCACTATGCTGAAATGGGCAACCTTGGTGCTTCAAAGGAGCATTTCTGGGAAGCCGTTCGCTATGCTCCAGCAAACCCAAGACATTTGTATTTTTATTTCGCTAGTTTACTAAATCATAGTGTATTTGACACTGCCAAGATTATCAAAGAAACTGTTGGAAAATATCTAAAATAAGAGCGTGGAATAGCGCATACGTAAGGACTTAGTATGGCAACCTCCCGTTCAGTAGTTGGATAGCACTCCAGCCGAATTCGTAGCTGACTCCTTGCTGGCGCACATCAGCCGAATCAAGAGTGTCTCTCGGGACAGGTGGATCGCCGAATCTACCGATTTCGGCGATCCAAGCTGATAGCAAGACAGCTCTCCGTCAGGAAGTCATTAGACTTCGCGCAGAGAATCAGTGGCTTCGCCAGCAACTTGCCGCACAGCAGGAGCGGATTGATGAGCTTGAGGCAGAGCTCAAGCAATACAAAAACGCGAATACGCCTCCCAGCAAGGAGGGCGGTGCTGGTGGAGGTGGTGGTAGCAACGGTTCCGATGATGACGAGACTGACGATGAGGAAGAAGAGTCAGCTGGCGGCGATGATGCCGCCAGCGACTCTTCGCCTGGCCGTGAGGAGGGTCACGAAGGAACCACAAGAACACCGCCAGAGCCTGAAGAAACACGCTTTGTCGACAACGGGTTTTGCCCTGACTGTGAGCACGTTCTCACCGATCCAGACAGCTACACGTCACAAATCGTTATTGACACGCCGCTTCCTATTCCAACAACCGTCGTTGAGTACAAGCTTGGCAAACATGAGTGCTCTTGCGGCAACGAAGTAGTCGCTGAGCACCCAGATTGCCCGCAAACCGGGCGGTTTGGGCCAAACATAATGACCTCGGCGCGATCTGAAAGCTAATTCTCAGTTATGGCAGTAAGAGCCTTCTACTCCCAATTCTTGGAGAGCAGAATACGGTGGAACGGTCGTTTATATGTGGCCGGTGAAAATCGACGTATCAAGATTCCTTCTGGCTATATTCGGAACCCGATGAGTTGGCAGAAGAAAATTCTGGCAAAGTGAGGGTGATCCTGAAACACTCTTAAATCACCGTGCACCTAGTGCACGGCTATTTCAGGCCGTTATTTTCTTCTCACGCATTAGCTTTCAAACCTTTTCTGTGCCATTATCATGGCCCAAACCGCTCTCGGTCGGTTCCACGAACGGCTCCCTAATCGAAAACAAGCTGAGCTCTTCGACTGGAAACTTGACGAACCAGTCTCTCATCGAACGATCTATAACTTGACTGAGCGGGTCGCAGACCGGCTGCGACCCGCATATGAGGAAGTCAAAGATAGCGTAGCGGAGAGCGACGTGATCTATGTCGATGAGACGGGATTTCCCGTAGACGGTGAACGGTACTGGGTCTGGACGTTCGTAACTGAAGATGAAGTGCTGTACACAGTTGATGAGAGTCGAGGCAGTCAGGTGTTAGAGGATGTCCTCGGCGAGGAGTTCGCCGAGGACGCTACGCTCAGCTGTGACGGTTGGTCGGCCTATCCAGCGTATCACACGAAGTTACAGCGATGCTCGGCACACTTGTTGCGGGAGGCGGAGTTCGTTGCTGATCGGTACGACGAAGCGCAGCAGTTGTGTGATGAGTTGCACGAACTCCACGATGATCTGACTGCCTTTACCGAGAGAAATCCATCGATGCCCTCCTCAGCGTCACTGACGACCGTCGCGTCGTCAGTGACTGCGTCGATGTCATCGAGGTCGGCTGCTGTCTCGTCCCAATCAGCATTGACCGAGAGATCTAGCAGGGAGCGTGACTCCTCGGCAGTGTCTTCGCCGAGCGTGGCCTGGACGGAGTGGTACGCGCGGTCGTCGTCTTGACTGTGACACTTCGTGCCGTCAGGAATAACTGCATCAGCGTCTGTGTCAGCGACACAGTCGGGGAGGAATTGCTTGAGCTTGCTGCCGTACTCTTTGGCGCGACGGTTAATTGTGGTCGGCGACGGCATCTCCGAGAGGATGCCGTCGCCGTGGTCAGCAGCATCACGATAGCTGAGCGAGGTGGCGAGATCGACGCTCTTGGTTGCAATGTCCTGCTGATAGCGGTTTTGCCCGTCGAAGCTGAGAACATCTTCGACGGGCCGGAAGTAGCTGGATTCGTCGTGGTCAGCGGCGGTATCTTCGACGTAGTGAAGGTCGAATTCGTGTTCACCGGCAGTTGTGACGGCCGTGCGGGTGTCGGTACCGGCGCGTTGGAATCGCTGTTCACCATTGCCGTGGGCGTGTTTCTCGCCACAGAGCGCCTCGAGGCGGCTCGCGTCGAGGCTCTCGACCAGTCCTTCGAGAAGAACTGATTCGACGTTCTGGTCAGTGACGAACTCGGCGAGCGTGGCCAGCGGTATCGTTTTGTCGTCGTCAATGCTAACCGTCAACCGCACGTCGATTGTGGCGTGCATGGGACACCTCTTGGGTGGACACCAGAGGCGTCCCGTTCTTCACGGGAGCCAGTTGCTACTGAACTCTAGAGGACTTTGGGACACGACCGAGGAGTTGCGTCGGCAGTGGAAGATCAAAGCGAACGGCGTTGGTGTACCGGCATCACAGGCAACGGCCGCGGGCTGACCGTGGTCAGCCCACGGCCTACGCGGTGGTCGGTGAGCGACAGCTTTCAGCAGAGATTGCCGTGATTCGGTAGACCTCACTTGTTCGGAGCGGTGAATTGGAGCGGTCTCAATCTACGCCGCGGTAGCAACAGAAACTGACCGTCAAATCATACAAAAACTGACTGTTTCGTGGTGTTCAGGCAGCGCTCTCCTGACTCGTTCGGGAAGTAACGACCATCGCAGCTGCAGTCAATGCTTGGTGGACGAAAACTGGAATCACCGTGAGAGCCATCTCTACCGGCTGATTCTCATTTCCGCTATCCAACTACCCCGTTCAGAGCTGGTAATTAAAAAATAAAGCGCAAGGATGCATGTATTCGTGAAAGGACATGACTCCGTGGAGGGGGAGCTTGGAACGGCAGTTTTTGAATGAATCGTCATCTAATCCCACTATAATTATGCTGTTGGGCATTCTATCCCAATAAGGATGCAAAGAATAAGTATTATTACGGTATATGTCCATACATTCTACTGACCTATTCTTATATGTAATAATATGTCAGTATTACTTCCGCATATCATTGCCGACCCTTTGAATATTTCCTGAAGCAAACAGGGCTAGCAAACTCCATAAAATAGGGTGATATGCCAAGTCGTTTGCCAGGGCCATTACTAAACAACAGGCAACCAGTGAACCAAATTCTATACGCATATATGAGCTCTGCGAATTTAGAACAGTTGATACGACAGTTCTGAGTAAGAAAGCTGAAAAAATAATTCCGATGAGACCGAGTTCATAGAGGATTTGTAAATAGGTGTTATCGGTTGCTACAGAGTAACCAATTATCGGTTCCACGGATCCAGGAAATGCACCAAGTCCTACGCCAAGGATGGGGTTCGATTTGAGAAGTTCAAAGCCAGCACTCCACTGGACTGTTCTACTAGCTAGATCCCCCCGAAGGACTTCTTGCGGAATGCTACTGAACCGGCTTAAAATCTCTGCGGGAAGAAGAAAGTATAGGAATCCAACTGAAACTACTGTGAAGATTGCTATTGCAGGAATACTTCTCTTGGGTCTGAGTGTGATTACACGCATGGTGTAATAAAAAAATATGCTTGCTAATCCTACATATGCGGTTCTTGATCCCGTTAGAACAATTCCCAATGAAATAATTACTGCAGCACCAGCGAGGAATATGCGGACTCTTTTTCTCTTTCCACTTCTCCCCAAATAAGAGATACAAGGAATGCTAAATACCAGTGAGAACGCTACAGAATTTGGGTTTAAACTTCCTACGGTGTATCTCCCAGCAGTGAATGAATTACCGATTAGATAGTTTGCAAGTAAAAGGAGGCAAAGAATTAGAGCCCCAAGTGTGTAAGCGTACAGGGGTGGTTTGATAGATTTTCTGCTTGCAAACGTATATGATAATATTAATATAATACCAACCAAAAATATATTTCGGAGTGAAGAAAGGGTAGTCGCTGGCGGATAGCTGGACCAGAGTATACTTAAGATGGGAAAAGAGACGAAAGAAATGCCTACTAAGTGGAATTTGTGGAGGGCCATTTCCGATCTATGTTTTAGCACTGAGATTATCCAAATAACCCCGACAAGCACCCCTACAACTTTTCCGATAGTTACTGACGCTGAGATAGTGAATAGGCCTCTTATTGGTAAAATAAACAGAAAAACCAAGGTAGAAAAATACAATAAATCTTTCACTGTAACCAAATTCGAATCGAACCTGTGGCCCATTGCTGAGTAATCATCTATCATTGTAGGCCCCTATAGATGTCTATTATATCGCCGATCACTCTTCCTGGTTTATACTTATTATAGACATGCTGTTGGTTTGTTCGCCCAATGGTACTTTTATTTTCATAAGCGAACTTAACAGCCTCGGCAATGCCTGTAGGATCCTTCGGATCTACCAGAAGTTCATCATGAGGAATTGCCTCCGGTGGCCCGCCGATATTGGTACAAACTACTGGTAACTGAGCTTGCATAGCCTCAAAAATTGTTCTGTTTAGTGGTTCAGGCCAAATCCCGGGATGGACGAAGACATCAGCGTCAAGGTAAATTGAGGGTAGTTGGCCATACGGGATAGACCCAGTGAGGGTTACTTGATTATGAAGACTGTTTTCTCTAATTTTGTTCTCTAAGTCTTCCCTCATTTTTCCATTTCCCACTATTTTTAAACTGTATCTCTTTGGAAGATGGGCGGCCGCTTCTATCAAATATTCAACCCCCTTCCCTGGTCTCAAGGCACCAACGTAAAGTATCTCGCCACCACTGTCAGTGTTATCTATATTCGGCTCGATAAACGACTCATCCAGCATATTGGGGACGACTTCCATCGCATTTCTATCGAATCCTTTATTGTCATATATATTATAAACTGATTTGCTCAGGGGAATGAACTTGTTAATAGATTTAATACACTTTAATAAAATCTTCCCTGTAGTTGGGAGTCCAATATATTCATAAATTCTTCTTTTGAGAGATGGGCTAATGTTCATTACTTTTTGTTCAAAGAATGCGTAAGAATTCAACGTTGCTACCGTTGGAATGTCATCGAAATCAGATATAAATCCAACAGCCGGGTGCAAATCCATGTTGTAGCTGTGAATTATGCCATCTCTGTACATATGATTTCTAATTTTGTCGAGGGCCCGCACGTTAGATATTTCTTTAATTGGAGTCTGTATATCCCCCAATCTCTTAATCAGAATATCGCCATCCCTTGTTTGTTCTTTGCCGTCAAAGGCGAGCACTTGGACATTATCGATTTCTTTATGCCCAGCAAGCGTTGTTGTTAGGAGTTTTGCACTCAGTACACCACCGCCAATAATCGGTGGTGGATAGCGGGGCGTGACGACTGTAACATTCATGAATTATTTATATAATAAATGTTCATTTGTATCCCAGGCTTTCAAGACGATCAGTCACTACTTCCGTAGATTGATCGTCTACTTGGTTCGCAGGTGGGTCAGGTACTATTTTCCGATTATTTCCACCCAAGTCTAACCACGGGACTTCAACAAGCTGGCGGGTGTGAGTTCCACGGGGATGGCCCCACTCACGAATTGGGATGGGAAATGAACGCTCCCCCACCATATTCCCATGATCGGATGTGACAACAGTCCGCCCATCCAAGGTATCAGCCAAGTCTCTAATGGAGTCCAGTACATGTTCCAAATTGTTTTCATATAATTCCCATATGCGGCTTTTTTTTACAGAAAGTTTTCCAGTCATAAGCCCTGCCCAGAATGATTTATTATTATTTGGATCATACAGCTGACCTTTATCGAATTTCACTTCTGAATCGAGGAATGGGTAATGTGGCTGAATATAGTGAACAATCAACCGCTTTTTATTATACTCGGAAGCTGCATGACGTGCATATTCGGTCACAGTTTCTGGTAATACGGTTTGATATTCGCTATCCCATCCATCATCCTTCCACACATGAATAACATTATGAAATTCACAGTTAATTGTATCTTTGTGTCGGTAATATTGAGGATTAGCAGTGACGTAGACTGTATCGTGTAGGACTCTATCAGAAAAATTTCCGATAAGGAATTCTGTCGTACTTGATCCCATCGACTCAATCTTTTTAAGATTCCCTTCTAACTCATTGTGGTTCTGAAACATGTCGTACCTACACGCATCTAGAAGTAACAAGTTATCCCACTCTGATTCCATTATATCTTTCCCGTTAACATTTTGACTAGAGGATCCCTTGGATTCAAAGTATATTTTATTACATTTTCTCAGTATTAGATTGGGCGATCTGAGGCCCTTTTTCAATCGCTTAGTAGAGAGCATAATCAGCCAATTGAGAACAGTTGAATAATAGATTGTCGATACAGTTCTTCGAAGGCAAATTCGATATTTAAAGATTCATCGGCTCACTGGTCCAGAAGTTCGGTACTTCCCAACTAGCGTAATCAGCTGAATTGAATCGCTGAATTAACCACACGAAAGTGTCTGGATCTGGATGTGTTCACTATCCCTGATCCAGACGGGTTCCTTTCGGCGTCGGATGTCAAAGACGTAGCGGAAGAGGTCATTACCGCCCTTCCCTTGCCGGGTGTCGAGGGGAGCCCCCTCGACCCCGGCGACATCTGGCTTGTCGTTATCATGGCCTGTATCAATCAGAACTCGATTTGGGATACCTGCAACGACACCAACGGAACACCGTGCGACGACACTGTTCTGACGTGGCTGCATACACTCAACCGTCAGCGGCTTGAGTTCGTCGCAAACCTTCTGCTCGGACGCCTTACGATGACGATTCTCGACCCTGACCGGTCGAGAATCGTCTCCATCGACTTCATCGATAACCCATATCACGGCGATCACTACGCCAATGAAGGCGAACTCTGTTCGATGGCCCCCAAAGATGGCACGACCACGTGCCATCGCTACTGCACGGCGTACGTCGTCTCCAACGGGAAGCCGGTGACACTGGCAATGACCTATGTCCGCAATGACGAGGACGAGGCTGACGCGGTCGAGCGTGTGCTCGCCCGCGTCGAGAACTATCCCTTCGAGATCGACCTGTTGCTTGCCGACAGCGGCTTCTATAACGAGCGCGTCATCCGCCGCGCTCGTGATATCGCCGCAACGGTCGTTCATGTGCCCAAGAAGGGTGAGCGGATGAAGGACAAACTCGACACCCACAAGTCGTACATGACGACGTATCGGATGTACAAAGACAGCGAGCGGGAACTGCGCTTCCCGCTCGCGGTCGCTGTCTCCTATCAGAACGGTGATCGAGGTAAGCACGGTGAGGTTGTTCGTGGCTACGTGGCTTGCGGCGTCACTGATCGGTCACCGAAGCAAGTTGAACACCTCTACAGGAAGCGTTCAGGCATTGAAACGACCTATCGGTTGCTTCGGCAAGCACGCGGGATCACGACGACGCGTAATCCCGTCGTGCGGTTTGCCATTATGTTAGTCGCAGCACTGCTGGAGAACCTGTGGCTAGTGCTGCGATGGGCGGTCGTCGCCCGCCCTCGGCGGGGCGGGCGCGACCTCCCCGAAGAATTCACGTTCAAGACTTTCCGTGACTGGATTCGTCACGAGTTAGAAGAGGAGTTGCGTCGGCAGTGGAAGATCAAAGCGAACGGCGTTGGTGTACCGGCATCACAGGCAACGGCCGCGGGCTGACCGTAATGACCTCGGCGCGATCTGAAAGCTAATTCTCAGTTATGGCAGTAAGAGCCTTCTACTCCCAATTCTTGGAGAGCAGAATACGGTGGAACGGTCGTTTATATGTGGCCGGTGAAAATCGACGTATCAAGATTTCTTCTGGCTATATTCGGAACCCGATGAGTTGGCAGAAGAAAATTCTGGCAAAGTGATGGTGATCCTGAAACACTCTTAAATCACCGTGCACCTAGTGCACGGCTATTTCAGGCCGTTATTTTCTTCTCACGCATTAGCTTTCAAACCTTTTCTGTGCCATTATGGTCAGCCCACGGCCTACGCGGTGGTCGGTGAGCGACAGCTTTCGGCAGAGATTGCCGTGATTCGGTAGACCTCACTTGTTCGGAGCGGTGAATTGGAGCGGTCTCAATCTACGCCGCGGTAGCAACAGAAACTGACCGTCAAATCATACAAAACTGACTGTTTCGTGGTGTTCAGGCAGCGCTCTCCTGACTCGTTCGGGAAGTAACGACATTCGGAGAAGGAGCGGGCGGCGAGGCTCAGCTCGCCGCCCGCGATAGGTTGTGCACGATGCACTTACGAGTGAGCTCCCGGAACTGGCCGTGCCACGTTCGGGAGCGTAACCGTTCTCCGTCCTTCTTCAGCATGGAGAACGCAGTTTCACTCATTGTTCGCTGGTTGTACGTATCATCGTCAATCCGGGCGTTATGAGCCTTCTTTAGCCTGCTGTGTTGAATAGCGGCCCCTGAGCGAGGATGATGATCCCCTCAATCTGTGGCGAGTGGTGTCAGCTCCTCACGGCCCCGCTCAGCGAGCGACCGGGCACGAAGAAACCACTATTCAACAGAACACTCCAGACAGTCAAGGAAATTAATGAAGCCACCGTATGTGTCCGGTTCTAAGATGCCCTCGACGCTTTCTCAGCAAGCAGATGTCTCAACTGACCGGCTTTACTGAGTACTGATTCTCCATTTGATACGGTTCATGTCCTTATCGAAGGGGTAAAGCAGTTCGCACCACCAGAATAGCCAAATGGCTCGTGTAGGAATATTCCATCCTGACTTAACGAGGCGGGGTGGAGCTGTGACCGTTGCTGCTCACATAATTAGTGCACTCAAAGGCGATCACAACCTCACTCTTTACACAACGACAGATCCTGATTTCGCTGAATTAAACGAGCGGTACGGAACGAATCTCAGAAAGGACGACATCACCATTTACAAGATCTCTTTAACATCGATAGATCTCGTAAAAAAGTCAAGCTCAGTACTCAACAAAATATTCAATAGTAACTTGAATCTTGATGCACTAAAATTTGCATTGATTCAACGTCATGTGAGATCTACTGATTCTATCGATGAAGAACTCTACATTAGTACAGTGAACGAACTATTCATTAACAAACCCTCACTGCAGTATATCCACTTCCCTACGTTCACAGGCGGGACTGATTCACGCCACATCTCCTGGACGCCAAACAACCTTCATAAAATATATCGAGAAGTGTGTAAAACTATTGTCGGTGTCGAGAACATGGGTTCATCAGCTGTTCTTGTCGCGAACTCCGAGTGGACACGGGATGTTGTTCAGGATACTTACGATCGTCGTGTTGAAGTTGTACACCCCCCGATAAATTTAGAAGATTTCAACTCATCTACTGGTGATAGGGAAGAAGGATTCGTTACGGTTGGTGCTATCCATCATCGTAAAAGACAACTGGAGATGATAGAGATCATCGATGGTCTACGGTCGCAAGGATTCAAGACTCATCTCCACATAGTTGGCGGGATAGACAACAAACCATACTTCGAGAAGGTTAGGAAAAAGTCCGAAGCACGCGATTATATTCATTTAGAAGGGTATGTGGAGCGGAGCGATCTTGTTAATATAATTAAGACACACAAGTACGGTCTTCATGGGCGGCCAAATGAGCACTTTGGAATCGGTGTTGCAGAGATGGTTGCGGGTGGTGCTATCCCCTTTGTTCCAAACGGAGGTGGTCAGGTAGAAATTGTAAATAACCGTCCTGAATTGCAATACGAGAGTACCGATGTAGCGGTTCGAAAAATAAAGAACGTTGTTGAGAATCCTAAACTACAACGTAATCTTCGGGAAGATTTGGAAAGTAAGAGTAATGAGTATTCCGCAAAGAAATTCAAAAATAATATTTTGCAGCTAGTTAACGATATAGCGAAAAATTGCTCTGTCGGTTAGTTCGGATTTATTCCTGAGTTGTAAAATTTACCCGTTAGACATGCCACAGCGAATTGTCTCTTACACAGTAATGCAACTCATCAGAGCTTACTCATACAATCTTCATTGGCTATCTCTTTGAGTGAAACTATTTTGAGGTCACCCTCCTCACGAAGCCTGTTAGCATATGAGAGGATTTCCTCCAGACGGCTAAGAAGCAGTTGAGGGTCAAATCCAAGATCAAATGGATGAAAGCGTAGATGAAAGATTTGCCCAGTTCTCGCTGCCTTGTCAAGACCTGTCTTAGCCCTTGATACTTGTGTCCAGTTGGGTGTATATTCCCAGCCATCATGGAATGGGCGAAACACCTGTGAGCCTGGGACTTCGATCATTCCTTGGTGTTTCTTTGGTGTAACAACTGGGGGGTCCCAAGATAAAGCTTCATTTAAGAACCTGAATGGTTTTCGACTGATATCCGGTATGTTCCATCGTTCGAACCAGATGTCATCACGGCCTCGATATACTTCCAAACCTGCTTCAGCCAGTACGTCAATGTGGTCAATCTGGTTCCTTGGATAAACAAAGCTAGAAGGCTCTATTCCGTGATCTTCAAGCGTTTCCACCGCGGTAGTTACTTCCCACTGTGATATTTCCCGACTACAGTTTGGCGCCCCCAAAATAAGATGACTGTACCCGTGAAGGCCTATGTCCTGTTTTACTGTACAGTTATGTATCACTTCTAGGATTTCCGGAGCATACCACAACTCTGGATCTATTCCGGTTGCACAGGGGAGGGAACCATACCAATCGTTTATCCACTCTAGATTTATCATCGGGAAGCTATCATGAGTACCGTCGCAGTTGTCAAGCAAGTGGGCAACAATAGCCCATGTTGCGGGGACCGTATATTCGTCAAATAAATTACAGAGATCGGTTATAATGTCACGTGCTCTCAGGTATGCGGTCTCATACCGTTCGTATCCTTTTTTAGTGTCAAAGGTGCCCCAAGCTAATTCAGTATCCAATGAAATCGTGAATAGCCCCATTTCATCACTCATGTTATCTAAGATAAATATCCCAGATCTTCCAATCTCTCACCAACGCCAGAATCCATTCGTGAATTTGTTTCCTCCTGCATCCAAGCTTCTACATCTGTTGAGATTTCTGGATTCCTCAATCGGGCATCTGAATCTTGGGAGAACAGGTCAAGAAGGACCTCTCCATCCATGTCTGCAGGGATTGTAGCGTTTTTTAAATGAAGAACAGATGGACCAATGTCGGTGATTTTGACTTTGTCCCTACTCCAGTCTTCTGTAACATTTTCACCATAAGCCATGAAGAGTCCGCTCATCGTATTCTCACCAGACCATTTTTGCGGTTGGTCAAAGGTCTGGTTGGATCCGATACCCCCATCAACATGGACACCTGTAGCCTGGTCTACGATTATGTCGGGGCCTTCTGAGACATGAGGGCCTTCGTAGACTTCTTCAGCGGCAAAAGCATCACGAAGCACTAATCTACCCTCTTCATCACAGAGTCCTGATAGTTCGCTAATTAATTTCTCTCGTAGTTTCTTTCTCTCCTCAAGACTGGTAGACAGAATGTATATCGGCCCCTGTCCACTTGCTACAGCTTGGGAATTCTCCCAATCAATCAAGTGTGATTTTGCACCTCGATCAATGGTACCATCCGTGTCAGGCAACATAGCCTGAATCCGAGACGGGATTATTTTACGCGCCCACCACTCAATGCCAAACGTCCCAAGTAGTGATCGAACCCGGTCCTTGGTAATACCAGTCTTTGCTAACCAATCAGACATGCCCGTTTCTGTTACAAGATACCCATTATTTTCTAACCAGGTATTGATTCTAAACCAAGTATCAACTTCATTTGATCCATGATCAGACATAATGATCAGGTCATCCAACTCTTCTGATTGGATCAGTTCCCCGATTCTTCCATCAATCTTTTCCCATGCAGTCTTAACTACATCATGATTCCAATAAAAATGCTGTAACATATTTATATAAAATATTGACAGATGCACAAATTCGCAGTCATTATCTTCAAGAATGTCAATCAGTACATCGAAACGACGGTCTATCAGCTCATAGATTTCGTTCACACATTCATTGTTCGGATTACTCGGTGAAAGTTCCGACAGGTCTTTTGGATGAACATAATAATCATGCTTCTCACGGAGAGTCTCTTCAAAGTCGGGTGGAGAAGTATAGCCCGTTTGTTCTGTGCCAGGCCCTCCTGAAACATGGACCCCATTCGTGGAGGGGGGAGGATAGCTCGTCGGTAGATTGAGGACTGCTCTTTTATCATCCAGATAGTCCCAGTAAAAGTGACCATCAAAGTCATTCATTGAACTTGTATGTTTAACTGTATTCTTTTCACGGTCAACTTTTTCCCACCAAAATACACCTAACTTACCGGGGTTTTTTGCCTTAGCGTAACATTGCCAATTAGGACAAGTTACCGGCGGATAACAGGGCTGCAATTCCGCAGAAACTCCATTAGAACGAATCTTCTCTAAATTCGGTAGGTTCTGATCAATCCAAGGGTCAAGAAGTTCAAACCCAGCGCCATCAAGACCCAGTACGACAGTGGTCATACACTCAAGATAGGAGTAGCACAAATTAACTCTTTCATTTCTGTGTACACCGCTGTTAGCATAAAGTAGAGTCACTCATGTTCTAGCTAAAGCCCGGTATATTGTACCTCGAATCTGATTTGGGAGTACCCGAAGGGTCGTTCTGGTGAAAATATTGAACAGAAAGATTGTGGTGGGGATGAACCCCCTTCTATAGAGTTCTACCTGGGTGCGGATTTCTTCCCGAGCATATTCCAATCCACCTCTTCGTCCATACATTTCCTCACCCGCTCTAACTTTAACCAAGACTTCGGGGATATTAGCAAACGTAGCGCCGTCAAGGAGCATTCTGACCCAGAGGTCATAGTCTTCCATTCTATCCACGGCTCGGTAATTACCTGCATTCAGTGCAGCGTCTTTTTCAAACATGACGGTCCCGTGATTCATAGGACTTCGAAACCGAGCCATTTTATTGATTTCCTCATGAGATGTTGGAACCTCGCGCCGTGCTATGGGATCATTAGGATCGGAGTCGAATTCTTCTATATATCCACCAACAATGTCAACATCAGAATTCTCGTTCAGGAAGTTTAGCTGTCGTTCGAATCGAGAAGGAACCGAAATATCATCAGCATCCATCCGTGCTACAATCTCATATGAACAATTTTCAACCCCAGCTCGGAGAGCGTTTCCCAACCCCTCATTTTCATTAATTTTATGTGTTCTGAGAGCTGTAGGAAACTCATTTGTTTTTACATCTATAACCGATTCTAAATCGTTAGTTAGTGGGCCGTCTTTAACGATGTAGAGTTCTTTGGGTAAGACAGTCTGATCGGCTAAACTCTCAATCGCTTGTTCCAGTTCATTAGGAGTGTCCCCATGATACGTGGGTAGTACGACTGAGATATTCGGCGTAGAAGTGTTGTTATTCATAAAATTTGTCCTCCATTCTGATTCCGGTAGCTCATTATCCAGTACGAGTCAGTTCTAGCAAATAAATAACCCGATGATTGGAAGCCGATTTAACAGTTTCCATATGAATAGTAATCACTCACATCATTAGCTATCGCGGCTCAATGCGGACCTCGTGCAATCAGCAACACGGATGAGTCTGTGTTAATTACCGGCAGAGAGGAATCGACCCGAGAGAACAAGATTGGCGGGTGGCCCCGATCTATACCTGTTCTACAACCTAGCCGAACATCTGGCGCATCATCGGATGCATCTCCATGAGCTGCTCTTCGGCGATCTCCTCGTACAGCTTGTACGTAATGGAGACCGTCAGTAGCAGCCCGGTACCGGAGACGCCGCCGATGGTACCCAGCATGTTGGCCATCACGGCAAGTAGTCCAACCAAGGCGCCGCCGATGACAGTCACTTGCGGAATGTACCGCTCAAGCACTTTCTCGATGACGCCGACGTTCTGTCGGAAGCCGGGAATCTGCATCCCGGAGTTGTGGATCTGCTTGGCCGTTGCTTCCGGGCCCATGTCGGTGGTCTCGACCCAGAAGACGGCGAAGATGCCGCCGCCGACGATCATCACGAACAGGTCAATCCCGACACGGGTCAGGATCTGCCAGACCGGCTGAGCAGTCCCTTCCAGCCACCACATCCAGTCGCCACGGCTCTGGACGGGAGCGAGGAAGTAGAACAGGCCGCCGGTCGGCTGGCCGTTGGCGTACGTGCCGAGGAACGACGGCATCGAGCCCAGTTGGGCGTTCAGGATACGGCCCAGGAACTGGATGTTCGCCTGTAGCGCCCGGACGAGGATCATCGGCAGGACGCTCGCGTAGATGAGCTTGACCGGGAAGCGGCCACGGGCTCCTTTCACGCGGGCGTTCGACAGCGGGATCTCCACGCGGACCGATTCGGCATAGACGACCACTGCGAAGATGAGGACCGTCGTGAACAGTCCCAGCAGTTCGCCCTGCAGCAACACGGTCTGGAGGCCATCAGCAGCCAGCACTGGCCCGGTGCCGCGCTCGCCGGTGATGAACAGATACCAGGTGTAGATGATCCCTTCGTTGTTGCCGATAAACGGTGTCGTCAGGATGCCACCGATGAGTCGCTGGCTCACGCCGGCGACAATGAACAGGCCGATACCGGAGCCGACGCCCCATTTGGAGATGACCTCGTCCATGAACAGGATGAGGACACCGCCGACGAACATCTGGCCGAAGATGAGCCACTGGACACCGGTCGTGCCGATACCCAGGGAACTCGCGACCGCCGTGTCAGCCGGGAGGAAGCCGCCGGCAAACACCATCGGAAGTCCGGTGAGGCAGATCATCACGAGCACCAGCAGCTTCTGGAGCCCCTGATAGAGGATCTGGTCACGCGGGTCGTCTTGGGTGTTCAGCCCGAGCAGGTCCGCCCCACCGAGGAGCTGTAACACGATGGACGCCGTGACGATCGGACCGATACCCAACTGCATGATGCTCCCCTGGCCAGAGGCCAGAATCGAGGAGAAGCGCCCGAACACCTGTTGACTGGCGTCGATGTCCAGCCCGAACAGCTTCACGTTCGTCAGGAAGAAATACAGCAGGAGCACGCCTCCTGTCCAGGTGAGCTTGCGCTTGAACGGAACGTGTCCGTCCGGCCGCTGGACTGCGGGCATCCGGACAAGCAGTGGTTCGGCGGTGTCCTTCCAGCTCATCGTTCGTTATTCCTCGTCCGCGTCCGCGTCTTCGTCTGTCTCGGCCTCGGCCTGGCGCTCCTGGCCGAGGTCGGTCAGTTCGACGCTCCCGCCTGCGGCTTCGACCTTCTCGCGAGCGCCCTCGGAGAAGTCGTCGGCGATGAGCGTGAGTTCGTGGCGAACTTGGCCGGCACCGAGTACCTTCACGTAATCGGCGTCGTCGGCGTCTTCGACCACATCACGGACATCGACGCGGAAGCCACCGTCTTCGACTTCGGCGACGTCGTCGGCGGCCAGCAGCGTGACGTTCTCGTCGATCTCGCGAACGTCGATAGTGGCGGCCTCTTCCTGCACCTTCTGCGGGCGCTTGAAGCCGCTCTTGCCGAGTGGTTCGTGGTTGTGGAACTCGTGTTTGTCACGGCCTGCGGCACCGCGACCACCGCGGTGGCCGGCACCACGTCGGTTCTTGTGCGAGCCGCCGCCGTGCGTGCGCGAGCCGCGCTGTCGTTTCTTTTTGCTCGTCATTATCGCATCGCCTCCAGGAGGTCGTCGATACCCTCGGTGTCGTGTTTCCCGAGCTGCCCGCCCTCCTTGACGGGGTGTTTGACGCCGTCGTGACCGCCGCGGGGCGGGTGCAGACGGAGTGTCGGGGACAGTCCCTGCTCGCGTAGCGTCGTCTCCTCGGAGAGGAGCGCGAACGCGAGCCCGGAGATGTCGTCGTAGTCCGTGTGCTCGGCGACCCACTCGTCGTCCACGTCGGCGTCGCCCTCGAGCGGCTCGGCGCGCGTCGCCAGGACTGTCTCCAGCGTCTCCTGGCTCGGCTCACCGAAGGCGACGAAGTCGTTGACCTTCGTCACCATGCCGCGGTAGGCGTCCGTCTCGGGGACGAGCGTGCAGTGGTTCACATGGTGGATGTTGAGCATCTCCAGGGTGTCCTGGATGTCGCTGTGCATGTTGACTTCGCCACGGAGCTGGACGAGCGCGTGCATCACTCGATCACCTCTCGCTTCTCGAAGGTTCGTTCGGGGACGCGTGCCTCGGCCGTGTTCTGCAGGGCGTTGAACGTCGCCTTTGCGAAGTTGACCGTGGTGCGCGTGTTCCCGCTACTGCGTGTCCAGATGTCCTCGATACCGGCGAGTTCGAGCACCTTGCGGACGGTCTCTCCGCCCGCGAGGCCCAGCCCGCGCGGGGCCGGCTGCAACTCGACTTCGACGCTCCCGGCCTTGCCCTCGGTGCGCAGCGCGACCGTGTGCGGACGGCCACAGCCACACTCCCAGGACCCGCAGCCGCGGGAGACGTCGATGATGTTCAGCTTCGCGATGTCGATGGCTTTCTGGATGGCACCGCCGACCTGGTCGTCACGCCCTTCGGCGTAGCCGATGAGGCCGTCGCGGTTGCCAACGGCGACCACGCAGCGGAACTTCACGCGGCGGCCGGAGTCTGTCATCCGCTGGACCATGTTGATGTCCAGCACTTCGTCTTCCAGGTCGGGAACGAGCTGGTCGACGACTTCCGATTCTTTCAGCGGGAGTCCGGAGTTCAGCGCCTCCTGCATGGAGTCGATTTCGCCCTCGACGACCTGCTTGCCGAGGCGTGTCCGTGGCTCCCATCCGTTGTTAGCACTCATAGTTCGATGTCACCGTCCAGTAGGGTCTCTCGGAGCTCGTCGAAGTGCTCCGGGAGGTCTGCAGCGTCGAGGTCGCCGCTGTACAGCGGCTCCTCGAGCTGCTCGTCGTACTCGGCGATGTGGGCACCGCGCGTGCGCTGCCAGTCGGCGAGTACGTCGTCGTTGTGTGGAATGTCCAGGCCGGCGTCGATTGCGCCTTCCTGTATTGCGAATACTTTGCTTCCGGGGGTCGGGCTGTTGAGTCCGATGTCGAGCACTGCCTCCTCGATGCCCGCTTCCTTCGCGCGAAGCCCAGCGAGCAGACCGGTGAGGTAGGCCGAGGGCATGTTGCCCGTCGGGGCCTCCCAGCCGTACTCGGCGAGGTCGCTCGAGTGAGCGGACGCGAGAGTGTCGTCGCCGTTGGGGCCAAGCGTCACCAGCTGCGCCCTGACGTGTTTATTGCTCTTTCGAGCAACGAGACGTGGCTTACCGGATTTCAACAGGCGCAACCGCTGATGGTAATCGGTTCTGGCCTCGCGGCGTCGCCGCATCGGAACTTTGTATCGTGGTCCTGTCGCCATTATGCGTCACCGTGGTTTGCGTCGATGTAACGTTCGAGATCGGCAACGCTGTCGAACTCGCCACCGCCGGCCTTGTCGTACAGGTCGCGGTACTGCGAACTCGAAAGCGTTCCCTCGTCACGCAGTTCGCGCAGCTTCGTCCGCTGTGCGCGGATGCGTGACTCCCAGTCCTCCTTGGAGTTCTGCCGTGCGCCTGCCTTGCCCTTCCGGGAACCGGCTCCCTTCTGGTGGCCGTACGCACGCTTCTTCTGGCGCTCCCGGGCGCGTCCACGGGAGTTGCCTTTCTTGTCTTTCGCCTGAACGGCGCCCTCATCGACCAGTTCGCGAACGTCCTCGCGGGTGATCGCGTCGGCGATGTCGCCCTGTCGCTCGGGGTCGAACCAGACGCGGTTCTTCCCGACGTCGAGGACGTCAGCCGCGAGTCGCTTCTGTGCGGAGAGATCAGTCATCACTCACTCACCTCGACTTCGACGTAGGTGGGGTTGAGCACGCGGATGCCCGCGTCCTCGGCTTCCTCCTCGATTCGCTCGCGCTTGCGAGCGCCGACCTTCGAGGCGATACGGACGGCCTCGGTGTCGCCGTCGACGCCTTCGAGGTCGTCCACGTTGTGCACGCGGACCTCCTCGAAGCCGGACGGGTGCTTGCCGCGAACCGCGGTCGGCGAGCGGAAGCCCGCCTCGACCGTGTCGCCCTTGCCCTTGATGCCGCGGCGCTGCTTCGAGAGCTGGCCGCGGGGCTTGCGCCACGAGGTCGAGACGCGCTTTTTCTTGTGGTGGTCCTGACGGTTGAACTGCGGCTTGCCGACCCGGTGTCGCTGGGTCAGGAGCCGCGCGTCCTCGTCGGAGAGGTCCGGCGTCTTGTCGGCGAGCCCGCGGGCCTGGAGTTCCGTCTCCACGTCCTCGTCGGGCGCTTCCTCGCCGCCTTCCTCTTCGACTTCGGCTTCGGTCTCGGACTCGACTTCGAGTCCGCCGACGTCGGCCTTGATTCGGGCCGCCAGCGCGTTCCCGATACCGCTGACATCGGCGAGCGCGGACTGGTCGGCACCGCGAACGTCTTCGACCGATTCGAAGCCGGCCTCGCGGAGCGACTCCGCCTTGGACGGACCGACGCCGCTGATGTCAGTCAGTTCGGTGTACTCTTCCTCTGCTTCGACGTCTTCTTCGTTATCCGCCATCAGGCGTCACCTCGGTTCGGTTTTCGGGTGATGTACACCCCGTCCTGGAACACGCGCACGTCCTTGTCGTTGATGCGCGTGAGCTGCTCGATGTCAGCGGCGGTCTGGCCGACGGCTTCGATGTCGGGACCGCTGATGGTCAGCTCCTCGCCGTCGATTTCGACGTCCGTGTCGCCGTGGATCGTCGTGCGGCGGGGGGCCTTCTCGCCCAGGAAGTTCTCGATGACGACTTCGTCACCCTCGACGTCGACCTGCATCGGGAAGTGAGAGTAAAAGACTTCCATACCGTACTCCCAGCCCTCGGTCACGCCGTGGAACATGTTCTCGATGTGGCTCTGGAAGGTACCGATCGTCGACATCGTCTTGGCGTTGTCCTCATCGGATTCGATGACGACCGTGTCGCCGTCGACGGACACGTCGATGTCAGGGTACCAGAGCCGACGCGTGACGCTGCCGTTGTCCCCCTCGACGGTGATGTCAAGGTGGTCCTGCTCGGCGTCCACGTCCTCCGGAATCTCCAGTTCTACTCGTGGCATTGTTAGTATACGTACGCGATGACTTGGCCACCGACGCCCTGCTCACGAGCCTCGTAGTGGCTCATGATGCCGTGGCTGGTCGTGACGACGAGGGTCCCGTAGTCACGGGCGGGGAGGAACCGCTTCTCCCACTTCTCGAACTCGTCAGCGCCCGCAGAGTAGCGGGGCTTGACCGGGCCACACTCGTTGATGGCTCCTTTCAGTTCGACTTCGAACTCGCCGGCTTTGCCGTCGTCGACGAAACTGAATCCGTCGATGTACCCGCGGTCGTAGAAGACCTCGAGGACGCTGCCGATCTCGTTCGAAGCGGGCGATACTGTCTGCTCTAAGTGCCCGACGCTCTCGGCGTTGTTAAGCGCCGACAGTGCGTTGGCAAATGGGTCGTTCCCTGTCATTGTTAGCTGTACTTCTTGAAGCCCATGCCCCGCGAAATCTCGCGGAAGCACTGGCGGCACAGCCAGATGTCGTACTTGCCGACGAGTCCCTGTTCGCGACCGCAGCGCTGACAGGACTCGAGCTGGCCAGTTCGCTCACTGGTTGCCGTCTCGGAATCGGGCTCGTCTGTGGTTTCACTTTCGCTCATTCGCTCACCTCCACGTCGTAGGTCGACTCGATGAAGGCGACCGCGTCCGCCGGGTTGAGTCGATGCTTCGTCGGAATCGAGCGCGACGCCTTGTCGCGCTTTGCGACGCGGTAGCCGGGGCGGACGAGGTTGACCGTCACGTCCAGCCCGTAGAT
The DNA here is from genome assembly GCF_037078395.1 of Haloarcula sp. CGMCC 1.6347. NCBI lineage: Archaea > Methanobacteriati > Methanobacteriota > Halobacteria > Halobacteriales > Haloarculaceae > Haloarcula > Haloarcula sp. CGMCC 1.6347. The sequence goes on from NZ_JAYMGX010000002.1 coordinate 307,313, forward strand.
TCCGATGCTCGGGTCGTACTCCTGGCTCGGGAACTCGGTGTGTTCCTCGACGCCGAAGCTGAAGTTGCCGGTGTCGTCGAACTGACTCGTCGCCAGTTCGGCCAGCGGCAGCGCCGTCTGGAGGAACTCTTCGGCCATCTCGTCGCGGAGCGTGACCTTCGCACCGATGGGGTCACCCTCGCGGATGTCGAACTCGCCGACGGTCCGTTTGGCCTTCGTTCGTACCGGCGTCTGCCCGGTGATTTCCCCGAGGATGTCCTCTGCGTTGGCGAGGTCGCGGCCACCGTGGCCGATACCCATGTGAACGACGACCTTCTCGATGCGCGGTTCGCGCATCTCGTGGAAGTCGCCGCCGGACTCACTCTCGGAGCTCATTCGTCATCACCCGTGAAGTTCTCGTCGATGACGACGACGTACTCTTCGACCGTCTCGAAGCCCTCGCCGTTCTCTTGAGAGACGATGACATTGTTCTGGGCCGACCCCGGCGTCACCTGAATCTCCTCGATCTCGCCGACTTCGCCCGCGTGGGCGCCGTCGACGGCGGTGACGAGCGCGCCCTCTTCGTACTCGAAGTGGGCGACGATTTCGCCGTCCTCGTTGCCGACGACGATGGAGTCGCCAGCGTCGTAGGTCTGGTCGTCCTCGACGATGAGCGTCTCACCGTCGTGGAGGCCCAGCTGGACGTCGCCACCGGAGACGTGGGTCTTGGTGACGATTTTACCGAGCTTGGACTCGGCCGCGTCCGGGTCGATTGCGGTCAGCGCCAGCCGACCACCCTCGCCGGGGAACACGCGGTAGTACTCCTCGCGCTCGGTGAAGGCCAGGATGTCGAACATCCCGACGGGGCGTTCCTCGTCGGAGATGGCCTTCCCGTTGATGAGGACGTTGTCCTCGTTGAGGGCGTAGCGGGCTTCTTTGCGGTTGTCGGCGTAGCCGAGCACGTCCCGAAGGACGATGAGCAGGGGAACCCCGTCCTCACCGTGCGGGCCGGCGCCGGCTTTCACCGTAAACGTCGCGGTCTTGCGCTCTACGGGCCAACTGTCCGGCACCGAGAGTCGCTTCTGGTGGTTACTCATGCGGAATCATCCTCCGAATCGAGACGGGCCTCGCGCTTCTCGTCTTCGAGGTCCAGGTCCGTCACGCGGACGTTCGAGGTGTCGAGCGGTCGCGGGACTTCCTCGCCGTCCGTCTTTTCGAGCGTGACGTCTTCGACGTGGATGACGGCCTTGTCGAGGTCCACCTTCAGGACTTCGCCTTCCTCGCCGGCGAAGTCGCCACGGAGCACCTCGACGGTGTCACCAGCGTTGACGCGGACGTTTCGCTGGCCGTACTCCTCGCGGAGGTCGGCGCTGAGCGTCGCCCGGACCTGCTTGTGCCGCTCGTGAAGCGGGGCACGTCGTTGACTCTTGCGTTGTTTGTCTGGTTGCTTGCTCATGGTTCTATACGATCATCGTCGCTGCTGATGCCACACTGCCGAATCGCTGTGCGACTTCCCGTGCGATAGGACCTTTCAGCTCGGTCCCGCGCGGGTCCTCGTTCTCGTCGACGATGACGGCCGCGTTGTCTTCGAACTTGACGCGGGTGCCGTCGGGTCGACGGATCGGCTTTCGCTGGCGGACGACGACGGCTTCGAGCACCTGGCGACGCATTTCGGGCGTCCCCTTGGTGACCGAGACCGTGATCTTGTCGCCCAGCCCAGCTTTGGGGTGGCGGTTCTTCGTTCCCGAGTAGCCGTGGACGGAAATGACCTTGAGTTCGCGCGCCCCCGTGTTGTCCGCACACGTAATGAGCGAGCCCTTCTCGAGGCCTTGCGTGACGTCAGCACCGAGTGCTTCCATCAGGCATCACCGTCCTGTTCGTCGTTCGCGGCCTCGTCCGAGCCCGCGCTAACGACGACGTGGCTTTTCGTTTTCGAGAGCGGTCGACACTCTGCTATCGTGACCGTGTCACCGACCGCGAGGTCGAGACAATCGGGTGCGTGAGCCGGAACGCGGCTCCGCCGCTTCATGAAGCGGTCGTATTTCGGCACCTTCACGTCGTACTCGCGCTCGACGACAACGGTCTTCTCCATGTCAGTGGAGGCTACCTCGCCGTTCAGTGTCTGTCCGCGCACGGAGAGCTCTCCGTGGAACGGGCAGTTCTGATCGGCACAGGTTTCCTCCGGTTCCTGTACGTTCAGTCCTAGCGCCATAGTGAATCTCCTGTGTTCTCTGTGCGACGAGCGGGACGCGCGACGAGTCGGTCGCCGTCGACCCGGACTCGCTGTCCGGAAACGGCAAAGGCGAAAGTCGCGCTGTCCTTCGGCACGTGCCACACCCGGTCGGCCCCCTCGATTGTCAGCATCTGTGTCGTCTCCATGACGACAGTTCCGCTGATACCGATGGCGTCCGGGTTGGACGCCGCGACGACCTCACAGTCGAGGCCGACGAGTTCGTGTCGTGGGAGCGTCTCGGGTGTCAGTGGCATTATTCGTTCTCCTGCAGGTCGCCTTCTTCGCCCTGAATCGTCTTGATGCGGGCGATGGCCTTCCGCAGCTCCTTGATGCGACCGGGGTTTTCCGGTGCACCACCCGCGGCCTGCACGGCCCGGGCGTTCAGCAGTTCGGTCTTCAGGTCGTCGAGTTCCGCCTCGCGCTCGGCGGGCGTCATGTCCCGAATCTCCTGGACGTGGAGGACGGTCATTCGTCGTCAGCCTCCTCGTCGTCCATTTCGTCCATCAGCTCTTCGGCTTCCGCCTCGACGTCCTCGTCGAGTTCCTCGTCGACAGCGTCTTCGAGTTCGTCGACGTCGACGTCCTCGACATCGTCGTCAGTCGGGACCTCGACGTCTTCCTCGACGATTTCCTCGTCGACGAACTCCTCGTCAGCCTCGGACTCGTCGTCGGCCCCGGTGGCCACGTCTTCGTCGAGTTCCTCGGCCGTCTCGCTGTCTTCGGGCTCGCCTTCGAGGAGTTCCTCGACAGACTCGCCGTCGGTGTCGGCCACGTAGTCCTCGACGTCGACATCCTCGTAGATCTCGAAGTCGTCGGGGAGCTCCGCGTCCGGCGGGATGATCTTGACTCGGACCCCGATGGTACCGAGCTTCATCACGGCGACGCCGACACCGCTGTCGACGATTTCCTCCGCGGGTTCGCCGTTGTGCTTGACGTAGCCGCGGTTGAACTTCTCCACGCGTGAGCGTGCACCGGTGACCTTCCCGGAGAGGACGATCTCTGCGCCGAGCGCGCCCGACTCCATGATACGGTCGATGGTGGTGTGGCCCGCTTTGCGGAAGTACCAGCCACGCTCGAGTGCGTTGGCCAGTCGGTCCGCGACGATGCGGGCGTTGAGGTCCGGCTCGTCGACTTCCTGCACGTCGACTTGCGGGTCGTCGAGGTTGAATCGGTCCTCGAGTTCCGTGGTGATCTTCCGGATGTTCTTCCCGCCCTTACCGATGACCATCCCTGGCTTCTCGGCTTTGAGCACGATCTGGGTCCCCATCGGCGTCTTGGCGACGTCCATGCCGCCGTAGCCGGCGCGACCGAGTTCCTCTGCGAAGAACTCGTCGATCTGGGTCCGCTGGAGTCCGTCCTCGATGAACTGTTGTTCGTCGGCCATTAGTCTTCGACCTCCGGCTCTTCGAGGATGAGTTCGACGTCGACCTGCGGGCTGTTCCACGCCGAGGCACGCCCCATCGCGCGGGGCTTGCGACCCTGCTGCTCGCCGACCTTGTGGGCGGCGACGTGCGTGATCGTCATGGCCTCACCGTCGAAGCCCTGGTGGTCGGCGTTGCCGACCGCGTTCTCGAGCAGGTCGAGGAAGGCCTTGCTGGCCTTCTCCGGGTATCGTCCGGCGTCCCAGCCGTCGACCTTGCTTTTGTGGCCGACGCCCGAGTTGTGCTGTTTGAACGGAACGGGCTGGTCGCCCTCGATAACCGCGTCGAGGTAGTCGACAGCCTCGCCGGCCGTTTTGCCCTTGATTTCGCGGGCGATGGCCTTGCTGTGCTTGAAGCTCATCTGCCGCTCCCGGAGCATCGCTTTGGCCGTCGTGTCCGGGTCGGCTTCGACTGAGTAACTGATTCCCATGATTATTTGAGCGGTACGAACTTCGAGGAGCGTGTCGCTCCGATACCGGCCTGACCGTGTTCGACGCTACTCCGTGTGAGCTGGAACTCACCGAGGTAGTGGCCGAGCATCTCGGGCTCGACTTTGACACGCTCGAAGTTCTGGCCGTCGTGGACGGCGAAGGTCAGCCCGACCATCTCCGGGACCACCGGCATGTCGCGCAGGTGGGTCCGGATCGGGTCGTTGGCTGTCTCCTCTTCGCCGGCCTCGCGGGCCTTTTCGAGGAGCTTGTGTTTCTCCTCGGTCAGGCCGCGTACGATACTTCGCCGCTGTCGAGCGGGGAGCAGTTCCGCGACTTCCTCGAGCTCCATCTCCTGCAGCTCGTCGAGCGTGTGGCCGCGGAAGGAGAACTCTCCTTCGTGGCCGATTTGATATTCTGAGCTCATTCGTTGCCACCTCGACCAGTTCGCTTCGAGGCGATGTCCCCGACCTTACGGCCAGGCGGGGCGTTCCGCGAGATGGACTTGGGCTTGCCGGGGTGCTGGCGGCCGCCGCCACCGAACGGGTGGTCGACGGCGTTCATCGCCACACCGCGGACGTTGGGCCACTTCGTCCCTCGCGCTTTCATCTTGTGATGCTTGTTGCCAGCCTTCACGAACGGCTTGTCAGTTCGGCCGCCACCGGCGACGACGCCGATGGTGGCACGACACTGCGGGTCAAGCCGCTTCATCTCCCCGGAGGGGAGCTTGACGACCGCGACGTTGCGGTCGTGGGTGAGCAGCTGGGCGTTGACACCCGACGCGCGGGCGAACTTCCCACCGTCACCGGGGCTGGATTCGACGTTGCACACCGGGACCCCCTCTGGGATCTCGGCCAGCGGGAGCGTGTTCCCGGGTGCGATTTCGGCGCTGACGCCGACCTGTAGCTCGTCGCCCACCCCGACGCCTTCCGGCGCGAGGATGAGTCGGCGGTCGCCGTCTTCGAACTCGACGGCGGCGACCGGGGCCGAGCGGGCAGGGTCGTGCTCGATGTCGACGACCGTGCCGGCGACGACGTCGCCGTCCTCGACCTTGCGGTGCTCCAGATTCGCCTTGTAACGGTGCGACGGGGCACGGAACGTGGAGGTCCCGCGGCCGCGCCGTTGTCCTTGGATTCGTCGTCCCATCGTTAGAACACCCCAATTCTGGAGGCGACTTCCTGGGCGTCGTCGTCCTCGGAGAGGCGAACGACGGCCTTCTTCTCGCCGTCCATCGTGTTCTGCGTGTTGACCTGTTCGACTGTCACGTCGTACTGCTCCTCGACGGCGTCGGCGACCTCGCCCTTGGAGGCGCGGTCGTCGACGGCGAACTGGAGCTTGTTCTGGAAGTCCATGTCGTTCATGGCCTTCTCAGTGACGTGCGGGTGCTTGATGACATCCCAGCTCATCGCTCGGCCACCTCCGCGAGTGCGGATTCCGTGAAGACGGTGAGTCGACCGGGCTCGCCGCCGGGCGCGAGGTCTTCCGTGTTGACCTCGCTGGCGGTCGCCACGTCGGCCCCCGCGAGGTTGCGGGCGGCCGTCGACGGCTCGTCGCTGGTCACGAAGAGAATCGAGGCGGGGCGACGGTACTTCCGTCCGCGGGCCGAGCCCTGTCCAGCCTTGATCTTCGTGTCGTCGGCGCGGTCGATGTCGGCGTCGACGTCGAGCGCCTCCAGCAGCGAGACGACTTCCTGCGTCTTGACGAGGTCCTCGAAGTCGTCGGAGACGACGACGGGCACTTCGTCACGGTCGAACTCGTGGCCGCGGTCGGCGACGAGGTCGGCGTCGGCCGTTGCGGCCAGCGCCGAGCGAACGGCCAGCTGCCGTTCCTTGTCGTTGAGGTCGAGCGAGCGGTCCTTCTCGGCTTTCGGCGGGTGGGCGCGTCGCCCCTTGACCGCCTGCGGGACGCGGCGGGCACGGCCGTCCTGCTTCGGGACGTGTGCCTGGCCGCGGCCGCTACCGAAGGACTCGGCCGGCGTTCGGAGGCCGGCGTACTCGTCGGACCCGTAGTCCTGCTTTCGGTTGGCCTGTGCGGCACGTACAGCTTTGCCGATGAGGTCGGTCCGAACCGGCGTCTCGAAGACGTCCGGCAGGTCGACCTCGCCGTCTGTGTTGCCGTCCAGGTCGTAGATTGTTGCCTGCATAGGTTATCCCTGGTTCGATTCGTTGGAGACGTAGCGCACCTCGGGGTCGAGGCGCGGCTGGTCGTTCGGACGCACCGCGGGCCGGAAGCGCACCAGGCGCTTGTCCGGACCGGGCACGGAGCCCTTCACGAGCGTGTACGGCCCATCGACCTCGCCGTAGTTGACGAAGCCACCGTCGACGGTCGGTTCGTCGCCGTCGCCGATGTCGATGAGGCGCTTGTTGAGCTCGGTGCGCTGGTGGTAGCCGGTCTGCCCCTGCTGGGGGACCGTCGAGCGCACACGGGACGGGTTCCACGGACCGAGGTTGCCGATCCGTCGGCGCCATCCCTGGCGGGCGTGCTTGCCTTTCCGCTTCTGGACGCCCCATCGCTTGACGGGACCCTGCGTCCCCTTGCCTTTCGTGACACCGGCCACGTCGGCGTACTCGCCGGCGCGGAAGATGTCGTTCATGGCGTGTTCGCCACCGTCCTCGACGAGGTCGAGGGCGTGGTCGAGGCGGTCCGAAACGGACCCACCGCCGACGCGAGTCTCCATCACGTCGGGCTTTTTCTTCGGGACGCTCGGGACGGCGTCGGGGACGGTGTGCGTAATGAGTCGCACGTCCCCGAGGTCACCGGCCTCGAGTGCGTCTCGTACCTGTTCCTCAGCAGCGTCCGGGTCGTGGTCCTCCGGAACGTCCAGGGTCCGGTCGAGTTCCGAGTGGAACTCGTCGGTCCAGACTTCCGTCAGCGGACGCTGACCGTACGGCGTGTCTTCGTACGCTCGCAGGGCGACGGCGCGCATCGGCGGCGTCTCGATGACTGTCACCGGGACAGTCTCCTCCATCCCCTCGCGGGGGGAGTTGGGTTCGTCGTTGACGAGCACGACGTGTGTCATGCCTGCCTTGTAGCCGGCGAACCCTTGGACGCCCGGCTGCCCGTCGTCAGACGGCCAGCTGTTGAAGCGAGGCGTCTCGCTCGTCGAGCGCTTGCGCGGGCCGAAGCCCAGCGAGCCTTTGCGTGGTCTGCTTGGTTGTGGCATTCGTTTACTCCGTGAGGGTTAGACAGGTGAGGGAGGCGAACAGAGCTTCCTCCGTTCGCACGACCTCACTGCCCTGGTTCGGAACCGTATTCAGCCAGAGGTCGAACCCTTCTGGTTCGTCGCTCGTCTGGTCTCCCCCGACGGCGTCCGGGGCAACGTCGAGTATCGACGGTAACCCGCGCTCGGGTGCCCCGAAGGCGACGGTCATGCCGCCCTCGGCGTCGCGCCGCTCGGCCAACTGGCCGAGACGGGTCGACGTTACCGGCTCGCCGTATCGCGAGGACGCGATAGTGAGCCCGGCATCGTCGCGCGAGAGTGCCGCATCGAGGTCCGCGGCGACAACGTCGAATCCCGTTGTGGGGGCGTCGACGAGTTTCGCCCGGACCGGCCGTCGCGAAGAGACCCTGACGGTCACGCGCTCCCCCTGTTCCACGTCCATATCCGCTGGGACGGGAAGGGAGATCGGGTGTTGCATGCCGCAATTGACCCGGACGCGCCCATCAGCTCCGACCTCGGTCACGATTCCCTGTCTTAACGACCCCGAACCCTCAGATCCGGAGCCGGTCTGTGAACGCACGCGGAGCGGCGGCAGGACGCCGACGTACTCCAGTTCGTCCCGCTTACCCCACATCTCCTTTCGGAGGTGCGGGGGCGTCGCGGCGTACCGCAGCACGGTTTCGACGAACCCGTCTTCCCACTTGCCCGCCCCGTCAGGGTCGGGGTACACTGTCAGCCGATCAACCCGGTAGACCGCGGCCGCGCGGGCCACGTAACCGAGCTTGCGAGTTGCCTCGCGTCTGTCTTCGGCTTCCCGTGCGAGGGAAGACGGCACGAGTACGCTGGTCGTCATGCCGTGACGCTTCCACGTCGCGCCACTAGACTGTGCCGATATCTCCCCTTCCCGGGCTTAAAAAGGCCCCGTTTCGCGTTCGCGATGCGTCGCGTTCACATGGTCCGTCATGCCGGTTCGGGACCGATGGGACCGTTCGCTGGATTGCCGCTTCCGAAAGGCCATGCCCCGTGACGCCATCACACGATACGGCTCTCAGACGGGGCGGCGATTGCCCTCACTTCCCATGGTTTTCCCCGGAAAACGGAAGGCTTTTTACTCTCACCCCCGCCAGATTTGATTGCAACGAGGCGTTGCGCGCTGGTACCGAGCGGCCGACGGCCGCAAGGGTCAGTGCAGAACGAAGTGCGCGCTGGTAGTGTAGTTGGTATCACGTGACCTTGCCATGGTCACAACCTGGGTTCAAATCCCAGCCAGCGCATTTCTACGACGAACAACTCCACCGAGCACCGCGTAGCGTGTGCTCGTAATCTGTGAGTCATAAAATCGAACTGGATTTGAATCCTGCCAGTCGCAGCGCCCACAACGAGCGTAGCGAGTGAGGGCGACCGTCTGGCTCCGGTTCAAATCCCAGCCAGCGCATTTCTGACGACGCAAACCGACGAGCGATGCGTCCCTTTGAGTCATCTGATTGCACACCACGTATCGAGGGTTCCCCTGAGCGACTATCGCATTGCCTGACAGATGGGGAGTACCATTATTTGCTACCCCATCGACAGTCCGGTTGTATGACAGACGAGACGGTCCACGAGTCACAGGAGACGCGGAGTCGAAGAGGAATTGCGTCGTACTTCCGACGGCTGGCGAACAGACTCAGCCGCGGTGAGCCGGCCCCGGCAGATGAGGAACAGACTGTGACGGTCACGCCGCCGGCCGAATCCGAGTTCGAGGTGGAGGTCGAGCAGGAAGACGGCACTGTCTCACTTGAAATCGATATGCAGTGGGACGAAGACGAGGGGGAGGTAGCGACTGACGTGGCTGCGAGCAAGGCCACGTTCGAGGTGTACGAGGACAACGCCGAGCAGTACCGCTGGCGGCTCGTCCACGACAACGGAAACATCATCGCCGACAGCGGGGAGGGCTACGCCTCCAAGCAGAAAGCCAAGCAGGGCCTCGAGAGCGTCAAATCCAACGCGCCCGGCGCGTACGTCGTCGACGAGTCCAAAGACGACGACGGTGTTGTCGAAGAGGGGGGCAGCAAAGCGACGTTCGAACTCTTCAAAGACAGCGAGGGCAAGGCGCGCTGGCGGCTCCGCCACGACAACGGGGAAATAATCGCGGACTGCGGGCAGGGCTACGCCTCCAAGCAGAAGGCGAAGCAGGGCCTCCAGAGCGTGAAGACGAACGCTCGCGGGGCTCCGGTTGAGGAAGGCGAGTAATCGTTCCGAACAGCGGCGGCTTCTTTAGTCCAGTCTGACAGCGGGTAGCGTCACGCGAGCACCACGGCGGGTCGCGTACACCACAGCGGTTAGGTCGCGGGCGCGCGTGAAGACCGATATGACCTGCATAGGGTTTCTCTCGGTCGCACCGGTCATCGAAGGTAGCATGTCCTCCTACGTCGCCGACGCCGTCGCGGCGCTGGAGGCGTTCGACGTCGAGTACGAGACGACACCGATGGGGACCATCATCGAAGCGGAGGACAGCAAGGAACTGTTCGCGGCCACCCACGCGGCTCACGAGGCCGTCGGCGAGCAGAGCGACCGCGTGAGCACGTTCCTGAAGATCGACGACAAGCGGACCGTCGACCAGCAGGCACAAGACAAGGTCGACGCCGTCGAGGAGCATCTGGGTCGGGCGGCCAGAAGCGGCGCGACCGAAGGCGGCAATTAAAGGGAAGGGTGCCAAAGACGGCGTATGGATAGTCTCAATCGGATGGCCACGGAACTCGTCGACGAGGCCATCGACTTCGCCGACGAGCTCACGATAGACGTACACGCGCTGGAGGGCGACGCCGCGGTGCTGGACTTCGGCGTCGAGGTCCCCGGCGCTGTCGAAGCCGGAATGTTGCTCGCGGAAATCCAGACGGCCGGGCTGGCGACGGTCCAGTCCACGATGGCCACCGTCGACGGCGCGCCGCTGAACCACGTCGAACTGTCGACGGACCATCCGGCGCTGGCCCTGCTGTGCTCGCAAAAGGGCGGCTGGGAACTGGCCGTCGACGACTTTCAGGCACTCGGGAGCGGTCCCGCACGCGCGCTCGTCGCTGAGGAGGAGGCCTTCCAGCGCATCGGCTACCGCGAGGACGCCGACTTCGCCGTGCTGGCCCTGGAAACCGACGAACTGCCGGACGAGGACGTTGCGAGCCAGGTCGCCGAGCGCACCGGCGTCCCCGAGACGGGCGTGTTCCTGCCGTCGTTCGCGACTGCGAGTGTCACCGGGAGCGTCGTCGCCGCGGCCCGGGCCGCCGAACTGGCCGTCTTCCGACTGGCCGAACTCGGCTTCGACCCGGTGTCGGTCCTGTCGGCCAGCGGCCGCGCGCCGGTCGCGCCGGTCGCCGGCGACGAAGCGACCGCGATGGCCCGGACCACGGACGCGCTCGCCTACGGCAGCGAGGTCCACCTCACCGTCGACGAGTCCTTCGACCGCTTCGACGAGGTTCCTTCCGTCGCGGCCGAAGAATACGGCGAGCCGCTGGAAGGCGTCTTCGAGGACGTCGACTGGGACTTCGCGGAGCTCCCGGTCGAACTGTTCGGCCCCGCCGCGGTCACCATCGACGTGGTCGGCGGCGACACGCACGTCGTCGGTGAGACGAGCGAGGGCGTCTTGGCCGAGAGCTTCGGCCTGTAATCGGGTATGCGTTACAAGGTCGCGCCGCCGGCCCGCTCGCACTCGTTTCTGGAGAGCGCCAGAGACGCGATTCCGCTCGTCCCCGACAGCGAGGCCGACTGCTGTCGCGCGATTCAGACGGCGACTGACGTGTCCGACCGCGAAACGGCCCAAAAATATCTGGTTTTCCTACAGGCGCTGGGACTGGTCGCCGAGAGCGACCGGGGCTACTACAGGACGAGGACCGACCCCGACCGGGCGGCCCTCGCGACGGCCTTCGAGGAATCGGTCTTCGGCGTCGACGTGCTCCTCGCCGTGCTCGGTTCGGAGCCAGTAGAGGCTGCCGCTGCGTTCGATGCACTCCGAGAGGAGATTCCTCGCTGGGAACGTGAACGTCACACCGACTGGGAAGCCGTCTGGCAGGAGCGCACGGCGAACCTGCTGGAGTGGGCTGTGATATTGGGACTCGCCGAGAAAACGGACGACGGTTACAGACAGCCGACTGAAGACGGGACAGACCAGTGAGACAGCGGGCCGCTACTCGGCCGGGTCGGTGTCGGTGACGGTCCCGACGCCCTTGGAACTCCCCTCGCGGAAGACGAACTTCTGGCCTTCCTCGACGAGATACGAACGGAACTTGAACCGGACTCGGGCCTTGCCCGCGTCGCCAGGGAGCAACTGCCCGCCCTCTGGATAGAAGGCCGCAGCCTCGCTGACCGTTTCGAGGTGGACCACGGGTTCGTAACCGTCACCGATACGGGTCGGATGGTTCAACACCATCACCTCGGCCTCGAACTCCTGGACGGGCGATGGGTCGGCGTCGCTCGGCAGCAGGACCGTCCCGCGCTCGATGTCCGCCTCGCGGACTCCCTTCAGCGCGATGCCGACGATGCGGCCGGCCTTGGCCTCGTCGACCCGGTGGTAGTGCATCTCGATGGACCGGACCTCCACCTCGCGGAAGCTCCCGTCCTGCATCGGCCCGAGCAGCAGTTCGTCGCCGGCTTCGACCTCGCCGGATTTGATGGTGCCAGAGGCGACTGCGCCGACCCCCTGAACGTTGTACGTCCGGTCGACGTACATCCGGAAGTCGCCCACCTCGCCGGCCGTCTTGGGTAACGCCTCGAACATCTCGTCGAGGTCGTCCAGCCCCGCCTTGGTGACGGCACTGGTGGTGACGACGGGGACGACGGTTTCGGAGATTTCGTCGATGGCCGTATCGACGCCGTGTCGCGCCACCCGGAGCGGCGTCTTATCGACCTCTCGCAGTGCCTGCTCGACGGAGCGTTCGACCTCCGCGACCCGTTCCGCATCGACCAGGTCGGTCTTGGTGATTGCGACAATGGTCGGAAGGTCCGTCGCCAGCAGGATGCCGAGGTGTTCGCGCGTGGTTTCTGTCACTCCGTCGTCGGCCGCGACGGTCAGGAGACCGTAATCGAGTTTCTGGCCCACGAGGCCGCGGATCGTCGTCCGTAGCCATGGCTCGTGGCCCACAGTGTCGACGAAGGAAACGAGCCGGTCGGATGCTTCGACGACCCGCGCGCGGTCGTCCTTCCGATGTGGGTTGTCCATGCGGATCGGCTCGCCGTCCTCGTCGAAGCCGTAGACGCCGTAGGAGAGGTCCGCCGAGAGACCTCGGTCGACCTCGTGTGGCTGAACGTCCAGAAAGCCGCGTGTCCCGCCTTCGCCGTCGTCAGGGTCGCCGGTGACCAGCGACCCCACGAGCGTGGATTTGCCGTGGTCGACGTGGCCGGCTGTACCCACGACGATGTGGTCGTCGTCTGCGAGGACCGATCCCTCCGAAACCGTCGCGACGCCCACGATGCCGTCGGTGACTGTCGCCCCGTCTTCCGAAACGCCGTCGACGCCCCACGTTTTCACTTCCTCGATGTGCGCGCCGGCCTCCTCTGCCAGCAGGCTGAGTACGTCCATCGACTCTGAGAACTCCGCCGGCGAAATGCCGGCCAGACCGCCGTCGTCGGTGACGCCGACGACGTACGTCGCCTCCCCGTCCCCGGAGAGAACGCGGTGGCGGAGTTGCGCTGCGAGGGATTCGAGTCGCCCCTCTGACAGGTGGAGATCTTCGGTGAGCCGTTCTTTGAACTCGACGCTGCCGCCCTCCCGCTCGCCGCGGTCAAGCGCGCGCCGGAGGACGGCCCGGTCGGGGCTCATATCCTCCCGTTACTGTGGGGCAGATATAAGCCTTCCCCGGATTTACGGCTCCAGAGAACTCCTGAGCGCGGTGGCTGAGTATCCCTCTCACAGTAGCGCTCGGCGGATATTTATACGCGAAGGCGCGGCCAGACCGGGTCGTGGACTGAGCCGCCACACGGAGTTTGCGGTTGTGTGACGCCGCTCCGTGTGCTGGGTTGCGCCGATGGTGTCTCCTGTTTGCCTATCTGATTAGCGACTGGTCTAAAAGTGAATCACACGACTGTCACTCCCGGTACGGCGCGACTGCTTCGAGAAAGCCGTCGCCGTAGGTCCCGTCGGTAACCCGGTCGGCGCGTTCGAGCGCTGTCTCGTCGGCATTGGCGACGGCCACGGCCTCTCCAGCCAGGTCGAACATCTGGGCGTCGTTCACTGAGTCGCCAACGGCGAGGAACGTCTCCGGAGCGAGGTCCAGTTCAGCACACACCGCTTCGAGGCCCGTCCCCTTGTCGACGACCGGGTCTGTAACGTGGTACGCGAAGCCGGTGTCGAGGACGACGAGCCCGCGTGCCGCGGCCAGGTCCTCCAGCGGTTCGAGCGGCTGGTCGAGCGACACGACGAGTTCCGTCTCGCGCCATCGGTTTGCCAGGTCGACCTGTCCGAACCCCAGGTCATGGCCCAGGTCGCGATAGGCCTCGCCGACCGCGAGCGCCGCCTCGTGGTCGCCTTCGAGTCTGAGCTCGTCGGTAGCTTCGACGAACACCACGCCGCCGTTCTCGGCGACGACCGTCCGTTCGATGCCGAGAAACTCACAGAGCGCAATTGGAAACGGCATCGCTTTTCCGGTCGCGATGACGACGCGTGCAGGCCACTCGCGAAGGACCGGCATGACGCGGGGGTCAATCGCTCGGCTTTCGTCAGTCAACGTTCCGTCGATGTCGACGATGAGCGGCGGCGTGTCGTTGTCCATACGTCCGGGTTCGGAGCGCCGCATATGGGAATTGCGGTCAGTCGTCAGTCAGCGTTTCGTAGGCCGCTTGCACCTGCTTGAACTCCCTTTCGCTCCCGCTGTCAGTGTCGGGGTGGACCTCCTTGACTTTCTCCCTGTAAGCCCGCTTGATCGTCCCCTGATCGGCGTCCGGCTCGATGCCGAGCCGCTGGTAGGCCTCCGCCGGACTCGGTCCCGACGACTGAACCCGCTGTCGGCGCTGCCGGCCGCCCGCTGCCTGGCGACGCTGTCGCTGCCGCCCCTGGCGACGACGCTGGCCACCCTGCGACGCTCGCGAGCGGCGCGCTCGCCGGCCGTCTCGTGGCGGTTCCCATTCTTCGCGTGGGCCGGCCCCGAACCCACCGCGGCGGGCGTTCCCCGTGTTCTGTGCCGCCTGTCGTTCGACCCGCTCGTAGAGGCTCGCGGCCATCTTCCCGCTGAGGTGGTAGTACATGAAATACGTCGACGCGCCGAACATGAGCGCCAGGAAGAGCACCGCGGGATTGATCACGAGGCCCACCGCTGTCAGGACGACTGTCAGGCCTCCAAACACCACTGCGATTCCCTTGGTGAGCCCGTCGTACTGCACGCACACTCCTTCGGTCCACAGACCTGTAAGCGTCCCGCCTCTCGCCTTCCATTCGGTCCGGCCTCGAACTGAATACCGGGCACGTTCCCGGATGGCACAGGGACGAACTGAGCTACCACCACACCATATCGACACCGCACGGACTGACAGGCCTGTTTCATCGAAACCGCACTACGGCGGGGCGTCTGACACAGCCTTATTACATCCCTACGCACTGTTGGCGAGCGTATATCCTCACCCGCAAACCCCCGCCAGTTTCCATTGGATATCTCGCTTACGTCTGGTGGTTCACAGGGCCGGGGTTTCACTTTCACCTCGGTCTGGACAGTATTAAGGAGAATCGACGGCATCTATTCCGTTGTACGCGGCTATCGTTTCACGCGTCACCAGCACAGTTCGTCGAGTACCGTAGCCACGACTCCCGAGATTGCTACGGCCGCCGCCGAATCGCAGACAAGAAGGATTAAACGCTATCGATGAATACGTATTCGCCGCCAGAAATGACAGGATCACGGGTAGCTACGACGAGGGGTATCGACCGACAGACGGCCGCTGTCGGGAGGAGGAGCGGGCGATGAGTAACAGCGACCTTTCCGCCGACGAGATCACGCTCCCGATCAAACGTACCGACGGTGACACTATCGAAGAGCGACTTACAGGCAACGCCTACCACAACATCCTCCCGGCTCGCTACCTCCGGAAGGACGCCAACGGTGACCTCATCGAGGAACCCGAAGATCTCTTCGACCGTGTCGCGAAGAACATCGCGCTCGCCGAGGCCGTGTTCGAGGCCAACAAGCAGGACGTCGACGTACACGTCTCGCCGGACCAGCTGAAGCCCGACCACCCGCGCCGCGACGAACTCGCCGACGAGGTGTTCGGCAAGGGAACGTCCGTCGACGACGACGTCGAGACCGAGCTCTCTGTCTACAACGTCAACAAGTTCGCCTACGAGACGGTCGTCCCGGAACTGCCCGAGGGCGTCCGCGACCACGTCGAATCGACCGCCGACGCATTCCAGGAGCAGATGGAGCAGCTCTCCTTCATGCCGAACTCGCCGACGCTGATGAACGCTGGCGACGAACTCCAGCAGCTTTCGGCCTGTTTCGTCGACTCCCCTGGTGACGACATCGACGACATCCACCAGACCGCCAAGGAGGCCGCACAGGTCTTCCAGTCCGGCGGTGGCATGGGCTACGCGTTCTGGAAGCTCCGCCCGTACGGCGACCCCGTCGGCTCGACCGGCGGCATCGCGTCCGGCCCCATCACGTTCATGCGGACGTACGACCAGATGTGCGAGACTATCGCCCAGGGTGGCGCCCGCCGCGGCGCACAGATGGGCGTCATGCGCGTCTCCCATCCGGACGTCATCCAGTTCATCCACGCCAAGAACAAGGACGTCTCGCTCGCCGAGACGCTGCGCCTGAACGACCCGGACGACTTCACGCACAACTCCTTCGCCGAGGCGCTGGAGGAGGCCCGCGAACTCATCGACGACGACGGAAAGGTGCCAAAGCACCTCCGCAACGCCGTCGAGGGCCACCTCTCGAACTTCAACATCTCCGTCGGCGTCACCGACGACTTCATGGAGGCGCTGAAGGCCGGTGAGGAGTTCACCTTCACCAACCCGCGAACGGGCGAGGCCCACATCGCCACCGAGGAGACGAAGGAACTGTACGACATGTTCGGCCTCGGCGAGCACGTCGAGGTCGGCGAGGAGCTCTCGATTCCGGCCGAGGAACTCTGGGACGACATCGTCGAGGGCGCTCACGAGAACGGCGAGCCCGGCGTCATCTACCTCGAACGGGTGAACAAGCAGCACTCCTTCGACGTCGAGGAGCACCCCGACCACGAGATTCTCGCCACGAACCCGTGTGGCGAACAGCCCCTCGAGGAGTACGAGGCCTGCAACCTCGGGCACATCAACCTCTCGACGCTGGCCGCCGAAGACGCGCCGGACTGGCGCGTCTGGTCGGACCAGCACGCCGGCGAGTACGACTCGAAGGAGGCAGCTATCGACGCGTTCCTCGAGGACGCCATCGACTGGGAGGAGTTCGACCGCCGCATCGAACTCGGTACCCGCTTCCTCGAAAACGTCGTCACGATGTCCGACTTCCCGGTCGAGAAGATCGAGCAGAAGGTCCGGGAGATGCGCAAGATCGGCCTCGGTATCATGGGCCTGGCCCAGCTGTACATCCAGCTCGGCGTCGCCTACGGGACCGAAGAGGCCAACGAGATCGCCCGCCAGACGATGCGCCACATCAACCACGGGTCCAAGGCCGCGAGCCACGAACTCGCCGAGGACCGTGGTGTCTTCTCCGAGTGGGAGAACTCCAAGTACGCGAACCCGACGGACTACCCCGAGTGGTTCGAGAAGCAGACCGGCGAGGACGCCGCGGACTGGGCTGACGGCTACCCGATCCGCAATCACAACACCACGACCATCGCCCCGACCGGGACGACTTCGATGATCGGCAACACCACCGGTGGGTGTGAACCGATCTACAACGTCGCCTACTACAAGAACGTCTCCGACGACGTGCAGGGCGACGAGATGCTCGTGGAGTTCGACGACTACTTCCTCCGCGCGCTGGAGGACAACGACATCGACGTCGAGGCCGTCAAACAGGAGGCCCAGGAGCAGATGGCCAACAACGAGTTCGACGGCGTCGACGGGCTGACGACCGTGCCCGACGCTATCGGCGAACTGTTCGTCACCACTGGCGACCTCTCGGCGAAGCAGCACGCGGGCATCCAGGTGGCCTGTCAGGAAGGCGTCGACTCCGCCATCTCGAAGACGGTCAACGCCCCGAACGACTCCACGACCGAGGACGCCGCCGAAGTGTTCGAGTACATCTACGACCACGGCGGCAAGGGCGTCACCTACTACCGCGACGGCACCCGCAGCAAGCAGGTGCTGACGACGCGCGCCCAGAACACGGAGTTCTCGGACATGGACGCCGACGAGATCGTCGCCCAGATCGAGGAGGTCTTCGGCGGCATCGAGGGCTTCCTCGAAGACGAGGCCGTCCAGGCGGCCATCGATGATTCCATCGAACAGGTGCTTGGTGTCGCCGACGGGGACGCCGAGTACGCCGAGAAGCAGACTCGGCCGGACGTACTCCACGGCGTGACCCAGCGCATCGACACCGGCTACGGGAAGCTCTACGTCAACATCAACGAGGACCCCGAGGCCGACCGGCCGTTCGAACTGTTCGCCAACATCGGCAACTCCGGCGGCTTCACCGCCTCCTTCACCGAGGCGCTGGCCAAGACCATCTCGACGGCGCTGCGCTCGGGCGTCGACCCCGAAGAGATCGCCGACGAACTGCAGGGCATCCGGTCGCCGAAGGTCGCCTGGGACAAGGGCGAGCAGATCCAGTCCATCCCGGACGCCATCGGCACAGCCCTGCGTCGCTACCTCGACGGCGACGTCGACAAGGCCTACCCCGACCAGACTACGCTGGAGGAGACTGCCGAGAAGGCCGACGGCGAGACCGCCACGCAGACTCAGACCGACGGCGGCGCGGCCGCCGCCGCATCTGACGTAGGTGGCGACCAGCAGGACATCATCGACGCCGGCGAAAGCCCGGAGTGTCCTGACTGTGGCTCGCTGTCGCTGTACTACTCAGAGGGTTGCAAGACCTGCGAGTCCTGTGGCTGGTCCGAGTGCTGAACGCTACCGCCTGAGACGCGGATTCTGATTTCGACGCGCCTGCGGCCGTTCTTTTCTGTCCGCGCTGTCCCGTCGCGTTCTGCTATCGAAATTCCGTCACGTCGTACACGCCAGAAATACCAGTCTCTTCGACAACCGCCATTATTTCTGCGCCCTCCTCGGCCGCCGAGTCCGCGACGAGTGTCACCGGCTCGATAGGCTGGCGGCGGAGAAAGGCCGCGATCCGTTCGAGCCACGATGGCTTCCCGCCCTTGCGACAGACGATGACGTAGCGCGAGTCCGCGAGCGACGCCATCTTGGGCTCGAAGTCGTAATCCTCGTGCTCGGCCGGCTCCACGACGTGGATGACCTCGCCGGCAATCGTCTCGTCCATACCCACGATAGCGACTACAGCGGTATGTGCCGCTCGCTTTGCACTACGAATACTGCTTGGAGACCCATCCCGAGGGACCGCTGGGATAGGAATCGGTCTCCTCCTCAGGCTGCACCTCGCCGCGCTGGTCGACCATCCGGACGACGACGGTGTGGCCGCCGGACGGTGGGTCGTAGGTGTACTCCCACTGTCGCCACGCGTCCTCTGCGGGGCCGTCGCCGCTGGCGGCCGGCAGTTGGTCCGAGAGCGTCGCGTCCGCCCACGTCTCGCCGCCGTCGGTGGAGACTTCGACGCGCTGGACGCCGTGCAGGCCGGCGTAGGCGTGGCCGCCGATGCGCCGGCGGCCGTCCGAAAGCACCGATTCGTGGTGGAGCTTGGCGACCGGATTGACGGGGCCGGTCCCCTGCCAACCGCGTTTCTCCCAGTAGCCGTCGGCTTCCTCGTCCAGCACTTCGATCTCCGAGAGCCACTTGACGTTGACTTCGCCCCAGTGGCCGGGGACCAGTGCCCGGACGGGGTAGCCGTGGCCGCGCGGGAGGACCTTCCCGTTCATGCCGTAGGCGAGCATCCCGCCCCGGAGTGCGTCGATGGGGAACTCCTCGTAGTAGTCGTCCTCGGCTCGGAGCATGACGCATTCACAGCCGCTCTGGACGCCGGCTTCTTCGAGGAGGCTGTCGACGGGAACGCCAGTCCACAGCGCGGTGTCCGTCTTGTAGCCGTTGAGGCGCTCGCCCACGCAACGGAGCGTAACGAACCGGTTTTCGGCATCCATCTCCAGCAGGTCCGCGTAGGTGAGCGTGACCTCCTCCTCGACGGCGCCGGTGATCGAAAGCGACCAGTCCGCGGCCGAGAGTTCCGGGTCGATAGAGTTGATGTCGACCTCGTAGAAGTTCTCGCTGACCAGCGGGTCGATATCGTCGAAGCCCAGGGAATAGTCCGCTGCGACGGCGAGCTTTTCGTCGATATCGTCGAGATCGGCCCCCGGCGCGTTGAGTGCGGGCGCATC
The DNA here is from genome assembly GCF_037078395.1 of Haloarcula sp. CGMCC 1.6347. Taxonomy (NCBI): domain Archaea; kingdom Methanobacteriati; phylum Methanobacteriota; class Halobacteria; order Halobacteriales; family Haloarculaceae; genus Haloarcula; species Haloarcula sp. CGMCC 1.6347. Next base: position 326,932 of record NZ_JAYMGX010000002.1, read on the forward strand.
GTCACCCGTCGCGACGACCGACCGCTGGTTGCCAGCCGCGTAGCCGACCGTCGCCGCGCCGACGGCCGCGCCGACCGTCGAGAGCGCCCGCCGCCGTTTCGAGGAGATCGGTGACATCGGACCACCGAATCTGTCGAGTGTCTGTGCGAGTCCGACAACGGCGGCGGCGGGAACCGCCGGACCGGCCGCGAGGACGACCTCGCCGGTGAGGACGACGCTCACGGCCCAGGTCACGACAGCCGTTCCGACGACCGGGAGGGCGCGGTTGTTCGCCAGTTGGCCGGTGAGGATTGCTGCCCTGGCTGCCAGCGCAATGAACAGCCCCGCGAGTCCGATAGCGAGCAGGAGATTGAGCTGTTGGCCGAGGCTGCCGAGCGTCGAGATGGCAGTCGAGACGACGATACCGGGCATCGACCGTGCGAGCGTCCGCTCAATAGGTGAGGCGACGAACGCGGGTGCGTAGCCGGTCACCGCGTAAGAGCCGGCCAGGCCCGCGATGGCGGCGGCAACGCTGACCAGCAGCCGACCGCCGGGCGAGTCGAGGAGGTCGTCAGTCATGACTCAATCGAGGGTCTACCCGGCAAAAGGGATTGTTCCAATTTCGTCCGGATTCCGTTCCGAAACTCCGGAAGACACAAGCGAGCGGAGCTGTTCTACGAAATCATGGACGAGCAGCCCGGGGGTCGGCCCTGCCCGCTCTGTGAACGGGCAATGTACCACCGACACTGCAAGTACGTCTGTCCGGAGCACGGCGTCGTATATGACTGCGCTGACACGTTCTACTGACGATACGCTCGCGGGTTTAATATCTTGGAACAACGAAAGAGGTGATATGAGTGGCCACGGGGGAGAGATTTCGGTGCTGCACGTCGACGACGACCCCGACCTTGGCGATCTCGTGGCGGTCCATCTGGAGCAAACTCACGGTGATATTTCCGTCTGTACCGTGCGAAGCGCGGCAGATGGGTTAGAGCGATTGTCCGAGCGCACGTTCGACTGTGTCGTCAGCGATCACGACATGCCGGGTATGGACGGGCTCGAATTCCTGAAGGTCGTCCGCGAGGAGTACGAGGAGCTACCCTTTATTCTCTTTACTGGCAAAGGAAACGAGGAAATCGCGAGTGATGCCATCTCCGCTGGCGTCACCGAATACCTCCAGAAAGGAGTCGGGACGGACCAGTACACTGTCCTTGCCAACCGTATCGAGCGGGCTGTCGGGGAACGGCGGGCCAAGGCCGCGCTCGAAGAGTCCGAGCGGATGCTGTCGACGCTCATCTCGAACCTGCCGGGGATGGTGTACCGCGCACGGAACGAACCCGATTGGCCGATGGAGTTCGTCAGCGACGGTGCGACGGAGTTAGTCGGCTACAGTTCGGAGGCGCTCGAGAGCGGCGACGTCTCCTGGGGGACGCTGATCAAGGATTCTGAGACGGAGCGTCTCTGGGAGACTGTCCAGACCTGTATCGCCGCCGGCGAACCGTTCGAAGTCTCCTACCAGATCGAGACGGCCGACGGTGAGACCCGCTGGATGTGGGAGCGCGGGCGCGTCGTCGGCACTGACGACGACGGGGTCGAAATCCTCGAAGGGTTCATCACTGACGTAACCGCGCGCGAGGAGCGCGAGCGCGAACTCGCGAATCAGCGGGCATTTACCGAGAAGCTCATCGACTCCGTCGACGATATGTTCTACGTTGTCGGTCCCGATGGCAGTCTGGTCCGATGGAACGACACCGTCTCGTCGGTGACCGGCTACACAAACGAGAAGTTAGCGTCGATGGGCATTGGGGAACTCATCGTGGATTCCGACCACGAGAAATTATGGCGAGTGTTCGAGGAGACGCTGGAGACCGGATACGGAACCGTTGAAGCAGGTGTCGAGACGGCTGACGGCAGGGCGCTCCAGTACGAATTCAAGGGCTCGCTCATCGAAGACGAGCGCGGCGACCTGTTCGGGATTGCCGGTATCGGCCGGGATATCACGGAACGGAAACGCCGGGAACGGGAGCTCAGGGAGTACCGGACGCTGGTCGAAAACGTCGGGGACCCGATGTACGTCCTCGATACTGACGGGGCAGTAGAGATGGTAAACGAGGCGATGGCCGCCCATCTGGGGTACGACCGCTCGGAAATCGTCGGCTCGGAACCAGTCCGTTTCATGCCCGAGACGGATGTCGAAAGAGCGACAGCACTCATCTGTGACCTGCTCGACGACGACGAGCGGACGTGGGGGGCCTACGAGATGCGGACGATATCCGCTGACGGGACAGTCCGGATCAACGAGGACAGGATCGCACCGCTGTTCGACGAGGACGGGAACTTCGACGGCTCGGTCGGCGTGATGCGCGAGACGACGGAGCGCAAGCAACGCGAACGGGAACTCGAACGCTACGAGACGATCATCGAGGCCGTCGGTGACCCGGTGTACACCCTCGACGACGAGGGCGTGTTCACCTACGCGAACGAGGCGATAAAGCGACTGACGGGGTTCGAGCCCGACGAACTCGTCGGCGAGCACATCTCCACGATCATGGCCGGCGAGGACATCAACCGCGGCAATGACCTCATCCGGACCATGCTGTCTGACCCGACCCGGCAGAACGTGACCTTCGAAACGGATATCGTCGACCAGAACGGGGCGCACACCCCTATCGAAATCCACATCGCGTTGCTTCCGGCCGCGGACGGGGAGTTCAACGGTACAGCGGGCGTCATCCGCGATATCAGCGACCGGAAAGAGCGAGAGCGACAGCTCGCGGAGTTCGCGTCTGTCGTCAGCCACGACCTTCGAAACCCGCTGAACGTGGTCAAAGGTCGGATATCGGTCGCTCGGACGTCGGGCGACGTCTCGCACCTCGAAGCGGCGGCGTCCGCGGCCGACCGGATGGACGAACTCATCAACGATCTGTTGACGCTCGCCAGACAGGGCGATACGGTCGGCGAGACGACGATGGTCGACCTCGCTGCCCTTGCGAGCCAGGCCTGGATCGATGTCGAAACCGGCGAAGCCACGCTCGAAAAACACGGGACGACGGCGGTCGAAGCCGACGCGGCACGGCTTCGCACGGTGTTTGAGAACCTGTTCCGGAACAGTGTGGAACATGGCTCCACGAGCAGTCGGACGGAGTCCGACGACAGTGTGGAACACGGACGTTGTGCAGACGGCGCAGCCCCGGTCACTGTCTCCGTCGGAACAACGGACGACGGATTTTACGTCGCCGACGACGGCGTGGGAATCCCACCAGAAGAGCGAGATGACGTGTTCGAGCGCGGCTACACCACGAGCGACACCGGGACCGGGTTCGGGCTGGCAATCGTCGTTGAGGTCGCACAGGCCCACGGCTGGTCTGTGTCGGTGACCGAAAGCGAGGACGGCGGCGCGCGGTTCGAGTTCACGACGAGTTCGGAGCGTTGACGTGGCGGTAGGCCGGCCCCGCGAGCACCAGCACGGCCAGCGCCGCGGAGAACAACAGGACGTGCGGGAGCGCGTCGACACTGAGCCCCGTGAGCGTCAGCGACCGCAGCGACGCGCCCGCGGTGACCTCGACCGCGACCCACGGAATTTCGCCGAGGAACGTCCCGACCGCAAAGGAGCGCGGCGAGACGCGGGCGAACCCGGCTCCATAAGAGACGGGGTCCGCAGGCACCGGTGAGAGCCGTGCCGCGAGCACCCCCCGCGTCTCGCCGGTCACCTCGATAATCCGGCGGCCTGAGTCGCCCAGCCAGCCGAACATCCCGCCCTGTTCGCCGGCCCGGAGCGCGAACCGGTAGGGGATGAGGCAGGTGACGAGTGCGCCCATCAGTGCGACCGGGAAGCCGTATTTGACACCGAGGACGAACCCGACGAACGCGGACAGCGGCATCGTCGGCCACGCGAAGAACGGGCGAACTAGGTACAGCCCGACGATGACGCCGGCGAGGTAGACAGGGTGGTCGGCGAGATGCGTCGTCTGGGCCACTACCCGCTCGGGGGTGAGCAGCGTTGTCGCGACGGCGACGACTACCACCAGCCCGGCAGTCCCGACCAGTTGTCGCTTCGCGAGGCGGTCCATCTACCCAATTGAGCGGTAGCAATCGACAAACGCTTTGTGGTATCTTTTAGGTTGTTCGGGGTTGAATCGGCGATTGTGTCCGAGAGGCGTGATCCGGTCGAACTCGGCGTCGAACTGCTCGCCCATCTGGAACACGGGGAGCTGTCCGTCGCCGACGCGCTCGACCGTATCGAGACAGTGACGACCAACCCACAGGTCCAGCGCGAGATACTCGATACTGCAGTGATGCGTGGCCTCATCGAGCGCGAGAACGGTGTCGTTCGCCCGCGGTCACAGGGGTCGTACGTGAACTTCGACAGCGACGTCGTCGTTCGCGAGGGGGAGTTCTCGTGTCAGCGCTGTGGCGCAGCTATCAGTACTGGCCACTTCGTCCAGTTCGACGGCGGCGAACTGGGACCGTTCGGGTCGACGTGTATTCGGAAAGTGTTAGGGCGGGAGTAGCGAGCGGCCCTCGGAATTACGAGCGGCGAACGAAGTGAGCCGCGAGTAGCGAGGGGCGCGAACGGAGTGAGCGGCCCTCGTTGATGCGAACGGCGACGGGAGGAGCCGTGAGCAGCGCAATAGCGGAGCGACCCTGGTGGCAGCGAGGTCGTGGCCGCGGTCACCACGTTAGATAAACGTCCCCAAACACACGAGTGCAGTCAAAAACAGATGCCTCAGCGGCCCTGGCGGAGTTCCTTGATGAGCTGTTTGATGGTGCGCTCCTGCTTCTGGAGCTGTTCGTTCTGGGCCTCGACAGCGGCGGTCAGTTCGGCGACCTGTGCTTCGAGGTCAGCGACATCGGGGTCTGCCGAGGTGTCCGGCTCGACCGAGTCGGTGTCTACGCTGGTTACGTCACTGGGTTGGGTTTCCGTCGTGGCTTCGGCGGCAGTTCCCTGCTCAGTGGTCGATGCGGTCGCGGCCTGCGTGCTGGCGCTCGCGGTTTCAGCCTCAGAACCGTCACCGCTCTCCTCATCATTGCTCACAAGCGGGTCGATACCGGATTCGAGGCCGAGCCCGTTGCCCGCATCTGTGGCGCTCTCTTCGGGGTCCGCTCCGACCTTGGCGTTGAGCTCAGCGAGCGAACCGACCTCGTGGTACGCAAAGAGGGACTCTTCGAGTGTTTTCCGGACCATCGGTGCCTGCTCGGACGGGGCCTTGATGCGCTCTGGCCGCTCGTTGAACGAGAGCACGACAGCCGTGGCGACGCTACCCTCCTCGAACTCCAGACCGGTCACGTCGTCGAAGGAGAACGCCTCGTAGTCGGCGTCCCAGGTGACGTTGCCGATGTGCTTGAGTAGCTGGCGGTCGGTAACGACCAGCGTTAGTTCGCTGAACCGGAACACGCCAGCGAGACTCTCGTCGGGTGCGATACCGCCGGAGACGGTGAGCTTCCCTTCGAGCAGCCGTTCGAGGACGGCGTCGCCGCGGCTGCCGGGCACGGACAGTTCGAGTTTCTCACTAGTGTAGATGAGCGAGAACTTGGTCTTGCGTCGGCCTTCCGAAACGGTGAGCCGTTCGAAATCGTGCGGATAGCTGGCGACCTTCTCGTCGCTGAGAAGGCCTTCACCGCGGTAGACGAGCGTCCGGGTCGGTGTGAAACAGGCCGCGTCTTCGTCGCCGAGGTTGACACCGCCCCGGATCTCCTCGTCCCCGAGTTCCTGCTGGACGAGGTCTGGTATCTCCATACTGCCTGCATACCTGCGTGGTGGCTTAAATCCGCGGGTCGATTATCAGCACCGATCAGGTGGACACAGCGTGGGACTGTGCCACAGTCCCGGCAGAGATGAGAACCTTCAAGACGGCTAACGGCCAACGGCTGAATGCACCCGCGCCCGGGTGGCTTAGCTGGACATAGCGCCGCACTCATAGGGTCTTTCGACTCATGCGGCAGTGCACCCGTCATGACCCCGGGGCGCTCGTCACGCCCCAGACCTGGGCCATGCGGAGATCGAGGGTTCGGAGCCCTCCCCGGGCATTTTCCAGATCACATCGGACAGCAGCCAGCAGCATCACTGGCCCGTGCCGAACAAACGGTACGCGACTAGCCCGAGCAGGGCTGTTCCGAGCGATCAGACGGTATCCTCGCCGAGTCGCTCCCGAACGCTGTCGTGCTTGTCACGACTGTTTGGAGACGTAGATGGTAGTTTCGTGGGAAAAGAACCGCCAGCGGTCAGCCAGACGAGAGGCCGCCGCCGGGGAACTCCTGAAACACGGCCTCGAAGTCGTCGATCTCTGCGGCCGTGGAATCGGCTGTCTCGCGGAGTTCTTCGAGTCGCTCGCTGACAGTCCGGTACTCGTCGCTGGCTTCCAGTTGCGCGGTGTTCTTCTGCGTTTCCAGCGTCGCCTTCTTCGAGGCCACGGCGAAGTACTCCTGCACCTGATCGTCGTACGTGGTCCGGACGAGCATCTCCGAGACGGTGTCGAGGAGGTCCTCGCGGCTGACCGGCTTAGTCAGGTACTCGTCGAAGGGCATCTCGACGATGTCGAAGTCCGGGTCGACGGCCGTTACCATCACTACCGCCGGGTCGATACCCCGTTCCGCGATGGTATCGAGGACTTCGTCACCGCTCATATCGGGCATCTGCCGGTCCAGAAAGACAACGTCGACGGACGCGTCGACTAACTGGAGCGCTTCCGTACCGCTGTGTGCGGTCCGAACGTCGTGTGCGGTCAGCAGCCACGTCGAATACAGATCCGCGATATCTTGTTCATCGTCGACGACGAGCACCGTTGCCTCCTCCGTCTCACCACGCTTTTGCACTTGTTATCCCTCCTGTCGACTCACGTACTGCTCTCACGGTGACTTTCCCGAACAGCAAGATAAAGGTACCCAGCATATTATCGATTCTGAGAACACTGCAGTTGGTCTGTTGACTTTTTCATGGAGGCGTGCTGTCACAAGGCAGTGACTTATCCCAGAGATGTTAACATAGCGGCGACCGTACCCTGTGTGTATGGTGACCGTCTCCGGACCGTGGACGAGCGGGGAGATGGAACAGTTTCTCAGCGCCGAAACGGTTCCACTCCGTCTCGGGTGCCGAACTCCAGCAGACAGGCCCTGGATGCTCTCGCTCTGGTACCGATTCGTTGACGGTGTCTTCGAGTGTGCGACCGGGGCAGACGCAGCGGTTGTCGACTACCTCGACTATGACGACGACGTGTCATTCGAGGTCTCGACGAACGAGCCGCCGTACCGCGGCGTCAGAGGCAATGGCACAGCGACGATGACAACAGACGAGGACAAGACGGTGCTCACCGACCTGCTGCACCGCTACCTCGGCGGGACCGACTCACCACTGGCCGAACGACTGCTCGCACCCGACCGCCGCGAGATCCAGATCACGATCACGCCCGACCGTCTCCACACCTGGGACTATAGCAACCGGATGTAACTGCCTGAACCAATGGGACCCACAGACTCAGCCATGGACACTGACCCGACAGACATCAAATCAATCGCGATAAGCGCCACCGACCTCGTCGCAGCTATTGAAGCGACTGCAGACGAATCAGAGACCGTGTTGCGCGTCACACCACCGTTCAGCGGTCGAATGCGGGCGCGTCTCCACGTCGTCCAGCCTGACGACGATGACGACACGGTTCACATAGAGCCCGACTCACTGCTGACTACGGATGCACCGTCGTATCCGACGCCCGATGACACCGCCGACGAACTCCGGGCTCACGACGATGAGACGTACTCGGTGGAGCGCCATCGGACCTACCACGAGCAGCGACTCGCCGAGTGGCGGGAGTCGCTTCCGGACCACGTCGTCGATAGCACGACACTAAGCGACACAGCGCACGACGTAACTGTGTCACTACTCGGACCGTAATCGGTCGTACACGTCCACCGGAGGCGTTACCGGGACTGGGAGTGTTACAGTAGGTCATACCACAGCTACACCGCCAATAAAACGTCTAAGCGTCTTTCAGACGGTAATAAAATGAACGGCTAGGGGCCGCTGTGCGTGAAACGAAGCGAAACGGGCGGAAACCTCTAGAGGTTATAAGCTATCTCCAGTAGAAGCCGTGGATAGGTCCCCCATATGTCAAGTTCGTCCGCATACGAATTACTCGCCCAGTTTGATGAGTCCGTACCGGAGTTCGACGAGTCACTCGTCTCCGCCGTTCGAGGTATCGCGTTCTGGACGGCGATTGCGCTCCCGTTTTTATATCTCCCGCTACTGATTACCGGCCTGAACTCCGGGGCGACGCGGATCGCGTTCGTCGCGCTCGTCGTCTTCAACGCCGTGACGCTGCGTATCGGCCACGCACACGGTGGAGACGACTGACACGGAACCCTGTGATTCGACACGGAACCCTATGATACCAGGCATTACCGTAGATAGTGCGGCCCTCCTCCCCGCAGTGCCGCTGTGACCATACTTTCATCCACCCGGTAGTCGTTCGTGTGCATATGTCACGGACAGCAGTCATTGCAGGCGTCGGTCCGGGCCTCGGGGAGTCACTGGCCAGAACATTCATCGACGAAGGCTGTCAGGTCGGCCTGTTCGCCCGGTCGGCGTCGTATCTGGAGTCACTGTCGGCAGACCTCGGTGACAACGCGCTCGCAGTACAGACTGATATTACCAGCCCGGACCAGGTTGCGGCAGGCTTCGAGCAGGTCCGGGACGAGTTCGGCCCTGTCGACGTGCTCGTGAACCACGCCAGCGGCGGCGCGTGGAAAGGCATACAGGAGATCACACACGACGAGTTCCAGCACGCGCTCGCCGTCGGCCCGGCGGGCGGGCTGGCCTGTTCGCAGGAGGCCGTCGACGACATGCTGACGGGTGACGGCGGGACGATCATCTTCACCGGTGCGACATCCGCCGTCCGGGGCCGCGACGGCGCAGTCGGGTTCAGCGCCGCCAAGTTCGCCGTCCGCGGGCTGGCCGAATCGATGGCCCGGGAACTCGGTCCCGAAGGCATCCACGTCGCCCACGTCGTCATCGACGGTCAGATTCTCCCGCCGAGCGCCGCCGACGCAGCTGACCGCGACACACAGTCGTATCTTGACCCGGACGAAATCGCTCAGTCGTACTGGCATCTCGTCGAACAGGACCGCTCGGCGTGGACGCTGGAACTCGACCTCCGCCCCCACGTCGAAGCGTTCTGAGCGTCTCACCTCCGTTCCGGCTACTCTTCGAGGAGGTCGACCCACTCTCTGAGCGGCCCCCGAATACCGTCGACTGAGATCGTCATGTCGCCGTCGAACCGCCACGTCGCCTGCGGGGAGTCCGAGCCGAATCGCATCGGAATAGAGACCGACAGATCATCGGCCGTGACGTGGAGCGCCTCGTCGCGATCAACCGTCTCGTCGAGCAGCCGTTCGACGGCCAGGCGGAGCTGTTCCGGGTCCGGGTCCGGGAGGTCCGTGGATTGACTCATACCTGTGGCTTAGAGCCGAGGCTACCTCCGTGTTGCGTCGGAGCAGTCAGTTTGTCCCCGTCATTTAGGGGTGTGTAGTCCTCAGACTGTGACGATGGAGTTGGACACGCCGTACGCCCTCGGGGGGACCTACTACGTCGAGACGGTATCCGTCGGAAAACGGACGGACGACGAGACGGTGCGCGATTGCGTGGTCTGTGGCGGCCATGTCTACGCTGACGACTGGCATCTCGTCGTCGGAGTCCTGGATACAGCCTGCGGACGACAGCGCCACCACCACTGTAGCGACGACTGCCTGACCGACTGGCTCAAACTCATGACAGCTGCCTGAGCGTCAGTGAGTCCGCGGAGTCTTGACGGTGGAACCCGTCGGGCAGATATGGACGAGCGTACGGGCGTATTCAGGGTCTACCGCGTCGTCGAAGCGGTCCCGCACATCAATTTATTTGACACCGACGCGACGCGGCTCTACACGGTGTATCAGTCCGGCTACGGCGAACGCCAGCCAGCAGTCGACGACCTCCGGACGGGCGACCGCGTCGAGGCGACGCTCGGCGGTGATCCCGACGATTCGGACGAGGCCTGGTCGCTACTTTCCTTCGAGCGGCTCGACCGCGTCGCGATGGACTTTGCTGTGGATGCTGAAGTCCCAGCAGTGGCGGCCGACCTCTGGGAACCGGGCCTCGAACGCCCGGCAAGCGCCGTGCTCGAAGAGGACGGCGAGCCGGTCGCGGAGTGTTTCGTGCAGCCGCGCGCGCCGCTGCCCGGCGGCACGTTCGTCCCGAGCGTGCTCACCGGCCTCGTGCCGATGGAATCACTGCTGACCGACCTCCCCGGTATCGGCGAACCGCCGACAGACGCTATCTTCATCGACCCCGATTCGCCCGATTCCGACTCGTACTCACGCCCCTACGGCGTCGCCGTGTTGTTCACCGCCGCCGCTGATGACCTACTCGCTGAGTTCCGGGACCGATATGATCTCTCTGCCGACACGGACAACAGACCCGAGTACGACCCGTACGGGCTGTAAGGGGTCGGTGGGGCGGTCCACAGGAGCCTACATCGTGATGACGAGCGGTACTGGAACGAAACAGAGCATGCCCAGAACGAACGTGACCAGGCCGATAGCCCAGCGGCCCGGCCCCAGCGGCGTCTCGTCCAGCGGCGTCGCCGACCCGAGCCGACCGAACACCAGCGCCAGGAGCCCCCAGAACGCCCACAGTCCGGCTGCGCGACCCCCCTCAAAGGCGACGAGGTAGCCCGCGAGCCCGAACAGGGCAACGGGGACGGCTAGCTGGACCAGCGACAGGCGGTCGCCGAACAGCGAGCGGGCGACGTGTGCGCCGTCGAGTTGACCGACCGGCAGAAGGTTCAGGAAGGTCACGAACGCCCCCACCCAGCCGCCGATGACGACCGGGTTCGGGAGGAGCTGCGGGTTCGCGTACTCCAGTTGTTCACCCATCACCGCCGCGATGCCCTGCAACAGCAGCGGGTAGCCGAGTTCGATGTTCGTGACGATGCCGCGGGTTACCTCCACCGGCGGGAGCGTCACGCCGATGGCGGTCACGACGACTGTCGCGGCGAGGCCCGCCAGCGGACCGGCGACGCCGATGTCGAACAGCGCCTTCCGGTCGGGGATGTGGTCGTTCATGCTGATGACCGCGCCCAGCGTCCCGAGCACGTTCGGGAACGGCAGGAAGTACGGCAGGCTCGCCTCGACCTCGTGGTAGCGGCTCATGACGTAGTGGCCGAACTCGTGAATCGCAAGGATTCCCAGTGCAGCGGCGGCGAAGGGCCACGCCTCGAGCATGGCTGTCGGCTCGTCGAGCACAGACAGCCCGTACCAGCGGGTCCCGGCGTACAGCGTCGACAACAGCGTCAGGACGGCGAGCCCGACGTTCAGCCACGGGATGCCGTCGACGCCGAGCGACCGCTCCCGTGCGATCAGGACCCACTCGCCCATCTCCCGCTTGAGCGCGACGCGATACCCGCGCTGACGGAACGCCGGTGCGATGCGGTGGATGACCTGTTCGGACTCGGTCATCGGCTCGCCGTAATACCGGACGCCGTCCTCGGCGGTCCTGTCGACCTCGTAGACGTAGAACGAGTCTGCGAGCGCTTCCGGGTCCGGTAACTCCGGCGGCGAGGACTGGGTCGCCATTACTCGCGTTTGGGGTTCGACCCGTTTGAACCTGTTTGCCGCGGCACTAGAAGAGGGACACACCGCCCATAGAGGACTCGGAGGGCGTTAGTCCGCGACAGCCTCGTCCGACCCGGTCGCAGCGCTGGGGTCCTGAATCCAGAGGTCGCCGAAAAGGTCGTCCTGCTGGAGGCGGACCTGGCCGCGGTGGGCAAGAAAGAGGAGGCCGAGGAACGTCTCGACGCGGGTCCCGCCGGCGGTGTCGACCTCGCGGTACAGCACCTCCTCGCGGCCCTGGTCGTACTGCTCGCGGACGGCGTCGTGCACGTCGGCGATGATGTCGTCGATGTTCTCGGCGTGGGCCGTCCCGGTCACGTCCGCCGCTGACGGCTCCTCGTCCAGCCGCATGTCGTCGGCCCCGCGGTAGTCCAGTTCCTGCGTCCCGCGGTCGTACCCGCTCGGGGAGTCGCTGGTGTCGTACTCGCGGGACTCCTTCCACCACGATTCGCGCTCGGCGTCGCGGAGGTCCCGAACGAGTTCGTCGAGCGTCTGTGGCATCCCACGGGCACGCCGGCGTTCGAGCCGGCGGTCCATCTCCGATTCCAGCGCGGCGAAGGGATCCGGGTCCTCGATGGGTGCGTCCTCGTGCATCGCCTGCTCCCACGGCTCGGCCGGCTCCTCCTCGTCGTCGCCCTCGCCCAGCATCGCGTCGCTTTTCATCCGGATGAGGACGCTCGCGTAGAACAGCGCCCGGCCCGACGTGCGCAGGTCCGCGTCGTCGATGCGCTGGAGGAACTTGTCAGTGACCCGTACCACGTCGATGTCCCACGGGTCGATTTCGCCGTCGTCCGCGAGCTGGACCAGTACCTCGACCGGTTCGACGTCCTCGTCCTCGCTGTCGTCGTCCGAGTCGCTTTCGGGGCCGCCCTGCTCGGGAGAGGCATCATCTGAATCGGGGGAGTCGCCCAGCAGCGCCGCCGCATCACCTGATTCGCCGGGCGGCTCACGGTCCTCGTGGCCGGTAATGTTGAGTGGAATGTCATCCGCTTGCCTTTCAACCCCTTCATCAGTCATCGGCTGGTACCTCCTCGTCACCGTCATCTGTGCCCTCACCGGAGAGGTCAATCCCAGTCACGGCGCTCACGTTGTCGCCCTGCATCATCACCCCGATAGCGCGCTCGGACCGCTCGAGCATGGCCGAGCGGTGTGAAACGACGACGAACTGGGCGTCGCCGGCGAGTTCGTCCACCAGCTCGCCGACGAGGTCGGCGTTGGCCGCGTCGAGGAAGGCGTCGACCTCGTCAAGCGCGTAGAACGGCGCGGGGTTGTGCCGCTGGATGGCGAAGATGAACGCCAGCGCCGTCAGCGACTTCTCGCCGCCGGACATCGCGTTCAGGCGCTGAATCGGCTTGTCGCCCGGCTGGGCCTTCATCGTCAGCCCGCCCTCGAAGGGGTCGTCCTCGTCTTCGAGGTGGAGGTGGCCGGTGCCGTTCGAGAGCCGCTCGAAGATGTTCTGGAACTGGTCGTTGATCTCCGTGAACGACTCCATGAACGTCTCCTTCTTGCGCGCCTCGTAGGTGTCGATGCGCTCGCGGATGCCGTCGGCCTCCTCGACCAGCGTCGCCTTCTTGTCTTCGAGTTCCTGCAGGTCGTCGTTCACCCGGTCGTACTCCTCGATGGCGCGCATGTTGACCGGCTCCAGCTTCTCCATCTCCGTCTCCAGCCGGTCGATCTCCTGCTCGACCGTGTCGTGGTCAGGCACGTCCTCGGGGTCGTAGTCGCCGACCTGCGCTTCGAGTTCGTCGATTTCCCACTCCAGGCGCTCCTGGGTTTCCTGCTCGGATTCGAGGTCCCGCTCGATTTCGGAGACTGCGGCCTGTTGCTCGTCGCGGGCCTCTTTGGCCTCCTGCAGGTCGTCTTTCAGCTCCTCGCGTTCGGCCTTGAGTTCGGCCAGCTCCTCCTCCAAATCGGCGACAGCCTGCTCCTTCTCTGTTTTCAGCTCCTGTTTCTCGGCGACCTTCGCTTCGAGGTCCTCGATGCGCTCCTCGTGTTCGGTCTTGCGGTTCTGGGCCGCCTCGATGTCGTCGTGGAGGTCCTCGATGGCATCCTCGGCGTACTGCTTTTCGAGTTCGTATTCGTTGAGTTCCGCGTCGAGTTCGCTCTGCCGGCCCTCCAGCGCGTCGATGTCGTCCTTGATGGACTCGCGCTGGTCCGTCAGGTCCGGCAGTTCCGAATCCTCGACCTCGGCTTCGAGGTCGTCGATGTCGCTCTGGAGCGCGTCGATCTCCTCGGTCTTTTCCTCGATGTCGGCCTCCAGTTCGTCCATCTGGTCGGCCACGTCCTCGCGCTCGTCGGCGATCTCTTCGAGGTCGGCTTCCAGCTGTTCGATACGGTCGCGGGTGTCTTCGAGGGCAGTCTGCTTGCGCTCGATGCTCGTCTCGATGTCCCGGACCTGCTCGGTCGCGTCGGATTCGCGGTCGCGGGCGTCGTCGAGGCGCTCCTCCACGTCCCGCAGGTCCTCGCGAACGTCCGCGCGCTCGTCTTCGAGTTCGTTGATGCGCGTGGCGACCCGTTCAAGCTTGCCCGCGCCACCCGAGAAGGAGTAGCGCGTGCCCGAGGAGGAGCCCCCGGTCATCGCGCCGGACTTCTCGACGAGGTCGCCGTCGAGCGTGACCATCCGGTAGTCGCCCATCAGGTCGCGAGCGGTGTCCATGCTGTCGACGACGACGGTGTCGCCGAGCACGTACGAGAAGATGCCCGCGTACTCGCGGTCGAAGTCGACGAGGTTGTACGCGAAGTCGATGACGCCGTCGGCGCTGGGCAGCGACCCCAGCGACCGGTTCTGCATCTGCGTGATCGGCAGGAACGTCGCCCGGCCGGCGCTGCGGGATTTGAGGTACTCGATACAGCGCTGGCCGACGCTGTCGTCGTCGACGACGACGTGGGCGAGCCGCCCGCCGGCGGCCGTCTCACAGGCCGTGGCATACTCTGGGTCGACCCCGCCGAGTTGGCCGACGGTCCCATGGACGCCGTCCTGGCCGGCGTTGAGAATCGCCGTCACCGCGCGGCCGTACGAGGAGTCGCCGTCTTCACCGGCTTTCGCCTCTAGCTGGGCGTACTCCTGCTGTTTCGCGCTGATTTCGTCTTCGAGTTCGTCGAGGTCCGACTGGAGTTCCCGCTTCTCGGCCCGGAGGTCGTCGACGACCTCGCCGATGGTGGCCTTGTTCTGCTTTGCTTTCTCCAGTTCCGTCTCTAAGTCCTCGATATCGGCTTCGAGGTCGGGAATCTCGGCTTCCGCGTCTTCGATGGCTTCACGCTTCTCGTCCTCGGCGTTCGAGCGCCGGCGGGCCTCGTCGAGCAGGCGGTCCTGCTCGCGCTGGAGGTCGTTCTTTTCGCTTTTGAGCGTCTCCAGCCGCGAGCGCTTCTCCTCCAGTTCGTCCTTGACCTCTTGAAACTCCTCGCCGACCTCGTCGATGCGCTGCTGGACCTCCGCGAGTTCGGACTCCTTCTCGGCGATGTCGGCTTTGACGTTGGATTTGGCGACCTTCGTCTCGCGGATGTCGCTTTCGAGGTCGTCGATGGTCTCCTGCTTGCGGTCGATCTGGACGAACGCCTGCCGGCGCTCGTTCTCGGCGGCCTCGACGGTCTCCTCGGCGGACTCGATCTTGTCCTCCAGACGGGAGATGTCGCCTTTGATCTCCTCTATCTCGCGCTTGATGGCGAGCTGTTCGTCCTCGCCCTTGCGCTCGATCTCCTGATTGAGTTCGTGGAGCTCGTCTTCCAGCCGGATAACCGCGCCCTTGCGCTCGTCGAGTTCGGTCTGCAGTTCTTGGAGTTCCGCTTCCAGCTCGTCGATAGTTTCCTCGACGGCCGCCAGTTCCTCGCGTTTGTCTTCGAGTTCGGCGGCTTTGCGATAGCCTTCGTACTCCTCTTTCTCGTCGCGGAGGTCCTGGTATTTGAGCGCCGTCTCCCGCTCGTCTTCGAGCTGGTCGAGGCGCTCCTGTTTCTCCTCGATGCGGAGCTCGGCCTCGTCGATGCGCTCCTGAACGACCTCCAGTTCGTCGAACGCGTCGGCCTTCTTCGCGTCGAACTGGGCGACGCCGGCGATCTCGTCGATGATCTCCCGACGGGAGCCGGCGGTCATGTTAATGATCTCGGTCACGTCGCCCTGCATGACGACGTTGTATCCCTCCGGCGTCACGCCCGCCTGCGCGAGGAGGTCCTGAATGTCCGAGAGGTTGACCGAGCGGCCGTTGATGTAGTAATAGGAGTAGTAGTTGTCCTCGGTCTCCTTGACCCGGCGCTTGATGGCGATCTCGTCCACGTCGCCCACGTCCTCGGTGCCGGCGGCGTTGACGACCTGTGAACGTGACAGCGTCCGGTCGTCGTTTGCCAGAATGACCTCAACGCTGGCCTGGCGCTCGCCGTCGTACTCGGCGTCTTCGTCGGCGTGACCGGGGTTGTAGATGAGGTCAGTCAGCTTCTCGGCGCGGATACCCGAGGTGCGAGCAAGTCCGAGCGCGAACAGAATCGCGTCGATGATGTTGGACTTGCCCGAGCCGTTCGGGCCGCTAATAGTAGTGAAATCTTCGTAGAACGGGATTCGGGTCTTGCGTCCGAAGCTCTTGAAATTGTCGAGGACGAGCTCTTTGATATGCATGCGGTGGTATGGCCGACAGCCCTACGCGACGATGATGTCGGACTCCGAGTCCTCCTCGGTCTCGGTCTCCGACGCGGCCTCGGCTTCCTCCCTGTTATCAACCTCGTCGGTATCCTCGGTGTTAGGTGTGTCGGCCTCCGTCGGGGTAGCGGCCGATTCCTCCGAGTCGGACTCGTCAGCGCTGAATCCGTTGTCTTCGTCGACGCTGGCTTCGAGTTCACGGATGCGGACCTTGCATTCGACGAGTTCGTCGGTCAGTCCTTCGACCGACGCTTCCAGTTCTCTGACGCGCGTTTCGAGTTCCTCGACTCGGTTGCCGCACATATCCGTAACCCAGCCATTGTGGACACTTATACCTACGTCAGACATTGGCAGTCCGAGTGATACGTCCGGTCCGATGGATCGAGTCCCCTCCCGACACTGTACAGGGTCGTTAGCCTTTAGCCACGCGCCACCGAATCCCGGACAATGACTGCGCAAGCGTCCGAAGCCCGCGAGCTCGCGGCCGTCATCGGGCTGGAGGTCCACGTCCAGCTCGAGACGGAGACGAAGATCTTCTGTGGCTGTTCGACCGACGTGGCCGATGCCGAACCTAACACCCACACCTGCCCGGTGTGTCTTGGCCTTCCCGGCGCGCTCCCGGTCATCAACGAGGGGGCGGTCGAGGCCGCCGTGAAGGTCGGCAAGGCCATCGACGCCGACATCCCGGAGGAGACCACCTTCCACCGGAAGAACTACTACTACCCCGACCTCCCGAAGAACTTCCAGATCACGCAGTACGACTCGCCCATCTGCCAGGACGGCGAACTCGAATTTTCCGTCGAGAGCGAGCGCCGCAGCGTCGACATCCGCCGGGCGCACCTCGAAGAGGACCCCGGCTCAATCAAGCACGTCCGAGAGGGCACCGGGCCGCTGGAGTCCCGAACCTGCTCCATCGAGCGCGCGGACTACACGCTCATCGACTACAACCGCGCCGGGACGCCGCTGATGGAGATCGTCACGGAACCGGACTTCCGCGCGCCGGGCGAGGTCCGGTCGTTCCTCGAAAAGCTCGAAGAAGTACTGGAGTACCTGGGCGTGTTCGACGCGACGCGGGACGGCAGCCTCCGCATCGACGCGAACCTCTCCATGGTCGACGCCAGCGAGGTGGACGACGACGGTGACATCGACGAATCCGTCCTCGAAGACGCCAACCGCACCGAGGTCAAGAACATCTCCAGTCACAAGGGCGCGGAGCAGGCGCTCTCCTTCGAGGCCTCCCGCCAGCGGAAGCTCATCCAGTCGGGCCGCGCCGTCGAGCAGGAGACCCGCCACTTCAACGAAACGCACGGCAACACGGTGTCGATGCGCTCGAAGGAAGAGGAGAAAGACTACCGCTACTTCCGGGAGGCCGACCTGCCGCCGCTTCGCGTGAGCCACTGGAAGGACGAGGTCCCGATTCCGGAACTCCCCGACGCCCGCCGCGAGCGGTTCGTCGCGGAGTACGGCCTCAGCGAGGAAGCCGCCTCGAAGCTCACGAGCACGAAGCAGGTGGCGGACTTCTTCGAGGACGTGGCCGAGCGCTTCGACGCCAACCTCGCTGCGACCTGGGTCGCCGACAATCTACTCGGCGAACTGAACTACCGCGACATGGCCATCACCGATATCGACGACCGCTTCGACGAAGTGACCCGGCTCGTCCAACTCGTCGCCAAGGACGATATCACGGCGAAAAACGCGCACGAGACCGTGCTTCGGGAGATGCTCGACACGGGCGACGGCCCCGACGCTGTCGTCGACCGCGAAGGGCTTGGCAAGACCTCCGGCGACGAGGTCCAGCAGGCTGTCGTGGACGCCATCGACGAAAACCCCGACGCCGTCGAGGACTACCATAACGGCGAGGACGGCGCAATCAACTTCCTCGTCGGGCAGGTCATGCAAAAGACCGGCGGGAGCGCCGACCCCGGCGACGTGAACGGGCTGCTTCGCGAGGAGTTGGAGAGCTAAGACAGCGTCCTACTCGGCCTGCGCGGCACAGTGGTGAGTTGTCACAGTCACCGCTGTGGCCAGTCGGCCGGCAGTTCATCAGCGTGGTTCTCGAGCAGGTCGAGCATCGGTTCGATTTCGTCGAATCGCTGGCCCCGCGATACTTCATCGGCCGCTCGGTCCCAGTCGATGTATGCCAGACTGGCCAGCCGCGGCAGGTCGTCGTGGCGGAGTTCGGTTTCGGTGTTTCTGGCCCCGGCACTTCTGGGGAGAAAGTCGACAATCGGCCGTGGACTACTCTGTTTTACCATAAACAGAATCATTCGTCGACGGCGGGTAAACAACGCCTCGAACACCCGGTCCATCCCTGGGTCCCATATCACATCCGGGATAGAGGTTTCCATCCTGTAACAAGAGACATACTATTGATGATAAATGTCACGATACCGCCGTTTCCTTGCCGAATCGATCCTGAATCGTACAGGTGAATTTGATTTGAGAGGCCGGCCCGATAGCCGCTACGCTGAGCTGCGTGCTACGATTCGCTCGACGCGTTCGACTCGACGCTCTCGCGCCGCTCGCCCGGGATGATCGCGGGGTCCTTCCACAGCAGCGTGACGAATATCGCAGCGGCGAGGGCTTCGAGGGTCTTGATAGCTGATTCGGTCGGTTCAGTGTTGAAATGGTCTAGTATCAGCAACGCGGTACTCCCGCCGTGGTGTCCGCCGCCACCGGACGACGGTGCAGAGAACCCCTCGACGAGGAAGGCACCGTGTCCAGTAGCGTGCCAGAACACCCAGCCGGCGATGGACGTGATCATGAGGAGCGTCCCGGCGATGTAGGCGTTCCGCAGGCCGATGACGCCCCGGGTGATGAGATACGGGCCGGCGAGCAACACCGCGGCGAAGGCGACAAACAGGAACGGGCGGGGGTCCGGCGGGAGCCCCTGTCCCAACAGTCCCTCGATCGCCTGCGCGTAGATGATGCTTCGCGGGAGACCCCACCAGAGGTGAAACGCCGCCGTCGAGAAGACGAGTGCGGCGGCGGTTCCGCGGAGGAGTTTGGTCGTCCGGCGATCCATACCGGCAGTCGGGGTGGCAGTGTCAAGAGTGCATCGAAGTGGTGAGTAGCGCCGTGGCCGCCAGTAGCGTGAAGTCGGGGCCGGAGTAGTAAAGGGAATAGCGTGGAGCCGGGGCCGGAGTGGTAAAGGGCTACCTCCGCGCGAGCGCGAGCGGCCCCGCAAGCGCCCGCACACCCGCGCTGTCGCCTGATTTTCCCGAAAGCCTTTAGAACAATTGACTCCGTAGCGACGGGTAATGACAGAGACAGGTGGTGTCTGATGCGGCTGATTATCACCGAGAAGGACAACGCCGCCCGCCGCATCGCGGAGATCCTCTCCGAGGGGAGCGCGTCCGCGAGCCGGCAAAACGGCGTCAACGTCTATCGGTGGGGGAACACCCGCGTCGTCGGCCTCTCCGGCCACGTTGTCGGCGTCGACTTCCCCGAGGAGTACAACGACTGGCGCGACGTGGAGCCGGTGGAACTCATCGACGCCGACGTGACGAAGGAGCCGACCCAAGAGAACATCGTCACGACGCTGAAGCAACTGGCCCGGGAGGCCGACGAGGCCACTATTGCGACAGACTACGACCGCGAGGGCGAACTCATCGGCAAGGAGGCCTACGAACTCATCCGCGAGGAGACCGACGCGCCCGTCGACCGCGTCCGTTTCTCCTCGATCACCGAGCGGGAGGTCCGGGACGCCTTCGCCAACCCCGACGACATCGACTTCGACCTGGCGGCCGCCGGCGAGGCCCGCCAGATCATCGACCTCGTGTGGGGCGCGGCGCTGACCCGCTTCCTCTCGCTGTCGGCCCGGCAACTGGGCGACGACTTCATCTCCGTTGGTCGGGTCCAGTCGCCGACGCTGAAGCTCATCGTCGACCGCGAGCGCGAGATCCAGGCCTTCGACCCCGAGGACTACTGGGAGATCTTCGCCGACCTCCAGAAGAACGGCTCGGGCTTCGAGGCCCAGTACTTCTACGACGACGACGGGAAGGAGGCCGAGCGGGTCTGGGTTGAGGACGACACCGACGACGCCTACGCCGATCTGACGGGCGTCGACGCGGCGACGGTGACGAGCGTCCGCCGCCGGACCCGCACCGACAGCCCGCCGACGCCGTTCAACACCACCGCCTTCATCTCCGCCGCCAGTTCGCTGGGCTACTCCGCCCAGCAGGCGATGTCTATCGCCGAGGAACTGTACACCACCGGCTACATCACCTACCCGCGAACGGACAACACGGTGTATCCCGACGACCTCGAAGAGGACGCCCTGCTCGACGAGTTCGTCGGTGCCGGCCACTTCGGCGAGGACGCCGAAAAGCTGCTGGAGCAAGACGACATCACCGCCACCGAGGGCGACGAGGAGACCACCGACCACCCGCCCATCCACCCGACGGGCGAGATTCCGCCGAAGGTCGACCTCTCGGACGACGAGTGGGAGATCTACGAACTGGTCGTCCGACGGTTCTTCGCGACGGTCGCCGAGGCCGCGACGTGGGAGCACCTCCGCGTCGTCGCCGACGCCGGCGGCCGCTCGCTGAAGGCCAACGGCAAGCGCCTGGTCGAACCGGGCTACCACGAGGTGTACCCCTACTCCAGCGCCAGCGAGAACCACGTCCCCGACGTTGAGGAAGGGGAAGAGCTGGCCATCTCCGAGGTGCGGATGGAAGCCAAACAGACCCAGCCGCCGCGTCGCTACGGCCAGTCGCGGCTCATTCAGACCATGGAGGATAAAGGGTTGGGGACGAAGTCGACCCGACACAACTCCATCGAGAAACTGTACGACCGCGGCTACATCGAGGGCGACCCGCCCCGCCCGACGACGCTGGCGATGGCCGTCGTCGAGGCCGCCGAGGAGTTCGCCGACCACGTCGTCAGCGACGAGATGACCGCCCGGCTAGAGGCTGACATGACCGCCATCGCCAACGGCGAGGAGTCGCTCGATACGGTGGCCGACGAGTCCCGCGAGATGCTCAAGCGGGTGTTCGACGAACTGCGCGATTCCCGCGAGGAGATCGGCGAGCACCTCCAGGAGTCGCTGAAAGCCGACAAGACGCTCGGCCCCTGTCCGAAATGCGGCGAGGACATGCTGGTCCGGCGCTCGCGCCAGGGGTCGTACTTCGTCGGCTGTGACGGCTTCCCCGAGTGTCGCAACACGCTGCCGCTGCCGTCGACGGGTGAGCCGCAGGTGCTCGAAGACCACTGCGAGGAACACGACATGCACCACGTCAAGATGCTCGCCGGCCGGGACACCTTCGTCCACGGCTGCCCCCGCTGTGAGGCCGAGAAGGCCGACGAGAGCGAGGACGAGGTCATCGGGCCGTGTCCGGAATGCGGCGTTGCTCCGGAGGAACAACGAGGCGACGGCGACGAAGCAGAGGGGGGCGAGCTGGCCATCAAACACCTCCGCTCAGGCTCCCGGCTCGTCGGCTGTACGCGCTACCCCGATTGTGACTACTCGCTGCCGCTGCCCCGCAACGGCGACATCTCGGTGACCGAGGCGTTCTGCGAGGAGCACGACCTCCCGGAGCTGGTCATCGACGCCGACAGCGACGACCCCTGGGAACTGGGCTGTCCCATCTGCAACTACGAGGAGTACCAGGCCCGCACCGCCGTCGAGGACCTCGAAGACCTGAGCGGCATCGGCTCGGCGACCGCGGAGAAGCTCGGCGATGCCGGCGTCGATTCGCTGGCGGCGCTCCGGGAGGCCGACCCCGACATCGTCGCTACCGAGGTGCAGGGTGTCAGCGCCACGCAGGTCCGGGAGTGGCAGGACGAACTGGAAGCCTAACATTCGGCCCGGTCAGTCGGCGACGAACGTCACGCCGTCACAGATCGGACACTCGACGGCCTCCGCGTTGTCGGCTGTGACTGGGTCGACGGCACCGTAGACGACCGCGTGCGTTACCGGCTCGGGAATCTGGCGCTCACAGAGCGGGCACTCGACGACGCCCGCCCGCAGTCGGTCCCGGTCGATGCTGTGGCCAGTGGTCACAGCTGGAGGTGAGACGTGGAACTCGGGCCGTCGTCGTCATCGATACCGCCCTCGTGGGCGAACGTGTAGTCGTCGTCCGTGAGGAACACGTCGCCGTGAGTCTCCGAGATTTCGACGCCAGGGAGCGTCGTCCCCGCGGCGTCGCCGTTGTCACAGCCGCCGTCACAGGCGTCGAACAGGGAGCCGTGTCGGGGACAGATGAGCTGGTCGTCCCGCATCGGGACGCCTCGCCCGGTGTCGAACCGCTGTGCCTCGTGCGTACATCGGTTCACCCATGCCTCGACGCCGTCCTCGCAGGGGACGAGAACGACCTCCTCCAGGTCGCCGTAGGCGTCTTCGGCGGTGAACAGCCACGACCCGTCCTCGTGGACCGTCTCGACTGTCGTAAGTCGCTGCACGGCTGGCGTGTTCGGTTGCCGCCGGTATCAGCGTTACCGTAGTACGGCGGGAACTGTGCGCGTCACTCGCCGGTCTCCGCGGCGATGAGGCGAACCAGTGCGGTAACGAACACCTCGAACAGTCGCCAGACCAAGACGCAACTGACGACGAGCACGGCAAGGACGATGGCGACGAGCCAGAGAAAGAGACCGAACTGCAACTCGGTGAGCAGTCCTGCCGTCAGTCCGACGACGAACCCTCCGACGAAGAGGCCGCCAGCGCCCTGGAGACAGCGGCGTTGCCAGCGGTCGAACGCCAGCGCGTCCTCAGCCCCCAGCAGCGATGGCAAGGCGATGCCGAGTCCGGCACCGCCCAGCGCCAGAATAAAGAAAACGCTACCGAACAGATACGAGAGCCCGCGGACGAAGCCGTTGCCGGACGGTGACGCTGTCGGCATCGTCGAAAACGAGTACAGCACTGCCACCGTTACGACAGCGCCTGTGAGAACGAGCGCGGCCCGGATAGCAGCGACGACGTACCGGCGCTTGTCCGCGGTCATTGTCTGACGATTGTAACATAGTCATCATAAATCTTCGGAGATATACGTATGGGGCCGACACCACTCGGTCGCTATCTGGCTGTTCGGGTGGGCTGTCAGCGTGGCTGTTTGGGCGGGCTGTCAGTGTGACCCACTGTGGTCGGTGTATCCGAAGCGGTTATACGGCCACGCGCAAGTCTGGCAGGTATGAGCGACTGGGCGGACTGGGACCACATCGTGAAGATAGACCCCGACAAGACGCTGGTCGACGGAGAGACGTTCGAAGACGTCGCGGCGACGGGGACCGACGCCATCGAAGTCGGCGGGACCACCGGAATGACAGAGGAGAAGATGAAGCGGGTCGTCGACGCCTGCGGGAAACACGACATCCCCGTGTACATCGAGCCGTCCAACCCCGCATCGGTCGTCCACAGCGACCGTCACGACGGCTATCTCATCCCGGTCGTGATGAACGCCGGCGACGTGGCCTGGATCACCGGCGCGCACAAGGAGTGGATACGCATGGACGACGATATCGACTGGTCGCGGACCTTCACCGAGGCCTACATCGTGATGAACCCGGAGGCGTCGGTGGCG
Organism: Haloarcula sp. CGMCC 1.6347; assembly: GCF_037078395.1. Classification (NCBI taxonomy): domain Archaea; kingdom Methanobacteriati; phylum Methanobacteriota; class Halobacteria; order Halobacteriales; family Haloarculaceae; genus Haloarcula; species Haloarcula sp. CGMCC 1.6347. The sequence continues at coordinate 350,692 of NZ_JAYMGX010000002.1, forward strand.
TCCTACACGCAGGCCAACTGCGACCTCGACGCGGACGACGTGGCCGCCTACGCCGAAGCCGCCGAACACCTCCTCGGGCAGGAGATCGTCTACGTTGAGTACTCGGGGATGCTCGGCGACACCGACATCGTCGCCGCCGCCGCGGACATCCTCGACGACGCCACGCTGTTCTACGGCGGTGGCATCCACGATTACGAGTCCGCCCGCACGATGGCACAGCACGCGGACACCATCGTCGTCGGCGACCTCGTCCACGACGAGGGTGTCGACGCGGTTCGAGAGACGGTGAAAGGCGCGAAAGACGCGACGGCGACGGTCAAGTAGCTAGAACGCCAGCCGCTCGAGCAATCGACCGACGACGCCCCCCGGATGGCGTTTCGTGTCTACTTCCATCGACGCGTGGTCGCTGTCCTGAATTGCTGACTGCGTAGACCCGTCGTCGTTTGACGTACGAGCCGCGAGTCCACCGTTGTTCGCGTGTATCAGGAGCGTTCTGTCGCTGTCAGCCGCGTCTATCGCCGATGAGAGGTCCTGCCGGTCCACGAAGGTCCGCTCCGTCGGCACGTCACAGAGGTCCAGCAGGTCGTCGTGGTACGCTTCGAGTTGCTGGCGTTCCTCCGCGGACTGGCGCTCGTCGAGCGGGTAGAGGAACTGGAGGTCGGCTCCGGTCTCCGTCCCGACAGCGTTGCCGACGCGGACTTTCAGCGGGTCGTACGGGCCGCGGGTCGTGACCAGCGTGATTGTTTCCAACGATTCGAGGGACTGTGCGTCGACAGCGATGGTGTCACAGTCGGTCTGTTTCCGGATGCGGTCGATACTGTCGCCCAACAGCGAGTCCTCGAACGACGCGCCCCGTTCCACCAGGAGCACGTCGACGTCCCGCTCGTCGACCGCGTTGGCGACGGCCCGCTCGGGGTGGTGGCTTACGAGTTCACCGTACTCGACGGGAACATCGAACTCAGCCGCCAGCGTGTCGGTCCGGCACTCGAACTCGAGGTCGTCAGAGGACTGGACGCCGGAGGCGTAATCGAGGGGCTGCTGGTCGGGCACTTCGTCGAACTGGACGACCGAGAGACTGCTGCCGGCTGGCGAGAGCGCGGCCCCGATTTCCAGCAGTGTCGCTTCACTCTGTCGCGAGGAGCCTTCGGGGAGCGCGACAAGCACGGAGGTCTCTGTCGTCTCATCGAGCGTCTCCTCGGTCCGGTCGAGCGCGCGGTCGCCGATGCTCCGGCGGACGGACTCCTTGATCGCCCCTTCCCTCGTGACTCGCGGCCGGACGTAACCCAGATACCAGACGATGCTGCCGACGACGATACCGACGGCCCCGACGATCGCGATCAGGCCCATCTGCGTCAGCAGGGCAAAGCCGGTTATGGTGCCGAATATCGGCGTCCACGGGTACAGCGGCACTTCGAAGGAGGGGTCGTAGTCCGGGGCGTCGCTCTCCCGGAAACCGATGAGCGCGACGTTGATGAGCGCGAAGACGAGGATCTTGAACGCGCTCGCGAGCTTCGCGATCTCCAGGATCGGAACGAAGAGGATGAGCAGCAACATCACGCCGCCGGTCAGCGTGATCGCGGTCACCGGCGTCCCGAACCGGTCGCTGACCGTGCTGAACAGGCCGGGCGCGAGGCCGTCACGGCTCATGGCGAACGGGTACCGCGACGAGGAGAGGATGCCGGCATTGGCCGTGCTGACCAGCGCCAGAATCGCCGCGAGAACGACGGCCGCGACGCCAGCAGTTCCCAGCGTCGCCTCGGCCGCGTCCGCGATGGGCGTCGTGCTCCCGGCGAGTTGGTCGAGCGGGATGACGCCGACGACGACGGCGACGACGAGCACGTACAACAGCGTCGTGAAGCCGAGCGAGCCCAGCATCCCGAGTGGGATGACGCGGTCCGGGTCTTCTACCTCCTCGGCGATGGAGGCGATCTTCGTCACGCCCGCGAAAGAGACGAACACGAGGCCGGTCGCGGCGAAGATACCCTCGATGCCGTAGTCCCACATCCCGCCGTAACTCGCGGTGTTGACTGCCGGGCCGCCGCCGGCGACGAACCAGCCGATAGCCACGAGCATCACCGCAACGATGCCGATCTGGAGTCGGCCGGTCTGTTCCGCGCCGAGGATGTTGACGAGGATGAGGACGGCGGCGAGCCCGATGGCAACCGGCTTGATTGGTAGATCGAACAGAAGAACGAGGTACGGCACGCCGCCGACGAGCGCGAGCGCGCCCTTGAACGAGAGGGAGAACCACGTTCCGAGCCCCGAAACTGTGCCCAGCAGCGGCCCCATCGACCGCTCGATGTAGACGTACGTGCCGCCGGCCTCCGGCATGGCCGTCGCCATCTCGGCCTTGCTGAGTGCGGCGGGAAGGACGAGCACGCCCGCGAGGAGGTAGGCGGCGATGATGCCGGCCCCGGCGTCTTTCACCGCCAGCGCCGGCAAGATGAAGATACCACTGCCGACCATCGCGCCGATGGATATCGCTACCACTGACAGCAGTCCGAGGTCGCGTTCCAGGTCCTTTGCCATTGTTAGGCGATTTCGGCCGTCTGGAGCGTTGTTTCCACAGCGCGTTCCAGTTCCGTCGCCAGGATGCGTGAGCCACAGATCACCGTCGAGCCAGCCGACTCGAACGCCGATCGATGCTGTGGGTCATTGAGCACGACGACCACGGTTTCGACATCGAACTGCGTCCGAAGCAGTTGTGTCACGAGGAACGCCCCGTGGTCCGTCTGCATCGAGATCAGGGCGACATCGGTCGTTTCGGCCCCGGCGTCCTGAAGCACAGCACGCTCCCGCCCGTCACCGACTACCACGCGGGTGTCGTCGGGCGTTTGCCCGGCAACGCCGTCGTGGTCGGTGACGAGACAGGCATCGGTACCTCGATCTAACGTCGTTACTACCTCAGACCCGACGTGACAGTCACTGATGACCAGCACCGACGGGGGGTCGATGTCGTCGTCCACTCGTTCGCGGAGTCCTGTAAGCGAGATCATGGGTTCGTAGAGGTCGGAGCTACCCGACCGATACGCACCCATTGGTTCCGACATCCGATAAATATCTAGGATCTGTTTCCGATTCCGGATCTATTTATGCATATAATCAATTTTCGGAAGTTTATATTACTTAGTGTCTGGACCGGGGTCGTCGTGCCCGAACTGGTGGAACGGCCGGGTGTACTCGTTCCGAATAAGGTCCTCGTCGACGACCTCCAGTCCGATGTCGTTGAGGTCCCTGCCGATGCGGCTCAGGTCGTTGCCGTCGGTGCCGACCACCTCGACGTGGACGTTGTCGGCTCCGGTCATGACTTCCCGGATGGCGACGACGCCGGACACCTCGAGCGCCCGCTGTGCGACCTCCTCGCGCTCGTGGATCGGTGCCGTACAGACGATGAGCGTATGGAGCTGATACCCCGCAGCCTCGTAATCGACATCAACATCGTAGCCGGCGATAACGCCGGCCTCTTCGAGCTTTGTGATTCGGTTCCGAACAGTTCGTGCGGAGACATCAAGCGATTCAGCGATCTCACTCGCCGACGTGTGTCTCGCATCCTGCTGGAGCGCGTAGATGATGTTCCGGTCCAGATCGTCGATAGGGTACTCCGCGTCGGCCATGTCGGCTGTTTTGACGGCTACCAGTACAAAGGTTCAGGATATTGTCCCGACGCCTTGGTATCGCCCGATTGTCCTCGACACTCCGCTGTGGTTCGCCAGCAACACGGCGACTCGCTATGGGGATTCGAGCCACAGACGCCGCTGTGTCTCAGGAAAGCACCGACTGTTCGGTGAGTGTTACGGTTACCGTCGGGTGATACGCGACCCAGTCGGTATTCTCGCCAGTGCGGTAGGAGAGGGGAACTTCGTCAAAGTAGCCCTGCAGCGTGTACGTGCCGGCACCTGAAACCCGCCGCCCGATGAGTTCGTACTGCCGCTCGATGGATTCACCAGCCTCCAGCGTTCCGGTGAGTGGGGCGTTGTCTTTGTTCGCCCCGTTTGGCCGTATCTCGACGGTATCTACCTCCGCATACTCGTCAGTCAGTAGTAAGACGTCGAGCGACCCCGAATCGCCTGCTGAAACCAGTCCTAACACCCCGAGTGGCCAGACGCCGGTGTTCTTGATTCTGAGGTCCTGTGTCCCGGTGTTTCGGAGCGTTATGTCCAGCCGACCGGGGCTTTCGATCTCGATAGCCCGGTCAGCCGGTGTTACATCGAGTGCCAGCGGGTGCGAACCATCCTCGGTCTCCACGCTGGAGATAGTGTACTCGGTATCGCCGAGACAGCCGGCGAGACCGGACAGCGCCGCCGTCGACACGGCCAGATACTGGCGGCGGTTCATGCGTCCACCGCCCCGGCGTGAGCGGAGCCGTCAGTCAGTGTCATGAAGATGTCTTCGACTGTCGCGTCAGACGAAAGGTCACAGGTGTCCCGGAGCGCCGGCAGGGTCCCTTCGACAATGAGGTCCCCCTCGTAGAGAATCCCGACGCGGTCACAGACCAGATCGACCTGCCCGAGGACGTGACTGGAGAAAAACACCGTCGAACCGCGTTCGGACTCGGCTTCGACAACATCTCGCACCAGCGCGACGCCGTGGGGGTCGAGCCCGGTGAACGGCTCGTCGAGAATCAGGAGGTCCGGCTCCCCGACGAGACTCATCGCGAGTGCCAACCGCTGTTCCATCCCCTGTGAGAACTCGCCAGCGGGTCTTTCGATAGCGTCGGCCAGTCCCACGCGCTCGAGCAGTGCTCGTGGGTCGTCGTCCGCACGCTTCGTATCGATCACCAGTTCGAGGTGCCGCCGCGCGGACAGCGACTCGTAGGTCTCGAAGCGGTCGGGACAGATACCGACGCGCTGGTGGCAGGCGACGACATCGTTCCACGGGTCGTGGCCGAGAACGCGGGCCGTTCCCGACGTTGGTTTGATGTAGTTCATCAGCAGATTGATAGTGGTCGACTTGCCGGCACCGTTCGGGCCGAGGAAGCCGTACACCTCGCCCTGTGCAACGGTCATGTTCAGCGCATCAAGCGCAACAGTCTCGCCGTACTGCTTCGAAAGCCCGTCGGTCTCGATTGCCGGCGGCGTCATGCGAGGTCACCTCGCTTGAACCGATAGCCGGCCAGTGCCAGCGGGACGACACCCCAGAAGAGCAGTACGACGAGGCCAAGCGATTCGTGCAGGTAGACCGGGACTAACTGTCCACTGAACGTTGCATCGACGACGTACTCATTGGTGGAGATGCCGCGATACAGCACGTCGATGACTGACGTGTACAGGCCACCGGAGTTCCCCGTTCCGAGTATCCAGTTCGTTACAGTTCGGTACGCTCGACCCGGCGAAAACCGAAGTATAGCGAACAATAGACCGTCAGCCGGTGGTTCGAACGGATTGACTGCGTTGCCCGTCACAGCGGAATAGATACTGACGCCGATGCGTTTCCACCCCAGCGTCAAGATCAGAAAGAAACCGCCAAACAGCGCGCCAGTCACACGGACCGTACTGGTCGTGACTGCCGATGCCGCTGTTGCGACTGACACGAGCACAACGATGTACAGCACTGTCACCAGAAACACGCCGATGAAACGTAACGGGGAGAACAGGCCGAACTTGACACCGCCAATCACGCCGAGAATAACTGTTGCGAGGGCAAACGGGAGCACAGCCCCGACGCTCCGACCGAAGACCTTGCCGATGAGAATATCAGTTCGCGTGAGGGGCAGTCCAAGCAGGAATTTCAAACTGCCCGACGTGCGCTCCTGAATAATCGACCGATACGTCAGCAACAGCACACCCAGCGGGAGGAGGATTGACCCGGCGACCTGAACGAAGCCGACCGTGACGTTCGGGCCGAGCACGTCCCAGCTCTCGTATGTGGGACCATACCCCCAGACGACGAGCAGGGGCGCAAGTATCCAGGTTCCTTTCGATTTGAGTAACGCGACTGCCTCTTTCCGTGCGACGGGAAACCATCGGGGGAGGGCCATGTAGTCGGATTTGAAAGTGTTTCATATAAAACACACTGTCAACGGCTACTCTGTTTACACGGCACCGAGCTATCGCTTCTGCCGGGCCTGAGCATCAATGGCGTCTTGTCCCGAGACCACCGCGTCCGAGAGGGACCTGCGCCCTCGCCTCGAAAGACTGTTCTTAAGTTAGGCCCACAAGAACCAACGTCCATGGAAAACCGAACCTACACGACGGACGCAGCGCCGGGTGACACGGTCACCGTCGCCGGCTGGGTCCACGAGATCCGAGACCTCGGTGGAATCGCCTTCCTTATCCTTCGGGACACCACCGGAAAGATTCAGGTCAAGTTCGAGAAAGACGAGATGGACGACGACCTCGTGGAGACGGGGCTGAACGTCCAGCGCGAGTCGGTCATCTCGGTCACCGGCGACGTCGAGGAGGAGCCGCGCGCCCCGACCGGCGTCGAAGTCACGCCGGAGTCCGTCGACGTGATTTCGGAAGCCGACCCCGAACTCCCGCTCGACCCCTCGGGCAAGGTCGACGCCGAACTGCCGACCCGCCTCGACAACCGCACGCTCGACCTCCGCAAGGACGAGGTGAAGGCCATCTTCGAGATCCGCGCAGAGGTCCTCCGGTCGGTCCGCGAGGCGTTCCGCGACCTCAACTGCACGGAGATCAACACGCCGAAGATCGTCGCTACGGGGACCGAAGGCGGGACCGAGCTGTTCCCGATCACCTACTTCGGGCAGGAAGCGTTCATGAACCAGAGCCCGCAGCTGTTCAAGCAGCTGATGGTCGGCTCCGGCCTCGAACGCGTCTTCGAGATCGGCCCGATCTTCCGCGCCGAGGAGCACAACACGCCGCGGCACCTCAACGAAGCGACCTCAATCGACTTCGAGTCGGCGTTCTACGACCACACCGAAGCGATGGACGCCTGCGAACACGTCGTCCGGTCCGCCTACGAGGGCGTCGCCGAGAACTGTCAGGACGAACTGGAAGCGCTCGGCCTCGAAGACGAGTTCGCGGCCCCCGAGGGCGACTTCCCGCGACTCACCTACGAGGACGCCCTGAACCGCATCAACGCCACCGGCGAACTCGACGAGCCGCTGGTGTGGGGCGACGACCTCTCGACGGAGGCCGAGCACGTCCTCGGGCAGGAGGTCGGCGAGCACTACTTCATCACCGACTGGCCCAGCGAGATCAAGCCGTTCTACATCAAGGACCACGACGACGACGAGGAGGTCTCGACCGGCTTCGACATGATGCACCCGTCGATGGAACTGGTCTCTGGCGGCCAGCGTGAGCACCGCTTCGACCACCTCGTCGAAGGGTTCGAACAGCAGGGCCTGGACCCGGAAGCCTTCGAGTACTACACCAAGATGTTCAAGTACGGCATGCCGCCCCACGCCGGCTGGGGCCTCGGCGGCGAGCGCCTCATCATGACGATGCTCGGGTTAGAGAACATCCGAGAAGCGGTTCTGTTCCCGCGAGATCGGCAGCGTCTGAGCCCGTAGGAAGCGAGGTTCTGACCGCGGGGAAGAACCTCGGAATCGCGAGCAGAGCGGGACCGAAGGTCCCGCAGGCAGTCGGGCGGTACCACCGCCCGACGACGGGGAGGAACGACCCGTGAGCGGCGAAGACCTGAGAGCCAGCGGGACGAACGCAGTGAGTCCAGCAGGACCGACAGCGAATCTCTCCATAGGGACCTCGAAACAGCGAGCGCGAGCGTAGCGATACGCGAGCGCACTGTCTCGCAGCGGTTCGGGTTCGGCACGTCTTGAGACAGCCGCAGGGCTACACACTGTATCCGACACGAGGACGGGAGTACGACCCGTCCCCGACTATGCGTTCGACGCCGCCTGTTTCAGAATCTGTGGCGTGACCACAACTTCGAGCGCAGCGATACCGAGTGCGACGTACCGTATCGTTCCCTCAAGGAAGAGGAACGCGACAGCCGCAACTACCGTGGCGCTGACCAGTGGGATACCGTAGCGAACGACCGGGTTTTCGAAAGGGGAGGGCATACAGACTAGTCAATCGAACGCTGTCTCATATTCGTTTCTGACTTCGGTGGATTGTGAGCGACTCAGGTGCCGGCGAGTGTACCTACGACAGCCACTGGTTGCCGATTGGGTGGCCGCTACGAGGGGACCGAGTGAGCACGGTTGGGAACAACAGCGGCCGGGAGATATATAGAACGGGCAAAATAAAGAGGAGCGTTCGCGACGCGTATCTCAGTCGTCTGCGGGCGCAGCGCCGCCGGAGCCGATGCTCGCCCCGGACCCCGAGACGGTGCCTTCGTTGGCGGCGACCCAACGCAGGAGCAGGAACGCGAAGACGTACTTCGCGAGGATGTCGAGACCGGAGTAGCCCCACGAGGTGACGCCGACGCCCAAGAGGGCCACCCCTTCGGAACCCAGCGCCCAGAGAATCGGATAGCCGAGCCAGAGGACCACGGTCAGGAGCTTGAGCGTCCCGAATATCTCGCTCGTCCCGGCAGCTTCTGCGTCGGCCGGCCACTGGACGAGCAGGACGTACAGCACCGCGACGAAGAACGCACAGCTGATGCCGTAGAACACCCAGCGAAGCAGATGTGAGGAGGTAATTAGTGCGGCGGCGAGGCCGGTCACACACATCCCGATGTCCATCGTGATGGCGGTGAACAGCGACGCGATATCGGTGTCAGCCAACAGGCCCAGCGCCAGGAGAATCATCGGCGTCGAGAGCGTCCACGTCAGGTAGCGGCCCCACGGTGACAGGACTTCCTGCCCGGCGAGAGCGTGGCCCGGCGGCATCTGCAGGAAGCCGACCGTCAGGCCCGAGGCCAGACCGGCGTAGCTGGAAATCGAGACCAGCGGAACCAGCATCGTCGCAACCCAGATGAGTTTTGCACGGGGCGACTCGATGTCCCGACCCATCGCGACGAACAGGAGGATGACCACGCCCGCCAGCGCGATGTTCACCCAGAGCGATGAGTTCAGGAGGAAATTCGACTGTATCTCCTGGAGCACGTCTGACTGTGTCGCCTGGAGTACTGTCGTTGCAGTGGTACTGGCAGCTGTCATACATCCAATATAGGAAAGGACCACTTAAGACCGTATGGCCAAACGGTATCGGTATTCGGTTTATATTCAGACTTCGGAAAGCGACGCTCACCCCGTGAGAATGATATGAAAAACGGCCAACAGCTAACCGCTCCGGGCAAGCATCACTCCGGGAACAGCTCTTCTTCACGCTCGATGGCCTCGATGCGCGCAATTTCGGCGTCGGTCAGTTCCAGGTCGGCAGCGGCGAGGTTGGCCTCGAGATGGGGTCGGGAAGACGCCTTCGGGATTGTGACGACGTTCTCGTAGCTGGTCACCCACGCGATGCTGACGGCGGCCGGCGACGTGTCGTGCTGGTCGGCGATGTCGACGACGGTCGGGTCCTCGAACACGCGACCGCCGGCCAGCGGTGCATACGCGACCAGCGGGTAGCCGTGTTTCTGGGCGTCAGCGAGCAGCGATTCGCGCCAGAATAGCGGATGGAACTCGACTTGGTGTGCAGCAATTCCGTCGAGGTGCTCGCGCGCGACAGTCAACTGGTCCGGCTCGAAGTTCGAGAGCCCGACGTGCTCGGTCAGTCCCGCCTCGCGCACGGCCTCGACGGCAGGCAGCGTCGTTTCGGGGTCGTAGTCGCCACGCGGGCGGTGGACGTACAGGAGGTCGACGGCGTCGAGACCGAGTCGGTCGAGGCTGGCTTCCGTGCTTGGACGGACAGCGGTCGCCTCAAGGGCGTCGATCCAGAGTTTCGTCGCGACAGTCAGGTCAGCCCGATCGGTGTCGGCGGCGGTGATGCCTGCACCCACAGTACTTTCGTTGTCGTAGATCTGAGCGGTGTCGAGGTGGCGGTAGCCACAGTCGATGGCTGTCCGAACGACAGCCTCGTCCTCGATACCCATCGTGCCGAGTCCGACCGGTGGGAGATCCATGCTCCGGCGTTCGGACCCCTATTAAAAAGGAGTAGTGGCTCCGACAGGCCACATCCCCCCAGATGCGGCCCGCCGGTCGATTAGAAGTCGGTCCGCTGCGTGACAGCTTCCGCGTGGTCCGCCCACTTTTCTACGGTCGGGGACCCCCAGTACTTCACTGCGCCGCTTCGCTCGTCGTAGTCGATGAGCCCGATCCGGTGGAGGACTGGCAGGTGCTCCTCTTCGAGCTGTGTTCGGATCGTCGAGGGTGACGTATCTGTTGCATCGACCGTGCTCGTCTCTCCATGCTCCGATATTGCCGAGGCTAGCGCCGTGACGTCAGCGGCCGTCTGGTCACCGCTCGCGAAGTAGTGACAGACGGCACGGCGTCGCCAATCAGCCAAAACCTCGAACACGTCGTCTACATCCGCCGTAGACAGCGTTCTGTCCGACGGCGTCATCCCACACCACTGGTCACTCTGCGACCCTCCATTCCTTTGGTTACTCATTTACTCGTATTAAATTAATAGATCCCAATATTATTAACTCTGTACCTAGACGGCTAGGTACCCGTCGAACGCGCTGGCTGTAATTGCCAACAGCGTCACCGTCGCGTATCACTGCATATCGAACACAGCGTCGATGAGATTCCGCTGCGCTCGCCGGAGATGCTGATGGAGCGTCGGTGACGCGATACCGAGCCTCTCTGCCAGTTGCTCGGCGTTCGTATCCCGGGGCCAGGCGTAGTAGCCCGTCAGGAAGGCCGTGCGGAGGACTTCCTTCTGGCGGTCAGTCAGGTGGTTGCGTGGGTCCGTTTCGACGTCAAGTATGTCGTCTGTCCGGTCGCACTCCTGCTTTGCCGTCAGCGTGCTCTCAGGCACCCGGTCGGAGACTGCGTCCCGTATCGCCCGGGAGTCGGCATCCGGCGAGGCCTCGACAGTAATGGAGAGCGCCCCATCGTCGGCAACCACCGTCCGACAGCGAGCACCGACATCGAGAAGCAGCGATTGGACGGTTTCTGTAACCTGCAGCTCGATGATACCATTGGCATCGTCTGCACGGACGACCCGCGAGCCGAGAATCTCCGCATGAGAACAGAGGTGCGCAGAGACTGCATCGGGCGGCCCGTGGTCGACGGAGACATAGAGGAGGTGCGTCGGCTCGGTATCAACAGATTCGACGACCTCGATTCGGCACCCGTACGCATTCGCCGCCGAGACAAGGGGTATGTCGGGGCATTCCGATTCGAATGTCAGTTCGAGCGTGGTATCGTCAGACAGGAGTTGCCTGTTCTGGACCGCGGCGAGCGTGTACCCGACCATTTTACCGAGGACAGCGAAACTGTCAGCTATTCGGCCGCCGAACGCCGCTGGCTGGTCGGCGTACACGCAGAGAACGCCGTGGACAGTGTTTCCCTGAACCAGTGGAATCGCTGCGGCGGACTTGAACCCCTGCTCGCGAGCAGCGGCCCCACACTGCTTGAATTCGGCCGGGTCGCCGCAGTCTTGTATCGTCTGGACCGCACCTGTCACGAGGGCTGTTTCACACAGCACTTGGTCGTTCCCGTCACTAACGATGAGTTCGTCGAGAACGTCACTATTGTCGCCGGCTACCGTTTTCGGCACGAGTCTATCGTCCGCGCCGGCTCGCTCACCGATCCACGCTAGCTCACAGAGGTCCGATTCGACAATGCGCTCACACACTGTCTCTGCAGTCTCGTGGCGAGTCGCGGCACCACCCAAAGCGTGAATGAGGTCCTGTATGAGCATGTTGACCCCGTTGAGTGTCGCCAGTTCGTCGCGCTGTCGTTCGATCGCATCCTGACGTTTCCGCTCTTCGGTGATGTCCTGGTGGATCCCGACGGCCCTGATCGCCTCGCCGTCGTCGTTCCACTCGAACACCTTGCCGATGTCCCGGATCCATCGCCACTCCCCGTCTTTCGTCCGCATCCGGAACTCGCTCTGATACAGATCGGTCTCCCCGGACTTCAGTTCCGCGAGCGCCTGTTCCACTCGGTCGAGGTCGTCTGGATGGGCGAGGTCGGCCCACGTCTCGTAGTGTGGCTCCAGTTCGTCCGTGGTGTAGCCGAGCATCCCGGTCCAGCGCTCGTCGAAGGTGACATCGTTGGTTTTGGGGTTCCAGTCCCAGACGCCGAGTTCCGCGCCTTCGAGCGCGAGATTCAATCGCTCAGTCATCTCCTGATACTCCCGCTCGCGGTTACAGCGCTCCGTGATGTCCCGAGCGACGCCGATCAACCCGCTGTAGTTGCCGGCTTCGTCGTGAATCAGCGTATAGTTGATCGACACCTCCCGTTCGGTACCGTCTTTCCGACAGAACGTCAGATCGGCAGTCGTGCTCTCTTGCCCAGGCGTTTCGAGCAGCGTTTCCACAGTCGCCTGCCCCTTCGAGAGTTCACCGGAGGCCAGCACTGTCGAGGCGTGTTCGCCACACAGTTCGTCCGGCTCGTACCCGAGGTTCGCCGCGAACGACTCGTTACAGAAGTCGATGACACCACGTTCGTCGAGCGTGTAGAGGCCGTCCTGTGCCTGCTCGACGAGGAGATCCAGCAGCGCCGTGCGGGCATCACGTCGTGCAGTCTCGGTGATGTCTCGCAGCAGGACGAGCGTGAGTCCCCCAGCGGCGTCCGGTAGCTTGTGCCCGTGTCGAAGGAGGTACTGGTCGCGGTCGCTACCCGGAACCCGGACCGCAACCGGTTCGGTCGGGGTGTCCCGGAGTCGCTGTAGCTGTCGACGGCCGCCAGGCGTGTCGGGAAGCGCTGTGGCCATGGCGTCGTAAAAGCCCTCGACCCGGCGGGTATCGTCGAGGCGGTCAACGAACGTCGACACCGAGTCGCTCGACCAGTGTACCGTCCCGTCATCCGCCAGCAGGACAGCGATTTCGTTCGCTTCAGCGCGCGATTCGATTCCGGACAGCGCATCTCGGAGCGCGGATTCGGTCCGATCGGCCGACGCCGACACGACGCTGACGATCTTCTCCGCCAGAAACGTCGGCTGTCCGTCCCCCTGTTTCCTGACGACCGTCTCTGCATCGTCGAAGACAGTCGCAGCGCTGTCCGGTGCAGTGGCGTCGGTGTAGAGGACGACCGGGTAGCGGTCGTTCGACACCAGTGGGGCCGGGATATCGCCCAGTCCAGTCGGGTCGAGGACGAGACAGGTGACCGCTGTCGACGCGGCAGCCTCCAACGCGGCATCCGTCGTTGCCACGCTCGTCACCGTCATCTCGGCGCTGTGATCCGCCAGAACCTCGTGTATCTGCTCTCGTGCCGTCGCGTCGGAATCGAGATACACGACTTCGATGTCTCGACTGGCAGCGCCGGTCCGTCTCGCTCCCGCAAACGCGACGTCGTCGAGGCCATTCCCAATCATCGCCCTGGTATGCTGTTCAACCACTTTACTGAGGCATAATAACTGTTCGGCGGCCACAGCGGCTCCAGACAACGAGCCGACACGTTTGCCGACACAGTGGCTACCCCATCGGGGATAACACACGGTTCCTGTCGTAGCCCATCGGACAGAAAACGCTTGAACCGGTGACGCACTGTGTTCAGTCACCACAGTCCCGCCAGCTATCATCCCGGCAACGGGTCCAGTGACACATCCGAGTCAGTCGACAACGGACAGCCGCTCTCGGAGGGTTTCTGCGACATCGGTGAGGTGGGCCTGTCCGAACGCCGCGACCAGGAGCGCCCCGAGCGAATTGAACATCGTGTCCCGGACCGTGTCATCGAGGCCGTGTTGCGCCAGCGGCATCGTGACACCCGTTTCGGTGGCGACGATGTCGAGCGCGAACTCGAACAGTTCCCAGATCACGCCGAAGGACAGCACGACGACGAAGATGTACACGAAGAAGACGCGCTTGGGGATGTGAATCGAATCGTTGTGGAGGTCGATGGTCCGGGCCGTCGTGTACCCGAACGCGGCGATGAGCGAAGCCGACATCGCGTGGGTGAGGTGGTCCCACCAACCGATCTGTCCGTAGAGCCCGGCCGACCCGAGGGTGTGCAGGAACACCGCGGTCGTGATCCAGAGGGCGAGCCACGGGTCCAGAGCCAGATTGTAGTTTCGCCGCATCACCGCGGGGAGAAACGTGACGAGCAGGCCGATACCGCCGTTCGTGATCGGCTTCGGTTGGCCGGCGACGATGCCGTAGCCGACCAGCCCGAGCAAGACGAGTTGCATCGCGCGGGTGATCCGCCGCTGGTTCCGCATCGACGGTCGGGGCAGCCTCATCGCCGCACCATCCGTCGGAGACCACGCCAGAGGCGGCGGTCCCGCCGTCTGAAGTAGCCATCGAACAACACACCCGCGGCGAGTCCGGCGAGGGTGACGTACAGCCACTCGGTCATCAGCGCCTCGTTGGTCGTGAGATACGACGTCCCGAGAAACCGGTCAGCGTTCCACCGGAACACCGTCCAGGCCGCCACGGCGGCGAGTGTCGTCAAGACGACGAGACAGACGGCGAACCAGTGTGTGACTTCCAGCTCGGTGAACATATGCAGTTCCACGATGACGAGTAGCGACAGCGCTGCCAGCGAGACATACGTGGCAAAGGTTCCGACCGTCCCCCCGACGAGGCCGCGGACCAAGATCGGCAGGCAGGCGAGAAAGAGCAGTTCCCAGGGCAGCATGACGCGCCACTCGCGGAACGCCACCGGCGGCACGAGGACGACGAAGCCGACGACACCGACGAGCAGTATCCACTGGTAGTCGATATCGAGGACGCTTTCGACGAACACAGCCGTGAGAATCGCGACGAGCATCCACGCGATGATCGCGTTTGTTCGCCCATCACGAAAGAGCTTCTCGAACGTGTCATCGAGGTCGATAGCCCCGAGACTGCTGTCGGGACGGCCGGCACCATCGCTCATTGCAGTGGACTGGGGTACGACGGAGAATAAACCCAGCGACGTGTTTATACCGGCTACGGCCCCTTGTACAGGTATATGATGCTGCCGACGCACGCGATAGCGGGGCTCGCAATCGCGACACCGCTGCTCGTCCTTGCGCCAGACCACGCCGCAGTAGCGCTCGCTGGCGGCCTCGTCGGTGGCGTTCTGCCCGACCTCGACCTCTACTCGGGTCATCGGCGTACCCTCCATTATCCAAGCGGGTACACGCTCGCGGCGCTCCCGACCGCCGGGTTCGCCGCTATCCTCCAGACACCGCTGCTCGTCGCGCTCACGTTCGTACTGCTGGGCGCTGCCCTCCACTGCCGGATGGACCGGTACGGCGGCGGCCTCGAACTCCGCCCGTGGGAAGGCACGTCCGAACGCGCCGTGTACGACCACGTCCGCGGGCGATGGCGGTCGCCGAAGCGATGGATACAGTACGACGGTGCACCGTCGGATGTGGGGCTGATGGTACTCGTGGGTTCGCCGCTGTTCGTCGTTCTAGACGGGCCGTTCCGGTGGGTCGTCGCCGCGGCCCTCGTCACCGGTGCGACGTACAGCCTCCTCCGGCGTCGATTGGCAACCCTGGCCCCGGTCGTGTTCGGCAACGTTCCCGAGTCGATCTCTGCCCACGTCCCGGACCGTTACCGGCAGTAGCGCTCGGCTACTGACCGTTTCCGATATTTCTGTGACGACGCCGTTATTTCCGCGCCGCTTTCCTCACTGCGGTCCCGCGAGAGAGTCTTCAGCGACGCCACGCAGCGTCAGCCACGTATTGATGCCGGCCCGCAATGCGACGAGGTCGGCCGCCTCGACAGTGAGTTCGACCCGCTGTCCGTCCCGACTGAGGCGCGCCGTCGTCCGGTCGCCCTCGATGTCGTCGATTTCGGGACGGATGCTCCGCTCGATAGCGCGAGCCCGGTCGGCGCTGTCGTACTCGGCGGTGAGGTGGGTCTGGTGTTGTGCAGTCATACTGTTCGAAATGGGAGCGTCGTCGTATCAGTCGCGGGACTGCCCCAGAAAAGCCGTTTGCAACGTGGCGCAGTCGGCCGTCGACCGTCAACGGCGTACCGACAGCCTCAGTTGACGTTGATCTCTTTGACGTCGGGTGACCGCTCCTTCAGCAGGACGCGGTGTCCGCAGTACGGGCAGCGAACGCCGCCGTACTCGTCCAGCGTCACGTCGCGCTTACAGCGTGAACACTTGTAGCTCATAGTTGAGAGATAGGAACGGGGGTCCTTTACTCCTCGTCTTCGGACAGTGCGGCCCGAATGGAGCGTCGGACGGTCTTGCCGCCAGGCGTCTCCGGCTTGTAGCTGCCGCCGGTGAACTTGTAGTCACAGTAGCTGCACTGCCAGATGCCCGTCCCCTGGCGGTCGACTCGGTCTTCGCCGCAGTTCGGACAGGCGTGGTCCTCGTTCATCTCCGATTCGATCTCCGCGACGCGGCGTCGGGACACGCGACCGTAGCGAGCGCCGAAACGGCCCGAGCTGCCGGTCTTTCCGCTCTTGCTAGCCATAGTGGTCTGTTGTCCGCCGAGCGGCCACATAAGGCCTTCGAGATGCGGCCCGGTCGACCGACGGCCACAGGGATTAACAGGCCCGGCCGGCAACGACCGACTGACATGGACGAGCTACTCGACGTCGTCGACCTCGTCGCGGACTCCGGGTTCGAGGGTATCGTCACATGGCTCGTGCGAATCGTCGGTCTCGTCGCGCTGCTGGGCGGGCTCGGGCTGTGGCTGTTCACCGAGATGGGACTGCTCGTCGTGCCGGCAGTGCTGATACTCGCCGGTATGGTCCTGCTCGTCGCGCCCAGCATTCTCCTGCTGACCGCGGAGCTAGCCTAGAGAACTCAAGAGGGAGGCGGGCAAACCGTCGGTCGATGGCAGCGTTCGACGGGCTCCGAAGTCGCCTCCAGCGGGTCGCACCGGCCACGAGCGGGCGGCTTACGGCCTCGGAGTTCTTGCTCTCGGGCGCAGCAGCCGGACTGCTCGGCTGGGGCGGCACCCAGGCGCTCACCTGGCTCGACCACGCCAACGGCCAGCTGCTCGCAACGGTGCTGTGGGTCGTCTTGATCGGCGGCTTCGTCGGCCTGACGGTCCTGCACGCACCGGACTCGGTCCGCTTCTCCGACGCGATGCTCGCCTGGGGAACGGTCAACACCACTGCGATGGCGCTGACGGTCGGCGGCCTCCTCAGTGTCGTCCCCGAACAACTGGCATTCTGGCACGCGTGGGTCGGCGCGACGGCCATCGGCTACTGCTGGACCGGCGGCGTCCTCGAAGGAGCCGGTCAGCCCGTGCGCGGCCGCGGCTACCTCGGAGCGGGCGTCGTCGGCCTCTGTCTGCTGACTATCGGGGCCGTCGCGTTTCCGCTGGTCGCCCCGACCGGCTATCTGGCGCTCGCTGCGCTCCATGCAGGTCCGATGATACTCGACGTGCGGACGGCGTTACCGGCTGTTCACCGGACTGGTGTCGTTGGTGCCGCGGTAGCCGCTGTGCTCGTTGTCGGCGTTGTCGTGGCATGAATAGAGTACCACAAGCACTACTCTTGCAGTTCAGCTTCTCGCAGCGCCTCGTTCAGGTCGGCCCGGACGTGCTCGCCGAGCTCGCGGTCGCCGGCCGTCGTGACGACGCGGTTCTCCTGCACGCTGGAGCCGTCGCGGATGAGCACCCGGACGTTGCCGTTAGCATCGGCGCGGGTCGCCTTCGCTCGGACGCCCGTCGGTGAGCTCGCGCCGCCGGCGTCGATAGGGCCGGGGATGACCTTCTTGACGTGGGGGTGGCCGGCGACGGTCTGGATGACTCGCTGGCCCGACCGGCCGCCGATGAGCGTCGAGTGGCTCCCGCCGAGTTTCTCCGAGGGCGCGGCGTCGACCACTTCCAGCGCGGGCTCGCCCTGGCGGTCGATGACCCGCTGAACCGGATCGTCGCCCTCGACGCGGAAGAACTCGTAGTGCAGTTGCGGGCGGACGGCGGCGATGACGTCACGGTCGCCCGTGACGTACACCTCCTCCGGTCGTTTCCGTCGCACCTCGTCCGCGACGAGGCCGGCGAAGTTGCGGAGCTCGACGACGACCGTTTCGTCGCTCCCCTCGCCCTCCGGCGTCGTCGTCACCGTTCGCTGGCCCACAATCGACCCGTCCAGCAGCGATGTCACCGTCGCCCGCTCGCGGTCGAGTTCGAGGACGACGGCGTCGGTGTTGGCAGTGTGACAGACCAGGCAGTAGTCGCCCGGTCGGTCGAGCGGCGTGGCACACTGCCGACAGTCCATAGCTGTGGCTACGGCTGCGCGCTGATAAGGAAGCCGGTTCGGTGGTTTTGCGACGTGTGGTCAGCCCTCGTCTTCGATGGTCGCACCGGGCGGATAGATAGCGGCGACGGTCGCATCGTAGCCCGCGTCGGTGAGGCCGGTCCCCAGCGCGAACACCGTCTCTCCGAGCATCGCCATCGCGGCGTCCCCGCCGGCTTCGGCCACGTCGTCGATGACGCTTTTCACCGCCGGCGTCAGCAGCTCCGCTTCACGGGAGAACTGCCGGGAGGCCTGGATAAACGTCGACAGTTTCGGCTCCTTGACGACGGTAGAGAGCGCGCGCTCGCCGGCAGCCGTCAGGATGTCCGTGTCACCGCCGACGACATCCGCCGTCGATAGCTCCCCGAGCGTGACGTACTCGACGCGGCTGCGGGCCGGAATGGCATCGAGGTAGTTGAACTGCGGCCCACCGGGTTCGAGTCGGAGCGGCACGCCGCCGCGGGCCTGCGCGACAACGTCGCCGAGCCCGGAACCGGCCTGGACCTCCGCGCCGTGGGCGATGGTCACCAGTTCGTTGTACGAGAGCCCGTGGCCGAAGACGGCATTGGCCGCCAGTGCGGTGCCAAGCGCCAGCGCGCCGGAGACGCCGAAGCCCGAGCCGAGCGGGAGCGGTGTTTCGGCGGTGACAGTCGCCGTGGTTCGCAGCGCGTCCAGCACTCGCTCGACGGCTTCCACCTCGATTTCCTCGCCGTTCAACGTTATTTCGGTTTCAGCTCCGCGGCTGACGGTAACAGAAACGCCGTCAGACAGGGCCAGCCCGCCGCCGCGAGAGCCGGTCTCGATGGGGTCATCGCCCCGGTCGACCGTAAAAAAGCCCGTGATGTGACCGGGAACGAACGCGTGTGCTTCGTCGCTCATTGCCTCCCCGTGGGACCCGGTGGCGTTAAGGATTGGTGGTCGCCCGCTCCGTCCTCACAGGCTGGTGGACGTTCTCTCCGCCCAGAGTTTCAGGAGACCGACAGGCGGTTCTCCGACCCGTAGTTTGATGTATGTTTACACGAGATGACTGTGAAAACATGCCGACAATCAGCGCGCGGCTCCCGAGTGAAGAGAAAGACGAACTGGACGACGTCGCCGAGTTGCTCTCCGAGGACCGGTCGACCACGATTCGGAAGGCCCTGCGGGAGGGACTGGAGACGCTCCGGCTCCGCGTCGCCGTCGAGCAGTACCAGTCCGGCGACGTGTCGGCGGCCGAAGCCGCACAGCTTGCGGACCTCTCCATCGCCGAGTGGCTCGACGTGGCCCGCGAGCGAAACCTGACGACGCAGCTCGAGCTGTCCGATCTGGAGCTCGACGCCGACACGGCCGCGGAGCTATGACCCGCATCTACGTCGGGCCGACGTCGCTGTACTCGCTGGGGCAGGTGGGGGAGCTGTCGCTGCTGGACGCGTTCGACGGCGACATCGTCATTCCGGAGCCCGTCATCGACGAGGTCCAGGTCGAACCGACCGCGACGAACCTGACCGAGTACCGCGAGAACGGCATCGACACCGGCGTCGACGAGGCCCACGTCGACCAGGCCGAGTCCCTGCTGGGCGAGAAAGACCTCGGTGCCGCTGTGACGGTACTCGCCGGCGTGTTGGCCCACCGCGACAGCGACGACCGCTCCGCCGTGGCCGTCGTCTCCGAAGATCGCACGGTCCGCCGGATGGCGCAGGGCTTGGGGGCAGAAGTGACGAGCAGTTTCGGCGTCGTGGTCCGGGCCGCTATCGAGGACAAGTACCTCAAACCGACCCAGGCGAAGCGGATCGTCAGACGGATCGACCAACACGGGATGCACCTGACCGGAGAGTTGCGGGAGCGGGCAGTCGGAGAAGTCGCCTGAGTTCACTGCCGCGAATAGTGGGTTCGTGTCTTTTAACGCCGGGTTTTCGACAGAACGACTGTGCTCTCAGTCCCTTGCCGTCCCGCTGCTGGACTTGAAAGCGTGGGTTTAACAGTGCGGCCCCCAACTCTGGAGGTATGCAGGGTAATCTTCCGCCTGAAGCACAGGAGAAGCTCGAGGAACTGCAGGACCTTCAGCAGACAGCACAGCAGGTCGCCGCACAGAAACAGCAGGCCGAGACAGAGCTCCAGGAGTCCCAGACGGCTCTGGACGAGCTCGACGACATCGACGAGGACTCGACCATGTACCGCGAGGTCGGCGAACTCCTCGTGAAGACTGAGTTCGACGAGGCGCAGGACGACCTCGAAGAGAAGGTCAACAGCCTCGAAGTCCGCGTCGAGACGCTCGAAAAGCAGGAAGAGCGCGTGCAGGAGCAGTTCGAAGAGCTCCAGAGCGAGCTCCAGCAGATGCTCGGCGGCGCAGGTGGCGCGGGTCCGGCCGGCGGCCCCGGCGCTGGCGGCGCATAAGGCGATGCCGACAGACGATGAGGTCGTCGAGACAGCCTCGACCGCAGCCGAAGACGTTGTCTTCTCGCGATACGATGTCAGCGCGGTCGAGGACCTCGACGTGACTGTCACCTTCGAAGACGGCGTCTTAGACGTCGACGTGTACGTCAACGCGCCCGACAGTCGGCAGGACGAGGCACAGGTCGCGGACGACGCTGCCCTTGCCGCTCGGGCCGCCGTCGACGACCTGTTCGAAGAATAGGGACCCGCAACGGAGCGGGCAGTCACTCGGTGTTCTACCGACGCCGCGAACCGTCAGTCGTGGCTGGGTCCCCGGTCCGGTCGCTCGCGAACCCGGTTCGGAACGCAATCCAGCCGAGCACTGAGACGAACAGTATCGGCGGGAGAATCATGAACCCCCATAGCGGGTCTAAGCCCCAGCCGAGTAGCAGGGCCAGGTCGAACAGCCCGATAGCGAGAAACGGCGAGACGAACAGGAGGGCTCGCTTCCGGTTCACCCCATCTGACGGTTCCGACGCCGACGAGTCCTCGTCACCCGCAAGGAGGTCTGCAGTCGTACGGTCACGGGGTCCGTCGTCGGCGTGGACGCTGGACTCGGCGGTGTCATCCATACCTCTTACTCGGAGTTCAGCAAGCAAAAAAACCGCGCTTGGTCGATCGTCGATGGAAGAGCCGTCAGGTCAGAGGGGATTACGCGTCGCTGTCGTCGCTTTCGTTCTCAGTGGACTGTTCGTCGTCCGCGTCCGTCTCGTCGGTGTCCTCGTCTGCATCCGCGTCGTCAGTGGACTCCTCGCCAGCATCGTCCGCATCAGCGTCCTCGGACGCGGATTCGGTTTCGTTCTCGGCCCCGTCGCTCTCGTCACCGGGGGTCAGGTCGCTGATCTGTGCGCCCAGGTCGCCCGCGAGTTCGCCGGCCTGCTTCTGCCCGATGAGCGTGTGAATCTCGCTGACGAAGTCAGGGACCTGTCCGGGGAGGTCCGACGGCGGGCCGCGCTGATCGCCTGCCTGGCCGGCGTCAGCGGGCGGGCCGCGGCGGTCAGCTGCCTCGGCAGCGCCGCCCGATTCGTTCTCGTCTGCGGTCGTTGTTTCGTTCGCTGCCTGCTCGGCGGCGTTGTCCGCCTGTGCGTTGTCCGCGTGGTCATCGGCCTGTGCGCCTGCTGCGCCGGGGAGTGCCGCCGCCGAGCCCGTGATGACGAGCACGGCAAGCAGGCTGCCAGCAATCGTAGTGAGTTTCATTGTGATCGTTGCCTCCGCTCGTCTCTCTGTCCCAGTGGCATATGAAGGGGGCAAGCCGAAAAGGCGAATTAAGTCGAATTTATCCGAATTGGACGCTCTGTCTCCCGTTTTAATTCGGTTTAATCCCGATTCAGGGTGGACTCGACGCCCCACCGCGACGAGTCTGGACTGCTGGGCGGGATGGCTGGCGTGCGCGTCGCGCAGTCGGTTAGATCGACGAGGACGGAGCCGGAGTCGGCCAGATGATAGCGGACAGGATAGACCCCTGAAACCGCCGCCGGGGTAGCTTTTCATACCCGCAAACCCAACACTGGTTCATGGAACACGATGCCACGGTCGAAGGGGTCGGCGTCGGCGTCAGCGAAGAAGGGAGTGGCACGCCGGTCGTCCTGCTCTGTGCGCGCGAAGAGATTGTCCCCATCTTCGTCAGCAAGGACCAGGCCCAGTCGATGCAACTGGCGATGGCCGGCGAGCCCTTCGAGCGCCCGCTCACCCACGATCTGCTGGTCGAGATGGTGACGGAGTTCGGGGGCGCCATCGACCGGGTCCGTATCGACGATCTGGCCGACGGGACTTTTTACGGGAAAATTGACGCCGAGCAGTACACCGATGACCGGCGCAAAGACATGGTGTTCGACGCCCGCCCTTCAGATGCCATCGCCATTGCCCTCCGGGTGGGTTGTCCGGTCGTCGTAACGGACGATGTTATCGACGAGGCCGGGCGACCGCCGGAACAGTTCGACCAAGGCGGGAGCGGCAGCGAGGACCTCGGGCTGTGAGAACGCGAAACATTTCTGCGTCTGCCGCCCTTGATACCGTTGATGGGGTACGAATCGGTCATTTTCGACAACGACGGCGTGTTGCTGACGCTGACTGACATGGACGCACACTACGTCGGCGCGCGCCGGGCCTTCGAGGAACTCGGCGTGCTGTCGCCGTCGACAGCCCACGTCGAGGCCATGAGCATCGGCGTGACGGTGCCCGAACTCACCGACATCTGTACCCAGTACGATATCGACCCCGAGCGGTTCTTCCAGGCTCGTGACGAGGCACTGACTACAGTGCAGCGGGCGCTTATCCGGGCCGGCGAGAAACAGCCCTACGGCGACGTGTCCATGCTCGACCGGCTGGACTGTCCGCTGGGCGTGGTCTCGTCGAATCAACGGGACACCGTGGCGTTCGCGTTCGAGCATTTCGATATCGGTCACTACTTCGACACCGTCTGGGCGCGCGAGCCGACAGTCGAGAGCCTCCGCCGGAAGAAACCCCGGCCGTACTACATCGAGCGGGCGATGGCGGACCTCGGTGTCAGTGACGCCCTGTTCGTCGGGGACAACGAATCCGACATCGAGGCGGCACACCGGGCCGGAATCGACTCGGCGTTCATCCGTCGTCCGCATCGGACCGACACCCGACTCGACGTGACGCCGGACCACGACGTGTCCGGCCTCGAAGACGTGGTTCGGATCGCTGGCCGACACAGCGGGAGCGACTGAATCGTATCCGGACCTAACAGATGCATAGTCAGCATATTCTGGTACGTATACTGAAAGCAACCTTTCCCATGGCAAGTGCCGTGAAACGGTATGGAGAAGCCGGTCGGTGGAACGGACGAGAACGAACAAGCGGCACGCGACACACCGGCACAGCAGTCTCCCCCTGTGCTGTTGGAGACTCTCGCCGCGCGAATGCCCGAGCCAGTGGTCGTCACCGCCGCGGACGGGGAGATACGGACCGGGAACGATCACCTCTGTGACCTCCTCGACTCCGACCCGTCGGACGTGTTCGGGCGTCCGATAGCCGAGTTCTTCCCGGATCTGCGTGACGTTGACCTCGGAACCCACTGCAGTCCGTCGCCAGGAACACCGCTGACGTCGTCGTGTTCCGCCAGCGACACGGAACGGTGGGTCGAAATCGCCTTCGAACCCCAGCAGTGGGACGGCGAGGAACTGTACCTGGGTATCGTCCACGACATCACCGAGCGCCACGAGCGGACGGAGATGCTCGAACAGTACGAGCGCATCGTCGAGACCATCGAGGACGGCATCTACACGCTCGACGAGGGGTTTACGATGCAGACGGTCAACAGCGCCGTCGAGTCGATGACCGGCTACGACAAGGACACGTTGGTCGGGTCGAACGCGACGCTACTGGCGGACGAATCCGTTATCGAGGAGGCCGCGGAGATGTCCCGGCAGTTCATCGAGGGCGAGCGCGACGTCGGGACGCTGACGACGGATCTCAGAACCGCTGACGGGGACACGTTCCCGATAGAGACCAAGTTCACGACGTACGACCGCGAAGACGGAAGCTATCGGCAGGTCGGCGTCGTTCGGGACATCTCGGACCGGAAGCGGTTCGAGGAGACGCTCGCGGCGCTGCACGAGTCGACCAGAAAACTGCTGCACACGGAAACCAAGACAGCCGTGGCCGAACAGATACTCGACACGGCCGTCGACGTGCTGGAACTCCCCGACGTGGAGATCTATCTGTTCGACCGAAGCGACAACACCCTTCGCAGCGTCGGCGACGCCGAAGCGGACCGAAGCGCGTCGGTCGGGCCGGGGCAGAGCACAGTGTGGGACGTGTTCGTGCAGGACAGCGCCGTCGAGGTCCCCCCCGGCGAACGCATCGACCTCGGTGCGGGACCGGTCACGGCGGACGCGAAGCGGCTCTGCCTCCCGCTCGAAGACCACGGCGTGTTCTACATCGAACTGGGCGAGCAACACAGCGACGCCAGGACCCGAGAGATGGTGGATCTGCTCGCCGCCAGCGCGGAAGCCGCGCTCGCGCGCGTCGACCGCGAGACGACGCTCCGCGAACGCGAGGCCGAGCGCCGCGAACAGAACCGCGAGCTGCGACGGCTCAAGCAGGTCAACGCGATCATCCGACGGATCGATCAGGTGCTCGTCGAAGCGGAGACCACCGAGGAGATCGAGCAGGCAGTGTGTGACCAGTTGGCCGAATCCCAGTGGTTCTCTTTCGCCTGGATCGGCCGACAGGACGCGACGGAACTCGTCCCAAGAGCGTGGGCGGGCGACACCGCCAGCTATCTGGACGCCATCTCGCTGTCGCTGGAGCGCGAGGGCGGGCCGCCGGCCGTCCAGACTGCACAGTCCGAAGCGATGACTATCGTCCCGTCGGTGGCTGACAACCTCCGGGGCGACCACTGGCGGACGGAGGCGCTCTCTCGCGAGTTCCAGTCGGCGCTCAGCATCCCGCTCGAATACGACGACTTCGTCTACGGCGTCCTGACGGTGTACGCCGAGCAAGAAGACGGGTTCGACGAGATGCTGCAGGAGGTGTTTGCCGAACTCGGTGAGACCATCGCGAACGCGATACGGGAGGTCGAGTCCCGGCAGCGCCGGGCCGGTGACGGCACCGTCGAACTCGAACTCTCACTGTCAGCCCCGCAGTCGTTCCTGACCCACCTCTCGGATCGAGTCGGTGTCCCGGTCATCTGTGAGGGGGCCGTCCAGCGGAGCGACGGCGCGATCCGTCTCTTCCTCGCTATCTCGGACTGCGACCCGGCTGTCGTCGAGGAGGAGATGCTGTCGATGGCTCGTGTCGACACCGCACGAGCGATTTCGACCGACCAACTGGACGGGCTCTATGAGGTTGTCGTGACCGGCCAGACTGTCGCGGAGACGCTACTGGAGCAGGGCGGGCGGTTGAAAACGATCCGAACGTCGACGGGCGGACTCACGGTGACGGTTGTCGTCTCGGGCGAAACTGATGTCCGCCAGTTCGTCGAACAACTCGGCGAGCGCTACGCGGACGTCAAACTGATCGCGCGCCGTGACGGCACACAGTCCAATGGCCAGCGAGACAGTACAGTCCGGTCGGCGCTGGAGGAGCAACTCACCGACAGACAGCTCGAAGTACTCCAGACGGCGTATCTGAGTGGCTTCTTCGACTGGCCTCGAGAGACGACCGGCCAGGAAATCGCGGTCAGCCTGGACGTGTCACAGCCGACGGTCAACCGCCATCTCCGCGTCAGCGAGCGAAAACTGCTCGAACTCGTGTTCGGCGATAGCTGAGACCGTCG
This sequence comes from Haloarcula sp. CGMCC 1.6347, assembly GCF_037078395.1. Taxonomy (NCBI): domain Archaea; kingdom Methanobacteriati; phylum Methanobacteriota; class Halobacteria; order Halobacteriales; family Haloarculaceae; genus Haloarcula; species Haloarcula sp. CGMCC 1.6347. Next base: position 376,460 of record NZ_JAYMGX010000002.1, read on the forward strand.
CTATAGTAGTAGTGACCAGTCCGGCGGGCTGTATCTGTATAGCCACAATCACCTTTTCAATCACTCATCAAGGGACAAACAGCGACAAACTATGTCCCAGGCAAAACTGGTCTACAGACCGACACCCAACGAACCGCTGAGCGAAACCATCGTCCACGCCGTGGCCGACACGCTGGGTATCGACCCCGTCGACCTCGATGACCGAATCAGTGACTGTATCGACCCTGATGCGCTGGACCGACTGTTCCGTCCCGATACGGACGGCACCACGAGCCCTGACGGGCTGGTCGTGTTCAGTATGGCTGGCTGTCGTATCGAAGTCGAAGGAAACCGTTCGGTGCTGGTGACACCGTCCCGCGACGTCTCGGCGGCAACTGGGCTCGAAGCGTAACTCGGCTCCGTGTGCGACTGTTCTGCTGGCGCTGTGTACCCTTACCCGTGACTCCCGTCAAGAGGTGCATTATTGTCGCCTTATTTCCTCACTCATTTGAATATCATTGAGACAGTTCAGTAAGCAGATATTTCCTTTGTAGTAGCAGTTGAAAAACTGGTACGTAACTTAGAGTAAAATTGTTTAAGTATACTGTTAATAGCACATTACCAGCATCCTACAGGTCAGTACCACTATAAGCGCAACTTCGCCTCTCGAATGTATGGACCTCGGACACCAACTGATTGAAACCGGCTCGCGGTCGGGCAAAAGCATCGAGGCAGTGACCGACCAATCTGAAGAAGTAGAAACACCCAAAAGTCGGTTAATCGAACATTATTCAACTGGCTGTGCCGAGATGCAGGGTGCAAGCGTTGGGGGGCAGTCACAATGAGCGTTGAGTCACCCTCGGTCGATACGCAGGACCTTCTCGAAGAGGTTCGGACGACCAGCCTCCCCGACCGGGTTGCAGAACTGGCAGACGAGTACGAGCGGGTCTGTGGCGAGCGTGACCGGTTCCTCTGGCAGTGGATCTACTCGCTGTTCCCCGAGTTCACGCTCTCCTCCGTCCACCCGGACCACGCAGACCACGTCCGGACGCAGAAGACGGTACTCACGATGTACGTCACGATTCTGGACGACATCGTCGAGAACGACGGGGACCGAGACACCTTCGAAGAGGCCCGACGACTCGTGCAGGACCCGTCGTCCGTTGACCCGAGCCGTGCGGCGGTAAGCGAGGAATATTTCTCCTTTATCGAGCGTGTGTGGCGCGAGTTCGAGGGTGGACTAGCTGACGCGCCCCGGGTCGACGAGTTCTACGACGTGTTCACCTACGATATGCGACAGACGCTGAACGCGATGGATTACAGCGCCGTCGTCAACGAGAACCCACGGATTGCGAACCTCAGCGGGGCCGAAACATACGGGGCACATAACATGGTAATGTTCCCCTACGCGGCCGTTGACCTCATGTATTCGCCGGAATTCGAACTCGCCGATTACGGCACGGTCCGGGACCTGATCTGGGACCTGCAAGAAATGGCCCGCATCGGCAACTGGCTCACGACCTGGGAACGAGAAGTCAGGGAGGGAGACTACACCGCGGGAATCGTCGTGCTGGCCCTTCAAGAAGGGTTCGTCACTCCCGAAGAACTGGAAAACCCTGACGGAAAGGCCGAACTCATCGACAAAATCAAAGCCGAACAGTTCGAGGCCCGGTTCCGGGACCGGTGGGCCGACATCTACCAGTCCGTCCGTGACCGCGAGTTCGACACGGACAGCGTCGACCTCGACGCACTGGTGCAGGGCATGGAGACAGTGTTCCAGTACCACGAAGCCAGCCGCGGATATAAATAACAAAACGACATGTGGTGGTCCGCGGTGAGGGCCAGACTGATTCTACGCGTTTGAACCAGAGAGCTGTCGTGCCGTCAGTCGTCGGCGACGAGCGGGTCCTCGTCGTCGGCGACGAGGCGGTCCATCGCGTCGACCATCGCGCGCACGGACGCCCGTGTGATGTCAGAGTCGCTGGCGGAGACGACGACGTGGTCGTCGCCGCGTGACATCTCGATTTCGACCGTGACGAGCGCGTCCGTTCCGCCGGTGATGGCGTCGACGTGGTAGTCTTCGAGCGTCGCGTCGGCGGTGTGGGACAGCGCCACCTCGGCGGCGTTCATCGCGGCGTCGACCGGCCCGGAGCCGACCGCTGCCTCCTTGCGTTCCTCGCCGTCGACCGCGAGCCGGACGCTCGCTGTCGGTGTATCGGAGCCGGAAACAGCGGTCAGGCCGAGCAGTTCGACCCGGCGGTCGCGCGCGTCGCCGGTCACCTCGTCGGCGATAGTCAGCAGGTCGGCGTCGGTGACGCGCTTGCCGCGGTCACCGATCTCCTTGACTCGGCTGACGATCTCCGAGAGCTGGTCATCTGTGACCTCGACGTCGTGCTCGTCGAGTGCAGCCTCGACACCGGCCCGGCCCGCGTGCTTCCCGAGCGCGAGGCGGCGCTCGCGGCCCACTTTCTCCGGCGGGTACGGCTCGTACATCGAGTCGTCCTTGAGCGTGCCGTCGGTGTGGATACCGGACTCGTGGGTGAAGGCGTTCTCGCCGACGACCGCCTTGTTGGGAGCCAGCGGGATGCCGGTCCGGTTGGCGATGAGCTGGGCGAGGTCGTACACCTCGGTGAGGGCCATCGACTCGACGCCGTAGCCGTGGTCGAGCGCGATAGCGATCTCTTCGAGGGCGACGTTGCCGGCGCGCTCGCCGATGCCGTTTATCGTCCCGTGGACGAGGTCTGCACCTGCCGCGATGGAGACCAGGGCGTTCGTCACTGCGAGCCCCAGGTCGTCGTGGGTGTGGGTACTGACTGGGCCCAGGTCGGAGAGCCGGGAGACGCATTCGAGTGCGCGGTCCGGCGTCGCGTGACCGACGGTGTCGGCCCAGCAGATGCGGTCCGCGCCGGCCTCGACGGCGGCGCCGAGCAGCTCTTCGAGGTAGTCCAGATCGGCTCGCGAGCCGTCCTCGCCGATGACCTCGACCCAGAGCCCGTGGTCGGCGGCGTACTCCACCAGTTCGACGGTGTTCTCGACGTTCTCAGACTTGGACGTGCCGACCTTCTGCTCCACATGCTTGTCGCTGGCCGGAACGACGAGATTGATGCCGTCGACACCACAGTCGAGCGCGAGGTCGATATCGTTCCGGATACCTCGACAGAAGCTAGTGACGGTACCGTCGAGGTCGAGCCCCGCGACGCGAGAGATCGTCTCGCGCTCGCCGGGGCCGGTACAGGCGCTCCCGGCTTCGATGACGTCGATACGGGCCGCATCGAGCGAGCGGGCGATATCGGCCTTGTCGTCCGGCGTCAGCGACACGCCGGGGGCTTGCTCACCGTCGCGAAGTGTCGTGTCGAGAAACTGTACCTCACCGACATCTGAGAGCGCACGCATCGCTGGGTGCCCCTCGAACAATGTGTTCTGACTCACAGAAGATGCTCCATCACGCGCCACGAATTTCGCGGCCAGCCGCCTCGCGGCGACTTCCTCTATCCTCCGTCGGGTATTCCGACATAGTGGTGTCTACTCTACTCTTCACCGTCTAAAAGGTGACGGAACTGATTACCACGACCCATGCTATTGATACTCGTTATTCAAGACGGACCGTATCGCCCTCGGAAACGTCCGACGCCGCGCCACCGGGCAGTTCGATGACAGTGTCCGCGTTCGCATAGCCGACCGAGCGCCAGGGCTGTAGGGTTTCGACGGCCTGGACCTCCTCGTCGACGAGCCAGAGCACGTCGAGTGGGAACCGGACGAACAGCATATGGATGAACTGTCGGCTCGCGCGGTCGAAGGGGAAGACCAGCGCGTAGTCGTCGGGAATCGACGACCGGAACATCAACCCCCGGCCCTGTTCGAGCATCGACTCGGCGTACTCCACCTCCGTCGCGAGGGGGCGAGCCGTGCCGTCGGGGTCGTGGACGAGACGCATACCACCGCGGAAGTCGTAGGCAGGCAAAAAGTCTTCTGTCGGAACGGAGGGTTTGAGGGGGCACGGCCACTCACTATGTCACATGGAGAAGGCTCCCGGGGGGACGTCCGTCGGCGTCGACGACCCATACGACCACGTCCAGCGGTGTGACTTCGTCACCGGCGAGGGGAAGTGTCGCTGGGCGCGCGAACACGGCCACCACGACCCCGAGTTCGCCAACACCCGTAGTGCCGACGACTTTCGCTGTCCGGCAGCGATTGCACCCGATGACGCGGACGCAGACGCGGAGCCGGAATGGGATTGGGTCGACTGCCCGCATTTCCGCTCTCGGAACCACGACCGGGAGTGTGTTCGTTGCGGACTTGAAGAGCGACGGATGGCCCACTCTGCGGACCGACCGCTGCTAGAGGAACACCACCTCTCGTACCGCGAAGGCGGCAACGAGCTATCACACGAAATAACGGTCTTTCTCTGCCGGTGGTGTCACGCGAAGATCCACCAGTCGTGGGCGCGGCTCGACGACGACGCAAACCCGGACCCTGAAGCCATTGCACAGCGGGAACAGCGCCGCTCTAAGGAGCAATCCGAACTGGGGTTTGAATCGGCTGCCGACCGCTACGACGACTCGTAGCCCCACTCGATTATCAAAACCGATAATCAGTGGCAGACGGATAAGTAGGAACACAGTAACTGATTAGTATAGTGACCTCTCCGGCGCTCACGAAGCAGTCGCTGGGGACGGGATATGTCGTCGCAACGGGTTTCGTGATTTCCGGCGCGTTACTCGCCCACGGCATGTCTATCGTCCGGCCGTCCCCGATAGACGTGGTCATCCTCAGCGTGGGGTTGATACCGGCGCTAGCCCTGGTAGCCGCGAACTACTGGCTCCCGGTGAGCGGACTGTCCGGAGATCAGATATGGACTGCCGCGGAGTGGTGCGGACTGGGCATCGCGCTGTTTACGCTCATCAAAATCGTCGTGCTGCTCGCCCCAGTACCGCAGTCCTCGATGATCCCGTCGATACTCGCAAGCGGGGTCGCAGTCGGCGGGTTTGGCGGGGTTCTGTTCGGGTGGCTGCTGGAACTCCGGCGGTCCCGGCGCAGACTCACCCAGAGCAACGAGGTGTTGTTTCGAGTGCTCAGGCACGACCTCCGGAACGACCTCAACGTCGCACTCGGGCACCTCGGCGAACTGCAGCGGGAGACAGCAGAGCGTGGCGACTCCAAGTCGCGTGCGCACGTCGAGCAGTTGAACGGTACTATCGACGATATCATCGCCACTACGGAGAAGGCGAGGCAGATAGAGTTCGCGTTCGACGCGGACCGTCGCGCACAGCAACCGATCGACCTCGTGCCGTGTGTCAGAGAACAGGCGAAAAAAATCACGCAATCGCACCCGGAGACAACTGTTGAACTCGACCTCCCGGAGCAGTCGAAGGTGTACGCCGACTGGATGCTCGACACTGTGCTTCGGAACGTCATCGAAAATGCGGTCGTTCACTGCGAAGATACCCCGACGCTGTATATCTCAGTCGAAGAGCACGGCCGAACCGTGTTCGTTCACGTCGGCGATAACTGTCCGTCGATTCCACAGCACGAACGAGATGTCCTCAATAGCGGCGTGGAAACGCAACTGTGCCATTCAAAGGGGATCGGGCTCTGGCTGACGACGTGGATCGTCGAGAGTTACGGCGGGGCAGTACACCTCACGACCTCGGACGGCGGCAACACCGTGACGCTGGAACTGCGTGGCCCGACAGTTCTTGACGGGGTTCGCCAAACCCTTCGAGAGTGGCCCTGAAGCCGGACGCGGGGGAACCGTCGACCGCATCAGGAGATATATACGCCTTCGTAGCCTTCGCGTCAGTAATGACCCGAATCGACGTTATCGACAATCACGGACAGTTCACACATCTGGAGCAGCGCGCGCTCCGGGACATGGGCGTCGACGTCTCGCTCAGGGACAACACGACACCCCCGGAGGAGATCGATGCCGACGGCATCGTCCTTTCGGGCGGCCCGGACATGGACGATATCGGGAACTGTCCCGAGTACCTCGACCTCGACGTTCCCGTGCTCGGCATCTGTCTGGGAATGCAACTCATCGCCGACGAACTCGGCGGTCGGGTCGGCGGCGGCGAGTACGGCGGCTACGCGGACGTGACGGTCGACATCCTCGACGAGGACGACCCGCTTCTGGGCTCGCTGTACCCCGAAACGCGCGTGTGGGCCAGCCACGCTGACGAAGTGAAAGAAGTCCCGCCCGGATTCGAGCGGACCGCGACCTCCGAAGTCTGTGGCGTCGAAGCGATGAGCAACACGGACGAGGCGATATACGGTGTCCAGTGGCACCCGGAGGTCGCCCATACTGAGGAAGGCGAGGAAGTGTTCGAGAACTTCCTGTCGGTCTGTGACCAGCAGTCTGTCGCCCGCCAGTAACCGTCGGAGGGCAATGTAACTGGTTTTATATTCACTCGTAGGCTGTGATACATAAATGACGGCGACACAGGGCAATCTCGCTAGCCTTTCGCGGTTTATTTTCAGGGCTCCGACCTGGTATACGAGCCTTGCCTTTGCGCTGGTCATCGCCGCGATGACCGGCATCGTCGCGTTCGACTCACGGTTCATCCTCGACGACGCCTGGCAGGGCGTGTTTCTCATCGGCCTGCCGACCTCAATCGCCAGTGCCGTGACACCGTGGGTCGACCGGCAACTGGGCGGGCAGTTGACCCCGAACCGGGCCACGCTGCTTGCGGTCATCTGTGAGCTGATCACTATCGCAATGTTGACTGTCGCCGGCGTTATCGCCATCTTCAGTGTCCGCCTCGGGCAGAACTTCGTCTTCGACGTGCTGTTAGTCGCGCTGGCGTCGATATTCGCCTTCCGGCTGCTGATACTGATGGCCGTCTCGCGGCACTCACTGCTGAAGGCGGCGATTCCGGCGAGCGTCCAGACGGTCACTGCCGCCGTGTTGCTGGCGATATACAGCGGGGCGACCGCGTTCATCCTCGAAGACCCGATGCTCCGGGAGTACCTCTCCCGCCCGGAAGAGGTCCCGCCGCAGGTACAGGGGTTCATCCCGCAGGACTTCATCATTCTCGCGGTTATCTGTGTCATCTACGCGCTGGCAGTCTGGCTGTTCCTGGTCGTCATCGACCAACCGTGGCGCTCCTCACTCGGCGTTTCCGCGCTGGATTTCCTCCGGGGCTTCATCGGGCACATCGCCGAGGGTACGCGCGAACTGGAGGAGTTCTTCGAGGAAATCGGCGAAGAAGCCGTCGTCCCGGTCACCTTGCTGTCGGTCCGTCGGCCGGGCGGCGAGGAGAAAGCCCGGTTCGTCCTGCCGATGATTCACCCCGGCCCGATGGGTGAAATCGGCGGCGGCAACCTCCCCAGACGCGTCGCCGAATCGGCCGACGGCCTGGCCTTTCCGCCACACGCGACCGCCGGCCACGACTTCAACCTCGTCACCGAGCGGGAGGTCGACACGATCCTGTCGACCGCAGAGACGGCGTACCAGAACCTCGAATACGACGACCAGGCGACGGCGGGCCTCCGTGTCACAGAGGGCGAGGCCACGCTGACGGGGCAGGCCTTCGGCTCCGATGCGCTCGTCGTGAACACGTACGCGCCGGGCTGTGCCGACGACGTGGAGTACGCCGTGGGTCTCTCAGCGATGTCGGAAGCGCGGGCCGACGGCCTCGACGACGTGCTGCTGGTCGACGCACACAACTGCAACGACGGGCTCGAGGGCGACGACCTCGGCCACGTCGTTCCCGGCAGTCAGCGGTCATTCGACATGCTCCACGGGGCCGGACAGCTTGGGAGCCTGCTCACAGACGCCGAAACTGGCCAACTCCGCTGTGGTGTCGCCTGGGACAGGACCCCCTGGGAGCCCGAGGAGGGTATCGGCCCGCTCGGGATACGGGTCTGTGTCTTCGAAGTCAACGGCCAGCGAACGGCGTACGTGCTCATCGACGGCAACAACATGGAACCGGGCCTCCGCCAGCGCATCATCGACGCCGCCGACGGCGTGGATCTGATGGAGGTGATGACCAGCGACACCCACATCGTCAACACCGTCGAGGCCGAGAACCAGGTCGGACAGGTCATCCCCGAGAAGGAAATCGTTGCGCTCATCGGGGACCTCGTCGACAGAGCCGTTGCCGACCTCGAACCCGTCGAGGCCGGGATGGCGAGCGAACAGGCGACCGTGACGGTGTTCGGCAACGACCGGACCGAGACGCTGGCCTCGACTGCCAACGCGATGGTCTCGATGGGTGGCGCGCTGGCCGGGGCGTTCATTCTCGTCGTAATGACGATCAGCGTGTTGATTTTCCTGCTGACCTGACGGCAGTCGGCCGGATACGATCCGATTCCTGCAGCACTACCGACTCGCTACGCTCGCCGACTCTGGTAAAGAGAACGCCGAGGAGGAGATTTGAACTCCTGAGTCCGTGAGGACAGTTGCTCTCGAAGCAACCGCCTTGGCCAGGCTAGGCTACCTCGGCTCACCCATCAGTACCGCCGTTTGCTCTTTAGGGGTTTCGATTTCAGACTCGACACCCCTTTACCGGACCCGTAACATGACAGGCTATGGACGCTACCGAGGCAAGCGAGGTGTCGAGTCAGATCCTCGACGAGATCGGGAGTGCCGTCATCGCCGACCGCGGTTTCTTCGAGACGGTGCTGCTGGGAGTCGTCGCGAAGGGCCACGTCCTGCTCGAGGACGTTCCCGGCACGGGAAAGACGCTGACCGCCCGCAGCGTCGCGACCGCGCTGGGACTGTCCTTCTCCCGCATCCAGTTCACGCCGGACCTCCTGCCCGCCGACATCACAGGAACACACATCTTCAACGAGGAGTCCCGGAGCTTCGAATTCACCGAGGGGCCGGTGTTCGCCAACGTCCTGTTGGCCGACGAGATCAACCGCGCACCGCCAAAGACCCAGTCCGCCCTGCTCGAAGCGATGGAAGAGGGACAGGTCACCGTCGACGGGGACACCTACGACCTGCCCGAACCGTTCTTCGTCATCGCCACGCAGAACCCCGTCGACATGGAGGGGACTTTCGAACTCCCCGAAGCGCAGGTCGACCGGTTCCTGGCAAAGACCTCGCTTGGCTACCCTGACGACGAGGGCGAGGTCGAACTCCTCCGGCGGCGTGCCGGCCGGACGACACAGAGTCCGACCGTGGAGCCGATACTCGACGCGGAGTCGGTCACGGAACTCCGGAGCGTCCCGGAGACGGTCACCGTCGACGACGACCTGCTGCAGTACATGGCTGCCCTCGCCCGGGCGACCAGAGACGACTACCGCGTGGACGTCGGGGTCTCACCGCGCGGGACCCAGCGGCTGTTCGAGGCAGCGCGGGCGATGGCGACCATCGCGGGCCGGGAGTACGTTGCGCCGGACGACATCAAGCGGGTCGCGCAGCCGGTACTGGCTCACAGGCTTGTGCTGACGCCTGATGCGCGCGTCGAGCAGGTCGACAAAGGAACAGTCATTCAGAGCGTGCTCGACGAAGTCCCCGTCCCGACCGTCTAACCCCACGTCCAGTGGGCGTCGAGGGCGTACCGGTACAGGCCCGTGATGACGATAGCCGCGCCATTGCCGACCAGCGGCACGACACCGCCCCAGGTGACAAACGCGTAGAGGAGGCCCAACTGGAGCGGGATCGCCGTTCCACGAACGAGGTTCGTCTTCCCTAACCCGACTACGTACTCCCGCAGATCCGAATGCTGTGACCGGTGGAACGTCCAAGCGTTGTTGAGGACGTACTGAAGCAGAATCGTACACTCGATTGCGATAGCGGCCGCGAGAATGTAATTCAGGCCACCGACATCGTTGAACAACCACAACAGCGCCTGCTGAATCGACGCGGCAAACACACCGACGAGAAAAAACCGGACGAGTTGCTGTCGTCGGGCCGGTGTGACGACAGCGGACGCCATACAGCCTTACTGATAACCGAGCGCCTTTAACCGTGCTGTTATCTCGTCGGATGCCTCGGTGTTTTCAGTACCGGTCCCGTCGCTATCGAGTTCTGCGAGGTGTTCGGCAACTGCATCCGAGAGCCGGTCGAGGACGGTCGCAGGCGGGGCGTCCGCCGAGTCCGAACACAGATCGACCTGCTCTTCGGGATCGTTCGTCCGGTCGTACAGTTCCTGGCGCCCCGATTCCGTGAACTCGATGTACGTGTATCGCTCGTCGCGGGCGCTGAGGAGGAGTTCCCCGTCCGCGCGGCTCCGCGGGATCGGCTGGCTGGTCACACTCTCGCCCCGGACCGCTGCGGAGACGATGGGGCCGCGGTCCTCGATACCCGCGCCGTGGATCGCCGGGGCGACGGAGGCCCCGTCCCACTCCGCCGCCGGCGTGAGCGACAGCAGATCGCACACCGTCGGCGCGATCGTGTCGAGGCCGACCGGGGTCTCGACCGACTGGCCCTCGCTGTCCGGCGTCGAGACGATGTAGGGAACGTCGATGAGTTCCCGATAGAGCTTGGGGTAGTGGGCGAGATGGCCGTGTTCGAGGAACTCCTCGCCGTGGTCGCCGGCGACGACGACGGCCGTATCGTCGCGATGGCCCTCTGTTTCGAGGGTGTCGAGTAACCGACCGACGCTGGCGTCGACCTGCCGAACCGTCGCCTCGTACAGCGTCCGGAGCGTCTCCAGCGTCCGGTCGTCGACTTCCCAGCCCAGCCCGGTTCGGAGGTGGGAGGTGAGCATTCGGAGGACACCGAAGTGGTTGTCCGACACCTCGCGGATGTGCCGCGGGGCCGGCACGTATGGCGTGTGTGTGTCCATGTAGTGGACCCACAGGAAGAACGGTCCGTCGGTCGCCTTCAGGAACTCGGTGGCGTGGTCTTCGAGGTCGCCCATCCGAGACACGTCGGCGAAGGGCCGTTCGTCGGACCCGCCGCTGAGGACGGTCGCGGCACGACGGAACGGCGAGGTCCCCAGTTGGACCCATGCCTGAATCGTCGGGTGAGCCGCCAGATACTTGCTGTAGCCGCCGCTGTCGACGAACGGCTCGAACTCGTCGAACCCGCGGTCGTACCCCCAGTGGTCGGTGAGGAAACCGTTGGCGGCGTTGAACCCTGCCGTCTCGATACCGGCATCGGACACCTGCTCGGCCAGCGTCGGCGTCGACGCCAGACCGATGTCCTCGCTTTCCGCGAACACCGGCCGTGAGCCGTGGATGGACGGGAACGAGAACGGCGTCCAGTTCCCCTGTGCCACGGCGTTTTCGAAGACGACGCCCGACTCAGCGAGCGAGTCCAGGACTGGGGAGACGCTGTCAGTACCACCCAGTGCGTCCGCCCGCAGCGAGTCAACCGTGACCAGCACCACGTTGTTCGTTGCCGGCGCCGTCATTGTCGGCCCACACTCCCCCACAACGGTAATAGTACCGACGTATCGCGTCCACAAACTGGGGTTTGCGCCCAGTGCGTACCACCGAATTCTCTCATACCCCCTATACCAGACACTGAATACTGAACGTTCCGGATAAATTCAGACGGCTATAATAGAACCATACTCTGATAAGGTAGAACTAAACCCTTCTCCGACAATGACTATTTCGGACGTGTTCGATGACCGACCAGATTCAGTTTCGGTCCTACGACCACCGAGACGCCGACGCTGTCTGGCGTCTCCACGAGCGCGCGATACGAGCGACCGGAAACGACCCCAGTGACATCCCCGGCACGTCGGACCTGCAAAACATCGAGACGCGGTATTTCGACACCGGCGGTGCGTTTCTCGTCGGCGTCGTGCCCGCCGTCGACGACGAACTCCCACAGACGTTCGACGGCGGCCTGGCCGCGATGGGCGGGTTCCTCCCGAACGAGGTCGGCCACGCGGACGAGCGCACCGTTCCCGGCGCGGCCGAACTCCACCGGATGCGGGTCGCCCCGTCCCGGCAGCGGCGCGGTTACGGTCGCAGCCTGCTCGGCCAACTCGAACAGCAAGTGGCCGAGCGAGGCTACGAGGTCCTGCTTGCGACGACGTCACAGAGCCAGCCCGCCGCGGTCGCGTTCTACCGCGACGAGGGGTATCAGGAGGTCGGCCGGTCGACGCAGGGCGAGTACGAACTCGTCCACTTCGAAAAACGGCTCTGACCCAACAGTCGGATGGGCGTTCAGTCGCCGCTGTAGGCGTCGTCGGTGTCCTCGCCGAAGGAGGTGTTGAGCCCGCCCGGGCTCTCCCGGTCCTGCTCGCGCATGCTCTGTCGCGTGAACTGCGGCTTGGCCCGGACGGCCTTCTTCGAACGGAACGACCACCACAGCGCCAGGGACAGGCCGACAGTTCCGGCGATACCGACACCGGTGGCCGGCAGCGACGCCTGCGTGTAGAGGAACGCCGTCGAGAACAGCGTGCTCGCAAGCAACATCCCGAGGATGAGCCGCTTGGTCATCGTCGCGAGCAGGCCGTCGGAGTCCTCGATGTCGGCCTGCACGCGGAAGTCCTCCCGCTCGACTCTGTCGAGGGCGGACTCCAGTTTCGGCGGGATTCGGACGGCCGACCGGGCGGCGTCGGACACTTCGGTCGCCCGGTCCTCGACGAAGTTCCGGACGCCCTCGGCGAGATACCCCTCCTCGCGGAGATAGTCGGTTGCGACACCGATGAAGTCGAAATCCTCGTCGAGGGTGACACAGACACCTTCGACGACTGTGGCGACGCGCAACACGAGCGCCAGGTTCGCCGGGAGCCGAAGCGGGAACTCGTAGATGGTGTCCTCGACCTGCTGAATGATCTGCTGGACGCGGTACTGCTCGATGTCCTCGCCGCGAGCGTCGGCGATGGCCAGTTCCATCACGTCGCCCATCACCTGCCGGTCGGCCTCCGGTGAGAGCGTCCCCATCTCGATGAGGGCATCGAGGATGGCGTCGATGTCTTGGTCGGCGACGGCGGCGTAGAAGTCGATGATCTTGTCCTGCACGAACGGGTCGACCCGGCCGGACATCCCGAAGTCGTAGAAGACGAGCGTCCCGTCGTCCTGTACGGCGAGGTTGCCCGGATGGGGGTCCGCGTGGAACACGCCGTCGTCGATTATCATCTGGAGGTACGCCCGCTGGAGCGTCTCAGCCAGTTCCGTCCGGTTGATACCGCCCGCGTCGAGGCTGTCGATGTCGTTGATCTTCGTACCGGGGACGTACTCCATCGTCAGGACGCGCCGCGTGGAGTGGGACTCCTTGACCTTGGGGATACAGATGCGGTCGTTGTCCCTGAAGTTCTCCCGGATTTCGGTGAGCATACGGCCCTCTCGCTGGTAGTCCATCTCCTCGCGGATGGTCTTCGAGAACTCGTCGGCCAGCGTCTCCAGCGAGAACGACCGGGAGTCGTCGATGAAATACATCAACAGCGGGAGCGACCAGCGGACGACCCGGAGGTCGGCTTCGACAAGCGCTTCGATGCCGGGGCGGCGAATCTTGACGGCGACCTTCTCGCCGTCGACCTCCGCCAGATACACCTGACCGAGCGACGCGCCGCTTATCGCCTCTGTCTCGAACTCGTCGAAGCGGTCGTCGACAGAGCCCAGTTCGTCCTCGATGACGACCTGTGCCTCGTCCCAGTCCGCCGGTGGCACGCGGTCCTGCAACTTGGAGAACTCCTCGATGTACTCCGGTGGCAGGACGTCCGGGCGGGTCGAGAGTATCTGTCCGAGTTTGATGAACGTCGGGCCGAGCGTCAGCAGCGAGTCGAGCAGCTGCTGTGCACGTTTGCGACGCTGTTCAGGCGTGACACGGCGAGACGAGCCGACCACGAAGAACCGCTTTCGGTCTCGTGCGTACGCGACCAACAGGGGCAGGAAGTGGCGAGCGACGACGAGGAACCGCCAGTACGCGCGAAGGTTCACCGGCTTGCCACCTCTGGGTCAGTCCCCGTCGATCGGGATTGTAGTACTCGGTGCGGCTGTCGCCTTCGGCAGGCGGAGTTCGAGGACGCCGTTTTCCACGGTCCCCTCCCCGCCCTGCCCGGTCGTGTCCGGCGGGAGCGGGAGCTCGGCGTCGAGGAACACGGAGCGGTCCTCGCGGACGAACGTGAACTCCCCGGGCACGTCCTTGGTCCGTTGCCCGTCGATACGGAGGCGGCCCCCCTCAACGGTCACGTCGATTGTCTCCGCGGTCACGCCCGGCAGGTCGAGCACGAGCAGGTATTCGTCCTCGGATTCGAGCACGTCCGCGAACACGGCGTCGGGAAGGTCCCGAAGCGCCTCACGCAGGGCTGGCATACGCCTGTCTAAGTGGTACGCAGTGGTAAACCCGACGGTCTCTGCTACTCTACAGGGGTACGGAGAGGAGGACGGCAGCACCGATGAGGACAGCCGCTAGTCCGAACACAGTTTCAGCGATAGCGCCCCGAACAATCCGTCGGGCCGTGCCACGCTCGCTGGTGTCGGAGATGACGAACACCGGCGTCCCGTCGCCGTCCCCGACGACGGCGTCGACCAGATTGCTTCCCCACTCCGATGCGGGGCCGCGCATCGCCTGGCCGTAGACGTACACGTCCTCGCCAACGTCCAGCCGGCGCTCGGTAAAGCGCTGCTTGTTCCCCAGGCTGATCTCCGTCACGAGCAGGTTCACGGACCCGTCCTGTGCCTCGACGCCCTCCGTCCGCTCGACGTAGTCGGCCAGGCGCTCGGGGAGTTCAGTCCCGGGGGACACCGTCACCGACTGTGATTCGAACCGCACGTCCGCTCCGTCGGGATTCACGCGGACGCGAGCGCCCCCGTCGTCGACTACGAAGTCGACGCCGGCCTGCCCCTCGTCCAGCGTCTCCCAACTGGAGTGTTTCCCCGACGACCGATACTCCTCGACCTCGTAGGTGTAGGCCAGACACTTGCTGCCGGTGAAGGGAGCCGTGACGGTTCCGGCGTCCTCGTCGGCAACAGCTGTGCCGGTGATTTCGACGGGACCGGAGTGCCCGTCGAGCGAGCGCACCGGGACTGGATCGTTACGGAGGATGTGAAACACCGTTCGGAGTTCCCGGCCACCGCGGAGGAGGACGAAGCCGCCGATGACCAGGAACACGATGGCGACCAGTTGCGGGAGGACCATACGGCCACTCCGAGTCGGACCGAACAAAAGCGTTCCCAGTCCATGTGGACAAGTGCCGGATGGGCCGTGGCCACTCGGGGCGTTTTTGCCACAGTACCCACTAGCAAGGGTATGGCTGGCTCCCCGCCGTCGGAGGCCGAGTCGCTCGCGCTGGAGACTGCCCGCAGACAGCTCGGTAGCTTTGCCGTCCCCGTCGACCGGACAGACAGGATTCCGCTCTCCGTCGCTGTCGGACGCGTCCTGGCGACAGATGCGACGGCGAACGAACCCGTCGTGGAGGCGGACATCTCTGTCGACGACACCGTCTTCGAGGAGGGCCATCAGGTACGGCCCGGCGACGTGGGACTGCTGCGGGCGACCGGCGTCTCCGAACTGCTCGTCCGCCAGCGACCGCAGGTCGGAATCGTACCGACTGGCGACGAACTCCGAGCGGACGCCAGCGCGGCCCACGAGGTCGAGACAGCGGGGTTTACGTTGGCGCAGTACGTCGACCGGTGGGGCGGGAAGGTGACCTACCGGGACCCCGTCGCCGACGACGCACCGGCGCTCCGGATGGCCGTCCAGCGCGACCTCACCCGTGATGCGCTCGTCATCACCGGGACCGAGCCGGGGGACACGCTTCGAGAGGTCGTTGCGGACCTCGGGGAGGTGTTCACCGACTACGTCGATATCGACCCGGGCCAGCGGACGGGAGTCGCCGTCGTCGAGGACCGCCCAGTCCTGCTGTTGCCGGAGTCGCCGAGTGCAGCCCGCGTCGGCGCGGTACAACTCTTTCGTCCGCTATTGAAGGCGTTTGCCGATGCACCGCTGTCTGCGCATCCGGAGACACGAGCGACGCTGGCGGAGCAGGTCGACAGTCAGGACGCGGTCCGGACGTTTACTCCGGTCGCCGTGAGCGACGGGACGGCGACGCCGCTACCCGGCGTTGACCTCGCCACGGCGACCCGAGCCGACGGCTGGGTATCCGTGCCTGCAGACGAAACTGGTATCGATGCCGGGACGACCGTCAGGGTGGAAAACTGGGACTACCTCCCTTGAGACGAGGTCAGGTCAAGCAGCGATGCGACGCGCCGGTCGCCACGCACGCACCGACCCGTCTCTGCGGGGGACCGGCGACCGACGTGGACGCCGTCGAGACCGGCGTTCCACGCCGCGCCGATGTCTGACGGGTTGTCGCCGGCGAGCACGCCGCGGTGGCCGTTGTACCAGACGTCCATCTCCCGCATCGCCAGTTCCACCGGCTTCGGGTCGGGCTTCCAGCCGATGTCGTCGTCACAGCAGACGACCGTCTCGAACCAGTCGGCGATGTCGAGGTGATCGAGCACCGGTTCGGTGAGGTACTGCTGGCAGTGCGTGACCAGCCCGACCGGTGTATCGAGGGTGGCGAGGAACTGCTCGGCGTCGTCGTAGAGATACGTCGCCTCGGCCCGGGCAATGGGGTCTTCCTCCTCGTGGAACAGCCGCCAGAACTCCTGCTGGTCGACATCGCGCTCTGCGAGTGTCTGTGACCGTGTTCCACCGAAACCGTACCAGAGCGCATCCCGCTCCCGGTCCGTGAACTCGACGCCGAGGCGGTCGCCGACGGCACCCATCACTTTCCGGGGGTACGCTGGCTCGATATCGACGAGCGTTCCGTCGAGGTCGAACAGCCAGAAGTCGTAGTCGGTGGTCATGAGGGGTACAATTATTGGGGATTCGCTAATAAAGTCTTTCGGGCCCTACGACTAGTTTTGCTGCGTATAACGCCGCTATAGACACTGACTACGAAGCGACAGTTCGTTTCACGCCACACGAACTGAACTGCCGAGGTACTTGGTGAGCACCTCGCTGACCGAGTCGGCGTTGAACAGGGCCAGGTCGTCGGCGATTTCGGCTTTCAGCGCGTCGAAATACGCCTCGTCAGTCCGGAGTTCGCTGAACGACGCCGAGACGACCGGACAGCCGAGTTCGTCCGCGACGAGCCGACGGAAGTGCGGTTCGTCAGCGAGTTCGCCACGCCAGAGCGTGTCACGGAAGAACAGCCACCCGCTGGTCCCCGGATCGTCAGCCGCCCGGTACAGCGTCGTCTCGAACCGGTCGGGGTCGGTCCACAGCCCGTCCGCGTCCGGCTCCAGTCGGATTTCGACCCGGAAGACGTATCGTGCGGTCGCGCTGTCGGGCTCGGTCGGCCGGAGCGAAGCGAGTCCGTCGGTCGTGTCCACGGTCACACCGTCAGTCGTGGATGCCGTTCAGCCGTTCGGCGAGGTCGATGTCGTTCTCGGTGATGCCACCGGCGTCGTGGGTCGTGAGTCGGACTTCGACCTCGCCCCAGCGGATGGTCATCTCCGGGTGGTGCCACGCGTCCTCAGCGAGGCCGGCCGCGGCGCTCAGAAAGCCCGACGCGTCCAGATAGCCGTCGAACTCGAAGACGCGAACGATTTCGTCGCCGTCGCGGGTCCACTCCTCGGGTAGCCGGTCGCTAATCTCTGCATCAGAGAGCAGGTCTGCCATATCGGCTACGTCGGGCGGCGTGGGCAAAAAGGTGGGCGTGGTCAGTCGTCGGAGAGCCGGTCGAGCATCGCGTTCGGGATCTCGTCGCGCATGCCGTCGGGGATGTCGTCGACCGACATGCCCTGGGTGAACTCGGGCGGGGTGGCCTGGTCCGGGCCGCCGAAGTCCGGGTCGAACAACTGGAGCGCCGTATGAATCGTCGACCAGTCGTCCTCCTCCGCGGCGTCGCGGAGGCTCTTGGTCGGCGCGGCGAGGATCTGCGAGACGATGGCGTCGGCCATCGCTTCGACGACTTCCGCCTGGTCATCGTCGAAGTCAGCCGCCGAGAGCGCGCTGTTTATCTCGGCTGCCTTGACCTGTTCGGCGCTCTCGTACATCGTCGAGATGACCCTGTCAGCGCGCTTGCGCTTGTACTGCGTGAGCAGGCGGTCGAACTCCTCGTCGACGATGCGCTCGACCGCTTCCGCGGCTCGCTGTCGCTTGTTGCGCGTTTCGGCGGTCACCGACTCCAGCGCGTCGAGGTCGTACACCGTCACCGACGGGAGTCGGTCCGCCCCGGCCGGGACGTCACGCGGCTGTGCGATGTCGACGATAGAAACCTCGCCAACGTCGCTGAACGTCCCGATATCGAACACCTGGTCGCCGCTTCCCGTCGCCGAAATGACGGCACTGGCCTCGGAGACGGCCGCTTCGATGCCGTCGAGCGCAACCGCGCTGGCGTCGATGTCGACCGATTCGGCGACGTGCTCGGCGTGTGGCACTGTCCGATTGGCCACGAGCAGCCGGTCTACCTCCTCGCTGAGCGCATCCGCAGCGAGTTGGCCCATCTCGCCAGCCCCGACGACGAGCGCGGTCCCGTCCGCCAGCGAACTCTCCTGTTTGAGAAGGCGCACCGCGGCGGAGGCAATCGAGACGACACCCTCGTTGATCTTCGTCTCCGTGCGGGCGCGCTCGCCGACGTGAATCGCTTTCGTGACACCGTCTTCCAGCATCGGCCCGATGCCGCCAACGCCGCGGGCGGTCTCGTAGGCGGTCCGGAGCTGGCCGAGGATCTGGTCCTCGCCCAGCACAATCGATTCGAGCCCGGCGGCTACCCGGAGCAAGTGGCGGAGACTCTCCTCGTGACCCATCTCGACGACGACATCTTCGGGCACGGCGCGGGTGAACAGTTCGAGTGCGTCGAGCCCGTCCGCGTGATCAGAGACGACGACGTACCCTTCGGTACGGTTACACGTCTGCAGCGCAATCGCCTCTTCGACCTCGGGGTTGGCGAGCAGGGATTCGACGGCGTGGCGCTCGCTGTCCGCCGCAGCGGTCTCTAATTGGTCGACGCTCGCGCGCTCATGGGAGATACAGACCCCAACGATTGCACCAGTGTCCCCTCTCACGTTTGATCACCAGGTAACTCTCCGATCACGTCTCTAGCTACTTGCTCTCCCTTGTACCTGCCACTATCTAAAGCCTTCCAAACTTCCCGTGACCTGACAACGAACCTGACGGCGTCACGCCGTTCGGTCGGCGGGACCCCCCGATCGCGCAGGTCCTCACGGAGGTCGCCTGCGAGTTCCGCCATCAGACCGGCGTTTCCGAACTCGTCTTCGAAACGCTCGCGGAGGTGTTTCGACAGCGCCGGCGCGCGCCCACCGGTCGCAATCGCCAGCGTCACCGGGTCGTCCCGCACCGTCGCCGGAACGACGACGTTGCCGAACGACTGGTCGCCGTGGTCGTCGGCCCGGTTGACGAACGCGCCGTGGTCCTTGGCAGCGGCGGTGAAGGCGTCGTTCAGGTCCGAGTCGTCCGTCGCGGCGACGACCAGCGCCGGGTCGGTCCGCTCGACCCACTCTGTGGCGTCCTCAGGAGTCGGGGCAGCCCGGACCTTTTCCGCGTCCGCGAACGCCCGGTCGGCGAACTCGGGGCTGAGGACGACGACGCTCGCCTCCGCGGCGAACGTTCGGGCCTTGCGCGCGCCGACCGGACCGCCGCCGACGACGAGTACCGTCTCGCCTTCGAAGTCGTGCATCAGCGGAATCATCGGTGCTCCCCTCCTGATCTGGCGCTGCTACACCAAGCGGACACGGTCACGCCGTCTCTGTGTTCTGCCGCGCTCGTTCGTCCAGCCTGATACCCGTCTTCTTCAGGATGCGCGTCGAGAACAGCGTGTCCCAGTCGTCCTCGGACACGTCCCAGTGGTCGGCCATCCGGTCGCGGACCTGCTGGATGCGCTCCTGACTCTCCGCCTCGCTTCGCCCGTGGGTCATCGCGAAGAAGTTGTACGGCCAGACGCCGTCGTGACGCGGCCGCTCGTAGCAGTGGGTCACGAAGTCGAACTCGGCGATAGCCGGGCCGACCTCGTCGATGACCTCGTCGGGGACGTCCCAGACGGTCATCCCGTTCTCGCTGTAGCCCAGCGCGTAGTGGTTCGGGATGACCCCGACGCGGCGGACTTTCCCCTCCATGTTGAACCGCTGTATCGTCTCCAGAACCCAGTCGACGTCGGCGTCGATCTCGTCGGCCACGTCGGCGTACGGCGTGGCAGTGACCGGGAGGCCGTCCTGAATCGCCAGCACCAAGTCCAGTTCGTCGGCGGTCAGGGACTGGCTGTCGGTCGGCGTCACGTCCGGCCCCAGATCAGAACAGTCGATGGCCTGGGTCTGTGGCCCCTCGACGGGGAACTTCGCGCCGACGTGGAACTCCTGCTGTTTCGGGAGGTTGTACGTCTCCTCGCCGGTTTCGGCCTCGATCTCGGCCAGGACCTCCTCGACCCGTCCTTCCTCGGCCACCGAGAGAACGAACCACATATTCAGATGCGGGTGCTCGCGCTCGTAGTTGTGCGCGACCTCCGGGTGCGCGTTTATCATCTCGGCGTGGTCGTCGTAACTGTCCTCGGGGGCGTGGGTCGCGACAAGCGTGGCGGTGCCCCCGATAGCTTCGGCGTTGATGAGTGCCCCGAACCGCGTGAGCACGCCCGCGTCGTCGAGATCCTGTACGCGTGCTAACAGCTCGTCCGCGTCGATGTCGACGCCGTGGTCGGCGAGGGCCGCCGCGGCCGGTTCGAACGGCCGTTCGACGACCGGGAAGCCGCCCTGGAAGGCGTTCAACACCGCCCGGTCTACCGTCCCGAGGTCTTCGCTCATGCCCGAATCTGGGGGGCCTGCGAATAAAAACAGTCCGGGACAGCCGGTACCATGTCCGGGTCGTCGGAGCGTTTTACCCCCTTCCGCCCCTAGCTCACATGTGGCAATCTCGACAGCCGAACTGGCGGTCCGGCTGCTGGTCTACCTGTTCGTCCTGATAGGAGTGCCGCTGTGGTTCGTGCTGATGTTTCGGCTCATGGACTACGCCGCACACGGCACGCTGGTCGAGCAGTTCAGCGGCCGACGCAACGGTCGCGACACCGGCCAGCTCAACGCCTACTTCGAACAGGCCGCCGTCGAGGCCACGACCTGTCGCATCTGTGGCGCAGCGAACGGCCCCGACTACACCTACTGTCACAACTGCCAGGAACGGCTGGCGACTGGCGACTGACGCGGTTACTCGCCTTCGACACCGGTTACCGCGTAGCCAGCGTCCTCGATAGCTTCGAGAATGCCGTCGTGGTCGGCGCTGGCCTCGTAGTAGAACACCAGGTCAAAGGAACTGTTACGCAGGAGCTGCTGGCACTCCCAGACGAACTCTTCGTCGTCCAGCGTGAGGCCCTGATGCTGGTTCGACGCGAACTCCGGATCGTCGCTACCGGAGTAGACGTACGTGTCCTTCGGGTCCAAGCCCGCGCCCTCGGCGATGAGTTCGCCGACCTCGATGGTGGCCTGCATCATCTCGATCTCGTCGCTGCCGTCGTACTCCGTGTGGACGACAGCGCCGTTGAGCTGAATCTCGCCGGGCTCAAGCAGTTGTTTGGTCCGGCGGTAAAGGTCGTCGTCGAGTGCGTCGGCCTCGCTCATACCATGCGGTCGGTGTTGCTGTCCCTAAGACACTTCGGATTCCAAGCGCTGGTCGGGCTCTACCCGAAGATATTCGGTCCGAGAGGCGGCACAGCGACAGCGGTGGGAACCCACGCGCTGCCGAGTAGCGCCGCTCGGTCAGTCGCGAACCCGTTGAAAAGCGAGCCGTTCTCGCTTACAGTCGCGTGAGGTTCTTCGCCCGCGGGCCTTTGTCTGCCTGTTCGATGTCGAATTCGACTTCTTGCCCTTCTTCTAGGTCCGGGCCGCCGACGTCTTCCATGTGGAAGAACACGTCTTCGTCGGCATCGTCGGTTTCGATGAAACCGTAGCCACCCGTATCGTTGAAGAAGTCTACAGTGCCTGTCGCCATGGTTACAGCCGCGTGAGGTTTTTCGCGCGCGGGCCTTTGTCGGCCTGCTCGATCTCGAATTCCACTTCTTGCCCCTCCTCGAGGTCAGGACCTTCGATGTCCTCCATGTGGAAGAAGACGTCCTCGTCGGAGTCTTCGGTATCGATGAACCCGTAACCGCCTGTGTCGTTGAAGAAGTCTACCGTACCGGTCGCCATTGCAATTTGAACGTTAAGCCGGGGTATATTAAAACTATGCGCATATATTTCGCCAGATTAGGAGGGAAATAACTGTACCCGGTCCCTTCCACAAAGCCCTTATTGAGTGGTTGAAATGTATACAACGATGCTATCGAGGGGGAAGCGACTGGGATATGCGGCCTACGAGCGATTGCTCCAGTGGGAACTGTCAGGGACGCCGGACCACGTCGCAGTCATTATGGACGGAAACCGAAGGTACGCTGAAAAGCAGGGCGAAAAAAAGCAGGAGGGCCACAGGGAAGGGGCCCAGACGACGGAGGCGCTGCTGAACTGGTGCGACGAACTCGGCGTTCGTGAGGTGACGCTGTACACGTTCTCGACGGAGAACTTCGATCGCGACCCCGAGGAGCGCGAACACATCTTCGACCTCGTCGAACAGAAGCTCCGGACGTTTGCCGACGCCGACCGGGTCCACGAGGCCGGTGTGTGTATCCGCGCCATCGGCGAGACGGAGATGCTACCCGAGCGGGTCCGAGACGCTATCGACTACGCTGAAGGGCGAACCGCCCAGTACGACCAGCTCAACCTCAACATCGCGCTGGCCTACGGCGGCCGGGCCGAACTGCTCGGCGCGGCCCGCAACGTCGCCACCGCCGTCGAAGACGGCACTCTCGACCCGACGGATGTCTCCGCGGAGACTATCGAAGCGCGGCTCTACGAGGGGCCGACCCGCGACGTCGACCTCATCGTCCGGACCGGCGGCGACGAACGCACTTCGAACTTCCTGCCGTGGCACGCCAACGGCAACGAGGCCGCCACGTTCTTCTGTACCCCCTACTGGCCCGAGTTCCGGAAAGTCGACTTCCTGCGGGCGATCCGGACGTACCAGAACCGCGAGCAGTCCTGGCGGACGACCCGTGCCGAGCGGTCGCTCGCGCTGGTCCGTGCCATCGAGCAGTCGGAACTGCCGACGGCCAAACGGATGCTCGGACGGTTCCGGGACGCGCTCCCGAGTACCGAGCGCGAGCAACTCGACGAAGAGTACGACCTCGCGGACTGACCTCTTACCGCCCGAACCGGCGCTGCCGCTCCTGATAATCCCGCAGCGCCCGCAAGTAGTCCCGCAGTCTGAAGTTCTGCCAGTTCACGTCGGTGAAGTACAGTTCCGAGTACACGGACTGCCAGATCATGAAATCCGAGAGCCGTTCGGCCCCGGTCTTGATAACCAGATCCGGGTCGGTCGGGAAGACGAGATGCTCCTCGACCGCGGCCTCGTCGATGTCGGCCGGGTCGAGTGACCCCTCGTCGACGTCTTCCGCGAGCTTCTGGACGGCCGTCGCGAACTCCGACTGTCCGCCGAGGCCGATGGAAATCTGGATCGGGGCGTCGGCCGTCGTCTCGTCGTCCGGTACTCTGACCGCTATCTCCCGTGGCGCGGTGACGCTTTCGAGTTCGCGCTGGAGCGTCGGAATCGCTTCCTCGTCGAGGACGCTCACGTAGACGACGACGGTATCGGTGCCGTACTGAACGGCCCAGTCGAAGAATCGCTCTAAGGTCCGGTATGCACCGTCTCCCAGGAGGTCCCGCTCGGTGATCACCAGCGCGACCGTCTCGGGCAGGTCGGCGTCGCTGCGCCGAACGCGCATCGCGAGATATCGGTCGTATAGTCCCACGCCCGCCGGTATGCTGACAGCCCCAGTAAATCTCACGGTACCGTCGCCTCCGCAGTTCGGAAAGGGTAAGTGCCTCTCGGGGATACCGGTGGGACGTGACTGGCACAGTCCGTCGGGCAGGCGCGTTCGCCGCCGTGGGGACCCTCGCGGTCGCCGTCCCGGCCGCAACGGGCTTTCGCTCGCTCGAACTCGCGACTGTCGCCGCTATCGCACCCTTCGTCCTCGTCGCCGCGCTCGGTGTGACGGTCATCGGGCAGGACTCGCGGCTGTTCGACCTGTTCGCGCGCCCCGGCGACTACGAGGACGGGAAACTGTACGGCCTGGCGGCCTTCTCGCTTGCCGCCGCCGGGCTCGCGCTGCTTGCCGTCCGATTCAGTCTACCGGTGCCGGTGTTCGTCGGCGTCGTCGTCGTCGTCGCCTACGGGAACCTCGGCCAGCGACTCGCCTACACCGTCCGCTCCGACGAGGTGGTCGCAACCGCAGGCTTTGTCCTCGTCGGCTTCGTCGCCGGCGTCGCGGGACAGGTGCTCGGAACGCGGATTCAGGCCGCCGTCGGCGAGGGAGCGGCCGCCGTCGACATGCCACTCGTGCTGTTTCTCGCCGCCAGCGGCGCGTTCGTCGCCGCCCTGCTTCGCTCGGTCCTGTTCGAACGGGACGACCCGCTCGTGATGCTCACGGTGGGACTGCTGCTGTGGCTGTTTTTCGAACTCGACCCGTCGGTGACGGCACAACGCGTCGTCATCGCGCTCGCCGTGACAGTGCTGCTCGGCTATCTCTCCTACGCGCTCGACACGGCGTCCCTCCCGGGGATGCTCACCGGCGTTCTCCTCTCCTTTTTGACCATCGTGCTCGGCGGTTTCGGCTGGTTCGCCATGCTGATTTCCTTTTTCGCGCTCGGTGGCCTCTCGACGAAGTTCCGCTACGAGGAGAAACTGGACCGCGGCATCGCCGAGGAGAACGAGGGCGCACGCGGGAGCGGGAACGTGCTCGCGAACTCCATCGTCGCGCTGTTCGCCGTCGTCGCCGCGGCGGCGAGTCCGAGCCACATCGCCGTCGACCCGCTCCTGTTCTTCTATGCCTTCGCCGGGGCCGTCGCCGCCGCAATGACCGACACGTTCTCGAGCGAGTTCGGCGGGCTCTACGACAACCCGCGGCTCATTACGACGCTCAAACCCGTCGAGCCGGGCACTGACGGCGGCGTCACCTGGCAGGGCGTGGCCGCCGGGGCCGTCGGCGCGGGCATCATCGCCGGCATCGCCGCGCTCACGCAGGACATCAGCACAGTCGGCAGCGGCGTCATCCTCCTGTGTGGACTGGTCGGCATGACCGTCGACAGCCTGCTGGGTGCGACCGTAGAGGGGTCGGTCGTCGGCAATCAGGGCGTCAATATGCTCGCGACCCTGGCAGCCGCGCTGACCGGTGCCGGCGTTGTGCTGGCCGTCGGCCTCCTATGATCCGCGAGGCCCGCCCCGAAGACGAGGTCCGTCTCCGGGCGATCCAGACGAACGCGCTCGACGAGCCGTGGCCGGGGCTCCTCGGCGTCGGAATCGACGGCCCGCCGCTCGTGCTGGTCCTCGACATCGGCGAACCGCTCGGCTACGCGCTCGTCGTGCCGGACCATCCGGTCGCGTACCTGGCGGAGTTCGCTATCGCGCCCGGCAAACAGGGGCAGGGCCTCGGGACGACACTGATGGACGGGCTGCTGGACAGGCTCCGCGCTGGCGAGTTCGAGACGATCAGACTCACCGCCCGCGCGGACGACGAGCGGGCACGCTCGTTCTACGACGGCTTCGGGTTCTCTGTCGCCGACGAACTACCCGACCACTACGACGACGGCGACGGTGTGTTGCTCGTTCGCGAACTCTAGTCCTCGATGCGAACCTGTACGGCCGTCGGCTGTTTGACGTACTCGCCGTGGCCGGCGGCGACGACAACATCGACGCCGCGCTGGGCGGCGACATCGAGGAGCTTCTGCGTGCAGTCGGCATCGATGACGACGGTCTTGGGAACGGCCTCAGCGGCTGCAAGCAGCGAGACGACGGTATCAGCGTCGCCTTCAGCGAGCAGCGTCGCGTCCTCGTCGACCAGCCTGGCCGTCCCGCTGTGGTTCTGAATGACGGCTTCGATGTGGTCCGAAAGCGAGGGGATGGTCGGTCCGTCGCCGCTTTCGGTCGACTCCTCGTCGGCTGCGGCATCCGCCACAGCGGTTGCGTTCGAGTTGTCCGCGACACTCGTCGCCCCCTCGGTCGTTTCGGCCTGGGCCGACCCGGCCTGCGGACCGGGCGCAGGCTGGCTGTCTGTGGTGTCCTCCGACGTCGCGGCCGCCACGGCACCGCCGTCAGCGGTCGTCGACTCCCCGGGATGGGACATCTCCTCGCGGATGCTGTCGAGGCTCTTGGCGCTTGCGACTGTCTCGTACGGCACCTTGTCCCGGAGCGCCGACATCACCTCGCTGCGGGAGAGGTCCTCGACGGACTTGTCGGTGGGTGCGACGGCGACGTAGTCCACGTCGCCGACCTGCGCGAGTTCCTTCAGGATGAGGTCCCCGCCGCGGTCACCGTCGAGGAACGAGGTCACCGTCCGGCCGGCCGTCAGGTCCGCAATGGCGTCGGGGACGTCCGTTCCCTCGACTGCGACGGCGTTCTTGATACCGTACTTGAGCAGTTGCATCACGTCCGAGCGGCCCTCGACGACGACAATCGCGTCGGAGTCGGCCACCCGCGGGCCGGCCGGGAGTCCTTCATAGTCGGTCACATCGGCGACTCGGACCTGCTGTCTGACCGTCTCGACGATGTCCGCGGTCTGGATGGACTTCTCCTCGAAGTCGTTCAGGAGTTCCGTCGCGCGCTCAACGACTTCGCGCCGCTTGGCGCTCCGTACGTCCTCAATCTCGGAAACTTCGATCTCGGCACGACACGGCCCCACCTGTTCGATGGTCTCCAGTGCCGCAGCGAGGATCGCTGTTTCGACCCTGTCGAGGCCGCTCGCGACGGTAATCTCTCCAAAAGACTGTCCGCCCTCGGAGCGTATCTCCACGTCGATGCGGCCGACCTTCTTCGAGTCCTGCAGGTCCCGCAGATCCAGTTCGTCGCCGAGTAATCCTTCCGTCTGGCCGAACACCGCGCCGACGACATCGCTCCGCTCGACGACTCCCGCCGCCGTGATGTCGGCATGTATCAGATATTTCGCCGTATCTTGCATGATTGTCCTGTTTTCCAGCCCGTCAACCGGTGTTCCGACGGACTGCTGTCACTATACTGATGTTGGGTAGTACAGCGGAATAACCTTGCGCACGCGAGTCGAAGTCAAACCGTCCCGCAGGTACGCGGCGCTCCGACACTGCCTCTGTATACCATTCTATTCCCGAAAGGTCGGCCACTCACCTCAGTAGCGGAGTCATGCCGTCGATACCGGCCTGAATGGCGTCAACCGGGTCCTCGGGATTGTCGTGCTCGAAGACCAGCCACTCAGTCCCCGCCTCGCGGGCTGCATCAACCACCCCCTGGAGCGGCACCACGCCGTCACCGAGAGCCGTCGGCTCTCCGTCCGCGGTCATGTCTTTGAGGTGGACGACTGGAACGCGCCCGTCGAGTCGCCGAATCAGTTCGACGGGGTCCTGTCCCGCCGCGTGCGCCCACCCGGCGTCGAACTCGAACCCGATCGTCGTCTGGTCGACGAGCGCGTCGAAGGCGGTCCCGTCGCCGAGCGGGACGAACTCGTGGTCGTGGTTGTGGTACAGGAGCGGTCGGTCAAACTCCGCCGCAAGCATTTCGAGTAGCGTCACCGTCGACTCGACTGCGCTCTCACTTGCGAAGTGATCGTCATCGAGATACGGGAGAATCAAATACGGCGCGTCAAGTGTCCGGACCTGATTGCCAACGGTGCGGGTGTCGGACTGCAGGTCTTCCAGTTGAACGTGGACGCCGGCAACGCCGAGTCCCGCTTCGTCGAGCGCGCGCCGGGACGCGCCCGGGTCGCCGATGCCGGCGAACTCCACGCCGTCGTAGCCCGCGGCGCTGATGCGGTCGAGTACGTCCGATAGCGGTTCCCGGAGCTCGCGGAGCGTCCAGAGCTGGATCGCTGTCTCCATACCGTTGTTGCGAACGCTGTCATAAAATAACTGGACGGACTACCGGGACGCATGGGATTCACTGAAACCGAGATCGATCCCGCACGGTTCCTCGAAGACGTAGAGATGCGTATCGGCGAAATCGTCGACGTCGAACCGTTCCCCGAAGCCTGCAAGGACGTGTACAAACTCGACGTGGATTTCGGCGACGAGACGCGCCAGTCCGCCGCGGGACTGACCGACGTGTACGATCCGGAGGACCTGCTCGGCTCGCAGGTCGTCGCTGTCGTCAACCTCGGGACAGTCTCTATCGCCGGCTTCGAGAGCGAGTGCCTGGTCACCGGCGTCGACAGCGAGGACGGTGTCGTCCACCTGACGCCCGAGCGGGAGGTCGAACCCGGGACGCGCGTGTATTGAAAGCGATCTCTGTGACGCGGACGTATTGAAGACGATTGTTCTTCAACGAGGCTGGGTGAAGGTTCGTTACCCATTAGTATCGCTAGCGGCTAGTTTGTCGTAATATGAGTTCGGTCAGGGTCGCTGGGTGGACAGTCGTCGCGTTCGTGCTGATGGCGCTGGCAGTGCCGTGGTTCCTCTGGGACACCAGCGCGATTGCCGCAGGGCTGCCGGTGTGGCTGTGGTGGCACATCGGGTGGATGGCGCTCGCGAGCGTCGTCTTCGCCGTCTTCGCGCGCACCGACTGGGGCCTCGGCGTCGAGGAGGTGAACTGACGTGGCCGATACTGCGCTCCAGTTGGGTATCGTCGGCGCGTACATGGTCGTCGCGCTCGCAGTGGGGGCCGTCGCTTATCGACTCACCGAGCGCACCGCCGAGGACTACTACCTCGCGAGCCGGACGCTCGGCACGGTCGTTCTGCTGTTCACGACGTTCGCGACGCTGCTGTCGGCGTTTACGTTCTTCGGCGGCCCGAACCTCGCGTTCAGCGCCGGCCCCGAGTGGATTCTCGTGATGGGGCTGATGGACGGCATCATCTTCGCCGTCCTCTGGTACGTGCTGGGGTACAAGCAGTGGCTGGTCGGCAAGCGCCACGGCTACGTGACGCTCGGCGAGATGCTGGGCGACCGGTTCGGGTCAACGGCGCTGCGGGTCCTTGTCGCCACCGTGAGCCTGGTCTGGCTGTTCCCGTACGTGATGCTCCAGCAGAAGGGGGCCGGCCAGGCCATCGTCGGCCTCACGAACGGTGCGGTCCCGTTCTGGGTCGGAGCCGGCGGCATCACGCTGTTCATGATCCTCTACGTTGCGCTCTCGGGCATGCGCGGC
Organism: Haloarcula sp. CGMCC 1.6347; assembly: GCF_037078395.1. Taxonomy (NCBI): domain Archaea; kingdom Methanobacteriati; phylum Methanobacteriota; class Halobacteria; order Halobacteriales; family Haloarculaceae; genus Haloarcula; species Haloarcula sp. CGMCC 1.6347. The sequence continues at coordinate 405,434 of NZ_JAYMGX010000002.1, forward strand.
GTCGCCTGGACGGACACGCTCCAAGGGCTGTTCATGCTCTCGCTGATCTGGGTCGCCGTCGCCTGGGTCCTGTCGGCCGTCGGCGGCGCGGGCGAGGCGACGGCCCTGCTGGCCTCTGAAGAGCCGGCCTTCGTCGGCCTTGGCGGCGGCCTCTACACGCCGCAGTACATCATCTCGACCGCGGTCAGCATCGCCTTCGGCGTGACGATGTTCCCGCAGATCAACCAGCGCTTCTTCGCCGCCGGCTCGAAGAAGGTGCTCAAGCGCACGTTCGCGCTCTGGCCAGTGCTGGTCCTGCTTCTGTTCGTTCCGGCGTTCATGCTGGGGGCGTGGGCGGCGGGACTCGGCGTCACGGTGCCGGAGGGCGGCAACGTCATCCCGGCGCTGCTGGGCGAGTACACGCCGACGTGGTTCACCGCGCTGGTCATCGCCGGCGCGATGGCCGCGATGATGTCCTCCAGCGACTCGATGTTGCTTTCGGGGTCGTCGTACCTCACCCGTGACCTCTACCGGCCGCTGACCGGCCGCGACGACGCCAGCGACCAGGAGACCGACCGCCGCGAAGCGCTCGTCGCCCGCATCGGCGTCGTCGCCTTCGCCACACTGTCCTTCGTTGCGAGTCTCTACACGCCGGGGACGCTGGTCCAGATCGGCGACACCGCCTTCAGCGGCTTCGCCCAGCTAACTGTCCCAGTCGCGCTGGCGCTGTACTGGCAGGGAACCACGCGCACCGGGATGTACGCTGGCGTGGTGGGTAGTCAGGTGTTCTACGGCCTGCACGTCTTCCCGGTGCTTGCGACGATTGGGGGACTGGCCGGCCTCGACGTCGCCCTGCCGACAGCGTACCTGGGCTGGACGCCCGGCATCGTCGGCATCCTAGTCGGTCTCGTGTTGACAGTCGCCGTCTCGCTGGTGACTGCCCCCGCCGCGACCGAGAACCGTACCGCCTACGCCGTCACCGGTATCGAAAGCGACTGAGACGCGGTCGGTCTGCGTGCCGCCCTCCGGCACGGCAACCACTGGACGGCGGCCGTCGGCAGACATGTAAACCTACAAAAGCGTCCAGACCAATGTGTCGGTATGGACTCCGATCAAAACGTCGGCGGTCGCGACCGCCTGATCCGAGCGGTGCTGGCAGTCGTGCTGACAATCGTCTCCCTGCGCTGGCTTCGCAGCGGGAAGCGCAAGCGCGGCCTGCTCGCCGGGATCGGCGCGCTCGGCCTGGGATTCAACGCCTCGACGGGCTACTGTGGCTTCAACGATACGCTCGACATCGACACGTCGGCCGATGACGACGACGTGTTTGCCCCGGATGCGGACGACGAGCCGGCAGCCGACGAGTCGACGGACGTGAGCGTGGACTTCACCTCCTCCGGCGATACCGAGGCCTCGAACGGCCACGCCAGCGGTAAGCTGACCTGCGCCGTCTGCGAGGACCCCATCGTTCCCGGGGAGCGCCGCGGACCGAACGATGACGGCGCTATCGTGCACGAAAGCTGCGAGTAACGCGCCGCCCCGATACGCGCTCGGCAGCCCGAGTCTGGTTCTTTTTATAATCACCGTCCCAGTCTTTCACGTATGCAGACCCACATCGTCCCGGTCGGGTTCGACTACGACCGGCTCATCGCGCCGCTCGTGCGCGAGCAACTCGACGTTGACCGCGTCATCCTGCTCGAGGGCGCGGTCGGCAGCGAGGCCAACGTCGAGTACTCGCGAAACCTCGCCGAGAAGCTCGAAAAGGACTACCAGAACCTGCTCGGGGCCGAAACCGAGCGGTTCGTCGTCGCCGACGTGTACGACTACGACGAGGCCTTCGAGCAGGCCTTCGAGCTCATCAACGCCGAACTCGACGCGGGCAGCGAGGTGTGGGTCAACGTCTCCGCGATGCCTCGGACTGTCTCCTTTGCCTTTGCGACCGCGGCCCACTCGATCATGGTCGAACGCGAGGGCGACCGGGACCGCATCCACACCTACTACACGGTCCCCGAGAAGTATCTGGAGACCGAGCTTGCGGAGGAACTGCGCAAGCAAATCGACATGCTGGAAGATATGCGCACAGGCGAAGAAGTCGACGAGCGCGTCGACGAGCGGCTCGAAACCGCACGGGACCTGCTGTCTGAGTTCGACGAGCGCGGGACGACCATCGGCGCGAAGGAGATCGACGGCTCCCACATCGTCGAACTGCCGGTCGCCTCCTTCTCGAACGTCAAGCCCTTCGAGGAGGTCATCCTCTTCACGCTCGGCGAACACGGCGAGTTCGAGTCCGTCTCCGAACTGGCCCAGCAACTGGCCCGGGACATGGGCGAGGAGTACACCGACTCCTTTCGCTCGAAGGTCATCTACAACGTCGACCGGCTCGGCCCCGGCGGGAAGGGGTACATCGAGCAGGAGGACCACGGGAAATCCTACCGGACGACGCTCTCCCGCATCGGACAGCTCTGGGTTCGCGCCCACTCCGCCGAGGACCGCGAGCACCGCGAGCCTGACTTGCCGTAAGACCGTTGTGATCCATACCAACACTTTTGCTGTTGGATGGAGTACCAACACCCATGCCCGGGGACGACGGGGCACAGCGTGTCCTCGAAGTCACGAAAGACTTCGGTGATCGCTACGCCGAAATCAGCGCCTACCGCGTCCCCGAGTCAGACCGCTATCCGGAGGGAATCAAGTACTCGATGCAGTACGGGAACGCCGCGGGCGAGACCATCGTTCGCTACGACAATTTCCCCGACCATCCCGACGCGGCGCACCACCACAAACACCATGCTGACGGGACGGTGACGGACGTCGACTTCGACGGACCTCGACCCCTCTTCCAGCGGTTCAAATCCGAGGTGATAGACTATGGCCACGACTGGTAACTCCGATACGACAGACAGGACACTGCACATCCGGTTCCGCGAGGGACGTGACGACCGCATCGAAGACGCCCTCGCCGCGCTCGACCGGGACGAGGAGCCGGACCCGTACTTCGAAGTCGTGTATCACGACCCAGCCGACGTTCACCGTGTGACGCGGCCAAAGTCACTCGAACTCCTGCGAGCAATCGTCCAGCACGACCCCGGGAGTATTCGTGAGACAGCGCGACTCGTGGACCGCGATGTCAGCCAGGTACACCGAAATCTGAAGGAACTCGAAGAACTGCACCTCGTAGAACTCGTCGACGACGGGCAGTCGAAACGGCCGTCGGTCTGGTACGAAGCTATCGATATCGACCTCCCGCTCGTGACGCCGGACATCGGGTCCGACGAGGCGACGGCGTGAGCGAGGTATCGGAAGCGCCACCGAGGCACGGCCGCGTTCTCAACGTATAACCCGGGACGACTACTTGCGGGCCGCCGGCGAAAACCGAAGTCATTAATCCTGCCGTTGGTCGAGTATTGTACAGATGGTGCGTCGACTCTCCCGAACGCTGGTTCTCGCGCCCGTCGGTGTAGGGGCCCCCACGCCCCACACCACCCCCACCTATCGACGCACGCACCGCTGACAACCACGCCGCAGTCCGATGCGACCCGGGTGTTACACCCACAGTTTGAATATGAGTGACACACAGGACCCACCGCAGGACGAATCGACCGCAGACGAATCAGAAAACGCCCTCGACGGGGAGTACGACCCCCGAGAGGTAGAGCCGGAGTGGCAGGACCAGTGGGTCGCCGACAAGACCTACGCCTACGACGAGGACGCCGACACCCGCTTCACAATCGACACGCCGCCGCCGACGGTGTCGGGGAACCTCCACATGGGCCACCTCTACCAGTTCACGCTGCAGGACTTCGTCGCCCGCTTCCACCGGATGCGCGACGACACGGTGTATTTCCCCTTCGGCTACGACGACAACGGCATCGCCTCGGAGCGGCTCACCGAGCGTGAACTCGACATTCGGCACCAGGATTACCCGCGACGGGAGTTCCAGGAGAAATGCCGCGACGTGTGTACGGAGTTCGAGGACGACTTCACCGAGGACGTGCAGTCGCTGGCCATCTCCATCGACTGGGACAACACCTACAAGACCATCGCGCCGGACGTGCAGCGCGTCTCCCAGCTTTCCTTCCTCGACCTCTACGAGCAGGGACGGGAGTACCGCCAGCGCGCGCCGACTATCTGGTGTCCGGACTGCGAAACGGCCATCTCGCAGGTCGAGCAGGAGGACAAGGACAAGCACACGAAGTTCAACGACATCGCCTTCGACCTCGTCGAGACGGGCGAGGGGCCGGCCGACGACGACGCGACGTTCACAATCTCGACGACGCGACCGGAACTGCTGCCGGCCTGTGTCGCCGTCTTCGTCCACCCCGACGACGACGACAATCAGCACCTTGTCGGCGGCAGTGCGCGGGTCCCCATCTTCGAGCAGGAGGTGCCCATCATCGCCGACGAGCGCGTCGACATGGAGACCGGCAGCGGCATCGTGATGTGCTGTACGTTCGGCGACCAGAACGACATCGAGTGGTACCAGGCCCACGACCTGCCGCTGCGGCTCGCCATCGACGAGTCCGCGACGATGACCGACCTCGCCGGTGAGTACGAGGGGATGCACACCACCGAGGCCCGCGAGGCCATCATCGAGGACCTCGGCGAAGAGGGCTCGCTGCTCGAGAGCCGCGACCACGACCACACCGTGCAGGTCCACGAGCGCTGTGAAGAGGAAGTCGAGTACCTCGTCACCGAGCAGTGGTACATCGAACTGCTCGACAAGAAAGAGGAGTACATCGAGGCCGGCCGCCAGATGGAGTGGTTCCCCGAGAAGATGGCGACCCGCTACGAGCACTGGATCGAAGGGCTCGAATGGGACTGGTGTATCTCCCGCCAGCGCGATTCGGGTATCCCGATTCCGGTGTGGTACTGCGACGACTGCGGCGAGCCCGTGATGGCCGAGCGCGACCAGCTCCCGGTCGACCCGCTGTCTGACGACCCGCCGGTCGAGGCCTGTCCCCACTGCGGCCACGACTCGCTGACGCCCGAGGAGGACGTGTTCGACACATGGGCGACGTCGTCGCTGACCCCGCTCGTGAACGCTGGCTGGGACTGGGACGCCGACAGCGAGGAGTTCACCTGGGACAACCCCGAGCTGTACCCATTCGACCTGCGCCCGCAGGGCCACGACATCATCTCGTTCTGGCTGTTCCACACCGTCGTCAAGTGCTACGAGCACACCGGCGAGGTGCCCTTCGAGAACGTGATGATAAACGGGATGGTGTTAGACGAGAACCGCGAGGCGATGTCCAAGTCCAAGGGCAACGTCATCCCGCCGAGCGAAGTCCTAGAGGAGTTCCCGGTCGACGCCACGCGCTACTGGGCCGCTGGCACTTCCATCGGCGACGACTTCCCGTACAAGGAAGGCGACCTAGAGGCCGGCGAGCGCCTCCTCCAGAAGCTCTGGAACGCCTCGCGGCTGGTCGACCAGCTCACGCCCGCGAGTCAGCCCGACGAGCCCGACGAGCTGGCGGCGGTCGACGAGTGGTTGCTGGCCGAACTGGACGCAACCGTCAAGTCGGTCACGACGAAGTTCGAGGACTACGAGTTCTCGAAGGCCCGGAACGAGCTCCGCTCCTTTTTCTGGAACACGTTCTGTGACGACTACCTCGAAATCGCCAAGCAGCGGTTGTCTGATGGTGAGGACACCTCGACCGAGTTCACGCTACTGCAGGCCCACCGGACCTTCCTGCAACTGTTCGCACCGTTCCTCCCGCACATCACAGAGGAGCTGTGGGAGCGGTGCTATTCGGAAGAAGACTCGATTCACACGACGGACTGGCCGACCGCAGGCGGCTACGACGCCGACCTCGAAGCGGGCGAGACGGCGATGGAAGTCGTCTCCGCGCTCCGGCGGTACAAGACCGAGAACGGCCTGCCGCTGAACGCCGACCTCGACCACGTCGAGGTGTTCGGCCACATCGCCGGCTTCGAGGACGCCGTCGCCGAGGCGATGCACGTCGCCCAACTGGAGACCTACGACGAGGCCCCGGACATCACGACCGAGGTCAGCGGTATCGACCTCGACTACTCCATCGTTGGCCCCGAGTTCGGCAGCGAGGTCGGCTCGATTGACGACGCTATCGAGAGCGGCGACTACGAGATCGACGGCGACACGCTTGTCGTCGCTGGCGGCGACTACGAACTCGACGACGAGATGTTCACCGTCGAGGAGTCCCGGACCTACTCCGGCGAGGGCGAGATGACCGAAACCGAGAGCGCCGTCGTCGTCGTTCGGTAAGCTCGACGCGTTTTTTTCGTATTCGGAATGGCCGCTGGTCCGCACCCATCGCCGCGACCAGTAGCATCAAGACCTGCGGGTCCGGTCATTGGAACCATGCGAACAGAGGAGACGATCCGGGACCGCATCGAGGCGCTGCAGGACGAGTACGACAGGCACGACCCGCCGTCGACCGAGCTAGAAGACGAGGCCGAGGTCGCCATCCTGCGCGCTATCGAGGAACTGGAGTGGGTCCTCGACGAGCGCGAGGCCGAGGACGGGTTCACGACCTGAGACGCCGAAGGAACCGCGAGCGCGAGACACCGGCGGTCATGCCTGCCGTTTTACTTTCTCTACGCGCGTCGCCAGTGCGAGAAACGTCGCCATGAGCGTCAACACAACCGCCCAGCCCGCCGCGAGGTCGTGGGCGAGCACCGTATGGTCGAACCCGCCGGCTGCGACCAGCGGCTCGGCCCGCAGCCAGGTGTGGTGTGGCCCATCGAGAATCGGGACGAAGTAGTCTACCACGTCGTTGAAGCCGTACCAGAACACCGCAACGGCGACGGACACGACGGAAAAGCTCGCGTAGCGGTGGATGAGAAACGCCTCCAGCGCCATCGCCAGGTGGCTCAGAATCAGGAACCAGTAGAGCCACAGCGGAATCCCGCCGGGGCCGTTGAGGACGAGCTGGACGTACGGCGTCCACAGACCGAGCTTGATACAGCCGAAGAAGCCGAGCATGTGGAGCCACTCCGCGTTCCAGTCGAGCCGCCAGGCCACCAGCGAGAGCCCGATGAACATCGTCGCGACGGGCGAGTCCGGAATCAAGGGGTAGGCGGCCAGCGGAGCCGCGCCCAGTTGCCCCTCCACGAGCGGCGGCGCTGTGTTCAGCGGGCGGCCGGCGTAGTACCAGAAGCCGAAGAGCGTCCCGACCAGATTGACGAGGGCGATTGGCCAGGCGAGCCGAAGCCCGACGTTCTCTAACCACGCCGGTAGCGGCGCGACGTACCGCGGGAGCCCTTCGGCATCGGGGAGCCGGCGGCTGAACACCCGCGCGACAGCCGCGTCGATGCGCCCGCCGACACCCTCGTCCGTAGCCATGTCGATGCAGTGGGGAGACGCGATGAAAACGGTAGTGGTCTCAGCCCCGTCCCCTGGAGAATATTGTGGTCGCTGGCGCGATATCGGGGCCTCTGCGCGTGGGTCAAACGCCGTTCTGTCCCTCGAAAGGACACGCGTTAAGTAAATCCAGTCCTAAGTCTGGGTAATGACTGAAGAGACCGACCTCGAGGACCTCCGTCGCGGGACTGACCTCGTCAAGCGCGGCTTCGCGAAGATGCAGAAGGGCGGCGTCATCATGGACGTCGTCAACCGCGAGCAAGCCCGAATCGCCGAAGACGCTGGCGCAGTCGCCGTGATGCACCTGGAGTCGGTGCCGGCCGACATCCGCAAGCGGGGCGGTGTCGCCCGGATGGCGGACCCCGGCAAGCTCGAAGAGATCATCGAGGAAGTGTCGATTCCGGTGATGGGCAAGGCCCGTATCGGCCACACCGCCGAGGCCCAGATTCTGGAAGCGGCTGGCGCGGACATGGTCGACGAGTCGGAAGTGCTGACACAGGCCGACGACCGCTACCACATCGACAAGCGGGAGTTCACCGCGCCGTTCGTCTGCGGGGCGCGGAACCTCGCCGAGGCGCTGCGCCGCATCGACGAGGGTGCAGCGATGATCCGCACGAAGGGTGAGGCAGGGACTGGCGACGTGAACCAGGCCGTGACTCACCAGCGCAACATCCAGCGCTCCATCGGGATGCTTGAGGGGATGGCCCACGAGGAGCGCGACGAGTGGGCCCGCGAACACGGCGCGCCCCGGCGACTCGTCCACGAGACGGCGGACCGCGGCCGACTTCCGGTTGTCAACTTCGCGGCCGGCGGTATCGCGACGCCTGCCGACGCCGCACTGATGATGCAACACGGCTGTGACGGCATCTTCGTCGGCTCGGGCATCTTCGGCGCGGAGAACCCACAGGCGATGGGCGAGTCCATCGTCGCGGCGGTCAACAACTACGACGACCCCGAACAGCTCAAGGAGATCGCGAAGAACCCCGGCAAGGGGATGAAGGGACAGGCGAACGCGGACCTAGACGAGGAAGAGCAGTTGCAGGGCCGCGGCGTCTAACGGCGCGACCAGTCGGTTTCCCTCCGGTGTCAGACAGCTTACAGACGGCCGCACAAAGACGAAGACACAAGTTCCTACGGCGGCGATAGGTGGCTGTGCAGGGGACGGCCACGCCGACGCCAGCGGCCAACGACACCGGTGAAGGCCTTTTGGAACTCTTTACCGTGTTACAGCGGTCGCTGGACCAGTTGGTCGCGACGCAGGGGCGACTCGTCGCGACGCTCATCCTCCTGGTCGTCCTGCTTTTCAGCGTCGTCGTCGTTCCCGCAGCCCTCTCCCGGCTTCGGTCTGTCACGTCGGACCGAACCGGCGACTGGCTGCAGGTCATGGCCGACTATACGCCGACGACCATCCGGGGCGTGTTTCTCCGGATCGCTCAGTTCTCGATGGTCGTCCTCGTCGTCGTCTCGTTTCTCATCGTCTGGGGAGTCCTCGATGTAGTCCAGACAGTGGGTCCGTACCTCGACGGGAGCGATCAGTCAGTACTGGCGACGATACAGACGGTCGTCCTCGTCATGCTGGCCTTTGTCCTGTCCGATCAGATGCAGCGGTGGATCGGCCGGTTCAGCCAGGCCGTTACCGGCTTCACCGAACACCAGGAAGAGATCCTGCTCCGACTGGGGCAGGTCACTGTGTTCGTCACCATCGGTGCGACGATCTTCGCCGTCTGGGGCATCGACCTCAGCGGCCTGCTCGTCGGGGCCGGCTTCCTCGGTATCGTGGTCGGTCTGGCCGCCAGACAGACGCTCGGGTCGCTCATCGCCGGCTTCGTCCTGATGTTCTCCCGCCCGTTCACCATCGGCGACTGGGTGCTCGTCGGCGACCAGGAAGGGATCGTGACCGATATCACCATCTTCAACACGCGGCTAGAGAACTTCGACGGCGAGTTCGTCATCATTCCGAACGACCGCGTGAGCGACCGCGCAGTGACGAATCGTAGCCGCAAGGGGCTGTTGCGGCTCACGGTCGACATCGGTGTGGACTACGACACCGACGTTGACCGGGCGATGGACCTCGCTCGCGAGGCGATGGCCGACATCGAACACGTCGTCGATTCGCCGACGCCGGATGTTGTCCCGAAAGATTTCGGGGACTCCGCTGTGGTGATGGAACTCCGGTTCTGGATCGATCATCCGACGCCACCGCGAAAGTGGCGCGCCATCTCGGCGGTCGTCCGAGGTGTGAAAGCCACCTTCGACGACGAGGACATCACGATCCCGTTCCCCCAGCGGACCCTCTCGAACCGCGTGGACGCGGCGGACGAGGAGTCGCTGGAAGGCGGCGTGGAGATGCGTCCGGACGGCGACGGCTGACCTACAGGTCGAGACCGTCGAGAAGGAGCCCCAGTCCGAGAACCCAGCATCCCAGTGCGGTCCCGAGCGTGCTGACGTAGAACAGCCAGGACAGCCCCTGCTCTGTTGTCAGCGGCCCGCTCATCGCGGCAGTCGCGGCATCGCTCGCAGCCGAGAGCGACCCAGAGGTCAGAACCATACCGGCGAATGTGCCGACGGCGACCGGTAGCGCCACGGCGATCAGCACCAGACCGACACGTTCGGCTCGCGCGGCGACTGCAGCCGGGTCGAGGGGTCCGCTGTAGGTCGCGGCCGGCTGTCCCTGTGCCATGCTATTTCATAACATGTTCGAATGATATAAAAGTGCGCTCCTCGACGGAGACCGTGACACATATTCGGAGTGCGCAGCCGATCCGGTAATCACACAGAACAGTCGTCTCAGGCGCTAAAACCAGTACTTGCCGTTCGCCCTGGGTGGTAGACACGCCGCGGCGGAGCGGCCGCCGGTCGAAACTACTATCCCCAACGGGACGAACGGAGTGATATGAGCACTCCGCCGGGGGAGTATTACACCGAAGAACGCTGGCAGAACTGGCTAGACCGCATCGAGGAAGAAGAAGTCGACCCTGAAGACGAGGATTCGGCACGGCTCCTGTTGAACCTTCAGGACGACGCCGCGATCGCGGTCGCGAAGATTCTCACGGACTACGAGGACGGGCCGCTCGACGAAGAGGCGACCATCGACGAGCTTACCGGCGTCCGAGAGATTGTTCTCGACGACATCGACATCGACGACGAGGAGACCGTGATGCTGATCGACGGCGTCCAGACCTCGCTTTTGTGCGTGTTCTACGCGGCCGAGGAGTTCGTTGCTGAAGGGGCCGCGGACGACGCGACCATCACCGACTACATCGAGGCCGCCGCAGACGCGGAAGCGGAGGAGGACCTCGATGCGGCGCTCGGGTACTGTGTACAGGCCGGCACGCAGATCATCGGCGGGTCGGAGCTCCCGATGGAGGTCGCCGAAGACCTCGAATACGGGCTCGTCTCCGAGTGGGTCAACGGACTCGACAGTCTACAGACCGCGATGAGCGATCCGGAAGTCGTCGAAGAAGACGAGAGTTGATAATTCGGCAGTCAGGTTTTTATCGCCGTCTCCGCAACTCATCGGCATGACTTTCACGGGCGATGAGCGCGCGCAGTCAGTACAGGTCGGAGCTGTACTGCTGTTCGGCGTGCTGATCATCGCCTTCTCCTCGTACCAGGCGTTTGCCGTACCGGAGCAAAACCGGGAGGTGGAGTTCAACCACAATCAGCAGGTCCAGACACAGCTACAGGACCTGCGAAACGCCATCGTCTCCGTTCCGGGACAGCCGAGCCAGCAAGCCGTCTCAGTCCAGTTGGGAACCCGATACCCGAGTCGGCTGGTGGCGACGAATCCCGGGCCGCCGTCGGGGTTGCTATACACGGACGGAACGACCAACGAGTCGCAGAATCTCACGGTTCGTAACGCCGAGGCGATTAACCCCGAGACGGCAGATTACTGGGACGGAACCGCACCGCGGCACTACAACACGGGGGCCATCGCCTACAAGCCGGAGTACAACGTCTACGGGGAGGCCCCGGAGACCGTGTACGAGCACTCGGTCGTCTACAACCAGTTCCGCGAGGGGAACATCACGCTCTCGGAACAGGCGATGGTCGATGGGCGCGACATCACGCTCGTCGCACTCAACGGGTCGATGAGCCGCTCGGCGAGCGATTCGGTTACGGTCGACGTGCGGCCGACATCGCAGTCGTCCCGAACGGTTCGCGTCACGAACGCGACAGAGACGTCGAACGTGTCGGTCTCGTTTCTCTCCCGGCTCCCGGCGGAGGAGTGGAGAGTGCTTCTCGAAGACGAAATCGACCCGAATCCGGGTAACAAAAGCAACGACCGGTACATCGCAAACGTCATCGAAGCCGAGGGGCCAGGCTCGCTCTACAACGTCACAGTCGTCTTCGAGCGGGGAGCCACATATCGCCTGAAGATGGCGAAAGCGGGCGTCGGCACTCGTGTTGCCTCTGAAAGTGACGCGTACCTCACCACTGTCGGCAGTGAGAACGTTACTGTCGCAAAGGGCGACGACGAAGAGATTGTGCTGGAGGTTCGGGACGCGTACAACAACCCCGTAAGCGATGTCGAAGTGAACGGCTCAGTCGATGGGAGTAACACGGGGTCGCTTACCACGGACACAGAGTCATCCGACAGCGACGGTCGCGTCAGGTTCGTCTACGAGACAAGCCAGTCGACGGCAACTGGAACAGCCACCGTCCAGTTCAGCCTCGACGAGATCAACGGTTCGTTCGACGGCGAGTCTCCTGAAGACGTCTCAGTGCCGGTGACGGTGACGGAAGCGAATCCAGGATCCGGGGGCGGGTCCGGCAACAACGGGCTCATCTACAACGAGGACGCTGTTGCCCTCGACAGCAACGGGGACGTTGATGGAGGCGTCCAGTTTACGGTCACCAATGAATTAGGCGAGACCATCACAATAACGAAAGTGGCAATCGACCCAGTCAACGACGACATAATTCGCCTCAGCGATAGCTTTAGCAACGACCGTGAGCCGGCACCGCAAGAAAACGAGCTATACATCGAGGCAAACACTGACGGGTACACTGATTTCGGTGGTGGGACAGACGTCCCACGAACCGTTGACGTCGACGATGATGGCAGCCTGAACGGTCCGAACCCGGTTCTGTCTGATACATCAGTTGCGACGTTCCATCTGTTCGAGTTCCGCGAAGAGACTTTCTTTGGCTCTTCTGAGGTGGACATGAGCGGCGAGAGCGTCACGATAACCGTGACCTACGAGCGGTCGAGTGGCGGGACCGACTCGAAGATGTTCACGGTCACTCCCGGAGGCGCGAACACGAACGAGCAACCGAACGCCGACTTCACGATAACCTCTGACGGGTCGGAATCGAACGGCAAGTGGGACTTCGACGCCAGCCCGTCCAGCGATCCGCAAGGCGACATCGTGACCTACGAATGGGATTTCGACGAAGACGGTATCTTCGAGACGACCGGCCAGACAGTAGAAAAGAAAAGAGTGGACTCCGGCACAGTGGTCGCACTCCGCGTCGTTGACTCGGAAGGGAATGCCGACACTGTCCGCAAAGAGGTCCCGTAACGGCCTTTCTCACCGGCCCTCAGCAGAGATTCACGGTAATGTAGACGACGCCGTCGGCGGTCGCCGCACCGACACCGATGTGGTTCGCGTTCGCCACGTACAACGTGTCACGGGGGCCAGAGAGGTCGAACCAGTGGTCGGCGACGGCGTTCGCCGTCCGGGTCGCGTTCGCCCCGTTCGGGTCGATGCTCGTGACCAGTTCGAGGTCGGTCACCGGGCGGATGTACGCGTTTCCTTCGTGGCGGAGGTGACACTGCTCGGACAGTCCGGCGGCCGCGTACCGGTCCGTCGTGTCTGACCCGTTCGCGATCGGCGAGGCCGACCCCTGCGCGGCCATTCGTTCGCTGTGGTTACCGGCCATGGCTGACAGCTTCTGTCCGGTTTTGGTCTCATCCGAGAGCGAGCCGTCGAAGGCGTCGTTGGCAACCGGGTTGCCGCGTCGGTCGTTGATCGCCGCCACAAGTCGGTCTTCGAGACGGGCCGTATCGATAGCCGTCCCCGAATCAGCTGGCGTGGTCTGTGCCGCGTCCGTGGTCGCGGTCGGTTCTGCGGACTGCGTCACTCCGGCCGCAGTCGCCTCGGTACTTGGCGTCACCGGTGACGCACTTTCTGCACTGGGCGTCGCTGCCGGCGACGCATCCGTGGATTCCGCCGGCGCTGACTCGGTCGCGTCTGCACCAAGCGTCCCTTCGACTGCTACTCCTGCGAGTCCCGAGACACTGAGTGCCGCCAGAACAATTAATCCGAATGTGATGACCGATCTGTTCATGTGAAACGTTCCTGTCCTGTTCCGAGAGATGATAGGTGGGATACAGTTCTCCCGGGACTGGTTCGAACGGCGTAGATTCGGCTCTCTCTCCACAAATATGTTTGGACAGAATCGGCGTTCCGATTACCAGCGACGAAAACCCGCCCGTAAACATCTTTACTGTGGCTGCGTGTGCTGAGGTATGGGTGACCTGTCGCGGCGCGGCTTCGGGGCCTCGGTGCTCGCCGCGCTCTCCGCCGGCTGTCTCGGGAATCGACCGACACAGGAGTCCGAGACGACACCAGTCCCGGAACCGACAGCGTCACAGCGTGCTGCTACAACTGACCACGCCGGGGCTGCCTCGACGCCAGCGGCAGAGGGTGCTGCGGCTTCAGCGGACACCCCGACAGCACAGCGCGCTGATGCGGCGCAAGCGAACAACTCTACGGAGACGTCGGCACGTCTCCAGGTCGAGACCGAGACACCGACGCCGACACCCGAGCCGGACCACCGGTCGGTCGATACGACGTTCCGACTGGAGGAAAACGAGTACGAGGATTTCACAGTTGACGCGACTGGCCAGACAACGCTCACCTACGATCTCATTGTTCGACGGGGGCCGGCCGTAGATGTCCTCCTGTTCACCGAAGAGGAGTATCGAGCGTTCCAGAGCCGCTACCGGGCCCGATACGCCGGTGAGGTGTCGCGGTTCCACGAGACGAACATCCGCGACAAGCGGATTACCATCTCGCCGGGGACGTATCGGCTCGTAGTCAACAACACCGACTGGTCGCGTGCCGTTCCGTCACCGGATGAGCCGTACGACGTTCTCGAAGGCGAATGCATGGTCGATTTCTCTTTTAGTACGGAACCGGCGACCAGCGAGTAACTGTCCCACAGAGAGTTCGCGGCCCATCGGCGCAATACTAGTCAACCGTCGAAAAGACAGTCGACAAGCCCATATACATCCACGCTGACGCTATACTCATGACTGCAGTCGGTATCGACGCCATGGAGATCTGGACCGGGAAGCTCAAACTCGACCTCGCAGAGACGTTCGCGCCGGCTCAAGGAGACGACCCGGGGAAGTACACGAAGGGGCTCGGCCTGCGCGCGTCGTCGTTCCCGGACGTGTACGAGGATATCGTCACGATGGGGGCAAACGCGGCCCATCGCCTGATGGAGCGCAAGGGGCTGACGCCCGAGGATATCGGCCGCATCGATGTGGCGACCGAGAGCGCCTTCGACAACTCGAAGCCCGTCTCGACGTACATCGCGGGCTGTCTCGAACAGGTGTACGACGAGAACTTCCACCACGCCAACAAGGGCGAGCGGAAGTTCGCCTGTATCTCCGGGACACAGAGCCTCGACGACGCCTACAACTGGATCCGCGCCGGCCGCAACCGCGGTCGGGCGGCGCTCGTCATCGCAACTGACACCGCCCTGTACGCCCGCGACGACCCCGGCGAGGCCACGCAGGGGGCCGGCGCGGTGGCGATGCTCGTCGACGAAGACCCGAATCTGGTCGAACTCTCGACCGAACAGGGCTACGGCAGCGCCGACGAAACTGACTTCCTCAAGCCCAACCAGCAGTTCCCGTCCGTCGACGGCAAGCGCTCGGTGAACGTCTACCTCGCCCGTATGCGCGAGGCGCTGGAGGACTTCGCGGAGGTGGCCGGCGACATCCACCCGGGCGACTACGAGATGATTCCGTTCCACACGCCGTTCCCGGGGATGGTCCGGAAGGCCGCGGCACTCGGCTACCGGCACATCATCCGCGGCACCGACGTGGGTGACCTGATGGCCGAGGAAATCGGTCACCAGCCCATGCGCGCGGACTTCGAGACCGACGACGAGTTCCACGCCGCTATCAAGGAGTACACCGACGCACTCACCGAAACCGAGCGCTATCAAGACTGGTACGCTAACACCATCGAGCCGACGCTTGCGATCTCCCGCGAGGTCGGGAACTGGTACACTGGCTCCGTCCACATCGCCCGCGCCGCCGGCCTGAAACACGCTCGCGAGAGCGGACTGGATCTGGACGAGGCCCGTTTGTTAGTTGCCTCCTACGGGTCCGGCGCACAGGCGGAAGTCCACGCTGAGACCATCGTCCCCGGGTGGGAGGAGGAGATCGGCGCGCTCAACATCGACGAGCAGATACGGAACCGCTACGACCTCTCCTTCGCCGAGTACGAACAGGTCCACGACGTCCACAACCACGAGACTGAGACCGATGTCGAGGAGTTCACCGCGCCCGAAGACGAGTTCGCCTTCGACGGCTGGGGCCGGATGGGTGAGCGGAAATATCGGTACGTGGAGTAGCGAGAGGCACGACCGGAGGGAGTGGCTCTCGTACACGACGAGCGGCGTAGCCGCGAGAGTAGGCGAGGTTCGGAGCGAGCAGCGCGAGCGAGAACCTCGAAATGCGAACGGGGAACGGAGTGACCCGTGAGCAGCGAGGGGCACGACCG
Source organism: Haloarcula sp. CGMCC 1.6347 (assembly GCF_037078395.1). Lineage (NCBI taxonomy): Archaea > Methanobacteriati > Methanobacteriota > Halobacteria > Halobacteriales > Haloarculaceae > Haloarcula > Haloarcula sp. CGMCC 1.6347. The sequence goes on from NZ_JAYMGX010000002.1 coordinate 421,496, forward strand.
AAGGGAGTGGCCCTCGAATCGGAACGGCGACCGCAGGGAGCCGTGGAGAATAGCGAGGGGTATCCCATCTATTGTCGTGGATACGTGGAATTCTATTTGTACTGCACTGGACAGTATACACTACCCGACTACGGCTTATCGTTGTTGAGGCCGCTAATACTGTCATCGAGAGATACAGAGAGGGTTCCCCCACTGTTGTAGTATTGAAGCGCAAGCATCGTCCCGACGAATGAGGCAGCAACAAGAAGTCCAAAGCCGGCGAACGCCCAGAGGATAAGATAGCCCAATTGCACCATGCGTGGACATGACACCTCGGTATCAAAGTAGTTCTCCCTAGAAACTCTGCAGTCCGACGGAGCAGTTGTGTCACGCTGTCCGGTGAACAAAGAGATCGCAGTCACGACAACAGTCGTTTTCCAGAGAGTACGTCGACGGGCGCGAAACAGCACGGCCGGAACCGGCGCGCTCAGGGAAGACTCCGCAGCCCGCCAAGCAGGTCCTCCAGATCGATATCGGTGATCGCAAGGGAGAAGTCGTCGATGCGGGCGAGGTCCTGTGCGTGCTCCCAGACCGCCTCGTCGTCAAGCCCATGGAGGATAACCGCGTTCGGCGTCGGTGAGACGACACGGAGCGCGACCAGCGGGGATTCGCCGCGGGTCACGTTCGTGAACACGAGGGCGCGGTTCGTCGACTGCCCGTATAGCTGGTAAAACTCGTCCGAGGAGAGGCGCGTGATGGCGGCGATGGAGTTGATGACGGTGTGGCCCGCGACGGTGTCCTGACTGCCCCGGAACAGTTCTTCGGCGTCGATAGCGTCGTAGACGCGCTCGACGCCGACGTTGGCGGAGTACTCGCGGAGGTCGTGTACCACGTCGCTGTCGAACCCGGCCGAGAGCACGCGGGCGTGCTGGCGGATGTGGTCGCCGCCGCGATTCTCGTCGATATCGAGCAGTGCGACGACGAGTCGCCTGACCACGCCGATACCGGGGTTGTCACGCCGCCCGCTCTCGTAGTCCGAGACCACGGACGGAGAGACGTCGAGTTCGTCGGCGAGTTCGGTCTGTGCGACGTCGAAGTCAGTGCGCCACTTCCGCAGGGTCGCCCCTGGGTCGTCGCTCAGTGCCACCTCACCCGCCATTTTCTCCGCGAGGTCGTCGCGTGCGCCCCCTGCCATTAGTTCACACGCTGGAGGGTCGCGAATAAAAGGGTATCGGAACCACGGGCGATTACCGGCGGGCGGTCAGTTCGACCGCAGCGAGGACGCCGTTCGTGGGAGCGTGAACGACGCGCACGTCGATGCTGTCGCCCGGGTCGACAGTGCCGCCGCCGGCGTTCAACTGAAAGGTGATTGCCCGGCCCGCTGACCACCGCTTGCCGCCATTGGCGATGACACCGCCGACACAGTAGTCGTAGACGATGTTGTCGGGGTCGTCGGTGTTGCTCGCTGACAGCGCCGTTCCGGAAACTGGCAGGTCGACGATGCGGGCGTCGGTGTCAGAGAGTTCGACAGCGATTGCCAGTTCGTCGGCCGGGACCGGATCGCCGCCGGCGTGTCGGATCGCTACTGTGTTCCCGCCGCATCTCCCCGACGGGCCAGGCACGAAGTTTCCGGTCGAGCGGGCGACGGTGGGCGTCCGCTGGTCCAGGTCGGCAGTCGCAGTGAGTGCGAACCCACCGACTGTCGCGGCTAAGAGGACGGTGACCGAGAGCACGAGAACGACGCCGATGACGGGACTGACACCGCGACAGCCACGATAGAAGGTCTGTACTGCCACTGGTGTCACGCTCTATGTGCTGCCTTCCGACAAAAACCTCAGCAGTGGACCGACACCGCTCCGCAATCCCTAAACGCCGGTCGCGCCAATCACGACCCAATGGATTGGACGGAGAAGTACCGCCCGACGACACTGTCGGAGGTGCGGGGCAACGATAAGGCCCGCGACGCACTCAAGAAGTGGGCGGACACGTGGGACGACCACCGCGAGGCGGTCATCATCCACGGGTCCCCGGGCATCGGGAAGACCTCGGCCGCCCACGCGCTGGCAAACGACATGGGGTGGCCGACCATCGAACTCAACGCCAGCGACTCCCGAACCAAGGACGTTATCAATCGGGTGGCCGGCGAAGCCGCCAAATCCGGCACGCTGACCGCCGGCGGTGGCGGCCGGCGACTCGTCATCATGGACGAGGCGGACAACATCCACGGCAACGCCGACCGCGGCGGCGCGCGGGCCATCACCGCGCTGGTGAAAGAGGCCAGCCAGCCGATGATCCTCATCGCCAACGAGTACTACGAGATGTCGAACGGCCTGCGGAACAACTGCCAGGACATCGAGTTCCGGGACGTCTCGCCCCGCTCTATCGTCCCCGTCCTCCGTGACCTCTGTCGCCAAGAGGGCGTCGAGTACGAGAGTGAGGCGCTGCAGGAACTCGCCGAGCAGAACAGCGGCGACCTACGGGGCGCGGTCAAGGACCTCCAGGCCATCGCCGAGACGACGGAGCGCCTGACCGCCGACGACGTGGTGACCGGCGAGCGCGACACGACCGAGGGCATCTTCGAGTACCTCGACGTGGTGCTCAAGGAGGCCGGCGCGCAGGAGGCTCTGGAGGCCAGTTACGACGTGGACGAGACGCCGGACGACCTCATCAACTGGATCGAGGACAACATGCCCAAGGACTACGAGGGGGCCGAACTGACCCGGGCCTACGAGTTCCTCTCGAACGCCGACCAGTGGCTCGGCCGCGTCCGCGAGACACAGAACTACTCCTTCTGGCGCTACGCCGGCGACAACATGACCGCGGGCGTCGCCGCGGCCCGGGACGGAACGAAGGGCGGCTGGACCCGCTACGGCCCGCCGAGCTACTGGTCGAAACTGGGCCGGTCGAAAGGGACCCGAAACACGCGAGACTACGTCGCCCAGCAGATAGCCGCTATCGACGGCGTCTCGATGCGGACCGCCCGTCGGGAGGTCATGCCGTTCCTCTCGACGATGACCCACCACTGTCGGAACCGCGAGCTAACGGTGGCGATGGCGGCGACCTACGATATGGAGGCCGAGCACGTCTCCTTCGTCACCGGATCGGGCAAGGACACGAACAAGGTGCAAGACATCGTCGCCGACGCCGAGGCGCTCAAGGAGGAAGCCGCCGTCGAACACTCCGGCGGGGTTTTCGAGGGGGCGAGTGCGGACGGCGGTGACGGAGCGGGTGAGGCGGATGGCGACGAAACCGCCGACGCCGACGAGGAGAACGGCGACCAGCAAGTAACGCTTGCGGCCGACGACGAAGCAGGGTCCGATGACACCGGAGCAAGCGATGCGGCTGACAGCGACGATACCGAATCCGCGAGCGAGGCGGCCGAAGACGACGACCAGCAGTCCGGCCTCTCTGACTTTATGTAGTCACCGCCCGGTCGTGCCGAGACCGGGAATCGCGACACGGTCTTCGACGTACTCCATCAGGAGCGACGCCGAGATGACCAGCGCCAGGTACAGCAGGCCGGCGAGGACGAACAGCTCCGTGTACCGGTAGGTCTCGCTCGCGATAGAGTCGGTTCGCTGGAACAGTTCGCGGACGGTGATGAAACTCGCCAGCGAGGAGTACTTGATGAGGTACACCAGCTCGTTCGACCAGCCCGGAATCGCGTAGCGAAGGCCCTGGGGCAGGACGACGTGCCGGATTCCATCGACCTTCGAGAGGCCGATCGAACGAGCGGCGGTGAGCTGACCCTCCGGGACGGAGTTCAGCGCCGAGCGGATGTACTCAGACTGGTAGGCCGCGCTGTTGAGGGTGAACGCGATGACGGCCACCCAGAACGCCTGGGCGGGGATGAATCCGGTCCCAACGGTAGGCAGTTCACGGATGATCGTCGTCAGCGGCGTCGCGAAGTAGAGGACGAACAGCTGAGCGAGCAACGGCGTCCCGCGGAACAGTTCGGTGTACCCCAGCGCGACCGAGCGGGTGGCGCCCCCACCGTACACCCGGGCGACGCTGAGCGGGACGGCGATGACGAACCCGAGGGCGATACCCAGCAGCGTCAGCAGTATCGTCGCCCACACGCCGGTCGCCAGCGGTGGCAGGTAGGGAATCGACGCCGCCAGGAACTCGAAGAAGCCGGCGACCCAGCCGACGGGAAACCCGACCGGCCCGAGACTCGCCGCGAGACCGCCGAGCGTCGACGCGGCCGACTCGAACGGTGCAGTCGGGAAAAACGACGTGTTGCGCTCGATGAGCGCGCCGTCCAGCAGGAAGTCGTTCGTCCAGCGCACGACGAGCCACGTCCAGAAAGCCCCGACAGTCAGCAGCGTCAGCGGCTGGTCGGTCAGTCCGGCGGCACGGGCGCGGATCGTTCGGCCGGTCGTCGTGGACTCCGGCGTCCCCATCGGTCACTCCCCCTCGTGGGTCGTCTCCAGGCGACTGAGGAACTCGCCGGTTCGGGCCGCCTGCGGGTTCTCGAACAGCTGTTCCGGCGGGCCGTGTTCGACGATTTCACCGTCGTCGAGGAAGATGATGTCCGACGCGGCCGACCGCGCGAACCCCATCTCGTGGCTGACGACGAGCATCGTGATGCCCTCGGCGGCGAGGTCGCGCATCACCTCGACCACTTCCCCGACGAGTTCCGGGTCGAGCGCGCTGGTCGGCTCGTCGAACAGCAGGAGCTTCGGGTCCATGGCGAGCGCGCGAGCGATGCCGACCCGCTGTTTCTGGCCGCCCGAGAGTTCGGCGGGGTAGGAGTCGGCCTGGTCAAGCAGCCCGACCTGTTCGAGGTGTTCGTAGCCTTGCTCCTGAGCCGCCGCCTTGTCCATGCCGCGGACCTTCCGGAGGCCGAGCGTGACGTTCCCCAGCGCGGTGAGATGGGCGAAGAGGTTGAAGTCCTGGAACACCATGCCGACCTGTTTCCGGAGTTCGTTCACGTCGGTGTCGGCATCGGTGACGCACTCACCATTGAGGTAGATGGCACCGCCGTTAATCTCGGTGAGGCGGTTCACACAGCGAAGCATCGTCGACTTGCCGCTCCCGCTTGGGCCGATGACCACGTCGACGTCGCCGGCGTCCATCTCGAAGCTGACGCCGGAGAGCACCTGTTCCTCACCGTAGGACTTGTACACGTCGTCGAGTTCCAACAGCGGATCGCTCATGCACGCTCACCTCCGGGGATGCTGAAGTGGTCGTCGACGTAGTCGAGCGAACGGTTCGTCACGAACGTGAGAACGAAGTAGATGAGACTCACAGTCAAGAAGATTTCAAGCGCGGCCGTGCTCTGACCGCCCTGGTAGAGGTTCTGGCCGACGGTCAGCAGTTCGCCGAGGCCGATGACGATGGCGATGCTCGTGTCTTTCAGGACGATCGTGAACTCGTTTTGGAAGCCGGGCACGCTCCGGCGCAGCGCCTGCGGGACGACTACGCTACGGATCGCCTGTAGTCGGCCCATGCCGACGGCGCGAGCGGCTTCCAGTTGCCCCTCGTCGACGCTCTGGAGCGCGCCACGGAAGATCTGTGATTGATACGCGGCGCTCCGGAGTCCGAGCGCGATAGTCGCCGTCACGAAGGCGCTGCTCGACACCGAGAGGCCGAAGAACAGCAGGATAATGATGACGAGCAGCGGCGTCCCGCGGAGCACGACGCCGGCTGTCTCGACGGCGCGTTTGAGCGGGCCGCGGCCGTACACCTCGACGGCTCCCGCCGGGAACCCGAGCAGAAAGCCAAGCAAGATGCTCGCCGCTGTCAGGGCGACCGTGACACCCGTACCGACGAGTAGCAGGTCGAGGTTCCCGACAACGAACGCCCAGTCACTCTGCAACGGGAGGGGGGGCATCGGTTACTGCTGACCGAACCACTTGTTCGTCAGGTCCTGATACGTGCTCCCGTCCCTGACAGTGGACAGACCGTCGTTGAGTGCCTGCGTGAACTCGTCGTCGCCCTCGCGGACGCCGAAGCCGAAGTTCTCGCCCGTCTCGTACGTGAAGGCGATGACGACCGGGCGCTGGGCGGCGAAGGTCTGAGCGACCGGCTCGTCAATGACGACCGCGTCGATGTTGCCGTTCTGGAGGTCTTCGACAGCCAGCACGTAGTTGCCGTAGGAGTTGTAGTTCGACTCATCGAGGTTCCCCGGTTCGATGAGCTCCGACTGAACCGTACTCTCGCCGGTAGTACCCTTCTGTGCGCCGATGGGGCGTCCGGAGAGGTCCGACAGCGAGGACGGGGAAAAGTCACCGTCTTCGCGGACGACGATTGCCTGATTGGAACTGTAGTACGGGTCGGTGAAGTCGATGGTCTCGTCGCGCTCGTCGTTGATAGTCATCCCTGCGGCAACCACGTCGATGTTCTCGTTCGTCAGCGCCGGAATCAGGGACTTGAACTCGAACTCTTCCCAGCCGGCCAGGGTGTAGTCGGTCTCGTCGACGACCGCTTCCAGCAGGTCGATGTCGAACCCGACGAGTTCGCCGTCCTCCTTCATCTCGAACGGGGGGAAGCCCGGTGCAGTTCCGGCAGTGATTTCAGTAGTGCCGTCATCACCGCCACCGCCGCCGCCGAAACAGCCGGCAAGTGAGACGGTTACTGCGGTTCCACCGACCGTGGAGAGATACTGGCGTCGTGAAAGGCCGTCGTCTGACATAATCCCCACCACACGACAGACCGGAATATATCTTACGTGTTAACCACGGGGGTGGTACTCGTGTTCAATCGTCTGCGCGTGCCGTGTGCTGGGTATCGGCCGATTGTACCGACGGTGACTCCGCCGTGTCGGTGTAGGCCCACGCCGTCGCCGCGACCATCGCGCCGAAGATGAGCTGTGCGGCCCCGTGGTGGAGGACCTGCGCCGTGGCACCGAAGTTGAAGATGGTGTTCGCGCCGAGGAGGACCTGCACCGGGAGCACGACCGTGGCGACGGCAGTTGCGAGCTTGATCCGCCGGCTGTACTCACCGCGCCACGCGGCGATTGTCGAACCGAGGATGCCGAAGCCGGTGATCATCGCGACTAAACGGTGGAACCACTCGACGAAACTCGCCCAGTTTGCGGGGAACAGACCCATCCAGCCGTCACAGAACGGCCAGCGTGCCTCACAGGTCAGCCCGGCGCCGATGGCACCGGTGTACACGCCAAGCAGGATGAGTGCGAACGTCAGCACCGTCGTCGTCGCCACCAGTCGGCGGAAACGGGTGGTCATACCTATATCTTCGGTTGCACGTACTTATGCTCTCTTTTCGTGCCTTGCCAGCGAGCACCATTATCTTTACTGATATTCTCGGAGTCATCTTTATCTACAGGTGTTCTGGAATGTAACATAGCTACCTTATGTTCGAACAGATCCGCACCTACATCTACGGCCAGGGGTCCCGTTCTTCGGACGCTGCGGCCCGACGGGCGGACGGAGGCCTCGTCGCGAGTGACGGGCAGACCCGCTTTCTGGCCGACGCCATCGACCCGGACTCGCCACGCCTCAACGACCGCTTCGACGACTCCGAGAAGGCCGCTATCGGGACCCAACACGTCGAGCGGCAGTTCGAACTCGAACCCGACGAACTCCGAGCGCTGATCGACGAATACGAAACCGCCGGAATCAGCCAGAGTGAGTTTATTGCGGCCCAGGGCTTCGTCACCGAATCGCTCGTCGAAGGCGCGTTCGAGCAGCTTCGGGACGAACTCGGCCCGGATGCACAGGCCGCTATCCACTCCGTCGAGGTGGAGCTCCAAGAAGGGCTGGAAACGACACAGTCAGTCTCCCGGGCCGGTGTCGATGCGTTCACCGACTCTGCGGCGGACAGTGGCTCCGGCATGGGACTCGACTACCACAGCGTGTTGCATCACATCGGGACACCGCTCTTTATTCTGGATACGAACGGCGATATCCTCAGCTGGAACCGTTCGATCGAAAACCTCACCGGCGTCTCCGAGGCCGAAGCAAAGGAGATGGAGATGGCGAGCATGGCGTTCTATCCAGACGGTCGGCGCGGGAAGACCCTCGCCGACAAGGTTCTCGACGCCCCGGAGACCACCCATACGGAGTACGACGTGCCGAAGGTCGAGGACGAGGACTTCACGCTGTACCGCGACACGAGCGTGATGGCCGACCAGCACGGGAACGAACGCCACATCTCCTTTAGCGCCGCCCCGATTTACGACGACGACGGCGAACTCATCGCGATCGTCGAAATGGTCCAGGACCGGACTGACGAGGCCAACCGCCACGAGGCCGTGACGAGTCTGGTCGATGAGATCAAATCGACCATGGCCGCGCTCAAGAACGGCCGCCTCGACGCCCGGGCGTCGTTCGACCGGACCGACGGCGGCGAGTACGTCGACGACCAGCTGTACGAGGTCGTCGGCTCGCTCAACGACATGGCCGAACAGGTCGAGCAGTTGGCGGACCAGGTGGACGCACAGGCGCAGCAACTTGCGACCACTATCGAGCAGGCGAATTCGTCCGCAGAGGACGTCGAGAGCCGGGTTGCCGAACAGACCGACTCCCTCACCCAGGCGGCCGACAACATCCAGGATATCGGGGCCGGGATGGAGGAGGTCGCCGCGACATCTAGCGAAGTGGCGTCGGCAGCACAGCGCGCGAAGGCGGCCGCAGAAGACGGGTCAGACGCCGGTGAAGCAGTCATGGACGTTACCGACGGGCTCGCCGAGACGAGCGAAGACCTCGTGGACACCGTCACAGACCTCGACGACCAGATGGACGAAGTGAGTGAGATCGTCGAGATAATCGCCGACGTGGCGGAGCAGACGAATATGCTCGCGCTAAACGCCAACATCGAGGCGGCCAGAGCCGGCGAAAGCGGGAGCGGGTTCGCTGTCGTGGCTGACGAGGTGAAGACGCTCGCTAACGAGACGAGCGAGTACGCGTCCGAGATATCGACGAGTATCACCACGATTCAGGACCAGGCGTCCGAGACAGCCGAAATGGTCGAGACGTCCCACGAGCAGGTCGAGCACGCGGAATCCGAGATCGCGGACGCCCTGGATGCGCTGGACGAGATATCCGACGCTGTGGAGGAAGCGACGAGGGGCATCCAGGAAGTCGCCGACGCCAACGACGACCAAGCGAGCGCTATCGAGAACGTGACTTCGATGGTCGAAGACGCACAGAACCACGCCCAAGAGGCCGAAACGGCGACGAAAGAGATTGTCAAAGCGACCGACCGACAGGAAGACGCGGTCACCGAACTGACCGACCGGGTCGGCGAACTCACCAACACGAACTGAGGTCCGCGGCCGGTCCATCGGGCGGGTCCCCGGCGGCGGCCGTTTTCCAATTGATGGGACACGTCCGGGAAAAAACCGCTGCAACAAGGCGACATTCGACAACCGTCGTTGTACCGCTCGTCCGTTGACGGTAAACTTGTCTTTTTTACAGTAGGGTTCGACATCCGGATATGGGACTTGACGAGGACGCACTGGAGTACCACCGGAGCAAGCCGCCGGGGAAGATAGAGATTGCGACGACGAAGCCGACGAACACACAGCGTGACCTCTCGCTGGCGTACTCGCCCGGCGTGGCCGCACCGTGTGAGGAGATCGACAAAGATCCCGAGAAGGCCTTCGAGTACACCGCGAAGGGGAACCTCGTGGGCGTCGTCTCCGACGGGTCCGCCGTGCTCGGCCTCGGCGACATCGGCCCGGAAGCCGGGAAGCCGGTCATGGAGGGGAAGGGCGTGCTGTTCAAGCGCTTCGCCGACATCGACGTGTTCGACGTGGAGCTGGACACGGACAACGCCGAGGCGATGATACAGACGGTGGAGGCGATGGAGCCGACCTTCGGCGGTATCAACCTCGAAGACATCGCCGCCCCGGAGTGTTTCGAGGTCGAGCGCCGACTCAGCGAGAAACTCGACATCCCGGTGTTCCACGATGACCAACACGGGACCGCGATCATCTCCGGCGCGGCGCTGGTCAACGCGGCCGACATCGCCGACAAGGATCTGGAGGAGCTGGAGGTCGTCTTCTCCGGGGCCGGAGCGTCCGCTATCGCCTCGGCGAAGTTCTACGTCTCCCTGGGCGTCTCGAAGGACAACATAACGATGTGTGACTCCTCGGGCATCATCACCGAGGAACGAGCGACCCACGAGGAACTCAACCGATTCAAACAGGAGTTCGCCCGCGACATCCCCGAGGGCGACCTCGCCGACGCGATGGACGGGGCCGACGTGTTCGTCGGGCTCTCCGTCGGCGGCATCGTCGACCAGGAGATGGTGCGGTCGATGGCCAGCGACCCCATCATCTTCGCGATGGCGAACCCGGATCCGGAGATCGGCTACGAGTCGGCCAAGGCCGCCCGCGACGACACGGTCATCATGGCGACCGGCCGTTCGGACTACCCGAATCAGGTCAACAACGTCCTCGGGTTCCCGTTCATCTTCCGCGGCGCACTCGACGTGCGGGCGACCGAAATCAACGAGGAGATGAAAGTCGCAGCGGCCCGCGCGCTGGCCGACCTCGCAAAGCAGGACGTGCCCGACGAGGTCGTCAAGGCCTACGGCGACCAGCCCCTGCAGTTCGGCCCGGACTACATCATCCCGAAACCGCTGGACCCGCGGGTCCTGTTCGAAGTGACCCCCGCCGTCGCCGAGGCCGCCATCGAGAGTGGCGCAGCACGGACGAATATCGATACGGAGGCCTACGTCGAAGAGCTCGAAGCGCGGCTGGGCAAGTCCCGCGAGATGATGCGCGTCGTGCTCAACAAGGCCAAGAGCGACCCCCAGCGGGTCGTACTCGCCGAGGGTCACGACGAGAAGATGATCCGCGCGGCCTACCAGCTGGTCGAACAGGGAATCGCCGAACCGGTCCTCATCGGTGACGCCGACCGCATCGAGTCCACGCGCCGGAAGTTCGGCCTGGAGTTCGACCCAGTCGTCGTCGACCCCGAGACAGCCGACGTGGCAGACTACGCCGACCGACTGTACGAACTCCGCCGGCGGAAAGGCATCACCCGACGCGAAGCCGACGAACTCATTCGGGACGGGAACTACCTCGGCAGCGTGATGGTCGAGATGGGCGACGCCGACGCGATGCTGACCGGGCTCACCCACCACTACCCCTCGGCCCTGCGCCCGCCGCTGCAGGTCATCGGCACGGCCGACGACGCCGACTACGCGGCCGGTGTGTACATGCTGACGTTCAAGAACCGCGTCATCTTCTGTGCTGACACCACAGTCAATCAGGACCCCGACACGGACGTACTGGAGGAGGTCACCCGCCACACCGGGGAACTGGCCCGTCGGTTCAACGTCGAACCGCGAGCGGCGATGCTGTCGTACTCGAACTTCGGGAGCGTCGACAACCCCGGGACGAAGAAGATCCGCCGGGCGGTCTCGCGCCTGCAGGACGACGACCGCGTCGACTTCCCGGTCGACGGAGAGATGCAGGCCGACACCGCCGTCGTCGAGGACATCCTGCAAGACACCTACGAGTTCTCCGAACTCGACGACCCCGCGAACGTCCTCGTGTTCCCCAACCTCGAAGCCGGGAACATCGGCTACAAGCTCCTCCAGCGACTGGGCGGCGCTGAGGCCATCGGACCGATGCTCGTGGGCATGGACAAGCCGGTCCACGTCCTCCAGCGCGGCGACGAGGTCAAGGATATCGTGAACCTCGCGGGCGTCGCCGTCGTCGACGCTCAACAGGAGTAATCGACGCGAGCGTAGCGAGCGTTTTTCGCCGCCGAAAGACTCGCTGCCCTCGTCTTTCGAGCCCTCGTTCGCTCCGCTCACGAGAACCACGTTTTTCGAGGAGTGGTGTGCGAGTGCTGCGAGCACACCCGACGCTGAAAAAGGTGGTAGCGACATCGTGAACCTTGCGGGCGTCGCTGTCGTCGACGCACAGCAGGAGTAACGACTAGCGACTGCTTTTTTCGAGCTAGGTCGGAATCATCCGTCAGAACATAGCGTTCAGGCCCGTCGCCGGAACGCGATGTCACGTATCGTCTCGCCGTCGACCGCGTGTCGGTGGGTGGAGGAAGAGTGCATCGACGACCGCCACAGCGCCAACAAGTGAACCGCCAGCGATTGCCGCCTGAAGCGAGAGATCCAGAACAACCGCAGCGACGAGTGTAAGCACGAACACCGCGGGGATGACGGCGAGAACGAGGTCGTGCCGCGTCGGCGACTGACGCGGCAACTGCTGCTCGACGTACTGTCCGCTGAAACCGTCCGGTCCGTCAGTTCTGGTACTCACCGTTGCTCACCTCCCACTGTATACTATCCCATTTCTAATACATAAAATTTGGTCTGTGTGACGTTCCCCAAACGTACGCTGGAATGGCTTCAACTATCTGCATAACTTATAGAGATTATCTACTGTGAAACGTGACTGACAGAGATCCTCGGAACCACCAGTTACGATGATTTCTGGCTGTGGTCAGATTTCTCCACAGAATCGCGGTCGTATGTGATATTTCAGGGACGACAGCTGCGTGCCGGTCGAGGGGCTGCTACGGCTACGTGCTACTGTCGGCAGCGGTGTGAAAGAATGGGATACTGTGGCCGGCAGGGGTGCCGGTGCGCTCCGTCAGTCAGATGCGCCGCCACGCTCCGCGCGTGACGGCGGCGGGACGCGTTCGTTTACCGTCGGCGCGTCGGGGAGGACACACCGGTCCGGCTCGCCGTTGACGTGCGCGTACTGGTCGGGTGCGTTCGCCAGCGGATGGGCGGGGTTGCGGTCGCCGGAGATCCGCGCGGCACGGACCTCGCCGAACCCGTTGATACGTGCCTGAATTCCGCGCCAGTGCAGCCCTGTCGCCGATGGGACCGACACGGAGTGTGGCGGGTCGTAGGCGGAGCCATGGGAGGCCAGTACCTCCGCGTTCACGTTCTCGGCGAGCTGGTCGTGGTCGATGAGCAGGCCGACGCGGGCGTTGGGCGGGGCCCGTCTCGCAAGCACGTCGAGCCCCAGATGGAGCGCCCGGTACTCCGCGACGTTGTTGTCGGGGCAGGTATCTGGGACAGACAGCCTGACGACGCGCTCACCGTCGAGCGTTTCGACGACGACACCCAGCCCGCCTGTCGGGCCGCCTGACTCGCTGTCGGGTGATGTCGTACCGCCGTGGGGTCTGAACGACCCGTCTGTGGCGATGTAGAAGTCTCGATGGTGACTCCGCGGCGGATGCGCGATGTGCGGCGTCGGTGATTCATCGAACAGGTCTCGAAGTGACGGCCGGCCGTAAGCGGCCATAGTTTCTATTGGGTAAGCGGGGTATTAAATATATTCCCTCGACGGGGGTGTCGTCCCGGTACGGCGGTTTGGCGGTCTACTGTCCGGCTCACCGGCCAGTTCAGACCCGTGCTCACATCGAATCTGTTGGCGGGTGAGAAAGAGTTATATCGACGCAGTCCCATGTTACCAATACACATGACTCCGACGAAAATTCGTGAACGACTCGAAGAGGCGGAAGGCCGGGTCGACAAAGAGCAGTTCGTCAGCGCGTTAGAGTACGTCCGGGACGACGGCCGCACCCGTCGCTGACCGTATTTTTATCGTGACTAGCAGGCGCGAGTGACTAGCGATAGTGAGCGGCGAGACTAGCGGATTCGAGTGACTCCTGTCGTCCCTTCCCGTCGAACATCCTCAGTCGTCGGTGAGTTGCCAGCCGTCGCCGACCGATTCGACGACGCCGCGCCGCTCCATCTCGGTCGTGACCTCGCCAAGTCGGTTCGGCTGTGCGATCTCTAGATTCGTGCGGCTGACGCCGTGGTACTCCCGCAGTAACTGGCGAATATCGTCCTCGGTGTGGGTTTCCTGACCACTCTTCGCCATCACGCCCGCGACGAGTTCGACCATGTCTTCCACGAAGTTCCAGGGGTAGACGACCCAGGTCCACTCGTCGAGGCGCTCGCCGACGAACTCCGGCTCGTGGTCGCTGGTCTGGAGCAACTGGAGCGTCGCCGTCCGGACGCTGCTTGGGTTTCGGTCACGGACGCACTCGGCGGCCGTCTCGATAGACTGGCCGGTGTCGGCGATGTCGTCGACGACCAGCACGTCCTTCCCCTCGACTGCGCCGTCGGCCAGCGGGTACTTGATCTGTGCCTCCTCGCCTTTCGCGGCGGTCCCGACGTAGTGTTCGACCTTCAGGCTTGCCAAGTCGTCCAGCCCGAGGAAGTCACAGAGACAGCGCCCGCCGAACCAGCCGCCCCGCGCCAGCGCGACGACCACGTCGGGCTCGAACTCGGCGGCTTTCACGTCGTCGGCCACGTCCCGGCAGAGGCCGTAGATGTACTCCCAGTCGGTGATGGTACACGAGAACTCGTCCGGTAGCTCGCCCATACGAGATGGCGTGTGTGGCCGGACTTAACCGTTGCATATTCCGCAGCAGTTACCGAACCCGGAGCGGCACGCTACGCGTCCGGGTCGCCCTTCCGGAACTCCCGGAGGAGGACCGTCGCGTAGCTCCCTTTCGGCAGCGAAAAGGAGAACGTCAGGTCCGCGTCGTCGCGCTCGACGCCGAGGGCCGTCCGGAGCAGGACGGCCCGCCGCGTCCCGTCGCTGTCGAACGCGCCGGGGAGGTCGAAATCGCTCTGTTCGAGGCCGACATCGTCGAGCACCTTACGGGCGATAGCACCCGGCTCACCGCTGCCGAGTTCGGTGTCGGTCCCGACCAGCGGCGCGGTGACAAACGCTCGGCCGCGCTCGCAGTGGCGCTCGACGGTCGAGAGCCGCTTTGCCGTGACCTGTTGGGTCCGGTTGGCGTCCGGAATCGGGAAGTCCTCGGGCGCGTCGCTGTCCCGGAAACAGACCACGTCGCCCTCGACCGGGCGGTTGAAGGGGAGCCCCCGCTCTAACCGCTCCGAGAGGATGCGGTTGAACACGTAGGACTGGGCGGCGTTGACGAACAGCGACTGGAGGTTCGACGGTAGCGACTCCAGCGCCTCGCGGAAATCTTCCGGCTCGTCGGCCCCGTTCTCGACCAGCCGGTGGCAGATAGAGCGTTCGTAGCCCAGCGCACCGGGCAGTTCGTCCAGCGCGCCGGCCCAGTCGTGGGTTTCGTCGACGTACGCTCGCGCCGCCTGCGTCGACTCCGGTTCGCGCTCGTTCGGGTTCCCGACGTAGGCGAGGACCGCGTCCCGCCACTCGCCGCGGGCGATTGCCAGCCCGACCTCGTGGGTGACCGGCCGGCGCGATCCGAACCGCTGCTGGCCGAAGTAGTTGGGTACGCCGACCGTCGTGTCACCGTTCGGCAGTGCGGAATCGCCCGACTGGTCGCCGCCCGACAGTGTGTCGTCACCGCTGGCGAACGCCTGAAGGTCCGCCACGACGCTGGCGGCGTTGTCGGTGTTCTCGGTGTCCCGGACGACGATCTCGAAGGCGTTGCCCGCCAGGTCGCCGAAGAGAATCGGGCGGCCGGCGCGGCCGATGACCTCGATGTCCGTGCCGCCGATTTCCGGCAGGTCCTCGGCCGCGACTCCTTTTACCGAGAACAACTGGGTCGTGACCGCGCGCTTGTCTTTCGTCCCCGCCCACGACACCCGCTCGCGGGAGATGCCCAGCCGGTCGGAGAGCTTGCTGGCGAAGTCGTTAGTCTCCCAGTTACGGAGCTCCGCCCGGAAAACGAGATGCGGATACGCGCCGGTGTCGGCGTCGACCGGTTCGGTGCCGAACGCCTCCAGTTCCCGGACGCGGAAATCCGCGGGGGAGGCGCGGAGGTGGCCGCCCACCCCGTCGGCGTCGCTGACGTAGTACTCCATACCGACCGCTCGCTCGATTGGGTGGGCCGCTTGCATTGTGTGGCTGTTTGCGGGTCGGCGCTTAGGGCTGGCGTTTGCGGACTCGCTATCGACCATATCGCAGCTGGTACCTAGTGTTATCACGGCACACATACTACCTGTGAGTAGGTCGTGGCTATGCGGGCGACCGGAGAGCACCACGATGCCAAAGCTAGCATGTCAGAGTTGCGGACGAGAGATAACGTTCGACAGGGACGGTCAGGAGTCCCGCGCGCCGATGCGGTACTGTCCACGCTGTGGCGACGAGTTCCCGCCGCGCGAGGAGTGGTAGGCCGACGCGGCGATTATCTGTAGGCCTCGAACTCCCGGCCGAAGGCGATGAAGTAGGCCACACCGGCGAGGCCGACCACTGTAGCGACGCCGAAGGCCAGTTCCGGGCCGGCCTGTAGCGCCACGCCACCGACGGAGACGGCCCACTCGCTGCCGTAGAGCCAGCCGCCGAGCGCGGCGCTGGGGATGACCAGCGTGTTCCGAAGCAGGTAGTAGGTCCCGGTGACGCGGCCACCGGCGTCCTGTTCTGCCGGGCCGACGATGAGCGCCTTGTGAGCCGGCAGGCCGGCAAATCGCAGGCCCGAGAACGCGAACAGCAGCACCAGCACCCACTGGTCGTCCGGCGCGAAGATGAGCAGGAGCGGGAAGACGGCGTAGACGAGAAAGCCGAGCGCGACAGCAGGCTTGAGGCCGGCCCACTCGGTGAGCTTTGCGACGGGAGCCATCGAGACGATGGCGACGACCATCTCGACGCCCAGTAGGACGCCGAAGAAGGCGTCGGGCCGAAGCTGGACGCCGAAGCCGGTGAACCCCACCGAGAGAAACTCGGTGACGACGATGACGAAGAAGACGTACACCATCCCGTTGGCGAAGCGGACGAGCGTATCGGCGACCAAGAGCGGCCGGAGCGTCGCCGGCATCGTCCGCAGGTCGGCGAGTATCTGGTCGATGCCTTCGAAGGACTTCCCGAGCGTGTCCTCGCTGGCGTCGTAGAGGACGTGCTGGGCGACAGTGGCGACGAGGCCACAGGCCAGCGCGACCAGCAGCACGCGCTGGAAGCCGTCGACGAAGGTTGCAGTCGTCGCGAGCAGCGCCGCAGCGGCGAGCGGCCCGAGCAGGAACCCGATGCGGCGGAACATCTCCGTGCTGGCAAACCCCATCGCAAGCCGCTGAGACGGGACGCTCTGCTTGACGATGGCGAAGGTCGCGCCCAGCCCGAAGGATTTCCAGGCCTGTGCGAGAAAGAGCCCGACGAACACGAGCGTCCAGGCCGGCAGCGTTGTCGTGCCGAGCGTGATGTCGCCGACGACTGAGGCGAGATACCAGATGCCGAAGCCGACCGTCGCCAGCGTCGCGAAGGCGGTCAACGCCAGCCGCGAGCCGATGCGGTCCGACACCGCGCCACCGGGGTAGGGGTACACCGCGCTGATGAGGTTCCCGACGCTGCCATAGAGGCCGATGACGCCGGCGCTGGCCCCCAGAAGACGCATGTACTCGGGGATGTACCGGCTAGTCATCTGAAACGCGAGGCTAAAGGCCAGCATCGACAGCGACAGGACCAGTACGTCCCGCTCCAGCGCAAAGAATTGGCGGAAGGAGTCGAGCAGGTCCACGTCCTCCTCGGCTCCCGTCTCGGTTGCCATTATCCGAGTGCAGTTTCCCCAACAACTTAACGCTCGAAGAAGGGGCAAGCAGCCGTAGCTGTCCCGCCGGGTCCCTGCTCAGTACGGGAGAACGAACAGGACGACCGCCAGAAACGGCGTGAGCGCGAGCAACATCGCGATAGCGTAGCCGAACATCTCCCGGGCCTTGATTCGAGTGATGGCGAGCAGCGGCAGCGCCCAGAACGGATTGAGGAGGTTCGTGTGGGCGTCGCCGACGGCGTAGGCCATCGTCGCCTGCCCGACCGGGACGCCGAGGTCCTGGGCGGCTTCGAGAATCGGCGGACCGAGGATGATCCACTCGCCGCCGCCGGAGGGCGCGAAGATGTTGACCGTCGCGCCCGTGAGCCAGGCGATGACCGGGAACGTCTGGGGCGTCGAGACCGAGATGAGCGCGTTGGCCATCAACTGCGCCAGCCCGGAGGTGGCCATCATCCCCTGGATGCCGGCGAAGAAGGGAAACAGCAACACGATGCCCGACGCGGCGGTCGCCGCCTCGCCGAACTTCTCCCGGTAGGTCTGTGGGTCCATGTAGATGAAGATGCCAATCGTCAGGAAGCCGAAGTTGACGATGTTCAGCCCGAGCGCGTCGATGCCGGACTGGACGAACTGTGAGACGACCAGCGCGATGCCGGTCAGGCCGATAATCCCGCCGAGGACGCGGCTGTGGTTGATGCGCTCGGCCGGGACCTGCGGAGACGGCTCGGTGGTCGCTTCCACGCCGCCGTCACTCGCGGATTCGAACAGGTCGTCTTCGGGGATGTAGTGCGTGATGCCCCGCGCCTGGTCACCGGTCGGCGTGATGACGTAGAGGACGACGAGGGCGTAGGCTATCGACAGGCCAGTCAGGATGAGGCCGTAGGGGTGGAAGATGGTCTCGGAGGCGGAGACGACGACGTCGATGACGCCCTGCTGAATGAACTCGTTGCCCTCAGTCGCAAGCAATAGCGGCGCGGACCCGGACAGCCCCCAGTGCCAGGTGAGGCCGAGGCCGAGATAGCCCGCGACACAGAGGACCGGATAGTGGACGTCGATGTCGTTTTCGTGGGCGGTCTTGCCCATCTCTCGGGCGAAGATAGCCCCGAGGATGAGGCTCAGTCCCCAGTGAATCCAGCCGAGCAGCATCGTCAGCAATCCGACGAGGACGACCGCCTGTTTCCCGGTGTTGGGAAGCTCCGTCAGCCGGCGGATACCGGCGTTGACACGCGGATGGTACGCCACGACGAAGCCCGTCATCAGGATGAGGACCATCTGCATCGAGAACGTCAGGAAGGCCCAGAAGCCGTCGTACCAGAACCCGACCATCTCGACGGGGCCGGACCCGGTGAGGCCGACGCCGGCCAGGAACACGACGTAGCTGAGGATGAGCGCGAACAGGAACGGACTGGGCATCCACCGTTCCACCCACGCGGAGAGTCGATAGCCGATACGTTCGAGGGAGGTTTCATCTGTGTTACCAGCCGACATACTGTTGCCACCTCCTCGCGAATATATCATAAAAGTTTGCTACTATTCTGTCAGTTCTCCGCTAGTCACCGCTGTGCAACCACAGTCCTGTGACGCGATTCCGACGACCGGACCGATCCTGACAGATGATTTTATCTCGGGTCCGAAGCAAGCCAGAGTATGTCATACAAAGTCGTCGTCTCTGACACCAAGGTGATGGACGGGGAGACACGGGCGGCGGTACTGAACGCGGTCGATGCGACCGTCGAAACGACAGGGGCGAAAGAGCCGGCGGCTGTCGCACGCGCAGTCGAGGGCGCGGACGCGCTGATCGTCGACGCCGGTACACAGGTCACGGCCGAAGTCATCGACGCCGCGGACTCGCTCAAGGTGGTGGGCCGGGCCGGCATCGGCGTGGACAACATCGACGTACGGGCGGCGGTCGACGCCGGCGTGGCGGTCGTCAACGTCCCGGAGTACTCTGTCGAGGAGGTGTCGACCCACACGTTCGCGCTCGTGTTCGCTTGCCTGCGGAAGATACCCACGTTCGACCGCTCGGTCAAGCGCGGCGAGTGGGAGTGGTCGGTCGGGCAGCCGATCCGTCGCCTCGCCGGCAGCACCGTCGGTCTCGTCGCCTTCGGCAAGCTCGCTAGCCGGTTCGCCGCGAAGCTCCGGGGGTTCGACGTGGACGTCGTCGCCTACGACCCGTACGCGCCCGAGTACCGGATGGGCGACCTCGGCGTCGAGCCGGTCGCGTTCGAGACGCTGCTGGCCGATTCCGATATCGTCTCGTTGCACGCCCCGCTGACCGATGAGACTCGGGGGATGATCGACGCGGACGCGCTCGACCGGATGCGCGACGACGCGCTGCTCGTGAACACGGCCAGGGGCGGGCTCGTCGACGAGACGGCGCTGTACGACGCGCTCACCAGCGGCGACCTCGGCGGGGCCGGACTGGACGTTCGCGAGGCGGAACCGCCCGGTGACTCGCCGCTGCACGACCTCGACAGCGTCGTCTGTAGCCCCCACGTCGCGTGGTACTCCGAGGCGTCCCGGGTCGAACTGACACAGACCGTGGCCGAAGACGTCATCCGGGTCCTGCGGGGCGAGGAACCGGAGAACCCCGTCGACCCCGAGACCGGCTGGTTTTGACGGTCTCGGCGGCCGAGACGGTTATGTGTCGACTGCGCCGAGGAGTTCGACCGCAAGTTCGGCCGCCTCGAGCGCCGACTCGCCAAAGACGTAGGTTATCGGTTCGATGCCGAACGCGCCGCTGTGGTAGATGACACGGGGGACGTCACCGCGTTCGCGGAAGGCCGCTTCGAGCCGTTCGTCCCGGTCCTCGTAGCCAGCGTCGAACTCCAGCGGCTCGATGCCCTGCTCGTGGGCGGCATCGAGGAGCGACTCGGCAGTGCTCAGATTGAGCGCCGCCCGGCGCGAAGGGTCGACGGCCATCGCGGCCAGTATCGTCCGCGCGACGTGTTCCGACGCGCCGAACTCGGGGTTCGACGGGACGTTGACCCGTCCCCGTAGGTCGTGAATTCGGCCGGGAACTGCCGCCACGTCGAGGGTGTCTCCGGCGTCCGGCAGCGCCATGCCGACGTTCATCCCCACGTTCGGGATGGCGTCGACGACGACGGCGCTGTCCGCCAGCAGTCGCGTGGCTCGCCGGACCGACGACAGCACGGCCCGTTCCGCTTCCACGGCGGTATCTGTCCCCCGAACGCAGAGGTCACAGCCCATCCCCTGTAGCGCCGGCATCTCCTCCTCGTGGACCGCACAGATCGGCCCCCTATCCTCGAACTCCCGTACCAGGGCGAGCAGTTCGCCAAGCACCGCGAACTCGTCCATCTCGCCCGCGGCCAGCCCGTCGGCGATCCGCTCGATAGTCTGTTGCATCCGGGCATCCTCTCGAAATCGCTCTTCTACGGTGACCGAGCCGCTGCCGTACTTGCTTACTGCGGCCTGTGTCACTCCGAGCTGGTCGGCGATCTCCTGCTGGGTCCAGCCCTTCTCGTCGAGTTCCGTGGCGAGCATCGCCCGGGCCGTCGGGAGAAATCGCTCGACCACGATTTCGCTCGGCAACTGCAGTGTCATTGCCAGAAGTGAGGGTCGTGGTTCGTTTAGCAGTTTGGACTACGAAAGCTGCCGGTCGACTGCGTCGTTGTGGAAGCAGACAGCCGGAGGGGCCCGCTCGTGCTCGGAGTTCGCCGTGTGCGTCACGGATCACCTTGTTACAACTTGGTTGTATTAGCAGGATATAATACGTCGGAGGTTGTTGTGTTGGCCACCAATGGCGTTCAGCGACCACCTGCTCGACATCGGCGAAGACATCTGGGACGCACAGAAGGACCACCCGTTCGTCCGCGAACTGGCCGACGGGACGCTCGACGAAGCGGCGTTCGAGCACTGGGTGAAACAGGACTACCGGTACCTGCAGGACTACGCGCGGCTGTTCGCGCTCGCCGGCGCGACGGCAAACGACGAGTCGACGATGACGCACCTGCTCGGGGTCGCCCATCAGGTGCTCGACACCGAGATGGACCTCCACCGGGAGTTCGCGTCGGACTACGGCATCTCGCGTCGTGAGCTGGAGTCGACCGAGAAGGCGCCGACCTGTCTGGCGTACACGAACTTCCTCGTTCGGACAGCCTACGAGGGCCACGAGGCGGAGATCGCCGCAGCGCTGTACCCCTGTATGCAGGGGTACCTCGACGTGGCCGAACACATGGCCGACCTTGCCGACGGCGAGCACCAGTACACGCCGTTCATCGATATGTACACCAGTGACGACTTCCGCGAGGCGACGGGCTGGTGTCGGGCGTACGTCGACCGCTGTGGCGAGCGCTATCCTGGCCAACACGACGCCATGGAAGACGCGTTCCGCACGAGCGCGAAACTCGAACACCGGTTCTGGGAGATGGCCTACACGCAGGAGGGGTGGGAGCTATGACAGGCGAGACGTACTCAGAGTACGCCGAAGAGAACGACGATCCCCGATTTACCGACTGGCTCCGCGAGCAGAGTCAGCCGGACTGGGACGCCGCCGTTGGGCACCGGTTCGTCGAGGAACTCGGGGCCGGCACGCTCGACGAGGACGCGTTCGCCGCGTATCTGGTACAGGACTACGCCTTCGTCGGCGAACTCGTCGGGACGTTCGGCCACGCGGTCGGGCAGGCCCCGGACATGGCCGCCAAACGCCAGTTTGTGGAGTTCCTCGATACCGTGACCGACGAGGAAGACGACTACTTCGAGCGCTCCTTTGCCGCACTCGGCGTCGAAGATTCGCGCTGGCAAGACCCCGAGCAGACGCCGGCGACGAGGGCGTTCATCGACCTGCTCGCTCGTGCCGCCCGAGAGGGGGGCTACGCCGAGACGCTGGCCGTCCTCGTCCCGGCAGAGTGGATATACGAGTCGTGGGCGACGGCGGCCGCGGCGACCCACGGCGACCCGGACAGCGACGGCCTCCCCAGCGCGGGGATGGGACTCCCCTTCTATTTAGCCGAATGGGTGGACCTCCACGCCGTCGACTCGTTCGTCGCGTTCGTCGACTGGCTGCGGCGCGAACTCGACGCCGTCGGGACGACGCTTTCGCCCCGCCGGGAGGCCCGCGTCGCATCGCTGTTCGACCGCACGGTCACGCTCGAACGACAGTTCTTCGAGACGGCCTACGGAGAAACCACCGAGACGCCCGGCCACGAGGTGAGTCCGTAGATGGTCTCCTCAGCTATTGTTCTCGGCCTGACCGCGGCGACCGTGCTCGTGTTCACCGGTATCGGCCTCTTCGCCGCCCGCGGTCGCATTGACTCTGTTGAGACCTACATCTCGGCCCGCGACTCAGCCGGCAGCGGGACCCTCGCTGCGACGGTCATCGCGTCGATGATGGGCGTCTGGATTCTGCTGAGCCCCGCCGAGGCCGGGGCCGCCTTCGGTGGGCTGCCCGCCGTGCTGGGCTACGCCATCGGCAGCGCGATTCCGCTCCTCCTCTTTATCCCGGTCGGCGCTCGCATCCGCGAGGTGATGCCCGCGGGCCACTCGCTGACGGAGTTCGCCTACGCCCGCTTCGGGTCCGGGATGTACCTGCTCGTCCTGCTCGTCTCGGTGTTTTACATGTTCATCTTCCTCGCCGCGGAGATGACCGGCATCGCCGGCGCGCTCGCGCTCGTTGCAGATGTCCCCCTCTGGCAGACCTCGCTGCTCATCGGCGGCTTCGTCCTCGTCTACACGACCTACGGCGGCCTGCTGGCGAGCATCGTCACCGATACCGTCCAGACGCTGGTCATCCTCCCGCTCTTGGCGGTGGGCTTTGGTGGCGCGCTGCTCTCACTGGGCGGCACGAGCGAATTCCACGCGACGGTAGTGTCGGCCGACCCGACACTGCTGGACCCAGGGTTCGGCCCCGGCCTGGAGTTCGGGCTGTACGTGGCCTTTGCCCTGCTGGGCGCGAATATGCTGAATCAGGGTGTCTGGCAGCGGGTGTACGCCGCCGACGGCGAGCGCGCCCTCCGCCGCGGACTTGGCATCGCCGCCGTCGTCGTCGTCCCGATGCTCCTGCTCGCCGGCCTGTTCGGCATCGCCGCCGCGGGGCTGGGCCTCATGGAATCCGGTTCCGCCAGTATCGCCTTCTTCCTCGTGGTCGCGGAGGCGTTCCCGACGTGGGTGACCCTCGCCATCGTCGTCCTCGCCGTCTTGCTTGTGATGAGTTCAGCCGACACGATGTTCAACGCTATCGCCAGCGTCGTCACGGCCGACCT
This sequence comes from Haloarcula sp. CGMCC 1.6347, assembly GCF_037078395.1. Classification (NCBI taxonomy): domain Archaea; kingdom Methanobacteriati; phylum Methanobacteriota; class Halobacteria; order Halobacteriales; family Haloarculaceae; genus Haloarcula; species Haloarcula sp. CGMCC 1.6347. Next base: position 445,068 of record NZ_JAYMGX010000002.1, read on the forward strand.
TGCCCGGTTGCTCGACGACCCCGACCAGCGGACCCTGTGGCTGGGCGGGCGCGGGCTGACGGTCGCCGTCGCGCTCGCCGCGATGTTCATCGGTGCACAGGGGTACAGCGTCCTCCAGTTGTTCCTGACGGCCGACCTGCTGGCCGCCGGCGTCTTCGTGCCCTTCCTCGCCGGCCTCTACACCGAGCGGCTCACCGGACCGGGCGCGCTGGTCTCTGGCATCGCAGGATTACTCGTCGGGTTCACGTACTTCCCGTCGCTCCGTGGCCTCATAGCCGCGATACCGGGCGTCGGGAGTATGCTGCCAGCGCCGTCGTTCCTCATTGCCTTCGCCGGCGCGACGCTCGTCTCGGCAGCCCTCACCGTTGTTGCGACGCTGCTGGGCGGGGCCGACGCCGACCTCGAAAGCCTCGGACGGGAGGTCCGCGCGCTCGACGACCCGGTGGCTGACGGGGGGTCCGAGCAATGACGCCGTCAGCCATCCTCCCTCTGGCCGCGCTCGGATCGACGGCGTTCGCGGCGCTGGCCTGGGGATCGATTCTGCTCGTGCTCGCCGTCTTCCTCGCCGTCGGCTGGCTGGTCCTGACCGAGTAGTCCGGCGACCGTGAGAGTCCGGATATACGACGTTTCGTGGTAACAAGACACATACTTATCATGATGGGTGAGGAACGTCGCATATGCAGACCTTCGTGCTCGCAACCAACTCCGAGACAGTCAGCCAGACACTGTGTTCGTACCTCGAAGGCGTCCTCGACCCGGACGACAGCGTGTACGCGGTCAACTCACAGCCGGGCGGAGACAGGACGCCACCGCATGCGGTTGCCGACGGGAAGGCCGCGCTCGAAGTCGTCTCGGATCGTCTGGGCGACGAGGTGTCCGTCGAGACCTACCAGATAATCCGGGGGAACAGCCCGTCTGAGGATATCTTCGACATCGCCGAGGAGGTCGATGCGGACGAACTCGTCATCGGCGTCCGCAAACGGAGCCAGACCGACCGCCTCATCTTCGGCAGCGTCGCCCAAAATATCATGCGACAGTCAGACTACCCGATGCGGGTCATTCCGCGGGAGTGAGTAGCCACTGGCCGTTGGCAACTAGCTGCAAAGAAACCGAAGCCGAGGCAGCCGAGTTATTCGGCCGACTCGTAGTCGTCGAAGGCGTCGATCTCGACGCCCTCGCCGGTGATTTCCGCGAGCACGACACCGTTGCCGGACCCGGTGTCACGCTCGGCCGCGGCGTTGACCGCGCGGATCGCGAGGTCGCGGGCCTCGCCGAGGCTCATCTCGGGGTCGTACTGTCCCTCGATGGTCCCGGTTGCGACCATGGTCCCGGAGCCGGTGACGGTGTAGTCGTCTTCGAGCACGCCGCCGGCGGGGTCGACGCTGTAGACGTGGCTGCCCTCTTCGTCGACGCCGCCGACGATGGGGTTGATGGCGAAGTACGGGCCACCGCGGGCGAAGTTACCCGCCAGCGTCGCCAGCGCGTGAATCGAGAGCGGTTCGTCGCGGCGGACCTCGTAGAGGTCGGCCTCCGCGCGCAGCGAGCGGATGAACGACTGGGCCCCGCCGACGCTGCCGACCAGCGTCATCGCGGCCGTCGGGTGGATCTGCTCGACCTTCTGGACCTGCTTGTTCGAGACGAAACGGCCACCGAGGGAGGCGCGGCGGTCCGTCGCGATGACGACGCCGTTCTCCGTCGCGATGCCGACGGTCGTCGTCCCGGTCTTGACGACGTTCTCCTCGTCGCGGCCGCCGTCCTCGTTCGGCAGAGTGCCGACCTCGGGTTCGTGGGCGTCGGTCAATCGGTTCTCGGGGTCGTACATCAGTTCTCACCTCCGAGTTCGAACTCTTCGAGGCGCTCGGCGATGTCCTCTTCCGAGAGCTTCTGGAACTGCTCGGTCTCCACGTCGATAGTGGCGATGTCGACGCCGGTCGCGTCGAGGCCGTCCTCGTTGACCGAGGCCAGCGCCCGGAGCGCGAGTTCGATGCCGGCTTCGAGGTCCATCTCCTCGGCGTACTCGTCTTCGAGGAACGTCTGGATGTCCTCGCGGGAGCCGCCGATGGCGACTGCCTGCCACTCGTAGGGCGTTCCCGAGGGGTCTGTCTCGAACAGCCGGGGTTCGCCGTCCTCGATACCGGCGACGAGTAGCGCCACACCGAACGGGCGTGCGCCGCCGGTCTGGGTGTACTGCTGGATGTAGTCCGTAATCTCCTTCGTCAGCGACTCGACGGAGGCGGGCTCGTCGTAGCGCAGGCGGTTGACCTGGGCCTGGCGACGGGCTACGTCGATGAGCTGGCGCGCGTCGGCCACATGGCCCGCGCTGGCGACGCCGACGTGGGAGTCGATCTCGTGGATCTTCTCGATGCTGTCGCGCTCGATGAGCGGCGACCGGGCGTGGCGGTCCGCAGCGATGACCACGCCGTCTTCGGTGCGGACACCAACGCTCGCGGTTCCGCGCTTGACGGCTTCTCGTGCGTACTCGACCTGATAGAGGCGTCCGTCCGGGGAGAAGATGGTTATCCCGCGGTCGTAGGCCTGTTGTTCGTTTCCTTGCATGATGTATCGTGTTGTTGTTCACCTGAGGTTAGGGTTGCTCTTATATAACCGTATCGCGGGCCGCTGCCCTCAGAACAGCGGCAGGTCGCCGGTGACGCGGTCCACCAGCTCGTCCTCGGCGGGGCCGACGGCGAGGGCCGTGACGGTCCCCGGATCGAGCTGTGTGTGGCCGGCGTCCCGGACGACCGCATGCGGCAGGCCTTCGCGCTCGGCCACGTCGGCGAGTTCGAACAGCTCGGACTCGCTGGTGGCCTTCAGGACGACTTTCTTCTGCCCCGCGCCTTTCCAGGCTTTGCGGGGTTTCGGGCCGGCGTCCTCGTAGGCCGACAGCGAGGCGTGGGCAACCTGGGCGGCGAGCTTGCCCTCGCCCATGCCGATGTCGGCCCGCGCGACGATAGCCTGCTTCATACGATTACATGGCTACCCGTACTTAAACGCCCGTCGGACTCCCTCCACGGTTGCACATACCACAGAGTACATACGCCGTGGCCGAGCACACCCCGGAGATGCCCTCCACCGTCCGAACGTTCCTCCTGCGACCGGGCGCGTTCTTCGAACAGCGACGTGACCGGCTGAACGGATACCGTGGCGGCGGCCTCGCTCTCGGCATCGCTGTCGTCGTCACAATCGTTCTCGGAGTCGCGTTCCGGCTGTTCGCTGACCAGTTCACCGGCACCGTCGAGCGAGACAACCCCGCACGGCCGCCGGAACGGCTGTGCGAAGACGGCGGCGTCGGCGGAATAACCGTGTCCGGCTGTGACGAACCGGCGACACAGACTGTCGAAGTCGGGTCGTTCATCTGGGACTACGCGACTAGGGCCCTTCCAAGACTGTTTTTCGGCTTGATTATCGCCTGGATCGGACTGATGATCGGGCTGTACGTCGGCGCAAAGCTAGCCGGCGGCTCCGGGCGGTTCGGCGAGACGGTAGAGATCACCGCCTGGGGACTGCTCCCGTCCGTTGTCGGCGTCGTCGCCGGTGGTACCGCACTCGTCTTCTTCGCCGCCAGCATCGACCTCTCCGCGTCCTCGCCGGAGCTGTTGCTCGAACAGGTTCGCCGTCTACAGAACGGGCTCTCCGGGCTCGTATTCCTGGCAATACAGGTCGGCACTGCAGCCTGGCAGGCGTACGTCTGGGCTGGCGGCCTCCGAGTCGTCCACGAGATCAGCAGATACGCCGCAGTCGCCGTCGCCGTCATCGCTGCGACGCTCCCCGTGATCGCCTCCTGAGAATCGAGGAGTTTAGGCTTCCGGCCGCACACGCCACTCTCATGATACTCTCAGATGCGGATATTCTCCGGCGGCTGGAGCAGGGTGACCTCGTCGTCGAACCGCTCGACGACCCGGACATCCAGATCCAGCCGGCCAGCGTCGACCTCCGCCTCGGTCGTGAGTTCTTGGAGTTCCAGCACGCCAACATCCCCTGTATCCACCCGAACTCCGAGGACGAAGTCGCCGACTACGTCGAGGAGACTGTCGTCGAAGAAGACGAGGAGTTCATCCTCCATCCCGGCGACTTCGTGCTGGGGACGACCCACGAGCGCGTCGCCATCCCCGACGACCTCATCGCCCACGTCGAAGGGCGCTCCTCGCTGGGCCGACTTGCGATTGTGGTACACGCAACGGCCGGCCTGTGTGACCCCGGCTACGAGGGTCAAATCACGCTGGAACTGTCGAACCTCGGCACCGCGCCCGTAGCGCTCACGCCCGGAATGCGGATCTCACAGCTCACTTTCACCGAACTCAAGACGCCCGCCGACCGGCCGTACGGAGCCGAGCGCGGCTCGAAGTACCAGGGCCAGTCCGGGCCGCAGGCGAGCAAGATACAGGGAGATAGAGAATTCGGAGGCGACCAATAGTGCGATTCATCGAGGAAATCGTCGTCGACGACTTCCTGCCGACGTTTCGCTCGCTGCTGGCCGACGCCCTCAGAGAGCGCGGACTGACACAGTCCGAAGTCGCCGACCTGCTGGGCATCAGCCAGAGCGCGGTGTCGAAGTACGTCCACGGCGACGTAGCGCGTCAGGAGGACTTGCTGGCCCATCGCGGGCTGGAGGAACTCGTCGAGCGACTGGCTGACGGGCTGGCCGACGGGGATATGAGCTCCGTTCAGGCGCTGGTCGAAACAGAGGTGTTCATCCGCGAACTCGAACAGGGCGGCGTCCTCGCGCAGTTACACGAGGAGGCCGTTCCGGAACTGGGCGACTACGACGACGAGTTCGCCGTCCACGACCCGGACTCGCAGCTGCGGTCGGCCGAGCGGACGCTCGCGTCGGTGCGGCGGGGGCTCAGCGTGCTGGAAAACACCAGCGGGTTCGCGACGCTCATCCCGGCGGTCGGGTCGAATCTCGTCCAGTGTCTCCCCGAGGCCGACAGCATCGAGGACGTGGCCGCTGTCCCGGGACGGATTCTCGACGTGAAGGGACGGGCAACGATTCCGGCGGACCCGGAGTTCGGCGTCAGCGAGCACGTCGCGACGCTGTTGCTGGCGGCGCGGGCCGCCGGCAGCGACGCCCGCGCGGTGTTGAACGTCCGGTACGACGACGGCGTCGTAGCTGCACTGCGAGATTCGGGCCGGACCGTGGTCGAGTTCGACGCCGAGGAGAGCGTCGAACCGGCCGTCGCGGCCGCGCTGGCTGACGACCCGGGGGCCGACGTGCTGTATCACACCGGCGCGATGGGTATCGAGCCGGTGGTTTACCTGCTCGGGGACGACGCTGTGTCGGTCGCTGAAACGGCACGCGAAATCCTGTGACAGACGCGCAGTCCTTCTACGGCCGGTGGGCGCGAGTGTACGACTGGGTAGCGAATGCCCCCGGCGTGGCGTCCTGGCGCGACCAGGGAGCGGACTCGCTGGCGCTCGCACCCGGCGATACCGTCGTCGAAATGGGCTGTGGGACCGGGGCGAACGTGCCGGTCCTCCGCGAGCGGGTCGGGCCGACGGGTCGGATCGTCGGCATCGACGTGACTCGGGAAATGCTCGACCGCGCACGCGAACGCTCCGTGCGGACGGGCGGGACCGTTCACTACGTGCAAGCTGACGCCGCTCGTCCGCCAGTTCGAGCGGCGGATGCTGTCCTGGCGACGTTCGTTACCGGTATCTTCGAAGACCCCGCTTCGGCCGTCGACGCGTGGTGTGACAGCGTTGACCCGGGCGGGCGGGTCGCCCTGCTGAACTTCCAGCGAAGCCCCAGCGCTCTCGCCGCACCGTTGAACCTCGCGTTCGAGGGGTTCGTCCGCCTCTCTGCGCCGGGGACGCGGCTCTCGCGTCGGTCACACGCCAGCGCGTTCGAGCGGCGGGTGGCCGCAGCCCGCGAGCGACTCACCGAGCGGACGGTCGCGCGCCACTACGAGACGATGGCCGGCGGGTTCGTCGGCCTGCTCAGCGGGACCGTCGCGTAGCGCAGGCGGGTTCCGGCGGGCACCCGGAGGGCCGAAACGCTTCCGGTGAATTCGGCGGGCGGGTAAGGGCGGCCCGGTCACGCCACCTCGGACCCCGTCGCACGGCCCATGAGCCAGACGGAGACGGCACCGAAGACGACATCGAGCGCACAGAGAACCACGAACGCCGGCGCGAGGGTATCGAAGACGCCACCGAACGCCGTCACCTCGACGACTGTCAGCACGTCCCGACCGAGGACCAGCGCTCGAATCGCGTCGACGCCGTAGGTGACCGGATTGACCGTGGCGACCACCTGCACCGACTCTGGCAGCGACGACACGGGGAGGAACGCCGAGGAGAGAAACAGAAGCGGGAACAGGAGGAGGTTCCCGACGGCGTCGAGCGTCTCCTCGTCCCGGGTCACCACCGCGACGGCGTTCGAGAGCGCCATGTACCAGAGCGCGAAGAGGACACAGACGAGGGCGATGCCGAACAGCCCCACGAGTCCGGTCGCGACGGTGGCACCCATCGCCAGTCCGAGGCCGAAGATGACGAACACGTAACAGACGAGGCGGAACAGTTCGGCGGCGGCCTTGCCGGCGAAGACGGCGGTCCAGCGCATCGGCGAGACGGTCACCTTCTCGAACATCCCCGACTGGAGGTCCTCGACCAGTCCGAGGCCGGAGGAGAGCGACGACGACATCGACACCTGGACGACGGCCGCGGGGAGGACGAAGGGGAGGTAGCCGACGCCCTCGAATCCGGCCCGTTCGATAGCGAGAGTGCCGACGTCGCCGAAGACGGCCGTGAACATCAGCAGGGAGAACACCGCCATGAAGAGTTCGAGAAAGACGACGGTCGGATTCCGAATCGCCTTCCGGGTCCACCGCTTGAAATTGACCCAGATGTCTCCGACAAGGGAGTTTCCGGCCGACCGCGACGGGCCGGCGTCGACGCCCGCGGAACTCATCGTGTCCCTCCGGACGGCCCCGGCCCGGTTTCGCCGTCGTCCCCAGCGGTGAAGCCATCGGTTCGCCCGTCTGCGATGGCGAAGAAAACGTCGTCGAGCGTCGGTTCGTCCACGTCGAACCCGGTCACGGCAACGCCCGCCTCGCGGAGCGCAAGCAGGTAGTCCGTGCCGCGCTCGGCGGCGTCCGTCGTCGTCACCCGAACCGTGTCGTCGACGGTTTCGACCGTCGCGTCCGGACCGAAGCGCGTTCCCTCACGGGCCACGTCGGCCGCCGTTTCGGCGGTCTCACGGCCGCCGTCCACGTCGACTTCGAGGATCTGACCGCCGACGCGGCGCTTCAGTTCGGCGGGCGACCCCGTCGCGGCGATGCGGCCGTCCCGGAGGACCGCGACGCGGTCACAGAGCGCGTCGGCTTCTTCGAGATACTGGGTCGTGAGGAATATCGTGGTCCCCGTCTCGTTGAGTCGGCGGAAGTGGTCCCACAGGCGGTTTCGCGCCTTCGGGTCCATCCCCGTCGTCGGTTCGTCGAGGAAGACGAGGTCCGGGTCGTGGACGAGGGCCGTCACGGCGTCCAGTCGCTTCTTCATCCCGCCGGAGAACCGTTCAGCGGGTGTGTCGGCGACATCACCGAGGTCCGCGAGTTCGAGCAGTTCCTCGATTCGCTCTGCTCGCCGACCGCGCGGGACGCCGTAGGCCTCGCAGGCGAACGCGACGTTCTCTCGCGCGGTCAGTTCCGCGTCGACACTCACGTCCTGTGCCATGTATCCGATGGTCTCCCTGACCGCCGTCTGCGCCGCGGTCGCGTCGTGACCGTTGACGACGACTTCGCCCTCGGTCGGTTCCAGCAGCGTCGCCAACACCTTTACGGCGGTCGTCTTGCCAGCACCGTTCGGCCCGAGGAACCCGAAGAACTCGCCACGAGGGACGGTGAGCGACACGTCCCGGACGGCCGTCGTTCCGTCCGCGTAGGTGACGCGCAGGCCGTCGACGCGTATCGCCGCCGTCGAAGCGGCAGCCGACCGGTCGGGAGCGTTCGCGACACGTCGCTGTTTCGGTTTCGTCATCGCCGTCAGAGTGGTCGCTCGCCGGTACCGAGAGCGTTCTGTGACGTATGAGAGGTGGGTTTATGTGGCGGTTCCGGCACACATCGGACATGAAACACCTCCGGGTCACCGCTCGCATACCGCCCGACTACGCGCCGGAGTTCTTCGACCTGCTGGCGAACGACCCCGAAATCGAGGAGTCGCGCATCGTCGACTGGAACCGCACCCCCGAAGGGTGTGATACCGTGCTGTTCGCCATCGATGGTGACGCGACCCGGTTCGTCGACCACGCGCCCTCGACGCCCGGCGTCGAATCGGTGACGCTCTCGGGGGCCAAGCGGCGACGGACGTACGCACTCGTCGAGAATCGGCCGCTGTCGATGCCAATGTTCGACGCGATACACGACGCCAGCACTCGGCTCGGTATCGTCGTCCTCAAGCCGCTCATCTATCGCGACGGCACGGTCTCCTGTCGCGTGGTCGGCGAAGCGGGGCCGCTGCAGGATGCCCTCGACGACGCGCCAGCGCCCATCGACGTCCGGCTGGACAGCATCAGCGCCGTCAGCGACGGACTGGCGCGGCCGTCGTCCAGACTCAGCGAGCGTCAGCGCGAGGCCGTGAGGACGGCCCTCGCCCTGGGTTATTACGACCGGCCTCGCGGTGCGACTCACGAGGACGTGGCCGCCGAGCTGGGGTGTGCCCCCGCGACGGTCAGCGACCACCTCCAGCGCGCCGAGGCGAAACTCGTCCGCGCCGTCATGGACGACTTCGGTCCGACGGTCTAGCGCCGATAGCGCTCGGCGTGGCGGGGACAGAACTCGGGTTCACGCAGCTGCGCGGTGACGACGCCGGGCTGGCGGTGGGGATTGTGGAGCCGGCAGGTCTCCTCCTCACAGAATGCTTCGCCCGTGTCGAGGTAGTGGTACGCCTGCAGAACGTACCCCTTGATAGCGTCGGTCGTCCGCGGGTCGTCCTCGACGAGGAACTCGCCCTCGACTTCGTTTTCGAGCACTTCTCGGGGCGGTGCGCCACCCCCGAACAGGGCGTGTTTCTGCTGTTCCTTGTAGTACTGTTCGGGCTTTGCAGGGGCCTCGTACAGCCCCGGCACGGAGACGATAGCGGGCTGGCCCAGGACGGTCACGCGCTTGTGCCAGCGGCCGTCGTGGTCACCCCAGGTCCCGACGACGCGGTCCAGCAGCGGGACGTGAAGATGCTCCAGTGACCGCTCGTGCTCGGGGATTCGCTCGTGGAGCGCTCGCTGGACAGCCAGCCCGTCGTAGATGACGCCGCCGGCCCGCTCGGGTGATTTCAGTGCTCGCTCTTCGTAGCGAACGATTCCCAGCATCGTGTTCCCGGTCTCGCGGTCGTACGGCGAGAGCACCCGCACCCGTGCGAACGACTCCGCCAGTTCCGAGTCGCCGTGTAGCGAGAGAAACCGGTCCCGGACTGAGACGGTGGCGTCGACCCGCGCATCGAGCCAGTCGGCGATGGCGTCGGCGTCGGCGACCGTCGTCGGAGCGCGGTACAGCGTGACGGACTCCATTGTATTAGTCAGTGGTATCGGTAAGTAATACCATTTACGTCTCGGGGAACTCCCACGAGAGATGAGCCGTCGGAGTGGAGAATCAGAGCAGGCTGCTTAGCGTGGTGCTCCCGGCTGGAAACGTCAACCACAGTTCAGTGCTATAGAGGACGCCGCCGGCGGACAGACCGAGCCGTTCGTGTGGAGAGTCACTGTTCCGGTTCGTGCGGGAGCGTCGTCGGGTCCGCAGTGAGCGCGTCGATGCAATCGGTGACGGACCACGTCGTCTCCCCGTCTGTACACGGATACACGCCGACCAGCTCGTCGTCCGCGTACACTGCGACGGCCAGCATCGGTAGCCGCAACACCTCCGTGCTCCCGCCGACCAGTAGCGACGACGTTCGCGTCTCGAACGGCGGTCGGAGACTCAGTCCCCGTTCGCTCGCCCACTGCTCGTACCGGTCGACAGTCGCCAGCACCTCCCCGTGCTCGCTCCGCTGTGAGACCGGAATTTCCTCGGGCCACGTCTGGACATCGAAATCCTCGATAACTCCAGTCGTGGCGAGTTCCGTGAACCGGTCGATGGCTGTCGTTCGAGGGCCACAGACCGGCCGCCGACTCCAGAGTTGGACCCCGATTTCGCTGTCGACTGACTCGTCAGCCCTGTGGTTGTCGCTCCGTTGCATCTCTTCAGACATTGGTTGTCAATCACTAACATCTCTGCACTACTATTGTTTAATTGTTTTCTTCAGTGAGATATTTCGGCCTGAATGGTCAGCTAAGCGGCCGAAAGGTAGTCGGTTAAAAACCGGGGCGTGGGAGGGTTTCAGTCGTCAGCAGGGGATGCGGCGTCGCGGCTCGTGACATCGACCGGTTCGGCGTCGACTTCCAACTCGTCCAGCGCGACCTGCGCGGCGCGCTTGCCGGAGACGAGCATGGCCCCGAACGTCGGCCCCATACGCGGGAGGCCGTAGGTGGTCGCGGTCGCCATACCGGTGACGACGAGGCCGTCGTGGGCGAGGCCGGTGTGTTCGACGACGGCGTCCTCGCTCTCGCCGACCCACATAGAGTCGTGGCCGGGCGAGTCGTGGCCGGGTGCGCCGTAGGTGTCGTCGTCGGTCTGGTCCATCCCGCTGGCTTCGTCTTCGAGGCCCGGCGCGTTGAGGACGCCGCGCTCATCGAGTTTCTTGACCGCCATCGCGTCGTGGCCCGTCGCGTCGATGACGAGGTCGGCCTCGACCGCGATGGGGTCGACGCAGGTGATTTCCCGTGGCAGCGCGTGGACCGGCGTCCAGTTCATGACGATGCCACCGACGCGGTGGTCCTCGCGGATGACGATGTCGGTGAACTCCGTCATGTTCTGCATCTTCGCGCCGGCGTCGCAGGCGGCCTTGATGAGGCCGGAACACGCTTCGGGCCCGTTGGCGACGTAGAGGCCCTCGCTGTCCTTGGACTGCTTGTGGTCGACGTCGAGTTCGTCAAGCACTTGCTGGGCCGGGTCCCGAACGGTGACCTTGTTCATCAGGAAGCCGCCGAGCCAGAAGCCGCCGCCGAGGTAGTTGTTCTTCTCGACGACCATCACCTGCACGCCGCGCTCGGCGAGTTCCTTCGCGGCCATCAGTCCCGACGGGCCGCCGCCGACGATGATAACATCCGAGTCCGAGAAGTCCATGAACTCCTCGGTCCATTCCTGCCCGATTGCGCGTGTGACCTCTGCTTCGCCGACGTCGCTGAACTGTTCGAATGAATCGGAATCGCTCATACCACCTAGTGATATTCTTTGGTGGTACATAGTCGTTCTGATGGCCTCGTCTGTTTGCTGAATCTCGCGCACGGCCGCTGGCGTGGAAGCACTAATAAAAATGGTTCCACACGGTGGTTTCAGGACTAACTATCAAATGAGAGTATTGTGTGCTAATGTCTACCGAAACAGGCAGCACGTACACGGTCGACACTGAACCGGCGGCAAGAGACATCGACGATATCGACCTGCACGAATACGAAACGCGGCCGGTCCTGAAGTTCCTGATCGCGTTTCTCATCGGTGGGGTGTTCTTTCTTCTGCCGGTCCCGTACCAGGGCGAGGTAACAGTCCCGTTCGACATCGTCGTCAGCAACATAACCGGGGCGTTCCCGGACGTCGTCGGCGTCTACTCGCTGGGCATCATCCTCGCCGGCGGGATGCTGACGACGCTCGCGATGACCGGTGACGGCGAGGTCGCGGGGTACAATCTGTCCTACTTCGAAACCTCTGGAGTCTTCTGGGCGCTCCGAGTCGCCGGCGTGCTCGTCGCGCCGGTGATGTTCTTCAAGCTCGGTCCCGAGTGGCTCCACACACCCAGCACCGGCGGGCTGATGTGGGGAACGCTGGTGTACAGCGTCGGCGTCATCATCCCCATCGGGGCCATCTTCATCACGATCTTCGTCGAACTCGGCGGGCTGGAGTTCGTCGGAACGCTTGCGAGACCGATAATGCGCCCGTTGTTCAAGGTCCCGGGACGGGCCGCACTGGACAGTCTCGCATCGTGGGTCGGCTCCTACAGCGTCGGTCTCTACGTCACCCGCAATGTCTTCGAAGACGGCGGCTACCACAAACGCGACGTGTTTACCATCGCGACGTGCTTTTCGACGGTGTCAATCGGCTTCGTCGGCGTCGTCGCCGCCACGCTCGAGATGCTCCCGAAGTTCCCGCTCATCTTCGGGGCGTACTTCTTCTGTGTCGTCGTCACCGGCGTGATTCTGGTCCGGGTGCCGCCCATCTCCAGGATTCCCGAGGAGTACATCGCTGAACCCGACCCGGAACTCGCCTTCTCCGGGACGCCGTCGGATTACGTCCGGCTGGCGGTCAGCGAGGCCGTCGGTAAGGCCAAGGACGGCGAGACGTTCGCACAGGCAGCCAAGCGGGGCTTCGTCGACGGCCTGAAACTCACCAGTCTCATCCTGGGAACCATCCTCGCTGTTGGACTCGCCGCGACGCTGCTCTCGGCACACACCCCAGTCTTCGACATCCTCGGTCGCCCGCTGACGCCGGTCATCGCTGCGCTCGGAATCCCGAACGCAGAGGTCGTTGCGCCGGCGACCATCGTCGGTATCACCGAGATGTACGTTCCCGTCCTGCTCGTGAGCGAGACAGCGGTGAAGGCAAAGTTCTTCGTCGGCGTGCTGGCCGTCTCTCAGCTCATCTTCTTCTCCAGCGTCGGCCCGATGATGATGGACATGTTCAGTGACGTCCCCATCCGGTTTCGGGACCTCGTGGCGTTGTTCATCATGCGGACGGTGCTCCTCGTGCCACTCATCGCCGGTATTACTCACGCTCTCGCCGCGCTGGGCCTCCTATAGGTATTCGACCAGCGCTTCAGCCAGTTTCTTCTCCGCCCGCCGCAAGTGGTCCTCCGCGGTTCGGCGCTCCACGCCCACCTGCTCCGCAACAGCCGCTGTCGTCGTCTCGCGGGGCAGTTCGTAGTACCCCTGCTCGTACGCCGTCAGGAACACCTCACGCTGCCGCGGCGACAGATCGGGGAGCATAGCATCGACGGTCAAAAGCGGCGCGTCCGGCGTTACGGAAGTAATCTCACGTTTCGACTCGACGGTAACGTCGAACTGTCCTGCCAGGGACTGGTACACCCTGGCCAGTGCGTCGGGGCTGAGACCGAGTGCCCGGACGAGCTTGCCGCCGCTGGCGTATTTCAGCGGCGGGACGAGCAGACAGCCCTCGTTCGCCAGAAAGCGCTCGACGTTGTTGTCGAGCTGTGCTTTCAGACACTCCTCAGTGACCAGCACCTGCTCGTCGCCGTTTTCCAGCCGCTCACCGATACCGACGGTGGTGCGGACCTGTTCGATGACGTCCCCGACGTCTCCGCCGCTAACGTGCAGAAGGTCGCTGTGGTCGTTACACCACAGCTCGATGCGCGTGCCGGTCCCGTCGGTCGCCGCCTCGTAGGCCCCGTCGCCGTAGACGCGGAACAGTACCTCGTACATAGCTAGCGGTGCGCAAGGGTATATAAAAACAGTTCCGAACGGTGACGACCTGCTAACACGGTTCTCCACTAATGGTGTGGTATGGCACAGCAGTCTTCTCCAAACACCGACCACGACGTCGGGACGCCCTCGGAACAGTGGCGCGAGTACCAGGGTTCGCCCACCGGCACCGACATCGAGTGTGAAGGGTGGCGACAGGAGGCCGCGCTCCGAATGTTGAACAACAACCTCGACCCCGAAGTCGCCGAGAAGCCGGAGGAGCTGGTCGTGTACGGCGGGACCGGGCGTGCGGCCCGGTCGTGGGACGCCTACGATACTATCGTCGACGAACTCCGTGAACTCGGCGACACCGAAACCCTCCTCGTCCAGAGCGGCAAGCCGGTCGGCCGGTTCAAGACCCACGAGAAAGCCCCGCGCGTGCTCATCGCGAACTCGAACCTCGTCGGTAAGTGGGACACCTGGGAGCACTTTCACGAACTCGAAGCGAAGGGACAGATCATGTACGGCCAGATGACTGCCGGCTCGTGGGCCTACATCGGCACGCAGGGCATCATCCAGGGGACCTACGAGACGCTGGCCGCGCTCGCCCGGGAACACTACCCGGACAACGACGGGCTCTGCGGGAAGATTGTCGTCACCGGCGGCCTCGGGGGTATGGGCGGTGCGCAACCGCTCGCGGTGACGATGAACCACGGCGTCTGCATCGCGGCCGAAGTCGACGAGGACCGTATCGACCGGCGCATCGAAACCGGGTACTGTCAGGAGAAGACCGACGACCTCGCGACGGCCATCGAACGCGCACAGGCGGCCGCGGCGAACGGTGAGCCCTACAGCGTCGGCGTCCACATGAACGCCGCCGACATGCTCGCGGAGATGTTGGACATGGGGTTCGTCCCCGATGTAGTGACCGACCAGACGAGCGCTCACGACGAACTCGAAGGGTACTACCCCGCTGGCTACACTGTCGAGGAAGCCGACCGACTCCGCGAGCGCGACCCCGAAACGTACGTCGCGGAGAGTCTCGATACGATGGAGCGCCACGTCGAGGGCATTCTGGAACTGCAGGACAGGGGTGCCATCGCTTTCGAGTACGGCAACAACATCCGCGGGCAGGTCGAGGACCAGCGCGACCTCGACACCGCGTTCGACTTCCCGGGATTCGTGCCCGCGTACATCCGCCCGCTGTTCTGTGAAGGCAAGGGGCCGTTCCGCTGGGCCGCGCTCTCGGGCGATCCCGCGGACATCCACCGGACAGACGACGCGGTCAAGGAGCTGTTCCCGGAGAAAGACGACCTCCATCGCTGGATAGACCTCGCCCAGGAGCAGGTATCCTTCCAGGGGCTTCCCTCGCGAGTGTGCTGGCTGGGGTACGCGACCGAGGACGGGCTGACCGAGCGCGCCCGCCTCGCGCTCCGCATCAACGAACTCGTCGCCGACGGCGAGATTACGGCACCCATCGTCGTCACGCGGGACCACCTAGATGCCGGGAGCGTCGCCTCGCCACACCGCGAAACGGAGGCGATGAAAGACGGGACTGACGCCGTCGCCGACTGGCCGATTCTGAACGCCCTGCTGAACTGTGCCGCCGGCGCAGACATCGTCAGCGTCCACGACGGCGGCGGCGTCGGCATCGGCAACTCCCTCCACACGAACAACCACGTCGTCCTCGACGGGTCGGACCTCGCGGCCGAGAAGGCCCGCCGCGTGTTCACGACCGATCCCGGGATGGGCGTCATTCGCCACGCCGACGCCGGCTACGAAATCGCACAGGAGATGGCCGACGAGAACGATGTCGCGGTCCCGATGCGTGACCGCAACCGCAACCAATGACCGACCTGACAGACCCGTCGCCGTGGACCGGCTCGTCCGGCGACCCGAACGACGAGCAGTTCGGTGACGTCGTCGAGACGGCCACGCTCGCGACCGCTGCCGAGTACGACGTGGTGCTGGTGGGCGAGCCGTACGACGGGGCCGTCATCGGACGGCCGGGCGCGCGTGCCGGCCCGGCGGCTCTCCGACGCGAACTCGGCGGAACGAAGACACACCACATCGAACGCGGACCGGTCCGCTCAGTCGCCGACCTCGGCGACATCGAGATTCCGGCCGGCGGCGTCGAACGGGTCCAGAGCGCTGTCCGCTCGATGACGGCCGAGATTCACGCAACGGGCGCAGTGCCGGTGTTTCTCGGTGGCGATAACTCGCTGACGTTCCCGAACGCCGCGCCGCTGTTGGCTCACGAAACGGTCGGCGCAGTCAGCTTCGACGCCCACCTCGATTGCCGCGCCGTTCGGGACGAGCCGACGAGCGGGACGCCGTACCGGCAGCTCCACGATGCGGGCCTCGACGCGCTGGCCGTCGTCGGCGCGCGCCACTTCGAAACCTCGACCGCGTACCACGACTACCTCGCCGAGCAGGGCGGGACAGTCCTGCCGCCGGCGTCGGTGGCCGGTGACCCCGCCGGCGCGGTGGACGACGCTCTCGACGCGCTCGGCGACGTGGACGCCGTCTACGTGAGTCTGGACCTCGACGTGCTCGACGCCGCAGCCGCGCCGGGCGTGAGCGCGCCGACGCCGGGCGGCCTCTCGACGCGGGAACTGTTCGGGATGCTGGGCCGCATCGCGTCCGACGACCGTATCGCCGGCTTCGAGGTGGTCGAGTGCGCGCCGCCACTGGAGGCCGGGGACCGGACCGCCCGCGCCGGGGCCCGCGCCGTCGCACACTTCCTCAGCGGCCTGGGAGGGAGCCGATGACAGCCCTCGATGCGGTGGTCTACGGCGCGGCTGAACTCGTCGCAGGCCCGGCGGCGGACGACCGTGGTCTGGAGACCTACGCGGACGGTGCAGTCGCCATCGTGGACGGCACGGTCGCCGCTGTCGGTCCGACCGCGGAGGTGACCGCCGAATACCCGCCGGAGAGCGCCAACCACGCTGTCGACGCCGACGGTCAGGCCGTCGTTCCGGGCTTCGTCGACCCCCACACCCACGCGCTGTTCGCCGGCGACCGCTCGGACGAGTTCGCCGCCAAACTGCGCGGGAAGTCCTATCAGGACATCCTCGCCGAAGGCGGCGGCATCCTCAGAACGGTCCGAGCGGTCAGGGAAGCCGACGAGGAAACGCTGCTGTCGAACCTGCTGGCACATCTCGACACCATGCTCGCTCACGGGACGACGACAGTCGAGGTGAAGTCCGGCTACGGACTCGACACGGAGACGGAGCTACGGATGCTCCGGGTTATCGACAGCGCCGACGACGTCCATCCCGTCGACGTGGTTCCGACGTTCATGGGCGCACACGCTGTTCCCGAAGGGTGGGACGCCGACGACTACACTGCGGCGGTCGTCGACGAGCAGCTTCCGGCTGTCGAATCACAGGGTATCGCCGAGTTCTGCGACGTGTTCTGCGAAGAAGGGGTCTTCTCGGTCTCGCAGTCCCGACGGGTCCTCGAAGCAGGCGCGGCCGCCGGGCTGACGCCGAAGGTCCACGCCGAGGAACTGGCCCACATCGGCGGGACGCAGTTGGCGGCGGACGTGGGCGCGGCCAGTGCCGACCACCTCCTGCACGCGACCGGCGAAGACATCGACGCGCTTGTCGACGCTGCCGTGACGCCGGTGTTGCTCCCCGGAACGGCGTTCGGCCTCGGCGCAGCGTACGCGGACGCGACGGCGTTCCGCGACCGGGGCGCGTCTGTCGCGGTAGCGACGGATTTCAATCCGAACTGCCACAGTCACAGCATGGGATTTGCGCTGTCGCTGGCCTGCGTCGAGATGGGACTGACACCGGCCGAAGCGCTGGTCGCTGGAACGAAACACGCCGCGCTCGCGCTGGACAGGGCCGATGGGCTGGGGACGCTCCGTGAGGGTGCACCCGGTGACGTCGCCGTCCTTGCCGCGCCGAGTCACGTCCACATTCCCTACCAGTACGGGACCAACGTCGTCGACACCGTCCTGAAAGGCGGCTCGGTCGTCAGCACCCCAACGCATGAGTCATACGCCCGGGATATGCAACCATGACCGCCGAAGTTGTCCTCGACGGCGAGTCGCTCACGCCCGCCGAGGTGGTCGCCGTCGCCCGGAACGGCGCGACCGTCACGGTTGCCGAAACCGCCCGCGAACGAATCCGTGAGTCCCGCGAGCGCGTCGAGAGCGTGCTGGACAGCGGCGAGGCGGTGTACGGCGTCACCACTGGCTTCGGCGACCTCGTCGACGAGCGCATCCCGCGCGAGGACCTCGACGACCTCCAGCGGAACCTCCTCCGGAGCCACGCCGCCGCCGTCGGCCGGGAGTTGACGACCGAGGAAGTCCGAGCGATGATGGTCGCGCGGGCGAACACGCTGGCGAAGGGGTATTCGGGCATCCGCGAATCCGTCGTCGAGTTGCTGGTAGCGATGCTCGATTCGGGCGTCCACCCAGTCGTCCCGTCGCGGGGCAGCCTCGGTGCGAGCGGTGACCTCGCCCCGCTCGCACATATGTCGCTGGTGCTTATCGGCGAGGGGGAAGCCGAGTTCGAGGGGGACCGACTCCCCGGCGACGAGGCGCTCGACGCGGCCGGCCTCGAACCGGTGACGCTCCGGGCCAAGGAGGGGTTGGCGCTCATCAACGGGACGCAACTGACCGTCGGCGTGGCCGCGCTACTCCTCGCCGACGCCGAACGGCTGGTCGCCGCCGCCGACGTCGCCGGCGCGCTCACGACGGAGGTGACCCTCTCCTCGACGGTGCCGTCCCACGAAGCCATCACCGACGTTCGGCCCCACACAGGTCAGGCCGCGAGTGCGCGAAACGTCCGGCGGCTGACGACCGACTCCGACGTGGTCGAGTCCCACCGAAACTGTGACCGCGTGCAGGACGCCTATGCGATGCGCTGTCTGCCGCAGGTCCACGGCGCGGTCCGCGACGCCGTCGCCCACCTCCGGGAGGCCGTCGAGGTGGAACTCAACAGCGCGACGGACAATCCGCTGGTGTTCCCCCGCGAGACGGTGGGGGACCCGGCCTCCGGCTCCGACAGCGCGGGCGTGCTGTCCGGCGGGAACTTCCACGGCGCGGTGCTCGCCATGCGCCTCGACTATCTGACGAACGCGCTCACCGAACTCGCGGCCATCTCGGAGCGCCGGACCGACAGAATGCTCAATCCGAATCTGCAGGAGCCACACCTCCCGCCGTTTCTCACCGAGCGAAGCGGCGTCCGCTCGGGCTACATGATCGCACAGTACACCGCTGCCGCACTGTTGAACGAATGTCGGTCCTTCGGCCGGCCCTCGATGGACAACACGCCCGTCAGCGGCAATCAGGAGGACCACGTCAGCATGAGCGCGCAGTCGGCCTATCTGGCCCGAAACGCAGCCCGAAACGCCGCCGCGATTCTCGGCGTCGAGCTGTGCTGTGGGGCGCAAGCCGCCGACTTCGTCGACGACGCCCTCGAACTGGGCGTCGGGTCGGCCGAGGCCTACGACGCCGTCCGTGCAGTGGTCCCGAAGCTGACGGCGGACCGACCCATTCACGAGGACATCGAGGCCGCGGGCGCACTCGTCGAGTCGCCGGCCTTCACCGAGCGGGTTGCTGCGGCGCTCGATGAGGAGCTGGAGTGACCCGGCCTCAGGACCCGAGCCCAAGGTCCGCGGTCCCTTCAGCCCCCTGATAACGCTCCCGGTCGTCCCAGTCGGCGATGCTCGAATGCGTTTCCCAGACGGCGGTTTCGAGATGCGCCTGTGTTATCTCCGAGCCGTCTCGCAAGGCGTGCCGCGCCGCGTCCTCGGCGACGAGCTCGAGGTCGCTGGCGGCGTAGCCAGCCGTCGGCTCAATGATGGCGTCCCAGTCGATATCACCGGCGACAGGCCGGTCCTGCAGGTGGATCTCCAGAATCTGCTTGCGGGCCTCGGCGTCCGGCGGTGGCACCTCCACGCGCTCGTCGAAGCGGCCCGAGCGCCGCAGCGCCGCGTCGATGTCCTCGACGAAGTTCGTCGCCGCGACCACGACGATGTCGTCGGCCGCCGCGCCTTCGAGTTCAGTGAGCAACTGATTGACCAACTGCTGCTCGCTCGTGTTCATCGAGCCGCGCCGCGAACCCGCGATGCCGTCGATTTCGTCGATGAACAGCACGCAGGGGGCGTTCGCGCGGGCCACCTCGAACACCTCGGCGACGTTGCGGGCCGGCTCGCCCATCCACTTGCTGGTCACGTCCGCGGGGCTGATCTCGACGAAGCTGTGGTCGAGTTCGCCCGCGAGCGCGCCGGCGAGGTGGGTCTTCCCACAGCCGGGCGGGCCGTACAGCAACAGGCCGGAGAGCACGTCGATGCCGTACTCGGCGTAGGCGTCGGCGTTCTCGAGCGGGTCGATGACCGTGTCTTCGAGGCGGTCCTTCAGTTCGCCCATCCCGCCCACGCCGCTGAAGTCGCGACCCGGGTCGGTTTCGACGAGCGAACTGGCCTGCAGGTCGACGCCGTCGGGCTGGACGACGCCGTTCTCGGCGACCATCTCGGGGTCGACCCAGTCCGGGATGCTGGTGTCGGTTTCAGTGGCGGCCTGCATGAGATGGTCCGTCCCGATTGCGTCGTCCGCCCGTAACGCCTTGCGGGCTGCGTCCTCGGCGAGGAGTTCGATGTCGCTGGCCGCGAAGCCGGCCGTCTCCTCGACCACGGGGTCGAGGTCGATGTCGGCCGCCGTCGGCCGGCCGGCGAGGTGAATTTCCAGGATCTGCGTTCGCGCCGCGGGGTCCGGCGGCGGGACCTCCACGCGCTCGTCGAACCGCCCCGAGCGGCGGATGGCGTCGTCCACGTCCTCGACGAGATTCGTCGCGCCCAGCACGACCACGTCCTCGTCGGCGATCCCTTCGAGTTCGGTGAGCAGCTGATTGACCAACTGCTGCTCGCTGCTGTTCATGTTGCTATCGCCGTCACGCGCGCCAGCGATGCCGTCGATTTCGTCGATGAAGAGGATACAGGGCGCGTTCGCGCGGGCGATCTGGAACAGCTCCTCGACCTTCTGTGCGGGTTCGCCCATGTACTTGCTGGTCACGTCGGCAGGCGTGACCTCGATGAAGGCGTGGTCGACCTCGCCCGCGAGCGCACCCGCGACATGTGTCTTCCCACAGCCGGGCGGCCCGTGCAGCAGGACGCCGTTGACGACGCCGATGCCGTACTCCTCGAAGGCACTCGGGTCCTGCAAGGGCCTGACGACCTTGTGGTTGAGCGTCTCCAGAAGCTCGGACATCCCGCCCACGTCGGCGAAGCTCCGGGACGGGTTCGGGTCGACTAGCCCGTCGGCCTGCATGTCGACGCCGTCGGGCTGGACAACCGAGCCGTCGTCCGAGGGTCGTTCGCGGTTTATCGAGGGCGCGCCGTCATCGTCGTCGTCGGAACTGCCACGACTGGGAGTAGAGTCCCGGTCCGTCCCGGCCGAGCCGGAGTCGTCGGATTGGTCGATCCGCTCTCGGATGTTCCGTTCGAGCCGGTCGGGGTTGACCTCGTAGCCGTACTCGGCCAGCCGGCGGGGTTCGGCGCTGAGGAACTCCGCGAGCCAGCCGTGGCGTTTCAGATCCTCGGTCGGGGCGTCCGGGTCCCGGAACGTGACGAGCTTGACGTCCGAGCTGTCCGGTGAGTGGTACTCGGCGAGCCAGAAGGGGAGATACAGGCGTTCGACGCCGGTCACGCCGTCGAACCCGTCGGGGTCGAAATCTCCGGGAAGCCCGTAGGACTCGCGCAGTTTCCGGAGGAACACGTTGGCCGTTCCTGCCGCGGCGGTCTGTTGTTGCTCGCGGTACTCCGCGACGCGCTGGGGCAGCAGCGACCGGGCGTCGTCGTCGGTGACCTGGAACTGCATCAAGACAGAGCGGCCAAGCGCCGGGTCGCTGCGGCCGAAGTCGTAATCGCCCGGCGGCCGGCGGACCACCGCGTCGGTGTCGTCGACGTACTGCGAGACGGCCCGGTCGTTGTCCGCCCAGAGACCGTCGAGAAACGCCGTCTCGGACTTCGTCGTCGTGCCGAACAGCTTCCCCTCGCCGGTCTCGTACTCGTAGTCGACTTTGAACACCGGATAGAACACCCGGTGGAGCCGTTCGAGTTGCTCGGTATCGCCGAAGGCGGTCATTGTCCGCTGGTCGAGGGTTTCCCTGACGGTTTCCTCGTCGGGTATCCGCCGGTCGGCGTAGATGTACGGCGGCAGGCTCATTCGAGGTCGCCCTCCCGAATCGTCCGCTCGGCGGCAGTCAAGGCGCTGTCGGCGTCGAAGGTCTCGATGGCGTCCCGCTGGGCGTCCGGGTCACCACGGAGGTCCCGAGCGTGCTCGGTGATGGTCGGTATCGCGCGGATGATGTTGTCGATGATGGGCACCGTCGCCACCTCCGCCGAGCGGCTCTGGGGATTGAGGTCGATGACCAGTTCCGTCTTCCCCATCTCACCCAGCGCCTCGGCGCGGTCACCGTCCTCCAGCGGGACGAGCACCACGTCCGCCGCGCCGATGCCGTCGGCGTCGACCTTCGCGCGCTCGTGGTCAAGTCCGGGGATGCGCCCGTCAGCGGTGAGCCCCTTCACGTCCGTTGCCCCGTGCTCGCGGAGGTACTTGGCGATGGCCTCGATGCGCTCCTCGGTCCGGTTGAACAGGTTCACTTCGAGGTCTGCGCCGGTCACCTCGGCCAGTTCGACGAGTTCGCCGGGCACGAGGGCGGCGGCGTTGCCGTTGACCGAGACGACGGCGTGCTCGGCGGACAGGAGGTGTGCCGCGGCGGCACGCTCGGCGTCGTCGGCGCTGTCGATGGTGCGCTCGCCCAGCAGGTAGTCGAAGGCCTCGCCACGGCCCTGGGCGATGAGGCCCTGGCGGGAGGTGATACCGCGGTCGACGCCCGCCTCGATCCGATGGCGGGTCAAAAGCGACTCGTAGCGGGGGTGGCTCTCAGGGAGGTCGACGTCCTCGCTCATACGTTCCAGTGATACCTCCCTGTACTAAAGTCGTCCGTCAGGCGCGTCCCGGGCGTTGTTGCGTGTCTCACCGGAACCGATCACCAGACGACGATGGCTAGCTCCGGAAAAGATTATCTGCGGGTCAGCACAACTCCGTGCCATGGATACCCGACAGGCGTTGCTTGTCGACGCGTTCGCCGCGGAGCCGACGGCGGGCACACCGACCGGCGTCGTCCCCGAGGCCGACGGACTGACCGACGACCAGATGCAGGCCGTCGCCAGCGAACTGGGGGCCACCGAGACGGCGTTCGTCCTGCCGGCGGCGGACGCCGACCGCCGGCTTCGCTGTTTCTCGCCGACCGAGGAACTGGACCGGGCTGAGACGGCGACGATTGCGGCTCACGCGGCGCTCTACGAGCGCGGCGAGATTGACGACGCCGAATGGACCGTTGCCACTGCCGGGGACGACATCGCCGTCGAAACCAAACCGAACGGGATGGTCTGGGTCGAGCAGGGCCGGACCGACATCACCGAGGTCGATATCCCCTACAGCGATGTCGCGGACGCGCTCGGACTCGACGCGGCCACGCTCAAGGACGTGGGTGCGGACCTCCCGCTCGTGACGGCCGACGCGGGCGAGGTGTGGCTCATGGTCCCGGTCAACTACTTCGAGCATCTGAGTAACCTCGCCGTGGACGGGGCTGCCGTCGCCTCGCTCTGTGACCGCGCGAACGCAGTCGGCGTGTACCCGTTCACCTTCGACACCGTTGGCGGCGACGCAACGCGCCGGTCGACGTTCCACGGCCGAGCCTTCCGAGCGGGTGGCCGGATAGAAGAGCCGGTAAGCGCGGCAGCGTCGGGAGCCTGCGCGGCGTTCGTTCGTCGCTACGGGGCGCTCGATGACACCGTCGAACAGATCATCGCCGAGGGCGGGCACTTCCGCGACCGGCCCGGGACGGTGTCGGTCGACACCGACGGGACCGAGGTGTGGGTCGGCGGTCGGGGCGTGACCGCATTGGACGGGACGGTCACTGTCCCTGCTGTTGACGACGACGATATTATCGAAGCGTGACTGTCCACACCGCACCGGCAGCCTGACCGCCTAATTCACTCGAAATCGAGTGAAGAGCGATCTCTCACTGGTTGCAACCGGAACATCCTTAATTGTCGTTGAAGATGGTACGAATGAGTCCATGCCAACACTGTGGCTCGACGAAATCGGTGCCGACGACCTGGCGCGGGTCGGCGGCAAGGCGGCGTCTCTCGGAGAACTGACCGGAGCGGGCCTCCCCGTTCCGTCGGCGTTCGTCGTTACCGCCGACACGTATCGGTCGTTCATCGAAGCAACTGGAATCGACGAGCCGCTGTTCGAGGCCGTCGATGTCGACAGCGACGACTCGCAGGCGCTGGCCGAGGCGGCCGAACGCGCCCAGGAGCTGATCCTGGAAACCGACACCCCACCGTCGGTCCGCGAGGACCTGCTGGCCGCCTACGACGAGATGGGCGACGAGGACGTTGCGGTGCGGTCCTCAGCGACCGCCGAGGACCTCCCGGACGCCTCCTTCGCCGGCCAGCAGGACACGTACCTGAACGTCTCGCGTGCGGATCTCCTGCAACGAGTCAAGGAGTGCTGGGCCTCGCTGTTCACACAGCGGGCTATCTACTACCGCAACGAGAACGACTTCGCGCACGACGCCGTGGACATCGCCGTCGTCGTCCAGCAGATGGTCGACGCGGAGAAGTCCGGCGTCATGTTCACCAGCCACCCCTCGACCGGCGGCCCGACGGCCATCATCGAGGCCGCGTGGGGGCTGGGCGAAGCGGTCGTCTCCGGTGCGGTTTCGCCCGACAACTACATCGTCGACCGCGAGACGGGCACCATCGACGAGGTGACCGTCGCCGACAAGAAGGTGATGTGTGTTCGGGGTGAAGACGGCGAGACAATCGAGCGCTCCGTCCCCGAGGAGAAGCGCAACGAGCGCGTCCTCTCCGAAGATGAGATCCACCGGCTCATCGAAATCGGCGAGCGCGTCGAAGACCACTACGACACTCCACAGGACGTGGAGTGGGCAGTCTACGAGGGCGAGGTGTATCTGCTCCAGTCCCGCCCGATTACCACCATCGACGACCCCGAAGAAAGCGCCGGCTCGGCCAATGAAGCCGAGAGTCAGCCGCCGGGAGCCCAGTCGGGCGTCGCCGACGGCGGGGCGATGGAGAGCCAGTCGGAATCGGTCCGGCTCTCCGGCATCGGCTCCGCGCCGGGCCGGGTCACCGGCGTCGTCCGCATCGTCGACAAGCTCGACAACCTCGACAAGGTCGAGGACGGCGACATCATCGTCGCCGAAATGACCACGCCGGACATGGTCCCGGCGATGAAACGCGCCAACGGCATCATCACCGACGAGGGCGGGATGACCAGCCACGCCGCCATCGTCTCCCGCGAACTCGGCGTTCCGGCCGTCGTCGGTGCCGAGGACGCGACACAGAAGCTCCGGGACGGCGAGACGGTCACGCTCGACGGCGACAAGGGCACAGTCGAGAAAGGGGCCAAGGTTCCCGAGACGACCGGCGAGGAAGAGGACGCCGGGCCGGTCGAGGCACACTCGCCCGTCAAACCGATGACCGGAACGGAGGTCAAGGTCAACGTCTCCATTCCGGAGGCCGCCGAACGGGCCGCCGCGACGGGGGCCGACGGCGTCGGCCTGCTGCGCATCGAGCACATGATCCTCTCGACGGACAAGACGCCCTCGCGCTACGTCGAGGACCACGGCGAGCGCGCCTACGTCGACGAAATCGTCGAGGGTGTCCGCTCAGTGGCCGAGGCGTTCTACCCGCGGCCGGTCCGGGTCCGGACCCTCGATGCCCCCTCCGACGAGTTCCGACAGCTCCAGGGCGGCGAGGACGAGCCGAGCGAGCACAACCCGATGCTCGGCTATCGGGGTATCCGGCGCTCGCTCGACCGACCCGGCGAGTTCAAGCTCGAACTCCGTGCGTTCGAGCGCCTGTACGACCTGGGCTACGACAACGTCGAACTGATGCTCCCGCTTGTCACCGACGCCGAGGACATCCTGCGGGCGAAGGCGCTGATGCAGGAGGTCGGCATCGACCCCGAGAAGCGCGACTGGGGCGTCATGATCGAGACGCCGGCGAGCGCGCTCTCCATCGAGGACATCTGCGAGACGGGCATCGACTTCGTCTCCTTCGGGACGAACGACCTCACCCAGTACACGCTCGCCCTCGACCGCAACAACGGCAACGTCGCCAGCCGCTTCGACGAACTCCACCCGGCCGTCCTGGAACTCATGCGCCAGGTCATCGGGACCTGCCGCGAGTACGACGTCGCCACGAGCATCTGCGGACAGGCCGCCTCGAAGCCGCGGATGGTCGACTTCCTCGTCGACGAGGGGGTCACGTCCATCTCGCCGAACATCGACGCCGTGCGTGACGTCCAGCACGAGGTCAAGCGCGTCGAACAGCGCCTGCTGCTGGAATCGGTCCGCTGAGGCCGCAACCGCCTGACGTAGCCAGCAGATTTTTTTGCACCGTTCGCTTCGTTGCGGTATGGCACCCGAATCGACACCGGAAGCCAAGAGTATCAGTTCCGGTGTGTCCTACATCCCTTTCGGCATCCCCGGACTGGACGGACAGGTCCGCGGGATTCCGACCGGGAGCACGGTCCTACTGGCCGGGGCGTCGGACGCGGGCGGCGACGCGTTCACCTACACGAGTCTCGCGACGCTGATGCTCGCGAAACACCGGCCCGAGATGGTCCCGAACGGCATCGCCCGGCGGAGCGAGGCAATTCCCGATTCGGTGACCTACATCACGCTCTCGCACGACCGCGAACACGTTTACAGCGAACTCGACGCCGTGCTCGACGGCTACCAGTTCGATACGCTCACAGACAACATGACTGTCGCCGATTTCTCCCAGCGCTTCATGGAGCTGTTGCCGGTTCCGGAGCCGCTGTTCGATGCGCGACGGAGCGACGCCGAAATCGAACAGCCCGACGCGGAGCCACCCGAGTCGGAGCCCGACGAGGGGACCTTCGAGAAACTGCTTGCCGACATCAGCGACCGGGTGAGCGACGCCGCGGAGACGCTCATCGTCATCGACTCGCTGACCGACCTCGAACGGGCGACGGAGTTCGGTCTACCCCAGAACCACGAAATCGCGTTCCTCATGGGGCTCCGGGAGGCGGTCGTCAACTGGGGGACCGTGGCCTTCGTCAAACTCGACCGGCCCGCGGGCGACGTGCGGTCGGACGAACTCATCCACGGCCTGCTGCACGGCAGCGTCTACTTCTACTCCAACGACAAGGGGTTCGAGACGTATCGGACGATGCGAGTCGGCTCCTTCGGCGGCGCGCTCGACACCGAGCGCCAGACCGTCTTCGAGTCGCTGATCGGGCCCACGGGCTTTCGCGCGAAAGCGACGAAGAAGATCGGGCCGTCGAACTGGTAATTCGGTTGGTACGAGCGCTACAGGACCAACTACGGACGGCTGCCCCGTTCTGGCCACCGTTTCGCCGTCAGGACGAATAAACAGCAGACAACGGACATCCCCGAGCACAACGGCTAAACCGCTCCCCCTCTATACTCGCGATAGATGCTCCAGCGGGCAGAGCCACAGGACTTCGAGCGCGTCCTCTCGTCGATGTGTACCGTACCACATCCGTCGGCACGCGAAGCGGCGGAACGCTTCCTCGCGACGAACCCCGGGGACCCCGGTACGTACGAGACCGTCGCCGACCTGGAACGCGAGGCCGTCGACTATCTCGGCGACATCACCGGGCTCTCGGACCCCGCGGGCTACGTCGCCTCGGGCGGGACGGAGGCCAACCTCCAGGCGATACGCATCGCCCGTAACCGCAGCGACACGGACGACCCGAACGTGGTCGCGCCCGTCCACGCGCACTTCTCCTTTACCAAGGCAGCTGACGTGCTGGGCGTGGAGCTGCGAACCGCGCCAGCGACGGACTACCACGCCAACATGGAAGCGATGGCCGAACTCGTCGACGAAGACACGGTGTGTGTCGTCGGCGTCGCCGGCTCGACCGAGTACGGCTACGTCGACCCGATCCCGGCTATCGCCGACCTCGCCGAGACGGTCGACGCACTCTGTCACGTCGACGCGGCGTGGGGCGGTTTCTACCTCCCGTTTACCGACCACGACTGGCACTTCGGCCACGCGGACGTGGACACGATGACGATTGACCCGCACAAGGTCGGGCAGGCGGCGGTCCCCGCCGGCGGACTGCTCGCGCGTGACCGCTCGTTGCTCGACGAACTCGCCGTCGAAACGCCGTATCTTGAGTCGACGGACCAGCTCACGCTGACCGGCACGCGCTCGGGTGCTGGCGTGGCCTCCGCCGTCGCGGCGATGGAGGCGCTGTGGCCGGCGGGCTACGAGCAGCAGTACGAAACGTCGATGGCCAACGCCGACTGGCTGGCCGACCAGCTGACGGCGCGGGGCCACGACGTGGTCGGTCCCGAACTCCCGCTCGTCGCGGCCGACCTCTCGATGCCGATGACCGACGAACTCCGGGACCGCGGCTGGCGGGTCTCGAAGACCGGGGCCGGTGAGATGCGCGTCGTGTGTATGCCCCACGTTACGCGGTCGATGCTGCGGTCGTTCGTGGCGGACCTCGACTGGTACTGAGTCTCGGACTTCGACTGGTACTGCGTCGCCGCCCTCGGTCCCGAACATACTGGTATTGACTACTCCCGAGAAGACATACGAAGGTTTAGAAGTGCCTGTTTGCTACAGAGGGTCGTGGACCTGGTAGTACCGACCACAGCGTTCATTGCCTTCATCGGTGACTGTACGACCGCCGGCACCCCACTGTCGCCGCTGGAAGAGGCCGTCTGTACGGCCACCGGTCCAACCGGACTGGGTATCATCGCGGTGTACTCGTTTCTGATCGCGTTCATTCTCCCGCTCCCGAGCGAGGTCGTGCTGGTTCCGGCCGAAACGCTTCGGCTTGGACTCTCTACGAACGGGAATCTGGTGGCGATTATCCTCGTCAGTGGTCTCGGGAAGGCTTTCGGCAGTCTCGTCGCCTTCCACATCGGTCAGGAGGCAAAGGAGTACGGCCCACTCGTGCGCTGGATCAAGCGCTCACGGTTCAATATCATCGAATGGTCGGAGAAGAAGACGGTACAGCTCGCACAGAAGTACGGCTACGTCGGCCTGGCGCTCGCGCTCTGTGTTCCCTTCTTCCCCGATACGATCTCTATCTACGCGTTCACCGTCCTCGAACGCGACTACTATCGGTTCGGTGTGGCGACGTTCTTCGGCAGTGCCGGGCGGCTTGTCGTGACACTCGGGCTTGCCGGCGGCACGCTCGCGCTGTTGTGACTGGGCAGACTCAGAGCGCGGCAGTCACGCCGAAACCAACCCCCTTTTGACCCGTCGGTGGCACACGAACAGGTATGAGCAACGACGAGTTTCCGACGGACCAGCCGGCGGTCGTGACCTGTGGGTTGCCCTACGCGAACGGTGACTTGCACGTCGGCCACCTCCGGACGTACGTCGACGGGGACGCACTGTCGCGCTCCCTCCGGCGAATCGGCCAGCAGACGGCGTTCGTTTCGGGGTCGGACATGCACGGCACACCGGTGGCGGTCAACGCCGCCGAAGAGGGTGTCGAGCCGCGGGAGTTCGCGCTTGACTTCCACGAGACCTACGCCGAGACGTTCCCGCAGTTCAACATCGAGTTCGACAACTACGGGCACACTGACGACGAGACCAACGTCGAGCTGACTCAGGAGTTCGTCCGCTCGTGGGTCGAAAACGACCACGTCCACGAAAAAGAGATCGAGGTCGCCTGGGACACCGAGGAGGACCAGCCCCTCCCCGACCGTTACGTCGAGGGGACCTGTCCCTACTGCGGCGAGCAGGCCCGCGGTGACGAGTGCGACGAGGGGTGTCAGCGCCACCTCGAACCCGGCGAGATCGAGGACCCCGTCTCGACGCTGACCGGCAACCCCGCCGAGTACCGCACTCGCGAGCACAAGTTCCTTCGGCTTGCAGACTTCCAGGAGTACCTCCAGGGCTTCCTCGACCGTCTGGAAGGCACCGACAACGCCCAGAACCAGCCCCGCGAGTGGATCGAGGGCGAACTGCAGGACCTCTGTATCACGCGGGACATGGACTGGGGTGTGGACTATCCCGAAGACGTTGATGGCGGCGAGGACCTCGTGCTGTACGTCTGGGTCGACGCGCCTATCGAGTACGTTGCCTCGACGAAGCAGTACTCCGAGCGCGTCGGCGACGACGAGTACGACTGGGAGCAGGTCTGGAAAGTCGACGGCGAAGAACACCACGGCACCGAGTGGGACGACGATTGGACCGACGACAACGGCGAGATTATCCACGTTATCGGCCGAGACATCATTCAGCACCACGCGGTGTTCTGGCCCGTAATGTTGCGCGGCGCGGGCTACAACGAGCCCCGGTCGATTCTGGCGACCGGGTTCGTCGGCATCGACGGCAAGGCGCTCTCGACCTCGCGCAACCGCGCCGTCTGGGCCGACGAGTACCTCGATGCCGGCTTCCACCCCGACCTGTTCCGGTACTACATCGCCACTGGCGCACAGATCGACACCGATGTGGACTTCTCCTGGGACCGCTTCCAGGAGCGGGTCAACGGCGAACTCGTCGGCAACGTCGGCAACTTCATCTACCGCTCGCTGCTGTTCGCCGAGCGCAACTACGACGGGACGCCCGATGCCGCCGTCAGCGACGACGTTCGCGACCGAATCGAGTCGGCAATCGAGGACTTCGAGACCGCCGTCCGAGAGTACGACGTGCGTGAACTGGCCGAAATCGCCATCGAACTCTCGAACTACGGCAACGAGTACATCCAGCGCAACGAGCCGTGGAACCTCGTCGACGACGACCCTGACCGCGCCGAACAGGTCATCCGCGACTGTGTGCAGTTGACCAAGGCTGTCGCGGTGCTCATGCAGCCCGTCCTGCCGGGCAAGGCCGAGCGCCTCTGGGGCCAGCTCGGCGAACAGGGCTCCGTCGCTGACGTGACCCTCGACAGCGCGCTCGAAGCGCCGCCGGCCGAGTTCGGCGAGCCCGCGGAGCTGTTCGAGCAGGTCGAGGACGACCACATCGAAGCCCTGAACGAGGAACTGCAGGAGCGGGTCGAGGAGGCCAG
Organism: Haloarcula sp. CGMCC 1.6347; assembly: GCF_037078395.1. Lineage (NCBI taxonomy): Archaea > Methanobacteriati > Methanobacteriota > Halobacteria > Halobacteriales > Haloarculaceae > Haloarcula > Haloarcula sp. CGMCC 1.6347. Next base: position 475,574 of record NZ_JAYMGX010000002.1, read on the forward strand.
CGAGCCTTCGACAGAAGCCTCGAACGACGGCGGCGAAGCCGCCGGAGATGACGGGGACGACGACGCGGAGACCGCCGACCTCCAGCCCCTCGTCGAGGACCGCATCAGCTTCGAGGACTTCGAGGGCGTCGACATGCGCGTCGGCGAGATCCGCAGCGCCGAGCCGGTCGAGGGCGCGGACAAACTCCTGCGCCTGGAAGTCGATATCGGCCACGAGGTCCGACAGGTCGTCGCCGGCCTGCGACAGCTCCACGACGCCGAGGCCCTCCCCGGGACGCGCGTTATCCTCCTCGCGAACATGGAGAAGGCCGAGCTGTTCGGCATCGAATCCAACGGGATGGTGCTGGCCGCCGGTGACGAGGCGGACCTGCTGACCACCCACGAGGACGCGCCGCTGGGGACCCGCATCAAGTAAGCCCAGTCGCCAGCGCTTTTGTAGTCACGGCACGTATCACAGACCATGGATGACGACGGGGCCGCACGAGACGATGCGGCCGCTACGGGTGACACGTTCACCGAGGAGTACGAACTGGCGACGGAAGCCGACGTGATTCAGGTCGACGGTGACGCGGCCGATACGGACGCGGCCGACGAGGAGGAGGGCGCGGTCGCGGGCTCGTTCGCCCCGGACCTGGAAGTGACTCCCGATGCGCCGAAGCCTGAGAACGTTGTCTTCGTCGCGCTGGGGGTCTGCATCGCGATTCTCGCCCTCGGACGGATGTTCCTCGGGGCGGAGATGTACGCGCCGTCCATACTCGGCGGCGTGGTCCTGTCTGTCGCGCTCGGAACCGCTGTACTGTACGGGTTCTTTGTCCGGACGAGCGATGCGTGAGGCTACATCGGCACCTTCAGAGTCGCGCTCTCTACCCCGACACTTAATCCTGCTCCGACACTAAGTCGGGGCATGGTGAACCCGCTGGCGGCAGTTGCCACACTGCAGACCGAACCACTGTTAGGTATGTCGCTCTCCATCCTGCTGTTTCTGGCCGGCGCGGGCCTCATCGTGGGCGAAGCACTCGCCCCCGGGACTCACTTCTTCGTCCTCGGCGTGGCCCTGCTGACAGCGGGGCTGGTCGGGCTGTTCATCCCAGCGAGCCTGGGCATCTTCGCGCCGCTCATCCTCACAGTCATCGTCCTGGCGACCACGGCGGTCACGCTCTGGGGGTATCGAAAGCTCGATTTCGCCGCGCCGGGCCGCGGCCAAACGCTCAGTTCCGACTCGCTTACTGGCCAGTTCGGGACTGTGACCGAGCGCGTGACCCGAAGTGACGGCGAGGTCAAACTGGAAGACGGCGGCTTCAATCCGTACTATCAGGCCCGCAGTTCCGGCGACCCGATAGAGGAGGGAACGGAGGTCATCGTCATCGACCCCGGCGGCGGGAACGTGCTGGATGTCGAGCCGGTAGAGTCGGCGAGCGACGAAATCGACCGCGCACTCGAACGTGATCGAAACCGGGGCAGCGAGAACGACGACGCCGAACCGGAGCGGGAATCCGAGCGGGCGTAGGTGTGTAATTCGGTAGTTTGTGACAGGGACACCGAAGCCTTTTCCTTGAGCGCTCCGGAGGTCTGACTGTCATGTTCCCCGCGACAGCACCGCTACAACCCGGAGGACTCATCGGTTTCGTTACCGTAATCTTCCTCCTGATCGCCATCGCGCTGGTGTACTCCAGCGTCGTGATCATCCGCCCGTACCAGAAAGGTGCCTACACGGTCCTCGGCACCTATCGCGGCGTCCTCGACCAGGGGATTCACTTCATCTATCCCTTCGTCTCAGACGTGACGCGGTTCGACATGCGTACCCAGACGCTCGACGTGCCACGGCAGGAGGCAATCACCCGCGACAACTCGCCGGTGACCGCCGACGCCGTCGTCTACATCAAGGTGATGGACCCGAAGAAGGCCTTCCTCGAAGTCGATAACTACGAGCGCGCCGTCTCCAACCTCGCCCAGACGACCCTCCGTGCCGTGCTGGGTGACATGGAACTGGACGACACGCTGAACAAGCGGGGCGAAATCAACGCCCGCATCCGGAAGGAACTCGACGAACCCACCGACGAGTGGGGGGTTCGCGTCGAGAGCGTGGAGGTCCGCGAGGTCAACCCGTCCAAGGACGTCCAGCAGGCCATGGAGCAACAGACCTCCGCCGAGCGGAAACGCCGTGCTATGATTCTGGAAGCCCAGGGTGAACGGCGCTCCGCCATCGAGACGGCGGAAGGTGACAAGCAGTCGAACATCATCCGCGCCCAGGGTGAGAAACAGAGCCAGATCCTGGAAGCCCAGGGTGACGCAATCTCGACCGTGCTGCGTGCGAAATCCGCCGAATCGATGGGCGAGCGTGCTGTTATCGACAAGGGGATGGAGACGCTGGCCGAGATCGGCCAGGGCGAGTCGACGAAGTTCATCCTCCCGCAGGAACTCACCTCGCTGGTGGGCCGCTACGGCAAGCACCTCCAGGGCTCCGACGTGAAAGAGAACGGGCACGCGCTGGAAGCCCTTGACTTCGACGACGAGACCCGCGAGATGCTCGGCCTCGACGATATCGAGGAAATCCTCGGCCAGATCGACGAGGAAGCGCAGGTCGACGTCGAAGCCATGGAAGAGGAAGCCCAGAAGATCAAACACGGCGAGGACTCCGGCGTCGACAGCGCCGACGACGTCATCGAGGAGATGGACGCCGAAATCGACGACGACCCGAGCACGACTGACGTGGCCGGCGGCCCCGACGACACGACGCGAACGTCAGAAGTGGATAAGGACGACTAGTCCTGATAACCAGGCGAAGACGTTTTATTACCGACCCACCTTTTCGGTAGCAATGACGCGTGAGGGCGACGTGGACGAGGACAAGCGGGCGACGCTCCGTCGCTTTGCCGCCCTCGGTGCAGCGAGCCCGTTTGCCCGCTTCGGCGATAGCGGGAGCGAAAGCGACGCCCCCGACGCCATCGCCGGGTACGTCTCGGCACATCCCGGGACACACTTCTCGAAGCTTCGCGACGACCTCAAACTCGGGACCGGCGAGGCCCAGCACCACCTCCACCGGCTGGAAAACGAGGACGTCGTCGCCTCACAGAAGGACGGCGACTACCGGCGGTACTTCCCGGCCGGCCAGTTCTCCGAGTTCGAACAGGTAGCGCTTGGCTACCTGCGACGCTCGACAGCCCGCGGGATGCTCGTCACGCTCCTTCGCCGTCCGGACGTGACGGCCTCTGAACTGGCCAGCGAACTCGACGTGTCGCGACCGACAGTGAGCAACTACGCCGGCGACCTGGAGTCCGCCGGACTGCTGTCCCGAGAAGACGGGTACGCGGTGACCGAGCCAGAGACAGTGTTGACACTGCTTATCCGGTACGCCGATTCGTTCGATGACGATGTTGCCGAGCTAGCGGGCGAGGCCGACTCGCTGCTGCGGTACGATCCCTGAGCTGATTCTTTCCGCCGAGTTACGTCTCCCGGTCAACACCGGTAATTTCGAACCTGGCTCCGCCCGACTCGCTGTCGGTCACACTGACATCCCAGCCGTGGACGGCGGCGATATCGGCCACGATTGCGAGGCCGAAGCCGGTGCCTTCGGGCGCAGTCGAGTAGCCCGCTTCGAACACCGTGTCTCGCTCGTCTTCGGGAACCCCCGGACCGTCGTCAGCGACGTAGAAACCGCTGGCGTCGTCGATGTCACCGACGGTAACCGTCACTCCGGTATCGCTTTCGACGGTCTCGTCAGACTGTCTCAGACTGCCCCCAGAGCCCTGCTCCATGCTGTTTTCGTGCATCTGCGAGAGCGAGGGTTCCGACCCGTGTGCCATGCAATTCCGGAACAGGTTCTCCAGCAGGCGCTGCAATCGGCGGGGGTCAGCAACGACGACACTGTCCGTATCGGTCACCAGAGACCCGTTCTCCGTCCCGATAGTCTCCCAGCACGCGCTTGCGGCGGTCTGTAAACTGACGGGCTCGGTGGTCGTCGCCTCGCGTCCGTCCCGTGCCAGCGTCAGGATATCGTCAATGAGCGTCTGCATCCGCTCGTGGGCGCTGTCGATACTGTCGAGGTGGTCGTTGGTCACTGCCTGTTGGGCCAACTCCAAGTGGCCCTGTGCGACTGTCAGTGGTCCCTGAAGGTCGTGGCTGACGACACTGGCGAAGGACTCCAGTCGCTCGTTCTGAACGCGAAGCCTGCGTTCGCGCTCCTTCTGTTCGGTGATATCCTGGATGAACCCCCGAACTGTCCGCTTCTCCGCGCCTTCGACGCGTTTGCCGTGGGTCCGGACCCACCGACGGTCGCCTGTCGCGGTGATGAGCCTGGTCTCGATATCGTACGGTTCCCCGTCTTCGAGGGCCGCATCGACGGCGTCCGAAACCATCTCCCTGTCTTCGGGATGATAGAAGGACAGTCCCTCTTCGATTGTCGGATCGAAGTCGTCGTCGACCTCGTGGATACGGCGAGTGCCCGCTGTCCAGGTCAACGTCCCGGTTTCGTCGAACTCCCAGGCACCGAGGTCGCCGAGTTCCTCCGCCTCGGCGAAGAAGTCCCGTAACTGGGCGAGGTTCTGTTCGTGCTCGATGCGCTCCGTGACATCCTGACAGTGTGAGAAGATAGTGACAACACCACCCGAGTCGTCAGTGACGAGGCGATTGTGCCACTCGACCATGATACGCTCCCCGCCCTTCCGGACGTTCTCGTTGACGCTGTGGTAGCCACCGCTGGCCTCGCTAAGTGCGGACGTGACCGCGTCGACGTGGTCGTAGCTTTCCTCGCTGACGAACACCTCCCACGTCTCGCCGACCAGTTCCTCCTCGGTGTAGCCGAATATCTCTGTGAGAGTGTCGTTGACGCGGACGATTTCGAAGTCCTGGTTATACTCGACGAACCCGAGCGGCGACTGGTCGATAAACAGCGAGAGCCTGTCTTTACTCGCTTCGAGGGCGCGCTGTGACCGGTACTGTTCGACGGCGTTGACGATGCGGTTCGCGAGAAGGGCGTAGTGGCTGGTGTCTGACGTCTTCTGTAGATAGTCTGTGACGCCCGCGGAGATAGCGTCACCGGCGATCTCTTCGCTACCACGGCCCGTGTACAGGATAAACGGGAGATCAGGGTAGTCCTCGCGGACAGATTCGAGGAAGTCGATGCCGTTCTCGCCGGGCATTTCGTAGTCGGAAACGATACAGTCGACCGACTCTGTTTCGAGCAGACGCAGGCCCGCTGCTGCACTCGTCGCGGTCTCGATGTCGAACGCAGTCCGTTCTCGCTTGAGGAATGCCGCTGTCGTCTCTGCGTACTGCCGGTCGTCGTCGACGTGAAGCACCCGGATGGCGGAGCCAGCCTCGCCCATTGATGTGTGTAACTATGGCCTCAATGGTTATCAATATAGACATTCACCACTTACAATGTGTCCGGATATATCAGGGATAAATCGTCTGAAACGATGAATGAGCGACGGCACCGGATTTTCTCTACGTGAGGATACAGTTTTCACTCGCTTGGACGGCCGAGTGGGAGTGCCGACGTATCCGCGGTCGAGCCGGCACCGGTTCAGGTCTCGACCATCCACGTCGTCGAGGAGGAGTACCCCCACTTTTCCACAGCCAGATCGTGGTCGCCGTCGGCGATAGCTGTCATGTTCGTCCCGACCTCTTTGGCTGAGAGACCGAGTTCATCACCGATGAGCCGCGATTTGAAATACGTCTGTTCGTCAGCATTGGAACGGAGATACTCCAGAATACGTCGCTGCTTGTCCGAGAGCGGACTGTCGGGGGTTTGTGCGGTGGCGCTCATTAGTACAGTTACTAACAGTATCGAGACACCCTTATGGGATTTGGTACAGACGGTTAACGGCTTGCAGTCTTGCGGTTTTCCCTCGCTCGAACCGGGGATACTGCCGCGAGTTGGGCCACGCGACAGGTAGTTGGTACAGGCGGGAAACACCGTGAGCGCTCGTCGTCGCTCCGCAGTTGGGACGGTCACAGTCGTTCGCTCCGGCAGTTCTTTAGTAATGGCCCGTTTTGTGGCCGAACGGAGGTCTATCACATTGGAAATCTCGGATCAACTGCTGTGTCTGTTCAGTGCCGATATCCGCGACGAGGGGGACCGGTACGTCGTGGAGGTCCCGCGTCGAGAGATCGAGACGGGCGCAGTCGACTCGGGCAGTACCTATCGTGTTGCGCTCATCTCCACAGACGAGGGGACAGAGACGGAGGAGGAGACGGTGTCGGACACGCCACCGGACCAGCCACAGCCGCCGGTCGAACCGGGTGAGACGCGCTACGTCGAGATCGAAGACATCGGGAAGCAGGGCGACGGCATCGCCCGCGTCGAGCGCGGCTACGTTATCATCGTTCCGGGGGCCGAAATCGACGAACGAGTCAAGATCGAGATCACCGAGGTCAAGTCGAACTTCGCGGTCGGCGAAATCATCGACGACGTCTGAGGCTACTCGTAGGCACTGCCGTCGGGGCGCTTTGCCCCTTCGGAGTCGTGGACGACGACCTGTCCGGCTGACGGGTCGACGGGCCGGTAGTTGTCGCGGACGCCGATGGCCTCTTCGAGTTCCCGAACGGCACGTTCCTTGAGCGCCGCCGCCAACTCCTCGGCGTCGGCTCTGGAGATATCCCGGCCGAGTCCCTCACACTCGTGGGCGCGGACCATGCCCTCCTCGTCGACGGCTTCGCCCATCGGCTGGCTCGTCCCGCCGAGCGCGACGCTGAACGGGTAGTTTAGCCAGTACCGTGTAAATAATCGTAAACACAAAGTGGCAGGGATATGTAGGTGGAAGTACGGATGAGCGAACAAGTCCACATTCGCGTCCAAGAGGGGCGACGGGACGACTGGCGTGAACACGCGGAAGACGAACATCCCGAGAAGTACGGCAATCTAAGTGCCCTAATCCGCCATGCGGTCGAACGACAGATAGAGCGGGACCAGGGTGAAGGCACGGACACAGCCGAAGGGTCGGGATTCGACATTCCCGATGTGGGGCCGACGGATGGGCGGATGGACGAACTCCTCGAAGCGGTCCGTACCATTCGAACCGACGTTGAGGACCTATCCGACGGTGTGGACAGGGCCGTGGACGCGGTTCACGCACAAGAGGGGGTAGACCCTGATGTGGCCCCCGAAGTATTCGAGCTTCTTCCTGAAGGCAGTGAGAGCATGATGACGACGCAGGAGCTATACGAGAAAGCCGCGGGCCAGTTTAGTGCCGCGGAGGTTCGGTTTGCCTTGGAAAACCTCAAGCGCAATATGGGCGAGGTGAAGATGGTTGTTCCCGCCGAGGAGGGTGGGGGTTACCCTGACGACGTTGGGAAGTCCTACGCTCGTCATTGGTACAGGGAGGGGTAACCAATGAGTAGCGCCATCGACCGTTTTCAGCAACGCTACTCACGCCGTCGGGACCGAAGCGACAGCACGGCACAGACTTACGCCCGACGACTCAATCTGTTCCGTGATTGGCTCAAGGAGGACCGTGGGAAAGAGATTGAGGAAGCAACCACCGAGGACGTTCGGGACCACCTTGATTGGCTTCACTCGGAAGGGTACGCAGAGGACTCACTCAAGGGTTCACGGTCTGCTATTTCCCAATACTGGCAGGTGATGGACGTAGATGGGGACAACCCCGTGGACGGAATAGTTGAGTCGTGGACCACCAAATCGGACAAAGAAAAGGCCACCCGCGAGAAGCGATACTACCTCACCCGTGAACAAGTGGCTGATCTCATCGAGAACGTCCCTGAACCCACCACACGGAACGAAATCGTGGTCAAACTCCTGTATCAGACAGGGTGCAGACGGTCGGAACTGGCGACAATCCGCGTGGAGGACGTGGACCGTGAAGGGCGGACCATCACCGTGTGGGACGAGAAAGACGACGAACCCCGTGTGGTAGCTTACCAACCATCTCTCGATACTCCCTTGTCAGTCTGGTTGGACGTGAAGCGTCCCCAAGTCCATGGTGCGGGTGAAAGTCCATACCTCCTTCCGACTCGCCAGAGCGAACACATCAGTGGTGAGACAATAAGAAAGGTCGTCAAGACTGCCGCGGAGAATGCGGGTATTCAGGATTCCTACGGTGAGGACGCTAAGGGGCGGGAAAGGGCGCTCATCACTCCCCACGTCCTTCGACATACTCACGCAGTCCACGCGGCTGAAAACGGCATACCAGCCCCTCATCTGAAGCAGACGCTTGGACACACCAAAATTGACGTGACGCAAATCTACCTCGAAATTGCTCAAGACGACGCTGTGGAAATGCTGAAAGACAGGGGGCCGAGCCTCGAACTCTAATTACTATCAGACATCTTTCCGAGCAACACTATTACCGAATTGCATTCTAAGGCGCGTGAGAAGGACTCAAATCGATTTAGATCTCAGTCGAGGGTTAACCATTATCTCGCGTGAGGAAACGACTGTGGGCCAATTTGAGTCTATTTGAATACTCCTCAATTTGTCCACGGCCTTCGGTCCGACCAACGCGCCTGGGCTCACCCGCACACGCGCGTTCCGGCACCATGGCCGTGGAGCTATACCATGTACGTATAGTACCGTCCCTTGACGTGCGTACGCGCGAGGCATGGCCGTATGAAAATGTCATCTATTATATATTTAGTCCCAATCTTGGCTTGTTTCGAATAGGTCAACCGCTTCAGATACTGCTTTTGGGAATTCTCTTAGAACGCATTTTATTATCTCTTCCCTGGTTAGGCCCTCAAAATCAGATCTAAGTAAATCAGCGTGTTCGTCATCCATTGAACACTGTTCTATAATCCAATCTAGTTCCAAATCTGATGGCTCTTCACCACCCAATCCAGACTCGTCTAAGATTCCCTCGATGATTTCTTCATCTGGAGACGGAAACACATCATCAGGATCAATACCAACATATCCATCTTCATTCACCTCTGATTCTTGAACTTGGTTGAAAAGTTCTTCTTCAAAGTCAGATATTTCAAGACCATCCTCGGCCGCAGTATAAGCTATCCCAATTCGGTGAGTGCTTAAAAAGAGTAGCGCGGTCATGAATTCATGAGATTTGATCATTCCAACCAAATCCCATATCTTGTATATCTGGGACAAATCTGGATCTGTTGCATCCCTTGTGTCGTCATCAAAATTTAATCCAGTATCATGAGTTTGTGATTTCACCCTTTTTTGCAGCCGATTTATTCCTTCTTTCGTCGCTTCCCAAGCCGCATTACCCAGTATTCCTGATGCCACAACACCTGCTGTCCAAACTGCTTCTGGAGGAATTGCTGGAAGGCTATAACGAACTTCGCGGTCTTGTCTATACTCTAATTCATACACATCCCTATATTGGATTGCAAAACGTGAAAATATATAACTAAGTGAAGTAAACCGTCTCCATTCTGCTAACTTCCGATTTTCTCCACAGGTACGACAGTAAGTCGTTTTTGAATTTGTGTCAATTAGTTCAATTGCATGTGGCATATTGCAGTACGGGCAAATAAGGACATCCATGTCAGATATCTTTCTTAGCTTGTAATCCAGATCTCCACTCAGAAGATGGACTACCAATTCCTCTATAACACCTTCACGAACTTGATCGATCACAAACGGATACTCTTCATAACCCTCCTGTTCAGACTTATCTGGATTGCCGAAGATATCTTCAGTAGATTCTGTTTGATTGCGGCCCACTCTATCCCCTTCACTGCCGCTTGACATACGTTCCACAGTCTGTATATATGTATCACCACAGGATTTGCATTCATATATCGATCTTCCATCTAATGCATCACCCTCTATATTTAATTCTGATCCACAATCGGGACAGAGCATGGTCTGATATTAGAACGGAGGAAAATAATTCTTATTCAGAAACAGGATCTATTGTGATAATATGAGTAGCCTTTCCATCCAGTCTGATGTTTTTGTTCGACATTTCCCTGACGATTTTCGCGTTGAAATCCACCCTCTCTCTCTCTCTTAACTATGTGATCTCTCCAAAGCTAATCTTGATGGGGCAGAGGCATGGGGCAGCTATTCTCGACTTTCGAGTATGGTTCCGTCAGGGCGCTTCTGCCCTTCAGAATCGTGGACTACAACGCCGTCAACGTCCGTGGGTTCGTAGTTATCGCGGACTCCGATGGCTTCCTCAAGTTCTCGAACGGCTCGTTCTTTGAGGGCGGCCGCCAGGTCCTCCGCGTCCTCCCGTGAGATGTCACGCCCCAACCCCTCACATTCGTGCGCTCGAACCATCCCCTCCTGCTCGACAACGCCACCCATTGGTTCGGTCGTACCAAGGCCACCACCCTCACTGTGTTGATGTTCGTCTACATCTCTAATGCTGAACGGGTAGGTCCGGCAGATGAGCGGGCGGTCGCCGTGGACCGTACAGGCACCCGTTCCCTCGTCGTCTTCGGCGTAGAAGGTGCAGTCGCCGCAGTCGTCGGTCTGGAGCGCCCACTCGAACGTCTCGCCCTCGGGGCCGTCCGGGCCATCCGCAAGCCCGTACGGCATCGGTCGGGCCACGTCGCGGAAGTCGTACTCCCCGGCCGCCTGTAGCCGCCGTATCTCGTCGGGAAACACCGTCGCTGTGTGGGGTTCGGCGTCGGTTTCGGCGGACTCAGCGTTCCCGTCGGAGACGACGGTTCCGCCATTCTCGTCGTCGCTCGCTCCGCCCTCGCCACACGCTGACTCGGCCTTACAGCAGGCCCCACAGCGGGTGCATTCGAACCCGATAGCCTCGATAGCGTCGGCCAGTTCCGACTCGTCGAGCGCACGGGCCCGTTGGAGTTCGGTTTCGAGGGAGTCCACAGCCGTGGTAGCGGGCCGACAGGCAAAAAGGCGTCACTCCGCTGGATGCAGTGCGGCCCGCTCTCCGTCCCACGAAACAGTGTCCTCGGCGGCGAGCTTTTCCAGATGGGCCAGCACCGTCGCACGGGCAAGGTCGCGCACGCCGGTGAGGTCCTTCTCGTAGGCGGCGTCGAGGACTTCATCGAGGGTGTCGGCCCCGTCGTTGACAGCTGCCCGAACACGTCGCTCGCGTTCCAGCCGGTGGCTGATGAGGCGCGCACAGGTCTCCCGTGGGCTCTCGATACGCGGCCCGTGGCTGGGCAACAGCGCGTCGGGGTTTCTGGCGTGGAGACGACGGAGCGACGAGAGGTAGGCCCGAACGTCGCCCTCTGGTGCGCCGACGACAACGCTACCCTCGGCGACAGCGAGGTCGCCGGAGACGACGGTCCCGTCAGTTTCGAAGGCGACGTGCTCCGGCGCGTGGCCCGGCGTGTCGAGGATGGTCACCGGGCCGGCGTCGGTCGGAATCGTCGTCCCGTCGCTGAACAGTTTGTCAGGGGTAACGCCGGTCGCAGCCTCGAATGCGGCCGCCCGGCCACGCCGCGCCCAGACCGTCGCGTTCGTCTCTCTGGCATAGTGTGCGACGGCACCGGCGTGGTCGGGGTGGTAGTGTGTGAGCGCAATGTGAGCAAGGGTGCGGTCACTGAGAAGCGAATCGAGCGCATCATCCGTATCCGCGGGGTCCACAAGAAGAGCCGCCTCGTCGCCGCAAACGTATGCCGCCGTGCTGCCGGTCGGTGCCCGCGTCGGGACGGGCACGTCGGCCCGCTGCCAGTCCATACCGACGGGTCAGACTGTGAGGAAATAAACCTGTTTGCGCGCGTCGGTGAAGCTGTACCGCGAGTCGACCAGCTCTGACTCCTCCAGTCGGTTCAGGGCGTACCTGACAGTCCGGTCCGGGAGCAGTGAGTTCTCGGCTAGTTCGCCCTGTGACAACGGGGCGTCGTCCTCTAGCACCTTCGCGACGAGTTTCGCGCTCGGCGGGAGTTCACGCAGGGTGTCGCGGAACTCCTCGTCGGTGAAAGGTGCTGGTGCAGCGTTTTCAGTTAATGCGCTCATAGTGGCTGATATTCCAGACTTACTGGTAAAACTTGGCTATATGCATGACCAAACAATACAGATTCTATGAAGTGTTTAATGTGTCCTTATACAGAACCGCCATCGTGCGGTTCTCGTCGCTATCCGGAAAGTACGACCAGAACTATCAGGGCCGAGAGCGCGAGCGGGTCTAGCCTGACTGGAAAACAGCCCGACCGATGAAAGGGGATTCCAGTATCGTTTTATCCCCCGCGGGGTGAGCAATACACCGTGAAAGGGCAGGAGTGGTATCAGGCCGACACCGTGGCCGAAGAGTACGAGGCCAAGCGGTTCTCCCGTGGCGGTCGGCTTATCGACCGACGCGAGAAACAGGCCGTCCTCGACGCAATCGGCCCCGTGGCCGACAAGGACGTGTTAGAGGTAGCTTGCGGGACCGGACGGTTCACCGTGATGCTGGCCGAGCGCGGCGCGAACATCACCGGGCTGGACATCTCCGGCCCGATGCTCCAGCAGGGCCGTGAGAAGGCACAGGCGACCGGCGTCGACGACCACGTCGAGTTCATGCGGGGCGATGCGGCCCGGCTCCCGTTCCCGGACGACCACTTCGACACCGTGTTTGCGATGCGCTTTTTCCATCTGGCGGACACGCCGGCGGCGTTCCTCGCGGAGATGCGCCGCGTCTCGAAGGAACAGGTCTTCTTCGATACGTTCAACCGGTTTTCGACCCGGTCGATATACAACTGGGCGCTCCCGATGGGGTCGCGGCTCTACTCCCGCTGGGAGATCGACCGGCTGCTGGACGGAGCCGGACTGGAACTGACCGAGGCGAACCACGACTGGCTGCTTCCCTACGGATTCTACCGGAAGATTCCGAACGAACTGGCGGCCTCGTTCCGCTCGCTCGATACGGCGCTCGGAGGCACGCCACTCGGCGAAAAGCTGGCCTCGGTGTCGTACTGGAACACCCACGTGTAGCTCGCCGCCGCTCGGACAGCCCGTTTTCCCTGAGTGGATGTCGCCGTCCGTCTCCCGCGACTTTTAAGCGCCTTCGCCGCCGTACCCAGAGGTATGGATATCTCGGTAGTGGTCCCGACGTTGAACGGCCGGGAGGAGCTGTCCGGCTGTCTGGACGCACTCACCGAGCAGGTTCCCGATGCCGAAGTGATCGTCGTCAACGGCCCGTCGGCCGACGGCACGACGGGCATGGTCCGCGACCGGGACGACGTGTCGATCCTCGTCGAGATCGCCGACCGCTCAGTCACGGTCGCCCGCAACGCAGGGATCGACCGGGCAACGGGAGACGTTATCGCGCTCGTCCACCAGGCACTCTCGGTCGAGTCCGGCTGGGCTGACGCGGTGAAAAGCGGGCTCTCGGGGGCAACCCAGGCCATTACCGGGCCGACACACCAGCAACTCTGGGCCGGAATGACGACCGAAACCGAGGAGACGCGGACGATAGCCGGCCGCGACGTGACGTATTTCAATCCCGGAAACGTCGCGTTCGACGCGGAGGTGCTGGAAGCGCTCGATGGGTTCGACGAGTACCTGAACGTCGGCAGTGCCCGGGACTTCGCACACCGGATGGCCGCCAGTGATTACGGCGTCGACTGGAGCACGGAGATGTGCGTCAGCCGCGAGTTCGAGGCCGACGGCGGCACCACGGAGACCGACTGGAACTGGAAGTACCGCTCGCTCGCCTACCGGCTGGTGAAGAACTACAACGTCCGCCCGACCGTATTGCGGCGGCTCCTCAGCCACGCGGCGGGTGACGCGAAGGACGCGCTGATCGATGTCGTGCGCGGGGAGACGACGCCATCGCAGTGGCTCGGCAACGGGCAGGACGTGTTCGGCGGCGTTGGGTCCGGCATCGTCGACGGTCTCCGCGCACGCGTGACCGACCGGACACCCTGTCGGAACCCGAACGGCCGCTCCGCGCGAGCGGACCGCGCGGTGACTGTGTACGACTGGCGGTAACCGACGACCGTCCCCGCGCTTCCGCTGCGGCGGCCGCCGGCAGTCAGGGGGCCAGCGCCTCGATAACGCGGTTCGGATTGTTCGAGAACACCTTTCGCATCGCGTCTTCGGGCACGTCTAAGGTCAGTATCTCCATCACAGCCACGTTCGGGTGAACGCTCGGGACGCCGCTCCCGAAGAGAACGCGGTCAGGGTGTTCCAGAATCGCCCGCTCCATCGGCCGCCGGTAGCGGACCGCGCTGGTGTCGAGATACAGCTTGTCGTGGGTCTCCAGCAGGTCGATAGCTCGTTCCATCAGGTCCCGCCGGAGCGGGTGGGCACCGAAATGCGAGAGGATGACCGGGAAGTCGTAGGTGAGCAGGGTCTCGGCAACGGTCTCGGGCGGGAACCCCTCGCCGCCGTGGACGATGACAGGCAGTGATACGGACTCCAGTTCTGCGAGGACGTCCTCGTCGGGTAGTCCGTCCGTCGGTGGATGAAGCTTGAAGCCGTAGAAGCGGTCGTCGTAGGCGTACTGCTCGATGTCCTCGGGCGAGGTGTGTTCCTCCGTGCGACTACTCGCGAGGTTGCGAAGGGTCGACCCGGGACCGGTCCCCGGGTCCCGAGCGCCGTTGACTCTGGCGAAGGCGACCATCGGCCGCTCGACAGTCATCCGGGCGACGGCGTTGTTCGCTTTCAGATACGAGCCGTCTCGCTCGCCGGGAAAGACGACGGAGCGGACGACACCGGCCTGGTGCATCTCCCGTTCCAGTTGCTCCGGGTCACCCATGCCGTCTCGGGGTCGGCGCTGCTCGTCGGGTTCCAGTCGCGCGTGCACGTCGACGACCCGAAAGCCGTGCTCCAACTCCAGCATCTACTATACGGTGTGTATACACCCATATTAAAAGGTGTGTAGGTCCAGCCGGGATTACAGGGACAGCACGGCGCTGTCGCCCGACGAACGGTCTACGCCGTTAGAAAGTTTTATATAGAACCGCTTGCCTTGTCTTAAGTGAGGTTCAACACATATGTCATCTGGCCAGCGACGCATGGGCGGCCAGCCTCTTTTCATCCTTGATGAGGACGCCCAGCGCACACACGGGAAGGACGCACAGTCATCGAACATCTCCGCCGGAAAGGCCGTAAGCGAGTCCGTACGGACCACGCTCGGTCCCCGTGGCATGGACAAGATGCTCGTCTCCGACGACGGTGATGTGGTCATCACCAACGACGGGGCGACCATCCTCTCCGAGATGGACATCGAACACCCCGCGGCCCAGATGATCGTCGAAGTCGCCCAGACCCAGGAGGACGAAGTGGGCGACGGCACGACGACGGCGTCCGTGCTGGCCGGGGAACTGCTGACGAAAGGCGAGGACCTGCTCGACGACGACGTCCACCCGACGACAATCGTCGAGGGGTACTCTGCCGCATCCGAACTCGCACAGGACGCTATCAACGAGATCGTCCTCGACGTCGACCTCGACGACGAGACGCTCGTCGAAGTCGCCGAATCCTCGATGACCGGCAAGGGCACCGGTGACGTCGAGGCCGAGAAACTCGCCGAAGTCGTCGTCGACGCCGTCCGCCACGCCAAGAGCGACAACGGCGTTCGCCGGGACAACATCGAAGTCCACACCCAGACGGGTGCGGCTTCCTCCGCGACCAAGCTCGTCGAGGGCGTCATCGTCGACGAGACGGCCGTCCACGACAACATGCCGACCTCGGTCGAGGACGCGTCCATCGCGGTCATCGACACCGAACTCGACGTCCGCGAGAGCAACATCGACGCCGAGTACAACGTCTCCAGCGTCGACCAGCTCAACGCCGCGCTCGACGCCGAGGAGCAGGAACTCAGCGGCTACGCCGAGGAAGTCGTCGAAAGCGGCGCTGACGTGGCCTTCGTCACCGAGGACGTCGCCGACCGCGTCGCCTCCCAGCTCGCCAAGGAAGGCGTCTTCGTCGCCGACAGCATCGGCTCCTCGACCGCCAAGGACATCGTCGAGGCCACCGGCGCGAAGCGCGTCGGCTCGCTGGAAGCCCTCGACGAGGACTCGCTCGGCCACGCCGACAGCGTCGATGTCGAGAAGCAGGGCGACGACGACGTGACGTTCATCACCGGCGGCGCGACCGCCGAGTCCGTCACGGTCATCGCCCGCGGCTCCACCGAACACGTCGTCGACGAGCTCGAACGCGCGCTCAACGACGCGCTCGACACCGTCATCGCCGCGCTCGACGCCGGCGGTGTGGTTCCCGGCGCAGGCGCGACCGAAATCGCCATCGCCGACCACATCCGCTCCGAAGCGGCGTCCATCGAGGGCCGCAAGCAGCTCGCCGTCGAAGCGTTCGCCGATGCCGTCGACGTGCTGCCCCGCACGCTCGCGGAGAACACGGGCCTCGACGCCATCGACGCGCTCGTCGACCTCCGCGCCGAACACGAGAGCGAGGGCATCGCCGGCATCATCAGCGAAGGCCAGACCGGCGTCGTCGGTGACCCCGTCGACTACGGCATCCTCGACCCCGCCGCTGTCAAGCGCGAAGCGGTCGACTCCGCCACCGAGGCGGCAACGATGATCGTCCGTATCGACGACGTCATCTCGTCGTCGTAAGCCGTTCACAACCTGTTTTCTTTTGACTGCGCCGGACAGCGGCGCGAACGATAGCAGAAATTGCGGTACTAGTTACTTGGCTCAACAGCCAGCGTCAGCGTCGCATCGGCCCCGTCAGCGAGCGCTTCGACGAGGTCCCGGTCGACATCACCGGCCGCCGCGTCGGCGTTTACCATCACAGTCCGGTCGTCGACGTAGTCGCTCGTCCGCAGGACGTGGCTCCGGTCGTTCTCGAAGGACAGGTCGGGGTGGCCGGTCCCGGTCACGGTAACGACCTGATCGCCGGCTTCGATAGTCGCCGTAATCGTCGCGTCGGCGTCCTGGCAAGCCGTCACGAACTCGCTGTCGAAGTCGGCGGGGACGCGGTCGGCGTCGATGGCGAGGATACAGTCACCTGCAGGGGTCAGAAAGTCGTCGCTCGTCACTTCCAGTGTACTCGCGTGTTCGCCGGAGACGTTCTCGTGGCCCTGTGCGTGGACCACTTCTTCGAGTATCATACCTCCCGGTCACTGCCGGGCGTACTTCAGCGGGACGACTCCGACCGGGCGACGGTAACCGTCACCGCACCGCAGGCGCACTCGTGGGCCTCGCGGCGGCCGGCCTCGGTCTCGAACACCAGCGCTGGCTCGCCGAGCGGGCGCTCGCAGTGCTGGGCCTCGCAGGTCGGTGTCGCCGCCTCGTGCAGTTCGGTGAGCATATCTGGATAGTAGGTGGCTACCTATGTCAAAGCGAGCCATCCCCGGAGTGAAAGTGAAAGTGAAGCCGTGGGGCAAAGGATATGCCCCCGGGGAACGGGCCACAAGGTATGTCGCTGGAGTGGCGCGGCGCGGCGGTTGCGCCGGACGACGAGATGCCGTCCCCGGAGTCGTGGGAACCGGTGTCAGTGCCCGGCCGGCCCGAGGGGTTCGCCGGCGCCGAGGCCGTGGCCTACGAAACGACGTTCTCGGACCCGCGGGACGAGAGCGACGCACACACGCTGCTGGTGCTGAACGGAGCGTACGCGCACACACGCGTGTGGTGCAACGGTGATCTGCTCACCAGCCACGACACCTACTTCGAGCCGCTCCGGGTTCGACTCCCCGAGAGCGAGGAGTACCGGATCGTCGTGGAGTGTCGCGCGCCGGCGGACCGTTTCGGCGGTTTGCACGCGACCGACCAGCTACCGCCGGAGCGCTGTGTCCCGGGCATCTGGTGGGGCGCGGCCCTCGAAACCCGACCGGACCCCTGTGTGAGCGAGCTCTCGGTCCAGCCGCAGGTGTCGGAAGCGGACGTAACCGACGCGACGGTGGATGTGTCAGCGACCGTCCTGACCGAAGAGCCGCTCGACGACCGGATCACGCTCTCGCTCCGGCCGGAGGGTGACGTTCGCGGCGGCGGGATGATGGACCGCGCTCGCGTCTCGACCGACGAGGAGACGACGTCGGTGACCTACACGATAGACGTGCGCGACCCGTCGCTGTGGTGGCCCCACGACCGCGGCGACCAGTCCCGCTACGTCCTCAGCGCGAAGCTCGATGACGACGAACACTCGGTAACGACGGGACTACGTACTGTTTCGTACGACGACGGCCTGCAGGTCAACGGCGAGGAGGTACCGGTTCGCGGCGTGACACTGCTGGACCCGACCGCGGAGGACGTCGAGCGGGCCGTCGACGCCAACGCAAATCTGGTCCGGGTTCGGGCGCAGGGGACGCCGCCGGAAGTGGCCCGCGCCTGTGACGACCACGGCGTCCTGCTCTGGCAGGACCTCCCGCTGTCGGGCCCCGGTTCGTTCGACAACGAACGGGGAACCAATCTCGCGGCACGGCTCGATGCGACTTACGCGCAGCATCCCAGTTTCGCGGCGGTCGGCATTCACGACGAGCCAGTGTCACCCTACGCCGACGGCCTTGGGTCCGGGTTCCTCGACCGACTGCGCTTTCGCTGGCGGGCCTGGCGAACCGGATACGACAGCACCGAGGCCGAGACAGTGGCTGGGGCCGTGGACTCCGTCCCGACGTTCCCGGTGGTCGGCCCGCCCGGAATCAACCCCGACGCGGCCACGCTGTACCCGGGGTGGCGGTACGGCGACACGGCCGACCTCCCGTGGCTCTGTTCCCAGTTCGGCGTCGGCGACGTCGTCGCCGGCTTCGGGGCCGGCGCGCTCGGGACGGCTGACCCGGCGGATACCCCGGGGTTCGACCGCGCCCGGCACGACCGCCACATCGACGACGGGGTGGCGGCGTCACAGGCGTACCAGGCTGACGTCGTCCGCGAGGTGGCCGAGGGATTGCGCCAGCGCCGCGCACCGGTCGTCGTCCTCGACAGCCTCCGGGACGTCGGCGACGCGGGCATGGGTGTACTCGCCGCTGACGGGAGCGAAAAGACGGCACACGACGTGCTCGCCGACAGCTACGAGCCTACACAGGTCGTCCTCTCCGCGCCCAGTCCCGGAGAGCGGGACGTCGTCGTCCTCCACGACAGGCCGGAGAGCACGAACCTCACCGTCGAGTGGGACTACAACGGCGAGCGCGAGCAGGCCGAACACACCGTCGGCCCCTTCGCCCGCGTCCCCGTCGACACACTCACGCTGTCGGCCGGCGACGAGGTGACACTCGCCGTCACCGACGGGCAGCGGGTCGTCAAAAACGAATACACCATTAGTCAGTAATATAGGTCCGTGATATACAAGGGTAATCCGGTGGGTTTACGACCGGGTCACCCGCCGAATTGCGGCGTGTGAGACGTTGACGCGGTATTCAATGCACCGGAATGTTTAAACAATATCCTCCTCTATTCGTAGACACCAGAACGCTTCCGCGTTCAGGCAGTATCGCTTTCAGCCCAACATGAGAGGGAACCCTTGTTATTGGTGTCAGCCCCTCAGTAGTGGGCCGACTGTCTGTGCTGAAGCGGTGATGGCATAGAGGATTCAACAATGGCAGACTCGATAGACGAATCAAAGAACGTTACAGTAACCGAAGAGGATCTCGAAAACAAATCGAAAGGCGAGCTCATCAAACTCGCCGGCCAGCTCCGCGACCGACGGAACGAGCTGAACCAGATGGCGTCCGAGCGGGCCTCCGCCCGTGACGACCTGAACGCGAAGACTCGCGAGAAGGTCGACGAGGCGCAGGAACACCGCGAGAAGCGCGACGAGCTCAACGAGCAGGTCCAGGAGCACAAGGACCAGCGCAACGAGCTCAATGCGGAAGCAAACGAGCTGTTCGACAAGGTCGACAACCTGAAAAACGACCTCGAACTCGACGAGGGCACGTCGGTCGAACAACTCAAAGAGGAGATCGAAGACCTCGAGTTCAAGCAACAGACCGAAGTGCTCTCCTCGGAGGACGAGAAAGAGCTCATCGAGAAGATCGAGACCAAGCGCGAGAAGCTCCAGGAGAAACAGGAGAAGCTCGACCAGGGCGGCGACCTCGAAGAGCTCAAAGAGGAAGCGGAAGAGGTCCGCTCGGAAGCCTCAAAGCACCACCAGAAGGTCACGGAGCTGGCCGACGAGGCCCAGAAGCACCACAACGAGATGATCGAGGCCTACCGCGAGGCCGACGAGATCCGTGACGAGGCCGACGAGAAACACGAGGAGTTCGTCGAAGCGCAGGAAGCGGCCGACCAGCACCACGAGGACTTCGTCCGCGTCCAGAAGCGCCTCCGCGAGCTCGACAAGAAGGAAGAGGAGCAGGAGCGCTCCCAGCGCGAGGAGAAGCAGGAAGCCGCTCGCGAGGAAGCCGAGGAGATCTATCAGAAGTTCAAGGAGGGCGAGACCCTCGACACCGAGGACCTGATGAAGCTCCAGAAGGCCGGCAAGCTGTAAGTCTGTAGGATTTTCTCTCTGTTTTCACCGACTGTAGATGCATCACTCACTCGGCCTGCTCCAGCTCGGCGCGCTCTCGCTCGTCCCGACAGCTCTCGGTGGGGTCCTGTTCGGCCTCGCGCTCGCCGCGCCACCGGGTCCGATGAACGCCGTTATTGCCGAGGAGAGCGCGCTTCGGGGCTGGCGGGCCGGCTTCTTCGCCGGCCTCGGCGCGATGACCGCTGACGCCTGTTTCCTCGTACTCGCCGTGCTCGGCGCCGCCACAGTCATCACCGAGACACCAGGCGTTCGGCGCGTGATGGTCGGGGCCGGCGGGCTCCTGATGCTCTGGTTCGCGTACGGAGCAGTCAAAGAAGCGAATACAACAGTTACCGAGGGGGACTCGTCGGTCGCGTCTGGGGACAGCCGGGGCTTCCGTAAGGCGTTCGCCCTGGCGCTGACCAACCCCTATCAGGTCGCCTTCTGGCTCACCGTCGGCGTCGGCCTCCTCGAACCCGGCGTGGTCGACGTGGCGTCGTACGTGCCTGCGGTCGGGACTGATGCGCTAACCGTACAGACCGGGCATCCGGTGCTGCTGGGCGGGTTTTTCGGCGGTATCGGCCTCTGGATTACGGGGTTTCCGGCGGCGATTGTCGCCGCGAGAACGCGTATCGAACGACTCGCACCGCTAATCGCGTGGATCAGCGCCGCTGTTCTCGCCGGGACCGGCGTCCTGTTCCTGCTGCGAGCGCTATGAGTCGCCCATTCCGGTCGCCACGTCGTCGAGGTCGTCTTCGACGGCCATTTCGGCGACCTCCATCGTCAGCCACTCCTGGAACCAGCGGGTCCGCTTGAGCCGCTGGTGGACGATGGACTCGGCGGTGTCGCTCTGAACACGCTCGCGGGCGTCCTCGCCGCGCTCGATGACCCGGTCGACCATCTCGGCCGCGTCCATGTGCGTCCGGGACTCATAGCCCATGCGCAACAGCATCAGGGCGGTCCCGTTCGCGCCGACCTTATCCAGAATATCCGCTTCGATGAGACACTGTACTTCCAGGGGTAGGTCGTCCAGCGGCCCCTGATACGAGTGGGCATCGACGGCGGAGCAGACCTGTTCGATAAACGATTCGGGGTAGTCACCGTGTGCCTTCAGATACTCGCGTGCGATCCGAGCGCCGGCTTCCGCGTGGAGGTCCTGCTCGGCTTCCAGTTTCGCGATGTCGTGAAACAACGCTGCCACGCGAGTCACGTCCACGTTCGCCCCCTCCTTGCGGGCGATTTTTGTCGCGATGTCGACGACGTTGAGGATGTGGTTGAAGCGGTATTCCGCGGAGTGCCACGGGTACCAGCGCATGCGGCCGCCCTCTTCTTCGTTTTCGACGCTCGCCGCGAGGTAGTCGTGGACGAACTCCTTCATATCCTCGAACGCGTCGGCTGAGACAGGTGACTCCCTAATCTCGACGCCCACAGCACCACCTCCGGAGACGGATTTCGATAGTCATCTTACACATATAGACGTACGTTCGACTCTTTAGCGTTACGACAGGGAGAACGGCTGCCACACCCGGTATTTCTGTCTGCAAACAGCGTCACAGAACCGGCCTTCGGAGCGGTTGTCCGGACGCCGGACAGCCACCATCGCTGGCCCCGACTCCGTGTCGAGTTGGGTCGCTGTCGGGTGATTGCCGACGACTGGTTCTCAACGGCTGAGAACATTAGTCCGGCTTTTTACAGCTAATAGATAAATCAGTACATATGCCTCTCCAGCCACTTCACACACCCGTCGGTGATGTGTCGATCGTTACCCACGCGATAAACGAACACGCAGTGACTGACGTGCTCGTCGGCGTCGGTATCGCCCTGTGTCTGTTCGGACTGTACTACAAGCTGATACTGGTCCCGGCGAACAGGCAGGAATCGTCACAGCGCTCGGGAGACCAGTCGCCCCCTTGACCTCCTCCCAGGCCTTCAGGCGCGGGATTCCCGCGGCACCGCACCGCTAGGTTGGGAGTTTCAGGTTTGTAGCCAGGTCGGCATGACCGGACTCCTGGCGGGGCCAAGCCGCCGTTACTCCTATCCCCGGTATGGGGATTCAGAGTTACCGTGTGTCGGAATCCACAGCCAGCGGCCCGAAAGGGATTCTTTTGGACGTAGCGTGGCCCGAATCCCGATATTATCCGTTTATCTGGGCGGCTGATCCGCCTCGGTGTGGTCATACATACAGTGTCACCGGTTATAAAACTCCGGCTGAGTGAGGCTACAGGCGAAGCTGCCGGGTTGTCGGCTTCATCCACACCCCTGAAGGGGTGGGCTTTCGCCTTGCTCCCGCTGTAATTACAGGTAGGCGGCGTCCCAGCGCATCGGCTTGCGAACGTTCCCGCAGTTGTCACATTCGATGCGGCCCATCGAGTCCATCGCGTTCGCCAGCGTCTCGCAGTTACTGCAGTAGTAACCGTAGCGGTCGCTGCCCTCCTCTGTGACGTGGACCACATGGAACGGCGCCATCGAGCCGGACTCGTGGTTGTTGTGGTCGACGTAGACCGTCCGGCCGTCATCAGTTACGGGTTCGCGACCGAGTTCGTCGGCGTCGGTGTAGAGGTTCTCGACGTAGGTCCGTCCGGCGATGTCGACTTCACCCGTGCCGGCGCGTTCGAAGCCGCGGTCCTCGTAGAAGCTGTTGCCCTCGACGTTGTCAGCCAACACGCGCCCCTGGAGTGTCTCGGCACCCCGGTCATGGAGTTCCCCGTGGGTCTCGTCGAACAACGCCGACCCAATCCCCTCGCCGCGGTATGCCGGGTCGACGTGCAGCCAGAGAATCGTCCCGATACTGTCGCCCGACAGGACGCTCTCGGAGAGGCCGACCACCTGCCCGTCCCGCTCACCGACGAGAATCAACCGATTACTCTCATCGGCAAGCACTTCCTCGATGCGCGCTTCGTCGTACCACTCCTCGATAGCGCTCGTAATCGCCTTCGGCCCCAGCGAATACGACGCCTCTAGTGAGCGACGCGCCACGTCACGGATAGCCGGCCGATCCGACGGCACTGCCTCCCTGATTTTCATATGCCACTAGTTGGCACGGAACATCATAAATCTACAGTTCAGTGTCAGAATTTGGGACACCCGTTGGGCTATTCATGCGAGGACACCGCGAATTGTGACCTCGACCGGCCTGTGGCTATCCTGTCCACTCGCTGGCGCGTCGTACGAGAATGCGGGCACTGTTCGTGCTCATGTCGGAGGGTACTTCGGGCGGATTCGAACCGCCGACACTTCGCGTCGCTCGTGACGTCCTTCGAATCCGCTGAGGATACCCGCTCTCACGAAGTCGTTCGCAACAGGATAGTCCCGGGCGGATTCGAACCGCGAAGGCTCGAATACTCGCCTTCTGGGCTCGAACCGCCGAGGATATTTCGCGCTCACGGACTTGTTCGCGCGAAAATAGTCCCGGGCGGATTCGAACCGCCGTCAAGGGCTCCAAAGGCCCTTATGATTGGCCACTACACCACGGGACTGCGCTCACTACGTTCGCTTGACCCGTGAGAGTCGCAGAACCGTTCGGTTCTGCTCTCCACCACGGGACTGCACTCACTTTGTTCGCTCGTCCCGTGTACCTCGCAAATCAACAGGATTTGCTCACCGCCACGGGACTGCGCTCGCTATGAGCAAGCTAACCGTATTCGGTGTAATCGACGGAACGCACTTGAACGCTTCGAGAGCGGGCGGTCAGTCGCTGGTGACTTCAGCCTCGACTTCGAGCAGGCCACAGACGTCACCCTCGGGGTCGAAACAGTCCGGACACTGTGGTTTGCGGTCGATGATCGTATCGAGGCGATCAGCGACCGTTTCGTCGATGACGCCCTCCAGTTGTTTTGCCTCGGCCTGGAACTCCTCGACCTCTAGCACTTCGATGAGGAACCGCTCGATGATGCAGTAGTTCTGGAGCGCCTCGCGAGCCTGTGCGATGCCGTCGTCGGTGAGGTCGACGCCCTTGTACTTCTCGTGGTTCAGCAGCCCTCGGTTTTCGAGTTTGCCGATCATCTCGTTGGCGCTGGCCGGACTGACATCGAGCATGTCGGCCACGTCGCCGGTGGATGCTGGACCGTCTTCTTGCTGTTGCGTGAGATAGATCGCTTTCAGATACTGGGCCTGCGTGTTCATTGATAGTCCTCCATCAGGTCGGTCACGTCTTCGACACCCTCTGCTTCGTCCTCGCGGATATCCGACAGCACGGCAAGCAGCCGCTCGCGGTCGATGGTGAACGTCACGTCGGACGCCTCGATGGCTTCGATGAGGTCGTCGTAGAACTTGTACGCCGTCTCCTCGTTACAGAGTTGGTCGTACAGCACGCCGTCGAAGTCCTTGTCGGCCTCGTACTGGGCCTCGACTAGCATCTCGATTTCCTCGAAGGGGACGGTGTCCGCTTCGAGGTCGTCGATGAGCGCCTCCAGTTGCCGGCGGTGCTCAGCCGACTCCGTCTCGGCGTGCGCGAGGAGGTCGAGCACCGCCTGTTCGTGCTCTCCGCTCGTTTCCTCGGCATGCTTGGCCGACCGTGCCTCGACGACCTCTTCGAGGACGATACCGATCTGTAGTAACCGGGCGAGCTGATGGTCGGATGCGACCGGCTGTGTGAGACTCACGGCAACACCCCCACTCGGCGCTGTGCTGCAGTCATACACGTAGTTCGGGGAGGCCCGGACTTAAGCGGTTCCCTGTCGTCGAGCCCGCGTTTCGCTCCGGTAGGGGACGTTCTCAATCTCCGCCCTGCCGAGCACTCGTATCAGGCGGACCGCCGCGCTACCGGCGCGAATGAAATGAGCGTAGACGACATCAGAGCAACGCTCTGATGGGCCCGCGTTTACAGCCCTACGGGCTATTCACGAAGACGCCGCGGGAGCAGAGTTCCCGCGAGCCTGTGCTCGCGTTACTCGCGCAGACACCGGGAGAGCAAAGCTCTCCCGAGACTTCGTTCGTAGCCTACCGGCTACTCACGAAGACGCTCGTAAATCAGCTGGTCGAGGTCCTCGCGGAGTTCGTCGACCTGCACTTCTTCGAGCACGGGGACGTAGAACCCTTCGACGAGCATGTTCTTCGCTCGCTCAGGGTCGACACCGCGGGAGGTCATGTAGAACATGTCCTCTTCGTCGACCTGCCCGACTGTCGCGGAGTGGGAGGCCTCGGTGTCGTGGTTGTTGATGATGAGCTTCGGCGACGCGTCGGCCTCGGAGTCGTCAGAGAGCATGAGCGTGTTCTCACGCTGGTACGACGACGTGTCCCAGGCCTCGCGACCGACGTCCTGAACGCCTTCGTACACCGAGCGGGCGTCGTCGTCGAGGACGCCGCGGGTGACGAGGTCGGCGATGGTGTGTTCGGCCTCGTGCCAGACACGCGACGCGATGTCGAAGTGCTGGTCCTCGTGGCCGAAGAACGCACCCAGAATCTGGGACTCGGAGGAGTCACCCAGCAGTCGGGTCTCGACGTTGGACTTGGTCAGGCGGGAGCCGATGTTGCCGTCGATCCAGTTGACCGTGGCGTAAGTGTCGGCGTGACCGCGCTTGACCTGGAAGTTGTAGGTCTCTTCCGAGAGGTTCTGGAGCGCGCCGTACTGGACGTAGGCGTTCTCCTCGGCGACGACCTCGACGATACCGGAGTAGTACTGGTCGTCCTCGACGGTCTCGCCGGTCTGCTGGCGCTCCAGAATCGTGACCGAGGAGGACTCCTCGGCGAGGACGAGCGTGTAGTTGAACAGCGACTGGCTGTTCATCGTCGTCCGGATCTTCACGTCCTCGGCGTCGACGCCCTCGGGGACGTAGACGACCGTTCCGGCAGAGAACAGGGCCGTCGACAGCGCAGTGAGGTAGTCCCGCTGCGGGTCGACGACGCTGCCGAAGTGCTCCTTGACGAGGTCCGCATGCTCGTCGAGCGCCTCGCTCCAGGACAGCACTTCGACGCCCTCTGCGTCGACGCGGTCCTTGTCCTGTGCGTAGTCGAGCGGGTCGACCAGCGACTCGTATTCGAGCGCGTCGAGGTTCGTCCACGTTCGACCCGGCGTCCGGATGACGTCCGGCATGTCGAGCTCGTCGAGCGCGGCAAGGGCGTCCTTGCGCGTCTCCAGCAGCCACTCGGGCTCGCCGAGATCCTCGGAAATCTGTTCCACCTGACTCTCTGACAGTGTGGCGTGTACCTGCGTGCTCATGGTTATCCGAGCGACCCCTCCATCTCCAGCTCAATGAGGCGGTTCAGCTCGACCGCGTACTCAATCGGCAGTTCTTCCGTGATCGGCTCGATGAAGCCGGCGACGATCATCTGCTTTGCGTCGTCGTCGTCCAGTCCGCGGGACTGGAGGTAGAAGACGTCCTCGTCGCCGATCTTGCCGACAGTCGCCTCGTGGGCAACGTCGACTTTCGACTCCTTGATCTCCATGTACGGCATCGTGTCCGACGTGGACTCGTTGTCGAACATCAAGGCGTCACACTCGACGGAGGTCGAGGAGTTCTCGGCACCGTCGGCGATGTGGACGAGACCCCGGTAGTTCGTGCGGCCGCCGTCCTTGCTGATGGACTTGGACTCGATGGTGGACTTCGTCTCGGGAGCGTTGTGGTAGACCTTCGCGCCCGTGTCGATGTCCTGGCCCTCGCCGGCGAAGGCGATGGTGATGTGGTTGTCCGTCGCGCCGGGCCCCTTGAGAACAGTGGAGGGGTACAGCATCGTGGCTTTCGAGCCCATGCTGCCGGAGACCCACTCCATCGTCCCGTCGGCCTCACAGATGGCGCGCTTGGTGTTGAGGTTGTACGTGTTCTTCGACCAGTTCTGGACGGTCGAGTACTGGACGTGTGCGTTCTCCTTGACGAACACTTCGACGCCGCCGGAGTGGAGGTTGAACTCGGAGTACTTCGGGGCGGAACAGCCCTCGATGTAGTGGACTTCGGAGTTCTCCTCGGCGATGATGAGCGTGTGCTCGAACTGGCCCATCCCGTCGGAGTTCATCCGGAAGTACGCCTGCACCGGCATGTCGACCGTGGTGTCCTCGGGGACGTAGACGAACGACCCGCCGGACCAGATGGCGCCGTGCAGCGCCGCGAACTTGTTGTCGCTCGGCGGCACGGCCTTGGTCATGAAGTACTCTTTCAGGATGTCTTCGTGCTCCTGGACGGCCTTGTCCATGTCACAGAAGATGACGCCCTTGTCTTCCCAGCGCTCCTGCATGTTCTGGTAGACGATCTCGGACTCGTACTGCGCGCCGACGCCCGAGAGGGCGTTCTTTTCGGCTTCCGGGATGCCGAGCTTGTCGAAGGTGTCCTGAATCTCTTCGGGGAGGTCGTTCCAGTCGTCGACCCCGCCGCGGGTCTCGATGTCGGGGCGGATGTACGGGACGATCTCGTCGACGTCGACCTCCGAGAGGTCGGGCGCGCCCGGCCAACCGGTCGGCATCGGCATTTCGTGGAACTGTTCGAGGGCGCGTAGACGCCGTTCGAGCATCCATTCCGGCTCGTTCTTGTCTTCGGAGATGACCCGGATGGTCTCCTCCGTGAGGCCCTTCTCGGCTTCGAAGGCGGACTTCTCCTCTTTCTTGAACTCGAAGCGCTTCTCCGTGTCGGTTTCTTTGAGGTGGTCTTGATCTGAACTCATAGTGTGTGTAGTGTTATCGCTGTGTACGGAAGGGCGTTACGCGGCCTCGTAGGCTTCCTCTCGGACCCAGTCGTACCCCTCGTCTTCGAGCTTTTCAGCGAGTTCGGCGCCACCGGAGGTGGCGATCTGGCCGTCGAGCATTACGTGGACGTGGTCGGGTTCGACGTAGTCGAGGATGCGCTGGTAGTGTGTGATCTGGAGGATGCCCGCGCCCTGCTCGTCACGGAGCGCATTGATGCCGTTGGAGACGTCCTGCAGTCGGTCGATGTCCAGCCCGGAGTCGATCTCGTCGAGCACGGCGATCGAGGGCTCGAGGATCGCGGCCTGAAGGACTTCGTTCTGCTTCTTCTCGCCGCCCGAGAAGCCGGCGTTGAGATACCGGGACGCGAACTTCTCGTCCATATCCAGCTGCTCCATCTTCTCCTGGAGGATCTCCTGGAACTCGGCGACGCCGATTTCGCCCTCTTCGACGTTGCCCTCCATCGGGGAGGTGTCGTAGCCAGCGGCGTCCTCGTTGGTGTCGCCGCCCTCGGCTTCGACTTCTTCCTCGTCGTCGTCCTCGAAGAGCTCCTCGCGCTCTTCGAGCTTGGCGTTGAGCGCGGTGCGGAGGAAGTTCACCATCGTGACGCCTTCGATCTCGGCCGGGTACTGGAAGCCGAGGAAGATGCCGAGCGCGGCGCGCTCGTTCGGTTCGAGGTCGAGCAGATTCCAGGTTCGGAGATCCTCCGGGATCTCCTCGTCACCGAACTCGTTCTCGTCGAGGTGGATGAGCACTTCGCCGTCGGTTACCTCGTAGGCGGGGTGGCCGGCGATGATCTTCGCCGTCGTCGACTTCCCCGAGCCGTTGGGACCCATCAGCGCGTGGATCTCACCGGACTCGACTTCGAGGTCGACACCGCGGAGAATCGTCTCACCGTCCTCTTCTGCGACTTCTGCGTGGAGATTGTTGATTTCGAGTTTAGCCATAGGTATCTCTTAGGTCAACCGAAAGAAGGTACGTTTCACCCATGAAGCTTTCGCATTGCTGTGAACTCAACTTCTGCATATGAAAACAATATTTCTCGCAGAGATAACTACCCGTATTCTGTGGGTTACATGAAGCTGCCGAGTCCCGTCTGTTCCTGCCCGGATTTGACCTCCTCCCAGGAGATGTCCATCGCCTCCAGAATTCGGGCAATCGGGCCTTTCAGCGTCTTGTCGAGCATCTTGTCCCAGTCGATTTCGAACTCCTCGGGGATCTGGTCCGCGTACTCGAAGCAGATCACGTCGGGGTCCCGTCGGAACTCGCCGTACAGCGGGTCCCGCTGGGGGTCCAGGCCTTCCTCCTCCTCGATGCGCTGGAAGAAATCGGAGTGGACCCGGTCGAGGTACAGCCGCTTGGGTTTCGAGCCGCTCTGGAAGTTCGTCCCCAGCAGGAGGTTGGCGTACTTCGCGCCCCGGACCTGCGCGGTGTCGGTGTCGTAGTTGTCGAGTTTCTTCCCGATGCCACCGGGAATACCCACGTCGTCGTAGTCGACGTTCCCGGCCTGGTAGTCCTCGATAACATCGCTGACATACTGCTTGATGGACTCGGCGTCCTCACCGCGGACGATGCGGTCGATGACCTCCTTCTGGACCCGTTTCGTGATGGGGGCGATATCCGAGCGCTGGTACTCGAAGCCCGTGATGTCGATGTCGTCGACGTGCTTACCTTCCTTCCAGACGATGTTGCCCGCGTAGCGCTTCTTTTTGCCGGCCTGGAAGAACCGGCGGTAGAGCTTCTCGAACTCGATCTCGAAGCGGTGGAACTCGGCGTTGAGCTGCTCCATCGCGAACTCGTCGTAGGACGCGTTAATGGTTTCCTCCAGCTCGAACCCTTTCTGAATGGTCGTCGCGATGAGTTCGAGCTCGTCGTCGTCCATCTCGGGGTGCTTCTCGCGCATCTCGTCGGTGATTTCGACGTCGCCCTCGACGTCGTCGGGACCGACATTGCCAAGTTGTAGCATGACGGAGTCGGTGTCCCCGTAGACGACCTCGTACCCTTCATTTGCGACGACTTCGTCGGTGTAGTCGATGACCTCGCGACCGGTGGCGGTGACCGCCGCGCCCATTTCCTTGTCGTAGAGGCGGAACCGGTCCCAGCCCAGAACGCCGTAGAGAGAGTTCCCCACGTTCTGGAATTTCCCGTTCCGGCCCGCTATCAGGGTATTATTGTCTTTGACCGTTACGCAGTATACACCATTTCCGGCGGTACTCTCCGAGCCATCCCTATGCATTCGGAACGAGTTCTTTGCATCTTCAGTACAGTAGATACGCCAGACTGCCCCATCACGATTATAACTAGCTGTAAGTCCGAGATGTGTACAGAGACGCAATATATCATCGCGCAGTTGCTGACTAATTGTTGAAAAGCGCCATGCATTCTTCTGCCAATCACCGTCACCCTGTATCAGCGTTTCCAAGAACTGCTGTTTTTGACTTTCAGAAGCTTCGAACACAAGCTCTGGAATCCGTTTGCTGTCACTTCCGCTGCCACAAAGCTCAGTAAGCAACTCAGCCCAGATGCGACTGGAAAAGCTCACAGAACGTTCGTCGGTATACCAATACTCAACGAATTGATCTACGAGAGTCTCTATCTTTTCACGGCGACCCGTATGTTCTTGTGCGATATTAATACGGTAGTTCGAAGTCTTCGATTCGTAGACACTACCCTCAGTGATGTACCACGCTAAGAATTCCAGAAAGTCGTTTGTAGAAACTTTCCGTGAGATATTCGCAGTTCCGTATTTTGCGGCAGCCATCGTCCCGCCATCGGACAAGGTGATTCCAGTTTCAGTGTATTCCCTAGCCAATTGGACGATATCAATGGTCTCACCAAATCGGTCCCTGTGCTGGAAGTCCCAGTCATGCGGCATCTCGTAGTTACAGTAGTCGTATAGGTCCCCTGCCTCTTTGAATTTCCATCCGTCTTCGGTGATTCCATTTTTATCGTTCTTTCGGACGAGCATCCGGTGGTTCGGCGTCACGCGGAAGTCCATCTTGCTCGTCTCTATATCCACGAGGTCGCCGCGGTAGTCCGGATACGACTGTGTCTCGACCACCGGTTTGACCTCCATCTCCTCCGTCTCGGGGTCCAGCGAATACACCTCGTCGCCGACATCAAGGTCGCGAATGTTCTGAACGCCTGCCGGTGTCAGCACGTCGGTATCCGGCGTGAAGCAGTTCATGATGACCTTAACTGCCGCTTGCTGCCGGTCAAAGCGCTCGTACTCCGGATTGTCGGGATCGAAGCTGTTCCGCTCGGCCTTCTTTTCTTCGCGCTCTGACAGGAGTTCGTCGACCATCTCCCGGATCACGCCGTCCGGTTCCTTCCGGAAGTGCGTGCCGTTGGGGGCGCGGTAGGTGTCGCCGTCGTAGGTATCCGGGTCGACTTTCGTCTCCGGACTGGCGTTGGTCGTCACCATGCACATCGGGTACAGTGACTTCAGGTCCAGGACGGTGACGTTCTCGCGGACGCCGGTGATGGGGTCGAAGACGGCCCCGCCCTCGTAGTCCTCGCTCTCCTGCTGGCCCTTCGAGGGCAGTGCGAACTCGCCGTGGAGCTTGTGGAGGACGTACATGTCGACGGCGTCGCCGGGGGTCGTCGCGTCCTCCAGCTTACAGCCGACGAAAGTGCGGACCTCGTCCCAGAAGTCGATGATGTCCTGCTCGCGGTCGAGTTCGACACACAGCTCCACGTCCCGGAGGTTGTACTCCAGCAACTGCTCGGGGTCCTGTTCCCAGAGGTCGCCAATGTCGCCGGTGTAGCGCTCCTTGCCGACGCCGAGTTCCTGTTCGCCGACTGCGTCGAGCCGGTAGGATTCGAGTTCGGTGAACTGCGTGCGCTTGTAGGCATAGAGGAGGTCGAAGACGACCCGGCCCTTGATGTCCGGCCCGCCCCAGCCGGAGCGCCAGACCTCGTCGACCCGCGAGAGGCGGTCGATCTGCAGGTCGTAGTCGTGGTTGTAGCTCTGGAGTTCCTCCAGTCGGTCGAGGAAGTACGGCGCGTCGAAGTCGTCGAAGTTCCAGCCCGTCAGCACGTCCGGGTCGGTGTCGACGATATAGTCGACAAAGGCCTCCAGCATGGCCTCCTCCTCGTCGAAGACGCGCACGTCGGCCTCGAAGTCCTCCCGGATCGGGTCGTAGCCGGCCAGCGCCTCGGGGCCGTCGATGCCGTCGGGAGACTCGTACAGCCAGACGACGTACTCGTCGCGGTACGAGTCGTGGGAGGTGAGACAGATGATCGGCTCCTCGCCGTCCTCGGGGAACCCCTGTCTGTCGTCGACCTCGATGTCGAAGGTGTTGACCCGCGGGTCGGCGTGGGCTTCGACCGGCTGAATCTCCTCGTGGTGGACTTTCAGGCTGCCGTCGTCGAGTTCGCGGGCGGGGACGCGAACGCCGCTCGTGATGTCCTTGTCGATGAGCAGGCGGTTGGGAAAGAGGATGTCCGCCTCGTAGTGGTCGAAGTCGTCGCGGATTTGCCCCACGTCGCGGGGCGTCCGTCCGAATATCTTCGTCAGGCGCTCACCGCGAATCGACTCGTAGGGCTCGCCGTCCTCGTCGGCCGCTTCCCAGTCGGTGATGCTGTCGTACTGGCGGAGTTCGTCCTCGGTGACGCTGTCGGTCGGTGCGTAGAAGTACGGCTTGA
This sequence comes from Haloarcula sp. CGMCC 1.6347, assembly GCF_037078395.1. Lineage (NCBI taxonomy): Archaea > Methanobacteriati > Methanobacteriota > Halobacteria > Halobacteriales > Haloarculaceae > Haloarcula > Haloarcula sp. CGMCC 1.6347. Next base: position 508,057 of record NZ_JAYMGX010000002.1, read on the forward strand.
AATCGAAGACCCGCGCGTGGATCGGTTCGTTGTCGTCGGTGCGCCCGAAGACGTGGACGACCGGGAACTCGTCGTCGCCCTGCCCCTCGATGGTGTAATCGACCTGCGTGACGACGAACTCGACGGTTTCCTCGACCGGCGGGAACTGGCGCTCGTCGAGGTCGACGACGCTCGTCCCGCCGGTATCGCTCCCACCGTTGCCCGCGATAGCTGCCGCTTCGTCGGCGACCGGGCGGTCCTCCTCCGCGTCTTGCTCGAAGTCCCCCAGCGTGCCCTGGGTCCCGTCACTCATTCTTGGCCATGCTTCGAGATGCCGCATAAAAACACCGACGGTCGGCGGGATGTTGCCACAGGCAGAAAGTATATGCCATCGAGTACCATACCCAAGTTTGACGACCAATGTCGCACCACGCATCCCCCCATGGCGAGGCGGATAGGTCCGAAGAACTGCGGTCGGAGCCGGCGCTCCCGGACGCCATCCAGACGACCGAGACCTACGAGACCGAGGAGGGGACAGTGTTTTACGACGCCGAGAACCCTCTCGCGTGGCTGCAGACTGACACGGCGCTCACCTTACAGGAGATCGCCTGACACAGAGTCCTTTTATTTGCCGGCCGACGTAATGAGACTGTGATGGATATCCCCGGCGATGACGAGCACAACCAGAGCCCGGGGGTTCTCTCGGAAAAGAGCGAGTACGAACCCGCTGAGTTCGACCCGGAGAGCCTCGGCCCGGACGTACCCTCGCCGTCAGACAGCGATTACGACGGCGAGGCCACGGGGCTGTTCGTCAGGCTCGTTATCGTGTTCAACGTCGCACTGCTGGCCCTCTCGCTCGGGCCGATGCTGGCCTACTTCGAGGGGCAGGTCGACCTCGGGATTCGTATCTTCCTCGTGGGCGTCATCGCTTTCAGCTACGGGACGTTCCGGTACGTGAAGTTCGAGCGGGAGCGCAAATCGGACGACGAAGAGGGCGAAACAGCCGAGACAACGGATACCCAGCCTGACAGCGCGGAGTCAGGCGACCACAACGGCTAACCGGCCCGGTCGGCTACGAACGGCCATATGCGTACTGTGCGGGACGACGACGGCACGCGGTACTTATTGCTAAAGGAGTCTACCGAGTCGAGTCTGGTCCGGGACCCCGAAACCGGCGAGCAGCGCCACGTCCCGAACGCCGATCTCGAACCCGTCGATGGTGAATCGCCCTTAGCAACGGCCGCCGAGGCCGTTCCCGGCGCAACCCGCCAAGTCATTACAGCGGCCCACGACGAGCGTGCCCTGGGCCTGCTCGTCGAACTCGACGAGCGCGGGCCGCTCTCCGTGGCGGAACTGCTCTCGGCCTACGACCTCTGTGAGAGCGACCTCCACGGCCTGCTGGCCGAGTTCCGCGCCGCCGGCCTGCTTACCGAAGCGGAAGTCCACGGGCATCGAGGCTACGACACAACTGAGACTGCCAGCGACGGGCTCGCTCAGCTTCGGGACTGAGGGCACGCCACACCGCACCAGGCTCAGGCCAGCTCTGCGACCGTCGCCTCGACCTGTTCGACCCGCGAGCGGTTGGTCGTGGCGTCCTTCTCGACGCGAACGAGGTCGTCGGCCGCGCCGACCAGTTCTTCGTCGTGGCTAACCACGAGAATCTGCTCGACGCCGACCTCGTCGCGCATGTACTCCACGAGGTCGAGCAGTTGCGTGACGTGGCCAGAATCCAGGAACACCGTCGGCTCGTCGAGGATGAGCGGCGGCATCGGCGCGGCCCCGTCGATGCCCTCCGCGAGCAGGCGGTAGATAGCACACCGGAGGCTGAGATTGAACAGCGCCCGCTCGCCGCCGGAGAGCTGTTCGGGCTCCAGGGGCTCGCCGTCCTTCTGGTACACCGTGAGCTGGTACTGCCCGTCGAGTTCGATGTGGGAGTACGAATCGTTCTGGTACACCAGGTCGAACGTCTGATTGAGCATCCGTTCGAGCGTCTCGACGTTGCGCTGGCGCAGTTCCGCCCGGAGCGCCCCGTACATCTCCTGAAGCTCCTCTGTCTCCTCGTACAGCGTGTCCAGTTTTTCGAGGGTCGCTTCGAGGTCTTCACGACGCTCCCGTAGCGACTCCAGCTCCTCGATTTCGTTCGTGACACCACCGATGGCGTTTTGCAGTTCGTTGCGTTTCTCGCGTTTCTCCGCCAGCGTCTCCTCGGCCTGTTCGATGTACTTTTTCGCGCGCTGCTTCTCGCTTCGAGCCTCTTCGATACGCTCCTCGTCGAACGACTCCGCGAGGTCCTGCTTGCGCTCGCGCTTCTCCGCGAGCTGTTCGCGGCGCTGGTCGTTCAGTTCGGCTTGCTGACTGCGCTTCTCGCGCAGGCGCTCGATGTCGTCGTCGCAGTCGTCGATGTTCCCAAGGAGGTCTTCGACCCGCTCCAGATGCTCGATTGACTGCTTGACCTGCTGGCGCTCCTGATTGCACTCGGCGACGACCGAGCGGCAGTCTTCCGCCTGCTCGCGGGCTTCGGCGGCTTTCTCGCGTTTCGTCTCGGCCTCGGACTCGTGGTCCGCTGCTTCCTTGCGGAGTGTCTCGATGCGCTCCTGATCCGCGTCCAGCCCGTTCTCCTTCTCCTCGACTAGTTGGACGATGTTCGAGCGGTTGTTCGCAAGCGTCGCCAGTTCGTCTGCGGTCTCGACCAGTTCTCTCGCCGTCTCGTGTTCCGATTCCAGTTCCGCGACCGTCTCGCGGGCGTCCGAAAGCGTCGCCTCCAGCTCCGATATCCGCTCGCGGTCGTCCTCGATGGAGGCGACGTGTGGCGACTCGGCCACGTCCTGCCCGCACTCGGGGCACTTGCCGGCCTCCAGCAGCGCCTCGGCTTCTTCGAGTGACTCCCGCTCGTTCTTTAGCTTCGTCTCCAGCTCGGTCACTCGCTGACGGGCGTCCTCAAGGTCGCTGGCGACGGATTCCTTGTGCGCGTCCGCTCCGTCGCGGTCGGTCGGCGCGTCCTCGAATCTGGCTTCGAGGTCGGCGATCTGGTCGTCGATGTCGCTGATCTGTTCGCGGCGCTCGGCGATGGTCTCCCGCGCCGCTTCGAGATCGGCTTCGAGTTCGTCGGCTTCCTCGCGTTTGTCCTCGGCCCGGGATTCGAGGTCCGCGGCGCTCTCGGCCAGCGCGTCGGCCGTGCTGCTGTGTTCTTTCGCGTCGACGCGCTGATCCTCGATCCGGCTCTGCAGGTCGTCGTCGCGGGACTGCAGTTCGTCGAGCCGTGCGTCGACGGTGTCCGGGTCCGGCTCTGCGCTGTCGAGGTCGGTTTCGGCCACCGTTTCCGAGAGGTCCTCCCGCAGCGACTCCCGGCGGTCCTGCAGGTCGCTGATCTGCTCTTTGAGCTCGGTACGTTCCGTCTCCGTCTCGGTGATGGTCGTCTCTAACTCCTCGATGTCGGCTTCGAGGGTCGACAGCTCCTCGCGTTTCTCCTCGTACTCTTCCAGTACGGACTCGGCCTGCGTGAGCGTCTCCTCGGCGGTGACCTTCTGGTCCTCGATGTGTTCGATTTCGACCTGTAGATTGGACTCCTTCGTTTCCAAACTGTTCAGGCGCTCGTGGAGCTCTTTCTCCTCTTTCTCTTGAATCTGCTCGTCGAGTTGTGAGAGTGCCCCCTGTTTGTCATCGCGCACGCGGCCGACGCCGACACGGGCGTCGCTGGCCCGCTCCCGGTACTCCTCCAGTTTCCCCAGTTGCAGGAGGTCATCGAGCATGTCCTGCCGGTCGCCCGGCGAGGCGTTGATGAGCTTGTTCACCTCGCCCTGGCGGACGTAGGCGCAGTTGACGAACGCCTCGCTGTCCATCCGAAGGAGTTCCGTAATGCGTCGGCGCACGTCACGCGCCCCTTCGTAGTTGCCTTCGGGCGTCTCAAGCACGCATTTGGCCGTTGTCGGTTGTGCCCCGGTCGCACGCACCCGGCGAGTGAGGTGGTAGTCGCCACCGGCGTGGGAGAACCACAGTTCGACGGTACAGTCATCGGCCCCGATAGTGACCACATCACCGAGATTCTCATCCAGCGCCTTCGAGCCGTACAGCGCGAAGAAACAGGCCTCAAGCAGGGAGGACTTTCCGCTCCCATTGAGTCCGTGGATGACGGTCACGCCGCTGTCCAGTCGCAGGTCTGCATCGTCGTAGCACTTGAAATTAGATAGCTTGACGCGTTGGAATTTCATTGTCGACCCTCCATTACAGGAACTCCTCGACGCTCGCCTGACTCTCGGTGTCCGTGCCGTCGGCTTCGTTCACCGCCGCTCCGTCGTCAGTGTCGTCCTCGTCCGTGCCTGCGTTGGCTTCCGTTTCGGGCGCTCCGTCGCTCGTGGCCGCCCCCGTATCGGCTGCGAGGGCGTCCGAACCCTCGGAGAGCAGTTCACGAACGTGTCGTTCGACCTCGTCTTTGACGTTCGCATCGGCGACCTTCGAGGCGCGAATCGTCTCGTCGATGTCGTAGGCGGCCTCGCTCAGGCCGAGGTCGCGGACGCGCTCTGTGACGGCGTCGTCGGGGTCGGCGAAGCTGATATCCGTTTCGTGGTCCTCGGCCGTGATTTCCCGGTGGTCGGTGACGCGAGCCACGAGTGCCCCTCGGTCAAGTGCGAACGATTCGACGCTGGCTGGGGTCACTGGGTCGCCGTCGCCACTGATCGAGACGATGACGACGGCGTCCTCCAGGTCGTGCTGGCCGACGCGACTCCGAACCCGTTCGACGCCCTCCTCGGGCCCGAGGTCCACGTCGACGAAGACGAACTCGCGGGTGTCGAGGCCGCGGCGGGTGATACGGACCTCGTCGTCGAAGGTGACGATGTTGTAGCCGCGGTCCTCTCGCTCGCTCGCGCTCGCGCGCTCGGTCGATCCACAGTATGTGACCCAGGTGTCCTCGATTTGCTGTTTACCGGGGTCGTGGTTGTCGCCGAGCAACATCGCGTCGAAGGTCACCGACGACTCGGTCAGAATTTGTTCGGCGTCCCAGTCGCCGTAGTCGAAGGGCTGGAACAGGCCGTGAGTGACCAGTGCGGCGCTGTCGGCGTCGTGGGAGGCGAAGTCGTAGTCGAGGTCCTCGCGCTGTGACCGGGGCACGAAATCGAGCCCGTAGAAGGCGGTGTCGCCGATGACGGTCGGCTCGTCGTCGAGCCGCGTCGCCAGACCGAGTGACTCGTACAGGTCGAGCCACTGGGCGTCGCGTTTTGCCTCGTGGTTACCCACAACGGCAAGAAACGGAATACCGGCTTCGGAGAGTTCTTCGAGAACGGTCAGCGTGCCCATGATATCAGCCAGCGCCGGGCGGCGGTCGTGGAACAGGTCACCGGCGTGGACGACGGCGTCCGCGTCGTCCGCGATGGCGTCTCGGACCACCTGCCGGAACGCATCGAGGAAGTCGTCCCGTCGGTCGGGGACGTTGTACTGCTGATACCCGACGTGGGTATCGCCGGTGTGTATCACCCGTGTCATTTGCCCACCTGTAAGCCAGCGCCACCTAAAGGGGTATCGTGACCGCAGTGAAAGTGGTCGACCACGATGCGGTCGGCCCGGTGGCTACGACCCATCGCTGGGCCCCGCCGCGGCGTCGCGGTATCGCCGGAACGCTCGCAGAGTCGCCCGCCCCTCGTCGGCCAGCCCGCTCACTTCGTGTTCGGCCTGTGCGACGGCCGCTTCGAGTCGCCCGACGCCGAACGTCTCGACGAAGGCGACCGCCTCGTCTAAGTCGTCGGTCGCCTCGGTCGCTCGCTCGATGACTGTCCGGTAGTCGGCGTCGCCGCCTGTATCGCGGGTGCCAATCCGGCCTGTGCTACAGCCGTCCTCTCCGTCGGCTACTCGCAACGCTCCGCCTCCGTCGTCGCTGTTGTCGCCCTCCCCGTCAGCGAGTGCCGCGAGTGCCGCTTTCACCTGGTCGCTATCGGCCATAGAACGGCGTGGCCACGGCATCCGAAATAAACGTTTGCTGGCTCCGGGTCAGTTGATGGCGCGCTCGAGACACCCGTTCAACTCGAACCGATTGAAAAAGCGTACAGTTTGGTGACGTAACCGGTTCGATAGAACTAACAGCCCAGTCCCGGTGGTACAGGACGAAAATCCACTGTCGGATGGCCTCCACAATGTCTCTACGCACACTCCGCTCCGACGACCGCGCGCTCTCCTCGGTCACAATCGTCGCGCTACTGATTCTGGCAACCCTGCTCATCTCCGTCGTCCTCGCGCTGTTCATCCTCGGCGGGTGAGGCGGGACGAGCACTTGCTGGCAGCAGCCGGTACGCTTCCCGCAGCTCCCCGTCCGAGCGTTCAAATACCAACACGCGACCAGGGCCGGGCATGACAGATATCGAGACGCTGGCCGAACGGCTCCGCACGGTCGAACGCGCGGTCACGGACGGAACGACGGAGTTCCCGGAGGTGACGGAACTCGCTGAGTTGGAGAGCCGCGTGGACACCATCGAGCAGCGTATCGACGACATCGACGAGCGGACGGCGGAGATCGAAGCCGCCACGCAGGCCCTCCGCGGCTACGTGGGGAACATCCGCGCGGTCAACGAAGATGTCGAGCAACGCGCCGACGCGGCGCTGGCGGCGACCGACCGACTGGAAGTCCGACTCGACGAAGCACTGTCGTCGTCGGCATCTGACCCATCAGCGGCGGGGACCGACCAGTTACGGGCGGAGACAGTACAAGGCCATCCAGGCTTGTCGGATAGCGGCGAGCACAGAGAAACGAACGCCACGACCGAGGAACCGACCGATTTCTCCGCCATCACCGACGGCGGTGATCCCGACGACGAGACCACTGACGCGGGCGTTATCGGACGTATCCGTGCGCTGCTGTGATACACCGGCTGGTTCTCGCCGTCGCGGTCATGACCGCACTTGTCGGTGCAACAGCGCCAGCGCTATCGACGGCCCGAGCAGACGCAGCCAGTGGTGCCATGGAGCGTCAACTGGACGAACTGGGGGCCGAATTGACCACTTTAGTCGAGACTGACGACGCGACGGCGAACGGCGACGCGCGGCGTGCAGTGGAGATACGACTCCCCCCGCGGAGCTACACGAACGCCGGCGTCAGTCGACTGCAGTTCGCCGAGCGGGCCGGTGTTGGCGTCGCGACCTGGACAGTCGAGTCACGGAAGCGGACCGAGCGGCTGGTCGGTATCCCGATCCGAACGACGGCGTCGACCGACCGGCTCGACGAACCCGGTACACATCGACTCGTGTTCGTCTTGACGCGGTCGGACAGCCAGCGGGTGCTGAGGGTCCATCGGTTTAAGTCCGAAGCCGCGGCGAGGAACGACCATGCGTGAGTGGCTCTTCGGGTCATCGGCGTCGGACTGCCGCTGTGAAACGGCAATCGAGGGTGAGCGGCTGGTGGTGACGGCGGATCAGTGTCCGGGCGGTGGCGACCTCGCCGCGTCGGCTGACTGCCGGGCGACGGTCGTCGATTCGCTCTCGTCGACCGGTATCGATACCGTCGTCACGGAGCAAGCAGGACAGGAGCGAGTGTACGTCGACCGGGCGGCGGCGGTACTCACCGCGGCTGGCCGGTTCGCGACCAGAGTCGCCTCGCTGGACGACCGCCTCGCAGACCGCGCTCGCCGGGACCCCGTCGCTGCCGCCGCGGAGGCAGTCGGTCGAGCGGGGCCGGTCGCTGACCTGGCAGCGGAGACCGGGTTGGCGGTCGCCACAGAAGGCTTCGATACCAGCGAGCAGGCGCTCACTGCATACACTGGGCCAACGATTAGCGACGCCCGCGTCGGCGCAGCGCCGCCGGCGGCTGCGGCTCTCCGGGACCAGCAAACGCTCCCGACAGAGGCCGTCGTTCGGCGATACGACACGCGCAGCGACCACCTGCCGATGTATCATATCGAGCCCCGCGAACAGCGGTTCGACGTGGATACGATGGAGACGCTCGTCGAAGCGTACGAGCGAGTCGCCACCGCTGCCGCCGACGGCGACTGTCACCCGTACGACGCAGCTACCGCGGTGGCCGGCGACAGTACGACGGCAACCGCTGTCGGTGCCGTGCTGGAGAAACACACGGGCGGGCTCGGGATTCTGGAAGATATCTTCGCCGATCAGCGGGTGTCCGACGTGTTCGCGACAGCCCCAGTGAGTGACACCCGGCTCCGAGTGCGTTGTGACAGCGAGACGATGCGGACGAATGTCCGCCTGACGCCGGCGGGCGCGAACACGCTGGCGTCGACGTTCAGACGGTCGAGCGGCCGGGCGTTCTCGCGAGCGAGCCCGACGCTCGATGCGACGGCGACGGTGGCTGACCGACAGATTCGCGTCGCCGGTGTGAGCGAACCGGTCAGTGACGGCCTCGCCTTCGCCTTTCGCGCCCATGACAGCGACGTGTGGCGGCTGGCCGACTTCGTCGACAACGGGACGATGCCGACAGCCGTCGCCGGGCTGCTCTCCGTCGCCGCGGAGCGCGGCGGGGCCTGTCTCGTCGCCGGCCCCCGCGGCGCGGGCAAGACGACGACGCTCGGGGCGTTGCTCTGGGAACTCCCCTACGAGGTCCGGACTATCCTTATCGAGGACACGCCCGAACTTCCGGCGTCGTCCCTGCAGTCCGACGGGCGGGACGTGCAGGCGCTTCGGACCGCCCGCGGAGAGGGGCCGTCGGTCGACGCCTCGGAGGCCCTGCGGACCGCGCTCCGGCTCGGCGAGGGCGCGCTCGCCGTTGGGGAGGTCCGCGGCGAGGAGGCCAGCGTTCTCTACGAGGCGATGCGTGTCGGTGGCGGCGACGGGGCCGTCCTCGGGACGATTCACGGCAACGGCCCCGAAGCGGTTCGGGAACGGCTGGTGTCGGACCTCGGCGTCCCGGTGCAGTCGTTCGCTGCGACGGACCTCGTGGTGACGCTGGCTCCGCCCGCGTCGGAACACGGCCGCGGTATCGCATCTGTCGCGGAGATCGTCTCCCACGACGACGACGTTTCTTTCGAGATGCTCTACGAGCGCGACGGAGCGACGGCGACAGCCACCGGTCGCTTAGAGCGGGGCAGCAGCCGTCTGGTGGAGTCACTCGCCGCACCCGGCGAGTCCTACGCCGAGGTACTCGACGCTGTCGAGGCGCGAACCGAACGATTCGAGGAGTCAGTGGCTGTCGAGACACGCGGGAACGAGCCACCCACAGACGAGGTCCAGCCGTGAGCCACGCCAGCGGTTCAGACGGCGACAACGACAACGCGAGCACAGCACCAGCCGCACCGCCCACAACCGCAGTCGGTGCGGCCTCTCCTGGCACTATCGAGGTACCAGACGACTACCGGCGAGCGTGTCGGCTGCTCTCGGTTTCGGCCCCGCCTGAGGCACTACTGACGGCGAGCTACGCCGTTGCGGTGTGTGGCTCCCTGCTCGCACTGGTCGCCGCTGTGACGGTGACCGGACTGCTGGCGACGACTGTCAGCCTCGGACTCCTCGCCCTGTCCCTGAGCGTCGCGGCGCTGGGACGGTACGGCGTGCCGTTCGCCGCCGAAGCAAAGCGGATTCGAGCGCTGGGGACCGCGCCGTCGCTCGTAACGACACTGGTGCTCGGCGCGACGCTGTGGCCCAGCGCCGAGCGGGCGGCGGCGTTCGCCGGACGGGCCGGAAACGGCCTGCTCGCCACACGGCTGCAACACCATCGACAGCGAGCCGCGGGCACGCCACGGAGCGGTCTGGGAACGTTCGCGGCGTCATGGGGTAGCCGGTTCCCAGCGCTCGAACGCGCTGTCGGGCTGGTCGAGAACGCGACGCTGGCCCCGACCGAGGAGCGCCCCGAGGTCCTCGAACGCGCACGGCAATGCATCCTCGACGGGACGCGCGACGAAATGGCGGCCTTCGCGGCCTCACTCCGAGGTCCGGCGACCGGTCTGTACGCGTTCGGTGTCCTCCTGCCGCTGGCGATGGCGTCCTTGCTGCCCGCCGCCGCTGCCGCGGGTGTGCCAGTGACCGCCCCTGTGCTGGTCGGGACCTACGGCGTGGTCTTTCCCGGCGCACTGTTGGTCGCCTGTTGCTGGCTCCTGGGCCGGCGACCGGTCGCGTTCCCGCCAGCGACAATCCCGCGAAGCCACCCGGACGTGCCGGCGTCGGCACTTCCATCGGTCGCGTGCGGCATCGTCGCCGGAATCGGGGGGTGGCACCTTGCCGGCGCGCTCGTCGCTGCGTGGGCGTCGCCTATCGGGGCGCTCGGGACCGGTGCCGGGAGCGCGCTCGTCAGCTACTACCGACCCATCGCTGAGGTCCGCGACCGCGTCACCGACATCGAAGCGGGTCTCCCCGACGCGCTGTCTGCCGTCGGTCGACGGCTGGACCGCGGCCAGTCAGTCGAAGCCGCGCTCGTCGAGGCTGTCGACGAGGCTCCCGAACCCACCAGCGGCGTCATCGAAGCCGCCGCCGCCCGACAGGAGCACCTCGGAACCAGCGTCGAGGAGGCATTTCTCGGCCCTGGCGGTGCACTCGCTGACGTTCCGAGCCGTCGGGCTCGTCGAGTGGCGACCCTGCTGGATACGGCCGCAACAATCGGGCCACCGGCGGGGGAGTCCGTGACGACGATGGGAGAACATCTGGACGCGCTCCGGGCCATCGAGCGCGAGACGCGTCGCGACCTCTCGCAGATAACCGAAACGCTGTCGAACACCGCCGGGCTGTTCGGGCCGCTGATCGGCGGTGCGACCGTCGCGCTGGCTGGCTCGATGGTCGGCGGCGAGCAGTTCGCCACCGTTCCGAGCGCGGTGCTGGGGCCGGTCGTCGGCTGGTACGTCCTCGTTCTGGCTGTCCTGTTGACGGCGCTGTCGACGGGCCTGCACCGCGGACTCGACCGCGCGCTCGTCGGCTACCGAACCGGTCTGGCGCTCCTGTCGGCCACGGCCACCTTCTTCGTTGCCGTCGTTGCCACCGGGCTGCTGGTCTGAGGTTTTAAATCGGAGAACGCGGCCAGGCCGTTCCATGTTCGAGACGCACGTCGATACGCTGTACCTCTGGGTCGGCCTGGGGACGGTGAGCGTGGCCGTCCTCGGAGTTGTTGTCGGTCTCCCGACGACCGCACCGCCGGACGCGACGGCGACGGCTGCGACTATCGATGAGGTCACAACAAGTCCGCCCGGATCCGTCGCACATCGACGCCTCGCCGCTGCAGAGTGGGCGTTCGACGGTCGCGAAATCAACCTCCGCAACGACGGCGGGACAGCCACGGCACGACTGATCCGAGCGGCTGTCCCGGCGCGGACCGACCGGCTACAGGCAGTGGTGAACGGGGAGCGGCCGAAGGCGGTGTACGACTCACCAGAAGCGTTCAGTCAGGAGGTCCGCAAGGCGCGGAACACGGACACGACGTGGCGACCGGCCCCCGAGCGACTGACGGTCAGGCACGTCGCCTGGGGAGGGACCGATGTCGCCATCGTCGGATAGAGCGACGACGGAGCCGCTGGCCGCGCTCGTCGCTGTCTTCGCCGTCACGCTCGGCGTGGCGCTGTACGCTGGCGTGGTAGACGAAGCGTTCGGAACGCTCGACGACGACCGCAATATCGCCACCCCGACCGCCGATGCTGTGGAACAGCGGCTCTCGTCGGCCGGCGTCGTCCGGCCCGGAAGACTCAACAGCGCGCTCGATACGGTTCCGGCGAACTACCACGGGAACGCGACCATCACGGCGACGACCGGCGAGCGATGGAGCAGTGGCCGGAAGTCACCGAGCAACGCTGACACCGAAACCAGAACGGTGAGCGTGCGGGTCGGGCCGGGGGCAGTCCGCCGGGGAACGCTCACCGTTCGGGTGTGGCGATGACCCGAGCCATGAGCGCCGTCGCCGACGTGACGGTGTTTCTCCTGCTCGTCGGTGCGGCCGCGGGGACTCTCGTGAGCGGCGTGGGAGTCGAGAAGCCGGCGGCGACCACGAACCCCGCGGCCGAGCAAGCGTCGACACTGGCGACGAGCACCGCGAGCGTCGAGTATGATCTGGTCGTCCCTCCGTCAGATCGTCGTACGCCACCCGACAACGCTACGCGGCGGGAGCGGACGAGTCACGGGACCGTCGCGGAACTGCTCGGTGAGGCGGCGATGAGCGGTGTCACCGTGGACGGCGAGCGGGTATCGAGCGCCGGCGCGGACTTCGAGTCCCGAGTCGCTGTGGCGACGCGTGACAGACTCCACAGCCGTGGGCATCGAACGTCCGTCCGCGTCACCTGGGCACCGTATCCCAGTGCGCCAGTCAGCGGCGAGTACCGCGTCGGCGACCGGCCCCCTGACAGCGTGGACGTTCGAGCGGCGACGGTAACAGTCCCGAGCGGGATGGAGAACGTCTCGGAGCCGGCCCGCGAAGCGGCGAAGACAAACGGCTACGATGGCGTGGCGACGGTCGTGGCTCGGAGCGTCGTCGACGGGCTGTTCCCGCCGACACAGTCGCGGTATGCTCTCCGTGGCGACTACCCCTCGGACGTGCTGCTGGCCGCGCGGTACGAGCGTATGGCCGACCTGACGGGGGCGAGCGTTGCCGTTGAGAAGCAATCGACGACAGAAATGAACCGCGACCTGACCGCGGCGCTCGCCGCCCGGCTTCAGACCGATATGCGGTCGCGGTACGACGCGCCAGCGGACGCCGCCCGCGCCGTTCGAGTGAGCCGTGTCCGCGTAACTGTCAGGACGTGGTCCCCGTGAGAGACGACACCCGCGGCCGGATCCCGTTCGCGTTGCTCGGCGTCCTCCTCCTGGTGAGCAGCCTCACGCTGGCCCCGACGTTCGTCACCGAGCCGGCCCCGAGCGAAACAGCCGTCGAGCGGGCGCTGAATCAGGCCACGGCAGAGACGCAGGTCGCCGTGCGGGACGGCGTCTCGACGGCTGGCCGGCAGGCGGCCGCGAACCCGGTCGTCACGCCGGCCGATACGCCCACTGGCCGGGTGCTGAACGACTCGACGGCGTTCCGGGACTCGCTCAGAATACGCGCCTATCTCCGGGTTGCGGACCGACTGGGGAGCGTCACCGGCCGAAGCGGTGACGTGACCGTGACCGCCAGTTTGCCGACGGTTTCTAACGCCAGCAACCTCCGGGCTGCGAAACGTCGCGTCTCGGTCGAACGCGCCGGGCCAAACGAGACCGCGATGCGGGCGACGGTCGAGAATGTCGTCCTGACGGTTCGGCGCAACGGCGCAGTGGTCTCGACGCGGCGGGTTTCGCCGACCGTCGTCGTCCCGAACCAGGCGCTCATGCTCCATGAGCAGGTATCGACCTACCAGACGCGGCTGAACAACGGTCTGGACAAGCCGGGCCTGAGCCAGCGGATGACAGCGCGTCTGTACCCGATGGCGTGGGCGAGAGGCTACGCCCAGTACGGCGGCGCAGGCATCGAGAACGTCGTCGCGAACCGGCACGTCTCGCTGGCGACGAACGGCGCACTGCTCGGCGTCCAGCGGTCGACCTTCGGCCGGAGCGACCCCGCCGGTCGTCGTGCCTTGACGGAGGCGACAGCGATGACGGGAATCGAAGATATAATTCGGGGAAGCAAGGGAACCGCTGTCTCCAGCGACGTACTCGACCAGACCGAGTACAAACCAGTCAGCGAGACGCCGCCGCGCCCGAAATCCACGGCCAGTCCGAGCCCGGAGGATTCGATGACCATCGGCGTCAACGAGACGGCCGACACCGCGTTCCGGTCCGTCACCGAGCCGTCGGCGCTCAACGAAACGCTCGAAGACGCGTACACCGTCGAGGTAGCGCTGGAAGTCGACGAGCACCGACTGGGCGGGGGGCCGCCGGGGAAGCCGGCCTCGCCGGGCAGCGAGTGGACACTAGTCGCCGACCGGACGACTACCGCTACAGAGGCAGTCGGGAACGCCAGCGGGGGTGTTGCGACGCCGGACGGCTGGCACAGATTGGAGACGTTCAGCCGGACCGTCGAGCGACAGTACACGCGGACCGCCGTCTGGCAGAACGGGTCAGTACGTCGGCGCACGACTGCGTCGAGCACCGCGCGCTATCGCGTGACCGTCGCCGTCGTCGGCCGCCATCACGGCCGTTCAGTGGCACCGAACCGCTCGATTCGGACCGCACACGACGCCAGCGCAAGCCCGTTGAACGGGTCGAACCTCGCCGACGTGGAGCCGAAGGCGATGGACACGCTCGTCGGCCACGCCGGGGGTCGAGACGAAACTGCCGAGCGAGTCGTCGACGACAGCCTGGGCCGGACGGCGGCGACGGTGACGGCCGACCACCCGCCAGAACTGCACGACTGGGTGTACCGGGACCTGATGGGCCTTCGAGCGGCGATCCGCAACACGTCGGTCACCGTCGAGCGCGGACGCGTCGGGACCTTCGAGACGAATCCCCCGAAGGAACTCAGAGGGCGGATCGCGCAACGCCGTGCCCGCCTCGCGGCCGTGCCGGACACCTACGACAGCACGGCCCAGAAGGCAGGCGTGGCGGCCCGGCTGACCTATCTGAATGCAGTGTTGGCGGAGCTAGATAGGCAGGCCTCGGCTCGGGACAGTAACCGGAAGCAAGTCGACGCACAGCTAACGGAACGCACCGAAGGGTCGCTGCGTGCCCTCCGAAAAGGGCTAACCGCCCGTGAAACGCGTATTCCACGGTCACGCCCGGTCCCGGTCGGTCCGGCCGGCCCCGTCAGGACGCGGATCGATACGCAGACGCCGTATCTGACGCTGGCCGAACTAGACGAGAGTCGGTATCGCGCGCTGGACGGGAGCGAGCATCCGCTGGTGGCGCGGAACGCGAACGTGTTCACGGTCCCCTACGGCGACGCCGCCGACGCCGTCGTTGGCGGTGCGTTCGAGGGTGGCGATAGGGTGCGCCTTGCAACGGCAGCGAACGCACTCGCAGCCGCCAACGAAACCCTCGAAAACGGGTCGAACGCCACGCTCACCGCGGAACGCGACGCGCTCCAGCGGGAGGTCGAAGCGGCCAACGAGGAGCTGACGACGACGCTCTGGCTGGCAGTCTCCCAGCACACCGAAGCTGAACAGGACGAGAGCAAGGCCATTGTCACTGAAGCGCTGTCGCCATGGGACACATCGGCGGCCCGAGCGCTGGCGCTGACCAACGGCTCCGCGCAGGAACGGGTCGCCCACGTCGCCGGTGCCCGGCTGAACCTCACGCGGGTCGAACGCGACCGCCTTCGCCTGACGCTGCTCTCGGTCGACACGCCAGCGACCAGACCGACGCTGGGGTCGACGAACGGGACGGCCTCGGCGGTGCGGTCCGTTGCGAAAGACGAACTGCGCAGAGCGCTGGCTGATGCCGGCAAAAAGAAGGCTCAACAAATCGCGACGAAGCGGCTCGGGACGGACAAACTGCCGGCTGGCCTCCCGCTGGCCCCGCCAGTCACCCCCTGGTACGCGACGGCGAACATCTGGTGGGTGACCGTCGAGGGCGAGTACGCCAGGCTCGCCGTCTCTGCGAGTCACGGCCCGCCGAGCGAGCCAGGCGCACGGACCACCTATGCGCGTGACGGGCACAACGTCACGCTCGACGTGGACGGCGATGGAGCGGTCGAGCGACTGGGTACCGCCGACCGCGTCTCGTTCAGAGCCGAGACGGGCGTCGTCGTCGTGGTGCCGCCCAAGCCGCGCGGGGTCGGTGACAAGGGCGGGACCGCCGTGGAGAAATCGAGCGGGTGGCCGGACGCAGGTGCCTGACCCCGGGCCGCATAACCGAAGTGAAATACCCCGGGGCCATACCGACGGCCATGCTCCGAGGCGAGTTTCCTGATGCGGGCGAGCAGTCACCCGATGAGTTACTGGCGGCCTACGGCACCGTGCTGGCCGAGACAGTCGAGACAGTCGGCGTCGAGGAAATCGCCGCCGAGACCGGTCTCGACCGGACGACGGTGACAGCGTTTGCGGACGGCGATATCGGCGACCGAACGCTCGATGAGGCGGTCGCTGTGCTGGCGACCGGACCGAACCGGCCGGACGCCGACGCGCTACAGGCCGAAGCCCAGGACATCCTTCTGATGGGGATGACGACGGCTGTAATGGATGTCGAATCGCTGGCCTCCGGCATCGACGACGAACTGGAGCCGAAAGAGATCCAGCAGAAAATCGAGGGTCGCTACCCGATAACACTGGCCGAGTACGCCCTCCTGCACAGCCACATCGAGGGGGAGAAGCGGTGACGGAGCGCGTCGCCATTCTGGGCTGTGGCTACGTCGGCCTCGAACTCGGACGGCAGTTACAGGACGATCATGAAGTCGTCGGCGTTCGCCGGTCCGCCGGCGGTATCGAAGCTATCGAGGACGCCGGTTTCGAGGCCGTCCGGGCCGACGTGACCGACCCCGAGTCGCTGGCCGCGGTGCCGGACGCCGACTGGCTCGTCTTCGCCGCGAGTTCCGGCGGCCGCGGAGCCGAGGCCGCCCGCGAGGTGTACGTCGAAGGACTCCGGACGGCTATCGACCACTTCTGGTCTCGGGCCGACCCGCCCGAGCGGCTGGTGTACACCTCAAGCACAGGCGTCTACGGCGACCACGACGGCGCGTGGGTCGACGAGGAGACGGCACTGGACCCACAGACCGAGAAGACCGAGGTACTGGCCGAAGCAGAGCGCGTGGCGCGCGAGCGCCCCGTGGAACACGGCGGCCACGGCGCAGTCGCTCGCTTCGCTGGCCTGTACGGCCCGGAGCGCTACCGACTGGAGCGGTACCTGGAGGGACCGGTGACGGCCGGCTACCTGAATATGGTCCACCGGGCCGACGCGACCGGGGCCGTGCGCCACCTGCTGACGGAAGACCACCGTGAGGAGGTCGTCCTGGTCGTCGACGACGAACCCGTCGAGAAGTGGGCGTTCGCCGACTGGCTGGCCGAACAGTGCGACGTCCCGTTCCCGCCGAAACAGACGACAGCGGAACGGCTGGCCGACGACAGCCTCTCAGAGACGGCGAAGCGCCGCATCCAGACGAGCAAGCGGTGTTCGAACGACCGTCTCCGGGAACTGGGCTACGAATTCGAGTACCCGACGTTCCGGGAAGGGTACCGCGACGCCGTCCGAAACTACCGGCAAAATTGACGGTATCGGGGGCGAACTTTATTACTGATAGGCTGGCGAACAGCGTGGTATGACACGCGTTGCCGCCGGCGGACTCCAGATCGACGCCGCCGCGGCGTTCGCTAGCGAGAATCCCCTGCTGGTCGCTGGTGTCGCTGTGGTCCTTCTCGCCCTCCTCGGTGCCGGCATCTGGTTGCGTCGGTATCTCAGCCGAACGCCCGGCGAGCGACTGCGTCGGACGCTGACCGGCTACGACCGGATCGCGGTGTTGATGCACCCGAACCCGGACCCGGACGCGATGGCCTCTGCCCTGGCCGTCAACCAGCTCGTCGCCGGCACTGATACGTCAGCGTCGTTGCTGTACCCCGGGGAGATACGCCGCCCGGAAAACCGGGCCTTCCAGACGGTGCTGGATCTGGATTTCGACCACATCGAGACTGCCGACGACATCGACGGCGAGGCGGTCGTCCTCGTCGACCACAACACGGCACGCGGCTTCCCCGGTGCCGAAGAGATAGAACCGGTCGCCGTCATCGACCACCATCCCGGAAACGGCAGCGGGGACGAGTTCACGGACATCCGGTCCGATTACGGGGCCTGTGCGACCATCTTCGCGAGCTACTTCAATCAGTTGGAGTTCGAGTTCAGCGACACACAGGGGAACGGGGGTATCGATATCGACGCGGCACCGGCAGAAACTGTCCCCTGTGCGCTGGCAACGGGGCTGATGTACGGTATCCAGTCGGACACCCGGTCGCTGACCAACGGGTGTAAGTCCGAGGACTTCGCGGCTGCCGCGTACCTCTACGATGGGATGGACAGCGACCTGCTCAACCGCATCGCGAACCCCCAGGTCGACGCGGAAGTGCTCGACGTGAAATCCCGGGCTATCGGGAAACGAGAGGTGCGAGCGCCCTACGCGTTCAGCGATGTGGGCGAGGTATCGAACACGGACGCGATTCCGCAGGCGGCGGACGAACTAGAGACGTTAGAGGGCGTCTCGGCGGTCGTCGTCGTCGGCGAGAAGGAGGGGACCATGCGCATCGCCGGGCGCTCGCGGGACGACCGCGTCCACATCGGCCGGGCGATAGAGGCCGTCGTCGACGATATCCCAATGGCCGAGGGCGGCGGCCACGCTCGGATGGGCGGCGGCAAGGTCCCGGTCGAGCACATGGCCGGCCTCGGCCCGAGCGACGGCGTCTCCCGGGAAGACTTCCGCGAACGGGTGTTCGATGCCATGAGCGGCGAACTGTAACAGGCGACTCCTGCGCTGTCGCCGACTCCAGTGAATCTCTGTCCTTTTGTCACTGCCCGACCAACACCCGGTATGGCCACACGGGAGGCGACCTGGGCGTACCGGGACGACCACGACGAGTTCGCGCGCACGTTCTACCGGCGGTTCGGCGACGGCGTCGTCTCCAGCATCGGTATCGGAACGTACCTCGGCGATCCGACCGACGAGCGGGACGCGAGCTACCATGACGCCATCGTCACGGCGCTCGAATCCGGCATCAACGTCGTCGACACGGCGATAAACTACCGTCACCAGCGCTCCGAGCGGGTCGTCGGCGACGCCGTCGCGGACGCCGAGGTGGACCGCGATGCGATTGCCGTTGCGACGAAAGGAGGGTTCGTCCCGTTCGACGGAGAGCGCCCGGCGGACCCCGGCGCGTTCGTCCAGTCGGAGTACCTCGACACCGGCATCGTCGACCGCGACGACCTCGTTGCCGGCCAGCACTGCATCGCGCCGGACTACATCGACGACCAGGTCGACCGCTCGCTCACGAATCTGGGGCTGGACACCATCGACCTCTACTACGTCCACAATCCGGAGACGCAACTGAAGTCCAAGTCCCGTGAAGCGGTGTACGACCAGCTAGAGGCGACCTTCGAGCAACTGGAGGAGCGCGCTGCAGCCGGCGACATCGAGCACTACGGTGTCGCGACGTGGGAGGCGTTCCGCGTGGCCGCCGACCACGACAGCTACCTCTCGCTTCCCGAGATCGTCGAGCGCGCACGCGCCGCGGCCGAGACGGTCGGCAACGCGGCGACGCATCTCCGTGCGATTCAATTGCCGTTCAACGTCGCGATGGCCGACGCGTTCACCGTCGAATCCCACGACGGCGCGGAGGGGCCGCAGTCGGCGCTGTGGTTCGCTCACGAGGCCGGGCTGGACGTGTTCACCAGCGCATCAATCATGCAGGGACAGCTAGCCACAGCGGTCCCGGACGAGGTAGCGGCGAAGCTCTCTGGCGAGACGAGCGCACAGCGCGCCATCAACTTCGCACGCAGCGCGCCGGGCGTGACCTGCTCGCTGGTCGGCACGGGCTCGGTCGAGCACGCCGAAGAGAACGTCGATGCCGGTCGGTACGAACCGCTCGGTGCGGACGCGTTCGACGCCGTCTTCGAGTAGCTAGCTGAGTTCCTTCCACTTGCCGTCGCACTCGGGGCAGACGCGCACTTTCCCGACCTCGTCCGGGTCGTTCTCCGTCGCGAGCGGCTCGTCACAACTGGTACACGAGAGCCGTCCGTAGTTGTCCTTCTCGACGTCGCCGGCCCGGAGGGCCTTCCTCACTGAGTCCATACCTGCCAGTGTGCTACCCGCGTGTAAAAACCCCGTGGCGGCGTTCCGGAACGTTGTTCATGGCTTCCGATCTATAACCGGTCGTGTCTCGTCGCCGCGTCTTCGGCTCGCTGTTGGGGATGGTGTTCTGCATCAACCTCGCCAGAGTCGTCTTTGCACCACTTATCGAGCCGATTCGGGCGACGACGGGGGCGTCCGACGCGACGCTCGGACTGCTCGCAACGATGGCCTGGGCCGGGAGCGCCCTCCCTCGGCTGCCCACCGGCGTTCTGCTGACCCGGATATCGCGGGCGAAGGTCATCTTCGGCTCCGGTGTCGTGTTGACGCTCGGGACGACGTTCACCGCGCTCGCGTTCGACCCGACGCTGTTGCTCGTCGGCGCGTTCACCATGGGGCTTGCCAGTGGCGTCTATCTGACCGCGGCGAACACGCTGGTCAGCGAGCTGTACCCGGAGCGGCCCGGCCGCGCGCTCGGACAACACGGCGTCGCTTCCCAACTCGCCGCCGTCGGCGCGCCGGCGCTGATCTCGTTCGTGCTCATCGTCGGGACGTGGCGAACCGCGTTGCAGGGGATAGCGGTCGCCGCGGGACTGGTGACCATCGCGTTCACGCTCATCGCGAGACGCTCGCAACTCCCCGACGCTGGGAGCGAAGACCGCGACCTCCTCGGCGCGGCGCGTGCCCAGTGGCATATCATCGTCACCAGCGTCGCCACCATCGGCGTCGCGGGGATGGTCTGGAACGGGCTGTTCAACTTCTACGTCACCTACGCCACGAGCGTCGGGCTGTCCGCGGGCTCGGGCCGGACGCTGCTGTTGCTCGCGTTCGGCGCCGGCGTACCGGCCTTCTACGTCAGCGGCCGCCTGGCCGACCGCCTCCCGTCGATTCCGTACCTTCTGACAATTCTGGCCGCCTTTACCGGCTGTGTGCTGGTGCTCCCGTCACTGACCGGATTCTGGTCGCTGGCCGCGTTCAGCGTCGTCGTCGGCTACGTCATCCACAGCATCTTCCCGGCGGTGGACGCGTACCTGCTCGGCTCGCTCCCGGACCGCCACCGCGCGAGCGCCTACGCCACCTACGGCGCGGGAATGATGGTGATGCAGGCCCCCGGGAGCGCGCTCGTCGGCCGACTGCTGGACGCCGGCGTCACGTTTCCGACGCTGCTTCGCGGCATGGGAATCGCGTTGCTCGTCGTCCTCGTTGCGATGGTGTCGCTGCACCTCGACGGTCGGCTGCCGAGCGCGGCCCGAGCCTAAAGGCTGAAGCCGCTCGGTGCCGCGTCACCTGTATGGACCTGCCACCGGACGAGCTGGCTGGCGTCGTCGACCTCTTCGGCTCGCTCACCAGAGCGGAACTCGTCGACGCCTGCGGCGAACTCGCCTTCAAGCAGGGCGTCGACGCCGACCCGGACGCGGTCGCGGCGGCCATCGACGACGCTATCGACTCGTATCACCTCGTCGCCGTCGACGACCACGCCGCCGACACCGACGAGACGCTGCTTGTGGTCGGCCCCGTCGCGTTCCCGGCGCTGCCCGACGGCGCTGCCGATCTCCCACACATCATGGATGTGCCGGCCCGCGATCCCGCACGCGACGCCGTCGTCGAGGCCGTCAAGGCCCGCTTTCGAGAGGACGCGGTGATGGCCGTCAAGAACAGCGACGAGGACCGCGTCGAGACACTGCTCGACGTGAGCTACGATATCGAAGCCTGGGAGAGCGTGGAGATGGACGGCCTCCGCGACCGTCTGGACGACGTGTGATTTCGGTACCCGTGTTCTGCACGATTAAATCGGTTAGTTCGCAGGAGTGAGCCACCCGAATTAAGACGCTCGGTCACCTACGGTATGCTATGCAGTTCGACCGGGTCGCGGCCCACGAGCCAGTCGTCGTGGACGACGAGCCACAGGAGGCCGCCGTCATCGCCCCGGTCGTCACGCGACCCGAGGGCGAGGCGATACTGTTCACGAAACGCGCTGACCACCTGTCTGACCACCCCGGACAGATGTCGTTCCCCGGCGGCGGCCGCGAACCCGAAGACGAGGACCTGCTGCGGACCGCGCTCCGGGAGGCCAACGAGGAGATCGGCCTCGACCCGCTGGCGGTCAACGTCGTCGGCCGGCTGGACGACATCAGGACCATCACGCGCTACTCCGTGCGCCCGTTCGTCGGCCGGATCCCGGACCGCGACTATCTGCCCTCGGACGAGGAAGTCGCGGAGATCGTCACCCTGCCGGTATCGGAGCTGACCGACTTAGACAACTACGAGTCAGAGCACCGCGACCACCCTCACTACGGCGAGATACGGCTCCACTTCTTCTACGTCGACGGCTACACCGTCTGGGGCGCGACGGCGCGGATGCTCGTCCAGTTGCTCGAACTCGCAACCGACTGGCGGATGCCGCCCGAGCCGGACCGCTACATGGAGCCGGACGACGACCTCCCGCCGAGCGTGCGCGACGAAGCAGAGTGACACAGAGTGGGTTGTGGTAGGGCCGAGAGCGACAGGATTTTGCGACCCCGAGACGTTGATCGCGTACTGGATGACCACGCTTACCGGTGCGACACTGGCGGTCGCCGGCATCGACGCGGTGGCGCTCAAGCCGACAGAAGTGGACGTGTCCCGAGCGACGGGCCTCGACATCGAGACGCTCGCAATCGATTACGAGGGGGCGGCTCACGTCCCGGAGACGGACACTATCGAACGACTGGCGTCGACCGCCGACGTACGCGTCACCGCGCCAGTCCGGGCCGACGGCTTCGATCCGCTGGGCGACGACAGCGGGTTCGACGCGCTGCCGGCAGGTGCGGGACACGTACTGGTCGCCGGCCACAGCGCATATCTCTCGGAGGACGAGGCCGAACGGGCCGTCGCACCACGGTTGCGGGCGGCCGTCGACGACGCCAGCGACCCCTGGGTCGGCACCGAGGGCATCGAACGTCTCGCGCTGGCGGTCGGGGGCACGCAGTACGAACTCCTCTCCCGGACGACGGCCCGCGACGTGCGGACGCTCCGGACGGCCGGCTTCGAGGGATCGATTGCCGTCTACGCCCCGCTCGTGCTCTCGAACAGCGAGGACGCGATGCTGGACGCCGTCGGCGACTAC
This sequence comes from Haloarcula sp. CGMCC 1.6347, assembly GCF_037078395.1. Classification (NCBI taxonomy): domain Archaea; kingdom Methanobacteriati; phylum Methanobacteriota; class Halobacteria; order Halobacteriales; family Haloarculaceae; genus Haloarcula; species Haloarcula sp. CGMCC 1.6347. The sequence goes on from NZ_JAYMGX010000002.1 coordinate 530,709, forward strand.
GCGGCCCGGCGCGGCCCGGTTCGGAACGCACTGCCCGATGGCGCACCGACGGACAGCCGAGCGACGGGGCGGGCCAGAGACGTACTCAAACAGGCCATCCGCGACTACGCGCTCGTCGGCTCCGTCGAGACAGTCGCCGAGCGAACCGAGCGACTCCACGACATCGGTGTCGACACGATTGTCGGCTATCCGGCGCGTGGACTCGACCCCTTCCTCTCGTAAATGAACGTCGCCGTCGTCGGCGGCGGGGCCGTCGGCCTGTCGACCGCAGCGGCACTGGTTCGCCGCGGCGCGTCAGTGACGGTGTTCGAACGCGACGGATTGGGAAGCGGTGCAAGCGGCCGCGCGGCCGGCCTCTGCTACGACGCGTTCGCAGACGACGTGGACGCGGCCGTCGCCGCGGACGCGCTCGCTCGCTACCGCGACCTAAACCTGTTCGAGCCACAGCCCTACGTCTGGGTCGCGCGCGACGAGAGCGACGCCACGGCCGTCCGCGAGCAGATCGCGGGGATGCGGCGAAACGGTGTGGCAGTCGAGGCGCTCACGCCAGCGGAACTCGGCGACCGCTACCCCGCGCTGGACATCAGTGGTATCGAAGTGGCCGGCCTCGCCCGAGATGCTGGCGTACTCGACCCGGACGCGGTGGTGGCGACGCTCGCGGAGCAGGCCCGGGCGGACGGGGCAAATATCGAGACGGGAACCCCAGTCTCCCTCGCGTCGCCGACGACCGTCGAAACGCCGGACGAGACGCGGACGTTCGACGCAGTGATCGTTGCGGCCGGCCCGCAGACGAAGCCACTCGTCGCTGCTGTCGGCGTCTCGCTCGCGTTGAAGGCCTACCGGGCACAGGCGCTCGTAACCGAGCCGGTCGACGCCGCCCTGCCGTCGTTCTACGACGCGACGCAGGAGTTCTACTGGCGGCCGAAAGCCGACGCGCTGCTGGTCGGCGACGGCGCACACGAGGTCGACCCGACGGACTGGGACCCGGAGGCTGACGCCGAGTTCGTCAGCCGGAGCCTCGACCGCGTCGAGCAGGCGGCGGCGCTCAATCCGACGTGCGACCGGGCCTGGGCCGGCCTGTGTACGGCGACGCCGGACGGCGCGCCGCTTGCCGGGCGGGTCGTCGACGGGCTCTGGGTGGCGACCGGCTGGCAGGGCCACGGGCTCATGCGCGCGCCGGCGATGGGCGACTATCTCGCCGCAGACGTTCTCAATCGCCCGAATCCCCTCTCGGAACACCTGCCCAAGCGGGTCGACCCGACGCGTTTCGACGGCTCCGAAGAGTTCGCCGCGCTGGACGACCCGACGCGTGACTGGGACGAGTGAATGCGCTGTGAAAAAGTGTATACGCTCCGATCAGGCGTCGTCGTCTTCGCCCTCGTCGGCTGCTTCGGTCACGTCTTGACCGTCGGCTGGTTCGCCGTCTGCATCCGCTTCGTTGTCCTCGGCCGTCTCGCTGTCGTCGCTTTCGACGCCGACATCCGTTGCCTCGTCCTCGTCGTGGTCGGTCTCGGCCTTCGGGACGCGAACGTGGAGCGTGCCGTTGCTCTTGAGCGTCGCCTGCGCCGTCTCCGGGTCGACAGCGGCGTCGCTCGGAAGAGTGACGCTCCCGTCGAGCGCGAGCCCGCGGCCGGGGTAGCGCATCTCGAAGCCCTCGTAGAAGTCACGGAAGCGGTCGATGCGGACCTCCACGCGGTCGTCGACGTACCGGACCTGGATGTCCGACGCCGTCGTGCCGGGCGCGTCGAAGACGACGAGGTAGGCGTCGTCCGACTCCAGCAGGTCCGAGGCCAGCGGCTTGTTCTCCTGGACCCGGCCGGCGGCTCGACCGATGTTCTCGAAGATCGCGTCGCTGATCGAGGAGCCGATGTCCCGCATCATAGTTCCACTTCGTCGAGGCAGTCCGTCCCGCCACAGTACGGACAGGAGAACGCCGCGAGTTCGACATCGTCCGGCATATCGTACGTGTAGTGCATCTCGAACATGTCGAGTTCGCAGCTGTCGTCCGTGCAGACGACCTCCATAGTGGCTGGCATACTATTCCGTTGGTCCGTCGGGGACAAACCCCTTACGGACGGGGAAGGGGCCACCCCGTTCGTGCCAGTCCCAACATTGATACCGTCACCGGCGTACTCGGGTGTATGAGTGAACGCGTCCTCGGGGCGGATTTCAGCGGCGCAGCGACCGCTGGCGACGCGCTCTGGGTCACCGAGGCGATACCGACGGGAGACGGGCTGCAGATTCAGCGGTGCTACCGCGGGACAGACGAGTGGGGTCGGGACCGTGAGACAGCCCACGCTGGCCTCGTCGACCGCATCACAGATGCCGAGGTGGGGACGGTCGGACTGGATTTCCCGTTCAGCCTGCCCCAGGCGCTCCTTGACGCGCAGTGTGGCGGGACCTGGTCGGGCTTCGTCGACTGGCTCGCAAGCGGCAGCGGGCCGACCGACCCGGGGTCGCTCTCAGAGGCGTGCCGGCACACCGGGGAGATGGCGACCGGCAACCGGGACCTGCGCCGGGAGACGGATTTCCGCCGCGGCGCACTGTGTCCCTACACGAATCGGACCCGAAGCATGACCTTCTACGGGGTCCGGGACGTGCTCGGAAAACTGCGAGACGACGACGCGACAGCCGTCGTGCCGATGCAGGGCTGGGACGCCGACACGCTGGTCGCGGAGGTGTACCCCGCCGCGACGTTCGGCTGGCTGGGCTGCTACCGCGAGGGGTACAAGAACGTCGACAACCCACGACAGCGTCGAGAGGCAAACGTCGCGGCGGTCGAAGCCTGTAGCGTCACTGTCGGCGAACATCGCGACACCTACCTCGGGAACCACGACGCGCTGGACTCGTTGGCCGCCGTGGTTTCGGCGGGCCGGCTGGCCGACGGTGCCAGACCGCCCGCCTCGGGTCCCGAAAGTGAAGGCTGTATCTTCGTCTGACGACGCAGTGAAGTCACCGTCTCCGGGTCGAAGCCCGGCATATATCAGTTTCCGGACCAACTAGCGTCTATGCCTGACGACCAGGGCGGCTTCGAGGGCGTCCGCGAGAACGTCGACGGCCACCCGATGGTCAATCTCGTCGGCTACGCTACGCCCTACTGGCTCCGTCTGCTTGTCGGCATTCTGGCGGCGTTCTGTACCCGGTTCGCCCGCCTTGTGCCGCCGATAATCGTCGCCGCGGCCATCGACCGCGTCGTCCTCAGCAGCGGCGAACCGGGGCTGCTGACGGATGCCGGCCTGTTGCCGCCCGGCCAAATCACGGGCGAAGCCGCCCGTATCGCGTTCCTCCAGCGGCTGGTCGCCATCGCGGCTATCGCCTATCTCCTTCGGTCGGCAACCCGATTCGCCTCCAGATATCTCCTCCAGTCGAGCGCCCAGAAGATACAGCGGGACCTCCGGAACGACACCTACGACCACCTGCAACACCTCTCGCTGTCCTTCTTTGCGAACCACCAGACCGGCGGGATGATGTCGATACTCAACAGCGACATCAACCGGCTGGAGTCGTTTCTCAACACGGAGTTCCGCCAGATGATTCGGGTGGTGGCCACCGTCGGTGGTATCGCGGTCATCCTCTACCGGTACTCTCCGAAACTGGCGCTCATCGCGCTCGGCCCGGTGCCACTCATCGGCATCGCCAGCGGCTTCTTCCTCACCTGGATCGAGCCGAAATACCGCTCCATCCGCCAGACAGTGTCCCGGCTCAACACCCGGTTAGAGAACAACCTCAGCGGCGCGCCAGTCATCAAGGCGTTCGACCGCTACGACTTCGAGCGCAAGCGGGTGACCGACCAGAGCCAGGAGTATCACGACCAGAAGGTGGCCGCCCTGCGCATCCGCCGGGCCTTTTTCGCCGGCCTGCGACTGCTTACTGGTATCGCGTTCGTCCTGATTCTGTACGTCGCCGGGATGGACTTCATCACGGCTCCCGAGAGCGAAGCGGCGCTGTCGACCGGGGCGTTTGCCCTGTTCTTCCTGTATATCCGCCGGCTGTACTCGCCGATGCGCCGAATCGGGCGGTCAGCGAACAAGTACCAGCTCGCCAAGTCCAGCGCCGAGCGCGTGTTCGGGCTGCTGGGTCAGGACCCCGAAGTCACCGACCCCGCGGACCCGTACGAACCCGACAGCATCGACGGGTCGGTCGCGTTCGACGACGTGACCTTCGGCTACGGCGACGAACCGCCGGTCGTCCGCGACGTGTCGCTGGACGTGCCCGACGGCGCGACCATCGGGCTGGCCGGTGCGACCGGCGCCGGCAAATCCACGCTGCTGAAATTAGTGCCGCGGTTCCACGACGTGGATGCTGGCGCGGTGAGCGTCGACGGCGTCGACGTACGCGAGTACGGCCTCCAGAGCCTCAGGGGCGAAATCGCCATCGTCGAACAACAGCCGTACCTGTTCTCGGGGACGGTCGCCGAGAACATCGCCTACGGCGACCGCGAGGTACTCGACGCCGAACAGTCGGACGAGGAGACCGAAGGGGTCGGCTGGGAGACCGCACGCGACCGCGTCCGCGACGCGGCGAAGGCCGCACAGGCCCACGAATTCATTCAAGACTTGCCGGATGGGTACGACACGCAGATCGGCGAGCGGGGCATCAAACTCTCGGGCGGCCAGCGCCAGCGGGTCGCCATCGCCCGCGCTCTGCTGAACGACCCCGAAATCATCATCTTCGACGAGGCGACCAGCGACGTGGACACGGAGACGGAAGACCGGATTCAGGAAAGCATCGAGCAACTGGTCGCGGACCGCACCGCCTTCGTCATCGCCCACCGCCTCTCGACGATTCAGGACGCGGACCGCATCGTCGTGATGGACGACGGGGAAATCGTCGAACGGGGTACTCACAATGACCTGCTCGCGGCCGACGGCGATTACGCCGATCTCTGGCACGCCCAGGCCGACGACCGAACGGTCAGCGCCGACGACTGAGACTGCGTCTGTCCGACCGCCGCCGGTACTGGGTCAGCAGCGTCGAGATGACCTAGTACCGTCGAGATCCCGTTGAGTAGCCCGTTCAGCCCGGTCCACACCAACCAGCGTGACCCGCTGGAGGGACGCATACTAAGTGCACATTAGTCCCGCTTTGCGTCTGTGCCATTGGTGCTTGACAACAATACCCCTGAAAGAGATACTTTGCCATATGCGCTGCAGAGATATTATCGCTCTTTTTAATACATATGAGTTATTAGGTCGGTGTAAGCGTGACATCACTCACTCTCGAACCGCTGACGTACGAGGACATCCCGTCAGAGCGCCGTCCGGGGGTCCTTCAGGCGTTGGTCCCCGTACTCGGTGTCGTCCTGTTCCTCGGCATCGGGTCCGGGTATCTGAAGCTGGCCCCACACGGGCCGCTGCTCTGGAGTATCGTGCTGACTGGCGCAGTCGGGAAATACTGGCTCGGCTACTCGTGGGACGACCTCTACGAGGGGCTCGCGGACAGTCTGCTGATGGGGCTGCAGGCCATTCTCATTCTGTTCGTTATCTACGGGCTCATCGCGACGTGGGTTAGCGCGGGCACCATTCCCGGGCTGATGTACTACGGGCTCTCGATACTGACACCGGACGTGTTCCTGCCGGTGACAGCGCTGCTCGCGATGGTCGTCGCCTTCTCCATCGGGTCGTCATGGACGACAGCCGGCACCCTCGGCGTGGCCTTCATCGGCATCGGCTCCGGCCTCGGTGTACCCACGCCGATGACCGCTGGTGCCATCCTCTCGGGTGCCTACGCGGGCGACAAGCAGTCACCCCTCTCGGATACGACGAACCTCGCGGCCGCCGTGACGAACACCGATCTCTACGACCACATCCGGGCGATGCGCAACGGGACCGTGCTGGCGTTTGGCCTCTCAGTCCTGCTCTACGCTGCGCTGGGACTGCGTACCGTCGGTGAAATCCCGACCGGGCGCGTCGCCGAGATACAGGGCGCACTCGCTGGCAGCTACGACCTCTCGGTGCTGGTACTTATCCCGCTCGTTGTCACCTTCGGACTGGCGCTGTACGGAATCCCAGCGCTCCCGACGCTAGTCGCCGGTGTCTTCGCCGGAACCTTCACGACCATCTTCGTTCAGGGTCGGTCGTTCACTGCCGCCTGGACCGTCTTTCTCGACGGGACGGCCCCTGAAACGGGGATGGACCTCGTGAACGACCTGCTGGCAAGCGGTGGTATCTCGGGGTCGGCCTGGACGATTGCTGTCGTCGTTGCGGCCCTTAGTCTCGGTGGACTCCTCGAACGGACCGGCGTCCTCGCCGTGCTCGCACACCACCTTGCGACCGCTGTCCGCGGCCCGCGCAGCCTTGTCGTCGGGACCGGCGTTTCGGCCATCTTCGTCAACGCCTTTTCGGCCCAGCAGTACATGAGCATCGTCGTCCCCGGGCTCACGCTCCGGAATCTCTACGACGAGTACGGTCTGGCCAGCGACGACCTCTCACAGGCTATCGAATCCGCCGGAACCCCGACCGGCGCGCTCTTCCCGTGGCACGCCGGTGCCGTCTATATGTCTGCGGTCTTTGGGGTCGGAACGCTTGCCTACGCCCCGTACTACTTCTTCGCGTTCCTCTCGCCGCTGATCCTGTTTGCGACAACGCTGTTCGGCGGACGGTATGACGGGTCCCAACAAGCTGATTCGGCTCCGTCGTCTGCTGTCGCCGACGACTGAGTGTGTGGACCGGTGCCGACTTGTCGCTCAGGCATCACGCCCATTAGGCACCCACTCATGTGTCAGATATGGACACGGAGCCGGCAGCACTGGGCCGTATTCGAACCGTCGCTCACATCCTTGACGAGAGCGTCCGCGTACCCGGCACAACGCTCCGTGTCGGTCTCGACCCGATAATCGGCCTGCTCCCGGTCGCGGGCGACGTCGCCACTGCGGTGTGCTCGCTGTACATCGTCGCAGAGGCGATTCGACTCGGCGTCCCGAAACGGACGCTGCTCCGACTGCTCGCAAACATCGCGGTGGAGATGCTGTTCGGAAGCGTCCCCGTCGTCGGTGACCTCTTCGACGCCTACTGGAAGACCAACGTCAAGAACGCCGAACTGGTCGCCGCCGCGGTTTCGGAGTGAGACGCAACGGCGTCGTGGATTCGGACCTGATACCGGCTCTGTGACCCCATAAAACGTTTATACGTAGGTTTTGACGCCCTACGAAATGGTCTCCAGACGTACCCTCCTTCGAGCGGTTGGCGTCTCACTCCCCGCTGGACTGGCCGGTTGTAATGTACTCACCGACAGCGGCGCTGATGAGGCAGCCACCCCGACACGGACGGCAACACCCACGGCGACGTTGCCCCCACCGACGGATAGTGAGCCGGCGACGTCCACACCCTCTGAGACGCGCACGGAGACCACACCAGCCGTTTCGACTCCCACTGAGACAGCCTCACCAGCGGTGGCGGAGGAGGCTGGAACGCCTGTGTTCACCCCCACTCCGAACGGGACCGTCGACGAGTTCGGCCGGGCCGTGGCACTGTCGGCGGACGCCGCAGTCGTTCTCGCCGAAAGCGACGGGGCCTACGTGTTCGAGGCCGACGGCGGCTGGCGCCCGACGACTGTATTGACTCCTGTCGAGGAGGAGCACTTCGGCGGCTACAACATCTCGGCCGCGATGGTCGGTGAGGAAGCGATTCTCGGTGGCCCCGGAGCCGGCTCCGAAGGGGGCGCAGTCTACCTCTTTGCGCGGGACGACGGCCAGTGGCGACAGCGGCATCAGTTTGTCCCTAACGAAGACAGAGATGAGTTCGGCCGGTCAGTCGCGTTCGACGGCGAACGGGTTGTCGTCGGCGACAACAACGATCCGACGACGATGCGGTCGTGGAGCGGCAGCGCGTACGTGTTCGGGCGCGACGGAACGGACTGGACACAGGAGGCCGCGCTCGGAAGCGACGCCGAGAACCTCTTCGGGACCGCCGTCACGGTTGCTGGCGACACTGTGCTGGTCGGTGCGCCCTACGCCGAGCAGGACGGCCAGGAGACAGGCGCGGTGTTCGTCTACGAGCGGGCGGACGGTGAGTGGACACAACAGACGCTGCTCACACCCGACGACTCGGTGGCTGATAGCCTGTTCGGACAGTCGGTCGCGCTCGACGGCGGTACGGCAGTTGTCGGCGCTCCTGGCGACGGGGGCGGCAGTGCGTACGTGTTCGAGCAAACCGAAACCGAGTGGACGCGCCGCGCCCGGCTCACCGCCACGGATGCCGGTTCGGGAGACGACGTCGGTTGGTCGGTGGCGTACACTGGCGGGGTGGCGGTCCTCGGGGCACCCAAGGCAGGTGCGTCCGGCCACGCCTACGTGTTCAGGGCGGCCGACGACTGGACCGAGACGCGACGGCTGGTCCCGAAAAACCCCAAACAGGACGCCGAGTTCGGCTTTGCAGTCGCGCTCCATGGCACGACCGCGCTCGTTGGCTCTCCCGCCTTTGATGGGCCGAGTCCCGCCTACCTCTTCGAACTGTAGTATTGACACCGCTACGAAGAGCTACAGCGAACGTGTGCGTGCTGTTCTATGGTTCCTGTTCGTCCGGAAACTGGAGAGAGGCAGAAACCGCCATCCAGCTTGAGCAGTCCACCCGGCTGTCGGTGGACACTAAGAGGAAACCAAGGCTGTCCGGAGCGTTCTGACGTTCACATAATCGCTCACCGGACCGTAAGACAAGCCGGACCAGACACGGTTTTAGGTATCGAACGTCAAGCGACGGGTATGACTGACCCCGAGACGCTCGACGTCACCATCGTCGACGGCTACGTCGACGAGCCCGCACACTTCGGGGTGCCGCCGTACATCTCGACGTATCCGCGGTACGCCGCCGGCGCGCTCGTCGACGCCGGCGTCCCCCGCGAGCAGATAACGTATCACACCATCGACGAACTCCGGGAGGACAACGCCGTCTGGCGTGACATCGAGGCCGCCGACCTCATGGTGTACGTCGGTGGCATGACTGTCCCCGGCAAGTACGTCGGCGGGACGCCGGCAGAACCCGACGAGGTGCGGGAACTCGCCTGGACGGCCGACGGGACGTCCATCATGGGCGGCCCGGTCCGCTTCGGCGTCGGCGAGGCCAACGAGGGCGCGAGCGAGACGGCCCGCGACGACCTCGATTTCGACTTCCTGGCGATGGCGGACGTCGAGGCCGCGGTGTTCGACCTCGTCGAGTCCGGCCTGGAGGGGTTCAACGACCGCTACCGGGACATCGAGGAGGAGACGCGGTGGGCCCGCGCCGGCGCGTTCGTCGTCGAACAGCACCCGAACCATCCCGACTACCTCATCTGCGAGATGGAGACCTCCCGGGGCTGTCCGTACCGGTGTTCCTTCTGCACGGAACCGATGTACGGCAACCCTGACTTCCGGCCACCAGAGAGTGTCGTCGACGAGGTCGACGCCCTCTCGGACCGCGGCGTGAAGCACTTCCGGCTGGGCCGGCAGGCCGACATCCTGGCCTACGGCGGCGACGGCGAAGCACCCAATCCGGATGCCCTGCAGCGGCTCTACGGCGGTATCCGTGAGGTCGCCCCGGACCTGGAGACGCTGCATCTCGACAACATGAACCCCATCACGGTCGTGAAGTGGCCCGAGAAGGCCCGCGAGGGGATTCGCATCATCGCCGAGCACAACACGCCCGGCGACACCGCCGCGTTCGGCCTCGAATCGGCCGACCCGAACGTGATGAGCGACAACAACCTCAACGTCACTGCCGACCAGTGTTTCGAGGCGGTCAAAATCGTCAACGAAGTCGCTGGCTGGCGGCCTGGGGGAGACGGCGACCCGCGCAGCGGGTCGGATACGCGAGCGGCATCGCCGCGAGCGCGGGACACTGCTCCCAACTTCGGCGACGACGCCGCCCGTCGGCTTCCCAAGCTACTGCCCGGTATCAATCTCGTTCATGGGCTGAAAGGCGAGACGCGAGAGACTTTCGAGCACAACAAGCGGTTCCTCCAGCGGGTGTACGACGAAGGGCTGATGCTCCGGCGAGTAAACATCCGGCAGGTGATGGCCTTCGAGGGGACCGACATGGCCGACACCGGCGCGGAGATCGCCAAGGACCACAAGCAACTGTTCAAGCAGTACAAACAGGAGGTCCGCGAGACCATCGACAACCCGATGCTCCAACGGGTCGCGCCGCCGGGGACGATACTGCCCGACGTGCATCTGGAGTACCATCAGGACGGCAAGACCTTCGGCCGCCAGCTGGGGACCTATCCGCTCCTCGTGGGCATCCCCGGCGAGCGCGAACTCGGCAGCGTCGTCGACATCGCAGTCACCGACCACGGCTATCGGTCGGTCACTGGCGTCCCGTATCCGCTGGACCTCAACAGCGCGTCGATGAACGAACTCACCGCGATTCCCGGCATCGGCCGGAGCACCGCCGGCGACGTGGTGGTAAACAGACCCTACGAGTCGGTCGGCGACATCGACGTTGCGTCCATCGAGCGGTTCGCGACCACCAAGTCGCAGGAAGGCGCTGACTAACGGCCGGTTCGGTTCCGTCAGCCTATCGAGCGGAAAGTACTTTTCACTCCGGAGATGACCAAGAGCGTATGACTGCGGTCGAGGTGAGCGTCGTTCTCCCTGCCTACAACGAGGCGGACACCATCGAGCAGACGGTATCGATAACGCTCGAGACGCTCGCCTCGTTTCTCCCCGAAGACGCGTACGAAGTCATCGTCGCGGAGGACGGCTGCTCGGACCGCACGCCCGAAATCGCGACGCGACTCGCGAACGAGGACAGCCGGGTCCGACACGTCCACAGCGACGAACGTCTGGGCCGCGGCGGCGCGTTAGCGTACGCCTTCGAGCGGGCCGACGGCGAGACGATGGTGTATTTCGATACGGACCTGGCGACGGATATGTCACATCTCGAAGAGCTCGTCAACGCCGTCCGCGTCGACGGCTACGACGTGGCGACGGGGTCACGTTGGATGCCCGAAAACCGAGCCGACCGGCCCGCGAAGCGCGGGATTCCGAGCTTCGGCTACAACACGCTCGTTCGGACGGTCCTCCGCTCGGACCTCAAGGACCACCAGTGCGGGTTCAAGGCTTTCGACCGGCAGGCACTGGAGACGCTGTTGCCCCTTGTCCAAGACGAGCACTGGTTCTGGGACACGGAACTGCTCGTGAAGGCCCAGCGCAACGGCTATCGAGTGAAGGAGTTCCCCGTCGACTGGACACCCAAGGGCGATTCGAAGGTCGATATCGTCCGGGACGTGTTCGGGATGGGCAGCCAGATACTCCGGACCTTCTGGGAGCTGTCGGTTAGTCCCCGGATTACCCGCGAGGTATCGCTCGGCGCGGGGACGATGCTGGTCGTCGTCGCACTTCTGTTGATGACGCAGTATCTCGATCCCGACCGCGTGCTCGCAGAGATGGCGGGCGCAGCGCCGGAAGTCGTCGCGCTGAGTGCCGTCGTCTACGCCGTCTCGTGGCCGCTTCGCGGTATCCGCTATCGGGACATCCTCGTCTCGATGGGGTACCGGGAGCGGTGGGGCTTTTTGACGGGCGCGGTATTCATCAGCCAGACCGGGAACCTCGTGTTTCCGGCGCGGGCCGGTGATGCGGTTCGGGCGTACGTCATCAAGGCCCGGCGTTCGATTCCGTACCCCTCCGGGTTCGCGTCGCTGGCCGTCGAGCGCGTGTTCGACCTGCTGACGATCACGCTGCTTGCCGGCGTCGTCATGATGGGGTTAGCCGTGACCGGGTCGGCCGAGCAGTTGCTGACCGCGCTGACTGGTGATACCGTCGGCGGCGACGCGGCCAGCAGCGGGCGAACTGCCGTGGCCGTGGCCAGCGGCGTCGGCCTCGCGGCGATCGGAGCGGTGGTGGCTATCGTCGCCAGTGCGCGGAGCGACCGGAACTTCGTCCGGGCGGTCATCGGGCGGCTGAGCAGCGACTCCTACGCCGACTACGTCGCCGGCATCATCGAAGGGTTCGTCGGCGACGTACAGACGGTGGCCGCCGACGGGTCGGCCTTCACCCGTGTCGGCATAGGAAGCCTCCTCATTTGGACGTTCGACGTGATAACGGCCCTGATCGTCTTCGCGGCCTTCGGCTACAGCCTGACGCCGTCGCTGGTGGCCGTTGGCTTCTTCGCGGTCAGCGTCGGGAACCTCGCAAAGGTCCTGCCGCTGACGCCCGGCGGCGTCGGCCTCTACGAGGGTGCGTTCACCGTCATCGTCGCGTCCCTGACGCCGGTCGGCGTCGCCGCGGCTATCGGCGTCGCTATCGTCGACCACGCGGTCAAGAACGTCGTCACCATCATCGGCGGCGTCGCGTCGATGGCCTGGCTCAACGTCTCACTGACGACGGCCGTCGAGGAGTCCCAGTCGACGGACGCTATCGAACCGGAAACGAACGACTGAGCGCAGTTCTGACGCGCCCCGCAATAGCACTCCGTCGCTACTGGGATTGCGCTGGTAATACTCGGGACAGTACAACAGCACTCTACTGAGACTGCGCTTCTAGAGTACCAATTGAAACGATTTCCACACTGATCGCACTGCCGTCGTTCGATCAGGTGTACATTGATTTTCAATGGCTACTATAGCTACCAGTCTCCAGAGCGGCGTATTTGTTTACTAATATTATAAATAAGGGCCTTTTTTACTAATAATGTTAATTATAATAGTTAATAGTATATAATACGGAAAACTACGCAGTTCTGCTATGTTTCAACGTAGCATACAATCGAGCGAACTGGGCAGGCAAACGCGACGCAGTTTCCTCAAGGCCTCGACCGGTGCTGTGGCATCGGTAGCAGCACTCGGTACGAGTGGCGCAGTACGGGGCGGCAAGTTCGGCGGTGATGACGGAGAGTACACAGCTCCAGCGGAGTTCCCACTCGTTTCGACGCGTGATCAGTTCACTGACGACGCTGAACTGAAGTCCGAGTATACAGAGACAGAGTACGAAACAGTGGGGGATTGGGAGTCGACCCGGGCCAGCGACGATGCGGAACTCGTCATCTTCGTCCACGGCTGGAGTCTCGGAGAGACGGATGCCAGAAACGCCGCCTACACCTGTCAGATCGGGCTTGAAGAGAACGAGTACGACCAGTTCACCGTGGGGTTCACCTGGGATGCCGATAAGGGCGACGGCATCGGCTGGAACGAGGGTGTCGCCATCGCCAAACAGAACGGTCCGAAGCTCGCACAGTGGGTTGCCGACCACAACGACAGCGGTGGGCTTCCAGTCCGGGTAATCGGACATTCGCTCGGCGCAAAGGTGGCTGTGGAAACGGTAGCGTCGCTTCACGAGCGTGGACACGAAGACGCAGTCGAGTCGGTGACGTTACTGGGTGGCGCTATCGGTGAATCCGTCGTTGAGGTCGACGAGGCATACGGCGAGTCCATCGAGTACGCCACCACGTCCTTCGACAACTTCCACAAGGACGACGACGCGGTGCTGGGGACTGCATTCAGTGCTGCCGAGTGGGCGGAAGCGGTCGGTGAAACGGGTGTGCAGAGTCCCGATGACGCCCCCGAGAACTACACCGAGCACGATGTAACAGAAACCGTTGCGGACCACAATTCATACTACGAGCCTGGTGAAGGGTGTATGCCCGGCGTCGTCGAGACGTTTCAGTAGGCAGTGACAGCGAGGGGGCGACTCTACCGATTGTATACGATTATAACCGGGTTGTGGGAAATCAGTCAAAAATACCCGGCAGCGATTATATGAATGGTCATGCGACTGATGCACAAACGTGGGTTTCGTGACGTGTATCGGTGGTCTCCATGACAATACCGGAATGTTTTAATGACTTTCGTTCGAATACAGTGTTACCGACTGCCTCCGGGTTCTGTGATGTCTCCCACCCGGTGAGCACCCGCCTTCGCAACCAATGAGTGAACACACACGGACGCGACAGCAGCACGAGGAACAGACGACTGAGTCGACGGAATCGGAGAGCACTGCGTGCCCGGAGTGCAGTGGCTCGCTCGTCATCGACGACGAACACGGCGAAACGGTCTGTGAGGACTGTGGCCTCGTCGTCGAGTCCGACGAAATCGACCGCGGCCCCGAGTGGCGCGCATTCGACTCCAGCGAGAAAGACGAGAAGTCCCGCGTCGGCGCACCGACGACGAACATGATGCACGACAAGGGCCTCTCGACGAACATCGACTGGCGCGACAAGGACGCCTACGGCAACTCCCTCTCTGGCAAACAGCGCCAGAAGATGCAGCGTCTCCGCAAGTGGAACGAGCGGTTCCGCACTCGCGACTCCAAGGAGCGCAACCTCAAGCAGGCCCTCGGTGAAATCGACCGTATGGCCTCCGCGCTCGGACTGCCAGAAAACGTCCGCGAGACGGCCAGCGTCATCTACCGCCGCGCGCTGGACGAGGACCTCCTGCCCGGCCGTTCCATCGAGGGCGTCTCGACGGCCTCCGTCTACGCCGCCGCGCGCCAGGCCGGCGTCCCGCGCTCGCTCGACGAGATTACGGAAGTCTCCCGCGTCGAAAAGAGCGAAATCGCCCGAACCTACCGCTATGTCGTCCGCGAACTCTCGCTTGAGGTTCGCCCCGCGGACCCCGAGAGCTACGTCCCGCGGTTTGCCTCCTCGCTGGAACTGTCTGACGAGGCCGAGCACCGCGCCCGCCAGCTCCTCCAGAACGCCAAGGAACAGGGCGTCCACTCCGGCAAGTCGCCGGTCGGCCTCGCCGCCGCCGCGGTGTACGCCGCCGCGCTGCTCACCAACGAGAAGACCACCCAGGCCGCCGTGTCTGAGGTCGCCGATATCTCCGAGGTCACCATCCGCAACCGCTACCACGAACTGCTGGAAGCCGAGCAGGACCTGCCTGTTGCGTAACGTTTGGGCGCGCGCTGCGTTGCTGTGAGGAACGGTTCTTCTGTTGTCAGTGGTCGTACAGAGAGAGTGTATTGCCATCTAACGAAGTCCGAACAACCAGAAAGCCCCACCCAACCCAGATTGACCAACCGGCTACGGGTAGGACTGAAAGGGGCGTCGTCGGCGCTGTGCGCCGACTGCTCGGGAGACCTTCGGTCTCCCGGTGGCTGGCTGAACGACGGTGGACGAAGCAAGCACTGGAACGAACGCAGTGAGTGAAGGGCGCAGCGAGGCCCCCGAGTTCAGCCAGCCGGGGCTTTCTGGTTCTCTACAGTTGTCACTGCGGGACGAGACACGACAGCCACAGAGCGACACACAAAAACGAATCACCCGACCGATAACCGCAAGACTAGAGTCGTCTCATCTGCTGGGACCGGTATGGAGACGACACACCGGGTTCGAACCGGTGACGCCCGAACGCTCGACTGTCCCGACGACAGCGTCGAACTGGTGGTCACGTCGCCGCCGTACCCGATGATCGAGATGTGGGACGACATCTTCGCGGACCTGGACCCCGACATCGGGGCGGCGCTGGACCACGGCGACGGTGACCGAGCGTTCACACTGATGCACGACGTGCTCGATGCGGTCTGGGCAGAGCTGAAACGCGTGCTGGTTCCCGGCGGCATCGCCTGCATCAACGTCGGGGACGCGACGCGGTCCCTGGAGGACGGCTTCCGCTCCTACCCCAACCACGCCGAAATAACCGACCGGCTGACGGACCACGGCCTGCGCGCGCTGCCCGATATCCTGTGGCGCAAACCGACCAACAGCGGCGCGAAGTTCATGGGTTCGGGGATGGTGCCGCCGAACGCCTATCCGACCCTGGAACACGAGCACATCCTCGTGTTCCGCAACGGGGAGCGCCGCCGCCTCGAACCGGGCGCGGACCGTCGCTACGAGAGCGCCTACTTCTGGGAGGAGCGCAACGAGTGGTTCTCCGACCTCTGGGAACTCCCCGGCGAGACACAGGGCATCGACGACGGACTCCGGGACCGTTCGGGTGCCTTCCCGCTGACGGTGCCCTATCGGCTCATCTCGATGTTCTCGGTGTACGGTGACACCGTACTCGACCCGTTTCTTGGAACCGGGACGACGACGCTGGCGGCGATGGTCGCCGGCCGGAACTCGGTCGGAGTGGACCGCGACCCGGACCTGCTGTCGGCGCTCGAAGACCGGGTCGCGGCCGCCCCGGAACGCTCTCGGACCATCGCTCAGGAGCGCCTCGCCGACCACCGCTCGTGGGTGGAACAACGGCGTGCCGACGGGAAAGAGCCGGGCTACGAGGCCGAACAGTACGACTTCGCCGTCAACACGAAACAGGAGCAACGGATTCAGTTCTACGCGGTCGACTCCGTCACGGCGACCGATGACGGCTTCCGGGCCGTCCACGAGCCGGTCGAGTAAGCGCGGGTTTTTGTGCGGCTCCGACGAAGCCGACGTATGGACTTCGAGTCGTTCACCCTACTCGCCGCCACCGACGACCTCGGGGTGGAGCCGGCCGCCCGCGCCGATGCCGACGGGCTGGAACTGCGGATGGACTTCGCCGACGAGCCGCTGGCACAACTGGAGGCCTACGACGGCGACCTGCCGATACTCGTCACCAACCGGGCGACGTGGGAGGGCGGCGAGGCAGCCGATACCGCGGGCCGCCTCGACGCGCTCGAAACCGCGCTCGAACACGACGCCGTGACGGCCGTCGACCTCGAACTCGCGGCGCTTGAGGGGGCCGGCGACCACGACGCCGGCCGGGTCGCCGACGTGGCCCGCGACCGCGGCGCGTCCGTGGTCGTCTCGACGCACAACTTCGAGTCGACGCCCGACCGCGACGCCATCGTGAGTCGACTCGAACGAGCCTGTGCTCGCGGTGACGTGGGGAAGATGGCGAGTACGGCCCAGTCGCCGGACGACGTACTGTCGATGCTCGGGGCGACCCGCGAGATGGCCGCCGGAGGCGAGCAAGTCGCCACGATGTGCATGGGTAGGGCCGGTCGCCACTCCAGAGCCGTCGCCCCGCTGTACGGCTCCCGCATCGGCTACGCACCGGTCGACCCCGCTGACGCGACCGCGCCGGGGCAGTACGACCTCGCGACGCTCCGGACGCTGGTCGGACAGCTACAGAGCGACGCCTGAACCGGTGGCCGCCGGTCACGGGGTTTTCCTCCGGACGGTGATCCTTCGGAAGATATAGGGGTATGCGAGACGGATTCGCGGAGTATGACTGACACAGGACGCAAGCGGCCGTTACTGGCCGTGGTGCTTGCGTTCATCTTCCCTGGGTTGGGACACTTCTACCTCCGCAAGTGGGGACGGGGATTGCTGTGGCTCGGGGGATTGTTCATGCTGTCGGTAGTGTTTGTCGTCACTGGCGCTATCGACCCCGTCACCCAGCTGAGCCTGGAGGCTATCTCGTCGTCGTATCAGTCCAGACCCACCGAGGTGACAATCGGTTCGGTCGTGATCACGACGCTCAACGTCGTCGACGCCTACTGGGTCGCGGTCAACGAGAACCAGACACAGGAGGTCGAAGCCGGTATGACGTGTCCGAACTGCGGCAAGGAACTCGACGAGGACATCGACTTCTGTCACTGGTGTACGACGCAACTGGAACCGGTCGAGGCGGACCAGCAGTAACCTCCGACTTGCGGTCAGTTCCGGGCCGAAGCCAGCTTACTTCTCGATGATACTTTCTTCGATCCGCTCGCCGAAGTGCGTCGCCGTGTCCTCGTGGTAGATGAGGATTTCGTCACCGGGTTCGAGGTTCGTGACGGCGGTTCGCCCGTCCCGAGTGTGGACTTTGATGGTCTCGGCGTTCTGGAGCAGCGTCTCGATGCGGTCGCCGTCCTCGGTTTCGGCCTGCACGCGGAACATCGGACGCTTCTCGATCTTCGCGCGGCCGACGATGGCCTCACGAGTGTGCCCGTCTGCGTCGACGATCTGGACCTCGTCGCCGGACTGGAGTTCCGAGAGGTACTTCGTGCCGCCGTCGGGGGTCCGGACGTAGGCGTGGACCGCGCCGGCGTTGACCCGGAACGGTCTGCTGGCGACGTAGGGGGATTCAGCCGTCTCGGCGTGGACGAAAAAGAGGCCGCGAGCCATCGAGCCGACGAGCATCCCCTCGTCGTGTTCCATCAGGCTGCCCGTGTCGATGCAGACGCGGTCGGCCGAGCCGGTCTGCTCGATGGCGGTGACCTCGGCGTACTCCAGGTCGAGCGATTCCCGCCCCATCTCGTCGCGGACCTCGACCGTCTTGCGGATTTCGTCGAGGTCGTCGGTGTCCAGCAGGACGCCGTCAGCGCCGATTTCCAGCGTCTCGTAGGCCGTTCGTGCGTCCTCAGCGGTCCGGACACCGGCGATGAGGTCCGTCTCCTCGCCGACGCGGGCGATGAGGTTTTCGAGCGGAATGATCTGCCAGTTCTCGCCGATGACGATGGTGAAGTCGGCTTCGGCGGCGACCGCTTCGGCGAACGCCTCGTAGTCCTCGTCGAAGATACGGACGTAGCCGCCGTCGGGGGCGGCCCCGTTCTGCCGGAGCGTCGAGAGGTCCGCGGAGCCGGAGAAATCGGACGGGAGGTCGACCGTGCCGTCGCCCTCACCGTCTTTGCCGACGATGGTCGCATCAGCCTCTGAGTCCTCCGCCTCGGCCTCCATGACGTGGACGTCGCCGTTGGTGAACGCGGCGATGTTTATTTCTCCGAGTTCCGAGACGCGGTCGACGTCTTCCTCGTCGACCAGTACCCAGTCGACGCCGGCCTCGATACCGGCGGTTATCCGGCGTTTCCGTGTCTCCCAATCGCCGACCTCGCTGTCGGCTTTGAGCCAGACGCTTCGAGTCATACGCCCACGTCCGCAACGGCGGGGCTTGAACGTGGCGGAACCCGGGTCGGTCTGTCGGATGCCAGACAAGCAAGGGAGAAACGTGGTCTGGCTCCGGTGAGGGAGAGACCCATTCTGTTCTGTGGTTCGAGACTGCGTAATACGGTTATTGGTCCGTATCTGTGTCCACTTGTCCTGATTTGGCCGCTAGGCCTCGACGGCCAGTCCGGCCTCGCGAAGCGCTTCCTCGGTGGTGGCGTCGTCGTGGACGACGGCGGAGACGGCACGGGCAATCTTCTCCGGTTCGTCGTGCTGGAAAATAGAGCGGCCCATCGAAACGCCGGACGCCCCGGCGTCCATCGTTCCCCGGACCATGCGAACGGTGTCTTCGTCAGTGCCCTTCGAGCCGCCGGCGATGACCACCGGTAGCGACGTGGACTCGACGACGTGCTGGAAGGTCTCGGCGGAGCCGGTGTAGCCGGTCTTGACGATATCCGCACCCAGTTCCTCGGCTAGCCGGACAGCGTGGCCGACGGACTGGTTGTAGTCCTCGTTCTCGGAGTCGATGTCGGGGCCGCGGGCGTAGGCCATCGCCAGCACCGGCAGGCCGTACTGGCTGGCCTCGGTCGTCAGCTCGGAGAGCTCCTCGATCTGTTCGGGTTCGTACTGGCTGCCGACGTTGATGTGGAACGAGACGGCGTCGGCCCCGGCGCGGATGGCGTCTTCGACCGTGCCGGTCACCCGCTTGTCCTGCTCGTCAGGACCGATGGTAGTAGAGCCGTTGAGATGCGTGATATAGCCCGCGTCGTTCTTGTTCGGATGGACGCGCCCGGCGATGCCCCGCTGGGTGAGGACGGCGTCCGCGCCGCCGCTGGTGACCGCGTCGATAGTCGATTCGATGTCTTTGAGGCCCTTTACGGCCCCCATTGTGATGCCGTGGTCCATCGGGACGATTACGTATGTGTCGTCTGTCCCGATGCGTTCGAGTCGTGCGCGTTTTCCTGCAGTCATGTTATGAGACAGTGTGGCAAGTACGATTATGTGCGTTCCGGTTGCGGTCGTTCTGCCGCGCCCCGGAGCGCACCGTCTTTGAGTTCACGAGCCTTCGCTTCGAGTCGGTCGGCTACCTCGTCGACGGGATCGCCGTTCTCGTGGCCCTCGGCCACGATATCGACCAGTGCGGAGCCGACGATAACCCCGTCAGCACCGGCAGAAACGATTCGTTCAGCGTGGTCGCCCGTCTTGATGCCGAACCCGACGGCCTTGGGCACGTCCCAGTCGGAAAGCCGGGCCAGCGACTCCTCGGTCGCGTCGTCCACGTCCTCGCGTGCGCCGGTGACGCCCAGGCGCGCCTGGACGTAGACGTAGCCCGACACCTGTTCGAGCATCCGCTCCAGTCGGTCGCCCTTCGTCGTCGGCGCGACGATGAACACCAGATCGAGGCCGAACTCGTCACAGGCCGTCCGGAGCGGGCCGGCCTCCTCAGCGGGGAGGTCCGGGACGACGAGGCCCTCGATGCCGACCGCGGCGGCCTTCTCGACGAAGGGGCGGGGGCCTTCGCTCGCGGTTTCACCGCTCGCGTTTTCCGAGTCGCTTCGCGACTCGCTATCCCCGTACTGGTAAATCAGATTGTAGTAGGTCATACACACCAGCGGCACGTCCACGTCGAGCTCCTCGACGAACTCGAAGAAGCGGTCGGGCGTCATCCCGGCTTCCAGCGAGCGGACGATAGCGTTCTGGATGGTCTTGCCCTCCGCGATGGGTTCAGAAAACGGCAGACCGAGTTCGATGACGTCGGCCCCGCCGCGGGCCAGCGCCTCGACGTACTCAATCGAGGCCTCGTAGTTCGGGTCGCCGGCCGCGAGGTACGGGACGAAGGCTGGCTCGTCAGCGAAGGCTCGTTCGAGGCCCATCAGAGGCCACCCCCGCCGACGCTGTCTCGCGGCTCATCGCCGCTCGACTGTGACGTGGGGCTTCGCCCCACGCTATCGAAGATAGACATGTCCGGCGCGATATCGAGGTCGCGCTTGCTGGTCTCCTCGATGACCGTTTCGAGGTCCTTGTCGCCGCGGCCGGAGACGTTGACGACGACGGTGTCGCCGACCTCGTCGTGGTGTTCTTCCAGATACCCGAAGGCGTGGGCCGTCTCTAGGGCCGGGATGATACCCTCGTCCTGGGAGAGTCGGTGGAACGCTTCCAGCGCGATGTCATCGTCGACGTTGACCGGGATGACGCGGTCCTCGTCGACGAGGTGGGCGAGTTCCGGACCGACGCCGGCGTAGTCAAGCCCCGCGGACACGGAGTGCGATTCCATGATCTGGCCGTCCGAGTCCTGCAGGAGCTTCGTTCGCGCGCCGTGAAGCACGCCCTCGTCGCCGGTCGAGAGCGTGGCGGAGTTGGGCGCGACGCCCTCTTCCTCGTCGACCTGCAGCGAAGAGCCGCCGGCCTCGACGGCGTAGAGGTCGACGTCGGTATCGTCGACGAAGTGCGCGAAGGTGCCCATAGTGTTCGAGCCACCGCCGGCACACGCGAGGACTGAATCTGGTAGCCCACCGGTTTTCTCGATGGCCTGCTCACGGGCCTCCTCGGAAATGACCGCCTGAAAGTCACGCACCATCTTCGGGAACGGGTGCGGGCCGACGATACTCCCGATGACGTAGTGGGTGTTCTCGACGGTGGTCGCCCAGTCCCGCATCGTCTCGGAGATGGCTTCCTTCAGCGTCCCGCGGCCGACTGTGACGGGATTGACCTCGGACCCGTTGATGCGCATCCGGAACACGTTGGGGCGCTGGCGCGCGATGTCGGTCTCGCCCATGTAGATCTCACAGGGCATGTCGAGGTGGGCCGCCGCCATCGCCGTCGCCGTGCCGTGCTGGCCGGCCCCGGTCTCGGCGATGATGCGCTCCTTGCCCATGTACTTCGCCAGCAGAACCTGGCCAAGCGCGTTGTTGAGTTTGTGCGCGCCGCCATGCAGCAAGTCCTCGCGCTTGAGGTACACGTCCGTGTCGTATCGGGCCGAGAGCTGGTCCGCGTACTGCAGTGGCGTCGGTCGGCCGCCGAAGTCGGCCAGCCGCTCCCGAAACTCGTCCATGAAGCCGTCCTCGTTTTCGAGCACGTACCGCTGGTAGGCGTCGGTCAGCTCCTCGATAGCTGGCATCAGTGCCTCGGGCACGTACTGTCCACCGTACTCGCCGAACTTGGGGTCGTGTGCGTCGTCAGTACTCATGTGTCTGTAGTCGTCTCAATCGCGTCAGTGTCCGCATCTGTTAGTCGCCGCGTGTTCGCTTCCACGTCCGTCGTCTCGCCGTGGTCCATGATCGCCGAGCCGATCAGCAGCGCGTCCGCACCGGCGTCGCGCATCCGCAAGACGTCGTCTGCTGTCTGTATGCCGCTTTCAGCAATGAGTGTGACGCCCTCTGGCACGTCGGGCGCGACGGCTTCGAACGTTCCGAGGTCGACCGCTAGCTCGCCGAGGTCGCGGTTGTTGACGCCGATGATATCCGCGCCCGCGTCGAGTGCTTTCTCGACCTCTGCCGCCGTGTGGGTCTCAACGAGGACCTGGAAACCGCGCTCGCGCGCGGCCGTGAGGAGGTCCGCGAGGTCGTCGGTGCCCTCGGCTTCGAGAAAGCGGACGATGAGCAGGACAACGTCGGCTTCCACGACGTCCAGCTGGCTCTCGTAGAGGACGAAGTCTTTCCGCAGGACGGGCACGTCGACGGCGTCGCGGACCCGTTCGAGCGTCGCCGCCGACCCGCCGAAATGCTCCGGCTCCGTCAGCACAGACAGCGCCGTCGCGCCGCCCGCGACCATCTGTTGTGCGAGGTCGACCGGGTCGTCAGTGCGCTCGCCCTCGGCGGTCGGGCTGGTGGGCTTGATTTCGGCGATGACCGGCGTCCGCCCGTCGTTTTCGGCCGCTTCGAAGGCATCGGCCAGCGACCGGGGTGTCACCGATACCCGGTCTCCGCCGCCACCGCGCTCCCGCGCCGCGTCGAGAATCGACTGGACCGCTGGTGCTATCTCCTCACTGTCGTCCATTACTGAACACTAACGTACAGAAGTGTACATAAGAGTTGCCCTATTATCTCAGGGGACGCAGAACGGGATAGTTCCTCGCGTTGTCAAACAAGCCACAGTTCTATACACCTACACGTTAAATGTTCACACATGTCGTTCCAGACATCCATCCGGCCGGCCGAACCAATGGACATCGCGGATATCCGCCGGGTCGCCAGAACCACATGGCATACCGTGTACGACGACATCCTCGGAGCAGAGACAGTGGAAGAGCACCTCAAAGAGGGGTATGCACCGCCGCTACTGGAGCAGATGATCGAACTCGAAGAGGTCGGCCTGTTCGTCTCGACGGCCGACGACGACGTGGTGGCGTACATGAGCTGTGGGATGACGGACGCGACCGGCTTCGGCGACCTCGACCTGTACGTCCACCCGGACTACTGGGGGGAAGGTATCGGGACGGAGCTGCTGCATCGCGGCGAACAGCACTTGCACGAGCTTTCCGTGCGGAAAATCCGCGACGAGGTGCTGGCCGAGAACGAGGTCGGGAACGCGTTCTACCGGAGCCACTTCGAGAAGTTCGGCGAGCGGACGACCGAGGTCGGCGGACAGGAACACCCAGTCAACGTGTACGAGCGGCGGTTGTGAACGCCGGCTCGCATTCGCAGCCCGCAGTACGTGTGTGACTCACACGCTCTCGTAGCTCGTGTAACAGCGTTTAAGCCGCTGAAACCGCTTCATCGGTGCAATGAGCTACAAGATCGGACTCGTCGGCAAGCCCTCTGTCGGCAAGTCCACGTTTTTCAATGCGGCGACGATGAACGACGTGCCCGAGGGCGCGTACCCGTTCACGACAATCGACCCTTCGATGGGCGAGGCGTACGTCCGCGTCGACTGTGCCGCCCCGGAGTTCGACCACACCTGCACGCCCAACCACGGCTACTGCACGGAGGGTGTCCGGTTCGTCCCGACGAAACTCGTCGACGTGGCCGGCCTCGTCCCCGGTGCACACGAGGGGAAGGGGCTGGGGAACCAGTTCCTCACGGACCTCAACGAGGCCGACGTGCTCGTCCACGTCGTCGACTTCACCGGCGAAACGGACCTGGAAGGAGAACCCACCGAGAACCACGACCCGCGCGAGGACATCGACTTCCTCGAAGACGAACTGGATATGTGGTATCTCGACATTCTGGAGAAAGGCATCGAGCGCTACCGCTCGGGCTACCACGGCGAGGACAAGGCCATCGAAGACGACCTCGCCGAGCAGATGTCGGCGTTCAAGATCAACGCCGACGAGATTAAACAGGTCGTACTCGCACTGGACCTGGAACTCGACCCCGACACCTGGGACGACGAGGACAGAGAGGCACTCGCTCGGGAGATCCGCATCCGGACCAAGCCGATGCTCATCGCGGCGAACAAGATGGATACTCCGGAGGCCCAGGAAAACTGGGAGCCAATCACCGAGGACCCGGAGTACAAGCACCTCACGTTCGTCCCCGTCTCGGCCCACGCGGAGAAGGCACTGAAAAACGGCAACGAGCAGGGCGTACTCGACTACCGACCGGGCGACGAGGAGTTCACCGTGACGGCGGACCTGCCCGAGGAGAAGGCCGCAGGGCTGGAACAGATCCGGGACTTCGTTACGGAGTTCGGTGGCACGGGCGTCCAGCAGGCGCTGGAAACCGCATTGTTCGAGGAACTGGGCGCAATCGCGGTGTTCCCCGGCGCTCGCAAGCCCCAGGAGGACGGCACCTTCCTGCAGGACTGTTTCGTCCTCCCCGACGGGTCGACCGCCGAGGACTTCGCGTACTTCCTGCACACCGACATCGGTGAAGGATTCCTCCACGCGCACGACGTGCGTACCGAACGACAGATCGGTGCTGACACCGAACTCGACCACCGCGACGTGGTCGAAATTACGACAACGAACTGAGCGGGTCGCTATCGGACGCTCTGTCGACACTGATTTCGTCCCAGCGACAGCCGGGCTACAGCAGGAGGTGCGCCAGCAACACGATGATGGCGACTTTCTTCACGAGGATGATGCCGATAATCAGTTGCGTCGTCGACAGCCCCCGGACGCGCTCGATGCCCCGCCGGAGGAACGCGGGCGACTGGGCGAGTTCAGCCACCAGTAACCGCCACTCCGCGCGGAACGTCTCGACGGCCGACCCCTCGCCGTCGGTGTAGGCGGCTTCCGGCCGCGGCAGCCACCGTGAGCCGGTGTATTCGAGTTCGACCAGCGACCCCTCTAAATGACTGGCCTGCTCGAACTGCAGGCCGTTCGCTTCACAGAGCCGCTCGACCTTGGCGATGTCGCGGTCGCTGTCAAGGTCGTAACGCCGCTGTATCGGGTCGGTCGCCCAGTCGAACTGGAACCGACAGACGAGTTCGCTCTCGCCGACCCACACGTCGACGATTTCGGCCAGTTCGACCGTTCCGGCCGTCTCTTTCCGCTTTTTCTGGAGGTGCTCGTACTCGGCGGGGGGCTCCGTCGAAGCCGTCACCTGGGACTCCGTCTCGGGCATACCTTCTCGACACGAGTGTTCGGCTGACGACACTATACGTTTTCTCCCGCTGGAACGGTTTGGACTCCGCGACCGGGGCGAAACGAGGACCGGCCAACGATACAGTCAGATATCCACCGGACACCCGTTGACCTCGCCGCCGCGCATCCCCTCGGCGAGCCAGTAGATAGAGAGGATCAACACCGCGAGCGCAAGCAGTGCGAACTCAAGCCCATCCAGCGGCAGAAACAACAGCGAGGTCGAGACGCCGAGCAGCGACAGCAGGCCCAGCAGGACCGCCGACCCGCAGGCCGCACAGCCCGCGCCGAGCGTTCCGAGGACGACACCCGCGACGCCCGCGCCGCCCTGCTGGAGGTCGAGGCCGTGTTCGCGGAAGTGGTAGGTCACCAGCCCGACGTCGACGCCGGTGAGGGCGGCGACGACGACCAGCAGAATTCCCTGTGCAGGGTTGAACGACGTGCCGATGAAGGGATACAGCTCCCCGAGCACGCGCAGCCGACTGGCGAGCGGGAGCGACCCACCGACTACGAGGTCAAGCACCAGCGGGACGTTCAGCGAGACGACGAACAGGGTCAGCGAGACGATTGCGGCGATCACGGCGACCGCCGCGTAGACTGGCAGCGTGAGCACGAGCCTGACCGTCCGGCCCATGAGCCGCCAGTCCCCTCGCGTCGTCGGCAGGCGGAACCCCTCTGCGGTGCTCATCCGTCGTGCTCTCCCAGCGCCTCCGCGATGAGTTCGTAGCTGACGCTCCCGTTGACCTTCGTCACGAACTCGCCGTCCTCGAACAGCAGGATAATCGGCGTCGTCTCACCCAATCCGGCGTCCTCGGCCGCCTGAATATCGGCCTGAACGGCGTCATCGTGTGCCCGATCCCGCGCGTCGCTTGCGACCGCCTCGCCGTCGATGTCGGTCTCCTCGGTGAGAAACGTCGCCGTCCGCGCCAGAACGTTGTCAGGGTCGAACGACGACTGCTCGGCGAAGTAGTGACCGAACAGCGCCCAATACGCCTCGCTGTCGCGGGCGAACGTCGACTCCAGCGCCTGCGTCGCCGGCTCACCCCAGGGATAGATCACGGGGTAGGTCCGGACGACGTACGCGCCTTTGCCCGCGTCCACGATGTTCTCTCGGATATCCGGCAGTGTTTCCTCGTGGAAGCGGCGGCATGTGGGGCAGGAAGGGTCTTCGAACGCCAGGATGACGTGGCCGCCCAGTTCGCCGCGGCGGGGCTGGGCGTCGAGGTCGGCGGCCGCCGGGTGGCTGTCGACGGATTCGGCGCTGTCCGCCTCACCACTGCACCCCGCGACTGCGCCGACGACACCCACCCCGGAAAGTGCTAGAAAGCGTCGTCTGTTCATATACGACTGGTTGGCCCGCGTTGGTTTAGCGTTTGTTCCACTATGTGGCCACGATGAGTAACCGTCTTGTCGCCAGCGGCGGTAGCATCTGCCGGCCGATGACGACGACTCACGGGGCCGAACCGGGGTGACTCCCCGGTGGTGACGAGCCCTATGAGTGCCGAGGCTCTTACCCCAACTGGTAGCTGTAGCTGACGACCGTTTGCCACGGGTATCTCTGCGGTTCGGTTGCAACTGACATGATCTGGATCTGGGACGACAGCGACTGCGATGACTCTCCTGTAGAGAGCCCCTCTGTGGAGATCCCCAACAGTTAGGGACTAAATTGTACACGGTTTTATTGTTTTGCTATCAATGTTGATATTCTCGGCAACGGTTTTTTGACTATCATTAGCTACAGGTTGAGCAATGATAGATGAGAGAGGGGAGCCATGGACCGGGAGCCGGCGACGGTTACTCGGGATGCTCGCAACTGGCGGAACCGCGACGCTGGTCGGCTGTTCGACTGGCGGAGAGACGGAAGCAAGTACAGCCGAAAGCGGGGGCGAAGCCGCCGGGTCGACCGACGGCTCGCTGTCAGTCGTCGTCAGTTCGAAAGGCTACACAGAGCAGTTGAACCTCGGGTACATCGCCTACGAATTGCTCGCCAACAACACGGGTGTGAGTCTTGTGGACGAAACCGGCTTCGGCGGGAACGCTGCACACGCCGAAGCGTATCAGGCCGGCGACATCCACGCGTACTACGATTACATGGGGTCACTGTGGGCTGCGCACCCGCCCAAGCACGACGAAGCCGACTTCGCGACACCTGACGAGCAGTACGAGGCGCTGAAGTCCGAGATGGAGTCGGAACACCCGATTCGGATTCTCGACCGCGCGGACTGGCAGAACACATGGGCCGTGTTCATCCGCGAGGACGCTATCGAAGGGACCAGTATCGAGACAATCAGTGACCTCGCCGGCTACGTCAACGACGGGAACTACGACATCAGACCGGCGTTTGGCGACGGATTCAGGACTCGTAGCGACGGCTTCGATGCCTTGCTGGAGTACTACGGGTTTGAGGCCGAGCATGTGGCGCGCTGGGAGGCAGAACAGGAGTTCATCGAGGCGGCGTCGGCGCAGGCGGCTGGCACGGCTGTCGACGAAGGCTACGCCGATCTCAGCTTCGGGTACAGCACCAGCGCGTGGCTCACAACCGTTGAAGACATCGTGTACCTCGATGACGACCGGAACTTCTGGCCGTTCTTCCACCCGGTCGGCGTCGTTCACGAGGACGTCGCGACGGACGCCGTGGTGTCGGCGCTGAACAAGATGCCGGACGCCATTCCGGACGCGAAAACGATGCAAGAGCTGAACAGTCACGCAACCGAGGTCGGCAGCCAGCAGGCGGTTGTTGACCACCTCACGGCCAACGGCTTCATCTGACTCAGTATGGAAGAATCTACAGCACATGCAGGTGACGGTGACGACGAATCAGCAGACGCGACAGAGCCAGCGGCCTCGGACACGACAGCGCTGGAGCGAGCGAAAGCCGTTGCGCTGCTGCCAGTCCGGTCGTACCTCGTCAAGTTCGCTGTTGCGTTGCTCGTGATCGTGGTACTCATCGCGGCCGGCGGGTTCTGGGTGCAGGGGAACGCAACTGCCACGCTCGAAGACGACACGGCACAACAGCTCGTACAGGAGGTCAACGCCGAGTCCGGCCTGTTGAACGAGTGGATTGAGCGCAACGAACGGCCGGTGCTCGTCGCGTCAAACAATCCGCTGCTCGGTTTCAACGCGACGCGCGAAGACCAGCAGGCCTACACGGAACGACTCGCCGCGGATGAGCTCCAGTCCGACCGCGTCGCTGCCGTCCACCTCGCAGATCCCACTGTCGGCACAGCGGGGGAGGCAAGGATCGTGGCGAGTACTGACGAAACGCTCCGCGGAACGCGTGTCACATCGGACGCACATCCGTGGGTCGACCGGACTCGGTCTATCGGCCGCGACACAGTGGTTTCATCGAACCCGTACACGAACGCGAACGGCAAGCGAGTGGTCAGTTCGATGAGTGTCGCCGCCGACTTCACACACGTACTCGTGGTCGAGTACGACGCCAGCGACCTGAGCAAGCAGTTCAGCACTGGTATCGACGGGACGTTCACACAGGTGGTCCGCCCGACATCGAGTTCGACTGAGGTGTTGTTCTCCGACGCCGGCACCGATGCCGTCGGACAGCCGTACATCCCGAACCAGTCACAGTCCGAGATTCCGGAGATCAGCACGGCTACCGAACAGGGAACCTTTACCGACACGCCAGCGAAGGACACAGTGCTTGACACCGACCACGTCGCCGCGTACGCGACCATCCCCGGCACAAACTGGGTCGTTATCAAGCACACGCCTGCGGCGAACGCGTTCGCGCTGAGCGAGCAGATTCGGACTGATATCCTGGCGTTCATCCTGCTCGCGCTCGGTGGTGTGGTCGTCGTTGGTGGAACGATTGGACGGAACACGGCGACATCCGTGCAACAGCTCTCTGCGGCCGCTACTGCCATCGAGCAGGGAGAGTACAATGTCGACGTTTCGAGCTCTCGCCGGGACGAAATCGGTCAGTTGTTCACGTCTATCGGGAGTATGCGCGACGCACTCGTCTCGAAAATCGACGAAGCCGAGGCTGCCCGTGAGCAAGCAACAGACGCCCAGGAGGAGGCCGAAGAAGAGCGAGCCCGCGCCGAGCAGGCAAAGGAAGAGGCTGAGACGCTCGCGGCGGAACTCGAACAGCAAGCGGAGGTGTACAGCGACGTGATGGAAGCGTGCGCGGACGGTGACCTGACCCGGCGTCTCCCCGAAAGCGAGACCGACAACGAGGCGATGGCGGCTATCGCGTCGTCGTTCAACGATATGCTCGCACAGTGGGAGCGCACTATCGTCGACATTCAGGAGTTCGCGGAGACCGTCACAGCCGCCAGCGAGGAGGCCGAAGTCGGAGCGACTGACGCCGAGCGTGCGAGCGGCGAGGTCAGCGAATCGGTTCAGGAGATCGCGGCTGCCGCCGACGAGCAACGCGATATGCTGGACACGGTCTCGGGAGAGATGACTGACCTTTCGGCAGCTATCGAAGAGGTGGCTGCGTCCGCTGACTCGGTTGCGGAGCACTCGAACCAGACCGCTGACGTCGCCCGAAAGGGCGAGGACACGGCCAGAGACGCGCTCGAAAGTTCACGCAGAGTACAGGAGGCAATCGACACGACTGTCGAGAACGTCGAACAGCTAGACGAGCAGATGGCGGAAATCAGCACCATCGTCGAGCTGATCGCCGACATCGCCGAGCAGACGAATATGCTCGCGCTGAACGCGAACATCGAAGCTGCCCGTGCCGACAAAGACGGCGAAGGGTTCGCCGTCGTGGCCGACGAAGTCAAGGAACTCGCCGGGGAAACGCAGGCATCGGCGACCGAAATAGAGCAACTCATTACCGACGTCCAGTCCCAGACGGAGACGACTGTCGACGAGGCCAGAGTCGCTGAGGAGTCGATGGAAGCAGGCATCAGTGCGGTCGAAGAGGTCATGGAAGCGTTCACAGAAGTGTCGGAGTACGCCGACAAAACGGACGCCGGCGTCCAGGGGATCAGCGACACCACTGACGATCAGGCCGCCAGTACTGAAGAAGCGGTCTCGATGACCGAGGAAGTCGCCGACCTCAGTGAATCCACTGCCGATGAGGTACAGAGCGTGTCCGCCGCCGCAGAGGAGCAGGCGGCCTCGATGTCGGAGATCAACGACAGCATCAAATCGCTGAGCGGGCAGGCCGAGCAACTCAAGGCGCTCCTGTCGGAGTTTGACGTCGCTGCCGACGAAAGCGAGCAATCCCGACACCGCTGATCGACAACAGCGTGAACACAGACTGACGCTCGGAGCGGTTCGGCACACGCGTTTTCCTGTACCGTTTCGCCGCGTGTATCCACAACAACACGCAACGCGTCCCAGTACGAGCAGTGATGGAGTCGCAATCCGCGTTGCAGGGACAGCGTGAACCGCCTCGGCCTGCTCCGCCTGTGGATGGTCGTCGAGCGGCTCCGACCTCGCCGGTCGGTTTCGGCGCGCGGGAATCCCCAGTACGCCTTTATTTTGGTCGGGCGAGCAACACATATGAGCGTCATCTGTGAGTTCGAGTTGCAGTCCGCGGATATGCCGCTATGTGCGGTCGCTGCCGAACTGGACACCCGGCTGATCGTCGACACCGTCGTCTCGGGAACGACCGCGGAGCCGGCACTCGTGTTCTCCGCGACGGGCGTCGAACCGGATGCCCTCGAATCGGCGTTGCTCGGCGACGAGTCCGTCGTGGAGTTTGTCGCCATGGACTCGGCTATCGTCGAGTCCCGCTATCGGGTCGTCCTCGATACGGACTACGTCGAGATGTACACCCAGCTCGTCGACCGGCAGACGTATCCGATGGGTGCGCTCGTGACCGAACACGGGTGGAAGGTGAGCACGCAGTTCGCCGACCGAGCAGACCTCGAAGCGTTCCGGGACACCTGTCAGGCCAGCAGTGTCACGTTCCGCCCGCATCGGCTCTGCGAGACGGAACACGGCGGCGACGACTACGGACTCACCGCCCCGCAGCGAGAGGCGCTGCTGGCAGCCCATCGACTGGGCTATTTCGCCGTCCCTCGCGGGGCAGACCTGACGGAACTCTCGGCGGAACTCGACGCGACCACGTCCGCGATCTCGGAGCGCCTCCGACGTGGAACGGACCAGCTGATCGACCACACGATCGCCAGCTCCGAGCAGTGACAGCAGGCCGGCCGGAGCGGAGCGGTTCCGGCGAGACGCCCCCTCTTATAAATTGCTGGACATATGTTGGCAACGGTTAGGGCTGGAGGTTGCGTAGCACTACATGACGGTGACCCAATATGACCATCCACCAGCACCCACACGTCACTGATCGCGACGCACACTTCGTCGGCGGCGGTATTGCCTCTCTCGCTGGCGCGGCGTTCCTCGTCCGGGACGGCAATATGCCCGGCGAAAACATCCATGTCTACGAAAAGCTGGACGTCGTCGGTGGCGCGATGGACGGCGCTGGCGACCCGGACGAGGGCTACCTGATCCGGGGCGGCAGGATGTTCAACTACCCGACGTACGAATGTACGTGGGACCTCTTCGAGACGATTCCGTCGCTCGAAGACGATTCGCGTTCGGTCAAAGACGTGATGGACGAGTTCAACGAAGCGCACCCCTCGTACGCGAAAACGCGGCTGATGCACGAGGGCGAGCGAATCGACGCGGGCGAGTACGGACTGACGAGCCAGCACCGGCAGTCGATAGCTCGGTTGCTCCTCACGCCCGAACCGCGACTCGGTGACACGCGCATCGAGGAGTGGTTCGACGAGTCGTTCCTGGAGACGAACTTCTGGTACGTCTGGGCGACGATCTTCGCGTTCCAGCCGTGGCACAGCGTCGCCGAAGTCCGGCGGTACATGTACCGGTTCCTGCATGAGTTCCCACGCCTGCACACCATGGAGGGTATCGACCGGACGAAGTACAACCAGTACGACTCGATGATTCTCCCGCTCCGGCGCTGGCTCGA
Organism: Haloarcula sp. CGMCC 1.6347; assembly: GCF_037078395.1. Lineage (NCBI taxonomy): Archaea > Methanobacteriati > Methanobacteriota > Halobacteria > Halobacteriales > Haloarculaceae > Haloarcula > Haloarcula sp. CGMCC 1.6347. The sequence goes on from NZ_JAYMGX010000002.1 coordinate 562,840, forward strand.
AGACAGGGGCGTCACCTTCGAGCACGGACACGAAGTGACGGATATGGACATCGTCCCGTCGCGGACGGGACGCACTGTCGAGCGGCTCTACTGTGAAACCGACAGCGGAACGGAATCGGTCCCGGTCGAGTCGTCCGACCTCGTGTTCGTGACGAACGGGTCGATGACCGACGGCTCGTCAGTCGGCGGGATGGACGAGGTACCCGACCTGAACGAAACCGGCGCGTCATGGGAGCTGTGGAAGTCTATCACTGAGGACAACCCACAGTTCGGCGATCCGTCGGTGTTCGCGGACAACGTCACGGAGACGAAGTGGGAGTCGTTCACCGTCACCCTGCACAACACCGAGCTGTTCGACCACATCGTGGATTTCACGAACGAGGAACCGGGCAACGGGCTCGTCACTTACCTCGGGTCGAACTGGCTGTTGTCGACGGTCGTCGCCGGCCAGCCGCACTTCGCGAACCAGCCGGACGACGTGAAGGTCTTCTGGGGCTACGCGCTGTTCCCGGACCGGGAAGGGAACTACGTGGAGAAACCGATGTCCGAATGCACCGGCCGGGAGATCCTCCAGGAGCTGTGTTACCACCTGCAGTGCGAGGAACGGCTCCCGGAGATACTCGACGACGTGACCTGCATCCCGGCGATGATGCCGTTCATCACGGCGCACTTCCAGCCCCGGGAACCCGGTGACCGGCCCGAGGTCGTTCCGGACGGGTCGAACAATCTGGCGTTCCTCGGACAGTACGCCGAACAGCCGCGGGACGTGGTGTTCACCGTCGAGTACTCGGTCCGGTCGGCGATGACCGCCGTCTACGAGATGCTCGACCTCGACCGGGAAGTCCCCCCGGTGACCAAACACTACCGGAAGCCCGGTGTCATCGCGGACACTGTCCGCGCCGCGTACCGCTGAGGGAGTCGACGGCGGTACGGGCGCGGACATTCCAGCACTTTAGTATGGTGACGGAGATGGGTGTGTATGAACACACCGCCGCTCGCCGTCCGGAGGCTGCGATGGTAAACCTCGCGCTCTCGGCGGCACAGCTTGTCTTGGCGCTGGTACTCGTGGGACTGAACGGCTTTTTCGTCGCCGCGGAGTTCGCCTTCGTTCGCGTTCGCGGCACCTCTGTCGAACAGCTCGCCGACGAGGGGAAGGCCGGCGCAGGCTCGCTTCAGGCAGTGATGGCGGACCTGGACAACTACCTCGCGGTGACCCAGCTCGGGATTACGCTCGCCTCGCTGGGGCTGGGGTGGGTCGGTGAGCCCGCCGTGGCGGCGCTGCTGGAACCTGTACTGGCCCCGGTCCTCCCGGAGAGCCTCCTCCACCTCGTGGCGTTCGCGATCGGGTTCACCATCATCACCTTCCTCCACGTCGTCTTCGGCGAACTCGCACCGAAGACGTTCGCGATTGCACAGACCGAGCGGCTCTCACTGTTGCTCGCGCCGCCGATGAAGCTGTTTTACTACGTGTTCTATCCCGGTATCGTCGTGTTCAACGGCTCGGCGAACGCCTTTACGCAGTTGCTTGGTGTCCCGCCGGCCTCGGAGACGGACGAGACGCTCGGCGAGCGTGAGATACGCCGGGTGCTGGCCCGGTCCGGCGAAGAGGGGAACATCGACGCGGCGGAGGTCGCCATGATAGAGAGCGTGTTCGACCTCGATGATACGGTCGTCCGAGAGGTCATGGTCCCGCGCCCCGACGTCGTGAGCGTGCCGGCCGACGCCACGCTGTCGGATATCCGGGCAGTCGTTTTCGACGAGGGACACACTCGCTATCCGGTGGTCGATGCCGACGACAGCGACCAGATCGTCGGATTCATCGACGTCAAGGACGTGCTACGGGCCGGCGAGGAAGGCAACGAAAACACGACTGCCGGCGATATCGCCCACGAGATACCGGTCGTCCCGGAGACGACCGCTATCAACGACCTCCTGTTGCAGTTCCGGCAAGACCGCCGGCAGATGGCCGCGGTCATCGACGAATGGGGGTCGCTCGAAGGCATCGCGACCATCGAGGACGTGGTCGAGGCCGTCGTCGGCGACCTGCGCGACGAGTTCGACGTCGACGGCCGCGAACACGCCATCCGCAAGCGAAGCGACGGGAGCTACGACGCCGACGGCGGCGTCCCGCTGTCGACAGTCAGTGAGGCCCTCGGTGTCGACCTCGACAGCGACGCAGTCGAAACCGTCGGCGGGCTGGTACTGAGCCATCTCGACCGCGCGCCGGAAGTCGGCGATACCGCCGAAGCGGCCGGACACGCGTTCGAGGTGACAAGCGTCGACGGCACCCGTATCTCGACGGTTCGGATTCGAGCGAACGACGGCGACACCCCGACCACCGACTGAGCCGGTCCCAGACCCGGGTGACGAGAACAGGGCCAGTCACGGAGTGCCGCCGTCTACAAGGGAATCAGTCCTCGTCGGCCGCCAGGCTTCGGTCAACGGCTCGCTCGACGTGCAGCGCCATCGTGTCGAACAGTGGCGTGTCGGGGCAGTCCGACTGTTCGACGAGGAGTTCGATTTCGGTACAGCCGAGGACAATCCCTTGTGCCCCCGCCTCCACCAGCCCGTTGATGACGTCGAGATACCGCGCTCGTGAGTCGGGGCGCACCTCGCCGGCGGTCAACTCATCGAAAATAATCCGGTCGACATCCTCGCGGGCGCTCGGGTCGGGGACGACCGTCTCGATGCCGTGTGACGCGAACCGGTCGTGGTAGAACGCCCCCGACATCACAGTGTCCGTCCCCAGGACGCCGACGGTCTCGATGCCCGCAGCACGGATCGCCTCCGCCGCCACGTCGACGATGTGGAGGAACGGCACCGAGAGTGCCTCGACCAGTTGGGGCGCGACCCGGTGCATCGTGTTCGTCGCCATCACCACGAAGTCGGCTCCGGCGGCCTCCAGGTCCAGCGCCGCATCAACGAGAATTGACGCGGCGCTGTCCCAGGCCTGGTCACGGATACACTGCTCGATGGCGGCGAAGTTGACGCTCCGGATGACGATATCGCCTGCACTGTGCCCGCCGAGTGCGTCGTTGATTCCGCGGTCGATACGCCGGTAGTAGGTCCGCGTCGACTCGCTACTCATCCCGCCGAGGACGCCGATTGTCTGCATCTCGCCTAGTGGCATCGTGGTGACACTCAGGAGGCCCTTCCCAGCGAGATCGCTTAGCGGTTCCGCCCCCAAGCTCGCCAGTGAGCGTCGACTAGGAGGAGTTGGCCTGGGGTACGCCCTCAGAAGAACTCGGCCAGATACACCGGCTCGGACTGGAACACGGTAGCGAGCGGGTCCCGAACCGAGTCGTCGCGTATCTCCAGGCCGGCCACTCGCGCGGCGGCGTCGACGCCATGGGTCCCGACGGCCAGCTGGGAGAGGGTCGCAATATCCACCGACGCGTCGGCCGACGGCGGCTCGTTCCGGTTCGCGACCGAGTCGACGCTCGCCGAGCCGTTCTCCACGGTCAGCCGAAACAAGCCGTCATTGCGGTCGAGCAGCGGGTCGCTGACCGAGAGGGTACAGGCGAGGTCGGTGTCGGGCCAGTCGAGACGTTCGAGATGAGATATGTCGGTGAGCCGCACCATCGGTCCGGCCTCGACGGTACAGTCGACCGCGCCGGGGTCGTCGACGCGATGGAGGAGGTCGGCGTCGGGTGGCAACTGGAGTGTAACGCGCTCTATCTGTGCGCCGTGGGTCCCGAGGAACGCGAACAGCGCGCGGCGACCCTCCTCGTCGGCGGCCGCGAACTGTGTGGCCGAGAGCGTGTGGTCCGCGTCATCCGCGACGGTGTACACGACGTACCCACGGAGGTCCCCGTCGCGTTCGTAGCCGTAGCAGTACGGGACGCCGTCGTCGTCCCAGTCGGCGAGCGTCCGCTCGCGCCACCACGCTTCCGAGCGGCGGAGCGAGAGCGCCGCCCCGGCGGCTGAAGCGGTCTCGACCCGACGGAGCCGCTCCCAGTCGTCGGCGTCGAGGCGGACCAGCTGTCCGGCGGTGGAGTGGTCCGGGAGCGCCGACGGCGGCAGGTCGTAGCGGTGGTAGGTGTTCGCCGTTCCCCAGCCCAGGCGTCGGTAGAACGGCGTCGAGAACGGCCAGAGGGTGACGAACCCGACATCGGCCTCGCGGTACTCGTGTAAGGCGTGCCGACAGAGGTCGGCGGCGTATCCCTGCCCGCGGTATTCTGGTGGCGTCGCGACCGCGCCGAGGCCGCCGACCGTCGCCGCTTCGTCGCGAACGGTCGTGTCGAGATAGTAGAGCTTGCAGACCGCACGAAGGCTGTCGTCGTCGTAGAGGCCTCGCTGGTCGAACAGCGACGGCGGCCAGTCACTATCGGGCTCCGGCGTCACCGGACCCGTTTCGGGCGCGAACGCGTACTGGAGCATCCGCTGGCAGGCTTCGCGGTCAGTCGCCGGGACGGGGCGCAACTCGGACATACCGTCCCAGGTGTTCGCCAGCTACAGAAACCTAGTCATCTGTGGACCGACGCCGTGGCCGTCCCCGAGTACTGAGCCGTCACGGAACGTACCAGATACCCCGGTCACGGTCGAGGACCGACCCGACGACGATGTGCGGGAGCGCGACGATACTGATGAACACGCTCCAGAACGCCACCGCGCCGGGGAGCAGGTCGCTCGTCCCCAGTGGGTTCGGGAACGCCCAGTAGACGGCGACGAGGACGCCGAAGGTGGCCAGCGCCCCGACGACGAGGACGACCCAGGCGCGCAGTGCGACGGTCGAGGGGTCCGCGCCGCCGAGCAGGTCCCAGCGCTCGTCGCCGACCGGCTCTGTTTCGACGGACGCCGTCCGCGCCACCTGTCGGGCGGAGTACCAGAACGGGAAGTACAGGCCGACAGCCACGAGGACCGGAACGAACGCGAAGTACGCCGCCAGCAGCAGCGACTCCCCCGCGTCGACGAGCCACGAACGGCCGCCGCCGCGCACGTAGCCCAGCAGGATATGTGTCACCAGCGCGAGACCGTAGCCCGACCCGATGACGACCCGGGTCGTGTCGAACGAGCCCGCGTACGACGAGAGCGCCCCGGGTTCGACGAGCCCGACCATCAGCGCGCTGAACGCGTGGAACGTCTGCGGCCAGAACACGATGGGGACGAGCATCACCGCGCCGCCGCGGACGGCCGCTGCGAGCCCGCGCTGGAACCGTGTCCGGAGGTGCTCGGTGCCGCTCGTGGCTTCCAACACCTGCAGGCCGCCGAGGCCACCCTTCGCCATGGCGACGGTCAGCGCCAGCGCGAGGCCGGCGACTGGCGCCACGAGGAACAGGCCGACGAACCCGCCGATGGCCGCCAGATACACCACGACGTAGCGCCAGCGAAAGGCGGGGCGACGGCGACGGAGGTTCTCGAAGTGCTCGTACCCGCCGTGGGGGAGATTGAGCGCGACCATCCCGACGAGATACACCACCATCTGGGCCCGGAGCGGAACTCTGACGCCGACGGTGCCGAGGAGACCGAAAGTGACGGCGAGTACCAGCAGGCTCGCCCGCGAGAGCCAGAGCGACGGATGGCGGTCGGTGTCCCGATGCCGCTGCCAGACGGACCCCAGGCCGGTCGTGGGCATGTCGTGGGCCTAGGGAAAAACTCACAATAAACGATGCAAGCGATTCCAGCAGACTGGGAACAGACCGGTGGCTTGACTGGCGAGATACCCGTTGTGAGGTCCTGGGAATCCAGACAACCCTTTTTCAGTCATAGTCGCTAGCGGCTGCTATGCGTGATGGCCTCCCTCGCGACCGGACGGTGACCGTCGTCGGCGGCGGCTTCGGCGGCCTCTCGGCTGCGTGCTACCTGGCCGACGCCGGGGCCGACGTACGACTGCTCGAACGCCACGACCACCTCGGCGGCCACGCGGGCGTCCTCGAACGGGACGGCTTCCGGTTCGACACCGGCCCGTCGTGGTACCTGATGCCCGACGTGTTCGAGCGCTTCTTCGGGCACTTCGACCGCGAGCCCGCGGACTACTACGAACTGGAGCGGCTGGACCCCCAGTACCGGGTGTTCTGGAAGGACGGCGACCGCGTGACGATGCGGCCCAACCGCGAGAACGCCCGCGAGGTGTTCGAGTCATACGAGGACGGGGCCGGCGACGCGCTGGCCGAGTATCTCGAACGGGCCGAGCGGAACTACGAACTGGCGATGGACCGGGTCGTCTACGAGGGCCGCGAACGACTGCGTGACTACGTCGACACCGACCTCCTCCCGCTCGCGCCGCGGGCGCGGCTGTTCGGGTCGATGGACGACTACGTCAGCCGCTACGTCGACCACCCGAAGCTCCGGCAGTTGCTCGAATACACGCTGGTGTTTCTCGGCGGCGCACCACACAACACCCCGGCGCTGTACAGCATCATGAGCCACGTCGACCTGAACATGAACGTGTTCTACCCCGAAGGTGGCATTGCCGGCGTCGTCGACGGTCTCGGGTCGCTGGCGCAAGAACTCGGCGTCGACATCCAGACCGGGACGGAGGTCCAGCACATCGCCGGCGAAGCGGGCGCATTCGAACTGACTACCGACGACGGTGTCGTGGCCTCCGACATCGTGGTCAGCAACGCCAACCCGGCCCACACCGAACGAAATCTGCTGGACCCTGCAGACCGCGACCACGACCCGGACCACTGGGACGACCAGACCTACGCACCGTCGGCGTTCATGCTGTATCTCGGTGTCGAAGGCGACGTGGGTCCGCTGGCGCATCACTCGCTGGTGCTGCCGACGGACTGGGACGACCACTTCGAGCGGATTTTCGACCGCCCGGCGTGGCCCGACGACCCCGCCTACTATCTCTCGGTCACGTCGAAGACCGACGAGACAGTCGCTCCCGACGGCCACCACGCCGTCGTCGTCCTCGTCCCCATCGCGCCGGGACTCGACGACGGGCCCGTGATTCGCGAGGAATACAGGGAGTTCGTTCTGGACGACCTCGCCGAACAGACCGGCGTGGACCTCCGCGACCGCATCGTCGTCGAGGAATCGGCGTGTGTCAGCGAGTTCGCCGAGCGCTTCGGCGACCCGCAGGGGACGGCGCTCGGGCTGGCCCACACGCTGTTCCAGACCGGGCCGCTCCGCCCCGGCCACCGCGCCGGCCTGGACGGCCTCTACTACACCGGAGCCTACACCACGCCCGGTATCGGGATGCCGATGTGCCTCATCAGCGGCGAACACACCGCCCGCGATATCATCGAGGATAGCCCGTTCGAGACGAAACGGGACCGCTCGGCCTCGACGGCGGACTGACGCCGCGACCGAGTGGCAGTTCGTGGGACGGCTCACAGTGCGCTATCGCGGCACACACCGCGGCGGAGCCTCGAACGGTTTATTGTCCCGCTTCAGGTAACGGGGGCATGGAGAAGCTCCGCGAGTCGCTGCACGAGGCCCCGATCATCGACAAGGATGGATACTCCTACCTGGTCCACCCGCTCAGCAACGGCGTCCCGATGCTGGAGCCGGAACTCCTCCGCGAGGTCGTCGTCGGCGTGACGCGGGCGGCCGACCTCGACGTGGACAAGATCGTCGCGCCGGAGGCGATGGGCATCCACATCGCGACCGCGCTCTCACTGCAGACGGATATCCCGCTCGTCGTCATCCGCAAGCGCTCCTACGGCCTCGACGACGAGGTCCCGCTGCACAAGACCACCGGTTACTCAGAATCGGAGATGTTCATCAACGACATCGAGGCGGGCGACGACCTGCTCATCGTCGACGACCTGCTCTCGACCGGCGGGACGATGGCCTCCATCTGTGAGGCGCTCGACGACATCGGGGCGAACATCTCGGACATCGTCGTCGTCTTCCGGAAACAGGGCGAGTCGGCGCTCGACGACACCGACTACGAAGTGACCAGCCTGCTCGACATCTCGGTCGACCAGAACGGCGTCACTATCCACGACTGATACTGTCGGCTGTAAGTCTGTAAAGAATTTCGCCACCCGGGGTGGCGAATATCTTAAAATAGTTACAGCCAACAGTATGAGCCGGCAGTTCAGGCCGGCTTATTCTCGTTCGACAGCGGCGGCCATGTGCTCTCGGGCTTCCTCGGGCGTCATCCCGCGAACGCCACACGCACAGGAGAGCAGTTCGGGGTCAGTCAGGTCGTCGACCTCCTCGGCGCTGGCCCGTTCGAGCGCGTCGTCCGCGGCGTCGTAGTCGAACGTCACCCGATACGTGACCTGTGCCACGCCCTCGATCTGGTGGGACTCGTCGGGGTCCGGGTTCGCGATGGCGTCGGCGTGCTCTTCCTGCATCGCGGACTTCCACTGTTCGAGGTTCGCCTCGGGGTCCGAATCGTCGGGCATACGCTGGCTGTCGGCGGGGAGACTGAAAAAGCGAGCGCTGACGAGCCGGTCAGGCGGGTGCCGGGTAAGAGGTTGGCTCTCGGAACGCTTTTTCCGCCGGCAGACTCCGGTTTTCCTGTGGTCGACTTCCGCTTCGTCTCCGACCGGCCTCGGCTCCTGTTGGCCGCCGCGACTGTCGTCGCCAGCGTTGCGACGGCCGGCAGCCTCTATCTCTCGCTGGGCCTCGGACTCACGCCCTGTCGGCTCTGCTGGTATCAGCGCATCCTCATGTATCCGCTGGTGGTCGTTCTCGGCATCGCCGCCGTCGAAAACCGTCCCGGTGTCGTCCGGACGGCGCTGCCGCTGGCGGTGCCGGGGGCCGCCATCGCGGCCTACCACTCCTGGCTGCAGGTGAGCCAGACGACTTGCGGCATCGGGGCGGTCAGTTGCGCGCAGATCCAGTACCGGGTGCTCGGTCTGACCGTGCCGAACCTCTCGCTGGTGGCGTTCGTGCTGGTGACTGGGCTGGTCGTCGCGGCGTCCGTGAAGCGGTCGTAGAGTACCGGACAGCCTTCGCCGGGACCAAACCCCTTTTTCGGGTAGCCCCGCGTGGCTCCGGTATGGAATACACCAGACTCGGTTCGACCGGAACGACGGTTTCACAGCTGTGTTTCGGCACCTGGCGCTTCGGCCGGGAGACCGGCGGCGTCGTCGAGACTGACCGTGATGAAGCCCACGAACTGCTGGACGCGGCGTGGGAGCGGGGCATCAACTTCATCGACACCGCCAACGTCTACGGCAACCCCAACGGCACCAGCGAGGCGTACATCGGCGACTGGCTCGACGACTACGACCGCGAGGACTTCGTCATCGCCTCGAAGGTGTACTTCCCCTTCGACGGCCGCGGCGAGCCCGGCCCCAACGACTCCGGTCTCGGCCGCAAGCACATCCGCGCGCAAATCGAAGGCACGCTCGACCGTCTCGACACGGACTACCTCGACCTCTACTATATCCACCGCTGGGACGAGCACAGCGACATCGAGGAGACGCTGTCGACGCTCGACGACCTCGTCCGCGCGGGCAAGGTCCACCACCTCGGCGCGTCGACGATGGCCGCCTGGCAACTGACCAAAGCCCTCTGGAAAAGCGACGTCGAGGACTACGAGCGCTTCGAGGTGACACAGCCGCTGTTCCACGCCGGCTACCGCGACGACGTGAAGGACTACCTCGACGTCTGTGCCGACCAGGACATGGCCGTCTGTCCGTACTCGCCGCTGGCCGGCGGCTTCCTCACGGGTAAGTACGAGCGCACGGACGACGACGACCCGACGGCCTTCGAAGGGCCGGAAGGCTCGCGGGGCTCGCTGTCCGACCGCTTCGAGGACTTCTACCTCTCCGAGCGCGGCTGGCACGTCCTCGACGAGCTCCGCGCCGTCGCGGACGAACTCGACGCCACGCCCGCGCAGGTCGCGCTCCGCTGGCTCATCGAACAGCCGGACGTCACCTGCGTTCCTATCGTCGGCGCGCGCACCGTCGACCAGCTCGACGAGAACGTCGGCGCGGCCGACATCTCGCTGTCCGACGACCAGTTTAACCGGATTGTGAGCGCACGCTACGCCGAGGACGGCGAGCGCTGGGGCCACCGGGCGTAATCGGGATACAAACTGATCGAACCGCGTTGTAGTCGGGACGGTCCGCTGTCGTTCGCAGGAGCGTTCGATCTAATCGTGGCCGGGTCGGAACCCTGACCGACTGCTGACGGCTCTATGATGCCGATTTGCTGGCCCTGTCACCGGACGCAGTCACTGCCTCAGGTGCAATCGTCCCGAACAGCCAGACTGCGCCGCCAGCGACGAGAAACAGGCCGCCAAGCGCCGCAACTGCTGTGGTCGCCGTAGTTGCATCCGCCGCCACCCCAGCAGCAAGTGCCAGCGGCGTCCGGAGAGCCATATACGACATCGAGACCGCGGAGAGCAACGTCGCCCGCCCGACCGCCTCGACATGGTCGTTAATATACCCGTTGGCGATGGGCTGGACCAGCGGCTTTGCGGTTCGTATCGTCGCGAACGTCGGTAGTGCCACGAGCGCAATCCACAGCGGTACCACGAGCGCGACAGCCGTCAGGGCTGGCACGACGATCACGGCTTTGCGGACGCCGAGACGGGCCTCAATTGCGCCGGCGTAGTAGCCGCCAGCGGACGAGACTGCTGTCAGGGCGGCGTACAGCACACCCAGTCCGAGCGCGAGCGCCGCGCCGGCCTCGCCCGCTCGCGCCGCCGCGATCGGACCACCAGCGGGGACCTGCACGCCGAGAGCGGCGACGTACGGCCCCAGCGTCTCGACCGCCATCGGCTGGATGTAGGTGTTAGAAACGCTCAACACGGCATAGAACAGTCCGATGTACAGTATCAGTGCCCGGAGCGGCGGTCGAGCCAGATGCGTGCGGATGACGGCGACGGTTTCCAGCGGATCGAGACGGTCGCCGGAGTCAGCGTCACCACCCCGGTCTGCGTACTGCCGGTTCTTCGGCAACGAAAGCAGTGCAATGGACCCGAGGCTGTTGAAGCCGACCGCAGCAACGAACGGATAGATCGGGTCCAGCCCGTATAGCAGGCCACCGACAACCATTGAGACTGCCGCAGTCCAGTTCTGCATCGCGTCACCCCGGCCGCGGATATGGCTGAACTGCCCGCTGTCGAGTCGTTCAGAGAGTGTATCGTACAGCCACGCATCCATACTCCCCGAGCGTAACGTCAGCGCCAGCGCCCACAGTGCATAGAGGAAGCCGTACCAGAGGAACCCCGAAGCGAGAACGAAGCCTGCGAGTGAGGTAACGGTGAACAGCACGCTGAGGAGGAGGCTCGCACGCCGCCCGAGCCTGTCACCGACGTAGCCTGTTGGTATCTCGCCGACGACTGACAGCGCCGAACAGACCGCAGAGAGGACGCCGACCTGTGTGAACGTCAGTGTTCGCAGGAGAAACAAGGTGAAAATGGGAGTTATGAATCCGACCGAAATCGTGGCACGGTACAGGTAGTACCGGCGCACTAACCCACGGTCGGATACCGGTCCGAACATACGGACGTTGTCACTTTCGGGGGACTAAAGCACTTCCTGAAACGCGATTCAGTACAATTTTTGACAGGAGAGCACAGATATCAGCACCCAACGATAGTACTGCAGGGTACTGTGAATCGTCAGACCGTTTCCGATGGGTCGGTGATCTCATCAGCGGCCGGATACACGCCGACCTGGTCGCAGTGACCCGCCAGCGGGCAGGCGTCGGGGTCGTCCAGACAGGCGGGCTTCCGGGCGCTACAGTACTCCCGGCCGAACTGAATCATCGCCGTATGGCCGAAGCCGCATTTCGCCGCAGGGACGTCGCGCTCCAGATATTCGCGGACAGTCTCGTGGTCGGCGTCGGGCGGGGCCAGTCCCATCCGGCGGGCGATGCGGTGGACGTGCGTGTCGACGGGGAACACGCCGCCGCGGCCGCCCGCGAACAGCAGGACGCAGTCGGCGGTCTTCGGGCCGACGCCGTTCATGTCGAGCAGCGTCGACCGCACCTTCTCGGGGTCGCTGTCGCGGACGAACTCGTCGAACCCGACCTCACCGCCGTACTCCTCGCAGATACGCTGAGCGAGGGCAACGATGCGTTCAGATTTCTGGTTGTAGAGCCCGGCCGAGGAGATGGTCTCGGCGAGTTCGGGCTGGTCAGCATCGGCCAGCGCGCGGGCGAGGTCGGTGTCGGCGTCTCCCTCGCCGTCCGCGTCCCCGCCGTCGCTCCCGTACCGCGCCATCAGTTCGTCGTGGGCCGGCTGGCTCGCCTTGTCGGAGGTGTTCTGGCTGAGAATCGTCCGAACAAGACACTCGAAGGCGTCCCGGCCGCCGTAGGTCTTCGTCCAGTACATTTCGCCGAGGCGGTCCACGATAGCTTCGGCCCGCGTCCCAGCCGTTTCCGGGTCGAACGTGGCTGACTGGCCGCCGCCAGCGGTCCCGCCGCTGATGTTCTCCGCTGGTTCCTCGTCGCTCATAGTCGATGTCAGGGCTGGCGAACCCAAAACGCCTGCCCCGAAATTCCGCACCAGTGCAGGTTCGTCGGACGCCGGTGGCTAGGAAGAATCGGTGTTCCAGTGTGGTCCACGGCAAAGGACCTGAAATGGGGCGTCCTTGGGGCGAGACGCCCACGGGACAGACACGAAAAACTCGTGGCGCGCGGCGACGGGCTATGCCCACGGTGGTCGTCGCCGCGAAAGATGGTCGAGACTGACAGGTCAGTCCACGTTTACGTCCAGACTCTCACCTCCTGTCGGGCGGCGGGTGCGCGGACGACAGGGACGGCAGTACCCGACTTGCTACGGCGACAGATATCCCGCCTCGATGTGGCCTGTTCGTCCGGCATACAATTATTTAGGCTACCCTAAAACACAAAAAGCCATCGGTTTCTAGGCGGGCCAAAAAGAAGCCGTCGATTACTCCTCGACGATGACGGTGCCAACCATCCCCGCGGCTTCGTGCGGAATACAGACGTAGCCGTGCTCGCCGGCCGTCTCGAACGTGTGAACGTAACTCTGACCGGACTGCACTGCCCCTTCCCCGTTCTCCCATCCCTCGCGTGCGGCCGATTCGCTCTCGAATCCGCCGGAGGCCCAGTAGGTCGCGTCCTCCGGAATCTCGTCCTCGTAGGCGGTGACCGAGTGCGGTTCGCCGCCGACGTGTTCCCAGGCGACTTTGTCGCCGACGCTGACGGTGAGTTCTTCCGGTGCATACGCCACTGCTTCCATGTCGACGACGTGGTCGACGTCCTCTGGAACGCCCTCGACGACGTTCGGGCCGCCGGACAGCGACGACTCGGTCTCCTCGGACTCCTCGCTGCCGTGGCCACCGGACCCGCTCGGGGCGCTGTCGACAGCGCCGACGACAGCGAACTGCCCGGTTCGCGTCGCATCCGCCATCCGCGTCGGGTTGCCGTCGCCGTTCGTCAGCCCCTTCGAATAGTCGCTCAGCGCTGCCTCGAAGTTCTCGTAGGCGTCGTGGTCCGCTTCCTCCAGCATCTCGTGGACCCGGGCTTCCTCGAAGGTCGCGAAGACGTCCTGTACGATGGCCGTCGCGGCCTCCCCGTTGCCGCCGGCGCTCCCGGCGATGGCGTACGCCGCCGCGATGGCCTCGTCGTTGAACGCTGTCGCCGCACTGGTGACATCCCCACCGTCCTGAGCGGCGGCGCGAACGTCCGAAAGCGTCGATTCGAAGCTCTCGTAGATTTCCTCGTCGGCTTCTTCCAGCGCCTCGTGGAAGCCCGCCGCGCCGCTCTCGAAGTGGGCGAAGGTGTCCTGAATGACAGTCGCCGCGCGGTCGGTTTCCGACAGCGCCGCGAGCCCGGTCGCGTCGAAGGCCCGACCGATCATGTAGTCCGCCTCCGCCCCGCTGGCGACGGCCGTCGACAGGGCTGCTTCGAAGTCAAGCAGGGCCTGCTGAACTCCATCGTGGTGGGTCGCCACAGCCTCGCTGTCATCGTTCTCGTAGGCCGACTGGAGCGACACGAGGTGCTCCTCCTCGAAGCGGTGGTAGAGGTCCTCGCTCTCCTCCTCCATCGTCTCGTGGAACCCGAGTTCGTTCTCCTCGAAGCGGGCGAACACGTCCGAGACGACAGCCGCCGCGCTGTCGGCGTCACCGAGGCGATACAGTTCCCGGGCGTCCGCAATGCGTGCACGGAAGAAGGCTGACTCCAGCGCCGCCCGGGCGTCCTCGCCGCCGACCAGCGCTTCGATACCGGTCACGAGGTTCGTATCGACCGTTTCGGCGGCACTGTCGATGCCGTCCCCGCTACCGCTCTCGATAGCGCTGGAGAGGTCCTCCAGTCCACCTTCGAAGGCTTCGTACGCCTCGCCGTCGGCCTCCTCAAGCGCGTCGTGCGCGTTCGCTCCCTCGAAGTGAGCGAAGACGTTCTCGACGGCCGTCGAGGCTGCATCGGCCGCGTCGTTGGCAGCGAGCCAGTCCGCATCGGCGATCCGGGCACGGTAGCTGTTCAGCGTGACCGTGTGCGCGTACGCCTGCCCGGGACCGCCGGCAGACGCGAGCGCGGCGGCGTCCCAGCCGCGGGCCTGCATCGTCGCGAGATGACCGGCACCAGCGACCGCCTCTTGCTGGACCAGCGCATACGCGCCCGTGACAGTCGCATCGAGCGCGGCGCGGGCCTGTTCGGTGACGCCGCTTGCGTCTTCGTTGCCCGCGGCGGAACCGATTCCGGCCAGTGCGTTCTCGAAGGCTTCGTAGGATTCCGCATCTGCATCCTCGATCTGGCTGTAAACCAGCGCATCCTCGAACGCGGTCGTCGTCTCCTCCGCGATGGCGGCGGCCGCTTCGAAAGCGCCCAGCGCCCCAGCCGTGGCGGCATTGCTCGCCCGACTGCCCAGCACGAGCAGGTCCAGCACTCTGGTGGCCTGCTGTCCGCCAGCGGCCTGCTGGGCCGTCTGGAGGTGGCCCGAGGCCTCGTCTGCTGCCGAGGCGGCTTCGGATACGTCGCCCTCGGACAGCGACGACTGGACGGTCCCAAGTGCGTCTTCGAACCCCTCGTATGCCGACTCGGACGTGGCTTCTAGCTGTTCGTGGGCTCCGTACTCGCCCGACGCCCCCTCGAAGCGGGCGAAAACGCTCTGGGCGACGGTCGCCCCTGCACCGGGTGCACCGGCCCGGCCCAGCGCGACGGCGTCGTACAGCCGCGCCCGGTAGACGTTCCACTCAGTCGCAACAGCGGTCATCGGCCCGACCGAGACGCCGCTTTCGTCCCCCTCGTCGGTTTCTGCAACCGTTCCCTGTTCTGTCGCTGCTTCGGTGTCCGCTGACGCCGTGTTCGGTTCGGACGACCCCTGGCTTGGACAGCCAGCGAGAAGTCCCGTCGCAGCGATCCCCACCGTCTTCAGCAAGTCGCGTCTCTGTGGCATACAGTCGATTAGGCAGGCCTAAAAGACTTAACAGCACCGATTTTTCGGCGAGCCTAAACTCTTTCGCGGCTACACGTCGTCACAGAGACAGCGCTACAGTTTCGCCGGTACTGACACCGAACGCTTCGTCGCCGCGGCCGCGGTTGACGGCGAGTTCGACGTTCCCGTGGCTGCCGACGGTGACGAGTCGCTGGCCCTGGTCGACGGCGGCGTAGGCTCGATGGACTGGGGCCTCGACACCGTCGACCGAGACCACCCCGCCGAACCGATCCGCGAGGACATCGCCGGGGATGTTCGTCACGGCGTTCCCGAAGTCATCGACGACGAGTACCTCGCCGGTCGCTCCGTCACCCTCGACTGCGGCCGCCGGGAACCGAAGGTCGACATAGTCGTCGGTCGGGTCGGTTTCGGGCCGTGTCTGGATAGTATCGACGCCGGTGTCGTGGACGGCCGCTGCGGCGGGCGCAAACACGTCCCGCCCGTGGAACGTCGTGCTCGCGGGGTCGTCGTAGGTCCAGGTGAACACCTCGAACGTGTTCGCTGCGTCGTTCTCGTTCTCAGCCAGTTCGCGGGCGACCGGCAGGAGGACGCCGTTGTCCGGGCCTACGAGCGCGTGCTCGCCTGCGCGAACCACGAGGGCGTCTCTGCCGGTCCCGACACCCGGGTCTACGACGACACAGTGGACTGCCGGCGGGAAGTACGGGAGCGTCTGCGTGAGCCAGAACGCTGCCGCCCTGACATCTTGCCGCGGAAAGTCGTGGGCGATATCCTCGATACGCGCGTCCGTCGCCCGACAGATGACGCCTTTCATCGCTGCGGGGTACGGCGAACCGAAATCGGAACTCAGCGTAATCATCAGTCGTCTAAGTCGTCGAGCGATTCGGTGACCGACTCGTCGCTTGCGGTGTACCGTTCGAGCGAGTCGCTGTCCGAAACGTGCTGGAGTCGTTTGATACCGTGGATCTCCTCGATAACGTTCACGACAGACGACGGGACCCGGTCGCGCCAGGACTCGTCGTCGATCATCCGCTGGCGGATCTCGCTGCCCTCAAGTCGGTCGCGGTCGAACATCGGCGACTGACGGACCTCGATGCCGGCCTCCTCGAACAGCCGGACGACCAGCGGATTGTTCGAGTATGCCACGTCGAAGTCCGGGCACATGCTCTCGACGTGGCTCACCCAGACGGCGTTGCGATTGATATCCTCGAGGGGCACGACGTAGGTCGTCAGGTCGTACTCCGCGACGGCCTTCGTAATCATCATGATTCGCTCGCCGGCCGTGAAGGGGTCGTGAGTAGTGTGTGAATCGTCGGCGCTTCCGATGCCCAGAACGAGTTCGTCCACCTCATCGGCGATACGTTCGACCATCGAGTGATGGCCGTTGTGGTAGGGCTGGAAGCGACCGATGTAGAACCCACGCATATTCCCCAGTGGGTGTGGTGGTTTGATAAACCCGACGACGCGGTACTACCGGAATACAAGCACACCCAATTCGGGCGCTGTACTGCGGTTTCCGGGGTGTTGCAACAACCGACACGGGGAGAAAGTATATCAGTCGACAGGCCTTCGATGAGGATGTTAGCAACGTTTGTATGAGCGACAACACCGACACCGACGCGACTCCCGACCCTGACCGGGAGGCATCCGACGCTGGGGAGGAAGAGGCGTCGACCAACGGGGCCAAACAGGACCCCGACGAACCCGCCTCTGAGCCCTCGGCCGACGAGCCATCCGACCCGTCCGAGGAGCGATGGGGCAGCGAGGGAGAAACGTCCGAAACGACACTCGGAAGCGATGTCCAAGTTGACGGCGAGTCCGAACTGGACGGAGACGAGGAGAATCTCCTCGGCGGTCTCGAGATCGAGTCGACCGCCGACATCGAAGTGCCAGACCGACTCGTCGACCAGGTCATCGGGCAGGACCACGCCCGTGACGTGATCAAGAAGGCGGCCAAACAGCGCCGCCACGTCATGATGATCGGCTCCCCCGGAACGGGGAAGTCGATGCTGGCGAAAGCGATGTCCCAACTGCTTCCGCGGGAGGAGCTGCAGGACGTTCTCGTCTATCACAATCCCGACGACGGCAACGAGCCGAAAGTTCGCACCGTCCCAGGCGGCAAAGGGGAACAGATCGTCGAGGCCCACAAAGAGGAGGCCCGCAAGCGAAACCAGATGCGGACCTTCCTCATGTGGATCATCATCGCCATCGTCATCGGCTACGCCCTGATCCTCGTCCAGCAAGTCCTGCTGGGGATTCTCGCGGCCGGTGTCATCTATCTCGCGTTCCGCTACGGTTCGCGCGGCAGCGACGCGATGATCCCGAACCTGCTGGTCAACAACGCCAACCAGAAGACTGCGCCGTTCGAGGACGCGACGGGCGCTCACGCCGGCGCACTGCTGGGCGACGTTCGCCACGACCCGTTCCAGTCAGGCGGGATGGAGACGCCGAGCCACGACCGCGTCGAACCCGGTGCCATCCACCAGGCCAACAAGGGCGTGCTGTTCGTCGACGAGATCAACACGCTCGATATCCGCAGCCAGCAGAAGCTGATGACGGCCATTCAGGAGGGCGAGTTCTCCATCACGGGCCAGTCCGAGCGCTCCTCGGGCGCGATGGTCCAGACCGAGCCCGTCCCCTGTGACTTCATCATGATCGCGGCGGGGAACCTCGACGCGATGGAGAACATGCACCCCGCGCTGCGCTCCCGTATCAAGGGGTACGGGTACGAGGTGTACATGGACGACACCATCGAGGACGACCCCGAGATGCGCCGGAAGTACGCCCGGTTCATCGCGCAAGAGGTCGAGAACGACGGGCGGCTCCCGCACTTCACCGAGGAGGCCGTCCAGGAACTCATTCTGGAGGCCCGGCGTCGCGCCGGCCGCAAAGGCCACCTCAGCCTGAAGTTCCGTGACCTCGGTGGGCTGGTCCGCGTCGCCGGCGACATCGCCCGCGCCGAGGACCGCGACCGCACCGAGCGAGCGGACGTGCTACAGGCCAAACGCCGCTCCCGGTCCATCGAGCAACAGCTCGCGGACAACTACATCGAGCGCCGCAAGGACTACGAGCTCACCGTCAACCAGGGCGACGTGGTCGGCCGCGTCAACGGGCTCGCCGTCATGGGCGAGGACAGCGGTATCGTCCTGCCCGTCATGGCCGAGGTCAGCCCGTCACAGGGTCCTGGCCAGGTCATCGCCACTGGACAGCTCAAGGAGATGGCCGAGGAGGCCGTCCAGAACGTCTCGGCGATTATCAAGAAGTTCTCCGACGAGGACATCTCCGAGAAGGACGTCCACATCCAGTTCGTTCAGGCCGGTGAAGGCGGCGTCGACGGGGACTCCGCCTCTATCACCGTCGCCACCGCGGTTATCTCCGCGATAGAAAACGTTCCGATCAAGCAGAACCTCGCCATGACCGGCTCGCTGTCGGTCCGGGGCGACGTGCTCCCGGTCGGCGGCGTTACCCACAAAATCGAGGCGGCTGCCAAGTCCGGCCTCGATACGGTCATCATCCCTGAAGCGAACACACAGGACGTGATGATCGAGGACGAGTACGAGGACATGATCGAGATCATCCCCGTCTCGCACATCTCTGAAGTCCTCGAGGTCGCCCTCGCCGGCGAAGCCGAGAAGGACTCGCTGGTCGACCGCCTCAAGTCCATCACGGGCAAGGCGCTCGATCACGAGGTCGGCCGGCAGAGCGGCAGTCCAAGTCCCCAATAGATGCCCGAGTGGGCCGCGTTCGTCGGCCTGACGGGGTTTCTTTTAACCGCGCTTCTCGGTCTCGCACGGCTCTCGCAGGGAGCCGTACGGTCCGACGGCGGCGTCTCATCGACAGTCGACAGTACTTCGATGGCCACCGAACCCCAGGACCCGACTCTCCCACGCTTCGAGACGCAACGGGCGGCGGCCCAGCGACGGCAGATGCAGGATACGCTCGCCCCGAATGACCTCTCGACAGGGGCCTTACTTGCCAACGTCGCGTTCACGCAGGGGCTGTTCGGCGTGTTGCTGGTCGCCGGCGCGTTCTACTTCGAAATCCCGGCCAGTGCGTTCGGTATTACTGCGGACGCTCTCTCGACTGGACTGCCGGCGATAGCCGTCGGCATCGGCGCTGGCGTCGGGTTCTGGCTGGGCAACGAACTCGCCGCGGCGCTGGCCGACGGCTTCGGCGTCGCCTTTGACGAGTCGCTGCGGGAACTGCTCGCCCCGGACTCGGCCGGCGGCTGGGTCGTCCTGCTGGGCGGTGTCCTGCCGGTCATCGCTATCGTCGAGGAACTCCTCTTCCGGGCGGCGGCTATCGGCGTCCCCGTAGCCGGCCTCGACGCGCCGGCGTGGGCGATGGCCGTCGTCGCCTCCGTCGCCTTCGCGCTGGGCCACGGCGCACAGGGCCGGGTGGGCATCGTCGTCACCGGCACGCTTGGGCTCGCGCTTGCGGGCCTGTTCATTGCGACAAACAGCTTCCTTGCAGTCGTCGTCGCTCACTACCTCGTCAACGCCCTCGAACTGATCGTCCACGAGGGGCTGGGCGTCGACCGGCTCTGGGCCTAGAGGCCCTCGATAGCGCGGAGTTTCTGCTCGACGGGCGGCGGCGCGGCGCTCGGTCCGTCGCGAACCCGATGGTCCGGAATCAACAGCGGCACGGGGTTCGCGGCCAGCGCCTTCCGGACCTGCGCAAGGTCGTCCTCGTCGTCGTCATCCAGATCTGGTGTCATCCGCGCGACCTGTGCAACTGAGGCGTCTTCGCCGTAGGGGATCTCTCGGACGGCTTCGAGCACTGTGCGCTGGTCCGTCGGGACAGTGAGACCGACGGTGACATCCGTGAAATCGTCCTCGACCCCCTGGAGATACTCGTCGATGCGGTCAAGCAGGGCGTGGTTCTCGCTGACATCGTCCTCGGGCTGAGAGGGGAACGACAGCGAGATGATCCGGTCGCCGGCCTCCCCGAGCTGGACGTATCGGTCGAGATACGACGACTCGCGGGCGTAAATTCCTGCGTCCCCGGTCGGTGCTTCCATACTAGCGTCGTCGGCCGGTCGCCCCTTCAACATTCGGCCTTGGATTGATTGAAGAGACAGACTGGGAAGCGATTTCGAACAGCCAGAAAGCTCCGAGACGCTGGGAAGACGACAGATGTAAGCACTGCATGAGCGACCGTAGGGAGCGAAGAAGCGCGCAACGAGGCCCTCGACCGGAGCCGGCCGGGGCTTTCTGGCTCTTTGAGGAAACACAACGAAAACGAGATCCGCCGTCAGTCCCGAACGGAGAGCACGCTGGGGTAGTCAGAGATGAGCCCGTCGACGCCGGCCCGGACCAGTTCGCGGGCCTGATACCACGTACTGACCGTCCAGACGTTCAGGTCCCGGTCTTCGTCGGCAGCGACTTCGACGAGGTCGATGTCGCTCAGATCGGACTCGATGTAGCCGTCGTCGTTGAAGAAGGGCGTTCGCTGAACCATGTTCCGGGGGACGTGCATCGCGTCACAGTCGTAGCGACGCGTGACTTCCAGCCCCTCTTCGATGTCGTCCCAGAAGAGGCAGGCAATGGGAATCGAGTCGTCGTAGTCGCGGACGGTCGCGAGCGCAGCTTCGTAGAACGACGAGACGAGGATGTCGTTGTCGTACTCGCTAACGAGGTCGAGCGCGCGCTCGGTGTAGGGCCGCCACACCGCTCGCTGCGCTGATAGTTCCGACTCGGACAGCGACTCAGCGAAACGGAGGTCCTGACTGCCGGGGTTCTTGAACTCCAGATTGACGGCGACGCTCGGCGGAATCGAGTCCATGACTGTTTCGAGCGTCGGAACCGTCTCCCCGGTGCCGAGAACAGTCGCGCTGGTCACAGTATCGGTGTCGGTCTCGAAGACGAGCCCATCAGCGTCGGTCAGGCCGCGCTCGCCGCCGTCGCGTTCGGCCAGCCCGTCGTCGTGAAAGGTGACGAGCGTGCCGTCGGCCGTCGGCACGACATCGACCTCGATCATGTCGGCGCGTCGGTGGGCCGTCTGGGCTCCCGGGCCACCGAACGACGAAGCCTCGACGGCTAACTCCGTGTTCTCCGGGTAGACGCCGGCGAACCCGCGATGGGCGATGAGGGTCGTGCCGTCAGTCATCGCTTCGCGCTCGCTGTCGTCCGCGTCACTGTTGGTTGTGTCAGTATCATCCGATTCCTGAGGCGTTGCGCTCCCCACGAGTCCCACGCTTGCCAGCGTCGCCGCCGTCCCTCCGACGAACGTCCGTCGGCCGATGTACCGTGACATGCTATGTACGGCTGCCGAGCGGTCGTGAAAGACCGTTTATATGAGGGATATATGCCTCTCCGTAGAAATGGCTCCCACCGGCCAGGTCTGTAGCCGGTTACGCCGGCGTGGTCACGCTTACGTACTGTGTCGCTCGCGGGCCGCGGCCACGACCAGCGGGAGTGTAATCGTCGCATCGGCATACACCGAGACATTCCGGGCGTCCTTTTCAAGTTTCCCCCACGAGCGGGCCTCGTCGAGCGTCGCGCCGGAGAGGCCGCCGGTGTTAGACGGGTCCATCGTCAACTGGACGGCGTAGTCGTAGGCGTCGGGCGAGACCAGCATCGTCTGGAGGACGTAGTTCTTCGGGACGCCGCCGCCGACGACCATCGCACCGGCGCTGTCGGCCTCGTACGCGATGTCGGTAATCTGTGTCATGTCCGCCAGCGCGTCGACCGTGAACTCGCTGGTCTGGGAGTACATCCACGCCTGCAAGCCCAGCACGGAGTCCTGGAAGGCCGGGCAGTACACCGGGACGTCGTTTTCGTAGGCCGCCGCCAGCACACCGGGATCTTCAGGCACGTCCTCGCGCTCGTTGACCTCGCTGTTGGCCCGGCCCAGTTCCTCCGTCATGCGCTGGATCGAGACCGCGCCCTCGTCTTCCAGCGTCGAGAACACCTCGTCCCGGAGGTGGTTCTCGAACAGGGCGAAGTGCTCCTGAGGCAGGTAGACGTTGTAGATGCGGTCGACGCCCTCGTCACGGAGCGTCTCGTCGTGTTCGCGCTCTGTCTGCCCCTCGGGCGTGACCTCGCCGTGGTGGTGCTTGCCGCCGATGGCCTCGATGCTGTCGTGGGTGCAGTTCGCCCCTGTCGTCACGAGCACGTCGATGTGGCCGTCGCGGATGAGTTCGCTGACGATGGCCCGCATTCCCGTCGGGACCATCGCACCGGCGAGGCCGAAGAAGGTCGTCACGTCGTCGTCGAGCATCTCGCTGTAGATGTCGACGGCCTCGTGGATGTCGCTCGCGCCGATGCCGGCCTCGCCGTAGCTGTCAGCCAGTTCGCCGACCGTCATTCCGGCCCGGGCTTCCGCGTGCCCGATCGGGTCGTGATGGAACGTCTCCCGCTCGTCGGTGTGGTCGCTCATTACCATGCAGTCGAATGGCGGCGGGTTTCAACGTCGTGGTTCGCCGTGACGGGTAGAGGCCGTGTGTCGACGTGCCGTCACACACCGCAGCTGAAACGGAGGGCTTAGACGCCCCTGCGTTGGATTGGGAGCTATGGATACTGCTGCGTTCAGGCGCGGCGTTCGGGATGTTGCGCCACTGCTGCTAGGAATTATCCCGTTTGGCCTCGTTGCCGGCATCGCGACCGTCAACGCCGGGCTGGGGCTGCCGACCGCAGTCGGGCTGTCGGTGGTCGTCTTCGCCGGCGCATCACAGCTCGCGGCGCTTGAACTGCTGGGACAGAACGCACCGCTGACGGTCGTCGTCGCAACGGCCGTCGTCATCAACCTCCGATTGCTGATGTACTCGGCGTCGATTGCCCCGTACTTTCGGGAGTTCACTGGCCGGTGGAAGGCAGTGCTCGCCTACGTGTTGACCGACCAGGCGTACGCGCTGTCGGTCGCCAGCTACCGGTCAGACCGTGAAACGGACCGGAAGTGGTACTACCTCGGCGTCGCCGTGACGCTCTGGGCGGTGTGGCAGGTCACGACTATCGCCGGGGCGCTGCTCGGCACCGGCGTCCCCGACGCCTGGGGCCTCGAATTCGCTATCCCCCTCGTCTTCCTCGCGATTCTGGTCCCAGCAATCGAAGACGCAGCGACCGGCATCGCCGCTGTCGTCGGTGGAACCGTCGCCGTCGTCGGCGCTGGCCTCCCGCTCAATCTCGGACTGCTCGTCGCGGCCGGCGTTGGCATCACGGCTGGCGTTCTCACGGAATCCGCCACGGGAGGGACCGATGGCAACTAATTACGGCCCGGTTGAGATAGCCGGCGTCGTCGCTGTCATCGGCGTGTTGACCTACGCCTGTCGCCTCTCGTTCATCGCGCTGTTCGGTCGGCTGGACGAGATTCCGCCGGTCGTCGAGCGGGTGTTGCGGTTCGTCCCCGCCGCCGTCCTCGCCGCGCTCGTCCTCCCCTCGTTCGTGACACTCGACGCCAGTAGTTTCGCCGCGGACAAGTTCGTCGCCGGAGCGCTCGCGGCAGGCGTCGCCTGGCGGACCGAGGACGTGTTCGCGACAATGGTGACCGGGATGGGCGTCCTCTGGGCCATCAGGTTCCTGCTGTAGTCAGCCCAGTTCCAGCGAGGCCCCACAGCAGTCAGACCGGTACTGCTCGCGTCGCTCGACGAGCGTGCAGTCCTGATAGCGGCGGGCGACGAGGTCCCCACACGCCCCGCAGGTGAGGACGTGCTTGGGATCGGAGAAGGCCGGACAGTGGACGTCGGTGTCGAGCTGGTCGGCCCGCTCTCGAAACGCCCGGCCGTGGTCAGTCGTCCCGTCGCGCTGATATTGCTCGACGTGAATGAGTTCGTGGCGCAGTGTTGCCTCCCAGGCGTCCCGCTCGAAGGCCGAAAACGCGTCCCATGTCAGCGACACCGTGCACGGGAGCGGGCGGCCGTCGCTCCCGTCGATACTGTCCCAGTCGTACCGGTCGCCGACGGTCGCATCGTCCAGCTTCGGCCGCTTGACCGCGGCGGCCCGACGCTTGGCTCGGTGGGACACCGCCCAGTCGACGAGGTCGAACCGAATCGAGACACCGCGCTCACGGCGGACCCGTCGACAGTACTGTTGCGACCAAGCGATGAGGTCCGCATCCGAGCTAACGCCCTCGTACGAAACGACATCTGCCATCGCCTCAGAGGCCGGTCGGGCAGTCGATGTAGGTCGTCTCCAGCCCCCAGTCCTCGACGACGGTCTGGAGCGACTGAACGCCGAACGTCTCCGTCGCGTAGTGGCCGGCGAGAATGACGTGGAGTCCCTGCTCGCGCGCCTCGTGGAAGGCCTGCTGTTTCCCCTCGCCGGTGATGAGCACGTCGGCGTCCGTCTCGACTGCCTCCTGTAGCCAGTCGACGCCGCTGCCGGTGACGATGGCAACGTCCTCGATAGTCGACGGCCCGAAGTCCAGTACCTGCACTGATTGCCCGCCGGTATCGACATTTCCTTCGAGGGTTTCGGCGAGTTCGGAGATCGTCTGTGGTTCTTGCAGGGAGCCACGCTGGCCGATGTGCTCGCCGCCCATCGACCCGAACGGCGCGCGGTTGTCGAGGTCCAGCAGGTCCGCGACGCCGGCGGCGTTGCCGAGCGACTGATGGCCGTCTAGCGGGAGATGCGCGACGTACAGCGCGAGGTCGTTGTCGATGAGGGGTGCGACCCGGCGGTAGTTGGTTTCCGTCACGCGCTCCATCCCGCCCCAGACGATGCCGTGGTGGGTCACGAGCAGGTCAGCGCCCGCGTCGGCGGCGCGGTCGATGGTCTCGACGGCCGCATCTACTGCGAAGGCGACGTGCTCGACCGGCTGGCTCGCCGGCCCGACCTGCAGGCCGTTCGGACTGGCGTCGATGTCGGCGTAGGCCTCGATGTCGAGTCGTTCGTCGAGACGCGTCGCGATGTCTCCTGCGTTCATAGCGCGGGCTTCGAGATGCGCGGTGGTATGCTTTTCTCTACCGGCGTCGGGCTACCCGTCCGATTCGACCAGCTGGCCGTTTTCCTGGCCGATGAGGTCCCGGTCCACCGCGGCGTCGATGATGGCGTCGAACTGCTCCCCGTCGATGTCGTAAGCGTTGACCGCGACTTCGCGGATTTCCGCACGGTCGACGGGCATCTCGCGGTTCTGGAGGAGGCGCATCACCTTGTTGTACTCCAGTTTCGTCAGCGAGGGGCCATCAGCGCTGTCGTCGCTGTCCGTACCGCGCTCGGTGTCCTCGCTCCCAGTGTTCGCCGCCGAGTCACTCGACTCGGTCGGCTCCGCCGCTTGCCCGTCCGTGGTGTCCGACGCGGCCGCGTTCGTTGCATCTGGCTCCGCAGTCGCCTCCGTCGTCGCCGCTGACTGCGCCGACTGTTCCTGTCCCGCCGCGCTCCCGCCGTCGTCACCCAGCAGCGAGCCGTCGTCGGCTGGCTCGACCACGCTGTCGGTGGTCGCCTGTGCGTCGCCTGCCGGCGTTCCAGAATCGTCCAGCAGTCCCGGCGGCTCCGTGGTCCCGGCGTCGCCAGCCGTTTCCGCTGTCTCGCGGGCGTCCGCCTTCGCCGCCTCGACGGCCGGTTCGACGATAGTCGCGAGCTTCTCTCTACAGGTCGAACAGAGAACAACGGTCCCCTGTTTCTCGGCTTCCGGGTCCAGCGATTTCGGGATAATCGGATATTCGGAGAGCGAGACATCGAGCGCGCCGCCACAGAAGTAACACGACGATAGCTGGTCCATGCTCCCAACCGAGATGGCCTGTTTACTAAAAGACTACTTGCTGTGTCGGATGGCGAGCGAGTGGCGACGGCCACGGCGGTCCGAACAGCACTGACACTGAGTCGTTGTTTACGATGTAATATAGTGAAAACGCTCACCTATCGAAGAACCCACGGACCAGTCCAGCGACTTCGTCACCCGGTTCCAGCCACGGCGTATGGCCGTGTCCCGGGAGTTCGTGGAACTCGGCGTCGGGCATCTTTTCCGCGACGTGGCGGCCCACATCTGTCGGGTAGAAGGCGTCCTCCGTCCCCCAGACGAACTGCGTCGGGCGGTCGACGCTTACGATTTCGTCCCGAATATCGAACAACGGGTGGGCACGGCCGTACGAGCCTTGGGCAGTCGCCAGCGACCGCTGGCTTTCCGGCCGGCCGGGCAGATCCTGGCCGGCGGCGAGCAGTTCGTAGAACACGTCGGGTATCGCTGAGGCGTCAACGACGTTGACCCGCTGCATCGACTGTCTCGCGTTCTCGACCGGGTCACCGCGGCTGAGCAGCCACAGCAGGACCCGGTTGAGGCCGCGAACCGTCAGCAGACGAAACAGGAGCGGGAGGTCCCGCGAGACGCCGCCCGGCGCGCCGACCAGTTGCAGTCGGTCCACACGGTCGTGGTCGATTGCGAGCAGAAGCGACTGCAGGCCGCCGTGGGAGTTACCGGCGACGTGGGGACGGTCGATAGCGAGGTCGTCGAGCAGTTCCAGCAAGTATGCGACCAGATACGAACGGAGGTCCCGGTCCCGGTAGCTCGGCGCGGCCGAGAGGCCGAGGCCGGGCCGGTCGGGAGCGTACACGCGGTACTCGTCGGTGAGCGCCGGGAACAGCGGGAGCCACGTCGCCGCCGGCGTCCCGACCCCGTGAAGGAGGAGGAGTGGGTCGCCGTCCTGATTCCCACCGACCAGATAGTGAACGCGACCCGCGGCGTCCGTCTCGGTCACTCTGGACTCGACGGCGAGGTCGTAGTGGTCCGCGAGACGGGCCTGTGCGTCCGCGTAGCGTCGCTCCGCCGGATGGGACCAGTCGTCTGGCGACAGCGCGCGGCCCTCGGAAACTGTGGTACTGCCACTCATACTCGAACTGTCCGGCGCCGGCCGCATCAGTCTACCGCGGCCCGGTGCTATGTGGCGAGATTGTGCCTCCATGAGACACATATAGCTCCGCCCCCTCGCTCCCATATGGAGGCTATCGAGGGGACCGTCCTCGCCGGGCGGTCGTTCGAGCCGGTCCACGGCAGCGTTGTCGTCGAGGACGGCTACATAACGGCCATCGAGGAGACGTCTGAGCGCGAGAGCGACCACGACCGCATTGTCCTGCCGGCGTTCGTGAACGCCCACACGCACGTCGGCGACTCAGTCGCCAAGGAGGCCGCTGTCGGTCTCGGCCTGGAGGAGGCAGTGGTACCACCGGACAGCCTGAAACACCAGCAGATCGCAGCGGCCGACGACGAGACGCTGATTGCCGCGATGCACCGCACACTTCGATTCATGCAGCGAACCGGCACCGCGGCGTTTCTCGACTTCCGGGAGTTCGGCGTCGACGGGGCGCGTGCGCTACGTGAGGCCGCCGAGGGGCTGGATATCGAGGACTTCATCTTCGGGAGCGATGACGCTGCGGTGCTGGACGTGGCCGACGGGTTCGGTGCCAGCGGCGCGAACGACGACGATTTCACCGCGCGGCGGACCGCCACCGAGGAGCGCGGGGTCCCGTTCGCTATCCACGCCGGCGAACCGGACGCCACTGACATACACCCGGCGCTGGATCTGGAGCCGGACCTGCTGGTCCACATGGTCCATGCCGAAGCAGAACACCTCGAACGGGTGGCCGATCAGGACGTCCCTATCGCGGTCTGTCCCCGTGCGAACCGCGTCCTTGAGGTCGGCCGACCGCCGATCGAGACGCTTCTGGAGTACACTGACGTGGCACTCGGGACTGATAATGTGATGCTCAATGCACCATCCATGTTCCGTGAGATGGAGTACACCGCGAAGACGTTCGACCTCCCCTCGCGGACGGTGCTTCGGATGGCCACGACCGCTGGGGCCGAAGCGGTCGGCCTCGACTGCGGTGTCATCGAACCCGGCCGCCGGGCCGCGCTGCTGGTCCTCGACGGCGACTCAGACAACCTCTCGGCTGTCGCCGACCCAGTCGACGCGGTTGTCCGGCGAGCGTCGCCGCTGGACATCCACCGAGTTGTCTGCTGAAGCCGACGGCGAGAATATTCCCCGATACATTTCGGCTCAGCGCTGGTCCGCGTGGGCGAACACGAACGCCCGGAGGAGTTTCGCGGCCAGCGTCGCCGTCTGACCGTCGTCGCGGTCGTTGACCTCGACTACGTCGAAGCCGACGGCCTGCGGTGCGACGGCTCTGACCACGGTGTGCATCTCCCGCGGGTCGAGGCCGAACGGTTCCGGCGTCCCGGTGCCCGGCGCGAACCCGGGGTCGGCGGCGTCGATGTCGACTGAGAGGTACACCCGTTCGTCGTCGAACCCGGGCGACCAGTCGGCCACGTCCTCGGGCGGAACCACGGTCACGTCGGCTTCGTTCGCGCGGTCCCATTCGGCTTCCGAGCCAGTGCGTGCGCCCAGCACAATCGCTTCGTCAGCCACCGAAAGCGCGTGGTGGGTCACCGTCGCGTGGGAGTACTCGTCGCCGGCGTAGGACTCGCGCAGGTCGAGATGCGCGTCCAGACAGACGAACACGTCGGGGTCGAGGGCGCGCACGCCGGCGACGGAGACGGTGTGTTCGCCGCCGACGACGAGCGGGACGGCCCCCTCGCTATCGAAATCTGAGAGGGTGCCCTGGAGGAAAGTGAGGTACTCGGCAACGTCGGCCGTGGGGCCGATGTCGCCGTGGTCGTAGACAGAACAGTCAGTGAAGTGCTGGCCGGTGCGGTGGTCGTAATCGTCGAACTGCTGGCCGAACTGGCGGATGCGGCGTGGGCCGAACCGTGTCCCGGGGCGAAACGACGTCGACGCGTCGAGTGGTGCACCCACGAGCGCGTAGTCGGCCGCCCCGCGGTCGGCCCCCGCACCGGGCAACATCGTTACGAGCGTGTGATCTTGCGCTGTTCCTCGTACTGGAGGTACTCGATCTCGTCGTCAGGCTGGAGGTCGATGTCCTCGGGGACCCGCATCGTGAACGTGTCGTACGTGTCGAGGTCCATGACCTGAGCGTCGTTGCCGTCGGTAGAGACGACCTGCCCCTGCTTTCGGTTGACAATCGGGACCCAGACCTTTGCGTCGACAGGCTGGGACAGCGAGCGCTTCTTGCTGTCGAAGACGCCCTTGGCGTCGATTCGGGCCTTGGCGCTGCCGTGCTTGCCCGGCTTGGCCGTGCTGTAAGAGTTGATCTTACACGGCGTGTCCTCGATCATGACGTAGCTTCCTTCGTCGAGCTCTCGAACTTCGGTCTGCTCTCTTGCCATACCGCCGGATTACCCCTGTTTAGGTATAAACGGTTTGGAATGCCTCAAGCCAGGTCTTCGCTACTGCCGCTCTGTCGGTGGGCGTCCGCCGTGGTTGGGTTTCGACCGGTCTGAACGGCCCGACAGCAGCACCGAGTCCCACGGCGGTTCCTGATCCGACCCCCACAGTTCAAGTGAGCTTGCACTAACCACACAAACGTGGCACTCTCGTTCGACCTGTTCGGGACGCTCGTCGCGGCAGACCGGCCGTCAGAGCCGTGGGACGCCGTTGCGGCGGCGCTCTCGGCCCGGTCGGTTCGGGTACCCGACGACTGGGAGGACGCCTATCGCTCGGCCCACCGCGAGTACGACCGCGGCCGGGAAGCGCCGCTGGACGAGCACGTTCGCCTCGCGCTTGCCAGCCGCGGGGTCGAGATCACTGCGGAGACGGCGACCGAGGCCGTCCTCGATGCCTTCGACAGCCCGGTGACGGTCCGCGAGGGAGCCATCGACGCGCTGGACGCCGCAGCACAGCGTGGTCCGGTCGCTGTCTGTTCGAACTGCAGCGTCCCGGGATTGGTCGAGCGAACGCTGGAGCGAGCGGCTATCGAATCGCAGCGCGACCACTCCTTCGGCGCCGTCGTCACCAGCGTCGGCTGCGGCTGGCGGAAGCCGCATCCGAATATTTTCGAGGCAACTGCCGACGCACTCGACGTGGCGCTTGCCGACCTCGTCCACGTCGGCGACGACGCCCGAACGGACGGCGGCGCGGGCCGTGTGGGCGCGCAGTCGATTCTGCTGGAGGACCACTCGCTGCCGGCGATAGCCGAGAAGCTCCGGGAGGGAACGCTGTGTTGAGCGCGCTGGCGGTGGCCGTCGCCGGCGGGCTGGAACTCGCAATCGGTGAGCCGCCGACCCGCTTGCATCCCGTTGCGTGGTTCGGACGGCTCGTCGGGGCGGTCGACCGCGAGTGGGACCACCCGCTTGCGGTCGGGGCGCTCGCCGCGGCGCTGTTGCCGCTCGGAGCCGCCACGCTGGTCGGCGCAGGCGTCGCACTCGCTACCACTCGCGAACCGCTGGCCGCCGCAGCCCTCGCCGGCCTCGCGCTGTTCCTGACCACGAGCCTTCGCAGTCTCCTTTCGGCCGCTCGGGGCGTCATCGCCGACAGCGACACTGACCTCCCGGCTGCTCGGGACGGGCTGCTCGCACTTGCTGGTCGCGACGCCAGCGCGCTCTCTGCGGGCGAGGTCCGCAGCGCCGCCGTCGAGAGCACATCAGAGAATCTCGCCGACGGGCTCGTCGCGTCGCTGGCCGCGTTCGTCCTGGGTGGAACCGCCGCTACGGGCGTCGGCCTTCCAGCGCTTCCCGTCGCTGTCGGTGCAGCGGCCTGGGTCAAGGCCGTCAACACGATGGACTCGATGCTTGGCTACCGCTCGAAACGCGTCGGGACGCCCGCGGCGCGGCTCGACGACGCCGTGATGTGGCTCCCGGCGCGGGCGAGTGCGCTCCTGCTCGCCCTCGCCTGTGGGTCGCCCCGGTCGGTGGCCCAAGCCCGGGACTGGCTGGACGGCGTTCCATCGCCGAACTCCGGGTGGCCGATGGGGACGGCCGCCGCGGCGCTGGACGTTCGACTCGAAAAGCCGGGCGTGTACGTCCTGAACCCCGCAGGACGCCTCCCCGACGTGGCGACGGCCCAGCGCAGTGTGACGCGGGTCGGCGTCGCCGGGGTGCTGGCGTACCTGCTGTCTGGACTGGGGGTGCTCGCGTGGTTCTGAGCGCGGTCCGGGGAGCCCTCGGCTTCCTGTCGCGGCTTCCGGTCGGCCACAGCGAACAGGCGTGGGAGGCCTTCGTCGGGACGCCGGCGGCGTTCCCGCTGGCCGGCTACGTCGTCGGCGGCCTCGTCGCACTCCCGTTCCTCGCCGCCAGCCTGCTTCCGGCCCCGGTCGTCGCCGCGGCGTATCTCGGAAGTGTCGTCCTCGTCGCCGGCGTTAACCACGCCGACGGCCTCGCAGACCTCGGGGACGCCGCCGTCGTCCACGGCGACCCCGCGGAGCGCCGCGACGTGATGCGGGACACGACTGTCGGCGTCGGGGCCGTCCTCGCACTGGGGACCGTCCTCCTCGCGCTGGCGTTTGGCGCGCTGGCCGCTGCCGGGCTCCCGCCGCTGGTCGCTGTCGCGCTGGTCCTCGCCGCCGAAGTGGGGGCAAAGCTCGCGATGGCGACGCTGGCCTGCGTCGGACGCCCGAGCCATGAGGGATTCGGGTCGACGGTTATCAACGGGAACAGCCCACGCCACCTCGTCGGCTCGCTCGCCGTCGCACTCCCGGCCGCTGTCGTCGCCGTTCCAGCAACCGCAGTCGTCGTTCTCACCGGCCCGCTGCTCGCTCTTGGCCTCTCTGGCTGGGCGAACCGCCGACTGGACGGCGTCGGCGGCGATGTCTTCGGCGCGGCCAACGAACTGACACGCGCCGTCGCGCTCCACGTCGGCGTCGCCGCGTGGTCGCTCTTCGGCGGCGTCCGGTCGGTACCGCTCGTCGACTGGGAGGTGCTCGCATGGACGCTCTGGTGATGTGTGGCGGGCGCGGGACGCGGCTGGACACCGAGGCCGAGAAACCGCTCTTTCGGGTCGGCGGTGTCCCAATGGTCGACCGGGTCGTCGGCGCACTGGAAGACAGTTCCGTCGAAAAAGTTATCGCTGTAACGTCGCCGAACGCACCGGAAACGCAGTCACATCTGGACGTGCCCTGTATCGAGACGCCGGGTGAGGGGTACGTCGCCGACCTCGACAGCGCGCTGGCCGACGGCCGACTCGCCCGGCCGGTGCTGACCGTCGCCGCCGACCTGCCGCTGCTTGACGGCGAGATAGTGGACCGCGTGCTCGACGAGCACAACGGGGGCTCGCTGACGGTTCTAGTCCCGGCCTCGCTGAAGCGCGGGCTGGGAGTCAGCGACGACACGACGTTCGAAAACGGCGACAGGGAGGTCGCGCCGACGGGCGTCAACGTCGTCGGCGACGGCCCCGACGACGCCTGGCTCGCGCGGGACCGACGCGTCGCGGTCAACGTCAACACGCTCGCTGACGCGCGCGTGGCTGAGCAATGGCTGTAACGACGTGGGGGGCGGAGGCCGACCGCCGCGAAACCTTCTCCACACCGCCCGCCGTAGCCCCCGTCAATGGACCCTGATTCGGTCGAGGGCTTGCGGGCGAGTGGCGGCGACGGGGCCGAGGACGCCATCGGGCCGGACGGGCGCGTCCCACACGGCAGCAGTGACGACCCGGACCTGCTGGATTTCAGCGCGAACACGAACCCCCGCGTCCCGGCGGACGCCGCGGAGACGTACCGGGCGGCGTTCGAGGCCGCCCGCTCGTATCCGGCGGACGACTACCCCGAGTTCCGAGCGGCCGCAGCGGCCTTCGTCGACTGCGAGCCGGCGCAGGTGATACCCACGGCCGGCGGCCTCGAAGCGATACGCCTGGCGATCCAGACGACGGTCCGGGCGGGCGAGAGCGTCCTCGTCCCGTATCCCAGTTTCGGCGAATACACCCGCGAGGTCCGGCTCCAGGGCGGGACGCCGGAGTTCGTCCCACACGACGACCTGCTGACCGCCGACCCGAACGGTCATGCGCTCGCCATCGTCTGCAACCCGAACAATCCGACCGGCGAAGCGGCCGACCCGTCGGCGCTCCGGGCCTTCGCCGACGACTGTCTCAACGCTGGGACGACGCTGCTGGTCGACGAGGCCTTTCTCGGCTTTACCGACGAGCAGTCGCTGGCGGGCCGTGAGGGCGTCATCGTCGCGCGCTCGCTGACGAAACTGTTCGGCCTCCCCGGCATCCGGATGGGCTACGCCGTCGGTTCGGGCGAGGCCCGTGACCGACTCGCAACCGCGCGACGCGCCTGGTCGATGAGCGCGCCGGCGGCCGCGGTCGGCACACACTGCTACGGACAGACCGAGTTCGTTTCGGAGACGAAGGCCCGCGTCGCCGAGGAGCGCGTGCGGATGCGGGAGCGGCTGAAAACACGGTTCGACGTGTGCCCCTCCGATGCGCCGTTCATGTTGTTGTCAGTCAGCGACGCCGACGAGTCTGTCGACGACATCCTTGCCTCGGCTCGCGAGGCTGGTATCGCACTCCGGGACGCGCGGACGTTCCGCGGGCTGAACTCGCACATCCGCGTCGCCGTCAGAGCCCCCGGAGAAAACGACCGGCTGCTGGACGCGCTGGATGTTTGAGACGACCGTTCGGGACGGCGTCTGTCAGCTCCGCCGCGAGGGAGCCCGCTGGCTCTCGACAGCGTGGGACGGGGGCTATCGGACCGCAGACGCCGTCTACAACGTCACCGTACCCGAGGGGTTCGAGCGGACCGACCTCGACGCCTACCGTGCGGAGCGACTGTCCGCGACCGGTTTCCCCCTCGGCCCGGCGCTGCTCACCGGCGTGCATATGGAGCACGCCCGCTGTGCCCGGAGCGGCCCGGTGTCGGTGCTGGCGACCGCGGGCCTCTCGAACCCCGCGGCGTTGCCGATGTCGGGAGCAGACGAAGCGGTCGACTCCGACGGAACAGCATCGAATCCGGCAGACAGCCCCGACTGGCGTCCCGGCACGGTCAATCTCGTCGCCGGCGTCGACCGCGCGCTGGACGACGGCGCGCTGGCAACGCTACTCGCCACGGCTGTCGAGGCGAAGGCCGCGACACTACTCGACGCAGCGGGCGTGCCCGGAACCACCTCCGACGCCGCCATCGTCGGCTGTGTCCCGAGCGCTGAGTCCGCACCGTTCGCCGGCAGCGCAACAGAAATCGGGGCCGCCGCTCGCGTCTGTGTCCGCGACGCTATCCGGTCGAGTCTCGCCGCCCGCTACGACGGCGACAGCCTGCCGACCGTGGAGGATGCGGCATACGGCGTGGTTACAGAGCGCGAGACTGAGGTTTTCGAACCGTGAAGAGGGAGGGGTTCCCGACGGCGGTCCTTGAGACCGAACGGCTAAACAGAATCCGATCCAACAGAGGGGCATGAGCGACAACACGGCCGGACCGACCGCCGAACCGATCAGTCCGAGCGCGCCCGAGGAGTTCGGGCTGGTGCAGGTCTGGTGGGGCGACGGCAAAGGGAAGACGACGGCGGCGCTGGGGATGGCGACCCGCGCCGTCGGCCACGGCTACCGCGTCCACCTCCTGCAGTTCATGAAAGGCGGGACCAGCACCGTCGAAGACGTGCGCGGGGAGTACAACGCTATCGCCGCCCTCCCGGGCTTTTCCTACGAGAACGCCGGCCACTACGGCTGGCACGGCTTCCTCGACGGGAGCGAGGACGACGAGCACGAGGCCCGCGCGAAGGGGGCACTCGACCGCGCACGGGAACTCGTTCAGGCCAGCGCCGACGCCGACCTCTCGACGCCGCGGGACGCCGACGGGCCGCCAGAGGAGGGCGTCAACATGCTCGTCTTCGACGAGATTCTCTACGCCGCGAACCGCGGCCTCGTCGATCCGGCGGACGTGATTGGGCTCATCGAAGCAAAGCCCGACGACCTCGAACTGGTCCTGACGGGCGGGCACGAGCGACCAGAATTTCTGACCGACCATGCCGATCTCATAACGGAAGTCAACAAGGAGAAACACCCCATCGACGCCGGGCAGGGCGCGCGGAAGGGAACGGAGTTCTAGACGGTTCCAAGCAGATAGTCAAGACAGACGCCGAAGACTAGCGAGTACGTCACGTTGGCGATACTCCCCGTGAGATAATACGTCGTGTTCCCACTGGAGATGTCTTGCCAGCGGACAATTGACTTTGCAGTGAACACCAGCCCTAGTGCCGTGTATGCGCCGAGTAGCGTCAACGTGAGTATCAGAATATTCTCTACTTTCCCGACCGCACGTCCCGTATCCGCTTCTTTTTCACTCACATCGGCACCGGCGTATTGGAGAGCAGCGGATACCATGGTCCCACTTGTCGACAGCAACAGAGCGTACCCGGCACCAACTACGACCGCTGAGCGAAATGAGATAGACGAAATCAAATCACCGGTCGCCCAGACAAGACCAAGAATAGCACCGACTGTGACTACGGCCGACGCTGGTGTCCGCCAACTCACAGAACTCATTCCCAGACCTCTGTCATGGCCGCTTCAAGATTTGCTTCGGTTGACAGTACCATCTCCGCCTTTGCCCGCGAAAGCGTCTGTGAGACGGCCTGAATCGATACGTCTCGGTCGTCAGCCAACGCCTGCATACTCTTTCTTTCGCGGTACTCACGGACGATCGACGCCTGGTGTGGCGTCCATTCCTGTTTCCACGCAAACAGTAGGTGTATCTGGTCGGCAAGCAGCGAAAGTAGCCAAGACTTCACGACAGGATCGTGCAGCGCAACGGCCCGACCGTTTTCCGTGATGTCAGCTAGCAACGTATCTGCTTTGTGGAACGCAGGGCCATCCATCTCTGAAACCTCGCTCGTTGTCATCCCCACGTCAACTTCTCCGTGGACAACCGCAAACCGAATCGCAGTCGGGTGTATCGATTCGGTGATTTCCCGGATAGCGCGGTAAGCATGTCCAGGGTTTCTGATGACTCCTCCGACCTCGTCAACCCCCTTCAACACCGAGAACGGCGCAACCGTCTGGTCGGCGAGTGCGTCGGTCGCTCGTGACACGCCCTGATTGAGCGACGCCCGCAACGCCTCTCTATCTGTGACCGACCGTGACTCGATGACATCACCGATGATGACGCACCATCGCTCCGACATAGTCATCGACTCAACCCGATATCGTTTACTTGTTTTGGTTAAACCATTTCACGTTGAGTACCGTGTGAACGGCTAATCCGGATTCAGTTGATTGGGCAGTATTAAATCGATATGGGTTTAGTGATCTGAGCGAAAGACACCAGTGCGTTCGTCTCCCAACACAGCCTGATGGCCCACACGCTGCTGGTCGCCGGGACGGCGAGCCACGTCGGCAAGTCGACCGTCGCGGCCGGGCTCTGTCGCTATCTGGCCGACCGTGGCGTCTCGGTCGCGCCGTTCAAGGCCCAGAACATGAGCAACAACGCCCGGGCGACACCCGGCGGCGAAGTCGGCGTCTCGCAGTACGTCCAGGCCCGCGCGGCCGGCGTCGCGCCATCGACCGACCACAATCCAGTTCTGCTGAAGCCGCGGGGCGACGGCGAGTCGCAACTGATTCTGGACGGTGAGGCGGTCGGGCATTTTGAGGCCCGGGGGTACTACGACGAAC
Source organism: Haloarcula sp. CGMCC 1.6347 (assembly GCF_037078395.1). Lineage (NCBI taxonomy): Archaea > Methanobacteriati > Methanobacteriota > Halobacteria > Halobacteriales > Haloarculaceae > Haloarcula > Haloarcula sp. CGMCC 1.6347. The sequence continues at coordinate 599,382 of NZ_JAYMGX010000002.1, forward strand.
ACTGGGGGGACGCCCTCGATGTTGCTCGCGCGGCCCACGGCCGACTCACCGAGTCTCACGACGTGATCGTCGCCGAGGGCGCGGGCTCTATCGCAGAAATCAATCTCCACGACCGCGACCTGGCGAACGTCGAAACGGCGCGCTTCGCCGACGCCGACGTGTTGCTCGTCGCCGACATCGAGCGCGGCGGCGTCTTTGCCTCGCTCGTCGGGACGCTGGAACTGGTCCCCGACGACATCCGGGACCAAGTGGCCGGCGCGGTCATCACGAAGTTCCGCGGGGACCGGTCGCTGCTTGCCCCCGGCATCGACGAGTTCGAGGACCGGACCGGCGTCCCCGTTCTCGGCGTCCTCCCGTACGACGACCCGGGGCTCCCAGAGGAGGACAGCGTCGCGCTGCCGCCGGTCGGCGAGCGATCCGTCGTCGGCGCTGACGACGGCGTCCCCGGCGACGAGAGCATTACCGTCGCCGTCCCGCGGCTCCCGCGCATCTCGAACTTCACCGATCTGGAGCCACTCGCCCGCGAACCCGGCGTCAGGGTGGCCTACGTTCCGCCCGACGCCACGCTCGACGAGTTCGACGCGGTGGTCCTGCCGGGGAGCAAGAACACGGTTGACGACCTGCTGGCGCTCACCAACGCGGGCTTTGGCGACCGCCTCCAGTCGTTCGACGGCCCCGTCGTCGGCCTCTGTGGCGGCTACCAGATGCTCGGCGAGGCAATTACGAACGCCGCCATCGAGGGGACCGGCGACACGGACCGGGTCGAGGGGCTGGGCTTGCTCCCCGTGACGACCGAGTTCAGCGAATCGAAAACGGTCGAGCACGTCCAGCGGGACCTCGACGGCGTCGGGCCGCTCTCGGGCGCGAGCGGGACCGTCGAGGGCTACGAGATCCACATGGGCGACTCGACGCTGACCGACGAGGCGGCCCGGCCGTTCGACGGCGACGGGGCGGCGACCGACAGCGTTCTCGGCACATACCTCCACGACCTCTTCGTCAACGAGATTGCCAGAGGTGCCTTCGTGCGAAATGCGTTCGAGAGTGCTGGTATTGACTCCCCAGCGGCAAACGAGCGAGAGAGCGGCGACCCGTACGAGCGAGCCGCCGGCCTCGTCGCCGACCACGTCGACCTCGGCCCGCTCGGACTGGCCGATTGGTGACCGTTTGATACTCCTTCAAATTCCGGAAATTTATATACACCTAGCTCGCAATATTCTCCAATGGTCGAAGTGTTCGCGGTCGCCAGTGGGAAGGGCGGGACTGGCAAGACGACGAGCACCGTCGCCCTCGGGATGGCGCTGGCCGACCGCTACGACGTGACGGTGGTCGACGCCGACACGGGCATGGCGAACCTCCTCTTTCACGCCGGCCTCTCCGACGCCGAGACGACGCTGCACGACGTGCTGGCCGACGACGCGCCCGTCGAGGCGGCGGCGTACGACCGGTTCGGGCTGACTGTCGTTCCCTGTGGCACGAGCCTCGACGGGTTCAGGGACGCCGACCCGGACCGGCTCCGGGACGTGGTTGCGACGCTCGCAGAAGACACGGATGTCATCCTGCTGGACTCGCCGCCGGCGCTCGACAGCCGGACCGCCGTCCTTCCGATCGTGCTGGCAGACCGCATTGTCGTCGTCCTCCAGCCGACGATTCCAGCCATCTCGGACGGGCTGAAGGTCCAGGAGTACGCGACGACCTACGACACGGACGTAGCGGGCCTCCTGTTCAACAAAGTCCGCGAGTCCGAGTCCATCGAACAGGTCTCGGAGAAGACCGAGCGGTACTTCGACGGGCCGACGCTGGCCGCGGTCCCCGAAAGCGAGCGGGCCCGTGAGGCACGGCGTGCTGGCCGGCCGCTGCTTGCCCACGCTCCCGAATGCGAGGCGGCGACGGCCTACCGAGCGGCCGCCGAATCGCTCACCGTGCGGGATGGGGCGGCCGCCGACGCCGCCGACCGGTTCCAGAGCGCCGTCATCCCCGAGTCACTATGAAGTTGCCCCGCGGCCGACTCGACAAGTCCCGCGTCGTCACGGACCCGCGGGACACGCTCGCTGACGTGCTCGACCGCGAACTGACCGGCTATGCCGTCTTCGAGTCCCAGGAGACGCTCCTGCTCGACGGCGAGGGGCGGGGCGTCATCACGTTCACTGACGGCGTCCCCGTGCTGGTCTATCACACCGGCACGGACCGCGGTGGGCCGCCGGCGCTCGCGGACCTCGCCGTCCCCGGGCCGTACCACGTCTCGCTGTACGCACTCGACAACGCCGACCTCGAATCGGCACACGAAGCAGCCGACCTCCGAGTCCCGCCCGGGATGCCCGCCGAACGGCTGGGCGGCGACCCGGCACTGGCCGACAGTACGCGACGGGCGGCCCCCGACGAGCGGCTGTCAGCGATGGGCGACGGCGACGCGGCGACGGCCGAAGACGGGGCCGCGGAGCAAAGCGCCGTCGAGGCGTTCTTAGACGACACGGAGAAGATCGAGGCCATCAAGGACCAAGCACGTTCGGAGGCCCGCGAACGCGCTCAGCAGTGGGAGTTCTGAGTGGATTGACGGCACCGCTTGCGTGGGGTTCTATCCGTGACAGCAGCACCCGGAAGTCGTCGGAAGTACAGAGTGTTATATAGGAGGACGTGTTGACACCTGAACATATGTACGGAGCCGGCCAGTCACCTCAGGATGTTTCCAGACGAGCGGTGCTGGGGAGCGCAGCGGCCGGGCTGGCGGCGACGAGCGGCTGTATGCAGCGGCTGCGGACGCTCGCAGGAAACAAAGAATCCCCCGCCGTCTCGCTCTCGATCAAGACGCGCCCGGCGGACGAGGACCCCGGTGCGATGCACATCGCACGCCAGCTGGAGACGTGGTTCGATACCGCCGGTGTCGACACCACCGTTCAGCCGGTGACTGCGACGGAACTGTACCGCCAGACCCTCCTCAACCACGAGTTCGACGCGTTCGTCGCCCGCTACCCCTACCGACAGATCACGGCGGACTCGTTGTACTCGCTGGTCCACTCGTCGTTTGCCGCCGAGCGCGGCTGGCAGAACCCCTTCGGGTTCGCCGATCTCGAAGTCGACGAACTGCTGACGGCACAGCGCCGCCAGTCCGACGACCGCCGAGCCGAGACGCTGGCGTCGCTCCAGAAGCAACTGGCGAACGCCTGCCCGTTTCTCGTCATCGGCACGCCGGACAGCATCCGCGCGGCGAACACGACACGCTTCAGCGGGTGGACCGGCGCGTTCGGGAAGTCACCGTTACGGCTGTTAACCCTCGACCGGGCTGACCCGGAGGCGACGACGCTCAGACTCGTGACGACGGATAGCCGCGTCACGCGGAACCTCAATCCGTTGATGGCCCCGTTCCGTCGGCGTGGCCGGATTACGAGCCTCGTGTACGACTCGCTCGCTCGGCAGTATCAAGGTGGATTGGTCCCCTGGGCGGGGGTCGACTGGGAGTGGGACACATCCCAGCCCGACGGGCCAGTATTGCGGGTCACACTGCGTGACGATCTCCAATGGCACGACGGCGAGACACTGACCGCGGCTGACGTGGCGTTCACCTATCGGATGGTAGCCGACACCTCGCTCGGGGCCTTCGAGCAGGCGGTGCCGCCGACGCGGTACCGCGGCCGCGCCACAGTGGTGACCGCGGCTACCGCCATCGACGAGCGGACGGTCGAACTCACCTGTACGGACTGCAGTCGTGCAGTCGCGGAGCGGGCACTCACCGTGCCGCTGTTGGCCGAACACGTCTGGCGCGAGCGGGCAAGCAAGGCCGACATCGGTGGGGTCGGCATCGGTGCCGCGACGACGGAAGCGCTCGTGACTGATGCCATCCCTCCGGTCGGGAGCGGCCCGCTCCAGTTTGACACCGCGAGCGACCGCGAGTCGCTGCGCCTGACCCTGTTCGAGGACCACTTCAGAACGACGATTGATCCCGCGGACAGCGTCGCAGCGAGCGCGCTCGACCCGCCCTTTGACGCGGTCGAGGTCGGGTTCGTCGGCTCGGATTCCACTGCCGTCGAACTCGTCGAGAGCGGCGACGCCGATGCGACCGCTGTCGGCGTCGGTTCGGACCTCGTTCGGACTATCGGGCGGGCCGACGACCTCACGCTGTTGCTGGACCAAGGCGACTCGTTTTACTTTCTGGGGTTCAACGTCCGGTCCGCGCCGCTGTCGAACTCGCGGTTCCGGAACCTCCTGTCCCACCTCGTCGACCGCCAGTATCTCGTCGACACCGTGTTCGACGGCTACGCGACACCGGCTGTCAGTCCGCTCGCAGGGACAGGACAGGTGCCGGAGACGTTGCAGTGGGAGCCAGGTGGCACAGTCACTCCGTTTCTCGGGTCCGACGGCGAACTGGACACGGAGCAGGTCCGGTCGGCGTTCCGGGAGGCCGGCTATCGGTACGACACGGGTACGCTCCTCCAATCGTAGCGTATGAACGTCGTCTCTGTCTTCTCCGAGGTCGCTGTCGTCGTCTCGCTGTTGCTTGCCGTCGGTGTCGCCGGTATCGTCGGCCCGGACCGCATTCGGTCGGAACTGCCGGCGCTACGGACGCGGCTCCGTCAGGCGGCCCGTCCACTGCTCTTACTCGGGGCTGTGCTGGCCGCCAACAGCGTCGTCCGTGATTTCGGCGTCGGGCTGTCCTGGCTCATCGGCAGCAACATCACGAAGACGATCTACGCCATCGAAGGGTCGTTCGTCGCCTCGCTCCAGTCGCTCGCACCGGCGTGGTTCACACTGTATCTGGGGTTCGTGTACGTGTACGGCTACGCGTTCCTGCTGGTGTTTCCGCTGGTGCTGACGCTGCTGTTGGCAAACACACGCTATCTCAAGGAGACCGCGTTTGCCTACACGGTCAACTACGTCATCGGCCTGCTCTGTTACGTGCTGTTCGTCGCGTACGGCCCGCGGAACTTCGCGCCGGATACGGTCGAACCGCTCCTGTACGACACGATACCCCGCTTTCAGCTAGTGACGAGCCAGGTCAACGCCAACACGAACGTCTTCCCGTCGCTGCACACGTCGCTGTCGGTGACAGTCGCACTCATGGCCTACCGCCTCCGGGCCGAATATCCGCGCTGGCTCCCGGTCGCAACGTGCCTGGCCGGCAGCGTCGTCCTCTCGACGATGGTGCTTGGTATCCACTGGGCGACCGACGTAGTCTTTGGAGTACTGCTCGGAGCCCTCAGTGTGTACGTCACGACACGCCCTCGGTTTCACTCGGAAAACGAATCGTCGTGACGGCACATCCGCATCAATCCGCTCGCACGGGGATCCACCACACCCGCGACCGGCCCCCGACTTTCTTGCTCGTGATATCTGTCTCTGATTCGAGGTCGTGGAGTTTGTTCAGTGCAGTCCGTCGCGAACAGCCGAGTCTGTCCGCCACCTCCGACGCCGTGAGTGGCTCCGCGTAATCGTTTCGGTGTCTGAACACCTCGATAACGTCCGATTCAGTGTACTGAATCTCCCGTCCAGGCGGAGACATACTTCTGTCAACGATTGCCACATACTTATACTGTCGGCTATTATTTCATTCTGGGTGAAAGTATAGAAACACAGCCCGTTGTTGTCGCAAAACGATCCGGACGTCGGATCAGAATAGCATGAACGTTCTAAGCTGTTACAGCCCCTGTAACATGTTTTGTGTCCCGAAACAGTTACAGCGAATAAGTATAGGCCCCCACCGGCTATACCATGCTCCGGGGATACGCCATCCCGCCCTCCAGTGAGTGCTGGCGCGCCGACCAGTGCTCCCTTCGGCCCTTCCACACCGGATTCCATCCGTGAGCGACTGGATTATTGCTTGTTTTCTTGCACCGACAGGACCGATTCAAGCGGCTGTGACCGCGCTCTGTATCGGTCGAACACCGTCTCAGCCCAGCTATACACCGCTGTGGCGTCGGATTCGGCTATCGCCCGGACGTTGTTCCGGTCGTCGTAGGCCGCCAGACAGACCCGCGAGCGGTCCAGCGCGAGGCCAATATCAAGCGGAGTATCGTGGACGTACGTATCGATGTTCTCGTGTTCGATACCTCGATCCAGCGCGTCTGCGAAGTCCGACGCTGACCGTTCGAGGACGCTGTGGTCGATGATGAACTCGATATGCGTCCCCGTTTCGAGCAGGTCCACCGCGACATCGTTGAACACCGACGTCACGATCGGCGAGATGGCCCGAACGTCGCCGTCGACCTCGTGCAGCCAGTCCGTGAACCGATCAATCGCGGCCAGCGGGTTCTGTTCGGAACTCGTCGTGAGACAATCGGGGTCTAACAGCTCCGCCGGGAGGTCCGCTGCGATGGAACCCAGGTGGGCGGCCAGCGGACCGACCACCCGAGCCCGTTCGACCTCGCTCATGAGTGCCGAGTACTGGTCCAACACCCGATGTCCAGTCACCGTGAGCCGGTACTCGCCGTCCCGTTTGACGACCCACTGCCGCTCGGAGAAGCCCGCGAGTATCCGCTGGATCGTGGTGCGAGTCGCGTCCACCGCATCGCACAGATCGGTCGGCCGCGCCGGACGCTCCCGGAGCTGGGCCAGCACCGCGAACCGCTGTGGTGACCCAGTAAGGAACTGGCAGTCCTCGAAAACGGTGTCGTCCGGACCCTCCGCCATTGGATACGTCTGTGTGCGCGACCGTCTTAGCCTCTTTGGCGTTTGGCAACACTGAACGAATTGTGGAGCTACTCGTCACCGAACGAGCCGAGGGTGCTTTGGGTCCCGCCGTCTTCCGCGCCGTTCGACGCATCCGTCCCGTGTTCCGCGGCGATACGTGCAGCGGCTTCGCGGCCGCCGGAGAAGGAGGCGTGGCGCGCGATGGCGGGGTCCCGCAGGGCGTCGGCCGCGTCGGCGCTGACGTCCTCGTAACGCCTGCGAAACGCCTGTCTAGCCGCGTCGTAGTCGACGACCGGGTGCGGGTAGTCTTCGCCAATGCTGACGCCACAGGATGCCTGTACGTGGACCGGCGTCCCCTCGGGCCGGTCGAGGTACTCGTCGGGGAGCGAATCGATTTCGGGCACCCACCGACGGATGAACTCGCCGTCCGGGTCCTGATCGCGGACCTGCTTTCGGGGGTTGTACAGCCGGAGCGTCGGCTTGCCGATCAGGCCGCACTGGGACTGCCACTGTGTGTAGTTGATCGCCGCCGAGGCGTCAATGAGGTGATGGGAGAACCAGTCCGCGCCGATCCGCCAGGGCTGCTGGAGCAGGTGATAGTAGACCGAGGCACACATCGCCCGCATCCGGAAGTTGAGCCAGCCGGTCTCTTTGAGACACCGCATCGACGCGTCGACCATCGGAAACCCGGTCCGTCCGTACTTCCATGCTTCCACCAGCTCGGGGTCGTACTGCGCCGCGTTGAACCCCTCGAACACCGGGTTCACCGCCGCATCGAGCCAGCCGGGCCAGTCTTCGAGTTTCTGTTCGTAGTGCTTGTTCCAGAACAGCCGCGAGACGAACATCTCTTTCCCGCGGCTGTCGGGGGCGTGGGCCTCGATGTACTGGATGACTTGCCGCACGGAGAGACAACCGAACGCGAGATACGGCGAGAGCCCGCTGGTCCCGTCTCGCGCGTCCGTCGGCGCGGAGATGTTCCCCGGATAGTCGTCGATCCGCTCGACGAACGCCGACAGCCGTTCGCGCGCTGGCCCGGTCCCGCCGCGGGGCACGTCGGATTTCGACGGCGTGACGCCGTAGTGGTCCTCGATTGTGCTGATGTCGATGCCGGTATCGAAGCTCCGTGAGGTGACCGTGCTCGGGTCCCAATCGTACTGGTCGGCGGAGAACCACGCCGACACGTCGTCCTGCCACCTGTCGCGGGTCTCCGCTCGGTCCCGAACCAGCCCGTCGCCGTCGACGAATGTCACGTCACACTGGTCCCGGACGCGCCGGTCTCGCTCCCGACCGTAGCGTCCTGTCGGAACGGCCATCGTCACGATGTCCCAGCCGGCCTCGCGGAACCGCCCCAGCACGTCCACCGGGTCCCCGTGGGCGTAAGTGAGCCCGCGACCAGTCGCGGTGTGGTACTGGTCTGAGAGGTCGGCCAGACAGTCGTGCAGGAACCGGATACGGCTGTCACAGGCGAGGCCGTCCGCACCGTAGAACGCCGGGTCGAACACGAACAGCGGAAGCACGTACTCGGACGCTGCGGCCCTCGATACCGCGGCCTGATCGCGAATCCGAAGGTGTTCACGATGCCAGACGACTGTGCCGGATACATCGCTCTCAAGCGTCGGAATCGCGTCTTGCCGTGGCGCGTCCAGCGTCTCGTCCGATTCCAGTCCCGGCATACGCGCTATCGATTCGTCATTGGACCACAGGTACCACTGTCTTTCGTCTCTCGAAGCCACAGTGTTCGAGAGGGGGGACTGGAGAACCACGACCGGCTACCAGAAGGGTTACACCGCGGGACCCGCGCTAGTCGATAATGGAATTCGAGTCCACACGCCGTCGATTCATCGAACTCGCCGGAGCGAGCGCGACAGTGTCGCTCGCCGGCTGTAACGCCCTCCAGGGTGGCGACGGAGACGGAGCGAACACGGGTACAGGGCCACAGAGCCAGAGCGCGGACGCGGACTCCGCGACCGTGACGGTCGTGGTCGAACCGGACCAGACACAGTTGCGGGAACGACAGCAGGAGATCCAATCCGAACTCCAGGCAGGGAATCTCACACAGAGCGAGGCACAGGCCGAATACCGTACCGCACAGGAGAACCTTGCCGAAGACGCAATCACCTCGTTCGAGGAGCGCGCGACGTCTGACCTCGGTCTCACTGTCGACGATTCTATTTCCGAAGCAGGTGCGCTGCTGGTCACCGGTCCACCAGCCGGCCTCATCGATACCCTTTCAATCGAGAGTGTCACCGGGATCCTCTCGCAGGCGACGTTCGAACAGATCCGATCCCAGGCTCGAACCGAGACGCCGGGAGCATCCGAGTAACGGGCACTACGGACTGTCTACTGATTTTCCGCGAGTAGTGCCGTTTTTGTTCGGACGCTCACCGCGAGGACTGACCGCTGGTCGCTAGAACCACGGTGACGGTGGTTTCGCCGCGTTCGGTTGTCGTCGTCACGTCGAAGCCGACGGCGAGAACGTGCGTGCGGCCTACCCGGTCCTGAGCAACGACGCCGCGATCGGCGACGCAGTCCCCGAACTGGCGGTCCGGCCCGGACGGACAGTTCACGTCTTTCCACTGCCGTGTTGCAGTACCGTTGTAGGTTATATTGTAGTGGACACCGTCTTCGATTCGGGAGGTCTGGAGTCGGTCGAGCCGAGGCTGCAACCCCGTCCGAACGGCCGTCACTGCCGAATCGTTCGCGGCCCAAGCGTACTGGCTCGGGATGGACGTGCTCTCTGTCGCGACGGCTCGCTCAAGGACCCGAAGCGCGTCAGCCGAGGGATCGTCGTCGTAGTCGGCCGTCGCCCGAACGTCGTCGTGATAGCCCAGTTGCAGGGACGCAAAGAGAATCGGGACAAGTGCCACAGCCACAACGGTGGCCGCAACGAGGACTAGCTGTCCGCGCCGGGTCATGCGTACCACACGGTGATTTGGACACTCCCGTGTCCTGTCGGTACAGTTGCGGTCCCAGTGCTGACGCCCTGTGGCGTCGGTGTTCCGACCGCTCCGTGCGGTGTTTCGACCCGGAAGAGGACGTTGTCGGGCAGGATACGGGCGACCCGGTTCGAAAGCGCGTCCCGTTCGCGGTCGAACGCCGTCGGACTCGACACGATCTCCTGCAGTCGCGTCGCTCCGCTGTGTCGCGGCGGGTCGTTAGCCAGCAGCGCCGCCGTATCGGAGGCGTAGGCGTCGAGCTGTGGCCCCTGCCGGTCCGGCGCTGGTGTCCCCAGGGCAAACCCGAGCGCGACGCCGAGAATCAGTACTGTCCCGAGGGCAACTTCCACGAGCGACAGCGGCAGCTGGGCTCTACGCATCGACGGTCACCACCAGGGTTTCCTTCGTCGACTGCGGGGCGTCGTACGCTACGGTCACGTTCCCGGGTTCGAGTCGGCCGGCGCGCTGGAAGCGCAGTTCCGTCGTCTCGTAAGGGACCAGTGGGACCTCATAGCTGCCGTCCAGCCCGCTTCGGTTATGCAGGACGACCCGGTCGTTAGTGCGGACCGTCCAGACGGTCGTGCCGGCCGGCGGGTCGATGGTTACAGTGGCCTGCGCGCTCCGACGGGGGAGCATCACTGCGTCGGTCGTCGTGAGGTCGGGCGTGAGGGTGCGTTGCTCCCGAGACTCGACTACGACGAGTCGGCTGATTCGTGTCCCGCTGTGAACCGTGCCGCTACGTGCGATCTCCTCGTCAGCCAACTCGACGCTGACCGCGTACTCACCGGCCGGCGGTGCGCTCTCCTCCAACGCCGACTGGTCGAAGTCGTCCACCCGAGATTTGTTGAGGACGTTGCTCCGGGCGGCCAGCGGCCCGTCCGTCGCGACGAGTCGGTCAGCGATAGCGGCGGCGACCCGACGCTCGTCAGGAGTCCGGTCCGCGCCGGCAATCGCGGTGTCAGCCATCGCGACCCCCAGTCCGGTGACGACAGTCAACAGCACGAGCGCGATGCCCAGCGCTGGTAGCGACGTCTGTGCGCGAGTAGAATGGGCACAGCGACGGTTCGGCGCGGTCATCGCTCAGCCTCCAGTGTCACCGTCACGCTCCCCCGCGTTCCGGAGACAGCGACGACGGTCGGACTGCCGCTCTGCCACTCGCCTTCGAAGGTATCGACTCTGTCGGGCAACAATGGCTGTGTTCGGCCACCGATTTCGGGATCAGGGTGGTCGAGGACGAGAGCATCCCCGTCAGTCCGGATGCTGTATCCTGCTCCGTCGATGGTCTCCGGCAGCGATACCCGAACAGTTGCCGAGGCAGTCCGAGCATCCGGCGGGATAGCCTGCTCGACGCGGGCCGTCGCTTCGGCGAGCGTCCGGTCGCCGAGTTCCGCCCCGACGGCGGATTGGTACGCTGGGACAGTGCCGCCGTACAGCGTGGTCGTCACTAGTCCGATGTACAACAGCACGAGCCCCATGCTCAGCAGTTTCTCGACGACAGTGCTGAGCGCGCGATTATCCATGCCCCACCTCCGTCCGCATATCGTGGCGAACTAGATACAGCGTCCGGCGGCCCGGGAACGTCGCCACGACGCTCTGAACGCCGTCGCCGTCGATATCCCTGACTCGCGTGGTTGCACCGACACGCTGGAAGTACTCGGTGAACGGACGGGGCGTCTCCGTCTCGATAGCCACGCTATAGTTGTCGGCCGGGAGCCGTTCGCGTTCGTGGCTGACGTTCTGGCGAATGCCCGCAGACACACCGCCGGCCCCGGACACCGTGCCGCCGCTGGCGTTGACGAGCGGTGCGCCGACGATGACCGCCGTGTCGTCCCGCGTCGCCGTCACCGGCGGGTCCGATTCGAGCCAGGCGTTACCCTGCGTGCCGCGCACGACGCTTCCGCCGAGAAAGCGAACGCGGTTGTCGCCGGAGTCGTACACTATCGCGTCGATGGGGACCGTCCGCTGAACTCCGGAATCATTGAGGACTCGGAGTTCTCGCTCTACCGTCGTCAGCCGCCCCTCCGTGAACCGGACGCGAGCGGTCTGCTGGCCCGTCTGCTCGACCGGCCGGAACGCCGTCTCGAACGTGTTGGCGACGCGGGTCTCGTCTGCAGTCGCAGTGTGGCCGTCGACGACGGTTCCGACGACAGCCGTCAGTCCACCGAGCGCGACGACGGTCAGCCCCAGCAGCAACACCACGCCGACGACGTGTGACTGGGCGTCAGTGTCGAACCTCAAATCAGACCAGCCCCCGCGAAGACGACGTAGGCGATGAGTACCAGTCCAGAAGAGTGCAACAGCGCTTCGTAGGCCCCGCGACTCGCCGTGCCAGCGAACCAGCCACAGGCCAGCATCGTCGCTTGCGTGACGACGTAGAACCGATGTTGCTCCCGTGCGGGTTTGATTGCAGTCGGGTCGAACGCGATGTTCGCGCCGCCCGAAACTGCCGACAGTTGTGCGAAGCTATCGAGGACGTAGACGTTGACGGCGACGGTGATACCGATAACGAGCAGTGCTGTCGTCCAGCCGACCGCAACGTAGACCAGCAGGGCCGAACGGATGGATTTCCGCAGATGGTAGAGTTGTCCTATCTCTGTCTGGAGCGTCTCGAAGACGTCCTCCGCATCGCTCCCCGTATCCAGCGCGCCGACGACCAGCCCGATGGTCTGTTCGGCCATCGGCGTGCCGACACGGTCGACGAACTGGTCAAGCGCCGCGGCCCGGCGGTCGGCCGCGGAGTCGCCGGGACTGTCACCGAGTGAGAGCGTGAACGCGAGCGACTGGACGTCACTGGCGAGCGCACCGAGCTCCACGTCGTCGGCGACACGCCGGACTGCCTCGGGAAACGGACGGCCCAGCGCGACGTGGCCGGCGACGGCGTGAACGAAGTCCTGAATCTCTCGGTCTTTCGCGTCGTCCGCTCTGGCCCGGCGGACCGTCACCACGCCGACGGGGACGCCAACGGTGGCATACGAGAGGAGCGCGACGTTGACCGGACGGTAGCCCAGCGACCAGAGGCCGGCCGCGACGACGGCGCCTAGCGGCACGCAGGCGAGGAGTGCGCTCGCGGGATTCGAGGGGATGGTTGTGAGTATCGCAACGGGGCCGTCCGGCAGGCTGTAACTCGGGGCGGCCGTGTTGCGTGGCCGGAGCGTAGCCACGACGAAGGCCGCCAGCAAGCCGGCGGCCAGCACGAACGCCGCACTGCCGTAGACGACGATGGCACGGACAGTCGTCTCGCCGAGCGGCGTGGGAACTGGTTCGGAGAGGCCGGGCGCAAGAATGCCCATCACAGTGACGATGAGAACCACGAGCGCCGGCAACACCAGCAACACGACGAATAGCTCCGCAAGCAGTTCGAGATAGCCGGTCGCCCGTTCGTGCTGCCGGCTCTGCTCGTGGGAGAGTAAGCGGCCCTCCATCTCCAGGTACCCCTCAAGCGCCTCGGCGCTCTGGTTCGCGTGTTCGCGGAACTTCAGCAGAAACGGTGCAAGCAGGTCCCGTGAAGGGGTTTCGCTTGCGACCCGCTCGATACCGGTGTCGAGACTGCCGGTGAGAATGCCCTGATTGAGCGCGCGCCGGAAGGCGACCGCCGTCTCGCCGTATGCGTCCTGTTCGGCAACGGCGCGGAGCATCTCGCGCCGGTCGTGGGTTCCGGAGGCGAGCACTCTGAGGTATCGGACTGCGCCGGGGAGCGTGGCCGCGATGTCGGCGCTCCGGGCGCTCGCGACCCACGAGAGATATCGGTTCCCGGCGACGAACACGCCCCGCTTGAGCGCGAGTCCAGCGACGGTTCCGATGCCGGTGGCCACGAGAAGTCGAGGGACTTCCGGCAGCGCCAGCCGATTGATGACCGGGAGGCTCTGCTGGAGCACCGCGACGAACGAGTCGAAGGTCCCCGGCGGCACGAGCATCGCTGTCGTCGCGGTTCCGACGACACCCACAACGAGCGCCAGCCACGACAGCCCGTACACTCTGGCGACGTAGACGCCGAAGCCGGCGCTCGGATAGGCGGCCCGGTAGCGGTCGCGGGTGCTCGCGTGCCGGTCGTCCTCGGCGTGGTGGGCAAACAGAGCGTACAGGCCCCGGTCGAGCAAGCCAAGTGTCCCGCCGCCCTCAGTCGTCACCCGTACTGACCTCCAGTTGCGGGTCGTCGGGCGTCCCGGCCTGTCGCCGCAGTCGCTCGACGGTCGCTGCCTCGTTCGTCTCTAAGTCGGCCAGGACGCCGAACAGGTCGTCGAAGTCGGTCAGCCCCTCCTGGACGAGATACTGCACGTAGCGATGGCGGCGGTGGAACGCGTCCTCGACGGCCGACACTGGTTCGTCCCGGAGGTCCGAAAGTCGGTCGAGAATGCCGGTGTCGACCCGCCGCTGCTCGTCGCCGAACTGCGGGTGGTCGTAGGCGAGTTCGAAGCTTCCGTCCGGTCGCCGCCAGCAGACGCTGTTCCAGTGGATGGTCGTCCCGTCCTTGTGTATCGTCCCGCTCCGGTCGCCCTCGGTCTCGACCATCGATGGGTCGTCGACGAACTCGACCACTTCGCCGACGTAGCGCTCTCCGCCGACGTGGCGGGGGAACACGACCAGGTCGATCTCTTCGAGCAGGTAGGTCGGCAAGCCCTTCTCGATGACGCGGTTGACCAGCGACTCGATATCGTCGGCGTGGGTCGTCCCGATGACGCCGTGGCCGGTGTTGAGCGTTTCAGCGAAGGTTTCGAACGACGCGGCCGTGTTGATCTCCGCGATGACCTCGACATCGGGGTTCAGGTAATTGCACTGTGTCATCAGGTCGGCCATCGTCACGCGGCGGTGGTCCCGCTCGTGGTCTCTCGTGGTGAGCGAGACGCCGGTCTCGTGTGGAATCCGAACCTCACGCGACCCTTCGTCGATACTGATGGGACGGTCCCGATACGGGATAAACGGCATATGCGCGTTCATAAGGGTCGTTTTGCCGGCTCCCGTGGGTCCCGAAAAGAGGACCACGCCATGAGACTCGTACAGGAGCCACAGTAGCGCGACGAGTTCCGTCGGCAGTGAGTCCCGCTGGACTAAGTCGACCGGCGTCATCGCGTCGCTCGACTGTTTGCGGATGGAGATGTGTGGACCGCCTTCGCTGATAGTCGGTAAGGCAACTGCACAGCGGATGGTGTCGTCGGCGTCGTGGAGGGCGTCCCCGTCCGGGTCGATGTTGACCTTCGCGCTCGGGTTCGAGGCGTTGAGTTCGACGCCGTCGTCGGCGGCCAGTTGCGTGACGACGTTGACGAAGGCCGCCTCGGAGTCGAAAGCGAGATTGGTCGGTACCCGGCCGTCGTGGCCGAGATCGGCGCGTGGGAGGACCTTCACGCGCTCGTCGACGCGGTTCGCCTCGATGTCTTCCAGCGTGTGGTCCCGGATCGGGACAGTGAGCTTACCGTAGCCGACGAGATCACGAAGCACGTAGTACAGCAGGTCGTCGAGGCGGTCGTCGGCGAACCGATGGTCGACCGGTGGCACGGCCAGGTCGAGTTCGGCCAGCGCCGACCGGAGCCGGTAGCGGACGGCGTCGACCCATTCGGTCGTGTTGCGGACGGTCAACTGCCGGGCCAGGAGCGAGCGAGCACGCTCCCGTACGAACTCGACACGGTCCTGGACGACGCCGTCGACGCCGGTCTCCCAGACGCGCTCCTTGCACACCTCGATGAGCTGCTCGTCGCCGGGGAGCAGGTCCGGCTCTCGGACCGCGTACTTCGTCGTGAACGGGTCGGCACCGAGGAGATGCTCGCGGTAGACGACGACCGGAATCTCGAAGCCCTGGAACCGGACGGTGTGGCGCTCGACACGTTCGCTCGCGAAGCGGTTCAGATACGCCGGGTCCGGGCCAAGGTCGGTCTCGGCCGGGGCGTAATCGTCGGTATGGACGACGACGCCGTCGTTGGTCACGTCAGCAACGTCGATTCGGGAGTCCAGTGCGTACGGGGTCAGGTCGTCGAAGCACGCCAGCGACGAGAGCGCGTGGTACTCGATTCGACGACGGCTCGCCGGCGACGCGTCGATCAGTCGGTCGATGACCCGTCGGTGTTTCGCGTCGAACCCCCCGTTCATCCGCTCGACGGCCCCCTCACGCGTCCGTGGTCGCTCGATGTTCGCACCTGCGAAGTGTGATTCGACAGTCGACAGTGCGTCAGCCTCTGCCGCTGAAAGTACCGGATCACGGACATCGTACCGGAACCCGCTGCGTTCCCGTCGGACGGTCACGACGACGCCCGGATACACCTCGTCTTGCTCACGAACGTCCGGCGCGTACCAGGCGTCGGCGGCGTCCGGTGGCGTCGGTGCGGGAACCACCGGTGCGGTCTCCGTGCCAGCCTGTGCGGTCATACGCAGTTTTAAACTAGCTATTGTACTTAAAGTTGTAGACTTAGTTTTGCGGAATTTAATTAAAATATAATCTCCCTATATGGAGAATGTGAGTTGGAGTACAGACCATGAAAACACTCTGTCAGCATAGAGGCATACGAGCACAATAGGGGGTGTCTGATAACATCAAAAACCACTAATTAGGAGATATGATCCCGCTTCCGGGTCCGCTCTCTCCCATAACTCGGTGTTTCGAGATATGCACCAGAATTATCATAACTGTGCCAGCGGCTCAGTTCACTTGGATGAAAGGAAAGCAGTCAGCGACGAGCAACGATAGCACAAAATCGGCAACTACCACACGACGACGGCTCCTCAAAGGAACACTTGGCACAGCAGTGACCGCGGCCGCGGTTCCGCGCCTGAGCGGCGTCGCGGCGGCCCACTTCCCGGTCGAGATCACGGTCGACGTCCAGCCCGAGAACGCGGAGAACTTCATCGACCTGTCGGAACACGACACCATCACCGTCGCAGTCGAGCAGTCAGAGTTCGTCAACAGCGACGGGGACAGCGAGACCTTCGACCCCACGGAACGGGCCGTCCGCTATCGGTTCGGCTCGCGTCTCGCGCTGGAAGACGGCGAGGGGGCGCGCCCCGTCGAGGATGGCGAGATCAGGGAACCGGACGACGATGCTGAGGACGGCCAGGCGTCGCTCGTTCTCACGTTCCCAGTCGATGAGATGGGCTTCGATGGTGGGGAGGAGACAGCATGGCTGTACTGGGAGCGGGACGAATCCGGGAACCACGGGTACGCGGGCTTCGATTCCGTGCGGGTGTATCGTGGGCAGCCCGCAAGCCGCTCGTTAATCGAACAGCTACAGCGATTGCTGAGTGGTGAGACAGCGTCCAGTTCTGACTGAGCGGCTGCGAACCGGAGCGGGGCTGTCAGTGCGCCTGTAATCGTGATGCTGGCGACTATATACGTCGACTCCGATGGCACGCTATGGCCATCGTTGCTGAAATCCTCCTCGCAGACGAGACGCTTCCGCTGGTCGGTGTGGCAGACTCGATTCCGAGCGGCGAACTCTCGATTTCGAACGCCGTCGGCCTCGAAGACGGACGACTGCTGCTTACAGTTAGCGTCGACGCTGGCTCCAGCGACGCCTTCGAGCGAGAACTCGACGCGCGGCCACAGATCACCGACGCGGCGGATATCGGGCAGACGGCCGATGGTTGGTTCTACAAGGTGGTCGTCGACAACGCACCGGATCTCATCGCGTCACACGACCCGGAGGAGTTCGAGGGCGTTGCGATGGATGCGACGGTGACCGGCGACGGGATACGGGAACAGAAGGTGTTCTCCGACTACGACGCGTTCAGTGCGCTACGGGACCGCTGTGCGGTCAACGACATCCCGCTCGAACTACTGCACATCGCTTCGGACCCCGAGAACCCCGGGGAACGCGACCAGTTCGGCCTCACGGACAGGCAGTATCGGGCGATGTCCGTCGCCCTCTCCTCGGGGTACTACGACTCACCGCGTCGGTGCTCGACAGCGGAACTCGCCGACAAACTCGACGTGTCGGCCGCCGCGGCCTCTGACCTCTTGCGTCGAGCCGAAAAACAACTCATCAGTTCGACAGTCGGCCCCGACCAGTTCCGGAACGCGCTCGCACAGTAGCCGCCAGCTTGTTCGACTGCGCTATCGCGGCAAGTATATAAATGGGCTTATCAGTAAGCAAAGGACGCTCGTGGCTATCGCACCTACTGCACAGCGATGTCAGACGAATCTGCGGCAGACGACCAGGACGCACAGCGGCTTGCAGGCGACGTGGCGATTGTAACCGGCGCGTCATCGGGAATCGGTGAGGCGACCGCGGAAGCGCTGGCCGACGCGGGCGCGAGCGTGGCGCTGGCGGCCCGCCGCGCTGACGAGCTGGAGGCTCTGGCGGACCGGATCGAATCGGCTGGCGGGGATGCACTGGTTGTGCCGACCGACGTGACCGACGAGGACGACATCGAGTCGCTGGTCGACGCGACGACCGACGAGTACGGTCGTATCGACATCCTCGTCAACAACGCCGGCGTGATGCTCCTCGAACCGCTGGAGCGGGCAGATCGCTCGAACCTCCGGCAGATGGTCGAGGTGAACCTGCTCGGACTGATGAACCTCACCCACGCAGTGCTTCCGGTCATGCAAGAGCAGGAGAGCGGCCACGTCGTCAACGTCTCCTCCGTCGCGGGACGCCGAGCCTCGGCCGATTCGAGCGGCTACAACGCGACAAAGTTCGGGGTGAACGCGTTCACCGAGGCAGTCCGGCAGGAAGTGACGACACAGGGCATCCGGACGACGGTTATCGAACCGGGTGCGGTCGATACGGAACTCGCGACACACGTTCCGGACGAGCAGGTGCTTGAGCGGTTCGCGGAGATGGACCTCCCGATGCTCCATCCCGACGATATCGCTCGCGGCATCGTGTACGCGACGAGCCAGCCCGCCCGCGTGGACGTGAACGAACTCCTGATTAGACCGACCGGACAGGATATCTGATCGAGAGTCGCGTTCTTGCTGAGGAGAGAAGTGCAGTAAGCAACGCAGAGACGGAGCGGCCACCATTTACGCGGTCACACAGCCGACGACGACGGCTACTGGAACCGTGTCTCACCCGTTCGATCGGTAGCACTTTACCGGGTTCGTGTCCACCGACCCCGGTCAGTTTCCCGGCGATGAAACTGGACGCACAGTTGTCGAAACCCCCGGTATCGGAGGAATCTTACGTCGTCTACCCTAACCAGACACATGGCAATTGAGACGGATGTCCTCGTCGTCGGTGGTGGCGCGACCGGCGCTGGCGTCGCTCGTGACCTCGCACTCCGTGGCATCGACGTGACGCTTGTCGAGCGTGACGGGCTGACAAGCGGTACCTCCGGACGCTCGCACGGACTGCTGCACAGCGGTGCCCGCTACGCCGAGGCAGACCGGGTCGGTGCCGAGGAGTGCATCACCGAAAACCGGATACTCAAGGACATCGCCGGGGCCTGCATCCGTGACACCGGGGGCCTGTTCGTCCAGCTCGCCGAGGACGACCCCGACTACTTCGAGGCCAAGCGGGCGGCCTGTGAGGATATCGGCATCCCCGTAGAGACGCTGGACAGCGATGCAGCCCAAGAGCGGGTGCCCGACCTCGCCGCGGAGGTCGAGCGCGCGTTCGAAGTCCCGGACGCCGTCATCTACCCGTCCCGGCTCGTCGCCGCGAACGCCGCAGACGCCCGCGAACACGGCGCGGACATTCACCCACACGCGCCCGTTGAAGACGTGCTCGTGGCGGACGGGCAGGTAACCGGCGTGCGGGTCGGCGGGGCGGTCGGCGATACCATCGAGGCCGACTACGTCGTCAACGCGACCGGTGCCTGGGCGGGCCGGTTCGCCGCGATGGCCGGCCTCGACGTCGAGATGCAACCGACGCGGGGCGTGATGGTCTCCGTCGAGTACGACGACCTCGGGCCGGTACTCAACCGCTGCCGGGACCCCGACGACGGCGACATCGTCGTCCCACACGAGCGCGAGGCTGTCCTCGGAACGACGAGCGTCCCCGTCCGCGACCCGGACGAGTACGAGACGGAGCAGTGGGAAATCGAGGAGAGCATCGAAGAGTGTGCGGCGATGCTGCCGCCAGTTGCAGACGCCCCCGAGGTCCGAACCTGGTGGGGCATCCGACCGTTGTACGCCCCAGACGAGGACGAGCGCGGCGGCCGCGGCATCTCGCGTGGCTTCTTCCTGCTCGACCACGCCGACGACGGCGTCGACAACATGGCGAGCATCGTCGGCGGTAAACTGACCACCTACCGGCAGATGGCCGAGGCGACGGCCGACCTCGTCTGTGACGGCATCGGCGTCGATGCAGACTGCCGGACTGCGGACCGGAGGCTCCCGGGCGTCGACGACCCGGAGCGGTTGGATGCGCTCGTGGCCGAGTTCGACGGTCAGGGACCGACCGACGAGGACGTGGTCGGGTCGGTGTGACCACGCCCGTCGTGGCCCGTTGCAAGCCGCGGGAACGGGCTGTCAGCCGGCTGTAGCGTTATAAGGGAGGCAACCGCACGTACACTCATGATAAACGAGACCGTGCGGCAGATCGAGGAGATGGAGACACAGAGTTCCTCGATTGCCGCCGTGAAAGCTGCGAAGGCGCTCCGCGAGCTAACAGACCGCGAGTGCCACACGGTCGAGGACTTCCTCCGCGTGGTCGAGCGCAACAGCAGCGCGCTCCAGCGGGCGAACCGCTCGCACGCGCCGCTGTACACCACACAGCAGCGTATCGTCACGGACCTGAAAGACGCCGACCCCGACTCCGTCTCAGAGGCCAAGGAGCGATTGCTCGACACAATCGACGAGGTCGTCACGGAAATCGAGACCAGCAAGGACCGCGCGGCGGAGCGGGCGGCGACGCTCATCGACGACGGCGACGTGCTGGTGACTCACGAGAACTCCTCGACGGTGATGGCGACGCTCATGGCGGCGCTTGACGACGGCAAGGAGTTCCACCTGTACGCCAGAGAGTCGCGGCCGCATTTCCTGGGCCGTCGGACTGCCCGCCAGTTGGCCGACCGGGACGGGGCCGACGTGACGCTCATCGTCGACGGCGCGGCGGGCCACTACCTCTCGGAGGCCGACCGCGTCTTCGTCGGGATGAACTGCCTCATCGACGACGTGGTGTACAACCGCATCGGAACGTTGCCGCTGGCCGCGACGGCCAACGAGATGGACGTCCCCGTGACCGTCGTCGGGACCTCGTCGAAGTTCATCGGGAGCGGCTTCACCTTCAGGAACACGTTCCGGCAAGGGGCCGACGTGATGCTCGAACCGCCGGAGGGGTTCGACATCGGGAACCCGGGCTACGACGCGACGCCGACCCGGCTGCTCGATACGGTCGTCACGGAAGACGGCATCCTCCAGTTCTGAAGGTATTTAGCGGATCGTTCTGTCGGTGACTTGGCGGAGCCGCTCGGCAACATCGGCGTCGAGGGCCGCTTCGCTCACCCGCCACTGCCAGTTCCCGGTCGCCGTGCCGGGGACGTTGAACCGGGCGTCGCTGTCGAGGCCGAGCAGGTCCTGCATGGTCGTCATCGCGACGACGGCGTTCGAGTTCCACACCGCCTCGATGAGGTCCCAGTTGATTTCGTCGCCGTCGGTGCCGAGGTTGTAGTGGAGACAGTCGCGCTGGCGGTCCGAAAGGTCGCGATAGTAGCCGACGATGGTGTCGGTATCGTGGGTCGAGGTGTAGCCGACGGCAGACTCCGGGTAGTGCATCGGCTGGTACATGTGCCCCTCCTCGCACCAGTCGGCGTACTGCGGCACGCGCATGCCGGGGAAGCCGAACTGGTCCCGGAGCGCGACGATGCTCTCGTCGAGAAAGCCCAGGTCCTCGACGAAAAAGGGCAGGTCGCCGAGCCTGTCCCTGACCGTCTCGAAGAAGTGCGCGCCGGGGCCGTCGCGCCACTGCCCGGCGGCCGGGTCGTCCGCTTCGGCCGGAATCGACCAGAACTCGTCGAAGCCCTTGAAGTGGTCGATGCGGGCGATGTCGACGAGGTCGAACAGCCGTTCGAAGCGGTCGACCCACCAGCCGTAGTCGTTCGCACGGAGGGCGTCCCAGTCGTAGACGGGGTTCCCCCACCGCTGGCCGTCGTCGCCGGGATTGGGCGGGACGCCCGCCACCGCTGCAGGGTGGTGGTCGTCGTCGAGTCGGAACACCTCTGGATACGCCCAGACATCCGCCGAGTCGAGGCCGACGTAGATGGGAAGGTCACCGACGAGGCCAATGTCCCGCTCGGCCGCGTACTCGGCCAGCGCCTGCCACTGGCTGTCGAAGCACCACTGGACGAACTTGTGGTAGCGCACGTCGTCGGCCAGTTCGTCCCGGTATCGCTCCACGGCCGCCGGCTCTCGCGTTCTGATATCGTCCGGCCAGTCCATCCAGCCGGCATCGTCGAACTCGGCTTTCAGCGCCGTGAACAGCGCGTAGTCGTCCAGCCAGCCGGCCTCGCGCTCGCAGAACTCGGCGAACGACTGCTGGTCCGCGTCGCTTGCGCTCTCGTCGAAGCTCTCGTACGCGTCCCGGAGCCGGGCCTCCTTGAACTCGGTCACGCGGTCGTACTTGACGTGCTGTTGTGAGAAATCCTCAGGCGGGTCGATCTCGTCCGCTGTGAGATAGCCGCGGTCGACGAGGTCGCGGAGGTCGATGAGCAGCGGGTTTCCGGCGAAGGCGGACGACGACTGGTACGGAGAGTTTCCGTGGATGCTCGCCGTGGGACCGAGGGGACAGAACTGCCACAGCGACTGGTCGGCCCGGTCGAGGAAGTCGACGAACGCCCGTGCACCAGCACCGAGGTCGCCGATGCCGTGCGGTCCCGGGAGCGACGTTTGGTGGAGAAACACGCCACTCTGCCGTTCGAATTGCATACGCACCTGTTGCTCTGACAGGCATTTCAATGGGCGGGGTCGGTGACTGCCATCGTGTCTGCTTGCGGGGCCGGAGAAGGGCGCACGCAAACATATATATTGTATCCATTTGATGCTATGGTGAGAGAGCCAGTTACAGAGATGCCACCGAACGTTCTGATGCTGGGCTGGGGGTTCCCACCCAACATCACCGGCGGGCTTGATACCGCTATCGGGGAGCTGTTCGAACAGCTCGAACCGAGAGACGACGTCGAGTTCGAACTGGTGTTGCCCGCGGAGTACGCGCCGCCGGACCGCGACGGCATCCACGGCGTCTCGACGGGAAGCGGCGACATCATCACCCGCATCGGCCGGCTGGCCGGGGAGTTCGCCGACGAGGCGGCCGACGCCGACATTATCCACACGAACGACTGGTTCGGCTACAACCCCGGTTCGCGAGCCAAATCGGCCCACGACGTCGAATGGATCTCGACCTTCCACTCGCTGTCGGCGGACCGGAACGTGACCCCGCCACAGCGGGAAGTCGAGACGGAACAGCGGGTCGCCAACCGCTCCGACCACCTCGTCGCGGTGAGCGAGTTCACGCAGCGACGGATCCGCGAGCAGTACGACGCCGACTCGACGGTCATCTACAACGGGTTCTCGTCGGTGGAGCCGACGGGCCGGGACATCAAAGCGGAACTCGGTATCGACGGGAAGATGCTGTTTTTCGTCGGCCGACACACCGACCAGAAAGGGCTGTCGTACCTGCTGTACGCGCTCTCGAAGCTCGGTCGGGACGACGTCAGCCTGGTTCTCGGTGGCTCGGGGCATCTCACTGAACAGCTCGAACGGTTCGCGGAGCTGCTGGGCGTCGAGGACCGAGTCTACTTCCCGGGGTATCTCCCCCAGTCGGAACTCGGGGACTACTACAACAGCGCGGACCTGTTCGTCTCGCCCTCGCTGGCGGAGCCGTTCGGCATCACAATCGTCGAAGCGCTCTCGGTTGGAACGCGCGTCGTCGCCTGCGAGAGCGGGGCCGCCGAACTCCTCAACGAGGACTGCGTCATCGAAGTCGAACCCGATTCGGACTCCATCGCCGAGGGGATCGAGCACGCGCTATCGCTGTCGACACCCATCGACTACGATGTTCGGGCCTGGGAGGAAGTAGCCGACGAACACGTCGAGTTCTACCACGAGGTTCTGAACGACGCCTGACGGTGGCCGGGCGTTCACCGGAGGAAGCGAACGTCCGTGACCGGTTCCGGATGAACGATCAGATAGCCGTCGGCGGTCGGCTCCAGCCCCGTTACGGATGTCGTATCGGTTTGGGTCCGATAGGGGCTGTCGGCGGTCCCGTCAGCCGACTGGTAGGGGCTGTCGTACGGTGTCTGCCTGTCCTCTGGGGGGCGGTCGAAGTCCTCCGGCGGCAGGTATATCTTCTCGCCCGATTTCGAGCGGACCACGACGGCCGTGTCGCGGTCGCCCGAGACGTCGATTCTGGTCCGGCCGTCGTCGATTGTCATCTCGAACGTGACTGGCTCCGTTTCTGATTGTGCCATGTTGTCAAGTAGCTTGCGTACGGCGAGTAAACGGCGCTGTGTCACTTAGTCCTTCGCCAGCGGTGTGGTGGCTGGCGGCGAATCGTGTCGCGTCCTGTACTCGAACGGTGGCCCCATCGCCGCGAGCCATCAGCGGTTGATGATGAGCGACCCGGACATGTTGTACCCCTCGACGTGGACGTCCTCACCGAGAATCGTTTCGTCGATATCGCAGTCGTGGACCTCGGCGTCCGGGAAGACGATGGCCCGGTCGAGGCTGCTGTCGGTCACTTCCGCCCCGGCCATCACATGGACGGTGTCACCGATCTCGGAGTTCTCGACGGTCGCGTCGGGGTGGATGAGCGACCCGCCATCGAGTTTCCACTCGACCGTTTCGAAGTACGACTCCGGCGTCCCGATGTCGAACCAGACGTCGTCGAAGGTGAACGCGGACACCGGCTCCTGCTGTTGCAGCCAGTCGATGTACCAGCCCGGTTCGTCGGGGTTGTTGTCGCCCGAGAGGTACTCCTCGAAGCGGAGCGAATCGGCCGGGAAGGCGTAGCAGGCAATCGAGACGAGCGTGCTCTTGGGGTTGTCAGGCTTCTCCTGGAAGTCGACGACGCGCTCGCCGTCGAGTTCGACGAGCCCGTAGGACTTGGCTTTCTCCCGTGAGCCCACGTCGTAGGCGGCGAGTGCCGGCCCGTCGCGCTCCTCGAAGAAATCCAGAAACTCCGATGGGTCGAAGCCGATGAGGTTGTCGCCACCGATGACAAACAGGTCGTCGTCGATACCCTCGCGGTCGATCAGTTGCGCGAGCGCGCCGACGACGCCGAACTTCTCGTCTTCGTCCGCTGTGCTCTCGACGGAGAGCTGGACCTTCTCGTAGCCCATCTCGTCGATGTGAGCCTCGAACTCGTCGGCGAAGGCCTCGTTCGTGCTCAGGTACGTCGTCTCGATTCGGTCGTCGGCTTCGAGTGATTGCAGAACTCCATCGATAACCGTCGTCTCGCCGACCGGGAGCAGCATCTTCGGTCGACGACGGGTGATCGGCCACAGCCGTGTCGCGTAGCCGCCAGCTAGAACTATCGCGTCCATATCCCACAGTCAGACCCGAGTTATAAAGTGGTAACTACTTGTTGGAGTGGCTAGAGGTTGAGCTGCCAGACGGTTGTCCCGGCGGTTACCAGGTCCTCGTCGTCCGCGGCGGCAACGATCACCTGGTTCTCACCGGGGTCGACGTCGACCGCGACTTCGAACTCCCGGTCTTCGACGGGGATGTACGTGATGTCGGCAGGGGTCTTGACGACGACACAGACACCGGTCGTCTCGCCGGAGACGACCAGTTCGTTCCCGCGGAACTGCGTGTCGACGCGGAGCGCGGGGCTGCGGTCGGGCGTGTGGGCTCGGCGCTCGCGGTAGCGCTCGTCGACGAACGCGGGCGTCTCGACCGGTTCGCCGGCGCTGATGCCATGCGCCAGCCGGACGTACTGGGCCATCGACCACGCCAGCGGCGTCGCCGAGCCGGTCCCTTCGGCGAACTCCCAGTCGTAGTCGGTCGCGTGGCCCCGGTCCCATATCTGTTCGGCGATCATCCGGCCGGAGTTCGCCACGTCCTGCATCATCCGGAGGCAGTTCTCGGGCGGGATGTCCGGGTCGTCACGGTGGAGTTCGTACTCGGCGCGCTCGCCGGTGAGCAGCGGCCAGAGGCGACCCTTCCCCTTGTGTTCGACCGTCCACGGCGCACCCTGATCGTCCCGGCCGCGTTCGCCGTAGCCGTCGCCGTTGTACCGGTAGAACCCGGGCGCATGCTCCGTGTCGACGCTGATTGTGTCGTCGACCTCGACGAGCGAGTTCCGGATGGTCTCGTCGTCATCGGGCTTGACACCCAGCCGGACGAGTTCGAGGAAGCCGCCGTCGATGATGTTGCGTTCGTCCAGCGTCGGGCCGTCGTTGGCGAGCGTGCGGAGGTGGCCCATCTCGGGGTTCCCATCGAGCGTGACCCGCGTGTAGTAGGGCGTGGTGGTGTGGCGTTCGGTCCCGGTCTCGGTCGCGGTCCAGGCCTCGACGTTGTTCGCCCACTGGTCGGCCAGCGACAGCCAGACGAGCGCGTCGGCCTCGTGGCCAGTGTCGAGCGCGAGCTTCGCCGCACACGCGAGCCCGGCGATCTCGGCCGCAATCGAGGACGGCGAGAAGCCGGCCTCCTCCTCCCAGCGCTCCTGTGCCGTTTCGGGGCCGTGGCGGACGACGTACTCGGCCGACCGCCGGACGTTCTCGTAGCTGTACTCGACGTCCTCGAAGTCGACGCCGCCCTCGGCGAGGCGGTACGCCATCACCTGCGGGAACGAGATGTTGTCCATCTGTTCGCCGCCCCAGCGGGTCGTCCCGTTGACGTAGGTGTTCTGCGGGATGAAGCCGGCCTCGTCCTGCTGGTACTCGTAGATGTACTCCAGTTGCTCCGTGGCGATGTCCAGCGACCCGATGGCGTCGAACACGCTGAACACCTGATACAGGTCCCGGGACCAGACGAAGTTGTAGCCGTAGCCCTTGGGCTCCTCGGCGTGGACGGCCTCGCCCCACGGCACTGACGGCGAGGCGATGGACGCGCCGCGGTAGGTCTTGTCCTCGACCGCTAGCAGCGTCATCAGCGCGGTTCTGTACTGGTTCGCCAGGTCCTCGTCGCCGGCGACCGACTCCGGGAGTGGCTTGTCCGAGAGGAAGTCGGCCCAGCTGTCGGCGTACTCGGCGCTGACCGTCTCGTAGCCGCGGTCGAGCGCGCCGTCGGCTTCGCCCAGCGCGGCGGCGGTGTCGGCCTGCCGCGCGAAGCCGAGCGCGACCGTGTCGCTGACTCTGGTTCCCGAGTCCAGCCGCCCGATGAGGACGAGGTTCGTCCCGTCGATTGATTCGACCGGGTCCGGGAGGTCACCGTCGGAGTACAGCCCGTCGAGGCGGTCGCTGCCGGCCGCGCCGACGGTGGCCCAGTCGAAGCGCCCGGCCGCGGCCATCGCCACGGCGATGGAGTAGGCGTCGCCGTTCTCGTCGACGAGCAGGTCGTTGTCCGTCTCGTCGGTGTAGGCCCGCGGGTTCCGGCCGACGAGGTGGTAGCTCCCTGGCTGGCCGTATCTGATTGCGCGGTCCTCGGTCACCGTGCTGGTGAGCGCGATGTCGGCGACGGAGAACACGTCGTAGGACTTGCCGTCCTCGGCGCTGAAGGACACGTCGGCGACGATGGCGTCGTGTTCGGGGTCGGTCGCGTAGTCGACGGTCAGCGTCCACTCGTGGCCCCGGCCGTCCCCGGTCTCGGTGAAGACGTGGCGATAGAGGAGCGCCTCGTCGTCGACGGGTTCGACGCGTCGCCTGACGCTGTCGTCGGTCCGGCGGTTCTCGCGATGGGTCCGGACGGCATAATCCGTCTCGTCCGTACACCGGACCAGGAAATCCAGCGTCCGCAGGTTCATCAGGTCGACCTGCGGGTAGCGGGCCTCCGTCAGCGCGCCCTCGGTGAGCGTGAACCACACGCGCGAGGGGTCTTGCTCGTCGTGGTCGGCGACGGTGCCGACGCCGTACTTCTCTCCGGTCGTCCAGGTCGGGCGCTCGCTTGGCCCCTCGGTTCCCGCCGATGTCGTGGGGAGCGCGTTCAGGTCTCCCAGACGCGCAGTCGCGTGGAGCCGCAACGCGTGCGACCAGCCAAGCGGTGTCGCGCTGTCGAGGTCGCCGTCGTCGAAGGCCTGTTCGGCGAGGTAGCCGGCATCGGACGTGAGCGGGCCGTCGTCGTCGAGTAGTTCGTAGAGGTCGCTCGCGCGGTCGAGGTAGGCGTCGCCGCTCCCGTCGCGGTCGTTCAGCATGTCGCCGACGCGGGCGGCGGCGAGGGCCCCCATCGCCGTCGTAACCGTCCAGACCTTCTCGCTGTCCTGATGACCGGTCCGCCAGCGGTCGCCCTCGTAGCGGGCCAGTCCCGCGACCCGGCTCTCGGT
Organism: Haloarcula sp. CGMCC 1.6347; assembly: GCF_037078395.1. Taxonomy (NCBI): domain Archaea; kingdom Methanobacteriati; phylum Methanobacteriota; class Halobacteria; order Halobacteriales; family Haloarculaceae; genus Haloarcula; species Haloarcula sp. CGMCC 1.6347. The sequence goes on from NZ_JAYMGX010000002.1 coordinate 627,220, forward strand.
GGGGTTCCGAAAGAGCGTATCGAGCGTCGTACTTACGTGGTCGGCCAGGCGGATGATGTGCTGGTCAGCAAGCGAGGTCGACTCGACGCTGTCGTACTCCTGTAGCGCGTCCGCGAGGTGGAGCCCCGCGGCGTCGATGCGGTGGTCCGGCGTCCCGTTGGTCAGTCCCATCACGTACACGCCCAGGTCATCGTCCCAGAGGGTATTCAGCCCGTCAAGCAGTCGGTCGGCTGCCGCCAGGCTCCGCTCGCAAACCGACTCTGGCATGGGGGCGCGGGTCACCGCAGCGAAGGCCTCGATGAACGTCGCAGTGGTGTGCGTGAACTGGCCGACCGAGTCCTCCCAGACGTTCTGACACGGCTCGGGCAGGTCGTTGGCCGCGATGTCTTCGATGAGCGTGTCGACGGCCGCATCGATTGTCTCCCGAACCATCGCCGTCAGTTCGGCGTCCATCTTGCTGCGGTGTGTTCGCAACAGTGTCGCGAGGAAGGCGGTGACGGTCGCAGTCTGGTCGGCCTGATACTCCGGTGATTCGGCGTTGTGCTCGACTCTGGCGTTGGCCCAGCCCGGCGCGATAGCCCCGGTATCGGCCCAGACTCGGTGGGGCCACCGCCCGTCGGAAAGCTGGCTGTCACAGAGGAACTCCGCGCTCTCGGTCAACATTTCGACGGTGTCGATATCGAGTCGGGACCCGGCTTCGAGCAGATGCCGGGAGACCGAGGCGTCGTCGCGGAACCAGACGTAGCCGTAGCCGCCGGAGTTCGAGTAGAACGGGTCGAACTCCGGGGCGGCGATGCGACCGCCGGTCGGCGAGGACAGCAGGTCAAGCACCCGCAGGTCCATCCGTATCGAATCTGACCGCGGTGTCGATTCGGCCACGTCGATGCGCGTTCGCTCCCGCCCGGCCTGCCGGAGATCGTCAGACGTCGTGTGCTCTCTCACACAGTCGGCGAGGTCGAGGAGTGCCGTCTCCCGGTCGACCTCGTCGTGGTTCGAAAGCTGGCTGACGAGCGTCGTGTCCTTGCTGCGACCGGACCGGTCGAGCGGCGCGGTCACGAGGAAGTCACCGGTGAGGCGGGTCTGGTCGCGTCGCTCGACTGGCTCCGACCGCGGGAACGCAATCGGGCTGCCGTCGAGTATCTCTGCGAGGCGTTCCGGCCGCTGTCCGGCGACGGCGTCCAGCCCGGTCGACGAGGCGAGGTAATCGTGCTCTCGCCGATGGTACACCTCCAGTACGCGCGAGTCGTCTGGCCCGGCGTCTTCGTGAATCAGCGAGCCGACGCCGCTGTCGCTGCTGTCGGGGGCCAGCGTGACGAACGCCACGAGCTTGGCGTCCTGTGGAACCGCCCCGCGCATCGCGACGTGCGTGACGTGGGCCCGGCCCAGCGTCAGATCGTACTGGTGGACCGTGAACGACCCCGCGTCGTATTCGGTCTCGACGAGCCGCGTCTCGCGGTAGTAGTGCTGTCTGATCGTTTCCAGGTCACTGAACCACCGTGTTTCGTCCCCAAGCATAACCCCGAGCCTGGAGCGGTCAATACCGGAGAGCCCGGAGAGCGAATCGGAATAGTCCTTCAGCGTGCCGTCTTCGCCGACGTGTACGAGCCGATCACCGTGCCCGGAGAAAGAGCCTGAAACAGTCCTGCGTTCTTCTGGAAAGCGCTCGTGACGAGTCCGCTTGTATTCGTTGAGCGCTGTCGAAAGCCGCATACACATCAAAGCAGACCAATCTCTATAAACTCCTGTGGTTCGGACAAATTAGTGATACTTCGAGGGAGTGGCTGCATATCCCGGGAGAGCGGGGCCGCTGATGCCGAACAGATCCGCCCGCGCGGTCTACTGGTTCAGAGCACTCTCGTCAGCCGGGAACACGCCCACGCTGTCGACCGTAACGGTCGCGCCCCCACTATCAGCGGCCCCACGATGCTCCCCAGAAACGAGGTCGGTATCATCGGTCCCGGCTGGTAGCCCGACCGTCGACGGTTCACTACTGAAGTTGAGCACGACGACAGCCGCGTCTTCCGTAGTTGTCCGTGCGTACGCGACGACGCGGTCGGACGGGCCGTCCCGGACCTCGTACGGGATTCGGAGGAGGTCCGCGTCGGCTGACAGCGCCGGCTGGTCGTGTCTGACCGCGGAGAGGTCACTGACGAACGACTGGAGCGCCTCGTCGGCGTGGTCCCACGCGAGGTCGTCGCGCCGGCCGCGCTGGCCGAACTCCTGGCCGGCGTACAGCAGCGGCGCGCCCGGGAGCGTGAACAGCGCACCCGCGGCGGCCTCGGCGGCGTCCCGCCCGTAGTCGACGACGTAGCGCGTCTCGTCGTGGTTCTCCGCGTACAGCATGAACGACGCGTGCTCCGGGAAGCCGATCTCCGCCCGCCCCTCGATAGCACCGAGGACGGCCTCGGCATCGCCGCCGTCGCCGACCTGCCGGAGCGCGGCGTAGGTCGTCGAGTCGAAGTGCATATCGAACAGTCCGGCCTGAAAGTCTGGGATGTACGGGATGGTCTCGTCCAGCAGCAGGAACTCGCTGTCGCGGTCCTTGCAGTAGTCGTGGATCTCGCGCCAGAAGCTGTTCGGGACGGCCCAGGCCATGTCACACCGGAACCCGTCGACCAGTTCGGCCCACTGGGCGACCGCATCGAGCAGGTGCCGGCGGACCGGCAGGTGGTCGAAATCGAAGTTCGCAATGTGCTCCCAGTCGAAGTACGTCTCCGGCTCGGTGTCGCTTCGCCACTCGTACCAGTCGCGGTACTCGCTGTCCGGGCCTTCGACGGCGGACTCGAAGTAGGGGTGGGTCCGCGCCGAGTGGTTGCACACCAGGTCGAACAGCACCTTGAACCCGCGGTCGTGGGCCGCTTCGACGAACCGCTCGTAGTCCGCGCGAGTGCCCAGATCCGACGCGATTTCGAAGAAGTCGGTGATGTTGTAGCCGTGGGGCGCGTGGTCGTTCTGTAACACCGGCGTGAGCCAGATGGCGTCGACGCCGAGCGAGTCGAGGTAGTCCAGCCGGTCGATAATCGCGTCGAAGGGCGATTCGTCGCTATCGCCGGCGAACGTGCGAACGTAAATCTCGTAGATGACCGAGTCCTCGGCCCAGGCCGGCGCATCGTAGGGCCGTCTGGCGGCGACCCCCGCGCCGCTCGTCACCGTCTCGACGCCGTCCCCGTCGCGGGTGAACTCGACGGCGTCGGGCACGCTGTAACCGTGGTCTCCGACCGCGACGGCGTGGATGCGAGCGCGCTCCGGGAGCGCGTCCAGCGGAATCCGGAGAGCCGTCCCGTCCCGGGTCACCGCGTCGGCATCGATATCGTCACGGTCGTCCAGCAGGAACTCGACGGCGAGGTCGGCGGCCGTCTCGGTCCCCTCGGGATGGGGACTGCAGTCGGCCCGAACGACGGCTTCGTCGCCCTCGATGTCCGGCCGCAGCGTCAGGCGTGGCTGGCCGCCGCCACTGCCGCCGTCGCCGCCGTCCCCTGCCCCGGTGTACTCGCCGCTCCCGCTGCGGCCGGAACCGCTTTGCCCGCCGGAGACGCCACCGCTGTGACCGCCAGAGCGGCCGGACGTGTGTGTCCCGCTCGATTCGAGGGCCCCCGGGAACGCGCGGACAGTGAGGTCGTGTTCGCCGTCCGGTGCGGTGAGTCGGACGACGTATCTGCCCGGCGCGTCGGGGACGAGGTGTTCGACCGGGCCGTCTCCGAGCGATACCGTTGATTGCGCCGGTGCCTGCGTCAGTCGCCAGGTGTAGGTCGCCGACGGGTCCGGGTCGCGGGGCGCGAGTTCGACCTCGTCACCCGTCGCCACGAACCGCGGCGGTCCAGGATGGTGCATAGGTTCACTGCGATTGTCAGTGTCTTTGTACTTGGGGTAGCCGCGAGCGTGCCGCCGCCGGCAGCATCGCTTTCCGGCTACGGCGTGTACCCCCGCTGTGCCCGACTACCGACGCGACGCCGGGTTTGCGCTGCTCTGTGGACTGGCACTCGTCGCGTATCTCCGACAGACGGGCGCAGTTGAGACGCTCTGGTCCGAGTCCGCCATCGCCGTCGGCGTGGCCGTCGCACTGGGTGTCGAGGCGCTGTTCGTTCTCGACACGCCCGTCGCGGCGCTGTGGGAGCGCCGCGGCGTCCGGACGGCGTCGGCAGTCGCACTCCTGGGTGTTGCCGGCGGACTCGCCGTCTTTCTGGGCCCGGTCGTCGTCGCCGCGACGTGCTGGGGGCTCGTAACGTACTTCGGCATCCTCGCTGTGTGCCTGTGTTACCGGTGAGCGTTCACCCCTCGCGGGGACGACACCGGTCGATGACCGTAGTAACCACCTACAACTATACGCTCCAAGCTAGTTCTGTAATAGAATTATATAACTACCGCTTGCGCTACTCGGAGTTGTTTTTGAGGTTTCGAACCCAAATAGAAGATACTATATTTAAAAAGAGTTGAAGTAGCCCGATTATGTAGCTAAATGAGGGTATCGAGGGCGGAGTATTTCTCTACAGTAGCCAGACTCGTCCACCACGGACAGCGGGTATTCGGCCGTCGAATAACAACTGTACTGGTATTAGACTCTTCCAGTACCGGCCAACCGTCGGCGACGGAACTCGGTGTATCTGTCGAGACAACAGACAGAGCGGTTATTCGTGAGCCAGATTCACCTCGATGACGTTAGCGGCCTGCTGCACCGTGTCGATGAGTTGTGCTTTGCGGCCCGGCGACTGCAACCGGTTGATGGGCGCGGTGATGCTGATCGCGGCCTCGCGGCGGTCGCCGGTGTCGATGGGGACCCCGACACAGCCGGTACCGTCGACCCGCTCCTCGGTGTCGTCGGCGACCCCGCGCTCCCGAATCGTCTCCAGTTCCGCGAACAGCGTCTCGCGGTCCGTGATGGTGTTCTCCGTCTCGGCCGGCAGCCCGCGAGCCTCGATGATCTCCGCGACCCGGTCGTCGTCGAAACTCGACAGGAGCGCCTTGCCGATAGCGGTCTTGTGGAGGTGGATGCGCTTCCCGAGGCGCGTATCGAGCGCGACCGCCTGGTCGCCGCTGGTGGTGTGGATGTAGATGCCGTAGCCCTGCTCCTCGATCATCAGGTTCGCCAGTTCGCCGGTCTCGACGGCCATCCGTCGAACTTCAGGCTTGGCCACCTCGTAGATGCCGTCGTAGCGCTGTGCCATGCCGCCAAACTCCAGCCACCGGAGCCCGATGCGGTACTCGCCGTCCCGTTCCACCACCAGCCCCTCGTCTTCAAGCGTCACCAGGTGCTTGTATATCGTGCTCTTGGCCGGCTCCAGTGAGTCGGCGAGTTCGACCAGCGTGGCGCTCCCGCCGAGTGCCTTGATACCCGAGAGTACCGCCAGCGAAGTCTGCGTCGCCCGGACCGAGTCCGTTTTCGCCCGTGTCATTAGACACCAGTTCTGGTGCCGCTCGAATAAAATTGCCGTATCGATTGTGATAACCGCTCTGCGGTAGCTTCCGAGGCTTGACGCACGGCGAAGTGGGCGTCACCGAACTCTACGACCGTCACAGGCATTCGGAAATACGAAACGGAATGTGGGGTTCAATGGTGCGAAGCCAGCGACCGAAGCCGCCGGGGGCTCCGTGATGTGGCGACTGAACGGTCGCGAGATACCGACAGAGCAGTGTGCGCCGCCGACCGTTGTGTCGTCCGGGCGAACGAGTAGTAAAAGGAAATAAAGCATATATATTTCGTATTTCCGAATCCGCTGAAAGACGGTGGAACGACCGCTCTCGTCGATGTTTCGGTCGATAGTGGACGGTAGATTTAAGCGGTTCCGTCGGGTTCTTTGAGGTGAGGTATGAGTGTGAAACGACACTACGACCGCGAGTTCGTCAGAACGTTCTTTACCTCCCCGACAGCGGTCGACGGGGAAGAGGACTCCGCGAAGATGCTACGGAGTGCAGGTCAGCTCCGCGGCCTGCAGGCACCGGACGTCTGGGTCCCGGACAACGAGGACGCGACGGCACCGAACATGCGCGATGAGGGCGTCCAGAACATCATCGAGGTCGTCGCCGAACAGGGCGCGGAGTTCCCCGGCGAGATCCACCCGCGCGTCGTCTGGCACCGCGAGTCTCCGGCGACCCGCTACCAAGGGTTCCAGCAGATGCTGGAGATCACTGACCCGGACAACGGCGCGGTCGAACACATCGACGGCTTCGTCATTCCGGAGGTCGGCGACATCGACGACTGGAAGAAGGCCGACGAGTTCTTCACCATCATCGAGCACGAGCACGGGCTCGAAGAGGGCAGCCTCTCCATGTCGGTCATCGTGGAGAGCGGCGAGGCCGAACTGGCGATGGGTGACCTGCGCGAGGAGATGGGCAAGCCCTCGAACAACCTCGAACGCATGTTCCTGCTCGTCGACGGCGAGGTCGACTACACGAAGGACATGCGTGCGATGACGCCCACCGGCGAACTTCCGCCGTGGCCCGAACTGCGGCATAACACCTCTCGGGGTGCCAGCGCCGCGGGCCTTATCGCCGTCGACGGCCCCTACGACGATATCCGCGACGTCGAGGGGTACCGCGAGCGGATGAAGGACAACCGCGCGAAGGGGATGACCGGCATCTGGTCGCTGACGCCAGGCCAGGTCGTGGAGGCGAACACGGCCCCGCTCCCGCCGAAGACTGGGAGCTGGCTCCTCGAAGCTGGCGGCCGAGAGGTCGAACTCGAAGAACAGGACGGCAAGCAGGTGTACGACGGCGACGACCTCTCGCTTGAGGAGGTCAGCGACGGCGGCTATGTTCTGCAGGCGGGCGGTGACCGGCTGGAACTGGACGAGGACGAACTCACCGAGGAACTGCTCGACCGCACCGCGTACATCCCCAGCATGACCGACATCGTCGACTCGATGGAGGAGTTCGAGGCCGCGAAGGAGGCCGGCAAGGGAGCCATCGCGATGACTCAGGCCGCGACGCTGGTCATCGACGGCGTCGAAGTCGAGGTCAGTAAAGACCGGATGTGGGACGAAGCGACCTACCAGGCCGCCCAGACACCCATCACGCTGTTCCAGGACGTGTACGAGCACCGCCCGGACCAGCACGAGGAACTGGCGGAGATGTACGGCACTGACATCGTCGAACGCGCCACGGCTGTCGGCAACTAACGGCCGTCCTCAGTATTTCGTCACTCGAAACGCCGCGGGCGTGGTTCAGTCTTCCAGCGGTTCGATGAGTTCGACGTGGTGGCCGTCGGGGTCCGCGACGAAGGCCGTGTACGCGCCGGCCTCCGGCTGTGGGCCGGGCTCTTTGACGACGCCGTAGTGGTCGATACGCTCGACCGTCGCGTCGACATCGTCCACGCCGAGAGCGAGATGGTCCCAGCCGGACCCCATCTCGAAGCTCGTCTCCCCGTCCGTTTCTGCCAGTTGCAGTTCGACGCCGCTGTCGTCGGCCACGTAGTAGTTCGTCGTCTGGCCATCCGGCGTGGTGAACTGCCAGGACTCCTCGAAGCCGAACTGTGCGTAGAACGCGATCGATTCGTCGGCGTCGGCCACGTTCAGGCACATGTGGAGTACGCTTGCATTGCCCATACAACGCTTCCGACGCCCCGGGGCAAATAGCTGGTGGGCTACCCAAAGTGAATTGTGACCGCATGCCACAGATTTTAATGATTATTACTCCTGAATACGTGTATGGCGATCGAAAACGTCGAGGACACCTGGTCGGCACAGGAACTGGACCTGAATCGACCGGACGTGGACGCGTACCGGGACCTGGCGGCAGAGCTTCGCTCGCGGGTCTCGGGTGGGGTGGAGTTCGACGAATACGCCCGTGTTCTGTACGCGACAGACGGAAGCATCTACCGCGCCGAACCGGCAGGGGTCGTGTACCCGACTGACATCGACGACGTGCAGGCGGCCGTGGAGGTGGCGACGAGCCGCGGCGTCCCGATCATGCCCCGCGGGACCGGGTCGTCGCTCGCTGGACAGGCCGTCGGGCCGGGCTGTGTCGTTCTGGATATGTCCCGGCACATGGACGGGGTTCTCGATATCCGGCCGGACGAGCAGACGGCGCACATCCAGCCCGGCGTGGTGCAGGACGACCTGGACGATACGCTGGCCGAGTACGGCCTGAAGTTCGCCCCGGACCCGGCGTCGTCGAACCGCGCCTCGGTCGGCGGCGGCATCGGGAACAACTCCACCGGCGCACACTCCGTCAGGTACGGTATCACCGACGCCTACACGGACGCGGTGAAAGCCGTCCTCTCGGACGGGTCGCTCATCCACGCCCGCGAGGTCGTCATCGACTCGCCGGAGTGGGACGACATCGTGAGCAAGGACGACCGCGAGGCCGAAATCTATCGAACAGTCCGCGAAATCGTCGAGGAGAACGCCGACGAAATCGAGGCCCGTTATCCCGACCTCAAGCGTCGGGTCTCAGGCTACAACCTCGACCGCGTCATCTACGAGAACGACGACGGCGAGCGGGTGCTGAACCTCGCGAAGTTGTTCGTCGGGAGCGAGGGAACACTGGGTGTCATCGTCGAAGCCGAACTCTCGCTGGTGACAGTTCCCGAGGAGACTGCCCTGGCGCTGTACTGCTTCGATACGCTCGCGGACGCGATGCGGGCCGTCCCGGTCGCGCTTGACTACGACGTCAGCGCCGTGGAGTTGATGGACGACGAGGTGTTCCGGCTCGCGGCCGAGTCAGACGGCTACGCCGAGTACGTCGAGCCGATTCCGGAACGGGCGGCCGCGGCGCTGATGCTCGAATACGACTCGGAGCTCCACGACGACTTCGAGGCGGCCATCGCCCGGACCAACGAGCGGTTCCTGGACAACGGGACGGCCTTCGACGTAGTCGAAGCCTACACCGACGCGGACCAGGCCGACCTCTGGAAACTCCGGAAGGCGGCGATTCCGCTCCTGATGTCGCTGGACGGCGACCCCAAGCCGTACCCGTTCATCGAGGACGCGACGGTCCCGCCGGCCGAACTCGCCGAGTACGTCGAGAAGTTCGAGGAGATACTGGCCGACCACGACACGTCGGCCGCCTACTTCGCCCACGCCGGGTCCGGCACGCTCCACATCCGGCCCATCCTCAATCTGAAAGAGATGTCGGGTATCGAGGATATGCACTCCATCACCGACGACGTGACCGACCTCGTGCTCGAACACAACGGGTCGTTCTCCGGCGAGCACGGCGACGGGATGGCTCGGACAGAGTTCACGCCCAAAATGTACGGCGAGGAGCTCTGGGACGCGTTCAAGCAGGTCAAGACGGCCTTCGACCCGCAGTGGTGGATGCACCCCGGCAACGTCGTCTACCGAGAGGGGCCGGAGGACATCGGCCCCGATGCCGACCGGGGCGTCGGCGCGGATATGCGCGAGAACCTCCGGTACGGCCCGGACTACCAGTCCCTGGAGCCACAGACGGCGCTCGACTTCGAGGACGAGGGCGGCTTCTCCGAGCTGGTCGAACTGTGTAACGGCTGTGGGACCTGCCGACAGACCGACGGTGACGTGATGTGCCCCACGTACCGGGCCTCTGAAGAGGAGGTGCAGACGACGCGCGGCCGAGCGAACCTCCTCCGGTCGGCCATCAGCGGCGATCTGGACGAGGACGAGATCCACTCCGACCGTTTCCAGGAGGAAGTGCTCGACCTCTGTGTCGGCTGCAAGGGCTGCAAGAGCGACTGTCCGACCGGCGTCGACATGGCGAAACTCAAGACCGAACTGAAACACCAACACCACCAAGAGGAAGGCGCGAGCCTCCGGGAGCACCTATTCGCCAACATCGACACGGCCTCGAAGGTCGGGTCGGCGCTGGCCCCGGTCTCGAACTGGGCGACGAACATCCCCGGTGCTCGGCTCGTCATGCAGAAACTGTTCGGTATCGCGCCGGAGCGCGAGCTCCCGACCTTCCGCCGGGAGACGCTGCAGGACTGGTTCGACGACCGCGGCGGCTCGACCGTCTCGCGAGCCGAGGCCGACCGCAGAGTCCTGCTGTTCCCCGACACGTACACGAACTACTCCTACCCGGCCGCCGGCAAGGCTGCCGTCGAGACGCTGGAAGCCGCGGGCGTCCACGTCACCATGCCGGACGACACCGCGCCGTCCGGGCGGGCGGCGTACTCCACCGGGATGCTGGACCAGGCCCGCGAGCGGGCCGAGACGAACACCACCCGACTTGCCGACCGCGCCGCGGAGGGCTGGGACGTCGTGTTCGTCGAGCCGTCCGACGCCGTGATGTTCCAAGACGAGTACCGCGACCTGCTCGACGGCCCTGCGGTTTCGCGGGTGGCAGACAGCGCCTATGGCGTGCTGGAATATCTCGATACCTTCCGTATTGACGACGCGCTGCCGGTCGAGGACCGCTCGCTCGGGGCCGCTGGCGCGGTCAGCTATCACGGCCACTGCAACCAGAAGGGGACCAACAAGGACCACCACGCCGTCGGCGTCATGCGCCGCGTCGGCTACGAGGTCGACCCGCTGGACTCGACGTGCTGTGGCATGGCCGGAAGTTTCGGCTACCACGACGAGCACTACGACCTCTCGAAGACTATCGGGCGACTGCTGTTCGACAAGGTCGAGGAAAGCGACGGCGACCGCGTCGTCGCGCCCGGCGGGTCCTGTCGCTCCCAACTGGGCGACCGGGACGGCGTCGACGAGATTCCACCGCATCCTATCGAGGTTGTCGCCGAGCGACTACCGGACACGACAGTCGAGCAGTCGGTATGACAGGTTCGGCGACTGTTCACGCAACTCAGCGGGCAGTCCTGGTGGACCGTGCCCGTCAGTTTCCAGCCGCGTCTGTGTATGACGATAATTGAGAGATATCTGCCGCCATATATTGCAGCTATATCGGATTTTGTATTCGAATTCAGAAATATTGTGTTAGCTCTAGCTCCTTAATCCCACATATTCGATAACGCACTCATATAGTTACTCCCTAAGAAGTATAGAACCAGTATGGTGCTGGATGGCCACTCGCTATGAATTGATTCGCTCAAAGTGGAACGTAATGCTCTCGCTTCTGCTTGCACCCTGTTCCTCTGACAGTTCGGACTGAATCCTATTCCGATAGTTGCATCTATCTGATGGGTTGATCCAGAGAAACGGATGTACAGTTGTTAGAAATTGTTCCAGATGCATGACGGGGACCGTCGTCACCCGACTGTCAGTCCCGGGTAAACGACGCGGTGCCGTCGGTGAACGTGAGCGACTCACGGCCGGTAACCTCGGCGGCGGTCGGCAGGGCCTCGACGAGCGGCTCGGAGACGTGTAGTTCGGACAGGTCCTGCGTGGTCTGTATCCAGACGATCCGGACGGTGTCGGGGTCGTAGCCACCGAGCGCGGACAGCGCCGTCCGGATGGCGAACTCGTCGTCCGGCGCGACGAGCGGGAGCTTGGCCTTCGCCGTCGAGCCACTGGTGAGCGCGTTCGCGTACGTCTTCTGCAGGTCCAACTGGTCGACCGCAGCCTGGCGGGTGATATCGGCCAGGCCGATGCCGTTGCCGTTGCCCTTCGTCGCCTCGGTGAGCCCGCGGGCGTACAGCAGTTTGATGGCCGGCTCGTCGGGGTCCGGCGCGTTGAGGACGCGATAGCGGCCGATGACGTTGGTGTCCATTCCCGCGCCGGAGACGTCCTTACCGAGTTCGTCGACGACGAGCAGGTCGATGTCGTCGACCGGGAGCGTCGCCATCTCGTCGTAAGCCCGCTCCAGCAGCGCGGGCTCGCGGTCGGTGAACGACCCCGCCGGCACCGCTTCGACGTGGGCCGTCTCCTCGTGGAAGTTCTCGACCAGCGCCACACCGCCGACAAGCGGTAGCGCCGCTTCGACGGCCGGGAGCGCGGTTTCCAGCGTCTCAACGTATCCCTCTTTGATAGCTGTCGAGTGGAACGCGTTCGCGCCGCGTTGCTTGCCCAGCCCGACGACGGTCATCTTCGTCAGGCCGCTCTCGATGCGGCCGCTGTAGTTGGTGTGGGGCTTCACCCGATTCACGACGACCACGGCATCCGCTTCCCGTGCCGCCGCCGAGACGTGGACCGGAAACTCGGTGTCACCGACGGTGACGGTGTCGACCTGGTCGGTCTCCATCCGGGCGTCGATAGGGGCATCGAGGCGCGATTCGGTGATGCCCAGGCTCTCCAGCACCTCGCGCTGACCCTCGGGCGTCGCCCCGCCGTGGCTCCCCATCGCTGGGACGACGACCGGCTCGAAGCCCCGGTCGCGAATCGCCTCGACGACGGCCTCGGTGATGTCGTCGATGCGGTGGATACCGCGGCTACCGACGGCGACGGCGACAGTCGCACCCGGTTCCAGCCCGTCGAAGTCGAGCCGGTCGAGTTCGGTCCGCGCCGCGGCCGACGGGTCGTCGACGGCGGCCGTCTCCGGCTCGTACCGGACACGAACGAACTCCGGCAGCGGCTGTGGGTCAATGAGGTGGTCCACGTCGCCTCGGTCGGGGAAGTTCATATCGGGGGATTAGAGCCGAGCCATACAAAAACCGGGGTCGCCCAGCTCTATGGTGACCGGGGATACGGACATCGACCCGAACGATCAGGAAATGCCTACGACGGCAGTTCCCAGATCGGCGCGGTCAGTCCTGTAACAGCAGTCGGACGGCGTCGGAAAGCTGGCCGACGCGGGCGGCGTGTTCGAAGGACTCGTCGCGGATGCCGTTCGTGACGAGCGCGAACCCGACGTTCAGTTCGGGGTCGGCCCAGCCGAACGAACTCCCGAGGCCGGCGTGGCCGAACATGCGCTCTTTGCTGGCGGCCCCGAACATATCGGCGGCCAGCCCGCCGGTCCAGACGCCAAGGCCGTAGCGGGCCGGTCGTGACAGCGTGCCGTCGGACTCGGTTTCGGCGTGAGTCGTGGTCGCCTCGTCGACGGTCGCTTCGGTCAGCAGTTGCGTCCCATCTAGCGACCCGCCGTTGGCGAGACAGGCGTAGAACCGGGCCATGTCCCGGGCAGTGCCGATGCCGTTGGCCGCGGGGATCACTGCCCGGCGCATCGCTTCCTGATTAAACGCCCCGGCGTATGCGGCAGGATCTTCGAGTCCTTCTTCGACATCGTGACACCGCTCGAACGCCTCATAGCCGGCCAGGGTCGCCACGTCGTTGGGTTCGTCGTCCCGCAGACCGATGCCGGTGTTGTCCATCCCCAGCGGCTCGAACACGTTCTCGGCGACGTATTCTTCGACCGACTGGCCGCTACAGCGGCGGATGAGTTCGCCGACCAGCCAGCCGTAGTTGATGGCGTGATACGCCGGCGTCGTTCCGGGCTCGAACACGGGTTCGATGTCTTCCATCGCCGCGACGACGGCGTCCCAGTCGCCCCAGCTTTCGTACTGTTCGTCGAATTCTCCGAAGGGGATACCGGCGGTGTGGCTGAGCACCTGTCGGACTGTAATCGATGCTTTCTGCGTGCCGTCGTCGGCAAACTCCGGCCAGTGCTCGACCACCCGGTCGTCGTAGTCGAGTTCGCCCTGCTCGACGAGCTGGTGCAGGCCGACGCCGGCGAACGGCTTCGTACAGGAGAACAGTACGTGGCGCGTCTCGGGCGTCGTTTCGTCACCGTCGGGACCCGTGGAACCGCCGGCGAAGTCGACGACGAGGTCGCCGTCGACGTACACCGCCAACTGTGCGCCGTGGTGCAGTCCGACCTCGAGTTGTCGGTCGAACTGAGCCCGGAGCTGTTCGATGGCGTCTGCGCTGAGTTGTGGCATACCTTGTCTTGGCTCCGGCGAGATAATAGAAGTTAGGTTCTGTTCGGTCGCGGAATCAAGCGGCAGACGGCTACTGATTGCGTTCGAGCTGTCAGACCATCATGGTCGATTATGCGAAACGTTGATGTCACTAAGCGGTCACAACTCCGTATGCTCGAAAACAAGAACGGAACGTCGGAGGTATCGACGACCCGGACGTCGTTCGAGATTCTGGGGCTGATTCGGGACGCGGGAGGCGCGACAATTGCGGAGATTCGGGCGGAGACGGACCTGGCCAAGAGCACGGTGTATCGGCACCTCAAGACGCTGCACGACATGGACTATCTCGTCGAGGAGGACGGGGAGTACCGGCTCTCGCTGCGGTTTCTGCAACTCAGCGAACCGCCGCGGATACGGCGACCGGGCTATATCGTCGCCAAGCAGAAAGTCATCGAACTGGCGATAGAGACCGACGAGCGGGCGCTGTTTCTGGTCGAAGAGGGCTTCGAGGGCGTGTATCTCCATCGGGCCGGCGGCCGGAATCCCCTGCAGAGCGACACGATGATCGGCAAACGCCGGCCGCTGCACGCGCTCGCCTCGGGAAAAGCCATCCTCGCGGAGTGGCCCGACGAACGCATCGAGGAGTTCGCCGAAGCCACCGCCCTCGAAGAGTTGACGGCGAACACGATTACCGACCGGGACGCGCTGTTCGAGGAACTCGAACAGGTCCGTGAGCGGGGCTACGCGACCAATATGTCCGAACACATGGACGGCCTGCGGGCGGCTGGCGTGCCGGTGTACAACCACGAGGACGACCTCATCGGCGCGTTGAGCGTCTTCGGGCCGAATGGCCGGGTGAGCCAGGACGACATCGAATCGACGTACCCCGATCTGCTGGAACGGAAAGCCAGCGAGCTGAAGATCGACCTCACGTACGATTGAGAAGTACTGTTTCGCATCAGCGGGGCCGTTCCGTATCCCGGAAGAGATTCCACAGCCGCCCTACTCGAACGCCGGAATGCCAGTCAGGTCGTGTCCGAGGATGAGCGAGTGGATGTCGTGCGTCCCCTCGTAGGTGTAGACGGTTTCGAGGTTCGTCAGGTGCCGCATCGGGGAGTAATCAGCAGTGATGCCGTTGCCGCCGAGCATCTCGCGGGCCACCCGTGACTGCTCGCGGGCCATCCGCGCGTTGTTGCGCTTGGCCATCGACACCTGTTCCGGGCGGAGGTCACCGCGTTCCTTCAGGTCGGCGAGCCGGTGAGCGAGCAACTGGCCCAGCGATATCTGGGTCGCCATCTCCGCGAGCTTCTCCTGCTGGAGCTGATAGCCGGCGATTGGCTTCCCGAACTGCTCGCGGTCGGTGGCGTACTCGTGGGCGGTCTCGAAACAGTCCATCGCGGCCCCCACCGTCCCCCAGGCGATGCCGTAGCGGGCCTGTGTGAGACAGGACAGCGGCCCCTTCATGCCCTCGACGCCCGGCAAAACGTTCTCCTCGGGGACGCGGGCGTTCTGCAGGCTGATCTCGCCCGTAATTGATGCGCGCAGCGAGAGCTTCTCGTCGATCTTGTTCGTCGTGACGCCGTCGCGGTCAGTCTCGACCAGAAAGCCTCGAACGGGGTCGCCGTCGGCGGACGTGACCTTTGCCCAGACCAGCGCGAGGTCGCTGATGGGCGCGTTCGTGATCCACGTCTTCGAGCCGTTCAGGACGTAGCCGTCGGCGTCGCGCTCGGCCGTCGTCTCCATCGCCGACGGGTTCGACCCGTGTTCGGGCTCGGTCAAACCGAAACAGCCCACCCGCTCGCCGCTGCCGAGTGCCGGCAACCACTCCTCTTTCTGGGCATCGCTGCCGTAGGCGTGAATCGGGTACATGACGAGCGCACCCTGAACGCTGGCCATCGAACGCAGGCCGCTGTCGCCGGCCTCCAGTTCCTGCAGCAGGAGGCCGTACGCCGTCTCGCTGAGTCCCGGCAGCCCGTAGCCATCGAGGTTCGGTGCGTAGAACCCGAGGTCGCCCATCTCGGTGATGAGGTCCGTCGGGAACGTCCCGTCGATCCAGTGCTGGCCGACGTCCGGCTTGACTTCGTTCTCGACGAAGTCCCGGGCCGTGTCACGGACCATCCGCTCTTCCTCGCCGAGGTCGCCTTCGAGACCGAGGTAATCGATCATATAGGATCTGTGGCCGGGGTTCAATTAAGCGTTTGCCTGCTGCCAAAGTGCTAAAAGTCCGTAGCGCTGTCGACAGCATGGAATGTCACAACCAGATAGCCAGACGGCGTGGAGCCAACTGTACATCGACGGAGAGTGGCGCGACGCCGGAGCGTCTGATACGATTCCGGTGACTAACCCCGCGACGGGCGAGGAAATCGCGGCGGTGCCCGCCGGGACAGAGGGGGACGTCAACGACGCCTATCAGGCCGCCGAAGCGGCCCAGTCCGACTGGGCGGCGCTGTCGCGCGAGGAGCGCAACGAGTACGTCCAGTCGATGATTGCGGTGATGCAGGATCGGCTCGACGAGATCGTCGAACTGCTCGCGACGGAGTCCGGCAGTGTACAGGCCAAAGCGACTGCCGAGGCCAACTTCGCCATGGCGGACTTCCAGAGCGCGCTAGAGATGGTCCCGCCGGAAGAAGAGGTCCGCGATTCGATGTATCACGAGGATAAGGACCATCACATCGTCCGCGAACCCGCTGGCGTCGTCGGGATTATTTCCCCGTGGAACTTCCCGCTACACCTCACGACGCGGGCGCTCGGCCCCGCGCTCGCACTGGGGAACACCGTCGTCATCAAGCCCGCGACGGACACGCCGATTACCGGCGGGCTCCTGCTGGCCGACATCGCCGAGGAGGCCGGCCTCCCGGACGGCGTCGTCAACGTCGTCACGGGCCACGGCTCCGACATCGGCGACCGGATGGCCGGCCACCCGGCCGCCCGCGTGATGTCGTTCACCGGATCGACGGCGGTCGGCCGGTCCGTGGCCAGTCAGGCCGGGAACGCGCTCGCCCTTCCGGCGCTTGAACTCGGCGGGAACGGACCGTTCGTCGTCACCGAGGACGCCGACATCGAGGCAGCCGCAAAGGCCGGCTCCGTCGGCGCGTTCGGCCATCAGGGACAGGTGTGTATCTCGATTAATCGCCACCTCGTCCACGAGGACGTCTACGACGAGTACGTCGAGAAGCTCGTCGAGCACGCGGAGTCGCTGACCATCGGGAACCCGCTCGACGAGGACGTGGAGTTCGGCCCGATCATCAACGAGAGCCAGGTCGAACAGCTCACCTCGTTCATCGAGCAGACCGTCGACGCCGGCGCGACGCTGGAAACGGGCGGCGAAGTCGAGGACCTGTTCCTCGAACCGACCGTTCTCTCGGAGTGTACCAACGATATGTCCGCGGCCTGTAACGAGCACTTCGGCCCTGTCGCTCCGGTCATCCCGTTCGGGTCCGACGAAGAGGCTGTCGAACTCGCCAACGACACCGAGTACGGCCTCGCCGCGGGCGTCTACAGCGGTGATGTCGAACACGGCCGGTCCATCGCCGACCAGATCGACGCCGGGATGGTCCACGTCAACGACCACCCGATTCAGGACGAACCCAACGCCCCGTTCGGCGGGATGAAGAACTCCGGCCTCGGCCGGTACAACGGCGAGTGGATCATGGACGAACTGACCGAGACCAAGTGGATCTCCGTCCAGCACGAAGAGCGCGACTACCAACTGCTCTGAGCTGTCAACTATAGGGCCACAGCAGGTAGCCCACGATAACGACTCTGTGGGCCCGGCGAACACGAAACTTATGCCCGCTTTCGGCTATCATCCCTCATGGACACGCCGCGCCCAAGCGACCGTTCAGCGGAACCGGTCACCGTGGATTCGATAGCACGCGACCTCCGTACGCTGGGTCTCAAAAGCGGGGAAACGGTACTGGTCCACGGGTCACTGTCCGAACTTGGATGGGTCTGTGGTGGCGCACCAGCGGTGGTAGACGCCCTGCAGCGTGTCGTCTCTGAGAGCGGGACGGTGGTGATGCCAACGCACTCGCCCGACAACAGAGACCCCGACAATATGGAGCATCCACCAGTCCCGGACTCGTGGGGTGACACGATTCGCGAGCAGTTCCCCCCGTACCGACCGGCAGTGACGCCAACGCAAGGAATGGGTGCAATCGCCGAGTGTTTTCGCACGTATCCAGATGTCCACCGGAGTGCCCACCCACAGCATTCGTTCGCCGCATGGGGTGCCGATGCCGAGGCCATTGTCGGCGGTCACGCCTACGATTACTCGCTCGGGGAGGCATCACCGCTGTCCGGGGTCTATGACCGTGATGGGACAGTCCTGTTTCTCGGAACGTCACATGCGACCAACACCTCGCTGCACCTCGCCGAGTACCGCGCCGATATCGAGGCCGACACGACTGACCACGCCAGTGCCGTCCTCGCCGACGGTGAGCGCGAATGGCGCTACTGGGAGGATATCGAACTCGACGATGAGGACTTCCAAGCCTGTGGCGATGCGTTCGAGCGTGCACACTCCAGCGCCGTCGAGACAGGCACTGTCGGCGTCGGCGAGTCGAAACTCCTCGCCCAACAGCCGATGGTAGACTTCGCCGTCGAGTGGCTGGCAGCGAACCGTTCGTAGGGACCGGCGAACCGCAGCGCAGTGCCGGCGTAACTCAGAACTCGTCGATGACGGGGATGCCGACCGTCTCGTACTCGCCCATCGACGAGAGGGTGGCCGGCACGTCTTCGAGCGCGAGCGTCTCCCCGACAATCTTCGAGGGGGCGAGCGTCCCAGCGTCGATGAGTCTGAACAGCTCGTCGTAGCGAACTGGCGGCATCCCGTAGGAGCCGTGGAAGTCGATCTCCTGCAGAGTCATCGTGTCCACCGGCAGGGAGATCTCGCCGGCCTCCTCGTCAGTCGTGAGGCCGACCTGGACGTGGGTTCCCTGCTTGTCCAGCGAGCCGACAGCGTTGCGGCACGTCTCGGCGATGCCCAGCGCGTCGATTGCCACGTCGGCCCCGCCGTCCGTGACCGCATGGACCTCGCCGGGGACGTTGTCCACCTCGGCGGCGTTGATTGTCGCCGCCGCGCCGAGGTCCCGCGCTCGGTCGAGTTTGCCCTCCTGTACGTCGACCGCAATCGGTTCGGCCCCCAGCGCGTCGGCGATGTGGACCGCCGAGAGTCCGACGCCACCACAGCCGTGAATCGCGACGGCGTTGCCCGGCCTGAGGTCCGCCCGGTCGGTCAGTGCGTGGTACGCCGTCATGAACCGACAGCCCAAGCCGGCCATCTCGGTGAAGTCGACGGCGTCCGGCAGCGTGACGCAGTTGAAATCGGCTTCGCGGACGGGGAACGCCTCGGCGAACGCCCCCGGCGCGGCGTCGAGGAAGCCAAGCGGCATCGACGTCTCACAGATGTTCGCGTGCCCGCGCTGGCAGTACTGGCACGACCCGTCGCCGAGGTGGAACGGGACCGTAACGCGGTCCCCCTCGGAGAACTGTTCGACGTCCGCGCCCACGTCGGCGACGATCCCAGCCGGCTCATGGCCGAGAATCTGCCCGGGCCCGGTCTGGATGCCGAACCACTCCCAGTCCCCCTGCCAGGCGTGCCAGTCGCTCCGGCAGACTCCGCAGGCTTCTGTCTCGATGACGACCTGATCCGGCTGGGGCTCCGGATAGGGCACGTCCTGAATCGTGAGCGGTTCGCCGTGCTCCTCGATGACAGCTGCTCGCATACCGCAAGGTGCGCGGGGCTAGCATAAATACCTATCCGCGATTGGACTTGGTGTGGCTGATCCGGCAGCGATAGCTGCTCGCGACTGAGGCCGCCGCCGTCAATACTGTGCCAGACAGCCAGAACGTCCCGCCGTGCTTCAGTCGGGTTACGTCGCCGGGGCGTTCTCGGCGACAGTTTCGATGACAGACTCGTCGACGTACTCGTCGCGGAGCGTCTGCTTCGAGAACTTCCCGGTCGCGCCCTTGGGAATCCCGTCGACCAGTCGGATGGCGTCGGGGACCCACCACGACGGGTACGACTCGGCGACGAGGTCTTTGATCTCCTGGCGCAACGCGGCTTCGTCGGACACAGCGTCGCGTGTGACGACGAACGCGGCGGGGCGCTCGTCCCACCGCTCGTGGGGGACCGGGACGACGGCGGCTTCGACGACCTCGTCGTGACCCATGACAGCGTTTTCGACCTCGACGCTCGCTATCCACTCGCCGCCGCTCTTGACGAGGTCGTCCATCCGGTCGACCACGTCGACGTACCCCTCCGGACTCACCCGGACGATGTCACCGGTCTTGAACCAGCCGTCGTCGGTGACGGCCTGTTCGGTCGCGTCGGGGGCGTTGTAGTACTCCTGTGTGACCCACGGGCCGCGCATCCAGAGTTCCCCCAGCGACTCGCCGTCCCAGGGCACTTCCTCGCCGTCGGTGTCGACGACTTTGAACTCCAGGCCGGCGATCGGGAGCCCCGCGGAGTGGCTCCGCAGGTCGAACAGCTCCTCCTCCGGAAGGTCCGCCATGCCGGGCTTGGGCTCGTAGGCGTGGGTGACCGGCGACGTTTCGGTCATGCCGTAGCCGGAGATGAGGTCCACATCGAACTCCTGCTTGTAATCCTCCATCAGTGACCGCGGCGTCGCGGACCCGCCGCTGGTGAAGTACCGAACCGACGAGAAGTCCACGTCGGTCTCGCGGGCGTACTCGAGCAGGTCCATGAAGACGGTCGGGACCGCTGCGGAGACGGTCACGTCCTCTTCCTCGATAAGCCTCGCCAGGTCCTCGGCCGACGGGTTCGGCCCGGGGAGGACGGTCTTGGCTCCGGCGGCGATAGTCGTGAACGGGCGACACCAGCCGCTGACGTGGAACATCGGGACGTACGTCAGTTCCACGTCGTCGGTCTTGATACCGGCCTCGCTGGTCATCAGCGACATGACCTGTGTCCAGTACATCTTCTGGGTGTACTCGACGCCTTTGGGCTTGCCTGTTGTCCCGGACGTGTAACACATCCCCGCCGGCTGGTCCTCGGGCAGTTGCGGGAAGGAGTAGTCGGGGTCGCCGTCGGCGATGAACGATTCGTAGTCGACGACTGGCTCCAGCGACGTCTCCGGTACCTGATCGCCCATCACGATGTACTGCTCGATGGAGGCGAACGCCTCCTCGTCGTACGCCGCTTCGAGTTTCTCCAGCATGACGGGGTCGACGATGAGGATCTCGTCCTCGGCGTCGGCCACGATGTGCTGGATGTGCTCGTCGGGCAGGAGAAGGTTAATCATGTGGACCTGTGCGCCCATGCAGGCGACGCCGTAGTAGGCCTCCTGGTGCCAGTGGTTGTTCCAGGCGAAGGTCCCGACTCTGTCGCCGCGTTCGATGCCCGCCTGTTCGAGGGCCGAGGCCAGTTTCCGCACGCGCTCGGCGTACTCCGCTATCGTATACCGGTGAATCCCCTGATGTGTCCGCGAGACGATCTCGCTGTCAGGGAACACGTTCTCGCCACGCCACAGGAACGACCGGAGGTTGAGTGGTGCACCACCTGGCATACTCCGTGTCAACACACACCGATATGTTAAAACTAGCCCCGCCAGGTGCGGTGGCCTGGCGCTCCCAGCGCGTCGCCGACGATGGCTGAAACTGTAAACCGGCGGTAAATTTATACCGGAACCCTGTGAAGCGACCCCATGCAGCTACGACAGAGGGATATCCGATGAGCGAGTCCGTACTGCTCTCTATCGACGACGGTATCGCCACGCTGACACTGAACGAGCCGGAGACGCGGAACGCACTCACACAGCCCGTGTACGACGCGCTGGAGCGCCACCTCGACACTATCGAGACAGCGTCCGATGTTCGATGTGTCGTCATCGAGGGCACTGGCGAGTCGTTCTCGGCCGGCGGGGACATCGAGGGGATGAGCGAGCGGCTCACGAACGACGACCCGACCGACGACGCCGTCAGCGAACTGGCCCGCCGGACCCGTGACACCATCGCCAGAGTCGTCGCGCTGCCGGTCCCGACCGTCGCGAAGGTCGACGGGTCGGCCGTGGGGGCCGGCGCGAACCTCGCTATCGCCTGTGACATCCAACTGGCGAGCGAGTCGGCCAGCATCGGTTTCGTGTTCCGGCAGGTCGGCCTCAGCGTCGACGCCGGCACGTCGTACCTGCTCCCGCGAGTCGTTGGGACGAACGTCGCAAAGGAGCTGGTGTTCACCGGCGAGATTCTGGACGCCGAGCGCGCCCAAGAACTGGGCCTGTTCAACCACGTCTACGATGCCGCGGCGTTCGAGTCCGAAGTCGAGGCGACCGTCGGCCGTATCGCCAATGGGCCGACCGTTGCCCTCCGGCACTCGAAACGACTGCTTCAGGACGGGCTGGAGAAGTCCTTCGACCGCGCCCAGCGTGACGAGGCGACGGCGCAAGGTATCGTCTTCGAGACGGCCGACCACGAGGAAGGGGTCGAGGCGTTCCTGACCGACCGCCGACCGGAGTTCGTCGGACGGTGACACGACCCGCAGTTTTTCATAACAGGGGGGTGAAGCAGGTGCCATGACGGAACGCAGCAGCGACTACTACCAACGGCTGGTCGACGAGGACGCCCTCGAATCGTTTTTCACGAGGGAAATAGGACCGGTCGAGACGTTCGACGTTGCGCGCCACGAGCAAGGCCACTCCAACGAAACGCTGTTTGTTACCTGGGGCGACCGGGACCTGGTCGTCAGGCGGCCCCCGCCGGGCCAGACCGCCGAGACGGCCCACGACGTGTTGCGGGAGTATCGCGTCATCGACGCGCTACAGGACACAGCCGTGCCGGTCCCGCCGACGGTGACAGCCTGCGATGACCACGAGGTCATCGGGAGCGATTTCTACGTCATGGCCCGCGTCGAGGGGACCGTCATCCGAGACGAAGAGCCGGAACGCTTCGCAAACGACGACGCTCGGGAGGCCGTCGGCACCGAACTGGTGGACACCCTCGCGGCCATCCACGAAGTGGACCCCGAATCCGTCGGCCTGTCCGACCTCGGCCATGCGAGAGGGTATGCGAAGCGGCAGGTCACGCGCTGGGGGAAACAACTGGCGTGGGCGTTCGAGCGGACGGCCGAGTCCCGTACCATCCCCGAACTGGAGCGGGTCGGCTCGTGGCTACAGGACGAGTGTCCCGACGACCACCCGGAGACACTGGTTCACGGCGATTACAAACTCGACAACGTGATGTTCGGCCCCGGTGCTGACCCCGAACTCGCCGCTGTCTTCGACTGGGAGATGGCGACACTGGGCGACCCACGGGCCGACCTCGGCTGGCTGCTCTCGTACTGGCGCGACGCCAAGGACCCGAAGCCGGAGATTCCCGACCTCACAATGGAGTTTATCGAAGCGCCGGGGTATCTGACCCGGCAAGACCTGGTCGACCGCTGGGAAGCCCAGACGGGCCTTACTTTCGAACACGAGCGGTTCTACCGGACGCTCGCCGTGTACAAGCTCGCCGCCCTCGGCGAGATGTTCTACCGCCGCTATCTGGAGGGCAACGCCGACGACCCGTTCTATCCCCTGATGGAGAACCGCGTCCCGGCGCTGGCCGACCGCGCGATCCGGATTATCGAGGGCGACGAACCGCTCTGAAAACGAAGAGAGACGATTGAGATTATCTGCCGGGCGAGTGGACGGGTTTCCTGAAGTGGATTGAAACAGCCAGAAAGCCCCGACTGGCTGATGACACCGTGACCAACACCACCAGCCACGATTGCTGCTAGGGGGATGATTGATATGTGTTGCAGTAGACACTACGCGTATGCGAGCAGAGCAGACAGAGATAGCGACAGTTGCAGTGCTCGGTGCGGGAACGATGGGTCACGGCATCGCCGAGGTCACGGCCATCGCCGGCTACGACGTCGTGTTGCGTGACATCGAGGAGGACCTCGTCGAGGACGGCTACGACTCAATCGAGTGGTCGCTCGAAAAGCTCGCTGAGAAGGGGCGACTCGACGAGGACCCCGACGACGTGGCGGCGCGCATCGGGACGACGACGGACCTGGAGGCGGCGGTCAGCGACGCGGACCTCGTCATCGAGGCCGGCCCGGAACAGCTCTCGGTGAAACAGGACATCTTCGAGTCCGTCGACGCCGCAGCGCCCGAGGATGCGCTGCTGGCGACGAACAGCTCCTCGCTGTCCATCACAGAAATCGCCGCGGCGACGGAGCGGCCGGAATCGGTGCTGGGCCTGCACTTCTTCAATCCGCCGGTGAAGATGGACCTCGTCGAGGTCATCTACGGCGAGGCGACGACCGACGAGACGGCCGAGGCCGGCTACGAGTTCGTCGAGTCCATCGGCAAGACGCCGATTTACGTCCGCAAGGACGTGCGCGGGTTCGTCGTCAACTCCGTCCTCGGACCGTTCATGAGCGAGCCGGCCTGGATGGTCTCGACGGGCGAGGCGACCATCCGCCAGGCCGACGCCGCGATGGTCCACGAGCGGGGCTATCCGATGGGGCCGTTCGAACTCGGCGACCTGACCGGCATCGACATCGGCTACCACGTCCGCAAGGAGGCCGAGACGCCGATTCCGCCCATCATGGAAGAGAAAGTTGCAAACGAGAAGCTCGGCCGCAAGACCGGCGAGGGGTACTACGACTACGACGACGGCGACGGCCCGGATTACGTCCCGGAGGACGCCGACGGCTTCGACCATCTCCGCGTCGAAGCAGTGATGGCAAACGAGGCGGCGAAGCTCGTCGGCGACGGTGTGGCGACCCCGGAGGCCATCGACACGGGGATGCAGCTCGGTGCGGGCTTCCCCGAGGGAACCTGCCGGCGGGCCGACGACATCGGCCTCGATACAATCCTCGAAAAGCTCCGGACGCTCCACGACGAACACGGCGACGACCGCTACGAGCCGGCCGACTACCTCGTCGAACTCGTCGAGGCCGGCCACACCGGCAAGGAAGCAGGCCGGGGCTTCCACGAATACAGCACCGGCGACGGGCCGAGCGACTACCACACCATCAACTGGGCGCTCGACGACGACGGGCTGCTGGAGGTGGAACTCGACCGCCCGTCGCGGATGAACGCCATCAGCGAAACGCTCGCCGACGAGGTCGTGGACCTGCTCTCATCTGTCGACGACGACGAAGTTCGGGCCGTCGTGTTCGAAGGGGCCGGCGA
This sequence comes from Haloarcula sp. CGMCC 1.6347, assembly GCF_037078395.1. Lineage (NCBI taxonomy): Archaea > Methanobacteriati > Methanobacteriota > Halobacteria > Halobacteriales > Haloarculaceae > Haloarcula > Haloarcula sp. CGMCC 1.6347. The sequence goes on from NZ_JAYMGX010000002.1 coordinate 652,021, forward strand.
CCGCGCCTTCTCCGCCGGGGCCGACATCTCCGGCTTCGCGGACCGTGACCCCGCACAGACTTCGGAGCCGACAGAAGTGTTCACGACCGTCGCGGAGTACCCCCGTCCGACGCTGGCGCGCATCGACGGCTACTGTCTCGGCGCGGGGCTGGAACTCGCCCTGGCCTGTGACCTCCGGGTGGCGACGACCGACTCGGAGTTCGGCTTCCCCGAAATCACGCTCGGCCTGCTGCCCGGGGGCGGCGGGACACAGCGCGCGATTCGGATGTTGACCGATGCACGGGCCAAAGAACTGGTCTTCCGTGGCGAGCACATCTCCGCCGAGCGGGCGGCCGACTGGGGACTCATCAACCGGGCCGTCGACGCCGACGAGTTCGACAGCGTAGTCGGGGCGTTCGTCGAGGACCTCGTCTCCGGGCCGCCGATTGCCCTGCGGAAGGCCAAGCGCGTGATGAACGAGGGGGCCGACGAGAGCCTCGACGCCGGCCTCGAAATGGAGAGCCAGGCCTTCGCGCTCCTGCTGACGACCGACGACGTCGAAGAAGGAACGGCGGCCTTCGCGGCCGACCGCGAACCGGAGTTCGAGGGGCAATAGCGACCCGTTCCGCTGGCGGCCCGCGTTCTACTCCCGGTAGCGACGGACTGGCTCCAGCTCGTCGCTGTCCACGTCCTCGAACGCCTCACGGGCGATGGTACGCAGGTGGACCTCGTCGGCGCCGTCGACGATGCGGAACGTCCTGACCAGTTCGTAGAAGTCCGCCAGCGGGAGGTCCCGTCCGATGCCGTTGCCGCCGCAGAACTGGACCGCGGTGTCGATGGCGTCCTGGGTCGCCCGGGCGGCGAACACCTTGCTCATCGACACCTCGACGCGGGCCTCCTGCCCGGCCGAGATGGCGTCTGCGGCGGCCCGGACCAGCGCTCGCGCGGCCTGAATCTGTGTCTCCTGTTCGGCGATTTCAAAGCGGACGTGCTGTTTGTCGGCCACGGAGTCGCCGAAGGCCTGGCGCTCGGTGGTGTAGGCCTTGGCGATGGACAGCGCCCGCTCGGCCATCCCCGAGAAACGCATGCAGTGGGTGAGCCGCGCCGGGCCGAGGCGCTGCTGGACGTGCTGGAAACCGTTGCCCTCCTCGCCCAGCAGGTGCTCCTCGGGGACGCGAACGCCGTTGAACTCGATTTCGGCGTGGCCCTTCGGGTCGCCCTGGCTGCCCATGTGCGGGACGTTCCGAACGATGTCCACGCCGTCGGCGTCGGCCGGGACGATGAACACTGAACACCCCTGATACGGATGCACGTCCTCGTCCGTCCGAGCGAAGACGAGCAGGATATCGGCATCGACGCCGCCGGTAGTCCACCACTTGTGGCCGTCGATGACCCACTCGTCGCCGTCCTTCTGCGCCGTGGTGCGTATCATCTTCGGGTCCGAGCCCGCGCCCTGCATCGGCTCCGTCATCGCGAAGCCCGACTGTATCTCGCCCTCGACGAGCGGGTCGAGGTACTCCGATTTCTGGAGGTCCGTCCCTTGCATCTCCAGCAGGTGCATATTCCCCTCGTCGGGCGCGTCCACTCGCATCGCAATCGGGCCGAGGAGGCTTCGACCCGCTTCCTCGAACGTCGGCAACACGTCCCGGAAGTCATAGCCCATGCCGCCGTGTTCCTCGGCTATCTGGGGGGCGTACACGTCGTACTCTCGCGCGGCCGCGCGGAGGTCACGAACTGTTGCGTCCGAGATCGCGGTCCCGCCCGCGAGTTCGCGCTCCCGCGGGATGACGACCTCGTCCATCAACGCTCTGGCGCGCTCGGCGAGTTCAGTCGCGGCCTCGGAATCGGTGAACGATATCATGGCACAGTCTCGTTCTCGCACGTCGACATCATAAGTGTTGGAGCACAGCGAACGCGTGGTCGCTCGTTTATTTTCCGGAATCGTGTTCCGGTACGTCATCACGGCGTCCCCACCACGACACCGAGCGTCGGCGGTAGTTTCATACCCGGGCCAGTCCAAGCCGCTGCCGTGAGCGAGAGTCCAGACGTCGAGGCCGTCTTCTGGGACATCGGGGGCGTCATCCTTCGGATGGAGTCAGTCCGGGCGGCCCACCGCGAGTTTGTCGAGCAGTTGTGTGCGGAGTATCCAGGGGCCGTGGATTCCGACGCGGCCCTCGAACAGTGGCGGTCGGTCCTCGGAACGTACTTCCGCGAGCGCGACGGGACGGCGTTCCGGCCGGCCCGCGAGGGCTACCGGCTGGCAGTCGACGAAATTCTGACAGTCGACCCTGAGGAAACCGAGTGGGAATCGCTGTTCCGGAGAATCCGCGACGAACGGGCCGAACCCAATCCCGACGCCATCGCTGCCATCGAGGCCGTGGCAGACGCGCCGCTCCATCAGGGTGTCATCAGTGACGTGGACGACGACGAGGGCGAGCAATTGCTTCGGGCTTTCGGCGTCTGGGACGCGATGGATTCGTACACCGCCTCGGAGACCGTCGGTCGGACCAAGCCCGACCCGGCGATGTTCGAAACGGCGCTGGAAAAGGCCGAGGTCACACCGGCACAGGCCGTGATGATCGGTGACCGCTACGAGCACGACATGGACGGCGGGACGGAGGCGGGACTGTGGACGGTCGCCTACGGGGCTGAGGACGGACCCGCCGTGGATATCGCGCTCGACGACCTCCGGGAGTTGCCGGACTGGCTCGGCATCCCGGAGCGGGAGTGACGCCGCGGCCTCCGGCCGTCGTTGCTGGAACTCCCGGCGCTCAGATGTCGGGCGTCTCTTCGAGCCGCGGGACGCCGGCGGCCGTGATGGTCTGGCCGACGATGTACGACGACGCCGGACTGGCGAGGAACAGCGCGATGTCGGCGATTTCCTCCGAGAGGCCGATGCGGCGCTCGACGGCCTCGCGGTCGATGTTGTCGGCGCTGACGCCCATCTGTGACTCGACGCCCGGCGTGGCGACGAAGCCCGGCGCGATGCAGTTGATGCGGATGTCGCGGTCAGCCCACTCCGCCGACAGCGTCGACGTGAGGTTGCTGACGCCGGCCTTGGCGGCCCCGTAGTGGCTCATGTACGGCGCGCCCTGTTCGCCGGCGACGCTGGAGAGGTTGATGACCGTCCCGCCGTCGCCGTCGGCCAGTGCGTCGCCGGCCGCCTGCGTGCAGTGGTAGGTCCCGTGGAGGTTGATGTCGACGATGGTTTTCCAGCCGTTCTCGCTGATGTCGTCGAACCCGGCCATGAAACTCGCGCCGGCGTTGTTCACGAGCACGTCCAGCCCGCCGAACTCGTCGACGGTCGCCTCCACCAGCGCCTCGACGGCCTCGCGGTCTGTCACGTCGCATTCGATAGCGACCGCCTCGCCGGGCCGGTCGCTGTCGTTGATCTCGTCGGCGACGGGGCCGACGTTGTCCTGCTCGCGCGAGCAGACAACCACGTCCGCCCCGTCGGCCGCGAACTCCTCTGCGATTGCCCGGCCGATGCCGCTCGATGCGCCCGTGATAATCGCCCGCTGGCCCTCCAGACTAAACCGCTCCGTGTGTGGCTTTGACATCGCTTCGGACATCTCGGGCATCCCCAATAAAGCTACGTCCTGAGTGCTCTCTGCCGGGTTCCGTTGAATATAGTTGAACAGCTAGCGTCGGCTGTGGCTGTTGCGCAACTCCGTGGTAGTGGGAGAACGACCGGGGAGCCCCGGTAACGTTATCACCGGCGCGGGACACGGTGACGACGTGCATGTCCAGCAACAGTAGCAGACCGCTCCGGAACCGGCGGGTGCGGACGCGGCAGTGGCAACTCGACCAGAAACCGAAGCGTCGTTCCGCAGTCGCTTGCGAGGGACGGTACAATGGCCGGTGAGTTCGACGCGGTCGAAGTCGGCGACGGCTTCACCACGTCGGGGCGAACCATCACCGAGGCCGACGTGGTCAACTTCGCGGGCGTCAGCGGGGACTTCAATCACCTCCACACGAACGCAGAGCGGATGGCCGACTCGGGGTACGGCGAGCGCATCGCCCACGGCGCACTGGTGTTCTCGGTCGTCACTGGCCTGCTGTGGCAGGCCCGCGACGAGGCGGAAAAGCGGCACATGGTCGCGTTCTACGGGCTCGACCGCCTCCGGTTCGTCAAGCCGGTGTTTCTGGGGGACACGATTCACGTCGAGGCCGAGATTGTCGACAAGGAGCGGCGAGACCACCCGGTTGCGACGGGCGTCGTCCGGACTGAGGTCACCGCGCTGAATCAGGCCGACGAAGCCGTCTTTTCGGCCGAGTTCCTGACGCTCCGGCGGTAGGCTGCGCGGTCTCTCAGCCGCAGTGCAGTCTCACAGCACGCGGTCGGCGATGATGTTCTTCTGAATCTCGCTGGTCCCCTCGTAGATTTTGGTGATACGGGCGTCGCGGTAGTAGCGCTCGACGTTGTGGTCGGTGACGTAGCCCGCGCCGCCGTGGACCTGAATCGCCTCGTCGGCCACGTCGACGGCGTGCTCGCTGGCGAACAACTTCGCCATGCTGGCCCACTTCGTCGCAACGTCGAGATTGTCCTCGTCGATGGCGCTGGCGGCGCGGTAGGTGAGCGACCGGGCGGCCTCGACGTTCGTCGCCATCTCCGCGATTTTGTGTTCGATGGCCTGGAACTCGCTGATTGGCTGGCCGAACTGCTCACGCTCGTTCGCGTACTGCACCGAGTCGTCGAGAGCGGCCTGAGCGGTGCCGACGGCTTGCGCGGCGACATTCGCTCGCCCGCTCGCGAAGAAGTCCATCAGCTGGTAGAAGCCAGCGCCCTCCTCGCCGACGAGGTTCTCCTCGGGGACGCGAACGTCGTCAATGATGATTTCGGCCAGGTCCGACGCGCGGATGCCGAGCTTGTTGTCGATTTTCTCGGCCTCCAGGCCGTCGGTGTCCGTCGGCACGAGGAACGCGCTGATGCCCTCGTGGCCGGCGTCGGGGTCGGTCTTGGCAATCACGACCATCACGTCGGCGACGGTGCCGTTCGTAATCCACATCTTGTTACCGTTAAGCACCCAGCCGTCGCTGTCGCGTTCGGCGTAGGTCTCGATGCCGGCCACGTTCGAGCCGTGGGCGGGTTCGCTGATAGCGCTGGCACACGCCGACTTCCCGCTAGTGATTTTCGGCAGCCACTCCTCTTTCATCCACTCGTCGCCGTACTTCTGGATCATGCTCGAACCGAAGCCACGGGAGCCGATGGCGCTCCCGATACCCGGGTCGGCCCGCCACAGCTCCTCGGTGACGACGACGCCGGTGAGGCTGTCCATCCCCGAGCCGCCGTACTTCTCGGGGACTTCCGGCGCGATGAGGTCGTACTGTGCCGCCTGCTCCATCAGTTCCTCCGGGTAGCGCTTCTCCCTGTCGCATTCCTTTCCGAGCGGCTCGATCTCGTTCTCGCCGAATTCACGCACCGCTTCTCGGACTGCCGTCTGCTCGGCCGTCAAGCTAAACGCCATATTCGATGTGTGACGGCCACCCAAATATAGATTTGGTCGACTGTGTCTTCTGCGTGCCCCGGTTGCGGAGCATACGGCCACTGAGTGCCCGCTGTCGACGGTTCGTATTCTCGAACAGATACCGAATACAGTGAACGCAACGGAAGGCCATCCATCGGACTACACCGTCCCGCGAAATGGGCGATATGTAGCTGTACGCGCTTGCCGCTGTCTCCTATCATGACAGTCCATTGCCGGCAAACACAGAGCGCACCGGGAGTAAACACGATCGAGGCGCTGTTTGTTCCGTATGCTGAAACTGGCAGTGTTCCACGGCACCGTGGCTCGCCGATAGCCCCGCCAGCGGGAGAGACAGGAGACTGTTCAGTACAGAGGAATAATAACCGTACTTTTGTTATCCGACAGGACAAGTGAGGACAGACTGCCCGAGCGTGTGTCGCTGGTGGGAGCGGATACACCGGCCCAGCAGCAGGGTACCAGTTGACGTGGACTAGTTAGCTGCCACTGGGCCGTGCTTACGCTACGACGCAGGCGCTTTTGATATCGTTCGACTTATCCGAACGATCACAACAGGGCAGTGCGTCTTTGGTGGTGTGATATTACCGAGACCACGGTAACAGATTTGGTTGAGAATATAGATGTAAATATCCGACATATATTCAATAACTCCGACATTTAGGGAGTAGATGGGAAGATTCTACTACAGAATAGATGATTTTGGATTTATATTAGACTAAAGAGCGTTCTCGAACGCAGTTATAACTACATATATTGGACTCCTAATAACATCCATACAACTCGCTTTTGCAGTGAAACAGCCGGTAAATGCGTCTGTTGTAACAAATATGGAAACGTATTTCTACAAGTGTGCATATATTTGCCCCTATGGGAGACGAAGAAGACATCGAAGACGAGACCGTGTCAGTATCGATGGAGATATCGGGGAATTACGACGAAGTCATGTCGAAACTGGCGACAGAAGACGAGGGGTCGACGTCGCTCGTCTCGCTACTCGACGACCTCGAACAGTTGCTTGACACGGTGGTCCGGATGGACGGTGGGACACGCAGTGCAATTGCCCAGCAGCTGCCCGAGGATATGACGGTCTCCTTCGACGCCCAGGCGGTCGTCGATACGCTGCAGGTGCTCGAACGCTACGACCTCGTTGTCCTCGAAGGCAACACCTGGAAGCCCGGTCCGAAACTCACCACCGAAGAGTGATTCACCACAGTCCGGTCGGTAGCGGGTGGCTAGTTCGCCGGAACCGGTCATGATGATCGGAGCCAACGGCTGTAACACCTGCCGGAGCACCAGTTTCGGTGTGCAACGGCGATGTATTTCCAGTTGACGTGACCGACGTGCAGTAGCGTCCCCCTGTCGCCCAGCCTGTCCACTATCACCACGTAAAGAGCTGTATAACAAACATCGGATCGCACGGAAGACTGTATGCGAGCACAGTGCGTGCTCGTACTCTCCCGACGCCCACCGTCCCATGCTCCCCTGTACGGGACGGTTTCACGCCGGGTTTGCCCACCCGGCATTGGTCCTCGATACGTCCGTCTAACAGTCCCGGATTCCTTACAGGCCCGAGCTGAGATGGATTTCGTCTTCGGTAATCGTCTCGACGGCGTCGGCCTGTAACGGATAGCCGTCATCCTCGTCGGTGTCTTCCCAGCCGAGCTTCGTCATGAGCGTCGTCTTCAGCCCGGGGTCGGGGTCGACGTGAGCGGTGCCGTATCTGTACCCGCTGACGATGCCGACTTCGTCGCCGGTACTCGTGACAACTGTCTTGCCAACGTCGTCGTCGGTCAGTTGGATCGTAGACATTGCAGTCGTTGCTACCGGCGGTACGGGCATCACCGATGTGCTTGCATACGCAACCGCCGCGACGGACCCGCGTCCGCGCAGTACAAGGCGCGCCGTTGACGGGGCCGGCCCACCGACGCTACCAGTCCAGCGTCGCGTTGACGACGACACCGAGCAGCAACACGATGGCGGCCAGATACAGCGCCGTGACAAACAGGAGCAGCGCGCCGAGGTAGCCGTAGGCTGCGTACCGGCCAGCGGTTCCGGCGTAGTAGAAGAACCCGACCTGGATAGTGATCCAGCCTGCTGCGGCTACCAGCGTCCCCGGCACGACGTGTGTGAATGACGTCTCGACCGGCGGCAGAACGTAGTATATCGGGACGAACGAGACAACGAGGGCGGCAAACGCGGTGAGATTGCCGACCAGCGTCGGATATGGGATCTGAAACTGGACGTACGTGAGCGCGACGCTGGTGGCCGACAGCAGGACGACAGCACCGAATAGCACTCCCATCACAACTGCGCTGCGGACGAGCTGGGCCGGCAACGAGATTTCAGTGACCTCGCCGTACACCTCGGTAAAGGCGATTGTAAGACCGCGGAACACCTTGCTGCCGCTCCAGGCCACGAACACCAGACTCAGGGTCCCGGTCGCCCCGTGGCCGCGCGTGTTCTCCAGCAGTTCCGTCAGAATCACCTCGCCGTTCTCGGAGAGAACCGTCCGGAGCAGGTCCAGCAGCGTGGCGGTGCCCCCGAACGTGGAGAGCACGGCGAGCGAGAGCGCGAGCAGCGGGACGATAGATGCGATCGCGTAGTAGGCGATACTGGCTGCCATGAACGGGACATCTTCCTCGCGAACCGTTCGGACGATCTCGCGTCCGGTCGCGATACCACTCATCGGCGTCGGGAGCGCGTTTCGGTGACACGGATTCTACCCACTAGCTGAACTGGACGCACAGTGCGTAGGTCACGAGCCACGGGAATAGAACGAACGCCTGCGATGGCAGGCATGGGGGCCGGTGACTGCCGGAGGCCGAGAAGCAGTTACCGGTGCGAGGCGCGGCGTACTCGATAGGTCGTCAAATCCCGTCAGGTTCTGATACGGCGAAGCGGCGACTACCAGCGGTGGTGGACGTCGTCGAAGACGTACTCCTCGTAGATGTCACGCACCGCGCCGTGGACCTGATTCGAGAGCTGGTCCATCTCGCTGACCGCTGCGTTCGCCCGAACGTGGTCCGGGTTCGTCGAGCCGGGGATGACGGTCGACACCGCGTCGTGGTCCAAAATCCAGCGCAGCGCCATCTGGGCCATCGTCATCCGTTCGGGGACGTGCCCGCGGAGTTCGTCGACGGCGTCGAAGCCCGCGTCGACCGGGAGGCCGGCGAAGGTCTCGCCGCGGTCGAACGCCTCACCCTCGATGTTGAAGTTCCGGTGGTCGTTCTCGGGGAACTCCGTGTCCCGGGAGAGGTTGCCGGTCAGGAGTCCGGAGGCCAGCGGGACGCGGACGATGACGCCGACGTCGCGGCGCTTGGCCGCCTCGAAGAACCGCTCCGCGGGCCGCTGGCGGAACATGTTGAAGATAATCTGGACCGTCTCGACTTCCGGGTACTCGATGGCTTTCAGCGCTTCCTCGACCCGTTCGACGCTGACGCCGCAGTGCTCGACCTTCCCCTCGTCTTTCAGCTGCGCGAGGGCGTCGAACGTCTCCGGCTGGTAGTAGGCGTCCGTCGGCGGGCAGTGCAGTTGCAGGAGTTCGAGCGTGTCGACCCCGAGGTACTCCCGCGAGCGGTCGACGTGCTCGGAGAGGGTGTCGTAGTTGTAGCGCTCGGCCGTATGGGGGTCGAGTCGGCGGCCGGCCTTCGTCGCGACGGTCACCTCGTCGCGGACCTCGCGTTCGTCGAGCACGTCGGCGATGCGCTGTTCGCTGAAGCCGTCGCCGTACACGTCGGCAGTGTCGATGAAGTCGACGCCGGCGTCGAGCGCCGTGCGGATCGTTTCCCGTCCTTCCGCCGCCGAGACGTCGCCCCAGTCACCACCGATATTCCAAGTCCCAAGTCCGACAGCTGTCACGTCGTACCCTGTCGTCCCTAACTGTCGTCGGTTCACGTACAGCCGTACCGTCGGCGGTCACTTGGTGGCTGTGGTACGCGGCACCAATCTAAAAAAGGGCAGTGTAGCCCGATAGCAGGCAGTCCGGTGGACGTGCCAACGTGGACGCCGGGGGCTACGTGAGCCACTTCGTCCGGCGGATGTCGTACGCACCACAGTCCGGACACGCGTGGTACTGAACGTCGAACGACGCCTGGCAGACCAGACAGGTGTACCGGCGTCTCGGTTCCTCCCCAGGGGACGCAGCGTTATCGAACAATCCCATCGACGACCACACGCTCCCTTGGCAGTACGAGACTAAAAACAGGGCAGATCGTTCATGCGCTTCATATCGGCGCTGTCTTGCGGTTACGATTATGGGAGAGGGTGGTAGTCGCTGGTGACTGGCAACACAAAAGTGATGTTTGAAGGATATTTTTGGAGTTGGAGAGTTGTCGTCCCAGCGAAGTTGTGAAGCCGACCCTGCCCTGACCAGAGAGTCGTGACCGCGGATTTTAATGCCCAGTCACCGGGTAACACACGGTATGGATGAGGCACCTGCTGTCGGTGAGTTGACACCGCCGGATCGAACGCTGATGGGTCCCGGCCCGAGCGACGTGCACCCGCGCGTGCTCAAGGCGATGAGCACGCCGCTGGTCGGCCACCTCGATCCCTCGTTCATCGAGATTATGGACGAGGTCCAGGACCTCCTCCGGTACACGTTCCGAACGGACAACAAGTGGACGATTCCGGTCTCCGGGACCGGCTCCGCGGCGATGGAGGCAGCCATCGGAAACGTCGTCGAACCGGGCGATACGATGCTCGTCCCGACGAACGGCTACTTCGGCGGCCGGATGGCGAGCATGGCCGAGCGAGCCGGCGGCGACGTCGTCACTGTCGACGCTCCCTGGGGCCAGCCGCTCGACCCGTCGGCGGTCGAAGCGGCATTCGACGAACACAGCCCGGACGTGTTCGGATTCGTCCACGCCGAGACCAGCACCGGCGTCCTCCAGCCGTCGGTGCCCGAGCTGACGGACATCGCCCACGCGAACGACGCGCTGGTCATCGCCGACAGCGTGACCTCGCTGGGCGGCGTCGAACTCCGCGTCGACGAGTGGGGCATCGACGTGGCCTACTCCGGCCCCCAGAAGTGCCTCTCCTGTCCGCCGGGCGCGAGCCCGCTCACGCTCAACGACGACGCGATGGACAAGGTCCTCTCCCGCGAGTCCGAGGCCCGCTCGTGGTACTTGGACATCTCGCTGCTGGAAGGGTACTGGGGCGAGGAGCGCGCCTACCACCACACGGCCCCGATTACGAACGTGTATGCGCTCCGTGAGGCGCTTCGGCTCGTCGCCGAGGAAGGCATCGAAGAACGCTGGGACCGCCACCTGCGCGTCGCTGGCGCGCTGAAAGCCGGCGTCGAGGGCATGGGACTGGAGATGAACGCCCCCGACGACTTCTGGCTCCCGAGCCTGAACACCGTCCGCGTGCCCGACGGCGTTGACGACGGCGCGGTAATCCAACACCTGCTGGACGAGTACGACCTCGAAATCGCCAGCGGCTTAGGCGCACTGGAGGGGGATATCTGGCGTATCGGCTGTATGGGTCATTCGGCCCGCCGGCAGAACGTCAGCTACCTGCTCGCGGCGCTGGGCAACGCGCTCGGTGAGCAGGGCACGGCCGTAAACGTGGACGCCGGGCTGGCGGCGATGAGCGAGCGGTTCTAACGCCACGCCAAGCCGACACGCGCAGTTCGATTCGAGATTCTGTCGGGTTCATCTCCAACAGCCCTCGTGATCCCCGCGCTTTTGTTCTGGTTCGAGAGCCGGGGCATCTGCTGCTTCGAGCGCGTTACAGCGGGACATTCCGCGCCTCTGGTCGGTCGACGTGGGCTGCCACACTGGTTTTCTTACCCCGCGGGAATTTGTGTCATAGTTTAGTTCACTTGAGCTAACATATCTAGGGGAGATGTACAGTGTACTCGTACCCGTCGACAGGAACGAAGCGCGCGCATCGAATCAAGCAAGCTATGTCTCACGACTCCCGGATGCCACTGCAACCGCCGAGGCGACAGTGCTCTACGTGATGCCGCCCGACGAATTCGCCGATGCCGAGGAGGTGGCGTTCGGTGACGTAGACGCCGCCGTCCAGGCAGCCGATCAACTGGAAGAAGCCGGCGTCTCCGTGACTCGAATGGTTGCCGACGGCGGCGTTGCCCAACAGATCGTCCGTACCGCGACAGAGCTGGACAGTGATGAGATCGTCGTCGGCGGACGCAAGCGCTCGGGCGTCTCGAAGGTCTTGCTCGGTAGCACTGCACAGGACGTGTTCTAGAGATAGAGGATTTCTACACCACGAAAACGTGGCGTACGCTATCAGCTATCATTCGGCTGAAAACCAAGTCCGCCCTCCCCGATTTGAACACCGGAGGACGTGCTCACTTCGCTGCGCGCGCCCTCCGAGCACGAAATCGGGTCGGTTGAATTTTCGACCCTCATCGCACTCGCTACGCTCGCGGATTCGGATACCAAAATCCGCCCTCCCCGATTTGAACGGGGGACAAGTCGATCTACAGTCGACTGCTCTACCAGTCTGAGCTAAGGGCGGTCGACACCCGAAAATACCCCGCCGTCCAGACTTAAGGATTGTTATTCGCGGAGGGTGCGCCGAACGGTCACACGACGCGGGGTGACACACCGGCCGGTGTCAGACACGTCTGACCCCGCTTCCCGATCCTCCGAGAGACAAGTCAAAGCGGTCTACGAGCGGAATCCGACCGGGAGGAGATTTACGGCGTCATGCCGGTAGCTGACGGGCGTCAGACAGCGCGGGAAGATTAAAATACCAGCCTGTATAATACCCTCATCGAGCCCGATGAGTAAGATAACGTTCCGTGCTGACGACGACCTCATCGACCAACTCGAGGCGTTCGACGCCTCGAAGAGCGAGGTCATGCGCGAAGCGCTCCGGGAGTACCTCGGAGACGCGTCACCGTCAGCGTCGGAGCCACCGTCGGCGGCGTCGGAGCCACCGTCGGCGGCGTCGGAGTCCGTGACCGACGCCGAGACGATCGACGAGCTCATCGAAGACCGCGTCGACAGTATCATCGCCGACCGGCTGCAAACGCGACAGCCCCGCTCGCAACCGCAGGATGTCAACGTAAACATCTCGTTAGACGGCGTAAGCGCGGGGACAGCGAGCGCCGAAACCGACCGACAGCGCGCCGGCGGCCGAGGGGAAAGCACCGAGGGCGGACGGTCCCACGGCGAAAGTCAAACGTCTGATACGAGTGGGCGTAAGACAGAAGCGGAAACACGGGACAGAGCCGAGACGGAGGAACGTAAGACGTGCGCGCAATGTGGTGAAAACCTGGGTTCTGACCACGTTTACTGCCCGAACTGCGGTGAGAAGGCGTCCCGCCGGGTGTTCTGTGACTGCGGCGATGAACTCCGGTCGGACTGGGGATTCTGCCCGGGTTGTGGGAGACGAACGCCTGCGGCGGATGTCCTCGACCAGACCTAAATCAGCGTTTGCACGCGATAGACACCCTCAGATGCCGTAAACGGGAAAGTGTATGACACTGCCCGTAAGTTTTAATACATCAGGGTCAGTGGTTTATTCTGCGTAAGACGGTCGTCTTACACAGCGGCGAACGCGAGGGGATGCCGCCCTCGTACTGCGGTTTCGCTGTGTAAACACTCGTGCGGGGCGTAAACAGGTCCCGTCCGGGCCGTCTTACCCAAGGGGAAACTACCAAACATGGAGCGTGTGACACTACGGATTCCGAAGCAGCAGATTGAAGAGGTCGAACAAATGGTCGAGACGGGCGAGTACCCCAATCGGAGCGAAGCGATTCGCTCGGCGGTGCGGGAGATGCTCGCCGAGGAAGGCTCCGAACAGGCCTCCGAAAAGAAGCGGTCCTGGGCCAAGGTGTAACGATGCAGGATATCGTCAACGAGGCCCTCGAACGCGACGAGCAAGAAAAGAAGAAGATGTCCGACGAGGACGTCGACGGGTTCGGAGACCCGCGCATCGTCATCGTCGGCTGTGGTGGCGCCGGCAACAACACCGTCAACCGCCTGTACAACATCGGCGTCGAGGGCGCTGACACCGTGGCCATCAACACGGACAAACAGCACCTCAAGATGATCGAAGCCGACACGAAGATTCTGGTCGGCAAGTCCCTCACCAACGGCCTCGGTGCCGGTGGCGACCCGTCGATGGGCGAGCGCGCCACGGAGATGGCACAGGGCACCATCAAGGAAGTGCTGGGCGACGCTGACCTCGTGTTCGTCACCGCCGGCATGGGTGGCGGAACCGGGACCGGTGCAGCCCCGGTCGTCTCGAAGATCGCCAAGGAACAGGGCGCAATCGTCGTCGGCATGGTGTCGACGCCGTTCAACGTCGAGCGAGCGCGGACGGTCAAGGCCGAAGAAGGCTTGGAGAAGCTCCGCAACGAAGCGGACTCCATCATCGTGCTGGACAACAACCGTCTGCTCGATTACGTCCCGAACCTGCCCATCGGCAAGGCGTTCTCCGTGATGGACCAGATCATCGCCGAGACCGTCAAGGGCATCTCCGAGACTATCACTCAACCGAGCCTCATCAACCTCGACTACGCCGACATGACGTCCATCATGAACCAGGGCGGCGTCGCGGTGATGCTGGTCGGCGAGACCCAGGACAAGAACAAGACCGAAGAGGTCGTCAAGGATGCGATGAACCACCCGCTGCTCGACGTGGACTACCGCGGCGCGAGCGGCGGCCTGGTCCACATCACTGGCGGTCCGGACCTCACGCTGAAGGAGGCCGAGGGCATCGCACAGAACATCACCGAGCGGCTCGAGGCCGACGCCAACGTCATCTGGGGCGCGCGGATTCAGGAAGAGTACAAGGGCAAGGTGCGGGTCATGGCTATCATGACCGGCGTCCAGTCCGCCCAGGTGCTCGGTCCGACGACCCAGAAGCAGGCCAACAAGTCCCGCGAGGCGATTCAGGAAGTCGGTGACGACACGTCATTCGACGCGTCCGACAACGTCGAGAGCTTCGACAGCCCCGCCCCGAACAGCGGGAGTCAGAACAGCGGCGGTCGAACCACCGGCTACAGCGAGACCGACGGCGGACAGGACCAGCGCGAGAAGAACAACGGACTCGACGTCATCCGGACGAACAAGTAGCGACGTCCGCAATTCTTCTTTCGGTTTTTCGGTCGTGAGCGACGCTTTTGCTCAGCGGTGTCTGACAAACGAGACTTCGCTCAGACCGCTTCCAGCGCGTCCAGCAGATTACACTTCCGGCAGAGGTCCCGCGCCGTCGGCGAGCCGCAGTTGTCGCATTCGCCGTAGTCAGTGTCGCCGTTCTCGCCGCCGTAGGTATCGGCGGCTAACGCGGCGAGCTTCTCGTAGCCAGCCATAATCGAGTGACGCGTGCCGGGGTGGTTCTCCTCCAGTCCGAGCATGAGCTCCTGAATCTCCCCGCGGTAGGCCTCATCGGCGTGGGGGCATTCGGTGATGTGTGCTGGGAGGTCTTTGAATCGAGCGTACAGCGCGACCTCTTTCTCCGGGATGTCACGGAGCGGCTTCGCCCGGGGGATGTGGTGGTCTTGCGCCTCGCGCGTCTGTTCTGTAGGCGCGTCCGCAGACGAGTCAAACGGACCGAGCGACGCCTCGAAGTGCTTGGCGATCTGTGAGATGTCGCCTTCGAGGAAGTTCATCAGCGCCGTCTCGGCCTCGTCGTCGAGGTTGTGGCCGGTCAGCAGTTTGTCCGCGTCGAGTTCCTCGGCGTACTCCGAGAGGAGGTCCCGACGGAACACGCCGCAGTAGGCACAGGCGGCCATCCCCTCGGGGTCGTCCTCGACGACGTCGTCCATCTGGACGCCGAACTCCTCGGCGTAGGAGACGGTGACGTGTTCGATGCCGAGGTCGTCGGTCAACTCCTCGCAGGCCTCCAGACTCGCGTCGCGGTAGCCCTCGATACCCTCGTGAATAGAAAGGGCGACCAGTTCGATGCGGGGGTCCTCGGCGAACGTGTCGTGGAGAATCTGCGTGAGGACGACGCTGTCCTTGCCGCCCGAGAGGCCGATGACCCAGGTCTCTGGGTCCTCAACCGTGGCGTCGTCGGACACGAGGCCGTCCTCGCGGATGCGACGGCGGACCCGTTTCGTGACCGCTCGGCAGAGATGAGACTCACAGAGGTGAAGCCCGGAATAGGCCGCGTGTAACACCGCGTTCTCGCCGCATTTGTCGCACTCCATCGTGACGAGTAGTCGTGGCCGCAATGGTGAGAGGGTTTCGTCTCGGCCCCGCCAGGCCAGGTCGTGCCGAATCGGTCACAGCCACACTCACAGCATGTCGGGGCCGTGCTGTAACGCGTCGAGGACCACCTCGACGGTGTCCTCGCGGCCGCTGGACGAGAACAGTTCGTGGCCGCCGTCGTACAGCCGGATGCGGTCGGCCGGCAGGCGCTCGCCGACGGCACGCGGGTCGACGACTGTGTCCGTGAGCGAGCAAAACGCCGCGGCGGCGTCCCGGGCCGGGGGAAGCGACCGCTGTGCCCGCAGCACCGTCCGAAGGAAGGCGGGTGAAACCGACGACGGGGCGTCCGCGAGCTGCCGGGCCGTCGCCAGGTCGCCGATAGAATCGGCGTCCAGCGTGTCAATCGGGATGAACGGTCTCGTGATTGGCAGGGACGCGATAGCGTCGAGCATCGGCCCCGGAACCGGGAAGTCACTGTCCCACCATGGGCTCAGGTACACCCGATTGCCGATGCCATCGGCGTCGAGGTGGGCCGCTGTCAGCCCGCCCGCACTGTGCCCGAGCAGGTCGAACCTGTCAAGGTCGGTAGTGTACTCCTGAATCGGCCCGACCCACTCCCGCCGGTAGTCGGAGATGTGTGTCGGCAGTTCGACGGCGTGGACGCGGTACGCTGCCGCAAGCTGGTCGATGAGCCACTGGACGTTCCGGTGTCGACACCGGTTCCCCCAGCCGAGGACGAGCAGGCAGTCCTGGGTAGCCCCCTCGTCGTACACGCGAATCTGCATACGCGACGTTCCCGCGGCGGAGACATAAGCCCGGGTGAACGCCTGACAGCCGCCCGTCGTGTTGCCGGCGTGGGTAGCCAGTTGGTGCGCTCAGGGCCGCCACGATAGCCACGCCCCGTGTGGCTCGTAGTCGGCGAGACGTGTCGTTTCGATGTCGCCATCAGTCCAGCGCCTCCAGTCCAGCCCCACCGACTCGCCGCCCGACAGGTCCCGCTGACCGGTGAGCCAGTGCAGCGGGCGCTCGGCCATCAACTCTTCGAGAAACGCCGTCAGCGCCTCGCTCAGTTCCGCCGAGACCTGATACAGCACGAGCGTGTTCACGACACAGACCGGTACGTCGGACGGAATCTCGTCGAGTACCGCTGGCAGGTCATCGAGCATATCGCCCTCGATAAGCTCGGGTGGGTCGTCCCGCGCAACCGACAGCGAACCGTCTAAAACGGCGCGCCGCGCCTCGTGTTCGGGCCAGACGAGCGCGCGGAGCCAGTCCCTGTCGGCCTCGTCGGTCACGTCGAGCGGATTGCGGTCGATGCCAACCCGGGAGCGGATAGCTGGAGGGGTCTCTGGAAGCGGCGGATCGCCGCGCCGGACGCTGCTCTCGATGGTGACTAGTGAGTCGCCGTTACCCACTACGCGACCGTCGTAATCGTAGCGGTAGCGGTCGAACAGGAGGTTCAGGCCGGCGCTCGGCCCGAGTTCCACCAGCGCGAGCGGCCCGTCGGCGGCGCGGGCCACCTGTGCGACGGCCGGATAGAGGACCGCGCTGCGCCGCACCGCGTTCGTCTGCGTGCGCCGACTCCGCAGGAGCGCCCGGATGTCGTCGGCATGGTCGAGACAGAACGCGCGGAAGGCCGGGAAACACTCCTCGTCGGGATCGCGCGCCGACGGGGAGACATTCGAATAGTACTCGGCCAGCCGGTGGTCCGGGTGACGCCGAAGCAGGTACTGGACCGCGGCCAGCAGGAGGTGCGGGGCCTGGCGGCCCGCCGGTGCGGTCGCCGCGAGGTCCAGTATTTGCCGGTCCGTCGCGGCGTGGTGGCAAAGGTGGGCGTACAGGGGGGAGGAATCGTCAGCCCACTCAGTCAGGTCCCGGAACTGCGTCTGGAGGGAGGACATAACGGCGGAGACACCGCACTGACAGATGAGTGTTCGGCTCCCGGTAGATACTATTTAGACCGTCACACATGTAGCTGGACCAATGAGTCTGTGCCGGCAAAACGAACTCGGACGAGTCACAGTCCTCACCGCGACGAGTGGGTGCGGGATACTCTCACAGGTGGGGAGTCATGGGAACTGAGTCCGCGGACGTGGCCGTCATCGGCGGCGGTGTCGCCGGGATGAGCACGGCCGCGCGACTGCAGGCGGACGGTTACTCGACGGTCGTTCTCGAACAGCACCACAGCGTCGGCGGCTGTGCGGGCTACTACGAGCGGGCGGGGTTCCGGTTCGACGTCGGCGCGACAACACTCGTCGATTTCGTGCCAGAGGGTGTCGGCGGCAAGCTACTGTCGGCCGTCGGCTTCGATCCCCCAGCGATAGCGATACAGGACGCCTACGATGTCTGGCTGCCGGACCGGACAGTGACGCTGTACCGCGACCAAGCCGACTGGGACGCCGAGCGGCGTACGAAACTCGGCGACGACAAGCGACATCTCGCGTTCTACGACTTCATCGACGACCTCTCGGCGCGGCTCTGGCGGCTCACCAGAACAGACGTCAAGATGCCGATACGGAGCGCCGGCGACCTCGTTCGGAACGCCCGCGCGGTCGGCCTTCGGGACCTTCCGCTGGCCAGATATCTCCGCTGGACGATGGCCGACGCGATGCGCGACCACGGCGTGTACGACGACCGACCGCTCCGAGCAGTCGTCTCGATGCTCGTCGAGGATACGGTCCATGCCACGCTCGACGACGCGCCGCTGTTGAACGCCGTCCTCGGGATGACGATCCGTCGGACGGGGCTGGGCCGGGCGACCGGTGGGATGTACGGCTTCTGGGAGTCCTTCGTCGACCAGTACACGGACATCGGCGGGCGAGTCGAGACCGGGCGAACCGTGACTGCGGTGACCGACTCCAACGGCGGCTTTCGCGTGGACTCGGCGGCTGGTCCGGTCGACGCAGATCAGGTCGTCAGCACTGTCCCAGTCCCCGTTACCAGAAGCCTCGCGCCGACGGTCGTCGGCGACAGACTCGACGACTACTGTTCGATGCTGCAAGCCCACGAAGGGAGCGCACTCGTGCTGTTTCTCGGCGTCCCGGCAGCCGAGGTCGACAGCCGCGAGCGGACGCACCACCAAATTCTGCAGGCCTACGACGAACCGCTGGGCAACGGGAACAACATGTTCGTCTCCGTCTCCGCGCCGGGTGACGACGTGAGCGCACCGGCAGGACACCGGGCAGTCATGCTGTCCACCCACTGTGCAGTCGAGCCGTGGCAAGGCCTTGACGAGGCGGCCTACGGGGAACAGAAGGCGGCCGCTCGCGAGCAACTACTTGCAGGCGGCCGGACCGTCTATCCCGACCTCGGGACCGATCCGGTCGTCTCCGAGGTGGCGACGCCGGTCACCTACGAACAGTTCACGAACAGACCCCGCGGGGCTGTCGGGGGATACAGGCAGACGCCGGCGAACGCGAACCAGGGGGCCGTCCCACAGGACGTGGGCGTCGAGGGGTTCTACCTCGCCGGTGACACCACATGGCCAGGCCTTGGCACCGTCGCCTGTGTCAAAGGGAGCGAAATCGCGGCCGACCACGTCCGGAGCTGACCACTACGGCGTGGCATAGATCGACCACCCCGACATGGTACGGGCGACACGCGACATGACGGGCACGGAGAGTCAGCGTTTAGGCCACGCAACTGGTAGCGGAGACAATGAGTCTGGACCGTCCGGAGGCAGTCGAGCGGGTCGAGGAAATCGTCGCCACAGTCGAGGACGAGACGATGCCGGTCCCGGTCCGGGAGGTGTGGGTGTACGGCGACGTGGCGCTCGGGCTGGACCCGGTCGAGCGACTGGACGTGTACGTCACCAAGGACATCCTGTTCAAGGACGCGCCGGAGCGCGCCGAAGAGTTCCAGCGCAGTCACGGCGTCGACGGCGTCGGCAAGACCGTCCGCGCCGCGTGGGCCGACGAGCATCCCGAGTACATCCGCGCGAACGCCAACGGCCACGCTGCGCCCGAAAAGTGCCTCGCCGCCCACCTCCTGAACGACGACGAGCCGGTCCACCTGGAGGTGTGTAACGCCTCCTTCGAGGACAACGTCACCCAGCGGCTCAAGGGGGCGAAGATGCGAAACGACTACGAACAGATTCTGGACCCGCGCGGGGCCTGCCTGTGGCTCGACGGCGAACGGTCGCCCGACGCGTTCCAGAAGCTCCGTGACAACGAGTTCGTCTTCCCGACGCTGACCCAGTCGCTGTCGATGCTCGGGATGGACGAGACGGAGGCCGGCGATGCCGCCGACGCGGTCAAAGAGTACCGGGCACAGCAGGAGGGAGCGACGGTTCGGGGCGACGTGGTGTAGGCGGTCGCCGCCGGCTTTGGTAGGCCGATTACTGCAGCCATGGCGCGTCGACCGTCGAGAATCGGTGTCCGCAGGCGGGACACTCGACGAGCCCCGAGCCGCGCTCGCCGTCGTCGACGGCAGCGAACCGACGGCTCCAGGTAACGTGTCGGCACTCCGGACAGCGGCGGACGAGCGGTGGTATCATGTAGAGACGCGAATCGGTACGTGTCGTCCGTAGCTGCTCGCCCCGCAAGGGTCTATCGGCGGTCAACATCGCCCCGCATGGGGCCGCCGGGCGCGAACACAGTCCATGACAACTACAACGCGATTTTGAGCGAACGGAAGGGATACACCCACACCACGGGAAGGGAATCGTATGCAACGGACGCGACGAGCGACCCTGGGACTGGTCGGTGGCATGGCAATGGGTGCCCTGAGCGGCTGTCTCGCGCCGGGCGGGAACGGCAGTGGGGACGGCGGCACGGAAACACGCACGCATCCGTCGCCGGGAACTGCTCCCGGCACCGAGACGGACGACGGAGCCACCGACACCGAGACGGAGGACGGCGGCACGGAGACGGCCACCGACGACGAAACGCCGACGGACACGCCGGACGGGCTGCCCGGCGACCTGGACCGGGTCGATACGCCGCCATACGAAATCGAGGACGTCGAGTGCGACTTCGACAACTCCGGCGAGGGCGACCGCGACCCGCTGTATCTCTGTGCGAACATGCCGGCCGAGCCGTCGCTGTCGTTCGAGCAGGCGTCGACGCGAGGGACGCTGTTTGCCGACGAAGGGCTACGGACGGGTTCAAACGACAACGGTGACCAGCTCTACGCGACACTGCTGACAGACGCCGACGACATCGAGCGACTCGAAGACAACAGCGGTGACGCGTACAGTCTCGCCGCCGACACCGACTTCGAGAGTCACGCCGTCCTCGTCGTTCAGACCGGCTGGGGCTCCGGGTCGATTCTCCCCCACCTGAAACGCATCGAGGAGACGGCGGACGGCATCCACGCGTTCGGCTGTTACACACAGCCCTGTGTCTACACCAGCGATTTCACCGCCCGGTCGACGGTCGCCAGATTCGAGCATCCGGACGCGCTCGACAGCGGCGTCGTCAGCCTGACTGTCGACCCGTCGACGCGGTACAACGTGGCGACGGGTGAGAACGTGGTGACAATCGACCAGTCAAACTGACCCCTGTGTTCTTTGCGACCTGCGGGTGAAGCGACAGCTATGGCAGCCCTCCCGATTCGAACCCTCCACGTCCTCGCGATGGCGGCCCTCGTCGGCGGTACGACCCTCCTCTGGTACAGCTATCGGAGCGGCGCTATCGCCTCGCTCGCGCCCGCGCGACAGTTCGAGTGGCTGTTCTGGGCCGGCGTCGGCGTGCTCGTGTTCACCGGCGTCGGCAACCTCGGCACGCTCGGACCGCCGGGTCCCGGAACCGACTGGGGACGGACCCTGCTGGTGAAACTCGTCGTCGTCGTCGCCCTCGTCGTGGGATCGGTCGTCCGGACGCTCCTCCTCGTTCAAGCCAGCGACCGCGAGGCAACATCCGGTGACCTGTCCCCAACCCTTCTGCGAACGCTTTCGCGGGCGTACGGCGTGACGGCAGCGGTCCTCCTCGGTATCGTCGTCCTCGCGGAGGTCCTCGCACATGGCTGAGGACCGCCGTGAGCGGAGAGCTGAAAGCGAGATAACGACCGGGGCCGAGACCGAGCCAGCACACACCGCGGAACGGGCCAACGCGCGACCGGTCTCGCTCGTGACGTGGACGCTCGCCACGTTCGACACCGCCCTGTTCGTCCTGCTCGGCGTCCTCGCCGCTCACGCGAGCGGCGGTCTCGCCGACCTGCTCGCCGGGCTGAACACCCTCGTCGGCGTGGCCGTCTTCTGCTACCTCTGGGCGCTGTTCGTCCTGGCGGTCCGATGGGTTCACGGCCGGGTGGCGCTCGACTCGGCCGGAGTCAGCACGCTCGTCCTCCACGGAGTTGCGGCCGGCTGTGCCACCGGCGTCGCGTTCCTGCTGGGCCTGTTCGCGGTGGCGCTCGTGCCGACAATACAGAGCGGCGGGGTCCGACTGCAGGCGGTGCTGCTTGTCTTGCTCATCGGGGCCGGTGTCGCCGCTGTCGTCGGCGGCGTCGTCGGACTGGTCGCCAGCCTGCTGGACGGCGCAGTCTACAGACTGGCGGGCTATTTCCTCCCTGAAGCCGAGAACGAGCAGGTCACGGAACCTCGCCGACAGTGACGAAGAACGGGACCGTCTCGCGGCGTTCGTAGGCCTCCGCTTGCATCTGCTCGATTACGTCACGGCCCATCGACCGCCAGCGCTCCCGGAGCGCGTCGTACTCGGCGGGCGTCGCCTCGCCGTTGAGAATCGTCTCGCGGTCGTGGGCCAGTCCGGTCCCGGTCGCCTTCCGCCGGGCCGCCTGCATCGCCGCGTCGTCGTAGGGCGGCTCGATGCGCTGCTCTTGGTCGTACTGTGTCGTCGAGACGACGGACAGCCCCGCGTCGCGGAACACGTCGGCGGCGTCGCTACCGAGGGTGACGTCCGTTCGCACGCCATCGAGAAAGAGCCGACGAGCGCGGCGGGCCAGTATCGGTTCCGCGTCGACGGTCGACTCGACGGTGACGGCGGCGTTGTTCGGCTCGATGGCGGCCACGCGGTCGGTGGCGACGCGGGCGAACTCCCGAACCGCGACCTCGGGGTCTGGGAGGTTGATGAGCAACGCCTGACACACCACCAGGTCGAAGCTGTCGTCGGCAAAAGGGAGTCGCGTCGCGTCCCCGCAGACGGTCGGGTCGCCGGCGGCGGCCAGCAGGTCCGTATCGGCGTCGAGGCCGACGACCGTTCCGTCGGTCTCCTCGCGGAGGACGCGGGTCAGCTCGCCGGTCCCACACCCCACGTCGAGGACGCGCTCGCACTCGCCCAACTGCAAGCCCGAGAGCGCCGCGCGGGAGTCGGCCCACATCCCCCGGCGGGTGGTTTCGAGGTAGTCGGCGGAGAACCTGCGCACAGTTCCGCAGAGTCGAGTCGACCTAAAAAGTACCGCGGTCGAACGCGCTCGCGCTCCCTCACAGAATCGAGGAGATCGGATACGTGCGCTCGATAGCGGCGTCTATTCGCCGCGCAGCTCTTTGACGCGCTCGATGTTCCAGGCGAAGCTCTTGCCGTCCTCGGTCGGCGTCTCGAGCACCAGCGGCACGTCGCGGATGGCGCCGTGGTTGACGAACGCGCGCATCCCGTCCTCGCCGATGTGGCCCTCGCCGATGTGGGCGTGTTCGTCCTTGTTCGTCCCGCACTCGTGTTTGGAGTCGTTGAGGTGGACGCAGGCGAGATCATCGAAGCCGACGACCTCGTCGAACTCCGCCAGCGTCTCCTCGACGGCCTCGGGCGTCGAGAGGTCGTAGCCCGCAGCGAACATATGGGCCGTGTCGAGACAGAACTCGATGTCCTGGTCGGTTCGTTCCCGGACCGTCGCCAGGTGCTCGAACTGGCCGCCGAGTTTCGTCCCGCTGCCCGCGTCGGACTCGACCAGCACGGTGACCCCCTCGGGGATGTCGAGGTCGTCCAGTACGCTCGCGGCGTTGTCCAAGCCGCCGTCGACGCCCGCGCCGGTGTGAGCGCCGAGGTGGACGTTGACGTACTCGATGCCCAGCTTCGCGGCGGCGTCGACCTCCTTCTGCATGGAGTCCAGCGACTTCTCGCGGAGGTCGTCTTTGGGCGTACAGAGGTTGACCAGATACGACGAGTGGATGACCCACGGGCCGACGCCGTGGTCGGCTGCGAGGTCGCGGAACTGCTCAGCCTCGTCGTCGTCGATGTTCGGGTCCTGCCAGACCTGCGGCGAATGGGAGAATATCTGCCCGCAGTTGCCGCTGTACTCGACCTGTTCCTCGACGGCGTTGTAGACGCCGCCGGCGATAGAGGTGTGTGCCCCGACTCGTACCATGCACACCGGTCGGTGATGCCCGACAAAAGAGGTTCCGGAGTGGTACGATCGGTTATAGCTCGTGTCCGGATTTCGCCGGAGCGGGACGACAGACCGGGGAACAGAGATACCCGACCGCCTCAGATCCACTCGCGGACGGGTGGGATCATGCGGAGGCTCGATAGCGCGAGGTATGCACCGAACAGGACGAGTACTACACCGATAGCTGCCGGGAGCGGCGTTGCTGACAGTAGTAACGCTGCGCCCCAGGAGGCCAGTACGATGCCGATACCGACCAACATGAGCGTGCCGAGCGCGCCGAGCACTGCGTCCTCGGTAGCCACCCGGACAATCGCGTACAGTTCTTCCTCGGAAAGCGTTGCGGCGCTGCCGTCGGCTGCCCGAGGGTCGGCGGAGGTGTCGGCAGAGCCGTCATCAGCGGGGGACGAGACCATGCTACTGCTTGGCCGGGTTGCCACAAAACGGTAACGTAGTTCTGTTGTCAGTAACGCTGGACAGTCCACCCTCGTAGCCCGTCATTGCAGGTGTGAGGGTCACGATGAATCGACCACGTATTCTTAGCAATAGCCAACCATCTAGTTTTGAGCGTCTTCAGTCGACTGGTAATCGACTTATACCGGCCTCGATAAGTTAGTAATAGCCAAATGACTGAATCACAGGCCGCAGTTGATGAAACACGCGAGTTCGAGTTCGTCTTGCAGTTCGACGCGGGAGCCGATAGCCTGATGGACGTGTTCCGGCAGTACGAAAGCCTCTCTGTGTGGTCCTCAGCCATCTTCGTCGGTGACGACCACATGTGGCGGCTGGACCACGCGAAAGGGACGCCCGAGGCCCTGAACGCGTTCGACGAGGTCTTCCTGGACGAAGACCGCTGTAACGAGTGTTTCGACGTCGTGAGCTGTGAGACGACGCGGACGTACCACATGCTGGACCGCGGGGAAACGTCACGGACAGTGTACACGTTACGTCGCGAAATCAGCGGCTGTCAGTCGCTGCCGAGTTTCCTGCACCGGCACGTCAGTGAGGGGACTATCTTCGAATCCCGGCGGACTGGCGACGAGTACCGCTGGCGCGTCCTCTATCCGGGGTCGAACCCCATCGGCGAGGTGTACGACAGAATCGAATCGAGCCTCCGCGACGGCGTCACGCTCTCGGTGTCTCACATCACCAGTGCCGGAAACTGGAAGGCCACCGAACGGGTCGCGACGAACTTCTCGCCCCAACAGTGGCGGGTGCTGAAGGCCGCCGTGACCCACGGCTACTACGAGCGGCCGCGGGAAGTCTCGGTCAAGGACCTCGCATCGATACTAGACGAGCCCCGGTCAACCGTGCAGTACCAGCTCCGGACTGCCGAGGACCGCCTTATCTCGCAGTTTGTCGAAGAAACACTCTGAAAGGCGATCTTTCAGGATAGGACGCGGCTCGTGGTGGCCCGGCACGGCCGTCATCGCCGGACCGCACCGCCAGCGTCAGGGCGACCGTCGAATCCACTCGTCTGCGTCGAACTTCTCTTCCGCGTGCTCGCGTGCGCATGCCAGTTCGTCGTCCGTCCACGAGCCCTCGGTCGCGTCGACCCACTCGGCCAGCGTCGAGCGGAGCGTCTCGACAGCCTCGGCGCGGTCGATATCGGCGTACTCGTCTATCGCTCCGACGCGTTCGGTGAACCGCTCCGAGTCGGGGTCGGCGGTGAAACAGCCGCAGTGGCGGTCGGGGCGCAGCGAGACGGACAGGGAACCGTGCTGGATGACGGCGTCCTTCTGGCGGTACTGGGCGTTCCCGCTGAGTTTGCGGCCATCGGGGCCGACGATATCGTGGGCCGGATGGAGTTGCCGCAGGTAACAGGCCGGCTGGTGGACCGCCGACCGCTCGTCGTCGGCAAACGACGCGTCGACGCCCATGCGTTCGAACGCTTCGAGCACCGGCTCGCAGAACTGCTCGTAACACGCCATCAGGTCGCCCGGCACGGCCTCGGCCGGCGCGATGATGCCGTACGAGATGTCCGCCACGCTGTCGTGGTAGATCGCCCCACCGCCGGTGGGCCGTCGCGTCACCCCAACGTCCTCGCGCTCGCAGAACTCCCAGTCGATCGTGTCGGGGTCCTGTCCGTAGCCCAGCGACAGCGTATCGGGCCAGGTGTACACTCGAACCGTTGCCGGACCGCCAGCGGCGACGGTTTCGGCAGCGGCCGCTTCCAGCGCCATCGTCATCGGTCCGGGTCGTGTTTCCTCGCCGATGACGCGCCACTCCAGGTCGGCCAGTGACATACCCGGGCTTCGTGACGCGATGCGATATGAATTGCGGGCTATAGTAGCCATTGAAAATCAATGCACACCTGATCGCACGATGGCAGTGTGATCAGTGTGTAAATCGTTTCAATTGTTACTATAGCAGCGGGTGGAATGACTGACGGGGTCGTTGTTTATGCAAAGAGCCAGAAAGCCCCCGCTCGCTCGACTCCTGCGACTCGCTGCGCGCTTCCTCGCTCCTCAACGTCGCTCGTCAGTGCTTGCATCGCCTCGAACGTCGAGCGAGCGGCCCCTTTCAGTCCCACCCGTAGCCGGTTGGACAAAGAATGCTGGGCGGGACTGAAAGGGGCGTTGTCGGCGCTGTGCGCCGACTGCTCGGGAGACCGCAGGTCTCCCGGTGGCCGGCTGGACGAAGGCGGGCGATGTAAGCACCACAGGAGCGACCGGAGGGAGTGACAAGGAGCGCAGCGAGCCCCCCGAGTTCAGCCGGCCGGGGCTTTCTGGCTGTACAAACACCTGTTTCCAATCACGAGAGCGACAGAAGTGGGTCCTAGCCCTGAACGTTCCCGCAGTCGGTACAGGTGAGTTCGAACCGGCCCTCGGCGAGGGCGACGCTCTGGGTCGTCTCCGCGTCACACTCCGGGCAGTGCGCTCTCGATTCCAGGTCGTCCCAGTCGTGAGTTGCACCGGGCGCGCCGAAGGCCCAGCCGACGACGCGCTCGTCGCCGGCGTTGTATCCCTGCTGGAACTCGCCGGGTTCGAAGCGAATGAGTTCGCCGCCCGAGACGTCGACCTCCTCGCGGTCGAGGCCCACCTCGAAGGTGGTCTGTCCCTGCTCGATGTAGAACACTTCTTCCTGGTCGTGGTGGCGGTGGAGGCTCCCCGAGAAGGAGTCACCGGGTTCGAGTTCGAAGTAGTTCGCCGCGAAATGCTCGGTCCCGAGTTTTCGGGAGACGGGCTTGCGGATATCGTGTACCTGCATCGGGTTCCGTTCGACCGGTACGTCGTCGATAGTTACTGTGTCCATGATCAGTGTCGTCCTGAGTCGGGCCACCGCTGGCCCCTGTGGTGTGTTCGCAACCCAGCATTAGTAGACACTGTTCCAGAGTTTATAGTTTTTCGGGAAGGCAAACAGTAGTCGGCCGCTCCGGCGGTTACCGTACAGAGCGGGCTATTCCGCTGATGTGGGCCGCTGTTCGAGTACGTCAGCCATCACATGGGCCTCGGCCTTCCGAAGGTGTTCGGCAGCGGTTCCGGGAGCACAGCCCAGTTCGGCGGCGACGTCGTCGACACCGCCCTCGCGGGGGTCAGCGTAGTACCCGCAGTCGACGGCAGCGGCGACAGCTTCGAACTGCCGGTCGGTGAGCGCCGCCCCGGTATCGAGCCGCCGGCTGTCGTACTCCCCGACCTCCCGAACGTCGACGGAGACGCCGTCGGGCACCGTCTCGACTGCCTGCTGGACCGTCCCGCCCGGGCCGACCAGCGTGAGCCCGACCGTTCCGTCGGCGCGGTAGGCCACCGGCGAGACGATGACCAGGCCGGCCCGTGTGAGCGCGTCGACGAGGTCGTGGCCGGTCGTCGACGGCGAGTCCTGTACGTAGAGGTAGAACGTCTCGTCGGGGCACGTCGAAATGGCGTACTCCCGGACGGTGTCAGCCTGTTCCAGCGCCGCCCGGTAGGGCTCCGGCGGGAAGCCGTCGACATGAAACAGCAGCGTCTGGAGGTCGGCACCTATGTCGTTGCCCCGGAGGAGATAGCTCGCCTCGTAGCCGTCGTGCTCGACGACGAACTGATGCATCGGGTGGCGGACCTCGGGGGCCATCCACAGCGAGAGCGTGACGTATTTCATACCTGGCTGTTCCGAGCAGTATTTAAAATAACCTCGGGCGTGAGGGGATAGTCCGAGGCACTCGGCCGCCGAACGCACGGACACTGAGATGGCCCAGACAGTCCACCGCACCGACGACGTCCATCCGCTTATCGAGCCGATTGCCGACCACGTCCTCTCCACCGAACGCCACGAGAACGCTCCGGCTGTCGTCATCCGCGCTGACGAAGTACAGACCGTCCTCTCGACGCTGAAAGAGAATGTCGGCTTGGACCACTGCGCCTGCGTCACGGCACAGGAGTACGCCGACCGGTTCGAAACGATCTATCACCTGCGGCGCTACGCCGACCCGACACAGGAACTCTCGGTCGTCGTTCCGACGCCCAGGGAGTCGCCGAGCAGCGAGTCAGCCGCACCCGTGTACCCGACGGCGGCGTGGCACGAGCGGGAGGCCTACGACCTGGTCGGCATCGAGTACGCGGACCACCCTGACCTCCGGCGCATTCTCCTGCCCGAGACCTGGCAGGGCCACCCGCTGAGCCGGGACTACAATCAGGACCAGCCACAGATCGTCTCCTTTCGCGAGCACGAGCGCCTGCTCGAAGACCGCCGCGAGGGGCCGGAGACGATGCACCTCAACATGGGGCCACACCACCCCTCGACCCACGGCGTCCTGCACCTGAACGCCCAACTCGACGGCGAGCAGGTGGCGGCCGTCGACCCAGACATCGGCTACATCCACCGCTGTGAGGAACAGATGTGTCAGCAGGGCACCTACCGCCACCAGATCATGCCGTACCCGGACCGCTGGGACTGGGGCGGGGCCGGGCTGTTGAACGAGTGGGCCTACGCCCGCGCGGCCGAGGACCTCGCCGACATCGAGGTGCCGGCCTACGCCCAGGTCATCCGGACGATGGGCGGGGAGCTCTCGCGCATCCTCTCGCACATGCTCGCGGTCGCGACCTACGCGCTGGACGTAGTCGGCGAGTTCACCGCTACCTTCCAGTGGGGGGTCCGGGACCGCGAACTCGTCCAGGACATCCTCGAAGACCTCACCGGCCAGCGGCTGATGTTCAACTACCTGCGGCTGGGCGGCGTCGCCTGGGACCTGCCCGAGCCCCGCGAGGCGTTCTTCGAGAAGATACGCGCGTTCCTCGACGACCTGCCCCACAAGCTCACAGAGTACCACGACATGCTCACCAGCAACGAGATCCTCCAGTTGCGGACGATTGACACGGGCCACCTCCCGCCCGAAACCGCGAAGGCCTACGGCTGTACCGGGCCGGTCGCGCGAGCATCCGGCGTCGACTACGACCTCCGACGGGACGACCCATACGGCTACTACGACGAACTCGACTGGTCGGTCGTCACCGAGCAGGGCGGCGACAACTTCTCACGCCTGCTCGTGCGCCTGCGCGAGGTGGAGGAGTCCGCGAAGATCATCGGCCAGTGTGTCGACCTGCTGGAGGACTGGCCCGAGGACGACCGCGAGATTCAGGCCAACGTCCCCCGTACGCTCCGGCCCGACCCCGACACCGAAATCTACCGCGCCGTCGAGGCCGCGAAGGGCGAACTCGGCATCTACATCCGCTCGGACGGGACGGAGACGCCGGCCCGGTTCAAGATCCGCGGCCCCTCCTTCTCGCACGTCCAGGCGCTGTCCGAGATGGCGCGTGGCGAGTACATCCCCGACCTCGTCGCGACGATAGGTAGTCTGGACACCATCATGGGCGAGGTCGACCGGTAGGCCGGCACCCATCTGCGACGAACACAGCCAGTGAGTTTTGTACGCCGGGCACGTACGTCCGGTGATGACTGAACAAGCGACATTCGCGGGCGGTTGCTTCTGGTGTACGGAATCGGTGTTCAAGCAGGTCGACGGCGTGACCGATGTGATTTCGGGCTACGCCGGCGGCCACGTCGCCGACCCCAGCTACGAGGCGGTCTGCCGCGGGGAGACGGGCCACGCCGAGTGTGTACAGCTCACTTTCGATCCGGACGAGGTGAGCTACGAGGACCTGCTCGCAGTCCACTTCACGACGCACACCCCGACGACGAAAGACCGGGAGGGCAACGACGTCGGCACGCAGTACCGCTCGGCCGTGTTCTACCACGACGAGGCCCAGCGCGAAACCGTCGAAGCCCTCATCGAGGAGATAGAGCCGGGCTACGACAGCGACATCGTCACCGAAGTCGAGCCGCTGGAGACGTTCTATCCCGCCGAGGAGCACCATCAAGACTACTTCGAGAAGAATCCGGACCAGAGTTACTGTCAGTTGACCATCCCGCCGAAAATCGAGAAGCTCAAAGAGAAACACGCGGAACTGCTGGCATGAGCTTCGAGTACACGACGGAGGTCGAGGTCCGGTACACGGACATCGACACGTACGGCCACGTCAACAACGCGACGTACGCGACCTACTTCGAGGAGGCTCGCATCGACTACCTGCACGACGTGGTCGACTGCGGCGAAGCGCTGCTCTCGGGCAGCGAGTCGGGCACCGGCATGGTCATCGCGAACCTCGAAGTCGATTACATCCAACCGGTCCGGATCAGCGACTCCGTCGCCGTTGCCGTCCGGGTGCCCCGTCTGGGCGGGAAGAGCTTCCCCTTCGAGTACGAGGTCCGGACCGAAGACGGTGTGGCTGCGACCGGGGAAACGACTGTCGTCACGTACGATCGCGACACGGAATCCTCGCGTCCGATCCCCGAAGACTGGCGGGAGCGGATTGCGCAGTTCGAAGGGCTGTAGCCACAGCCGATAGCATGACGCCGCCCATTTCGTTCCGCCCACGCTAGAAATCATCGAGCCGACCGGTGGTTTTATTTTTCATCGAGATGTTGTATTGAAAACATATGGAATATAGTACCGACCTCGGACGGCGCGCCCTCTTTGCCCTCGCAGGCGTAGCACTCCTCCTCGTGGTCGGGTTCGTCCTGTCCCAGTTCCTCCCGACGCTCGTGTTTACCGTCTTCCTGTACTACGCCAGCCGACCGATTTATCGACGGCTCGGGCGGCTCCCGATGCCCGATTCGTTCCTGAATCGAGCTGTCCCCTACCAGAAGCAGGTCCATGCGGCGGCCACGATTTTCTTCTTTCTCCTGCCGTTCGTGGTTCTGGTCGGCTACACGCTCGTCCTCATTGTCCCCGAGTTACAGGCGTTCTTCGGCGAGGGCGGCCTGGGCGCGGCGTACCTCGCGCAGTTCCAGGATCTCCAGGGTGGTTCACTGCCAGGGCCGCTCGCCGACCTCGGCTTCACCGATGTGCTGGCAATGGGACCGGCTGAGGTGATCGACCTGTTGCGAAACGCGAGAGTCCAGTCGTGGCTGGGGCAAATATCCGATACGCTCATCGACTCCGTAAGTATGCTTACGGCGCTACTGCTGCGCGTGTTCATCATGTTCGCCGGAACGTACTACCTGCTTACCGACGGACCGCGCCTCGTCGGCTGGTTCCTCGATACCTTCGACGGATCGGGCGTCCTCAGGGAGTACGCGGCAGCAGTCGATGAAGAACTGTCCTCGATTCTCTTTGGGAACATCCTGAACGCACTGGTGACTGGTGTCATCGGGATTTTCGTGTTCTCGCTGTACAATCTGGTCGCTCCCGGCTCAGTGCAGGTTCCGTTTGCACCACTCGTCGGCGCACTCACCGGCATCGGGAGCCTCGTTCCCGTTGTCGGAATGAAAATCGTCTACCTGCCCGTCACTGCACTGCTTGCGGTCTCCGCGGTCGTCACGGGACAGCCAGCGGCCCTGGCATGGGTTGTCCTCTTTCTCACAGTCACGCTGGTCGTCGTCGACACGATCCCGGATTTCCTGATTCGGCCGTACGTCAGCGGCGACCTGACCCACATCGGCCTGTTGATGTTCGCGTACATCCTCGGACCGATCGTGTTCGGCTTCTACGGCATCTTCCTGGGCCCGATCCTGCTGGTCCTTGCCGCCCAGTTCTTCCGGATTATCGTTCCCTACATCATCACGGGCTCAGTCGCAACGACGCAAACGTCGCTCTCCGACTACGACTCCGCGGAGTCGTAACCGTAACGGGCTATCCGTTCCCGAGTCGGGCGCTGGCGGTCCCGAAGTCGAGACAGCGACTGTCGACCGACGAGTCGACTCGGTCGAGCCACCGCAGTTCCATCACCGAGAGCCGGTAGTGACACGTCGACGGCTCGATCTGTTGCCAGTAGATGTACCGGACGTCCGGTACTGGTTCGGCCTCGTCGTAGGCCGCTGGGAGGTCGTGGGTTTCGAGGTCCGACATCGGCACCGGTCCCGGCGTCTCGACGGGTGTGAAGACGACGCCGACGCTACCGAGGAAGGCGACGTTCACGACGAGGACCAGCGCGAGGATGACGCCGAGATTCTGCGCCTGTTGTCTGTCGCGAAGCACCGTGGCAATCATGCCGATACCGATTGCGACGAACGCGAGCCCCGGAATGAGGTCGGTGTAGCCGCCAGTTTCGAAATCGACGAACAGTACCAGAAACGCGAACCACGCTGCGCCGACCGGAATCCACCATTCGGTGCGCCCGGCAACGCCGTCAGTGTCAGTGAAACAGCATCGAGCGGTGTGAGCGAGGCCGAGTCCACCGAGCAAGACGAACGGTGACGCCCATTTGAAGTGGACGACACCGGCGACGAACCGAGCGAGCAACGACGCGTGTTCCTCCGTTTGTAACGGTACGAGGAGAACCTGAACGACCATCTCCGAGGCTGAATGCCAGAGGAGAAACACCGGTATCAACATGACGACGGTAAAACCGAGACCGCCGGCGACGACACGCTCAAGCGCCCGCGTGTCGCGCCGTTGGATCGCTAGACCGACCACGATCAGCGGGAAGATGGCCCCAGCCTGCCAGTATCCAACACTGGCTGCCGCAGCCACGCCACTCAGTGCCGGGTAGCCACGCGTGTACAGATATATCGCCAGTAATCCACAGAGAACGAGGAGGTATTTCGCTTTGAACCCATACGCCGGCCGGACGGCAAACCCCGGCAACAGGAACATCGACAGGCCAGCCAGCAGCGCAGCGATATCATCGCCAGTGATGTCATAGACCAGTATCACGACGAGTCCGACGATTGCACACACCGCACCGCTCATCAGCACCACGCTGAGGAGGTGGAGTCGGTACATATCGCCACCGGACAGCAATGCCAGTATCCCGGTCGTCTCGTAGGACAGCGGCAACTTCGGTTCCCAGGCGTCGACGTACAACCGCCCTCCGCGTGTCAAATACCAGCCGAGATGCTGGAAGATACCGGCGTCGGGTGCCATGGGCGGTCGAGTGGAATCGAGTGTGATTGTCAGGAAAACGTACAGTTGCGTGCCGACGGCAAACAGTACCGGAAACGCGAGTCGTCTATCGTGGGGATGGAGGGCAAGCGAGCGAAGCAGATCTCTGAGTTGATCTTTGTTTCGTCTGCTCACACGGGCTGTTTGTGTTCAGGTGACCAAAAGTATAGACTAATTTAGAACATATTCAGTAGCCAAAGGCAGCTACTGTTCGCATTACATATACTGCTACCGAGATTAGGATTGTGTTTTTAGATTGATGTGTCGCTCGTGATTCCGTTCAGACACCGTTCATATAAAGGGAGTCTGCAACCGTTCAGAGCCCGTGTTCACGAGTACTCAGTCGTGATTTGAGCTACAGAAACGGTAGTACAGCGGTGATACCCGACCGATAATACTACTATATGAGCCTGTACCATGTGGGTTAAAGTATTCCCTACTCGGCAGGACATTGTCTCAGACGCTGTTGGGCGCGAAACATCGAAACCAAGTCCGTATCGGAGTAGCTAGATACCCATATTAAAGCAGGTATATTCAGCACGAGGGAACCTGGGCCCGCTTACGAGCGCACTGTGCTTTGATCTGACTCAGCACGGGGACGCTGGACTGGGTTTGAAACGTCTACTCGGCACGGAGCGACTGACAAGACCAACACTGGATACTCCGCAGAACAGCCCGCTCGCCCACCAGCGGTACTGATCGGCACATCGACAGTCCGATTGCAAACCGAACAGCGACGAGGCCGAGATATGATTTTGTATAGCGAATACTAATTTATCAATGCCCTCCGCCGAACGCGTCGGCCTTTTACCAGTTGGCCCAGTAGAGAACCCTAATGGTCCAGAACGTGGCTTCAGTGATGGCGGAGCTGGAACCCGAGGACTTCCATCTGCTCTCCGGCGTCGAACAGGGGATGCGGTTCTCGGAGTACGTCGCCCGCGAGAAGTTGACCGAGTTCTCCCGGCTGACGACGGAAGACGTCGACTACCGGCTCGACCGGTGTGCGGACCGGGGGCTGGTCGAGCGTAAGACCATCCAGTACGAGGGGTTCAAACTCACGTTCGAGGGGTACGACACGCTTGCGCTGCACACCTTTGCCGAGCGCGACACTATCGAAGGAGTTGGGTCGCCGCTAGGCGTCGGCAAGGAAAGCGACGTGTACGAGGCCCAGTCGTACAAACCGGTAGCGCTGAAATACCACCGCGAAGGGTACACCAATTTCCGTGAAGTGATGAAAGAGCGGGAGTACACCGCCGACCGCGACCACGTCTCCTGGCTCTACACCGCCCGGAAGGCCGCCGAACGGGAGTACGATGCCCTCGAAACGCTGTATCCGGACGTATCAGTCCCACAGCCTATCGACACGAACCGCCATGCGATTGTCATGGAGAAGATAGACGGCGTCGAACTCTCCCGAACGAAACTCGAACCGGAACAGGTACTGCCGATTCTGGATCTCGTGCTTGAGGAGATGCAGACGGCCTACCGCGAGGGGTACGTCCACGCGGACATGAGCGAGTACAACGTCTTCGTCACGAACGAGGGCGTCGTCGTCTTCGACTGGCCCCAGGCCGTCCCGACCGACCACGAAAACGCCAGGGAACTGCTAACCCGCGATGTGGAGAACATCGTGAGCTACTTCGAACGAAAGTACCCGCAGGAAATCAGCGACGTGGACAGGGACGCAGTCGCCGAACGGCTGGCGACCGACGCGTTCGAGTCTATTACCGAGTTTACCGAGTAGCGACGTTTTAGCCGCTACTCACCTTCTGTTGGCTGTTCACGGACGAGTCGGAGCTTGGCCGATCGCGGGCTGAATAAACCATATAATGCGATATCAAATCGGTCAAACCGTACTGAACGGGTCGGTTCGAGACAGCGGTGAGAGAGGCGGTGTGTTCCCGGTAGCGAGGTCGAGTACCACACGACGGACTCGCTTCGCCGAACAGTGGGTTCAACTGTTCCTTACCGAGCTTCACAGATTGGATTAGGCAGTCCTAAAAACCGCAGACGTTTTATATTATTAGGTTGGCCTAAAACATATGGCAGACGACGGTACTGCGTGCGGGGCACAAACGGGGAGAGACCCGCGGAGGGCTCGATGGCAAGCGGTTTCGTATCGTCGAGGACTACGTCGGCACCCTTCGCGGGGTAGCGGCGTGCACCGCGGGCCATATCCCGAGGTCCCAGTGGCGAGCAGTTGCTCGACCGCCCGTGCTCTGCCGACACTATTGGGGGGCGTCTGCCTGATGAGTGGCGACAGCGATAGCGGGATATCGGGGGAACCGGACGATGGGTAAACGCCCGCAACGGTCGCGCGCTCGACTGTGGGCTTGGGCCTACGCGGTGGTCTTCGGGACCGGGGAGCAGTCGAAGGGGGAATCGACGGCTGGTACGCCCGCAGCAAGCGGCGGGGATGGGGCGGATTCGGCGGAGCGATGAGAACGGCGCCGGAGTATTTGCTGGCGATCTACATCGCACAGCACCGGAACGACCCGCCAGTCGCACCGGGAGAGTTGGGGGAGATGCTCGATCGGTCTCCGGCGGCGGTGACGGAGATGTGCCAACGACTCGCCGAAGACGGTCTCGTCTCGTACGAGCCCTACGATGGCGTGACGCTAACTGAATCGGGGCGCGAGGAAGCCGCAGAGTTACACGAGACGTACGTGACCGTCTCGTGGTTCTTCCGAGGCGTGCTCGATCTCGACGACCACGAGACGGAAGCGATGGAACTGGCCGGTCTGGTCAGTCCGATGGTCGCCGAGCGGTTGGCGGCCACACTGCCCTGTGACGCCGGGGCAGAAGGTACACGGGGGGTTGCCGATTCAGACTCGACGACCTCCGATGGGGACACTGCGTGAGAGCGTATCGGTCAAGGTGCGAGGATTACAGCCGGCGTTCTGAGCGTCCGCTCGTATCTGGATCGCAACTGTCGGCATTTTCTCGATACTGGCCGGGTCTCGGTTTTATTCACACCGGACAGCGTTCGCCGTCGAGGAGAAGGCGGTGGATCGGCCGGACTGAGTCAGTGTGTGGACGGAGCCAGGTAGCTATCTGCGAGGATTCCAGGGCGGGAACTAGACCGGCAATGTATTCTCGGGGACCGTGCCGTCGTCGGACCAGCCGCGCGCGTCGTAGTACTCGTCGAGCGCTGCCTCGAACGACGGGAGTTCGTAGGGGAGCGCGTCGTCCGTCCGGTCGAAGCCGCGCTGGTTGTTGAAGTGGCGTTCGAGGGTCACGGTGCGAGCGCCAACGGCCAGCAGGTCCTCGAAATCGGCATCGAAGAGCTGTTCGTAGCGCTCGGGGGTCATGAAGTCCCGCGAGAACTTGCAGACGACGCCGCTGTCGTTCAGCGCCATCAGGTTCTCCCGCTCGACCAGCACGCCGGCTTTCCCGAGCGTCCCCTCCGGAGCCACCGCCTGTTCGTCGGGGACGAGCGGGTACTCGACGGAGTAGAACGTCGCGTACATGTGGTCCGCGCCGCGGTTGGCGACGGCGTAGGAGAGCCCCTGGCCGTGGAGGACACGGCCCTCGTGAGCCGCGAAGTCCATCCCCTTGACCGTCCAGTTCTCGACGCCGAGGTCGTCGTGGCAGCGGTCGATACCCTCCGCCAGCGTGTCGCCGATACCGTCGCGGTGGGCGATTTTCGCGACGGTCTCGTGAATCAACTCGGTATCGCCAAACGCGTCCTCGCTGTCGAGATACGCGGCGACGGTGTTGCCGGCGGAGATGGCGTCCATCCCGAGGCGGTCACAGAGTTCGTTGGACTGCATCACGTCCACGATGTCGTCGACGCCGGAGTTCGACCCGAACGCCATCGCCACCTCGAACTCGGGGCCTTCGGTTTCGACGCCGCGCTCCTCGTCCCGTGTCGGGAGCTTGCAAGCGAACGCACACGCCGAGCAGGTCCCCTTCTTGTACTTCTTCGATTCGACTGCGTCGCCGTTGATGCCCTCTACACCCGGGAACGACTGCTCGGAGAAGTAGTAGGACGGGAGCCCGTTGACCTCGTTGGCGAGGTCCATCACCGAGACGGTTCCCTGCCGTTTCATGATGTGGTCCGCTGTGGCGGCTTCCCGGTGAATGTCCGTCTGTATCGGTGGAATCTCGATGTCCGGCGGGGAGTCGCCCGCGAACGTGAGTCCCTTGACGTTTTTCGCACCCATGACCGCGCCGAGGCCGCCGCGGCCGAACGCTCGTTCCCCGCTCGTCATGATGGACGCGAACCGAACCCGGTTCTCGCCGGCCGGGCCGATAACGGCCGTCTGGTCGGCCTCGATACCGTGTTCGGCGTCGAGGTACTCCAGCGTCTCGGGAACAGTCGCGCCGGCGAGGTCGGGGACGGCCTCGAACTCGACGCCGTCGTCCCGAACGTGGAGGATGACGAGTTCGTCGCTCTCGCCGGTGAGTTCGACAGCGCTGTACCCGGTATCGGCGAAGTTCCTGGACATGAACCCGCCGGCGTTCGAGGAGAGCAGCCCGTCAGTCAGCGGCGAGACGCCGGTACAGTTCATCCGGCCGGTGAAGCTCATCTGGGCGGCCTGCATCGGCCCCGTCGAGAACACCAGTCGGTTCTCCGATCCGAGCGGGTCAACGTCGAACGGGATCCGCTCGTGGGCGAGCCGCGTCCCGACACCGCGACCACCGAGGTACTGTTCGAGGATGCCGTCTATCTCCTCCGTGTTTGTCTCACCCGCTGACAGGTCGACTGTCAGTAGCGGCCCCGTTGAATGTATCATGATTGTTCCTTGACTAGCGATGATCTTATCGATTGTGCCATGGGCGACTGTTCAACTGAAGCCGTTCCTACCTCCATCAGGAAGCAATAAAACCCATAGTCGGTGTAATGGCGTTTTACCGTGGTTTCGGTCGCAGTTCATGAAATCATGTTTACACTATAAGTATGATCAACAATAACACATATCTTACCCTCCGAGGGATGTGTTCATGTCTCAAGATGCAGATGCCAGCGGAACGTCGACAGTATCGCGACGACGGATGCTTCAGACTACGGGTGCCGCCACACTGGCCGCACTCGCCGGCTGTAACACCGGTACCAACGACGGAGCCAGTAGCGGAGGCGGCGGTGGGGCCCCCGACCCGGTCCGTGAGCGCGTCGACGTCGATGTCGACGAGATTCAGGACGGGGGGACCCTCCGGTTCGGCCTCGGTGCCGGAATCGACTCCTTTGACCCGTCCTACAGCACCAGTGCGCCGTCCGGGAACGTCCACGGCCTCGTCTACGAGAGTATCATCACACAGGACGCCGCAGGCACCGTCTATCCCTGGCTAGCGAAGTCCTGGGAACGGGTGGACGTACAGGAAATCGAAGACGGAGCCTACGAACCGTACATGGTGTCGGCGGATACGGACGACGACGGGAACCTCGTCGCCGACGACCAGATACTCATCCGGAATCAGGAGGCCGGTGAAGTTCTGACTGTCAACGAGGCCCCCGACGCCGTCGAAGACGGTACCTACGGCATCAAGTACCAGGCCAAACTCCACGAGGGCGTCACATTCCACAACGGCGAGGAGATGACCGCCGAGAACGTCGCCCGGTCCTACGAGGTCGTCGAGAACTCCTCGATTTCGGCCCAGACGTTCGACTCGTTCCTCTACGCCGAAGTTGTTGATGACTACACGGTCAACATCTACGGGCAAGAGCCCGATGCGGAAGCCGACAACCAGCTCCCGGTCGACGTGTACCCGATGGAGCACATCGAGGAGTACCCAGACACGGGCGCGGACCCGCGCAACGACCACACCCCCATCGGGACGGGACCGTACCAGTTCGAATCCTACGAGACCGAGGAACGTGCCGAGTTCAGTTCCTTCGACGACTACTGGCTCGACGACCTCGGCCTCGACGCGCTGGAGTGGTGGGACGGCCCGGACGGCTTCCCGACGAGTCCGGTCGTCGACGAAGTCGTGGTCGCTATCGTGCAGGACAACGCGACCCGTGCCGCGGCGCTCAACAACGGCGAGATCGACCTCACGTACGGGCTCAACACCGGCACGTACGGCGAGTACCGGAGTGCCGAGGACTTCCGGCTCAGCGTGACTAATGCCGGCGCGTACAACTTCCTCCAGTACCCCGTCACCCAGTCGCCGTGGGACGACCCGCGCATCCGCCGGGGCGTCAATCAGCTGATTCCCCGTGCCCAGATCGCCGAGAACATCTACAACGGGTATCGGAATCCGGCCTACACGCCGCTGCCTGAAATGGCCGCCAAAGCGGGGACGGTGGACTACGAGGCACTCACCGAGGAACTACGCCCACAGACCGAGCAGAACACCGAGGCGGCGACCGAACTGCTGCAGGAGGCCGTCGACGACCGCGGCGTCGAGACGCCAATCGAGGCCACAATCGAGACGAACGCGACGGACGACCGCCTGCGCGAGGCCGAACTCATCGCGCAGGTGCTGAGCAACACGGAGTTTTTCGACATCAGCGTCGAGGACTTCGAGTTCACAACATTCATCCAGCGCATCCTCGGCTCCGAGTACTACCAGCAGGGCAACATCGTCCTCATCGGCCTCTCGGGGACGTTCAACCCCGGCAGTTTCTACGACGCCGTCAACTCCATCGACAACTTCGGCCAGTGCTGTAACTTCAACCGGATTGACACGCCGGAGCTGGACGAAATCGCGACGGAGGCGCGGTTCTCCGTCGAAGCCGTCGAAGACTCACAGTTCCGGGGCGAGCAGTACGACAAGGTGTGGCAGGGACTTATCGAGCAGGCCCCG
Organism: Haloarcula sp. CGMCC 1.6347; assembly: GCF_037078395.1. Classification (NCBI taxonomy): domain Archaea; kingdom Methanobacteriati; phylum Methanobacteriota; class Halobacteria; order Halobacteriales; family Haloarculaceae; genus Haloarcula; species Haloarcula sp. CGMCC 1.6347. The sequence goes on from NZ_JAYMGX010000002.1 coordinate 691,998, forward strand.
AACAGCTACACTGTCTTCGGGACAAACGTGACGGCGCTGTCGGCGGAGTACGTCGGCTACAACACGTACACGTTCTCCAGCAGCATCCTGCCCTACGGCCTGCACGCCCCAGAAGACCAGCAGGTCGCCTATCTGAACCGGGAGTAACCCATGGGTCTCAGACGCTTCATCGCAGTCCGGGTGCTCACGACCATCCCGATACTGTTCGGAGTCTCGATGTTCACCTTCGCGATGGTCCACCTGACGCCAGGAGACCCGATCGACCAGTTAGTGGCGCTAAACCCCCAGATTTCGGCCGCCGAGGAGGCGGCGATACGTGCCAGATACGGGCTCGACGGCCCGGTGTGGCAGCAGTACCTCACCTGGATAACCAACGTCCTCCAGGGCGATTTCGGGACGGTCATCAACGTCGACCAGCCGGTCGGTCCGTACATTATGGACCGGTTACCACAGACTATCGCACTGGGCCTGTTCGGCTGGGTTATTGCCCTGCTCATCGCGATTCCGACCGGCATCTACGCCGCCGTGAACAAGGACACGCTGGGCGACGACCTCTCGCGGGTGTTCGCGCTGTCGGGCATCTCGCTGCCGAACTTCTGGCTCGGCCTGATGCTCATCCTCGTGTTCGCGCTCTGGCTCGACCTCTGGCCGGTGCTGGCCCCGAACAAACCGCTGTTCTCGCCGGCAATGCTGAAGTATCTCGTCCTCCCGGGCGTCACCATCGGAACAGCGTCGTCGGCCACGCTGATGCGGGTGATGCGGTCGTCGATGGCCGAGGAGATGAACAAGGAGTACGTCACGGCGGCCCGGGCGAAGGGGTTGCCCGAGCGGACGGTCGTGTTGAAACACGTCCTGCGGAACTCGCTCATCTCGGTGACCACTATCGCCGCGTTCCTGACAGCAAGTATCTTCGCCGGCGCTGTCGTCGTCGAATCGGTGTTCGCCTGGCCCGGGCTGGGAAGAGCCTTCGTCAAGGCGATCTCCGGCCGCGAAGTCGACCTCATCATGGCGATCACGCTGTTTACCGGTGTGACGATCATCCTGGCGAACCTGCTCGCAGACATTGTGTACGCGCTGTTAGACCCACGAATCCGCTACGACTGACCAATGAGTACTGAACGAGGACGCATACGCATAACGGGGTTCGACGCCGACCGCGTCGAGTCCCGCGAACCGCTATCCGACTGGACAGAGGAACGAGACACCGAAACCGAGAGTCGCTGGGAGCGCGCCTGGGGCGAGTTCCGTGACAACCGGAGCGCGATGCTCGGGCTCTATATTGTTGCCCTGATGGGAATCCTGGCTGTATTCGCACGCCCAGTGACAATCGCGGGCGTGACGGTCCAGCCCTTCTCGCTGGCCCCCTACGACCCGAGCGCGATTCTGTACGTGCAGGGTCTCGACGTGAGCGCGTACGAGGCCCCGTCGCTGGCCCATCCGTTCGGCACCGACGGCTCCGCCCGGGACGTGTTCTCCCGCGTGCTGTACGGCGGCCGGTTCAGCCTCTCGATTGGCTTCATCGTGGTCTCGATTACCGCCGCCATCGGGCTGGTGTACGGTGCCATTGCGGGCTACTACGGCGGCCGGATCGACGAAGTGATGATGCGGCTGCTCGACCTTATCTTCGCGTTCCCCGGCCTCCTGCTGGCGTTGATTATCGTCGCCGTGCTCGGCAAGGGGTACTGGGAGCTGGTGCTCGCGTTCACCGCGTTCGGCTGGGCCGGCTACGCCCGACTGATACGCGGTGAGATACTGAAGGTCAAGGAAAACGAGTACGTCATGGCCGCGAAGGCGCTGGGCGCGCGTGACCGTCGCGTCATCTTCAGACACGTCGTCCCCAACGCTATCGCACCGCTGGTCGTCCAGGCCTCCCTCTCCATCGGGACGGTCGTCATCGGCGTGGCGGCGCTTGGCTTCCTTGGCCTCGGGCTCCCGCCCGGGTCCGCCGAGTGGGGGACGATGCTGGACGCGACGCGCGAGACCATCGTCCAGGGTCCCGGCGGGACGATTCCCTGGTGGGTCACCGTATTCCCCGGCGGCGCGATCTTCCTGTTCGTGATGTCGATGAACCTCATCGGTGACGGCATCAACGACGCGCTCAACGCGCAGGAAGGCACTGACGTAGCCACTGGAGGCGAGGTCTGATGTCACTGCTGGAAGTCGAAGACCTCACGGTGAACTTCTACACTGAGGAGGGCGTCGTCACCGCCGTCGACGACCTCTCCTTTCACATCGACCGCGGCGAGAAGTTCGGCGTCGTCGGCGAGAGCGGCGCGGGCAAAAGCGTCACCGCGCTGTCGGTGATGCGCCTCATCGAGGAACCGGGCCGCATCGAGAGCGGGACCATCCGCTTCGACGGCCAGGACCTGATGGAACTGTCCGATTCAGCGGTGCGGGACGTGCGGGGCAACGACATCGCGATGATATTCCAGGACGCCCAGACCGCACTGAACCCGGTGTACACCGTCGGCGAGCAGATCTCCGAGGCCATCCGTCACCACCTCGACTACGGCGACGCGGCCGCCCGGGACCGCACGATTCGGCTGCTCGATGACGTTGGTATCCCGGAACCGGAGGCCCGCTACGACGACTACCCCCACGAGTTCTCCGGCGGGATGCAACAGCGGGCCATCATTGCGATGGCGCTGTCCTGTGACCCGGAACTGCTCATCGCCGACGAGCCGACGACGGCGCTGGACGTGACTATCGAGGCGAAGATCCTGGACCGCCTCGACCGCCTCGCCGACGAGTACGACACGGCCATTCAGCTCATCACCCACGACCTCGGCGTCATCGCGGAGATGTGCGACCGGGTGCTGGTGATGTACGCCGGCCGCGCCGTCGAGAACGCCCCTGTCGAGGAGCTGTACTACGACCCGAAACACCCCTACACCGTCGGGCTGATGAGCGCCATCCCACGCATCGGCGACCGGCAGGACCGGCTCCAGACGATTCCCGGGACGATGCCGGACCTTGTTGAGGTCCCCTCTGGCTGTAGCTTCCACCCGCGCTGTCCCTTCGCCGAGGAGGCCTGTACGCGCAAACAGCCGCCGCTCGTCGACCCCGAAACCGGCGACGGTGTCGGTCCGTCCGACCGCTCGGCGGCCTGCCTGGCCTACACTGGGGACCTCGATAGCGAACTGGACTACGAAGTCGAAGTGAAAGGGGGTCGGGGGAGTCCGCCCGACGATACCCAGCCCGACCCCCGCGGCGGGCGCACGGACACGGAACCACCCCAGGCCGACTCCGACCCGGTCGGTCTCGACACCGACCTGTTAGACCGCGATGGCCCAGACGACTCGGGAGGGCAACAGGATGGCTAAGACGGCCGATAGCCCGATCCTGGAGGTCGAGAACCTCACGAAGTACTACGAGTCTGGCGGGACCATCGTTGACACCCTGCTGGGCCGGAGTCAGGAGGTGAAAGCCCTGGACGGCGTCGACCTTGAACTCTACCCCGGTGAGACGCTGGGTATCGTCGGCGAGTCCGGCTGTGGCAAGACGACGCTCGCCCAGACGCTGCTGCGGCTCATCGAGCCCACGGCCGGCTCGGTCCGCTACAAGGGCGAGGACTTGACGGGAGCCTCGGACGACCGCCTGCGGGCGCTCCGGAAGGACATCCAGTACATCTTCCAGGACCCCTTCGCCAGCCTCAATCCGCGGCTGACGGTCGGCGACATCGTCGGCGAGCCGCTGGACATCCACGGGATCGCGGACGGTGAGGAGCGAACCGAGCGTGTCAAAGAGTTGCTTGAGACCGTCGGGCTGAGCCCGCGTCACACACACCGCTACCCCCACGAGTTCTCCGGTGGCCAGCGCCAGCGTATCGGCATCGCCCGCGCGCTCGCCGTCGACCCCGAGGTCATCGTCTGTGACGAACCCGTCTCGGCGCTGGACGTGAGCGTGCAGGCCCAGATTCTGAACCTGCTTGCGGACCTGCAGTCGGAGTTCGGCCTCTCCTACGTCGTCATCGCCCACGACCTCTCTGTCGTCGAGCATATCTCCGACCGCGTGGGCGTCCTGTATCTCGGGGAGTTCGCCGAAGTCGGCCCAACCGAGGACGTGTTCCAGCCGCCGTATCACCCCTACGCCGAGGCGCTGCTGTCGGCCATTCCGGAGCCGGACCCCGGCTGGGAAGGGGACCGTATTTTCCTCTCCGGCGACGTTCCGTCGCCGCTGAACCCCCCGTCGGGCTGTCGGTTCCACACCCGCTGTCCGAAGGTCATCCAGCCCGAAGGCACCGACATGGCCCAGTCCGAGTGGCGGTCACTGATGGACCTGAAACAGCGGCTCCGCAAAGCCGACTCGCTCGAGGCCGTCACCGCCGTACAAGAGGGCGTCGAAGACGAAGACCTGAGTCAGCTCTCGCGGTCCGCACTCGAGACCCGGGTCCGCGCCGAGTTCGGCCTCCCGGACACGGTCGGCGACCGGGAGGCCGAGGACGTGCTCGCGGCGGTGCTCGACCACCTTCACGACGAGGCCTTCGAGGACGCGCTGGCGGCGATGAACGACGCCTTCAGCTCCCCCTGTGAGCGGACTGACCCCACGCTGTTCGGTGTCGGTGACGACCACCGCATCGCCTGCCTGTTGCACGACGACGAGCGGCCGGACACGCCGACGCGGACGGGGTAGCACCGAGCAACGCTTTTGCGCACGCCAGCCCACAATCCGACAATGCGTCGCATCTACGACTCGGGGGCGCTCCACCGCGACGACGACGAGCCACAGGCACCCACTGAGCGCGGGGCACGGCCACAGGCCGCACGCAGTATCGACGGCGGGGCCTGGAGCGACCGTCTGGTGCCGACGTGGCTCCGCTATCGCGCCGTCTCGGTCGACATCGAGGTACCACAGACGGAGTATCCGGCGGGAACCGAGGTGCCGTTCGTCGTGACGATGCAGAACGCGCTTCCGGTGCCGATAACGCTCCCGACGGACTCGCCGCGGCCGTGGACGTGGTACGTCGACGGGGTGCCCGAGGCGTCCCACGTCGACAGCGTGCCCAGCGAGGACGGCAGTCTCCGGTTCGACCGCGGCGAGCGGAAGCAGTTCAGACGTCGGTGGGACCGGATGTTCCGGGTCAGCGACGACGAGTGGGAGCCTGCATCGGCCGGGGAGTACACTATCGGCGCCGGGCTGAGCGTGGCCGACGCTGGCGAGCGTGGCCTGTACAGCGAGATGACAGTCAGCATTCGCGATCAGTAACGACGCGAGCAATCGCGCACCGGACGACGCGGATCAGGATTCGGCAGGGATCGGCGCAGGTGTGGGAGTCGGCTCTGCCGGTGTTTCAGTCGGGGTTACAGCTTCCTCGTCTGTCCCGAAGCCGCCACCGAAGGCACCCCCGGCATTCGGGTCGGGTGCTTCACCGTCGAGCAGGAACGAAAGCAGGTTCCCGATGAACACCTCGTTGTCGGCGTCGTATATCTCGGAACTCCGGATGAACGTCGAGTCGGTGACAAACACCATGTTGTCGTTGCGGACGACTGTCGCGTACGTGCCGGTGCGGCGCGTCTCCAGCGTTCGGGTGCCCTCGGCAGCGGTGAACTTCGTCTCGGCATCGCCGTTCACCACCGCGTAGCCGGCGGTGTCGAACGTGATCGTCTCGACACCGTCGGTCAGTTCGCCGTCGTCGCTCGGCGACGCGTAGATGGCCTTGAAGTTGTTGTCGTTGGCCTCGTCGTCGACGTTGTACAGCTGTTCGGCACCCATCCGGACGCCGTATCGCTCGGTGGCGTTGTTGGCCCCGAACGACACCGTCGTCGTCGACTGGGTGAACCCGGTCGACAGGCGCGTCTGTGTCGGTTCGGCCAGGACGACGACACGCCCGCCGTCGTCCGTGTACTCCTGTAGCGCTTCGCGTTCCGCTTGCGAGTAGCTCCCGAGCGGTTGGACGATGAGCACACCGTCGTACTGGCCCAGTGAATCGGCGAACGAGGCGGTGCCGGACGTGCCGTACTCGATGCTGTGGCCCGCCTCGAACACCGCCTCGGTGATCGGTTCGAGTTCCGATTCGGACACCTGATTGCCGTGGCTCGTGTCGACGAGTATTCGCTTGTCACTCGCCTCGGAGTCGACCGATATTTCCCCGTCTTCGGGGTCGACAGGCGCGTTGACGGCGTCGGGCTGGTACTGCGACGGCGACTGGCCGTCGATCGACTGCCCGTCCGGCGGACCGGACGACCCCGGGTTAGCGACTGCGAGGAGGAACGTCCCGCCCAGTATCGCCACGAGAACGACGATAAACACGGCGAGCGGCTTGACGATACGGCCCTCAGTCATTGCGGATCACCGTTGCGTTGTTGTCCTCGGCGGGGATTCCCCAGACGGCGTAGTACTTCACCGGCTCCCGGAACGTCGTCTCGCTGTCGTCGGGATGGACGAGATAGGTCACGTTGTTCGCGCCCTGTACGGTTTCAGCGCCGGCAGGGACGATGATGGCGTTGAATTGGGCACCGCCGCTTCCCAGATACGCCACGTCGTACCCGTCGCCCTCGATGTCGTTCGAGAGCGCGGCGGCCCGCTCGATGGCCAGTTCGGAGTCACCGATGCGGTCGGCGAAGCCGTTCTCGGTCGCCTGTGCGCCGAGGTACGTGCCCCCGTTGGCGACTTCCTCGCGGGAGACCGCCAGTTGCTCGCCGCGGTGGCGCATGACCGTCCCGACGAAGGACCGCTGGAGCACCTCGATGTCCTCGCGGAGACCGTCCTTGCTTATCTGGGCCTTGTCCGGACCCGAGCGGACGAACGTCTCGCCCTGCTGTTCGGTCTGCTCGATGAGGCTCAGCGGGGCCTGGACGATGACGCCGATACTGCCGACGTTCGAACTCGGCTTGACCACGATCTCGTCGGCCGGAGCGATGCCGTAGTAGCCGCCCGAGGCGGCCGTGCCCTCGACGTAGGCGACGACGGGCATCTCGCTGGCGGTCCGGTTCACGGCGAGGTAGAACTCCTCGCTCGAGTCGACCGGCCCGCCGGGGCTGTCGACCCGGAGGACGACTGCCTCGATTGATCCGTTGTTCCGTGCTTCGCGGAGGTCCTGCGTGACGGCGTTGACGTTAGCGTCGGTTGTGCCGCCGCGAAGGGTGACGACGGCGACGCTCGGGTCGTCGTCGCCACCGCTTGGCACGCCGTTCCAGATGACCGGCGCGAATATCGCGGCGACGACGAGGGCGAGCGTGACTGCGATCACGTACGACGCCGTCATCGCCGAGAACAGTTGTTCTCTCCCAAACATCTATACATCCCGTTCGGACTGCGGGAGTAATAAACCCCGGTCGGCGTCCCCTGTCGCGGTCTGCCGCACTGGACAGGCTGAGAGAGCAGCAACCAACGGTTATTGGGCTCCGGGTCGTGCAACCGGTATGGAAACCCGAGCACTGGGCGACACTGGGCAGGAGAGCACGGTGCTGACGTTCGGCTCGATAGCACTCAACTGGCTCGAACAGGCGGGGGCGAACCAGCTGGTCGAACTTGTACTCGACCACGGCGTCAACCACTTCGACGTGGCACCGACCTACGGCGACGCGGAGCTGAAACTGGGGCCGAAGCTCCGTCAGTACCGCGAGGAGGTCTTCCTGGGCTGCAAGACCCAGGAGCGCGAGTACGAGGGGGCAGCCCGGAAGATCGACCGCTCGCTGAACCGCCTCGGCATCGACACCATCGACCTCTACCAGATTCACGGCCTGGAGTACGAGGAGGAACTGGACACGATCACCGCCGACGGCGGCGCGCTGGACGCGATACGCGAGGCGAAAGACGACGGGAAAATCGACCACATCGGGCTGACGAGCCACGGTAATCCCGAACTCATCCTGGACGCCATCGACCGCATCGACGACCTGGAGACGGTGATGTTCCCACTGAACCCCGTCGTCGCCGGCAAGGACGGCGACGAGTACGACTACGAGGCCGTGCTGGACCGCTGTGAGGCGGAGGGCATCGGCACGCTGGGCATCAAGGCGTTCGCGAAGGGGTCGTGGCCGCCGACCGACGAACTGGCCGAGGCCGACCGCCCGTACGCGAACTGGTACGAGCCGGTCGACACGCCGGAAGTCATCCGTGAACGGTTCGACTTCGCCGCCGCCCAGGGCCTCGATACCGTCGTCAGCCCCGGCGACCCGAAGCTCGTGGCGATGGTGCTCGACGCCGCCAGCCGCTCGGAGGGGATGGACGAGGCCCGCCAGCGCGCGCTCATCGAGGAGGCGCGCCACGACGACAGCCCGGTGCCCGAGCAACTGCACCACTGAGCGTGGACGGCGTTCCGGAGACGGTGACGGCCGCCCTCGCCGACCGGCAGGTCGAAGGCCAGGTCTGTCTTGAGGCGGGGGCCGGCGTCGGGAACACGACGGCCGGACTGCTGGCCGCGGGCGCGAAGCGGGTGTACGCGGTGACGAACGACGCCGACCACGCCGCGACGGTCCGCGAGCGCGTCGGCGACGGGAACGCCGACCGCCTCGTGGTCATCGAGGCCGACCTCCGGGCGACGCCGCTTGGGACCGGCAGCGTCGACCTCGTCACCGCCCACGGGCTCTGTAACGTCCTGCCGCCTGCCGACCTGGACGCCGTCGCGGCCGAACTGGCACGGGTGGCGAAACCCGGTGGGCGTCTCGTCGTCGACGACTACGCGGTGCCACCCACCGACGGGGCTGTCAACCGGCTGTTCGCGCTTGAGAACGCCGCCGCGCGGGTGGTCGACGGCCGGCCGGCGCTGACGTTCTACCCCGTCGCCGTGCTGGCTGCGGTGTTTGCCGATCACGGCTGGACTGTCGAACGCCGAAAGACGCTGCTCGACCCCGTTCCCTGGACCGAGGCGCATCTGGACGCCCACGCCGACGTGGTGCGTGGATACGCAGACGAGCTTCCGGACGTGATTGGGGAACCGCTGGCCGCGATAGCTGCTGACCTCGTGTCTGCTATCGGCTCCGAGCGAACCGGGACGATGTACAGTCTCGCCTTCCGGCTAGTAGATGTGTGAGACGTTTGGAGACACTGCAGCGCGAGTGCGTAGTCTAACAGCCAGAAAGCCCCGGCTGGCTGAACTCGGGGGACTCGCTGCGGTCCTCGCTCGCTCCGCTCACTGTGGTCCTTACGTCGTCCGCCGTCGTTCAGCCAGCCGCCCCTTTCAGTCCCACCTCGTAGCTGTTTGGCCAGCCGGCAGGGATGGGACTGAAAGGGGCCGCGTTCTCAGCGAACCCCGACGACGCAAGCATCTACTGGAGCGCAGCGAGTCGCGGGAGCTGAGAACGCGGGGGCTTTCTGGTTGTTCAATCACGCAACCACACAAACAGATGCAACTTTTCCTAGCAACCGAACGGCTAAGGACGCCCCGGCCCACGGGCAAATATGACGCTCGACCGCTTGTCCGAGTTCGACGCCGAACCGGAAGAGGGCGAAGTCATCGACGGGGAACTGGCAGTGACCGACGACGTGCTGGTGAAGGCGTTCGCGCTGGGGCCGGACGCGACAATCGACCCGCACGAACACGATGACGCGACGAACGTGTTCCACGTCGTCCGCGGCGAGGTGACGGTCCAGCAGGAGGAGAGAGAGGAAGCCATCGCCGCGCCGGGGGTCGTGCTGAACGAGCGGGGGCAGGCCCACGGCGCGCACAATCACACCGATGGCGTCGTCGTGCTGACCGCGAGCCTCTGTCCGCTGCCGGGACAGTAAGGGGCCGCTGTCGGGATACCAGAACTGACCGGCCGTTTCCGCACCACGCTTATCGGTGTTGCAGTTCACTGACAAGACATGGCCGAACCACTGCCGACGAACGGACTCCGCAAGACAGTCGATAGCGGCGGCGTCGCGCTGGGCGTCCTCGATAACACATACAGCCCGACACTGGTAGAGTTCTACGGCGACCTCGGGGTCGATTTCATCTGGCTCGACTTCGAGCACGGCGGGCCGGACCCGTGGGACGCGGCGACAGTCGAGAACCTCCTGCGGGCGGCCGACGGCACCGGGACGGAGCTACTGGTCCGCCTGCCGGATACATCCCCGACGCTGGTGCGGAAGGCGCTGGACCTGGGGGTCAAGAACGTCTTCCTGCCGCGGGTCGAAACTGCCGAGGAGGTGCGCGAAGCGGTTAAATCCGGCCGGTTCCGGTACGACGGCGACCCGGGCGACCGGGGACTGGCCGCGCCCCGAGCGCGCCGCTGGGGCCTGGGCGAGAACTACATCGAGGCCTCGGACGAGGAGACGCTGGTCGGGACCACAATCGAGACGAAGGAGGCCGTCGACAATATTGACGCGATTCTGGACGTACCTGAACTCGGTTTCGTGTTCATCGGGCCGTTCGACCTGTCGGTGTCGCTCGGTTATCCCGGCGAAATCGAGCATCCGGAGGTGCAGGAGGCGGTGGAGACGGTCCGCTCGGCGGCAGTGGAAGCGGACGTCACCGTCGGCGGCCTCGGGTTCGGGATGGACGACGTGAACGAGAAGGCCGAATCGGGGTACCAGATACTGCACGTCGGGAGCACGACCGGCGCGATAGAGAGCGTCGTCCGCGGATGGCTGGACGATTTCGAGGGACAGCGGGGCTAAGAGAAGATTGGGGTTCCGTGACGGCTTAGGCGCTTGCGCCGGACTCGGCACCGCTCGTCGCGTCGACGGCGCTGTCGTCGAGTTCCGCTTCGGCTTCGAGCAGTTCGCGGTAGCGCTCGCGGATGGTCACGGTGCTGATGTCCGTGGCCTCGCTGACGGTTTCCTGGGTCATCTCCTCGCCCAGTAGCAGGCCGGCGGCGTAGATGGCCGCGGCGGCGAGGCCGACGGGGCTCTTGCCGCTGTGGACGTTCGCTTCCTTCCCCGCTTCGATGAGGGCGCGGGCCTGGCGTTCGAGGGCGTCGTCGGCGTCGAGTTCGGAGATGAACTTGCTGAGGTAGGTCGCGGGGTCCGGCGGGCCGACCTGCAAGGAGAGTTCCCGGTTGAGATAGCGGTACGCACGGGTGAACTCCATCTCATCGACGCGGCTGACGACGGCCATATCGTCGAGCGTCTGCGGGAGGTTCGACTGTCTGATTGCGGCGTACAGCGCGGCAGTCGCCATCCCTTCGATGGAGCGGCCGGGAAGCATCCCCTCATCGAGGGCGCGGCGGTAGATGACGCTGGCCGTCTCGCGGGCGCTCTCGGGGACGCCGAGGGCGCTCCCCATCCGGTCGATCTCGCCCAGCGCCTGCTTGAGGTTTCGCTCGGCGTGGTCGCGGGTTCGGAACCGCTCGTCCCAGGTCCGCAGGCGCTGCATCTTCTCGCGCTGGCGCGTCGACAGGGAGTTGCCGTAGGCGTCCTTGTTCTGCCAGCCGATGTTGGTCGACAGGCCCTTGTCGTGTTTCATCTCCGTCGTCGGGGCACCGACGCGGCGCTTGTTGTCGCGCTCCTGGCTGTCGAAGGCGCGCCACTCCGGTCCGTGGTCAATCTCGTCCTCGTCGACGACGAGGCCGCAGGATTCACAGACCGTCTCGCCGCGACTGTCGTCGGTGACGAGGCTCCCGCCACAGTCCGGGCAGGCGTGGCCGGTGCTCGCCTCGGACTCGGCCTGTTCGTCCACACTGTCACCGCGTTCGTCGGGGGAATAGATGCTGCGTGTCGTCATAGTGTGCCTCTGCGAGCGCGTGGGACGCCCGCGGTCGTACCCAATTATAGGGGTGCATCCCCCATGACGACTCGTTTGGCACACGCCGAACTTTGGACAGTCGGTGAGTTGTGTGAGATGTTCTACTGCAGTCCGGGACTCTGTTCCCGCTCTGAACCGCTGTGGACGGGGTGATACGCCCCGGTCCGATTCAGGAGCCAGAATGTGACGGCGACGACTACACGCCGGAGCGACCGATGCGGAGCCGTCCGCCCTCGGCGACGTCTTCGTCGGCCTGAACCGGCCCCATCGACCGCGTGACGAACGACCGGACGATCCACGCTTCGGCCCGCTGGAGGCGGTACTGGAGCGTCGACCGCGACACGTCGAGCGTCTCGGCGAGGTCGGTGAGCGAAGTGTCCCGCGGCGTCCGGTAGTAGCCGTGTTTGACGGCAGCCTCGACGGCGGCCTGTTGCTCCGGCGGGAGCTCCGCCAGTGTCACGGCCTCGTCGACCCAGTACGAGGGCGAGCTAAGCTGCCGGAACTCGACGGTGAGCCCTTCGCGGAGTTCGGATTCCATCTCCTCGAACAGCCCGTCGACGCCGGCGTCGCTGCACAGGAGCAGCCGCCACTCACACCGGCTCCCACGGCGTTCGGTCTCGACGAGGACGCCGCGGCCGACGTGGTCGATGGCCAGCCGCGGAATCGAGTGACAGTCACCCGCTTCGGAACGGTAGCTGTACACCGTCCGGGCCCCGGGGTCCGAGCCGATGACCTCGTACGTCCAGTCGGTCTTGCAGTTGCGGGTCCCGATGCACTCGGTACACTGGACCGGGTCGTCGTACACGTCGTCAAGCTGTTCGAGGGCGGTCTCCGGGCCGGCGACCCGTTCGAGCCGCCACATCCCGTCTCGCGTGACGTTGCACGCGATAGTCCGGGAGTGGGTCTCCGGGTAGTCGATGAACACGTCCATCACGGGGTCGACGTTCCGCTCGTAGTCGATAGTGAAGATGAACTCTCGCATATACGTCCCGTTGCGCGTCGAGCGGCTTATACGCACTGTCTCATTCGGCGTATGCCAAACAAGCCGTGATTAACACGCAAGGCCACCGATAGAGTATGTCGTGTCCTCTCTCCTCATCTACTGGCGAGTCGCCCGGTGGCCCGGTCACCGGCGGCACGCCGGACGACTCTTCGTCACGCATTCGCGGATACGAACTGCCGGCACACAACTGGCGACACACCGTCCTCTACGGGGTGGTGTCTTGGGCGGTCGTGGCCGCTGCGTGGCTCGCCGTCCCGGCCGGCCACCCCTTCCAGTTGGGCGTCACGCTTTCGGGACTGTTTGCGGCCCCGCTATTGCCGGTCGCGCTCTGCTGTGATTACCGGCAGGCCAGGCGCGTCGGGACGTGTGACCCCGGGCTTCGCGCGTATCTCTCGAACCTCGTCCGAGATATCAAGACAGCAGTCACGGGTCAGAGCGCCCTCGGCGACCAGCGTCGGGAGTTCATCCGCTGCTGAGTCGGGGTAATACCACTCGCCGACAACCGTTTCGACGGTGTTAGCGGTCAACCCTGGCCGTATATTTACAGCCAGTCCGTCTCGGGGTCGATCCGGTTCGGTGGCGTCTCACCGGCCAGCGCGGCCTCGACGTTCGCAGCGACGGCGGCGTTGAGGTCGTCGCGGGCTTCCTCGGAGTACCACGCCGCGTGTGGCGTGACGATACAGTTGTCGAGGCCGACCAGCGGATGGGCAGCCGTCGGCGGCTCTTCGCCCAGTACGTCGAGGCCGGCGGCCGCAATCGTCCCGTCGTCCAACGCCGCCCGAAGCGCTCTCTCGTCGACGAGGCCGCCGCGGCCGGTGTTGACGAGGACGGCGTGGTCGCGCATCGCCGCGAGCGCGTCAGCGTCTATCATCTCCGCCGTGCTCTCGGTCAACGGCGCGTGGAGGGAGACGTAGTCGGCCCGCTCGTATAGCGTCCCCAGCGTGACTTTCTCGACATCGGCTTCGGCCATCTCCTCGGCGTCGACGTACGGGTCGTACGCGATGACGTCGATGTCGAACCCTCGCAGTTGGTCGCGCACTCGCCGCGCGATGGGGCCGAAGGAGACGAGGCCGAGCGTCCGGTCGCGGACGCGATGGACCGGGCGGGTCCGCTCCCAGCCCCACCCGCCGTCGCGAACATCGCGGTCGTAGGCCGTGAGCGTCCGAACGCAGTCGAGCAGGAGCGTCACCGTGTGGGTCGCGACCTCGTCCGTGCAGTACTCAGGGACGTTCGTGACGGTCACGCCGTTGTCCGCCGCCGCGGACACGTCGATGTTGTCGATACCGACACCCGCTCGCGCGACGATCTGAAGGTCGTCCAGCGCGTCGAGCACCGCGGCGGTGACCGGCGTGTTCACGTCCACGACGAGCGCCGCTGCACCGGCGGCAGCGTCCCGGACCGCGTCCTCGTCATCTGTCTCCGCGACGACGACATCGGCGTCGAGTTCCGCCCGCAGTCGGTCGACAGCTATCATCGGGTCATCGCTTGCGACCACACGTTCCATACGCGGAGTCATGGGCTGGGACGCTAAAACGGGTCGAAGTCGTTCCCATCGGATAGGAATTCGAGGTCCATGATCGATTGAATACAACGAATAAATCAGTTGCTCGTTCGATTCACGCGGTCCGAGCGCTGTGATTTAAGCCACTCGACCGCCAACCCAGCGGTATGCAAATCGAGCTGCGGTTTTTCGCCAACTTCCGGGAAGCCGTGGGGCAGAAAACGGTTCAGCGTGAGTACGAGAGCGGCCTCCAGGCGGGTGACGTGCTCCGGCAGCTCTCCGAGGAGTACACCGAGATGGACCTGTTCGAGGACGGCGAACTGCGGGAGTACCTGACGATTCTCCGGAACGGAACGGATATTGCCCATCTCGACGGGCTGGAGACCGCGCTGGAGGACGGGGACGAGCTCAGCGTGTTCCCGCCAGTCGCCGGGGGGTAGCTCGGTCCGGCGGAGCAGGCGGGACTCGAATCAGCAGCAGAAGATGAACGGGAACATCAGCCCGACGCGGTCACCGGCTTCCAGTTCCGTATCCAGTCCGTCGAGGTGTTCGTTGAACTCGCCGTTGACCGTCACTCGCGCGTAGCATCTGGTCTGCTCGCCTTCGGGGTTTTTCGCCCAGTCGCCCGGCAGGTCCGCCATCTCCGGGGCCCAGCCCTCGGTGGTGGCGTCAGCTTCGGTTTCCGCGATGAGCATGTCGCTCACGTCGTACTCCCGGAAGAACGCGTCGAGGAAGTCACGCAGCGTGTCCCCTTCGAACGTGTACGACAGCGACGGTTCGCCGACGACCCGGCGAACGTGGCCGGTACACCTGACCTCGACAGTGGTCAGGTCCGGTGCTGACGACTGTCGCTCTACTGTCTCACTGCTCATACGTATTCTACAGCCCGCCGACACAAAGCAGTAGATGCGAACATGTTCGCCTATCGCTGGGATTTATTGGCCGCGAACTCTGTGTGGCGATATGGACGACATCGAACTGGGGATTCCGTCCGGGATTGTCGACTCGCTGCCGCCGGACAGCGAGGACACGAAACGCGACATGGAGCAGGCCGTCGGTGGCTGGGAGCGGGAACTCAACGCGGCCCTCGATTCCGAGGAGCCGGCCAGCGCCGTCGTCGACCACATCGAGCAGTTCGAGAGTCGGTGGGAGGCCTACGACGAGTACGTCGTCGAACTCCGGGCCTGGGGCCAGTCCCCCATCTACGCGATGGCCTGGCGCGACCTCCACGCCGCCGTCATCGCTCAGATTTACGACCACGCCGACCTAGACGAGCGCATCAGCCGCGAGCGAAACGCCCGCATCGTCGACGACGGCATCCGGCCAGGATAGAAGGTATCCGTCCGGGAGAGGTGGAGCCATCCGGGATAGCGCTGTTGTGGCAAACGAGCGCCGGACCGCCGATAGGTTTAGACGAGCGCACCCGTAACGACCACGTAATGGAGCGTGAACGGAGTTTTCGCGGCATCTCGGTGCGAGCCGCTATCGGCTATCTGGAGAACCTCGGCGGCGAGCAACGCGGCGAGGCGACCGTCGAAGGCGACGGCTGGGCGGCGACACTGTCGGAGGAGAAAGTCGCTATCGGGCCGAGCCTCCAGCTCAACGAGGTGACGATCCAGTTCGACGGCGACCCGGAGACGCTGGAGCCGCTCATCGAGAAGTTCGCACAGAAAGCGATGCGGGCGGGCGGCTGACCGGGGCGCGATGGCCGACCCGTCGTATCCCATCGAGGGGCAGATCGTCCTGCTGGCCGGTACGCAGGCCAGCGTCCCGCTCGATCGACTCCCCGACCTGCTCGGAAAGGTACAGACGTATCTCCGGGCGAACCGGGCGACCTACGACAGGGAGTACGAGCGCATCAGCGGCCCCAGAGAGGCCGATTACGTCTGCGCCGAGTCGGGCCACTGGGACAGTATCGGCACGAAACTCGGACTGAGCGACCGCGAGCGGGACGCGGTTCGGCGGGCCCACGCCACCCAGTTCGAGCGCGACGGCCGGCGGCTGGACAGAAGCGAGGAGTTCGAGACGACGCTGGAAATTAGAGACGTGCTAGCGGTCAGTTCCGAACCGTAATCGTCTCCAGCACGCGCTGGGAGAAGTCCGTCTCCGAGAGGTCGCCGTTTTCGAGGTCGTCGATCCATTCGCTGTCGACCGACCACTCGCCGAGTACGGTGTCGTCGAGGTCCGTCACGGTCGCCTCGATGTCGACCCCGGACCAGTCATCGGCGTGCAGATCCCGGAAGACGTTGATGACGCGGCCGATTTCCCGGTGGGGGATGACAGCCGCCTCGTCGGCCGAAATCGATTCGTAGGTGAGCCGGTACGTCTCGCCCTCGTCGTCGAACTCGGTGACGTAGACGCCGTGGCTGGTCAGTCGGGACTCTACCTGGAATTCGAAGTCGTCGATATCTTCCTTGCGCATTAGAGAACTGAAGTGTGTTCGGCGGTCAGTGCGAATTCAGTCGTCGCTCGGGGCCGCCGCGCCGCCGGAGCTGACGCCGGTTCCGGGGCCGATGTCGATGCCAAGTTCGTCGAGTTTCTCGTCGGGCACGACGCCGTCCTCCCAGTCACGCACCTCGTAGTACTCGTCTTTCATCTTCGAGAGCTCCGCGAGTTCCCCCTCGGAGCCGCCCTGTGCCGGCATCGCGTGCTCGTCGCCCTCGACGAACCGGTTGGGCAGGTCGTCGTCGGCTCCGTCGAAGCCGGCGAGGTTGTTGTAGTACCGTTCGAGGTTGTAGATGCGCTCGCCGGCTTCCATCAGTTCCTCCTCGCTCACGTCCAGCCCGGTCATGCCGTTGTACTGCAGGACGTACTCCTCGATACCTTCCGCGAAGGCGTTGAACTTGCAGATGTCGAAGGAGTCGCTGATGGCGTGGAGGTCCTGGAAGGTGGCACACAGTTCGCCTTTGCCCTCCCACTCTCGCGGATTGACCTTCTCTGGGATACCCAGGATTTCGGCTGCCGGCGTGTAGCCGCGCAGGTGACACGCCCCGCGGTTCGAGGTCGCGTACCCGATTGCCATTCCCTTCATGCACCGCGGGTCGTAGGCGGCCATGGTCTGGCCCTTGACAGCGAGAGAGTTGGTGTGGGCGTCGAACTCCTCGGCGAGGTGGTCCGGCCCCTCGGCGAGGTGGTCCGCAAGTTCCGTCTCGCGGTTGGCGATCATCTCGATCATGTCGATCATCGTGTCGGCGTCGCCCCAGTCCAGGCCGTCGCCGAGCTCGTCGAGCTTGCCCTCCTCGGTCATCTCCATCGCCATCGCCATGGTGTTGCCAACGTCGATGGTGTCGACGCCGACGTCGTTACACCGTTCGAGCATCACGGCGATCTTGTCGCGCTCGACGTGGCCGGAGTTCGGACCGAGCGCCCACGCGGACTCGTACTCGTAGGACTCCGTGCGGACGTTCATCTCCTCGCCCTTGTGCATCGCCTGCACCTCGACTTCCTTCTTGCAGGCGACCGGACAGGAGTGACAGGTCGGCTCGTCGACCAGGATGTTCTCCCGGACGTTTTCGCCGCTCACCTTCTCGGAGTCGATGATGCGTTCGCCGTCGCCCTCCGACTCGGACATCGATCGCGTCGAGGAGTACTTCGCGTTTTTCGTCGGGAGGCCGTCCATCTCCTCGGTGAGGTTCATCAGGACGTTCGTGCCGTACATCGAGAGGCCGCCCTCGTTGGGCGCGGTCACGTCGGACTCCTGAATGACCTGCATCGCCTGCTTGTGACCCTCCTGGAACGTCTCCTGGTCCTTCGGCTTGGGCATCCGGGTGCTGGACTTGACGACGACAGCCTTGAGGTTCTTGTTGCCCATCACGCAGCCGGTGCCGCCGCGGCCCGACGCGCGGTCGTCCTCGTTGATGATACAGGCGTACTTGACCTCGTTTTCACCGCCCTGTCCGATGGCCATCACCGAGAGGTTCTTGCCCAGCGAGCCGCCCTCGATTTCGCCTTCGAGGTCGTCGATGGTGTCGTGGACGCCCTGCCCCCAGAGGTGCGAGGCGTCGCGCAGTTCCACTTCGCCGTCTTCGACGAGCGCATACACCGGCTCGTCGGCCTGGCCCTCGAACAGCAGTCCGTCGAAGCCCGACCATTTCAGCCGCGCTCCGGACCAGCCGCCGTGGTGGGAGTCAGTGACCGTCCCCGTCAGCGGCGACTTCGTACAGATGGCGATCCGGCCGCTCATCGTCACCTGTGTCCCCGTCAGCGGCCCGTTCATGAACGCCAGCAGGTTATCCGGACCCAGCGGGTCCACGTCCGGTCCCTGATCGAAGACGTACTTCACGCCGAGCCCGCGTGCACCGATGTACTTTTTCGCGTCTTCCTCGTCGATACCTTCGTAGGCTACGTCCCCGTCCCCGAGGTCGATTCGCGCCACATGGTCCTGAAAGCCACCAAGGTCTGTCATGGTAATACATGACTCTCCGGCTGGGAACAACTTAACGATTTGTGTTGCTAAACCACAGATATCCGACGTTTTCAGCGGTCGCGTCCCTGCGTGAGCGGGTCACATCCGCGAGTCTGGTCCGAACCGTTTAAGACTCCGAACGGCAAACTCCGGGTAACTCGCTGGACGACGGGCACCAGCGGGCACCTGCGTGTGCAGGTCGGGATGTGAGTCGCGTCGAGCGCGACTTGAACCACGCAACGCCCGTGGTGAATACATATGGCACGAAGCGCATATTCGTACATTCGAGACGCCTGGAAGAACCCGGGCGACGGACAGCTCGCAGAACTACAGTGGCAGCGCCAGCAGGAGTGGCGCGACGAAGGGGCCGTCGAGCGCATCGAGCGCCCGACCCGCCTCGACAAGGCCCGCTCGCAGGGCTACAAGGCGAAACAGGGCGTCGTCGTCGCCCGCGTCTCCGTCCGCAAGGGCGGCGCACGCAAGCGCCGACACAAGGCCGGCCGTCGGTCCAAGCGCCAGGGCGTCACGCGCATCACCCGCCGGAAGGACATCCAGCGCGTCGCCGAGGAACGCGCCTCCCGCACCTTCCCGAACCTGCGCGTGCTCAACAGCTACTCCGTCGGCCAGGACGGCCGCCAGAAGTGGCACGAAGTCATCCTCATCGACCCGAACCACCCGGCCATCCAGAACGACGACGACCTGTCGTGGATCTGCGCCGACGACCAGGCCGACCGCGTCTTCCGCGGTCTGACCGGTGCCGGCCGCCGCAACCGCGGCCTCAGCGGCAAGGGCAAGGGGAGCGAGAAGACCCGCCCGTCGCTGCGCAGCAACCGCGGCAAGGGCAAGTAACCCACCTTTTTCCGCCTCGGGTGCGCGAAGCGCACCACTCGGCGCAAAAACGTGGTCCTCGTGAGCGAAGCGAGCGAGGTGGTTCGAGACGGCATTGCCGTCTCGTCATGCCGGAAATCTTCGATTTCCGAGCAGCTCGAAAGACGAGCGAGCAACGCGAGTCTTTCGGTGGCGAAAAAGGCCGAACGCTCGCTCCACTCGCGTTCGGTGAACCGCGCTTGCTTCGCTCGCGCGGATGCCCCTCCGTGATTTTCGACTTCAATTCTTCCAGACATCCGGCCCTAGCGCCATCTATAGAGGTAGCCGACTACACCCAGACGCCCTGTTGGCGGTCCATGATACTGACAACGACGACGTGTGGCAGCGTGACGACGGCGATGAACACCAGATACAGCGCGACCCATTCCGGAACCGACCCGGGCGGGTTCGGGACCAGGAAGTACAGCCCGCCGAGCAGGGCGAGCGAGGCGACGGTCAGGGGTGCGGCGTCGCGGGCGAACCGCGCCAGGGCGGCCGTCGGATCGCGGTTTTCGAGCGCGGCGGTAGCGTCGTCGTCGACCAGCAGCAGGCGGGCGACGTGGCGCAGCGAGTGCCAGAGACAGAAGTAGACGCCGATGGCAAGCACCGGCGGCACGAGGGCGAAGTAGGCAAGGAGTCCCAGCGTCTCACCGGCGTCGAGCAGCCACGGGCGTCGGGCGTCGGCGCGGGTGAACCCGACCGCCAGCGTTGCCACGACGAGCGCGCCGTAGGCGATTGCGAGCGCGGTTCGAACGTCCGTCCGGAACGCCCAGCCGATAGCGGCCACGGCGTCGGGCGCGAACAGCGATACCAGATCCGTCGCCACGCGGCGGTACCAATCGGGGAAGGCGAGCAACGGGACCAGCATCGGCAGGCCGCCGCGGACGAGGACGGTCCCGACCCGCTGTGGGAGCGACCGGAGGTGATCGGCGTCGGCCAGCGCGCGCAGCGCGTACAGGTCGCCCTGGCCCCAGTGGAACCACGTCACGGCGATGAAGAGGACAAACGCCGCCGCGGGCGCGAGGAACCAGGCGGCTGCGTAGGCTCCGCCGACGACGCCGTAGAGCGCGAACACGCGGGCGATAGCCCGCCAGTCCGGGCGCTCGCCGCGGGTGCGTGCGACCGCGAGGTGGTCGACCGCGCCGTGGGGGAGGCCGAGCAGAACGGCACTGACGACCAGCGGGGCGTACTGGAGCGCGGGCGGTATCGAGACCCCGGCGAGGAACGGAGCAACGACGGCGAGGCTGGCAACCCAGCCGGGGACCAGCGCGACCCGGTAGAGAACCGACGGCTCGACGGTGGTGCGGCGGCTCAATCCCATCTGTCCCGAAGCCAGACGTAGAGCACGACCCCCTGCACGACGAACAGCGTCGTCAGGAAGAAGAACACCGCCTCCTCGATGGGCAGGTCGAGCAGGGGAATCGTGTAGCCGGTCGTGTACTGTTTCGAGAGGGTCCAGACGCCGAGTCGGATGGCGACGCTGTCGATACCACAGAGATAGGCCGTCGGGACCAGTGTCGCGCCGCCGACGGTCCGCCACTTGCCGACGAGGAAGTGCCACCCGAACAGCCACTGGATGGCGAGAATCGGCCCGCTCCAGACCAGCAGGGACCCGAGGTACAGTCCCGAGTCGGAGCGCAGGAGCGCGAGGCCGGACAGAACGACGACGAGCGCGGCGGCGAGTCCGACGAGTCGCGTTCGCATCGGCGTGGTCAGTGGGCGCTCCGTGTCCACCCGAAACCGGGCCACCCACAGCCCGACCATCGCGGTCTGCAGGACGAAAAAGAGGTACTCGCCGAGGGGTATCGACCAGAACCGCGCCAGCACGGTGCCGTCGCCGTACCACCAGACGCCGCGCCGGATGAGCGCGCCGTCCCACGGCGTCGTGTAGACGAGGGCCAGTCCTGCGAGGATTGCCGTCCCCGTGAGTACGTCCCGGCGGCTCCCGAGGCGGTAGGTGGCTGTCAGTGCCAATCCAGCCACGACCGGCACCACGAACAGGGCGTGGAACTGGAGATACGTGAGCGTGGGCAACATTAGTTCAGGTACAACAGGGAGTCAGAAACGATACCCGGTGCGTGGCTGTCATCCACGCCACGCGGGTTGCCCGTGGCCGTGGGCGTCCGTCGGCGTCTCGCCGGGGCCGCGCTCGGAGACAGCGCTCACGGTGTAGAACGTCGCTTCGGGGTCGCCGTTGCGCCGCCAGTGCCACCACGTACGGGCGAGCAACCACAGCCGGCGGCGGCGAGTGAGGTCCGGCGTCTCCGTCAGCACGTCGTAGCCACGGTCACGGATGAGTCGGTGGTGGTCAGCGTACAGGACCGCAGCCAGCAGCACGCCGAACTGGCAGTCCTCCGGGAGGTATCGGATACCGGCCACGCCCTCGCGGTACAGTTCGTCGGTCCGAGCCAGTTCCTCCTGCATCACGGCTCGGAAGGCGTCGTCGACCTCGGCGTCGGCCAGTTGCTCCTCGGTGACGCCGTGGCGGTCGAGCGTCTCCTGTGGGAGGTACACCCGGCCGTAGTCGTGGATGTCCTCGCGGACGTCCCGCAGGAAGTTCGATAGCTGGAACGCTTCGGCCAGCGCCGTCGCGTGGGGCAGGGCCTCCGCCTTCTGTGGCGGGTCCATCACCTCCGTCATCATGTGGCCGACAGCGACGGCAGAGCCGCCCATGTACTCACGGAGGTCCTCGAACGTCTCGTAGCGGGCCTGTGCGATGTCCATCTCCATCGCGTCGATGAAGACGTTGATCGTCTCCTCGGAGATGTCGTGACGCTCGGTCAGGTCCTGAAACGCCGCCATGACCGCCTCGTGGTCGGTTTCGGCCGGGTCGACGTTCCCGAGCGCGGCCTCGCGGATTACCTCCAGTTGCTCGTGCTGGACGGTCGGGGGCGGCCCGTCCGTCTGGTCGACGACCTCGTCCGCGACCCGGAAGAACGCGTACATGACGTAGGTCGGGTGGCGGATACGCTCCGGAAGCAGACGCGTCGCGAGGTGAAACGTCCGTCCGGTCTCCTGCTGTATCGATTTGCTGGTCTGGATGTTATCGGAGTGCATTGAAAGCTATCGGGCGGTCATTCGGCGGGCGATGCGTCGCGCGCTTGTCGGCAGGCTGTCCGTAATAGTTCGGTCGATCCGTGAGTGTGCCGCTGTCACGGGGGACTGTGTCCCGTCGGTTCGCCGGAGACAAACAGGACACTGGTTCTGTATCACTACATGTATATACGGTTGTTATCGGTATAAGCGGACTACCAAACTGCTTCGGGGATCGTGCCAGGAGTCCGCCGCAGGCGTAGGGATTCGCAAGCACTGGTTACCAGTTTTCGAACACTTCTTCCAGTAGCTTTCGCTCACCCGCACGGAGGTGCTGGTGGAACGTCGACGGGCAGATGTCCATCGACTCGGCCAGTTGCTCGCCGGAGACGTCGCGTGGCCAGTCGAAGAAGCCGCCGAGAAACCCCTTCCGAAGCGCCGTTAGCTGGCGGTTGGTCAACCGCTCTTCGACGTTTGCGATGAACGCCTGCCGGGAGACCGGCGGTTCGTCCCGTTCTCGCACGGAGAGCAGTTCCGTCTCCGGATACTGGCTGCGGACCTGCTCGACCACGCTTCGGGTCTCCATCGACGCCGGGAGCGTGACGGTGACTGTCGCCTTCCCTGGTTCGACCAGAATGTCGCCCGTCTGGGCCCCGCGGTCGGCGACGACCGAGACGACCGGCGGGTCCGACACGGTGAATTCGAACAGCGCCGACGAGTCCGCCGTCGAGACGTGTGAGACGCCCGATACCTGCGGGTGGTCGGCGGCGACGGCACAGACAGCCGAGGGGTCGTCCGTCTCGACGAGGAAGAACATCACCGTCTCCTCGCCGTCGGGGACGCTCCCGCCGTACTCCATCGAGCAGCCGAGTTCGCTCGCCACGTCGATGTAGAACACGTCGGGGTCGGTGACCTGCAGTTCGAGTTCGGTGACGTTGTCGGCGGTCAACAGCCGGCTGGTCTCGCGGGCGTCGATGGCCGCCGCAGTCGCCCGGCCGATGGTCCCGAGCACGGCCTGTTCTCGGGGATCAAACACGTCGTCGCTGTCGGCGTAGACGGTGAGGACGCCGTACAGCGACTCGCCGGAGACGAGCGGGACTGCCGCGACCGACGCGACGTCGGAGTCGGCGAGTCGGCTGTGTTGCTCGTCGATGTCACCGGTCACGACCTGCATCTCCTCGGTTCGGGCCGCCTCCGCAACCGGGTCGTCGGCGTTAAGCGGGATGGACAGCGTTGTCGGGTGGTCGGCGGAGAGTGCCGTCGACGACAGCGTCTCGTCGCGTAGATCCAGTTCGGACACCCAGGCGAACTGGTAGGAGTCGACCTCGGCCAGCCGGTCACAGACGGTCTGCTGGATGGCCTCGCGCGAGTCGACGGTCAGTACGTCGCCCATCACCGCTTTCAGCAGCCCGTCGACCCGGTCGACGAGCTGTTTGAGGTTCTGGCGCTCGGCTTTGAGCTCCTCGCTGCGGCGCTCGGCCGCCAGTTCGGCGAGCTTCCGCTGGGTGATGTCGATGTGTGCGACGACCGCGCTCCCGGCCTCGTCGTCGGGGAGCGGTGCGACCCGCATCAGAAACCACTGCTTCTCCTCCGGGGAGTGACACGGGTACTCCATCGTGAACAGGTCCTGCTCACCGTCGATGACCGACTCGATGCCGCCGAGTGCCTGCCCGGCGTACTCGTCGGCGTCGATGTCGGTCGTCGCGAAGTAGTTCGTCCCCTCCATCTCCCCATCCTCGTCGCCCGCGAACTCCCGCCAGGCGCGGTTGGTAAACAGAATCGTCCCCTCGTCGTCGAGGACAGCGATGTTGATGGGTAGCGTGTCCAACGTCGAGTGAGCGAGTGTCTCTGGTGGCTTCATTCAGTGTCCCTGGCTCCGAATAGCCGATACCCTGTGTAGTGGCGGCGGGTGAATAAACGTGTGGCCCGGAACGGGGAACTGTTGCCTGTGCGGAAAACTCTAAGCGCTGTCAGTCGCAACTGGTTCGTATGTTCGGGTCCCGGAACTCCCGGGCGGAGTCGGTCACCTGTATCGCGTGTGGGGAGTCCGTCTCGCGGACCGAGGCCCGCGAGTACGACAAACACGGCGACCGGTGGGACCGCCGGAACAAGACGTTCGAACACCTCTGTAAAGCCTGTTTTGCCGACCTGTGCCAGCAGCCGCGGGACGGCCTCGAAACGACGCTCGACGCCGCCGGGGCCGGCGAGGCCGACCAAGAGACCTTCCTGAGACGGTTCCGAGAACTCTCCGAGGGCGACACGCACAGGGAATGAGACGGGGAAGTCACGGCCCAGTCCCACCCCGACAGCCCTAACTACGCCCTGTTCGTACCGGGTGACATGACTACAGAGGACGCGCAAGCGGCCGCCGGGACCGCCGAGGGGCAAGGCCCCGTCGAGATCGACCCGGAGATGGCCCGCCATCTGGAGAACAAGCGCGAGGAACTGTTCGAGAAGTTCGGCATCCCCGACGAATTCCCGCCCGAGGTACTGGAGGAGGCCAAAGAGCGCACGCAGGACGTGCAGGCCGAAATCGAGGACGAGGTCGACGAACGCGAAGACCTCCGTGAGATGACCACCTGGACGACCGACCCTATCGACGCCCAGGACTTCGACGACGCCATCTCCATCGAGGAGCGCGAGGACGAAATCGTCCTCTGGGTCCACATCGCCGACGTGACTCACTACGTCAACCCCGACACGAAGATGTGGGAGCAGGCCGTCGAGCGCGGGAACACCGTCTATCTCCCGGCCTACACCGTCCACATGCTGCCGCCCGTCCTCGCCGAGACGGTCTGCTCGCTGGTCCCCAACGAGGACCGGCTGGCCCACACCGTTGAGATGCACCTCGACAAGGAGAACCTCGGCTACGAGGAGATCAACATCTACAAGTCCGTCATCCGCAGCGACGCCCGGCTAACCTACACCGAGGCCGAGCGCCTGCTGGACGAGCCAGAGACCGCAGAAGACGTGCTGGAAGACCAGAGCGTCGACCTCGCGGAGAAAACCGAGCGCGTCTGGGAACTGGCCGACCGGATGCACGAGCAGCGCAAGGAGGAGGGCTCGCTCGTCCTCAACCCCGCCCGCGACCGCGCCCACACCATCATCGAGGAGTGCATGCTGAAGGCCAACAAGGCCGTCACGCACGAGCTGATGTGGAACCGCGGCGTCGAGGCGATGTACCGCGTCCACCCACAGCCGAGCCCCGACGAGTGGGACGAGGCGCTGGTCGAGATCCAGGAACTCGACGGCGTCTCTATCCCCGGCGACGCCTGGGACGACCCGCGGAAGGCCGTCAACGCGACACTCGAACAGGCCCCCGGTCGCCAGCTCGACAAGATTCAGTGGGCCGTGATGAAGGTGATGCCCCGCGCGAAGTACATGAACGACCCCTTCGGCGGCCACCACGCCCTGAACTTCGAGATTTACGGTCACTTCACCTCGCCGATTCGCCGCCTCTCGGACCTCATCAACCACTGGATTGTCTACACTAACGACGTGCCCGAGGACCTCATCGCGCTGTGTGACCGCGCCAGCGACCGCCAGAAGGACGCCGAGCAGTGCGAGCGCGAGTACAAGAACTTCCTGCAGGAGGTTGGGCTGGACCCGTCGGCGGTCAACAACCGCGGTATCGAAGTGGTGGAGAATGCGGATGACGAGGACGAGGATGAAGACGCTGAAGCCGATGCCGCCGACGCAGCCGTTGAAGAGTAACGGCTAGCTAAAGTATCGGGTTCTGTTGTGCATGGTTCTGCAGCTACGGCCGTCGGGAGCCAGAAAGCCCCGGCTGGGTGGGACTGAAAGGGGCCGTGCTATCGGCGAACTCCGACGACGCAAGCACGCGAAGCGCGCGCAGCGAGGCGCAGGAGCCGATAGCGCGGGGGCTTTCTGGCTGTTCAAATACCACCACAAAGCCGTAGCAGCACCAAACAACCATCCCAGAGAGTCGCGCATAGCAAAAGCAAGACCTTTTCACAATCGGTGCGGCACTGCCCGTATGTGCCCTCCAGCACCCGCAATCGTCACCGAGGGGTTGACGAAGCGCTACAGTGGGGTCTCGGCGATAGCGGACCTTGACTTCACAGTCCCGCGCGGGACGGTCTTCGGCTTCCTCGGTCCCAACGGCGCGGGCAAGACCTCGACGATTCGCATCCTGACGACGTTGACGAACCCGACAAGCGGCACCGCCCGAGTCGCGGGCGAGTCGGTCGCCGACCGCGCCGCGGTGGTCGAACACATCGGCTTCCTCCCCGAGGAACCGCCGCTGTACGACGAACTCACCGGCCGGGAGCAACTGGAGTACGTCGCCGGCCTGCGCGGCCACGAGGACTGGGACCGTGTGGAATCGCTGCTCGACCGGTTCGACCTCGACGGGGACGCCGACCGGCGCGTCGAGACGTACTCGAAGGGAATGAAACAGAAGCTCGGCCTCGTCCAGGCGCTGTTGCACGAGCCGGAGGTTCTCTTTCTGGACGAACCCACCTCGGGGCTGGACCCGCGGGCCGCCCGGACAGTGCGTGACACCATCAGCGAAGTCGCGGCCGCTGACACGACGGTCTTTCTCTCGACGCATATCCTGCCCGTCGTCGAGGAGCTGGCCGACACCGTCGGCGTCCTGTACGACGGGGACCTCGTCGCGGAAGGGGCTCCCGACGACCTGACCGGCAGCGTCGAGTCCGGAAGCACGCTCGAAGACGTGTTCCTCGACGTAACCAGCGAGCGCCCGGGAGAGCGATGAGACGGCCGGACGGACGGCGGACGCGGCTGATAGCGCGGACGGAGCTGCGGCGCACCTGGCGCAAGCTCATGGGCACGACGCGCGGGACGCTCCTACTGCTCGGCGGCGGGTTGGGCATCCTCATATACAGTCTCGCTATCGGCGCAGGGGCGTTCTTTCTCGGCGGCTTCCTCGCCGACAGCGACCCCCACACCGTCAGGCTTGCGACGACGGCGGGTATCGTCGGACTGCTCGGCCTCGTCGGCTTCTTCACGCTTCAGCATACGGTGAAGTCGGCCGGCGAGCCCGACGCCGCTGACGGCCTGCTGACGACGGTCCCCTACGAGGACGCGGCGGCCGGGCTGTTGGCCGCTGAGGCTGGTCGCGTGTCGCTCGCGCTCGCCATCCCGATTCTGGCGCTGGTGGGCGGGCTCGCGGCTGGTGATGCCGGGGTGCTCGTCGCAGCCGTGGCCCTCGTCGGGTCGGTCGCGGTCGCCTTGCTGGGGACGGTTCTCGGCTTCGGCCTGGGGCTGGTGACGAAACTGGTGGCGAACCGCTCGGCCTTCGTCGCCAGTCACCGCGCGAGCGTCGGAGCTGCTGTCTCGCTCATCCTGCCGCTTGGCTGGGTCGCAATGACGGCCGTCCCGACAGTACAGCTTCGCGTGCTCCAGTTGGCGACCCAGTCCCCGCTCTCGTGGCCCGCCGACGTCGTCCTGCTCGTACTGGGAACCGGCGGCAATCCGGTCACTGCCGCCGTCGCCACAGCGGGGATTTTCGGCGCGCTCCCGGTCGGCGCGGTTGCGTGTCTGTGGCTGGCCGGGCGGGCCTGGTATGCCGATCCGGTCCAGCCCGACCACGAGTTCGACGCCGACGAACGAACGCTTTCAGACCGCCTGCTGGCGGGGCGGGTCCCAACCGCGACCCGTGTAGTCGCACAGAAGTCGTGGCTCCGAGCCAAGCGAGCCCCCGTCACCGTCCAGTTCGCAGTCATGCCGTTCTTCTTTCTGGTGTATCACCTCCAGATTGTCATTCTGGAACGGGTAGTGCCGCCGACGCTCCCGCTCAGCGCCGGCCTCGCCAGCGCGGCGGCGTTCGGGGCCGCGTTCTCGCTCAACCCGCTCGGCGGCGAGGAGGGCGTGCTGCCGCTGACACTGACCGCCAACGTCTCCGGCCGGGCCTTCGTCACCGGACTCGTCCTCGCGGGCGCACTCCCCGGCGTCGTGGTGACGACGCTATTGGTCGTCGGCCTCGGCGTCGCGGCCGGGACACCGCCAGTCACGCTCGCCGCCGGACTCACACTCGCACTCGTGGCAACCCTCGCCGCGCCGGCCATCGCCGTCGGAACCGGCGTCGTGTTTCCGAAGTTCGAGTCGTCGTCAGTACAGGGCCGGGAAGTGGTGGTCCCGAGCGGCTGGGCGTTCGGGCTGTACTTCCTCGTCCTCGGCGTGGCCGTCGTGCCAGGAAGCCTGGCGTACCTGCTCGCCGTTCGCGGCCTGTTCGCGATACCATTCGGTGTGACGTGGCTCCTCAGCGGGGGACTGGTGGCGAGCGTCGGGATCGCCGTCGCTGGCGCTGTCGCCGGGTTCCTCTATGCCGCCAACCGCGTGGCGACCTACCGACTCGACTAGCAGATGGGCTTCGGGTCCAGTCCCATCGCCTCCAGCGTTTCCGCGTAGTCGGCGTACGCCGCGTCGATGGCTTCGGTCGCAGCCGCCGCTGCCGTCTCGCGCTCGGATTCCGGGAGGTTTCCGAGAGCGGCCTCCCCGTCATCGAGCGCTGCCGCTTCCTGTCGAACCTCGCGGAACGTATCGGCCCGCTGTTCGGCCGCCTCGTTGATGAAGAAGCTCACTACCTGCAGGTAGAACCGGTCGGCGACCAGCGGCGCGGCGACGAGGCCGGCCCCGACGCGCCGCGCAGTCCCACTGACGGTTTCGAGGTGATCAATGAACCCATCGGAGTTCCCAGCGTCTGCGTCGATACGGTCCGCCCGCTCGGCCGCGGCCTCGGCGGCTGCCTCGAACTGCGTCGCCACGTCGCTATCAGTCTCGGCAGCCCACCGGTCGAGGATATCTGCGAGTCCTGACTCGCGGGTCGCCGCTGCTGTGAGCACCGCCTCCGTCTCCAGCGTCGCATCTGTCGCTGCGATAAGCACCTTGTCCGAGCCCAGCCTGTCTCGCTCTGTCTCGGTCTGGTCACGGACGGCGTCGATAGTGGCTCCAGCGTCCATACGTCCGCTGGGCGCGGCAGGGGCTTGAAATCCCCGCCCGATTTATCCGCCGGGCAGCGCTACAGTCGGTATGGTCGAGGACTACCCTGACCCGCCGACGGACCCGCCGTCACTATCGGCAGCGGCGTTGCAGGCGAAACTGGACGCCGGCAAGTCGCTCCGGTTGCTCGACGTTCGCAACCGCGACGAGTACGAGCAGTGGCGGATTCGCGGCGCGTCGGTGACGGCGACACAGCTCCCCTTTACGAAGTTCCTCCAGGCGAAGGTGACCGGCGAAGTAGACGACGTCGTCGGCGACGTGGCCGGCACCGGCCCGATAACGGTCGTCTGTGGCCGCGGCGAGGCCAGCGCCTTCGTCGCCGGACTGCTGACTGAACACGGCGTGGAGGCACAGAACCTCAGCGACGGCATGGAGGGGTGGGCACGGCTCTACGAGGCCCGCGAGATTCCCTGCGACGCCGCAACCGTCCTCCAGTACCGCCGGCCGTCGTCCGGCTGTCTCGGCTACATGGTCGTCAGCGACGGCTCGGCCGCTGTCGTCGACCCGCTGCGGGCGTTCACCGACCGGTACGTCGCCGACGCCGCCGACCACGACGCCTCGCTCACCCACGCTATCGACACGCACGTCCACGCCGACCACGTCAGCGGCGTCCGCCGCCTCGCCGCAGAGACCGGTGCGGAACCGGTTCTCTCCGAGCGGGCAGTCGCCCGCGGCGTCGAGGACGTGACTGCACTGGCCGACGACGAAACGCTACCGGTCGGGTCGGCCACACTGGAGCCTCGCCCCCTGCCTGGCCACACAACTGGCATGACTGGCTTCACCGTCGGTGACGTGCTCCTGGCCGGCGACAGCGTCTTCCTCGACAGCGTCGCCCGCCCGGACCTCGAAGCCGGGGCCGACGGCGCTCGCGACCTCGCCCGCGACCTCCATCGCACGCTGACCGACCGACTCGCGGCGCTACCCGATGAGACGCTCGTCGCCCCGGGCCACTACAGCGGACCGACGACACCGGCTGACGACGGTACGTTCACGGCTACCCTGGGCACTCTCCGCGACCGGCTCCCGGGGTTCGCGATGGACCGCGAGTCGTTCGTCGAGTACGTCTGTGACGACATCCCGCCGCGCCCCGCCAACTTCGAGCGGATTATCGCCATCAATCTCGGAACGGAGACGGCCGACGACGACACCGCGTTCGAACTCGAACTCGGCCCGAACAACTGCGCGGCCGCGCCGTCGGACGCGGTGTGACACCGCCGCGAGACAGCAGCTACAACGGGAGTCGCTTGCGGATCTGATCGAGAATCGATTCGTCTTCGTCCGGCTGTGATTCCCCCACCACGCCCTCGCCCGGGAGAATGACGGTTCGCTCCCCGTTGTCCTCGACCTCGATGAGGCCGTCCGCCTTGAGAGCCGCGAGCGCGTCCTCGATACGGTCGATATTCTCTTCCGTCCGCGACCGAAGCTCGAAGACGGTCATCCCCTCATCGCGGCGGTCCGCGAGCGCATCGAGCACCGCAACCTCTGTGTCGTCCCGGTCGCGATACTCCGGCTTCGCTCTCATATGTCCCTCTAAAACCGGCTGGGTCTAATCTTTGTCCCTCGTGAATCTAATCTGGGAACCTGATCCGACGTGTTATAAACTTCTGAACCGGTAAGGTAGACCCCTGATCGAAGCGGTCGTCAGCGACAAACTCGCTGTGACTTATGATTCCGAACCGAGTGATTCGCTACCGTCCCTTTTCATGGTAAGCTGGCCCCTCTTCAGTGGTAGAGCCATACTTTGCCATGAAGACTTGGAGCGACCATTCGTCGGTATAGTACTTGTACGCCCAAATATATTTGATGTGAGTTGTTTCAAACACCCCGCCGTCTTCCGTAACAAACGTTACATTGACCGTATCAGGAATGTACGTGTGGTCCCGGTCTGGAAGGTGGTCATCATTATTGTTATAGTCTTCTACAATGGCATAATACTTCCAGAGCGGGTTTAGCCGGTCATTTCGGGTCTTAGTGAAGTTTGTGGTGTCACGCATTTCAACCGTTATGTGGTATGAGTCATTGTCAGGGAAGGCCTCCATCTCGACAGAACGGTTCTCCTCATCTGCATCGTATAGATACTGCATGTTCTCATCGAATTCCTCAAACTTCTCTGCCTTGCTGAGATCGCCTTCAGTAGTAGATTCGGTTTCCGTTTCAGTTCCTTTGGTAGCTACTGGCGTACTCTCGGTTTCCGTTGGCTCAGGTGTTTGGGTCTCAATACTCTCTGGCGTGGGTTCTGGCGTCTCCGTCGGCGAAACTGTCTCTTCGGCTGGCCCGCTGCCTCCCGCGAACGCAGAGCAGCCGGCAGAGATAATTAAGAGAGCAATGGCGACAGAGCTAACGATAGTTCTAGTCTCACTCATCGTTTTGGGTCTCATTGTTGAGGTCTGTTTCCTTGTTTTCTTTTTCAGTAGGTGGGAGATTCAGAGTTGCAGTCAGGTTTGGCGTTGGTTCTGGTAACGTGCCAGTTGCTGATCCGTCGCCGTCCACTCCCGCAGATGGTGAATCATGTACAGTCTCGCCACCGGCGCTCAAAAATGTGATTCCGCGGACAAGGACGGTGAAGACAGCCACGTAGGCGAACGCAGTCAAGATGCTAACGTACCCCTCTCCGGACTGGATTCCGGGCATCGGTGATTCCTTATTTGCATACCAATGGGCGTCCGTCCACATCATAAGCGGAGTGGTGACTGTGGGTAAGAGAGTGCCTGCAACCGTCGCTAACAGGCAGGCGACTACCTCTTGTGTACTATTCTTTACATAAATCATATTTAGAATTTATTTATTGTCATCTATAAGTTTTAATTCCGAAGTCAGATCTGAAATCTGTTACCAAAAACTCCACCCTCCGCTACCGTCGCCGCCACTGTCATCGTCATCGTCGCTACCGCCTCCGAACCAACTCCCGGTGTCACCGTCGTCATCACCACCGCTGTCCTCATCATCGTCATCACCGCCACCGATTATGCCGTCAAGGAGACCTCCCTGATCATCGTTATCACTGCCACCACTACCATCATCGTTACCGTTGCTATCATCATCGTCACTACTACTGCCGTCATCGTCATCGTATGACCAGTCATATCCACCGTTGTCATCGTCGCCACCGTCCTCATCGTCGTCATCGTCTCCGCTATCTGGGTTCATCAGGTTATTTGGCACGCTGGATGCTGGACGAGTACTACGACTCTCATCGCTGGAATCGTCGTCATTGTAACTGCCGCCATTATCAACATCAATGAAACCGTCCTGATTCTCTTCCTGTTCCTTTATATCGTCTTTTCGTTCATCGACAGTCTCCTTACTGAACGTGCCTCCGTAACCGTCCTCGGAGTACTTGTTCATGTTCTCTTCATCGATGATCTTGGTGAGTTCATTATCCACGTACACCCACAGGCCGTCCCGGCCGTCAGTGTCGACGATGGTGTCGCCGATAGTCATCGCGGCCGAAGTACAGCCCTTGTTCTGCCCGTCGACGTAGTAGCTTCCGCTACCACCCGGGCAATTACTGCCGCCGCCACCGTTGCCGGACGAGTCGGCGACCTGAACCGTTCGATTGGCGACGCCACGCCGTCCAGCGGCATCGTAGGCGACCGCACGGACGGACACGGAGCCGGACTGGTTGAATGTGTGCGTAATGGTCGCGGTCCCGTTCTCACCGGCGAGTCGCGTCTGGTTTTGGGCGGTGCCGTTGACGACCCAGGCGAGCGTTCGGAGGTCGGCATCACCGGCGGTCGCGTTTGCAGTTAGATTCCGCTGGAGGCCAACGGGAACCGCGGGCGGGGCCGACATCGAGACTGACGGCCCACCGGCGGCCACCACATCGACGTGGAGCGTGTCCGAGCGCGACGCTCCGTCGTCATCAGTAACCGTGACAGTGACGTTGTACTGGCCGGTCTCGGCCGGCGAGAACGTCGTCTGAACGCAGGTCTGGCAGTCAGGCGTGCGCGTCGTGCCGTCCGGCGTTTCGATGGACCACTCGACCCTCTCAATTGTGCCGTCGGGGTCGCGCGAGCCGTTGGCGTCCAACTGGACCGTCGTCTCTCGCTCGACGGACTGGTCCAGTCCGGCGTCGGCAAGCGGTGGCTGGTTCTCGGCCGCCACCGCTGTCCCGCCGAGAAGCGCCGAGAGGGCGAGGACCGACACCACGAGTGTCGTCGTCCGCTGCATTGGCGTAGCGTAGGGCCGGTATCGGTTATAAAATTTCACAATTCAGGTTGAAATTAATATAGCTGCGTCGTGAAACAGGTAGCGCTCTGTCACGAATGGTCGAGCTAACGGGCAGGGTTTAAGTACGCCACGGTGGGAAGTTCTGGCAATGGGTCTCAAATGTTCCGTCCTCGGGCACAAGTACGGTGAGACCACCGTCGAGCGCGAGCGCGAAGAGCAGGGTAGCGAAGTCGTCATCACCATCCAGGAACGGGAGACCTGTGAGCGGTGTGGAAATACGCGGATCGTCTCGGAGAACAAGGAGGTCACGGCAATCGAGACGCCGTCGGACATCGCCAGCGATCTCGTCGAAGACGAGTCCGAATCCGAAACGTCCGAATCCGAGTCACCGCCGGAAGACGAACCTGCTGACAGCGTGGCCGAACCCACAGACGAGGAATCGGAGCGCTCGGGTGGCTGGGATAGCGTCGACGACCCGGTCGAAGCACCGGACGATGCAGGAATCGGCGACGAAAGCGTAGACGCCGGGGAACCGGTCGATCCGTCGGCTGACGACGCTGAGATTATCGACGACAGTGACGATGGCGAGGAGGAAAGCGGCGACGTGGAACTGGACGAGCCGACGACGACGGTCGACGTCCCGGACGCCGAAGGCGAGGAACCGGTGACCGAGGACGAGACCGACCCGGAGAAAGACGACGGGCTCATTCTCGGCGAGGAAGAGGAATCGGAGTCGCCCGGCGACGACCGCCAGCCCGGTGAGTGGCCCGATGAACCGGGGGACGACGGGGACGGCTGGTCGCCGGAGACGATGCCGGTCGATACCGGAACGGACGACGATTCGAGCGTCGAACCGACCAGCGACAGCGCCGTGACGGTTCCGGAAGGCGAGTTCGCCTGTCCGGAGTGTGGATTCACCACCGAGGTGGAATCGACGTCGTTGCGCGCTGGGGACTTCTGTCCGGAGTGTCACAAGGGGTCACTTATCACCCGGGACGAGGAGTGAACGCAAAGGGTAAGACAGCCCCTCGCAAAAACTCGCCCATGCGAGAGTACAAGATGCGACGGGGCGAGCATCTCGAAGACCGCGTCCCAGACATGGAAGCGTTCGTCGAGGAATACTTCGGCGAAGTAACGGATACAGAAGAGTACGAAGGCAACGACCTGCTGGTCGTCGACGACCCCGACAACCCCGTGTTCGACCGGGTCGTCGCGGGCCGCGTCGAGTACGGCTCGAAGAAAGACAAGATCGCACTCCACATCGACGAGCGACCGGCAGAGGACGTCATCGCCGAGGGCAACGTTGACGCGGCCGAGGACGCCGTCGCTATCAAGAACGATTTCCTGGAGGAGGCAACCGACCGCGACGCGAAGGCGCGGCGCGACTCGCTGAAGCGTTCGGTCGAGGACGACGCCGACGCCCCGGACAACGTCTAACGACGGGCGTCGGGCGCACGCAGTCCGTGAGTACCGGCAGGCTGGTACTGCGTATCGGTTCGACACGGCCCGCGTAGCCATCCGGGAGTTCTTCGATATCGACACTGAGTACCGCCAGTATCACGCAGCGTCAGACGGGCGTCACATCTAAATACGCTTGTGACATAGGTTCACATACGCCTCACCCGGAGGCGCGCACAAGTATCCGGGGCACGAGACACCCCTCGTGTTGCCACGGAGCCAGCTCCGGGGCAGCCTGTCATAGTTTGTCCGCCCGCCGGAGCGGACCCAATCCGGCATTCGAGCGCGGCCAGGCCAGTTACCGAGCCGGCATTCCCGTTTTATCGGCGCGATATCGACGACAAAATGCAGCCGTTGATCGGAAAGATTCGAGAGTCAGAACGGCGCTACTCGGCGAGCCCGTAACCGCGCTTGAACAGCACGTAGTCGATTGACAGCACGACCACGGTCGTCCCGGTCAGGACGGCCAGCGACGTGTTCGGGTCGATTTCGGTGACGCCGATCATGCCGTAGCGAACGCCGTTGACCATGTACACCATGGGATTGAGCAGCGAGACGTTCCGCCAGAACGCCGGCAGGACTTCGAGCGAGTAGAACACCGCGCCGAAAAAGACCAGCGGCCGGAGGATGAACTGGTTCATCACCGTGAGGTAGTCGAAGTCGCTCGCCCAGAGGCCACCGATGACGCCGAGGCCGCCGAACAGCGTGGTAATCACCAGCAGGAACGAAACGAGATACACGGGGTTGGCGACAGGGACGGAGGTGAACACCAGTCCCACGCCGACGATCAGCAGCGACGTGACGACCCCCCGGAGTGCGCTGGCCGAGACATAGGCGGCCACCATGCTCCGGTTCGACATCGGGGAGGTGAGGACCGCCTGGATGTAGTCGTTCCGGCGTAGTTTTACACAAGTTTTATTCAATAGGCCTGTGACAGTAGAAGCACGATGGTAGAAAAAAAGCGTGTTAATCTGACCGTCAATCCCGAGACGAAAGCCGAGTGGGATAGTGCCGTAAATGATTCAACGGAGTACAGTAGCCTCTCCGACCTAATCCGTCAATCTGTCGCGCACGAACTCTCAGACTCGCCGGGCGCGGCCCACGCACCGGACGGCCGCGAGACGGAACAGGTGGCACAGCCGGAAGCGGACACAGAGATACTGGAACAGGTTACGGATACTCTGGATAGCATGGAAAGTACCCTCTCAAACTTAGACAACCGTCTCTCCAACGTTGAACAGGAGGTTACGGCCACTGCACAGGCAGACTTGAGAAACAAGGTATTCGACTCTCTCCCGAAACACGACTCTGACGACGGGCCAGATGGGAAATCAGCAGAGGAGATAGCGGAAGAAATCGGAGCAGACCGGGACAAAGTGAGTAACCTCCTGATAAAATTGGAAAACCAGACTGGCGTGGTCAGAGAGGTTATGAACGTCGAAGGTCAGCAGTTTTTTGCACGAGAGGATGACCAATGACCGACTTCGAGACGGTCTTAGAACGATTTGAAGACCGCCGGAGTCGTGACTCAAGCTCCGCCACTGTTGACAGGTACGCCCTTCACGTTCGTAACTGGCGAGAGTGGCTAAGTGAAGACCGGAGTAAGTCCCTCTGGAACGCAGACGCGGTTGACCTTCGAGTGTATATAGAGGAGCAGACAGACGAAGGCTTAGCCCCCACGACAATTAGCCAGCGAGTATCTGCTATCTCAAAATTCTATCAAGATTGCGACAAACTGGCTGATAGGTACGATATGCCAGAAGTTCCGGAAAACCCGTATGAGGGACTCGATAAGGATGATAAGAAATTATTCAGAGGCACTACGAAAAAGAAAGATGGGCTGAAAGACAGTAACACGGACGAGTACCCATATCTGGAACCGGAGAAAGTCGCAGAACTTGTTGAGAACGTCCCTGCGCCCCGTCTCCGTAATGAACTAATAATCAAAATGTTATTCAACTGTGGGTTTCGCCGTGGAGAAATAGCTAACGCGAAGGTGGAACATATCGACCGAGAGGATAGGTCGGTCTATATTCCCCCTCGAAAGTCGTCAGAGGGGCGTTACGTTGCCTACAACCAAGATTATCTCGGTTTCCAACTTGCCCAATGGCTTGATTATGGCGGGCGTGAGAGTATGACCTATGCCGCAGATTCTGACTATCTCTTTCCGACCAACGACAATGAACACCTCTCAGGAGATTACATCAACAGAATAGTCAAAAAGGCGGCAGAAAGCGCAGGGCTTCAAGAAACAATCAACGAGTACGCAGACGGTCGGTCCATACACAAGGTCACAGCTCACACGCTACGCCACTCTTTCGCAATGGCACAACTAAACGCCGGTACGGACGTTCGGTCACTTCAGACTCTCTTAGGGCATGACGAACTGGATACTACTCTCATCTATCTTCAGCAGTCGAAAGAGGAAGCCAAAGAAGCAAGTCGGGCTTTTCATCCGGGGGGATAGACTACCCTCACCCTATGGCCGGCGAATAAAGCCTAAGTGTGGTAGTCTGTTTAAAATCACTCTCCGGAGTCTTCATCTGACTCTTTTTGAGAGTCGTCAGCGCTATCGGATAAAGCAGTCATCTCAAATCCATCAGGGGCATCATCTGGTTTCTCGACTTCTTCCTCAGTATCGCTGTCATCATCGGACATATGACATTCTTCATCACTCCAGAGTATTATCTTTTCCCCAAAACACTACAACTGGAATGATAATCAGTAATGGGTATTCAAATTCGGGGGGGACTCCTCCAGAGATTTGAATGAGTCCAGCCACAGAAAAAAATA
Source organism: Haloarcula sp. CGMCC 1.6347 (assembly GCF_037078395.1). Classification (NCBI taxonomy): domain Archaea; kingdom Methanobacteriati; phylum Methanobacteriota; class Halobacteria; order Halobacteriales; family Haloarculaceae; genus Haloarcula; species Haloarcula sp. CGMCC 1.6347. Next base: position 729,820 of record NZ_JAYMGX010000002.1, read on the forward strand.
GAATTGCCGCTATGGACGCCCATAGTCCATTTTGAAAACAGGACTTTTCATGCTCGTGCGCATCTTCTGCCTTTTGTATTGCATCCGTATAAGCGTACAGTAGGTTTCGATAAAATTCATTTTCAGTAGACCCACTTGAAATCATCTTATCCATAGAAATTCCGCCTTTCTTCCCAATTCCCCGTTTAAATTCACGGGGGTGATATACCTGCACGCAAGACCAGATAGAGTATAGAAACGAGATAAACCCTGAAAGAAGCGTTAAACTGATATTTAGTCCGGCAAAGGAGACGCCTGTAACAATAACGCTCAACGAAAGAATATTAATTTTCACCAAATCAATCGCCCGCTGGCTGATTTCATGATGAGATTCAAGTATTTTGTCTAACGTGCTTTGTAGTTCTTCAGTAGATTTGGCATATAGGTCAGATTCTCGAACGTTTTCTGAGCTATTCACATCAGATGACATCATTCCATAACATTCGTTGAGAGTACAAATATGTACTTACTCTGCTTATTTCAGCCAGAGCGGGTAGTTTCAACTATCCGAAACTGTCAATACAACCTATATCTACCTCCGCAACTTGTCAAAGAGTGACAACTCCAACAAGTCCCGTCGCCAATCAGGGATTAGATGTCAACGCCGATTTTAATCTACCTCAGTTGATGCTAAGAGTGTTGTTTCCACGTTCTGATGTTCCCACTGTTGTCCGCTTGCTATTCGCGGCGCATCGGACAACAACATTCCCTCATACTGCACTTTCGGCCACATTCGTCCTTCTTGAAGAGTTCCGTTGAACGTTTTCGTTGAGAAGTTTCGTTGAAACTTTCGTTGAAAACATCGCCCCCGAGGGGGGACGATGCAACTCTCAAGTTGCAGACTCCCCCCGAGGGCAGAGATTGCATCCATCAGCCGCGAATCACCATCGGGCTATTGCCTAAGGACTCTTAGTCGCGTAACACAGGCACGGCTCTCCGGGTTGTATTCCCCTCAAGTCGCACTTATCAGCCTGTGGCGGTCCACCACCCAAGACTATCGCGCGAGGCCTACCCTGTGGATAAGCCCCTCTAACCTCAAACGGATGCACTACTTGCTTCACGTCGCGCCTCACTATAATGAAAGGTAAAGGGTTTATATAGGGCGGGGGTGGTTTGGTATAATGAAAACATTTCTTTGGCTTCAATAAAAGCAATAATAACCCAAAGTAATATATAATAACCCAAGGTTATAGAAGGCCCACGAAAGCGCAATTCTCGATTCTCGCGCGCACATCCAACCTCAAAGTTTTCCTCGGGAAGCCCCGCGCTGGCCTCTTGAGCAGTTGTGCCCTCGTAGGAAGAATATTTATGCCGTTAGTAACCAAGTGGTAAACGCCTCGTAAGAGGCACGTCACGAGACTTCTGCGGTCTGGTCTCGGACATTGCCGGGCTTACACCCCGATACCACTGTTTCAGAAAGGTCAACCCTCGCAGTTGTGTCCTCTCAGAAGCTACTTCGGGAAGCCCCGCGCCAGCACGACCTCGACCTTCCCGGCGTCAAAATCCACGGAATCCACGCCAGCAGGATATGCGGGGTTACTAACTATTTCGGGAAAATTCTACTCCAATGTTCCAACCTTCCCACCTATAACTACCTTAGAATAGTATATATCTATCCTTGAAGATTCTAAGGTAGTCTCCATGACATGGGTTTTCGTCTTCATTACACGGCTCTCGATTCCGGGCCGCGTGCAATCGTATACTGATGGTATGGAAGCTTACTCTGCCAGTCCGTAGCCGCGCTTGAACAGCAGGAAGTCAATTGATAGAACAACTACTGTCACCCCGGTTAGTACGGCTAAGGACGTGTTGGGATTGATTTCTGTAACCCCAATCATGCCGTACCGCACGCCGTTAACCATGTAGACCATCGGGTTAAGTAGCGAGACGTTCCGCCAGAGTGGTGGCAGTACGTCAAGTGAGTAGAACACCGCGCCAAAGAACACCAGCGGCCGGAGGATGAACTGGTTCATCACCGTGAGGTAGTCGAAGTCGCTTGCCCACAACCCACCGATTACTCCAAGCCCACCGAACAGCGTAGTGATTACCAGTAAGAACGCGACTAAGTACAGCGGATTAGCAACAGGGACAGACGTGAATATCAGCCCCACGCCGACAATCAACAGAGACGTGACAACTCCCCTGAGTGCGCTGGCCGAGACGTAGGCGGCTACCATACTCCGGTTTGACATTGGGGAAGTCAATACAGCCTGAATATAGTCATTCCATCTCCCGTGGAAAATGGTAAATGAAGCGTTCTCGAAGCTGTCTGAGATAGCTCCAAGTACCACCAGCCCCGGTAGAACGAACTGGAGGTAACTCACCCCTGCGATTTCTCCAATCCGACTCCCGAGTATCACACCGAACACGGAGAAGTACAGCGTGTTCGTAATAATCGGTGGCAGGAACGTGTTGTAAGGGCGTCTAACGAACCGGAGTATTTCCCGTCGAACCAGTGTCAAGAACTGAGTTGTGTTCTGGTTCATACCGCACCCCTGTTGAATAGAACTTGAGTACTTTCATTTCGGATGTAGTCGTTCCAGCGCCCGTGGAAGATAGTGAAGGAGGCGTTCTCGAAACTGTCCGAGATGGCCCCGAGTACGACCAGTCCGGGCAGGACGAACTGGAGGTAGCTCACGCCCGCAATTTCCCCAATCCGGCTCCCCAGAATCACGCCGAACACGGAGAAATACAGCGCGTTCGTGATAATCGGCGGGAGGAACGTGTTGTACGGCCGGCGGACGAACCGGAGTATCTCCCGGCGGACCAGCGTCAGGAACTGGGTCGCGTTCGCGTTCATGCGGACACCTCCGCGTACTCGCGGTCGTCGCGGGTCATGTCGACAAACACCTCTTCGAGCGACGCGCGGCGGATCTCCAGCGAGGTGACGGTGTGGCCCTGTGCTTCGAGTTCGCGCATTATCGCTGGCGCGGTCTGGCTCCCGCCCATCGCGGTGACGGCCAGCCCTTCGTCGGTCAGTTCGACGTCGGTGATCCCCTCCACGTCGAGTCGCGGGGCCGTCCGCGGCATCTCGGCGAGTTCGAGGACGATAGTGTCGGTGCCACGGGCCATCAGGTCGTCGGGAGTCGCCACCTCGACCTTCTGTCCGTCGTCCATGATCGCGACCCGGTCACAGAGGCGTTCGGCCTCCTCGATGTAGTGCGTCGTCAGCAGAATCGTTGTCCCGGCGTCGTTCATTCGGTTGATAATCTCCCAGAGGTCGTGGCGGAGCTGGACGTCCACGCCCGCCGTCGGCTCGTCGAGGATGAGCAGATCCGGATCGGAAACCAGCGCGCGCGCGAGGACGAACCGCCGTTTCATTCCGCCGGAGAGCCAGTCGAAGCGTGTGTCGCGCTTGTCCCAGATACCGACCGTCTTCAGCGCGTCTTCGGCGCGCTCTTGGGCCTCGGCCCGACCGATTCCGTGGTAGCCGGCCTTGTGTTCCAGCACCTCGATGATGGGGAAGAAACGGTCGACGTTGAACTCCTGTGGCGCGACGCCGATGCGGTCGCGGGCCTCCCGGTAGTCCTCTTCCACGTCGAAGCCGAACACTTCGGCGGTCCCCTGGTCCTTGTGGACGAGGCCGACCAGCGTGTTGATGAACGTTGTCTTGCCGGCCCCGTTCGGCCCGAGCAGCCCGAAGAACTCGCCTTGCTCTACTGTCAATTCTAGGTCGTCGAGCGCCTGGACGTCGCCGTAACGCTTCTGTAATCCACTGGCGCGTATCGCCGGTTCAGTCATTGCCGCTCTTAACGTGGCGACACCGAAAAACGCATTGAAGCCCCCGAAAACCGGCAGTTAGACTGATACAAGCTGACAAGATCGACCGAACGGCGAGGTCCCGTCGGCCGGGCTGTCACAATCCTACTGACCGAGGCGTTCCCGGGAGATGCCGACGCCAGCCGGCGTGATGATGAGCTGGTCGTCGTCCTTCTGGACGATGTCGCCGCCGACCTCGTTGGCGACCTGCTTGAGTTCGTCGCTGATGTGTTCCATCGTGCGGTCCTGCGTGGAGTGGCGCGTGATGTCCGCGACGACCACGTCACCGTCGTAGACGGCGTCTTTGATGTCGATGACGTCCTGCTTGTCGCTGATACGGGCGATCCGGACCTGGCGTTCGAGTTCCGTCCCGGTCATCTCGAATTCGTTCGCGTCCAGTTCGACGTAATCCTCGGTGTTCCGAGAGGATCCAGACTCCCCGAGGATCTTGCTCATCAGTCCCATGTCACTCACGGCGTGCGCTACCCGTTTCAACTTTTCGTCCATCGAACGTATCGCCACAGCACACCCTTATCAGCCGTGGTGACGATCAGGAACAGCGTGTACTGCACAAGACGTTATTCAGTGGCGGAACAAACACCGGAAACGATGCGCCCGCCCTCCATCAGGAAAACTCCCCTCACCGTCACGGCAGTCGGTGGTGTCCTTTATGCCGTCGCTGTGCTGTCGTGGCTGTTTGCGAACGGCGTCCACTTCGCGTCGCAGGACCCGACGACATTCGCGTTCGGGGCCGGCTACGCCGCCGTTGGGATGGTCCTCGTAGCCGCTGTCCCGCTGTATCTCTGTAGCCGCCTCTCACTCGTCACGCCGGTGCTCATGACACTCTGGCTGCTCGGCAACACTGTGTCTCAGTGGCTGTACGGGACGCATCTCCACCCGCTGTCGTCGTATCTCACCGTCTGGCCCCTGCTGCTCGGGGTGGCCGTGGGCGCTGGCGTGGTCGAAGCGGTGGTCAGAATCGGCATAGACCGTACCCTCGACCGGTCCGGGCTTCGGCCGCTGGTGTGACTGGAGTGCGATATCGGTGGACTGCGCTACACCGAGAACTCGAACAGGTCGTCGCCGACGTGGTGGAGCGACTTGACGACTTTCCCGCTGTCGCCGACCATGTCGTCGCCGCTGGTCTGTGCGCGGCCGACGGCGAGGAACTTCCCGTGGGACTCCTCGTTGATGACGATCAGGTCGCCCTCGCTGATGTCGTCGTCGGCCTCGGTGATGCCCGGTCGCATGATGTCGGCGCCGTCCGAGACAAAGGAGACGGCCCCGGCGTCGACGGTGACGACGTGTTTCTGTGGCGGATGCTGATTGGCACCTTGTACTGTGAGGAACGGTTCTTTCTCGGCGGCTTCGCCGCCTCCATCCGAGGGACGGGGTCCCTCGCGATCCAGATAAAGCACGAGCGGGTCGCCATCGACGAGGACGACGTCCCAGTCGCTGTCGTCGAACTCGACCTTCTCGAAGCTGTCCGCGTCGAGTTCGACACCGAGGTTGTCCGACAGCGCCGTCGTGATGGTGTCGACCTCGTCCGAACGGAGGTGGTGTCGCGACTTGACTTCCATACCCGCGTCTCCTCGGCGACAGAGGGTAAGCGTAACGAACCGTGCGGACGGTGTGGCGGACGCAGGTTTTTGTCCGCGCGGGCTAAGGTCAGGGTATGCGAGTCGTCACGCTGCTGCCCTCGGCGACGGAAATCGTCTACGCGCTCGGCGTCGAGCCGGTCGGTGTCTCACACGAGTGCGACTATCCGCCGGCGGCCCGCGAGAAGCCGTCGGTCAATCGCTCGCGCGTCGACCCGACGGCGTCGAGCGGCGAGATCAACGAGCAAGTCGCGGCTGCCGAGGAGAGCGGCGGCGTCTACGCTATCGACCGCGAGACGCTGGTAGAACTGGACCCCGACCTCATCGTCACCCAGGGCGTCTGTGACGTCTGCGCCGTCGACCACGTCATCGTCGCCGAGGCCGTCGAGGAACTGGGACTGGACGCCGACGTGCTGACGCTGGACGTCCACAGTCTCGACGACCTGTTCGAGTCCATCCACCGAGTCGGTGCGGCGGTCGGGCGCGACGACCGCGCCGCAGACCTCGTCGCGGACCTCCGGGACCGCGTCGCGGCGGTCGAAACCACGGCGGCGCGAGCCGAGACGACGCCCCGCGTAGCGGTGCTCGACTGGCTCGACCCGGTGATGGTCGGCGGGCACTGGGTGCCCGAAATGGTCCGGAAAGCCGGCGGCACCTACGGCATGGAAGAGGCGGGCGCTCACTCCCGGCCCCGCGAGTGGGAGGAGGTCGTCGACTACGACCCCGAGGTGCTGGTGGCCGCGCCCTGTGGCTTCGACGTGGCACAGACCCGCGAGAACCTCGCCGACCTGACTGAGCGGCCCGGGTTCGACGACCTGACCGCGGTCCGGGACGGCCGGGCGTACGTAATGGATGGCCACCACTACGTGAATCGGTCGGGGCCGCGCCTCGTGGACACGCTTGAGTTCCTGGCGGCGCTGTGTCACCCGGACCTGTTCGAAACGCCGCCGAAAGATGCTGCCGTCAAACTCGGGACCGTCCGGGCCTAAGCGGCGGCCGCGGCCAGGCCAACGTAGGTGTTGCCGACCACGACGGCCGCGCCGAGGGCGACGACGGACAGGAGCCAGGCCCGCCACAGCGGGACCCGCTCGACCACGTCACGACACTCAAGCAGGACGACGCCGACGTAGAGAACCACAGCCATCTTCAAAGCGATTACGAGCAGCGGTTCGTGGATAAGGAGGGTCCGTATCCAGGGGTTAGCTTCCAGTCCCGGCCCGGCAAACCGGGCGGCAAACAGCGTCGACAGCGCGTCGCCAAAGCCCCAGACGAGCACCAGCGAGAACACCAGTTCGACGTAGCTGGGCATCTGGAGACGAACCGAGAGGGGGTGAGACGCGTGGTCAGGGTGGGACATGTGAGTGGCTACCGTTACTCGCGGCTATCAGCGCATAAAACTCGGTTCCGCAGTATCAGCCGTGAAAACTGGCGCAAGTACAGAGCGAGCCGGCCAGTACAAAGCGAGCCGGTCAGTCCTCGGCGAGCGAACAGCGACCCTCGTAGCTGGCGTCGGCGACGCTCGCGATGGCCGGGTCGTCGCCACACACCGGGCAGTCGGGGTTGGCGGCGACGGGGATTTCCTCGAAGGACATCTCGGCGGCGTCGTAGGCGATGAGTCGGCCGTCCAGCGTCTCGCCGTAGTCCATCGCGAGCTTGACGACTTCGGTCGCCTGCATGCATCCGATGGTACCCGGTAGCACGCCTAAAACGCCCGCAGTCGCGCAATCAGGGACAGTTCCCTCCGGCGGCGCTTCGGGGAACAGACAGCGGTAACACGGGCTGTCGCCCGAGAACGTCGTCACCTGTCCCTCGAACTGGAAGATAGCGCCGTGTGAAAAGGGCGTGCCCGAGAGCGTGCAGGCGTCGTTGACGAGGAACCGCGTGGCGAAGTTGTCGGAGGCGTCGACGACGATGTCGTAGTCGGCCACCAGGTCGGTCGCGTTCTCCCGCGCCAGTCGCAGTTCGTGGCGGTCGACGGTCACGTCGGGATTGAGGCCGGTGACGAACTCGGCAGCGCTGTCGACCTTCGGCCGGCCAACGTCGTCGTCGCCGTGGATGACCTGCCGCTGGAGGTTCGACCGCTCGACGGTATCGTCGTCGACGATTCCGAGCCGGCCGATACCCGCAGCCGCGAGGTACTGGAGGACCGGTGCGCCGAGGCCACCGGCCCCGACGACCAACACGTCAGTGTCGAGCAGCGCGGCCTGGCCCTCCGGCCCCACGTCGTTCATGATGATATGCCGGGAGTACCGGTCAAGCTGTTCTGGGTCCAGATCCGGTCGCATAGCGAGGATTGGCAGCCCGGAGAAATAAACGCCGGGTTCGTCGTGGATGCAGTTCGGGACGGAGCGCCGAGACGCACAGCCAGAACAGCCGGCCGCTCAGTTGTTTCGCTCGAGGTCCGCAACGAGGTCGTCTATCGCCTGATTGATATCGCTGAGAAGGTCGGTTTGCTCATCGGATTCCTCGGCGATGTCGGCCGTACCGTCGGCGATATCCTCGGCTGCGTCCGTGGACTGGTCGATCATGCTGGCCACTTCCTCGGTCGAGGCGGCCTGCTGGTCTGTGGCGGTGGCGACCTCCTCGATACCGTTGTTGACCTCGCGGACAGTGTCGTCGATCTCTTCGAGGATTTCGGTCGACTCCTCGACAGTGTCGATACCTTCGTCGATCTCGTCGTTGCTCTCTTCGAGGCTCTCGACGGCGTTTTCGGTGTCGTCCTGAATGCCGTCGATCATCTGCTCGATGGTCGTCGCCTGCTCCTGTGACTCCTCGGCGAGGCTCTTGACCTCGTTTGCGACGACGGCGAACCCTTCACCTGCCTCGCCGGCGCGGGCGGCCTCGATAGACGCGTTCAGCGCCAACATGTTGGTCTGGTCGGCGATGTCGTTGATGACGTCGACGATCTCGTCGATCTCCTCGACGCTCTCCTGAATCGTCTTGACGTCCTCGGCGACGCTGTCGGCCGCCTGCTGGATGTTCTCCATCGCCTCGTGGACGTCGTCAGCGTTCCCCTGCCCGCGTTCGGCGAGTTCCTTCGCTTCGCGGGAGGCCGCGGACACCTCCTCGGACGACGAGGCGATCTGCTCGACCGACGCCGAGAGGTTCGACACCTCGTTTGCGATGTCTGTCAGTCCCTCGTACTGCTCGGCGGCCTGTTCGCGGATCTCGGCAGTTTCCTCCGCGATTCCGACCGACGAGTCCTCCAGCTCGGCCAGCATCGTCTGGACCTCGCTCGCTGCAGTGTGGCTGTAGCCGGCCTCCGTGTCGATATTCTCCGCGACGTCGTCCTGGATGTCTGTGTCGATCCCCGTCCCTGTTTGGTTCGGTACATTTTCCGTCGGTCTCTCAGCCATAGTAGTCGTCACAATGGGAGGGGAATATAAAACGAGTTGCCCGATAATATCAGAGTCGATATCTGGAACGGAGTCCGTCGACCGTCGTGTCAGCAGTCGTACAGCGCACGGTACTTCTCGTCGGCGTAGTCGAGGAAGTGTTCGGCAGTGAAGGACTCACCCGTCGCTTCTTCGACGAGGTCGTCAGTCCGATAGCGTGCGCCGTGCTGGTGGACGTTCTCGGTGAGCCAGTCGTGGATGGGGCCGAACTCGCCGGCGCGGACGTGGTCGTCGAAGCCGTCGATATCCTGCCGAGCGTGGTGGTCCAGTTGCGCGGCCAGCACCGACCCGAGCGTGTAGGTGGGGAAGTAGCCGAATGCGCCGTTGGTCCAGTGGATGTCCTGCAGGCAGCCCTCGGCGTCGGTGTCGGGGCGGATACCGAGATACTCCTCCATCTTGTCGTTCCAGACTTCCGGTACGTCCGCCACGTCGAGGTCCCCGCGGATGAGGTCCCGTTCGATTTCGAAGCGGACGATGATGTGCATGTGATACGTTAGCTCGTCCGCCTCGACCCGGATGAGGTTGTCGTCGTACACCTCGTTGAACGCTTCGTAGAACTGCTGGGCGGTGGCGTCGGTCCCGAGATGGTCGTTGGCCGTCTCGGTGAAGAAGTCCCAGAACGGGCGCGAGCGGCCGACGTGGTTCTCCCAGAAGCGGGACTGTGACTCGTGAACGGAGAGGTCGCGATTGTCGCCCAGCGGCGTGCCGTACGCTTCCTGTGGCAGGCCGAGCGTGTACGTCGCGTGGCCGAACTCGTGGATGGTCGAGCCGAGCGCGTCAAGCGGGTCCTCGGGGGTGAAGCGAGTGGTGACGCGGGCGTCGAACTGCGTCCCCATCGAGAACGGGTGGGGTGCAGTGTCGAGGCGGCCGCGGTCCCAGTCGTAGCCAAGCGTGTCAAGCGCCGTCTCGACGAGGTCGTGCTGGGTGTCGTCGTCGTAGGTGCCCTCGAATGGGTCGGCAAGCGTCACGTCGCTGTCGGCGATGTCGTCGATGAGCGGAACGAGCGCGTCACGGAGGTTCGTGAGTACTTCCTCGGCAGTGTCGATGCCGAGATACGGCTCGTACTCCTCGAACAGCACCTCGTAGGGGTCGCGGTCGGGGTCGATGGCGGCGGCGTACTCCCGGCGGAGTTCGACCAGTTCTTCGAGCGTGTCGGCGAAGGCGTCGAAGTCGTCCTCGGCCTTGGCCTCCTTCCAGACGGGGAGGGCGTTCGAGGACGCTTCGGAGAGGCGTTCGACGAGGTCCGCGGGGACCCTGGTGGCTCGTTCGTGGTCCCGCCGGACCTCCCGAACGACGGCCTTCTGGTCGGGGTCGAGGTCGGCGTCGTCGAGTTCGTCCAGCCAGTCGGCCAGGGCGTCGTCGGTAAGCAGATCGTGATGGAGCGTCGAAATGGCGGAGGTCTGTTTCGCCCGGGCCGGCGTGCCGGCGTCGGGCATCATCACCTGCTGGTCCCAGTTGAGGACGCCCCCGGCGTCCTCGATGTAGTGGAGGCGGCGGACGTGATCCAGGAACTGCTCGTACGTGGACTCGCTGTCCTCGCTCGCTGTTGCCATACAGCGGCGTTAGGCCGGGGTCCCTAAAGAACCGATGCCGCCGGTAAGGAGTGTGGTGGTTGGCATGACGGTTCAACGAAATCTGTTGGATTGGAGCACTGTCTTCAAACAGCCAGAAAGCCCCGCCATGTCGGCGGGCTAAACAGCGACCGGATGGGATTTCAGGCGCACTGAATTTGGTGAGAAGACGAATACGACACGCGGCCACACACTCACAGCCGAGACTGTGGCCACGACTCGGCAACACGCTCGTAGATGTCCTGACACCGTTCCAACACAGCCAGCGACACGCTCTCATCACCAGTGTGGGCCTCGCCGGGTTCGGCCGCGCCGACGATTACACACTCGGTCCCGGCCTGGGCGAGCCAGCCGGCGTCGGTCGCGTGCGGTTTGACGACGTGTTCGGGTGTAGCGTCCTGCGCGGCGGTAGCGGCGTCCAGTGCCGCGTTGGCGAAGTCGGCGTCGCCACAGGCCATCGGCGGGAGGTCCTGGTCGACGCGCCAGGAGACGCCGTCGATGGCCTCGACCCTGTCAAGCGGCGCGCGCTCGCCGGGGACCGTCCGCTCGTCGACCGTGACCGCACAGCGCTCGGGGATGACGTTCCAGGCCGAGCCGCCGTCGATTTCGGTGACGGCGACACTCCCGCTCATCTCGTGACCGAGCACGGTTGTCGACGGGAAGTCGAGGTCCCGGACCACGTCGACGGCGTCAGTCGCACGGTAGATGGCGTTCGCGCCGGCCTCGGGTTCGCTGGCGTGGGCCGCGGCACCCTCGGCGACGATAGTCGACCCCCGCCGGCCCTTGTGGGCGACGGCCACGTCCGTCGTTCCGGGTGCGGAGTAGCCGGTCGACCCCTCGCCGACGACAGCGTAGTCGGGGGCGAAGCCGTCCTCGATGGCAGCCTGACAGCCGACGCCGCCCTGTTCCTCGCCAGCGAAGGAGGCGAAAACGAGTTCCCCGGCGGGGTCGGCATCCCGGAAGGCCAGCATCGCCGCGGCGACACATCCCTTCATGTCTGCCGCACCACGGCCGTAGAGGCGGCTGTCGTGTTCCTCGACGACGTACTCGCCGCCGGCGTCAACCTGCGACCCGTCCGGCGGGACCACGTCGTGGTGGCCGACGAGGGCGAGCGACGTATCGCCCTGGCCCTTGCGGGCGATGACGTTCCCGTGGTCGTCGCGGGTGACCTGTGCGTCGGTGTGGTCCCGGAGCCACGCTGTGATGTGCTCTCCGGCAGCCGCTTCGTCGTCGTGACTGGGGATCGAAACGAGGTCGCGAGTCAGCGACGGCAGCGTCTCCATACCGTGGCTCGGGAGCGCGGGCAGCAAAAAATCCGCGACGGGCTCGGGGGGCTGTGTCTCGCCGAACAGAGAACTACGGGACAGGCCTAAACAGTTCGGTAGTGCCCAAATACATACCAAATACGTATATTGAGGTGATGCGTTCTGAAATAGCGGTCGAAGCGGCCACAGCCGAGGAAGTCAGCGAACTGCGGCGGGCACTGCGGGGCAACCAGCGCGTTGACCTCGTTGCGACGAACGCCGAAACAGTCGAACTCAGCGGTGAGCGGCGCGGCCTCCGAGAGCTGACCCGGACGCTCCTAGTTCGCGAACGTAGCGCTCGGGAGTTCGGACAGGCGGCGCTCGCCGCAGCCGACCGGAGTGTCCGAACGCGGTTGCAAAAGGCCGTCTAGGTCGGCTGCGCTACAGCGTCTGTCCCGTTTTCCCAGTTGTGGTGCACAGAGACAGCGTACGGACTCCACACCCTTATCAACGGCAGTCTCCAACTGCCGATATGGAAATCGTACCGGACACGAGCGTGGTCATCGACGGCCGCGTGTCCGACCAAGTGAAGGCCGATGCCGACCCCGACACCGACGTCGACGGCATGGGCTTTGCCGGCGCGACGGTCGTCGTTCCCGAAGCCGTCGTCGGCGAACTCGAAGCACAGGCGAACGACGGCCGAGAGACGGGCTGGGAGGGGCTCGAAGAGCTCCAGACGCTCGTCGACCTGGCCGAGGAAGGCACCATCGACGTGGAGTACGTCGGCCGGCGGCCAGACGCTATCGAGAAACGAGAGGCCGGCGAGGGGCAGATTGACGCGCTCATCCGGGACATCGCCGGTGACCGCGGTGCCACGCTCGTGACCAGCGACGACGTGCAGGCCCAGGTGGCCCGCGCGAAAGGGCTCGCAGTGGAGTTCGTCGAGCCGGTCAAGCGGACGGTCGACCGCCTGCAGATCGAGAACTTCTTCGACGAGGGGACGATGAGCGTCCACCTCAAGGTCGGCGTCCAGCCCTACGCCAAGAAGGGCTCTATCGGCGACATGCAGTACACGCCGATCCGCGACGACCCTGCAACCGAAAGTGAGCTACGGGAGTACGCCGCCGACATCGAGGAGAGCGCGCGCGCCTCGCCGGACGGCTTCCTCGAACTCGACGAACCCGGGATGACCATCACACAGTTCCGGGACTTCCGGATCGCCATCGCGCGGCCGCCCTTTTCCGACGCACTGGAAATCACGGCGGTCCGGCCCATCGTCAAGACCGAGCTGGACGATTACGAGTACGCGGACCAGCTCCGGGATCGCTTCACCGAACACCAGCGCGGCGTCCTCATCTCCGGCTCGCCCGGGGCCGGGAAGTCCACGTTCGCACAGGCGGTCGGGGAGTTCCTCGTCGACGCCGACTACGCAGTCAAGACGATGGAGAAGCCGCGGGACCTTCAGGTCGGCCCGAACATCACGCAGTACACCGAACTCGGCGGCTCGATGGAGAAAACGGCCGACTCGCTGCTGATGGTCCGGCCGGACTACACCATCTACGACGAGGTGCGCAAGACCGATGACTTCGAAGTGTTCGCTGATATGCGACTGGCCGGCGTTGGCATGGTCGGCGTCGTCCATGCGACCCGCGCCATCGACGCGCTTCAGCGGCTCATCGGCCGCGTCGAACTCGGGCTCATCCCACAGATCGTCGACACCGTCGTTTACATCGAAGCCGGGGAGGTCGACACGGTCTACGACGTGACGACGGAGGTCAAGGTCCCGCAGGGACTCATGGAGGAAGACCTCGCGCGACCGGTCATCATGGTCAAGGACTTCGAGACCAACCGACCGGAGTTCGAGATCTACACCTTCAACAACCAGGTCGTCACGGTCCCGCTGGGCGACGACGAGGGCCAAGAGGACTCCGGCGTCGACCGCCTCGCCAAGCAGGAGGTCGAGCGCGAGATTCGCTCTATCGCCCGCGGCCACGTCGAGGTCGAACTGCGCGGGCCTAACACCGCCGTCGTCTGGGTCGAGGACGACGACATCTCGCAGGTCATCGGCAAGGGCGGCGGCCGCATCTCCGACGTGGAGAACCGCCTCGGCATCGACATCGACGTGCGGACCTTCGAGGAACGGCCGTCAGGTCCCTCCGGCGGCCCCCAGACCGAGTCCGGCGGCAAGGAGGGCGAAATCGTCCAGCCGGAAGTCACGTCCCGGCACGTCATCGTCCCGCTCGACGGTCACGCTGGCGATACGGTCGAACTGCAGGCCGACGGCGAGTACCTCTTCACCGCGACGGTCTCCCGCAGCGGCGAGATTCAGGTCTCGCGCGGGTCGGGCATCGCCGAGGAACTAGAGCGAGCGATCGACCGCGGCAGCACGATTACTGTCGTCCCGTCGTAGAATATTGTAGCGGTCGCAAACGGTTTTGGTCCCTGTACGCCGAGCGGAGCGAGGCGTTTCACCGACGTGAGGCCGGAGGCCGAACCGTCGGCCTTTTTCATCGACGTTTTTCAAGGAGTGGTTCCTACAGTGGGCGAAGCGAACGAAGCAACCCGACGCTGAAAAAGGTCGTAGAGCGAGCCATCGACCGCGGCAGCACGATTACTGTCGTCCCGTCGTAGACTCGGCGAGCAGGACAGCCGCACAGGAGTTTGACTAGCGCTCTGTCGAATCGTCCAGCAGGATACGACATCGGTAACTAATCGTGTCGGATTCGACAGTCGAACTGCCGAAAACGACAGCTAAATTCCGGTGGAGCACGACCGACTAGCCATGACCGACGCAGTCGTCAGGAGCTTACAAGACCAGGCGACGCTGGCCGCCCGAGTGGAGCGCGGTGACGCACCGGAGTGGGTCGGGGCCCACTGGCGGACGTTCCGCGAGGGGCTGACCGGTGAGCGGAACGGCTCCCCGTTCCCCTGTTTCTTCGGGGCGGAGTCGGTTCGCGACGGCGACCCGCTGTACACAGCGGTCCCGTCGATGAGTGACCCGGACGCGCTGTTCGACCTCGGCCAAACGCTGCTCACGTATCTGGAGACCTATCAGGACCACAGCGAGCGGGCCTCACTGGTCACCTTCTTCCGGCCGCCCGAACGACCGCTAACGGAGGCCGAGTACCATGACCGGCTCTGGCATATCCTCCAGTTCCTCCACGTCCACGACCCGGAGCCGTGGCCCGAGGACATCCCGACCGATCCGGATGACCCGCACTGGGAGTTCTGCTTCGGCGGCGAGCCGATGTTCCCGACCTGCCGCGCGCCGTTCTACGACACGCGAAAGAGCCGCTACTGTCCGGTCGGGCTGGAGATCACGTTCCAGCCCCGGGCGCTGTTCGAGGACCTGAACGTCACGGCCGATGCCGAGGCTGGCCAGCACGCCCGCGAGATCATCCAGGGACGGCTGGAGGAGTACGACGGCGTCTGTCCTCACGCCGACCTAGGCGATTGGGGTGTCGAGGGCGACCGAGAGTGGCCCCAGTATATGCTGTCGTCGGACGAGGACGCGTCGCCGGACGAGTGTCCGATAACCGTGACGCGCGAGCACCCGAAATCGAAGTGGCTCATCGAGACGCCCGCCCCGGAGCCGGCTCACTGACATGGTCGACCTTCCCGAGACGCCGGTGCTCGTGCTAGTGGATTTCCAGCAGGGGTTCGACGACCCGGCGTGGGGGACGCGGAGCAACCCCGACGCCGAGGCGAACGCGACGCGCCTGCTTACCGAATGGCGAGAGCGTGGGCTTCCGGTCGTCCACGTCCGGCACAACTCGACGGAGCCGGATTCGCCGCTCCGGCGCGGCGAACCGGGGTTCGCGTTCAAGCCGGAACTGGAGCCCGAACCGGGAGAACCGACGGTCGAGAAGCGCGTCAACGGCGCGTTTGTCGACACCGAACTGGAGGCGTGGCTCCGCGAACGGGACCACGAGACGCTCGTCGTCTGCGGGCTGACGACTGACCACTGCGTGTCGACGACGACGCGGATGGCCGAAAACCGCGGGTTTGAGGTTGTCGTCCCGGACGATGCGACGGCGACGTTCGACCGAACGCTCGACGGCGAACGCTTCGACCCGTCGCTCGTTCACCGGACTGCATTGGCGCAGCTACGCGGTGAGTTCGCGGAGATCGCGACGACGGACGACGTAGTCGCGTCGCTGTAACCAGCGGCTGCGTGAACGCGTCGCGAAACAGCCAAGCGAGAAGGCGTGTCAGTCCGAGACGGCGGCGTCCGCTTCCGCCGGTTGGTCGATAATCTCGTAGAGATTCTGTCGCGCGTCGGCGAAGTACACGTCTTCTTCGATGACACCGACTTCGTCGAGTCGTTCCAGAGCGTAGCGAACGGTCCGTGCCGAGAGCATCGACTCCTCGACGATGCCTTTCTGTGTCAGCGGGCCGTCGTACTCCAGAACCTTGTATACGAGCTTTGCGCTCGGCGGAAGGTCTGCGATGGCCTCCCCATCAGAGTCCGTCATTACCCGTAATCACAAGCGCCGGGCGCATAAAGATTGAGGAGTCCATCTCGCCGCCGCACGCATTCGCGGCCGCGTCACAGTACTGAACCGCGCACCTTTTGGTTGCGGGTAGTGGAACGTGTGGTATGGCTACGGAAACGGCGGACGGAATGAGCTCCCATATGCGGGGGCTCACTGTCACGACGCTGACAGCCGTCGCTGGCATCGCCGCCGCGTTCGGTTCCAACGAGTTAGCGGCCACGCCGGACGCCCCGCAAGGGATACTTGTCCTCGCGGTCGCTATCGCAGCACAGTTCCCGATTCTGCGGGTGATCGGCATCGACACGGACGACCTCTCGGCGAAGGACGTGCTCTACATCGGCTTCATGACCTTCTCGCTGTGGTTCGTCTCGTGGGGCATTCTCCTCACGACGGGAGCGTAACGATGGCTGAAGACAGTATCGCCGTCGTCGACCTAGAGCGGTGTCAACCCGACCGCTGTAACTACGAGTGCATGAACTACTGCCCGCCAAACCGCAGCGGGAAAGAGTGCATCGTCAAGCGGGAGGACGAGTACGAGGAGGACGAGCCCTTCGAAGGCCAGCCCGACCAGGTCCGCATCTCCGAGGAGATCTGTCTGGGTGAGTCCTGCGGTATCTGCGTCAACAAGTGCCCGTTCGACGCTATCGAGATCATCAATCTCCCACAGGAGCTGACCGACGACCCGGTCCACCGCTACGGGGAGAACGCCTTCGCGCTGTACGGGCTTCCGAGTCCCGCCGAGGGCCAGGTCACCGGGATTCTCGGCCCGAACGGCATCGGGAAGACCACCGCCGTCCGCATCCTCGCCGACGAGATGCAACCCAACCTGGGCCGGTACGGCGAGGAACCGAACTGGGACGAAATTCTCGACGAGTACCGCGGGACCGCCCTGCAAGAGTACCTCGAACAGATGCGCGACGGCGACGTGAGCGTCGCTCGCAAGCCCCAGTACGTCGACCGGATTCCGGACCAGTTCGACGGCAAAGCCATCGAGCTGCTGGACCAGACCGACGAACGCGGCGACCTCGACTACCTCATCGAGCAGACGGGTATCGAGCCGGTCGTCGACAACCACATCGACGACCTCTCCGGCGGGGAACTCCAGCGGGTCGCGCTCGTCGCCACGCTGGCGCGGGACGCCGATTTCTACTTCCTCGACGAGATCACGCCGTATCTGGACATCGGCCAGCGGATGACCGCCGCACGGCTCATCCGGGAACTCGCCGAGGAGGAGGACCGCTCGATGCTCGTCGTCGAGCACGACCTCGCCATCCTGGACCTGCTCGCGGACAATATCAACGTCGCCTACGGGACCCCCGGCGCGTTCGGTGTCATCACGCCCCCAAAATCGACGAAGAAGGGCATCAACGAGTACCTCTCGGGCTACCTCGAAAACGAGAACATGCGCATCCGCCAGACGGACATCGAGTTCGAGGAGCACGCGCCACGGAGCGCTTCCACCGGCGACGTGGTTATCGAGTACCCCGAGCTCCAGAAGAGCTACGGCAGCGGCGAGTTCTCGCTGGACGTCGAGGCCGGCACCATCCGCGAGAGCGAAGTGCTGGGCGTCGTCGGCCCGAACGGTATCGGGAAGTCGACGTTCGCGAAGATGCTCGCCGGCCGGCTCGAACCGACCGCGGGCGACATCGACACCAGCCTCGACATCGCCTACAAGCCCCAGTACATCGAGATAGACCAGCCGATGCGCGTCGACGCCTTCCTCGCGTCGATTACGGACGACTTCGGGAGTTCCTACTGGAACACCGAAATCGCACAGCCGCTCCAACTGGAGTCGGTGATGGAACAACAGCTCACCGACCTCTCGGGCGGGGAGCGTCAGCGGGTCGCCATCGCGGCCTGCCTCTCGAAGGACGCCGACCTCTACCTGCTGGACGAGCCTTCTGCCCATCTGGACGTGGAGCAGCGCGTCATGGCGACCTCTGCCATCCGGCGCTACGCGGAGAACCACGACGCGACGGCGATGGTCATCGACCACGACATCTATATGATCGACCTGCTGGCCGACCGCCTGCTCGTCTTCGACGGCGAGCCGGCCCGGAACGGCCACGCCGCGCCGCCACAGGGCATGCGCGAGGGGATGAACGAGTTCCTGAAGAACCTCGATATCACCTTCCGCCGCGACGAGCGGACCTCACGGCCCCGCATCAACAAGCCCGACTCGCAACTGGACCGCGAGCAGAAGAACGCCGGCGAGTACTACTACGCGCCGTAGGCTCAGGGCGGAGCGAGGTCGGCGAGAGCCAGACGGCGACTGTCTCGTCATCGGAAATCTACGGGTGGAGGGAGCTCAGCCGGAGCCGTTTTTGCGAGAACAGCTGTGCTCAAGCGGTTTCGTCGACGGAGGTCGCTGCTCGACGGTCGCGCCTGCCGAACCGCGCTCGGCGTGCTGTTGAATCCACAGATCATCTCGGGAGTTAGCTGGTGAGACTACGTCACAGGTGGTAGTACAGCCGCTACTCGCAAAGGGGAGACGCAGGAATAGTCCGCGGCGTTACGCCGCTGGATCACTGTCACTGCTCGTCTCGGACCCTGCGACTGCATCGTCAAGACCGTCGGCGACTTCTGCCGGGTCGAACTCCTCATCGGGGTCGAGTTCGCGGTCGGTCTGCTCGTCTGTCTGGGGTTCAGTGACTGATTCGTCACCGGTGACCGTCACGAAGATGTCTCGCAGTTCCGCAACGCGCTCGGGGGACTGACTCTTGCTCATCGCGTATGTGTACAAGTACCACAGGAGTGTAGGCGCTATACCGAATCAGTTTGGTATCTGTTCGCAAACTACAGGACGTTTCGCTGGCAAGAGCCACACAGCGAGACTTCCTTCACGTCGACTTGTCGGACAGTGGGGGAGAAGTTCATCACGCAGCGCTTGTTGTCACAGTGCTCCAGCCCGAGGGTATGGCCGACTTCGTGGACGACCTCCTTGCGAACCCGCTGTGAGAAGATCTCGCCGGCCGAGCGGTTCGAGAAGCCGCCATCGGAGGAGGTCTGGAGCCGATACGTGGAGATGACGCTGCCGGAGCCGCCGAGGTACGCGAGACCGAAAACGTAGTTCCGACGGCGGTAGAAGAGGTCTTTCGGCGTGATAGCGATGTTTTTGCCGCCGGAGCCGACCCGGCGGGCGAGGTCGATAAACTCCTCTGCGCGGTACTGGTCGCGGTCCCCATCGTACGCGCCGGCGGGAATGGACTGTGGCTCGTGCATCGAGACCTCACAGTCGTAGACGGAGCGAAGTCCGTCCGAGGCCTCGCGTTTGACCTGGGCCGAGACCTCGCCCACCGGCACGATGTCGACGTGCATGGGAACGCATATGCGCCCGCATCTCATAAATTGTACGACGTGACCGACACCACCGACCCGCTCGTCGACCGACTGGCGTCCGTCGATTCGGTCGTCGAGGTCGGCGTCGGAAACCACCCTGACGTAGCCGGGGCCCTGGCCGAGCGGGGCGTGGACGTGACCGCAACGGACATCGTCGAACGGGCGGTCCCCGAGGATGTGCGGTTCGTTGTCGACGATATTCTCGACCCCGACGAGTCTGTCTATGCGGGGTGTGATATCGTGTTCGCCCGGAATTTACCACCGGAACTGCACCGGCCGACGCTAGCCGTCGCCAACGCCGTCGGGGCGGCGTTCTGGTTCACCACGCTGGGTGGCGACCAGCCGACGGTCGCCGTCGAGCGCGAACAGCTCCCGGGCGGGGAGACGCTGTACCGGGCGAAAGATAGCAAGGCGCTTGAGTGAGGACCGCCTTCGCTCGCTCATGCAAATCGACGCGGTCGTCCTCGACATCGACGGCGTGCTGGTGGACGTGGCCGACTCCTACCGCCGAGCTATCGTCGAATCCATCGACCGGGTGTACGGCGATACAATCGAGAAATCGGCGGTCCAGCAGTTCAAGGACGCCGGCGGGTTCAACAACGACTGGGAACTGACCTACGCAGCCGCGCTGTTCGTTCTCGCCGGCCGCGAGTCGGCTGTCTCCGACCTGGCGGCGTTTACCGACGCCATCGCCGAGCGCGGCGGCGGTCTCGACGCGGCCGAAGCCGTGGTTCGTGACCTGCTCGACGATTCGGCCGAAGACCGGGTCTTTGACGCCTGGGACCCCGAACAGCTCCGGGACGTGTTCCAGACGCTGTATCTCGGAACCGACCTCTACCGTGATATTGAAGGTGGGGAACCGATGTTTGACGCGCCGGGGTTCATTCATCACGAGCCGCTGCTGGTCGACGACGAGACGCTGGCGGCCCTGCAGGACCGCTTCGCCGTCGGCGTTGTCACCGGCCGCCCCGCCGCCGAGGCCGACATCGCGCTGAAGCGGGTCGGCCTTGACCTGCCGCCGGAACACCGCTTCACCATGGACGACTGGGACGAAGGCAAGCCCCACCCCGCCGCCCTGCAAACACTCGCCGAGCGCTTCGACGCCGAGCGGGTCGCCTTCGCCGGGGACACCCTCGACGACGTTGCGACCGCGGTCAACGCCGACGAAGCCGACGACGACCGCGTGTACTACGGCATCGGCGTCCTCACCGGCGGGCTGACCGGCGACGCCGGCCGCCGGACGTTCGCCAACAACGGCGCGAGCGCCGTCGTCGAATCGGTCACCGACCTCCCGGAACTTCTCGACGCGGCGTAGCCCGCGTCACCGGCAGCGCCCCTCGACCACAAACAGCAACGGTTTCACCGGCGGGACAGAGACCTCGGGTATGCGACGACTGCCGACGTTTGGCTGGGCAGTCCTGGTGAGCATCTGGGCCGGGCTCGTCGGGGGCGCGGTCATCCGTGAGCCGTCGGTCGATCTGGTGCCGCTGTACGCCGTCACCTGCCAGCTAATCGGCCTCGTCGCGGCCTACTGGACGATGCGCGAACGCGACGACATCCTCGAATCCGTCCACCGGCCGGGCCGTGTCGGGATGTTCATCATCGTCCTCTTTTTCGTGATGGTCCCGCTCTCGACGATATTTGCTCTCTGGCTCGGGGCCACCTCGGTCCCCGGCGTCGCGACACAGTGGCTCAGCTATCTGGTGGGCCTCGGGAGCGCGCTGTACGTCGCCTTCGCCGGCGGGTTCGACCGGGCCTGGGAAGAGTACACCTGATACTGTCGGCTGTACATCTGTGAAGAATTTCGCCACACGGGGTGGCGAATATCGGACACTAGGGACAGCCAACAGTATGACCGAACCTGTCACACAACGTTTATTCAGTGGTCGGCCTACGCCGTAAGTATGGACATCGCGTTGCTTGGCGGTACTGGAGACATCGGCCAAGGTCTCGCCCTCCGCTGGGCTGACGACACCAACCACACGATCATCATCGGCTCCCGGAAAGCCCAGAAGGCGGCGAACAAAGCGGAGGAGTACGAGACAGAACTGGCCAGCCGCGGCCACGACGACGTGGCAATCGCCGGCCTGGGTAACGAGGACGCCGCCGCCCGCGCCGACGTAGTGGTCGCCGCCGTCCCCGCCTACCACCTCACGGACACCATCGACGCCGTCGCCGACGAACTCGACGACGCCACGCTCGTTTCCCCCGCCGTCGGGATGCAACGCGACGAGGACGGCTTCCACTACAACCGCCCCGGTGCCGGCAGCGTCACGCAACTGGCCGCCAACGCCGCCCCCGACGACACGCCTGTTGTCGGCGCGTTCCACAACCTCGCGGCCGGTCGCCTCGCCAACCTCGACGCCGACCTCGACTGGGACACCATCGTCGTCGGCGACGACACCGACGCCAAGGACACCGTCTGTGAACTCGCCGAGGGCATCGAGGGGATTCGCGCCCTCGATGGCGGTCCGCTCGCCAACGCCGCCGAAATCGAGGGGCTGACGCCGTTGCTCATCAACGTCGCCCGCCACAACGACGGCCTGCACGACCTGGGCGTCCGCTTCCAATAGTACCTTTTTACGTCACCCCCTCTCCTCGCGCGCTCACAGAGCGCGCTGTGGGGAGCGGGTTCGCAAAAATCTACGCTAAAAACGACCTTCTCGCTCCCGCTGGTCGCGAGAAGTGAAACCGCTCGCCGCTGGCGAGCGGTATGTTTTGCTGCACTCACTCGGCTACCGCAACGGCGGCGCTACTACTAGTCCTGCTTCGGCGGCAGCCCTACCCTTCCCCGACGCCAGCGACGAGACGCTGGCGCGGCCGCTATCGGGGTGACGAACCACAAAAAACGACTGAGTTACGCTGAGGCCTGCTGCAGCGCGTCGTCGATGTCGTCAGCCTGCGTGACGCCGACGAAGCGCTCAACGATGCCGTCGTCGTTCTCGATGATGAGCGTCGGGAGGGAGCGCACCTGGTACTCGTTGGCAACGTCCTGTTCCTCGTCGACGTTGATCTTCTCGAACTCGACGTCCGTCCAGTCCTCCTCGAGGTCTTCGAGGATCGGGTCCTGCGTTTTGCAAGGGCCGCACCAGTCCGCGTAGAAGTCCTTCAGTGTAACCGTCATAGTACTCTGTTCGTGTTAGCCCGCGGTATCTGATAAGGGTTATCCATGTGTACCGGAGGCACGCAATCGCGGGCGACCCGAAAGGCTTAGTGTTGGTGATACACCACCCTGAAGTATGAGTGGCAGCGACGGCGGCGGACTGATGTCCAGTGCGGGACTGGTCCGATATTTCGACGCCGAAGACCAGAACACGATCCGTATCGACCCTCGAACAATCGTCGCGACCGGCGTCATGTTCGGGCTGTTGATGCTCGTGCTGAACGCGATGATCGTGTAGGCGATTCCGCACTGTTTTCTGCTCCCCGCCACTGACTCGCGGGTATGCACTTCACGCAACGCGAACAGCAGGCGCTCCGCGACGCCGGCGTCGATCAGGAGACCATCGAAGCGGCCTCCGACACAGTAGTGGACGCCACCGACGACGCGGCCGCAGAACTCGAAGCCTTCTTCGACGGCCGCGAGACGGTGTACTCCGATATGGACATCGCCCACAGTTCCAGCGAGATTCAGGAACACACTGTCGAATACTGCGACCTGTTCACCCACGCCGACGACATCCGGGGGTATCTGCGCTTCGGCACCTGGGGCGTCCCGGTCGAGGGCGGACGCGTTCTGAGCGACGAGAAAGTAGAGCTCTCGCTGGGGCCGACAGTCCACGGACGGGTCCGCTTTGCCGCCGCCGAGGACGCGCTATGACCGTCCGGGTCAGGGGCATCTACGCGACGGCGCTGACCCGGTTGCTGCGCGAGGCAGACCACGAGGTCGTTCAGGCGTCGGAACCGATCCAGAACCGCTTCGACGGCGAGTTCGCCGACGAGCGGGCGGCGGTCACCGTGGCGACGACGGACGACCAGCAGGGCGTCGGCGTCATGGGGGACACCGATATCGCCAAAGGTGTCATCGACCGCCTGACCGAAATTGGCCGGGACACGCTCCACTGGGACGACCCGACGCCAGAGGGCGCGGTCTACGCCGGCACCGTGACCGAGACGCTGGGGAGCGGGGCTGTCGTCGACCTCGGCGACGGCGAAGGCTTTCTCCCGTACTCGTCCTCGGACGAACGCGTCGAGACCGGCGATACGCTCCGGGTGCAGGTCGTCGGGGCGAGCGCGCCGTGGACGAACGGCCGACCCGTACTAGAGACGACCGTCGCGGTCCGCGGGTCGCTGCTCTCGCTCGTGCGCGGCGAGACCGCCAGCACACCGGGGACTGGCGGCCCGGCAATGCTTGACCTCATCGCTGCGGAGCCCCGGGACGGCTGGGGCGTCTCGTGGGAATCAGCGAGCGAGGACGCGAGCTTCGACGCGCTGGCCGAGGCCCTCGACGCCGCCAACGACCGCGCGGCGACCGTCGACGACGCGCTTGCGGGAGCCGACGCCCCCGAGGACTGCGCCCCCGGTCGCTACGACGAGGGGCTTTCGACGGCGTGGCTGTGGTTCGGCCGCGAGAGCCGCTTCGCGCTCGACGAGGCCCGCCGCGAGGTGACGGCGACGATGTCGGGCCACCACCGCGTGAAGGCCGGGGACCGCGCCGCCAGCGCCGCCGTCGACTACGTCGAGGCGCTGTGTGACGACATCGCGGCAGACGGCGAGACCGACTTCCCCTTCGCCGTGACAGCCCGGCAGTTCGGCCCGCAGGTCGGCGGGTCGCTGTCGCTGGGCCACGGCAAGCCCGACGGTCGGCTCATCACGCTGGGCAACGGCGAGGTCCAGTCGGTCGACGACGACGGAACGGTGACCATCGAGCGGGAGATGAGTCCCGGCGGCACCTACGACGCCCTCGGCGTCCCGAAGGAGGCCGGCGACATCGCCGAGACAAAGGTCAAGGAGGGGCGCTGGTGGTATCCGACGGTGTACCGCGACAGCGACGGCGAGAAGAAGGGCACCTACGTCAACGTCTGCACGCCCGTCGAGGTATTCCCCGACACCGCCCGGTACGTGGACCTCCACGTCGACGTGGTGAAACACGCCGACGGCACCGTCGAGCGGGTCGACGACGACGAACTCGACGCGGCCGTCGAGCGGGGACACATCTCCGAACCGCTGGCCGAGCGCGCCCGGAGCGTCGCCGCCGCTGTCAAGAGTGCGCTGGAGTGACGGAGCGAGGCCAGTCACGCGACGCGGCGTCAGTCGTGCCGGCGTCGGGCGCGCCAGGCTGCCAGCCCGACTGCAGCCAGCGCCGAGCCGACGCCGAAGCCGGGGCCGCCGACACCGAGGGAGGTGCCGTCAGTGCCACCGGCCCCGGCGTCCGTAGCCGACGCGTCGGCCGTCGGCGTCCGTATCCGCGGGTCCGGGAACGTGTACAGCGCGGGCTGGACCTCCGTCCCCTGACTCGCGTTCGTGCTCCCGGCGACGAAACAGCCGGCGGCCCGCTGGGCGGTCCAGAAGGAAGTCGCGTCGGTGTTTCGCCACTCGAAAACCTGTTCGGGGGCGGTCGGGTCCGTCAGGTCGTGAACGCGGACGCCGCCGTTGTACCACGCGGAGTAACAGCGGTTGTCGGTCAGTTCGAAGTTGTGTGCCGTCGTGAGGATGCCCCCCGGCGTGGGGTCCGAGGTCGGCGGTGGGTCGAGCGTCGACAGCAGCTCGGCGTCGTCCGGGTCGCTGATGTCGTACAGGTCGATGCCGCTCGGGCCGCCGCTGCCGTCGTCACTGAGGTCCCACGACTCGCCGCCGACGCCCAGCAGCGACGCGTCCTCGTCGACCGTCACGAAGTGGTCGTTGCCCGGCGGTTCGCTCCGCTCGGTTCCCGGGTCCTCGATGGCGACGAGGTCCTCGGGAGTCCGGCCGCGGACGTTCGCTACCAACGAGATATCACTCGGGTCTGATACGTCGACAATCCACGTCCCGCCGTCCCAGTACGCCAGATACGCCCGGTCGTGCTGCACCCACACGTCGTGCAGCGGCCAGAGGCTGGTCGGCACGTCGGCCCAGGCGTCACCGGCGTCTAACAGCGACCACTCGCCGACTTCCTGCTCAGTTTCAGTGTCGACGACGAGCAAGGGGTTACCGTCGCGGTCGTTCGCGGTCAGATAGGCGTAACGGCCGTCGAAGTGGCAGTTGTGGATACGCGTGTCCAGTTCGAGGCCCGCGATTCGTGTCGGGTCCCGCCTGTCGCTCACGTCGAAGACGACGAAGCCGTGGGCACCATCGGCGGGGTGGGCCGGCCCAGCGGCCAGCAACCGCGAGCCGCTGACAGCGAGGTCCTGCACGCGCTGTATCGGTCCGTTGTCACTGTCGGCCAGCAGGTCCGTCCGTCGGCTGAGCGGTCGCGGACTGGTCGGCGTGACGAGGTCGACGAGCGCGACGCCGTCGCCCGTCGCGACGTAGGCCGTGTGTCCGTCGGGGCTGGTAACGACCTCGTACACCGTCTCCATCTCCAGCACGCCCAGCGGGTCCTCGCCGACCGGGGTGTCGGAGGCCGCTGGCTCGGCCGTCCCGTCACCGGTCGGCGACGGATGGCCACGGGTCGTCCCCGTAGCCAGACCGACACCTGTTCCTGCGAGGGCGAGTCGTCGGAGGACCGTCCGGCGGCGCATAGCCGTCCCTGCGGGAGCCAGGGCAAGAAGGATTCCGGTGCCCGCAGATCGATTAGTTCCCCTGAATGGCGTCGATGACCATCGCTGCGGCGATGATCGGCTCCTTGGGGACCGTGCTGGCGTCGTCGATGGTGATCTCGTAGCGGTCTTTCAGCGAGAACTGCCCGTCGATGTTGCCGACGTGGTTGCCGTCCTGGTCGGTGATCTCGTACTTGTGGGGGATCCACCCGCCGAACGGGACGACGTTGCGGGCGATGGTCACGAGCGCGCCTTGAGAGTTGATTTCGGCGATCTTCGCCTCGGTACTGGCGTCCCGAATCTTCCACGTATCTTGGAAGATGGAGTAGTCGTTGTCGAGGATGACGATGTCCTCGCCGGTCTTGGAGTCGGTCAGCACGTAGTTACCGGCCACGTCGATGATGCCGCCGGCCTTGACCTGGAACACCTCGTTGTCGTTTGCGTCGACGAACGGGAACTCCTCTTTCATCTTCATCATCTTCTGTTTCCCGCGGAGGACGACGTTCCCGGCGGCGTCCATGGCTTTGTACTTGCTGCGTATCAGGCTCTGTTCGACTGTGTAGCTGTCGTCGGAGAGGTCGATTCCGGTGATATCGTAGTCGCTCGTTCCCATACCAATCTCATATTCGATATTCGTGGTAAATCTTTCGCCACACTGTTCAAAATAAAAATAGGCCCACGCAAGGAGTCCGCCGCCGAGACCCGAACCGACAGGGTTTCCCGCCTACCGACCAAGTAAAATCCAAGAATGAGCAAGGATATAATCGAGGTCCGAGGGGCCGAGGAACACAACCTCAAGGACGTCGACGTGGAGATTCCCCGCGAGGAACTGACAGTCGTCACCGGGCTGTCGGGGTCGGGCAAATCCTCGCTCGCATTCGAGACGGTGTACGCCGAGGGCCAGCGGCGCTACATCGAATCGCTCTCCGCCTACGCACGGAACTTCCTGGGGCAGATGGACAAGCCACAGGTCGAGAACGTCGAGGGCCTGTCACCGGCCATCTCTATCGACCAGAAGAACGCGGCCAACAACCCCCGCTCGACGGTCGGGACCGTCACTGAACTGCACGACTACCTCCGTTTGCTCTACGCGCGCGTCGGCACGCCCCACTGTCCGGAGTGTGGCCGCGAGGTCGGTGAGCAGTCCGCACAGAACATGGTCTCCCGGATTCTGGAACTCCCCGAGGGGACCCGCGCCAAGCTGTGTGCGCCGGTCGTCCGCGACCAGAAGGGGGCCTTCGAAGACCTGTTCGACGACCTCGTGAGCGAGGGGTACAGCCGCGTCGAGGTCGACAGCGAGGAGTTCGACCTCACGATGGACCGACCTGAACTGGACGAGAACTACGACCACACGGTCGACGTGGTCGTGGACCGCGTGAAGATCTCGCCGGACGCCCGCTCGCGCATCACGGACTCCGTCGAGACCGCGCTCGAAGAGGCCGACGGGACGCTGAAGGTCATCCTGCCAGACCCGGCGGCGGGCGCTGCGGAGACGCTCGGTGGGTCGGATGCCAGAGCCACCGGCGACCTCGCCGACGGGGACGAGGAAGGCGACGGAGCCTCCTCGGATCGTGTCGTCGTCGAACTCTCCGAGGATCTGGCCTGTACCCACTGTGGCATCGATATCTCCGAAATAGAGACGCGGTCGTTCTCGTTCAACTCACCCCACGGAGCCTGCCCGGAGTGTGAGGGGTTGGGCGAGACGAAAGAGGTCAGCGAGGACCTCGTCATCACCGACCCGACGAAGCCGCTCAAGCACGTCTTCGAGCCCTGGAGCTACGACCGGACGTACTACTCGCGGCAACTGGACAACGTCGCCGAGCACTTCGGCGTGGACCTCTCGACACCGTTCGAGGAGCTAGACGAGTCCATCCGGCGGCAGTTCCTCTACGGGACCGACAGCCAGGTCCACTTCGAGTGGCGAACGAAGAACGGCACCCGAGAGAAGACCGAGCGCTTCGAGGGCGTCATCCCCAACCTGGAGCGGCGACACGTCGAGACGGATTCGGACCGCGCCCGCGAACACATCGAGGAGTTCATGGCCACGACGACGTGCCCGGCCTGCGAGGGGACGCGACTCAAAGCCGAGTCGCGGGCGGTCCTCGTGGACGGCACCTCGATAACCGAGGTCAACGAGATGTCCATCAGCGACGCGCTGGCGCACTTCGAGGGCATGGAAGAGACCCTCTCGGCCCGCGACCGAAAGATCGCCGAGGAGATCCTCAAGGAAATCCGGGCCCGCCTTGGCTTCATGACCGAGGTCGGGCTGGACTACCTGACGCTGGACCGCGAGGCATCGACGCTCTCTGGCGGCGAGAGCCAGCGGATTCGGCTGGCGACCCAGATTGGGAGCGGCCTCGTCGGCGTCCTCTACGTCCTCGACGAGCCCTCCATTGGGCTGCACCAGCGGGACAACGACCGGCTGCTGAACACGCTCGAAGAGCTCCGGGACCTCGGCAACACCCTGCTGGTGGTCGAACACGACACCGAGACGATGCGTCGGGCTGACACCATCATCGACATGGGGCCGGGGCCGGGCAAGCGCGGCGGCGAGGTCGTCGTCAACGGCCCGATGGACGACCTCATCGACACCGACGAGTCGGTGACCGGGAAGTACCTCTCGGGCGAGCGGACGATTCCGGTCCCCGACAGCCGCCGGGATTCCGACGGCGAAATTACGGTTCGGGGCGCTCGCCAGCACAACCTCGCGGACCTCGACGTGTCCATCCCGCTGGGGACCTTCACCGCCATCACAGGCGTCTCCGGCTCCGGGAAGTCGACGCTGATGCACGACGTGCTGTACAAGGGCGTTGTCCGTCGGATGAACGATACTGACGTGAACCCGGGCGAACACGACGCCATCGACGGCCTCGACGACATCGAGACGGTGCGGCTCATCGACCAGTCGCCCATCGGCCGCACCCCTCGCTCGAACCCGGCGACGTACACCAACGTCTTCGACCACATCCGGGAGCTGTTCGCCGAGACGAACCTGGCGAAACAGCGCGGCTACGAGGTCGGCCGGTTCTCGTTCAACGTCAAGGGCGGCCGCTGTGAGGGCTGTGGCGGCCAGGGGACGGTCACCATCGACATGAACTTCCTCTCGGACGTGACGGTGCCCTGCGAGGAGTGTGGCGGCGCGCGCTACAACGACGAGACGCTGGACGTGACCTACAAGGGCGCGACCATCGCCGACGTGCTGGAGATGACCGTCGAGGAGGCCTACGACTTCTTCGAGAGCCATTCGGGGATTCGCCGCCGGCTGGAACTCCTGAAGGACGTGGGCCTGGACTACATGCGGCTGGGCCAGCCTTCGACCACGCTCTCCGGCGGCGAGGCCCAGCGCGTCAAGCTCGCCGAGGAACTCGGCAAGAAGGACTCCGGCGAGACGCTGTACCTGCTTGACGAACCCACGACCGGGCTCCACCCTGAGGACGAGCGCAAGCTCATCGACGTGCTCCACCGGCTCACCGACGACGGCAACACGGTGGTTGTCATCGAGCACGAACTCGACCTGGTGAAAAACGCCGACCACATAATCGACCTCGGGCCGGAGGGCGGCGAGAACGGCGGCGAACTCGTCGCCGAGGGCACCCCGGAGGACGTGGCCCGGACCGAGGCGTCCTACACCGGGCAGTACCTCCGTGACCTCCTGCCGAACGTCGAGCTTGAGGGGCCGCGAGCAGACCGCGAGCTATCGGCCGAACAGCCGGCTGCGGACGACGACTAATTGGCCGCGTCGTCGATCAATCGCTCCGCTCGCTTCACGAGACTCGCACTGAGGCGGGCTCCGACTTCATCCATCGCATAG
The DNA here is from genome assembly GCF_037078395.1 of Haloarcula sp. CGMCC 1.6347. Classification (NCBI taxonomy): domain Archaea; kingdom Methanobacteriati; phylum Methanobacteriota; class Halobacteria; order Halobacteriales; family Haloarculaceae; genus Haloarcula; species Haloarcula sp. CGMCC 1.6347. Next base: position 759,749 of record NZ_JAYMGX010000002.1, read on the forward strand.
AGCGTCTCCTTTGCGGCGTCTGGATCGATATCCCCGGTTTCCACGGCACGGACGAGTACACCGATTGTCCCCGAAACCGGTAGCGATATTGACTTACAAGCCTTCCGGAGCGGTTTGTCATCGGTGATGACGACACACTCGTCCGCAAGTCGAGCGCCGGTGAGCAGTGCAACATCGCCGTCGACGATCATTGGAACTTTTCTTTCGGTATCGATTACTGACCCAGGATCGTTCCCGAGTCGAGCCGCTGAATCGGAAACGAGTTCATCTTGATCTTCCTCTCCGGCCCAGGCGAGAATATTAGTTTGAACGATACTCCCTTCATCTATGCAGGTGTCGAGTGCTGATTTAGCAGGCTCTTTCGAGATCTCGAATTTTACCGCCCGAGGGACGACCAATCCTCCACGCACGGAATCGAGTAAATCAATCGACCCGGTTTCAGCTAATGTAATAATAACGCTCGCATCAAGAAGTACGACCCGCCCGTTCCAGATCATCGAAGTGCGTCTACGTCGTCAGCCAGATCGACCTCGTCGTAGTTCGACAGAACTCCGCGGTCGTTCGCTTCAGCCATCATCTCCGCGATGGTGAGCCCTGCCAACTCCGCCGCACCGCGCATCCCGACCGCTCCGTCCTGATAGCGCTGGAGGGCGACCCGAATGAGTTCCTCGCGAGCGCCTTGCCGGATCGCCTGTCGGATCGCGTCGCTCCGACTCTCTCCTTTCGCCTCAGCGAGACGCGCCACCAGATCGAGTTCCGTATCGCTCATTCGAGTAGTGACGTTCTCCATGCGAAATGCAACGTATTGCATCGTATTAAGCGTGCGGTCATACCTGAGAGTGATGCCGTGTTCCGGGATAAATCTCCGCACCTGCCACCACGTTTTAGTCGACGGCGAAACCTGATATAGCCAGCTATGGCGCAGTCGACAGCGGACCGCATCGAGCGGAAACGGGGTATCGGTGGGCTGGCGAAGCAGGCGAACCCGGCCTTTGCCGTGGGCGCAGTCGCAGTCCCGCTCATTGCGTTTGCGGGGGCCGTCGCCAGCGGCAACATCCGGGCGCTAACCTACGTACATGTGATGGCTGGGGTGCTGTGGACCGGCATCGACCTGTTCATGGGGCTCGTGTTGGGACCAGTGCTTGGCGGCCAGGAATCTGAGGCACGGGCCGACTTCTTCGCCTCGTTCACGCCCAAGATGACGTTCCTGATGCCGACACTGGCGACGGTGACCATCGCCGGCGGCATCCTGCTGGCGCTCAGGCTCGGGAAGTTCCCCAACGCCGACCCGTGGCTGGCGCTGCTGACCGCCGCGACGCTGATTCCGGTCGTCCTCCTCATCGGCTCCCAGTTCGATGCGCTGACCGACCCGAAGACGCTGGGCGTCCTCGGCGTCGCCGTCGTTGGTTCCGGCGCGTATCTGGCGGCCACGCTGCCGGCCTTCGCGATGACCTCGTGGTGGATCGTCGCGACGCTCGCTATCGTGACCCTGCTGTCCGTGCAGGGCTTCGGCGTCATCCTCCCCGGCGAAATCCGCATCTACCGGCAGGTCGTCTCCGAGAACCCGGACGTTGAGCTCGTCTCCGAGATAGGGATGCGAAACGCCAAGCTGGGCGGCCTGCAGGGGCTGTTGCAACTGGCAATCGTGTTCGTGATGGTCGGCCTGCGCTGGTGGACGCCGTAGTCTGTCTGTGGGTACCGCCCATCGGAGGCGACAGGAACAGTAATCCAGACCACATGCGCTCTCGTGTCGGCAGAACAACTACAATCTATCCGGAGTTAGCACACGTCGTATGTCCGACCCTGAAAGCGGTGAAACGGACCCCGAAACGGTACTGGAGGAACTCGCCGGACTCCCGACGCTGGCCCATCCGACGGCGTCCCCCGACGGCGACGAAGTGGCCTTCTACTACGACGTGAGCGGGCGCAACGAACTCCACATCCTCGATGTCGAGAGCGGGACCTGCGAGCAGTGGAGCGACGGCGAGGTGCCACGGAACGCCCGCTGGCACGTCGAGTGGGGAGCCGATGGCGAGCGGGTGTTCTTCCACCTCGACGACGACGGCAACGAACAGAACGACGTGTACGCCATCGACCGCGACGGGTCGGTCGAGGCAGTCGTCGAGATGGACGGGCAGGTGGTGATACAGGACGTGGGCGAGGACGGCGAGACGCTGCTTCTGGGGTCGACACGCGACGGCCAGATGAACCTCTACGGCCACGACCTCGCGAGCGGCGAGACGGCGAAGCTGACCGATTACGACCGCGCGGTTCACACGGGCATCCTCTCACCCGACGGCTCGCAGCTGGCGTACACGACCAACGAGACCGACGACTTCGACAACATGGACGTGTACGTGAGCGACGCTGACGGGGCAAACCCGAAGCCCCTCGAAATCGGTGTCACCGGCGCGGAGGCCGCCCCGGCCGACTGGGGACCCGACGGCGACCGCCTGCTGGTCGTGGACAACAGCGACGACCTGTCCCGGAGCGGCGTCTACGACCTGGAGACGGACGAGGTAACGTGGTTCGGTGGTGAGTACGAGGAGGAGCCACAGGCGTTCCTGCCCGACGGTGAGCGGTTCTTGGCCGTTCGGACCCGTGAGGCCACGAAGGTGCCCGTCGTGTACGGCATCGAATCCGGCGAGGAGCGCGAACTCGACCTGCCCGAGGGCGTCGCCTCCTTCGGCATGATGGGCGGCGACCCGGTGCTTTCCGGGGACCGCTTGCTGACGCTCCACACAACGCCGACGAACCGGCCCGAACTGCTCGCCTACGACCTCACCGCCGACGAAACGACGACTCTCGTCGAGGCGGAGTACGGACCGTTCTCGCCCGAGGCCTTCGCCGACGCCGAGTACTTCGCCATCGAGTCCGACGGCGTCCCAGAGACGTGGCAGGCCGCAGTCGAGTACGACCCTTACAACACGCTGGAGATCGGCTGTCTCCTCTACGATTCTGGCGAGCGGCCGTCGCCGCTCATCGTGAATCCCCACGGCGGCCCGCGCGGGATGGACAGCAAGTCTTTCGACCTCTACACGCAGTTCCTCGTCCACCGGGGCTTCTCGGTGTTGCAGGTGAACTACCGGGGCTCGACCGGCCACGGCCGCGAGTTCATCCGCGAACTGTACGACGACTGGGGCGGGGCCGAGCAGGGCGACGTGGCCTCGGCCGCCGAGCACGTCCTCGCGACGCGTGAGTGGGTAGACGAGGACCGCGTCGTCGTCTTCGGCGGCTCCTACGGCGGCTACTCGGCGTACTGGCAAATGGTCCAGTACCCTGACCTGTACGACGCCGGCGTCGCCTGGATCGGCCTCACGGACCTCGAAGACCAGTACGAGAACACGATGCCACACTACCGGACTGAGCTCATGGAGAAGAACATGGGCACCCCGGCGGAGAACCCGGCCCTGTACGAGGAGCGGTCGCCCGTCACCCACGCCGATAACCTCGACGCCCCGCTGTTCATCGTCCACGGCGTCAACGACCGCCGGGTCCCCGTCTCGCAGGCCCGCCTGTTCCGCGACGCGCTCGAAGCCGCCGGCTACACCGAGGGACCGGACGGCGATTTCGAGTATCGGGAACTCGGCGAGGAGGGCCACGCCTCTTCCGACATCGAGCAGAAAACGCGGCTGTTCCGCCTGCTCGATGGCTTCCTCGACCGCCGGATCGGGACCGAAACGGTCGCCGCCGACGACTAAGCTCGGCGGCTGCTTCGCCGCGCTGTACGTCTTCGCGTTGACGCGGTCGGTCAGTCGCTGACACCGCCAGTGTTCTTGGCTCGGGCGTCGTACAGTCGGCCATGCACACCGCCTACGCTGCGCTCGGTGATCGCGTCCTCGTCGGCGACGGCCACAGCGGCTGGGACGACGGCCTCCTCGGCCACAATATCGAGTGTGTCGCTGCAGGAGCGGCCGAATTGGGGCGTGCCTTCGTGGGAACCGCCGCTGCTGGCCTCCAGCGGACGACCGATGGCGGAGCGACGTGGGAGTCGGCCCTTGACGCCGGGGACCGCGTGACGAGCGTCACAGTCAGCCCACACGACGCCGACGTGGTGTGGGCCGGGACGGAGCCGAGCGCGGTCTATCAGTCGACCGACGGTGGAGAGACGTGGACTGAGAACTCCGGGCTGACGGAACTGGACTCGGCTTCGCGGTGGTCGTTCCCGCCGCGGCCCGACACCCACCACGTCCGGTGGATCGCCCTCGCGCCGGACGACCCGGAGCAGGTGTACGCCGCCATCGAGGCCGGCGCGTTCGTCCGCAGTCCCGACGGCGGCGAGAGGTGGGTCGACCACCCCGACGGCGCGCGGCGGGACAACCACACGCTGGCGACCCACCCCGACGCCCCGGACCGGGTGTACACCGCCGCCGGTGACGGCTACGCGCTGTCGACCGACCGCGGCGAGACATGGACCCACCCGCAGGAAGGATTAGAACATCGGTACGTGTGGGGGCTAGCCGTCCATCCTGACGATCCGGACTGCATCGTCGTCTCGGCGGCCAGCGGCCCTCGGTCGGCCCACAGCACCAGCGGCGAGAGCTACGTGTATCGATGGGGTGGTGACCGGTGGAGACAGTCGATGGACGGTCTACCGGGGCCGGCGGGACTGGCCCGGCCGATTCTCACCGCCGACCCGGACGACGGCTTCCTCGCGTTGACGAACTACGGCCTGTTCCAGTCGCAGCGCGGGGAGACGTGGACTCGGGAGGGTCCCGACGGCGTGGGCTGGCCAGCCGAGTACGACCAGGTCCCGAGCGGACTAGCCGTCGTGTGAGGGGCGGCCGAGCAAGTGGCCGGCATCAGAGTCCGTCCGCAGCTACGCCAGTCGGAGCAAAACGGCACCGAGACCACTCGTCACGGCCGTCGCAACGGTCGCGAGCAGGAGAATCTTCGCCGCCTTTCGCCGGTCGGCGCGAACAGCCTCGCTCGCGTCAACGCGCCCGCTGGAGCCGCCCGACCCGGAGAGGTCGTAGCGGGCGAGTGCCCCGAAGGCGACGCAGAACCGGAAGTAATCCTGCAGCGCGCCGACGTACCCGCCGAAAACAAAGGGAATAGCCGCCCACAGCGACAGGTCGGGTATCGCGCCGAGGGTGGTGGCGAGGGCGATACCGATGGCGACTGCAAACGAAGCAATGGCCGACAGTCGGCGGGCACGGCGCTGGTTCGCCCCGATGTTGCAGACGCCGGGCTGGTACTCTGCCATGGGCGGTGACAGGGGCTACACCGACAAATACGCCCTGCTTCGGCTGGTGACGCGACGGCCGTTTCGGCGGTTAGCCGAGAAACAGGCTCATTCGCGAGTCCCTGAGACGGATAGCTGACCCGGCGGTCGTCCGGAAAACGGGTACAACAGCCGTCTGAATCGAGAAGGTATTTGGTTCGTGACACCGAGAGAACGTGTATGCACGATGTTGTGGTGGTCGGCGCGGGTCCGGCTGGGTCCCGGTACGCGCGCCAGGCGGCGAGTCGGGGGCTCGACGTGGTGGTGTTCGAACAGGGGGAGATCGGCAAGCCGCTGGCCTGCTCGGGCCATGTGAGTACAGATATCTGGGATTTCACCGAGGACGCCCGCGACGAACTGTTCCAGAACGAGATCTCCGGCGCGCGGTTCCACACCGGCGGCCCCGGGAGCCAAGACCACCCATTCTACAAGGACGAGGTCATCTCGAACGTCATCGACCGCGTCGGCCTGGACAAGCACCTCGCGGGGTTGGCCCGCGACGCAGGCGCGGACGTTCGCGAGGAGCATTCTGTCGTTGGCGTCACCGAGGACCGCGACGGCGTCACCGTGGAGGTCCGGGGCGACGACGGCGTCGAGACGCACCGAGCGAAAATGGTTGCCGGCTGTGACGGCCCGAAGAGCCGCGTCCGGCGGGAACTGGACCTGCCGGAGCCCGACGAACTGCTCCACGGCGTGCTCGGGTTCAGCGACGAGGTGGACCACGGCGACTTCGTCGACGTGCACCTCACTGTGCCTCGCTTTTTCGCCTGGCGCATCCCGCGGGGCGAGGCCGGCGTCGAGTACGGGCTGGCCGTGCCGCCAGGGGATGACGCCCGCGGCCGCTTCGAAGAGTTCGTCGACGGCTACGGCGTCGAGACCGACCGCCGGTGCTCGGGGCTCATTCCCATCGGCCCGCCGAAGCGGGTCACCGGTCGGCGGTCGTTCCTCGTCGGCGACGCCGCGGCACAGACCAAGCCCTTCACCGGCGGCGGCATCCGCTACGGCATGACCGCGGCCGACCACGCGGCCCGGGAAATCGACCCCGGGGACCCGGCGACGCTGGGCGAGTACGAGCGAGCGTGGCGCGACGATCTCCGGCAGGAGATCCGTCTGGGCCATGCGGTTCGGGCCGGCTACTCCGCGCCGGAGCCGATACAGAAAGCCGGGATGAAGGCCTTCGAGGGCGAGATCGGCGTCCACATGGACCGACCGACGACGCTGTTCTCCCGCGAGCAGTTGGCGGCGCTGTTCTCCCGGTCCTGACGGACCTGTTACTCGACTGGTGTGTGCAGATAACGTTTTTACCGACCAATATAAAAGGACGGGCGTGGTAACACGCCGACGAACCTACGTCCTCGCGGGCCTGCTCGTTCTCACCGGCTGTCTGACGACAGTCCTGCTCGCGCGAGTGCTATCGACGATATTCTTCGCAATCACAGTCGCATACGTCCTGTTCCCCGTCTCGAAGTGGCTCGGGCGCCACGGGCTCAACAAGCGAGTGTCGGCGGCCGTGACGACTGGTATCGCCTTCGTCAGCGGCACACTCATCGTCGTCCCGCTCGGGGCCGTGCTGTATCTCCGCCGTCGTGACCTGTTTTCGTTCTTCCAGCAACTCCCTCCGATGGTGACCATCGATGTCGGCGGGTTTAGCTACCCGGTCGAGATCGCGCCGACGTTGCTATCAGCGCGACGGATACTCACGGATTTCGCAGTCGACCTCGCGGCAGAATCGCCCGTCCTGGCGCTGAAAGCCGTCCTGTTTACGATTCTCGTCTACGCGATGCTGTGGCGGCCACAGGCACCGAAAAAGGCCGCCTATCGGACGGTGCCGGCGTCGTATCACGAGGTCGTCAACCGACTCCATCAGCGACTCCGGGGGACGCTGTACGCGATTTACGTTCTCCAGGCGGCGACGGCGTTCGGGACCTTCGTCGTGGCGTGGGTCGTGTTTTGGCTGCTGGGCTATCAGGGCGCGTTCGCGCTGGCGGTGGTCGCCGGCATCCTGCAGTTCGTCCCCGTCATCGGCCCCAGCGTCGTCGTCCTTACCATCGCTGTCGCGGACCTCATCAACGGAAACATCACCGGCGCGATACTGGTGACCGTGTTCGGCCTCGTCTTCGTCGGCTTCCTCCCCGACGCAGTCATCAGGCCGAAACTCGCCCGCTACACGACCGGCCTCCCGGCCAGTCTCTACTTCGTCGGGTTCACCGGCGGCGTGCTGACGCTGGGCGTCATCGGCTTTATCGCCGGGCCAGTCGTCATCGCGCTGTTGGTCGAACTGTCGTCGCTGTTGACGAACGAGCAGCAAGGAGACCAGCAGCAACTGACGTAGTGTGGACTGTGTAAGCGGTCGCGACGCCGACTCAGTTTGTCTCCAGCGGCCGCCCCTGTGCCTCCCATTCGGTCAGGCTCCCTTCGTAGAAATCCACCTGCTCGAAGCCGAGATGCCGCAAGACGACGTAGGTGTGGCTGATGCGACGGGCGGTGTTACAGTAGAGGACGACGCGTTTCTCGGGGACGATGCCCGCACGTTCGAGAACGGATCGTGCCTCGTCTTTCGGAAGCAGTCCCCGCGTCTCGTCGTCGACGAGGTCCCGCCAGTCCAGCAGGACCGCACCGGGGATGTGGCCCTCGTCGTACTCCCCGTCCTCGCGTGTGTCGACCAGCACCGCGTCAGGGTCGTCCGCGGCGTCAGCGACCGCGTCCGGGCCGACCAGCGGCGTCGAGTCGGGACGCGTCACCTCGTAGTCGGTCGGCTCGACGGCCGGCGACTCGCTCGACGTTTCCCGTTCCAGTTGCCAACTGGAGAAGTCGCCGTCGAGGAGATGGAGCCGGTCGGGGTCGTGGCCGAATAGTTCGGCCGTGACGAGGAACCGCGCGGCGAAGACGCCGTGGTGGTCGTCGTACGCGACGATGTCGCTCTCCGGGGAGACGCCGGCCTCCGAGAGCAACTCTGCCCAGTCGCCTTTGTCGGGGAGCATCCCTTCGCCAGCGTCGGCGTCGGACTCCGCGCCGTGTTCGTCTGCCCGGAACGAATCGAAGGGCACGCTCACCGCATTCGGGAGGTGGCCGAGGCCGTCGTACTCCCAGGCGTCGCGCACGTCGACGATTCGGATACCCTCGTCCTGGCTCGCCACCCACTCCGCAGAGACGAAATCAGTCATTGTCGTGGCGTTACCGCTCTGTCCGCTTGAAAACTCCCATCGCAGTCGGTCGAAGGTGGTTGCAAATATTGCCCATTCTCGCGGGAGAACAGACCGAGCCGTCCCGGACATGGTACTCCATGGCCCTTATTCCCTCCACCGCTGGAACGCCGTCTTTCGCCCCCTCCAAATAGGGGTAATATATGCCGCCAGGGTGGATGAGTGGCCGAACATGCCGAAAGTCGTGGTAATATATGTCTGGTAGACTTACGCTTCGATGCACTATGACTGACTACGCTAACGACGTGCTCGTCTCGGCCGACTGGGTCAGCGAGCATCTGGACGAGTTCCAGAGCGACGACCCCGCCCACCGACTGGTAGAGGTGGACGTCGACACGGAACTGTACGACGAGAGCCACGCACCCGGCGCAATCGGCTTCAACTGGGAGACAGACCTCCAGGACCAGACCACGCGGGACATCCTCGACAAGGACGACTTCGAGGACCTGCTCGGTGCCCATGGCATCAGCGAGGACTCGACAGTTGTCCTCTACGGTGACAACTCCAACTGGTTCGCCGCCTACACATACTGGCAGTTCAAGTACTACGGCCACGACGACGTGAAGCTCCTCGACGGCGGCCGCGAGTACTGGGTCGAGAACGACTACGAACTCACCGACGAAGTGCCCGAGTTCTCCGAAGTCGACTACGAGGCCGCCGGTCCGCGCGAGTCCATCCGCGCCTACCGAGAGGACGTCGAGAACGCCATCGAGCGTGAACTGCCGCTCGTCGACGTCCGCTCGCCCGAGGAGTTCTCCGGCGAGATCCTCGCACCCCCTGGACTCCAGGAGACCGCCCAGCGCGGCGGCCACGTACCCGGTGCCCAGAACATCTCCTGGGCGGCCGTCACCAACGACGACGGCACCTTCAAGGACTACGACGAACTCGAAGCGCTCTACGCCGAGTACGGCATCGACGGCGACTCCACGACGGTCGCCTACTGCCGCATCGGTGAGCGCTCCTCCGTCGCCTGGTTCGCCCTGCACGAACTGCTGGGCTACGACGACACCATCAACTACGACGGCTCCTGGACCGAATGGGGCAATCTGGTTGGTGCGCCTATAGAGAAGGGCGAAGCGGACGACTAAGCGCAGCGAAGGAGTTCGCTTCGTAGTGGAACGGGGAGCCCGCAGGGCGACCCGTGGAACAGGCGAGGCTGAGTAAGCGCAAGCGCACGAAGCCTCGAATCGAAGCGGCGACCAACGGGAGCCGCGGAGAAAGGCGAAGCGGACGACTGACGCGAGATTCGACCGCAGGGAGAATCTCGGTTGAGCGAGCGGGCCTTGTCCGCGAGCAGCGTAGCGAAGGAATCGGCCTCGTAGCGGAACGGCGACCACCGGGAGCCGTGAAGCAAGGCGAGGCCGAGTAAGCGATAGCGTACGAAGCCTCGAATCGAAGCGGTGACGGCTTACTTTCTGATTTTTGTAGCGTTGTTCGAGAGCAAGAGCGTCGCTGAGACAGGGCTCCGCACCGAACAGTCAGTCGCCGACCTCGACATACAGCGTTGTCCCCAACCGTACATTCAAGTCAGATGCGGGTCGTACACCCGAATGTGGACCGAAAGGAACTCGAACGGGAACTCCGCGACGCCTTCGACGCCGACCCCGATATCGTCACGGTCGTGGCCAGACAGGCACGGGACCTCTCGGAATCGGACCAGTTCGTGACCGACTTCGGGGCGGAGCTGACGGTGGGGGATGTCGTCGACAACCTCGCGGACGCGCCCGAGGACTATCAACTCGCCGAGCGGTGGAACTGGTGGCTGGGTGCGCTTGACCTCTCACACGGCGGCTACGCGCGGTTCAGCGTGCGACAGGACATCGACAAGACGTCCTGACCTGTCGCTGTCGGTGTTTCTGCGTGGATGGAAAAACGGCGCGACGCCAGTCAGTGTACGCTAAGCCCGTGTGCCTCTCGTGCGTGTTCGAGGAGTTCCTCCGTCGTGTCGAACTCCTCACCGCAACTGCACGTGTGGTACGTCGTCGGGGGTTGCTGGCGTGTCGCCATGACAACTGAACAATGAGCCCCGAGTATAATAATTGTTTATGCTAGCGTGATAACACTGCCCAGTCGACGTGTTATCTTCACACAATACCGGAACCGAAAACAGTCCCCTGACAATTCAGAGTGGCTAAACGTCCAGATATCGTCATATTCTAGTTCATAGATATTCCGTCGGTCCGGTGGCTAAGAACACGGTTCGGTCAGAACCGACGAACGGAAACGGGCGCGACGCTTCCGTCCGCATAATGGATGTGCAGTTTCTCGGCGGGGCGGGTGAGATCGGCCGGAGTGCCGTCCTCATCGACGAGTCGCTGTTGCTGGATTTCGGGATGTTGACCGACTCGCCGCCACAGTTTCCGGTGCGAACGCCGTCTCCGGACGCCGTCGTCGTCTCGCACGGCCACCTGGACCACGTCGGGACCATCCCGGCGCTGGTGTCGGGCGACGCGCGGCCGCCGATTCACTGGACGCCGCCGACGTACGAACTGGCGATGACGCTCGCGCGGGACACGCTCAAACTCCACGGCGGGACGGTCAACTGCCCGTTCACCGAGACAAACGTCAGACGGGTCACGCAGGTGTCAGAGACCCACGGCTACCGCGAGTCGTTCGAGGCCGCCGGCTACGAAGTCACGTTCTACAACGCCGGCCACATCCCGGGGAGCGCACACGTCCTCGTCGACGATGGCGACACCCGACTGCTGTACACGGGTGATTTCCACACCGACGACCAGCGCCTCGTCTCGGGGACGACAGCACGCCCCGACGCGGACGCGATTATCTGTGAGAGCACCTACGCCGATGTCGACCACGAACCCAGGAAGACAGTCGAGGAGCGGTTCGTCGAGAGCGTCGAAACGACGCTCTGGGAAGGCGGGACCGTCGTCGTGCCTGCTTTCGCCATCGGCCGAACCCAGGAGATGCTGCTCATCTGCGAAGCGCACGACATCCCCTGTTACGTGGACGGGATGGGCAAACAAGTGACCGAGATGCTTGGGCAGTACCCCGAGTTCGTCCGCGACGCGGACGCGCTCCAGCGGGCGAAGTCCCACGCGCGGTTCGTCACAGGCAGGGACGGCCAGCGAAAGCGCATCACCGACCAGAAGGCGGCCATCGTCACCACCAGTGGGATGCTCTCCGGCGGCCCGGCGATGACGTACATCCCCGAAATCCGCGGGAATCCGATGAACAAGATCACCATGACCGGGTATCAGGTCGAGGGGACGCCGGGGCGGGACCTCATAGAGACCGGCAGCGCCGAGATAGACGGTCGGATTATGCCGGTCAGCGCGCGCGTCGAGCAGTACGACTTCTCGGCACACGCCGACCGCGACGGGTTGTTTGAGTTCCTCGACAGCTACCGTGACACGCCGGTACTCGTGAACCACGGCGACCGCTGTGAGGCCTTTGCGACCACGCTCCGCGAGGACGGCTACGACGCGACAGCGCCCGAGCTAGGCGCGACCGTCGCCATCGAGTAGACGGTTACACAGCCGACCTCGGCCCCGCTCAGTCACTCTCGTCCGCGTCTCCGGTGGCTCGCTGTTTCAGCCACTCGTCGAGCAGGTCGCGGATTGCGGCGTCCCGGTTGTCGCGGTGGTCGGCGAACGCCTTGTCGTCAATCGCGTCGAGCAACTCCTCGTCCAGTTCGACCTCAATCGATTCGAGGTCCAGAAACGCTTCGTCCATTGATTACGGGGAGTTGGACGGCCAGAGAAATATATCCTCGTCAGACAGCCGTCGGTCAGTCGCGTGACGGCGACCGCGAAGGCGGGGAGTTCCAGAAGGGTGTCAGGAGACCGCCATGCTTTGATTACGACTCGCGTCGTATCCATAGTCAGTGATGGGCTCGCTACAGTCTCTCATCGGTCCCCACCGGCTCGACGCGCTCGGCGCGTGGGCGGTAACGGGAATTCTCGTGGGTGGCGTCGGACGGTTCGCGGCCGGTGGCGAATTCGATTGGGCAGTGCTCACGGCACTCCTCGTGGCTATCGCGGTCACAGTTCCGTTCGCCACGCGGGACCTCGAAACGACGGTGCCCGCGGAGTTGCTCGGACTGGTCGCGGTACCGGTACTCGTCCGGGCGTTCGGCGGCTTCCCGCAGGTCACGCCGTTCCTCGTTGTCGCCGGGGTTGCGCTGTTGCTGGCCGTCGTGCTCGATGCGTGTACCTCACTGACGATGACGCCGCGGTTCGCGACGGTGTTCGTCGTCATCGTGACAATGGCCGTCGCGGGCGTCTGGGCAGTCGGCATCTACGCGACTGACACGCTACTGGGAACCACGTTTCTCGACGGGCAGACCGAACTGATGTGGGATCTCGTCACTGCAGCGGGTGCCGGTATCGTCGCCGGCGTCGTGTTCGAACTGTACGTCGAGCGGTCAGCACGCATCGCTCGACTCCGCGTCTCGAACCCGGATCCCCCGGCAGTTGACCAGTCGGAAGCGTCCCTTCCTGGAAACGGAACGCACCATCACATCGCTGTCCGGACGCTACAGGCTGTCCTCGGTGTGATATCCGCATTCGCGCTCGTTCGGGGCAACGTGACGCTGTTCGTCAACAGCGGCGGCCCGCTGGCGATAACGTTCCTGCCGGCGCTGTTCCGCCGGGAGTACGGCTACGCGATGGACACCGGTATCGTGCTGTGGATCACGGTGGCGTCGACGCTGCACGCGGCCGGCGCGTTCGAACTGTACGGAGCGTTTGGCTGGTACGACAGTCTGGCCCACGCCGTCTCAGCATCGCTCGTGGCCGGCGTGGGATACGCGGTCGCACGAGCAGTCGAACGCCACTCCGGAGCGGTTGCTTTCAACAGGAAGTTCCGCGCGACCTTCGTCGTTCTGTTCGTCCTCGCGGTGGGCGTCGGCTGGGAGATCATGGAGTTCACCAGCGGCGGCATCGCATCGATGATCGGCGGCGAGGCGGTCCTCGCCCAGTACGGCACGAGCGACATCGTGAACGACCTCGTGTTCAATACGGTCGGCGCACTCGTCGTCGCGGGCTGGAGTACCGCCCACTTCGAAGGGCTCGCAGCCCGACTCACCGGCCGGGTCGGGAGTCTCGCGGGCGGGGATTGAGTTCTTGCTGGCCGCTGTCCCCGAAAGCGACTCAGTAGCACAGCCGGACGTACACGCATGGAACAGACACATCTCGGTTTCGACCGCTACTTCGAGGTCGTCATGGAGACCGACGAGGCACAGGCCGCGGAGATGACCGTCGAATCGGGACAGTCCGTCGGCGGGCCGGAGAACTATCACGAGGACAGCGACCAGTGGTTGTTCGTGGTCAGCGGTACCGGCGTCGTCACCGTCGACAGTGACACCCGGCGGGTCGATGCCGGCGACCTCGTCCGCATCGAGGCCGGCGAACGCCACGGCATCGAAAACGACGGGGACGGACCGCTGGAGACAGTCAACTTCTACACGCCGCCGCGGTAGCCGTCTCAGGACGCCGTTTCCGAAGCCGAGACGGACAGTTCGTAACAGGAACCGCCCCGAAGGACGAACCCCACACCCGACTCGGCGAGTGTCCGAGCCAGACTGCCAGTGACGGTCGACTCTCCGTTGGACTGGAGCGCCGTATCGAGCGTCTCGGCCTGGGCGTCATCGAGCGACAGCGGTTCGAGCGTCACACACCGGTCGTCGTCGGCCTCTTCGAGCGTATATGTGACTACGACCGGCTTGTCGCCGTGGACGTCCAAGGTGAACACGTAGTACGACTCGTTGTAGATGTACACTGAGTCAGTCGGGTCGAAGCCACCTTCGTCGGAGTCGTAGCGGTGCTCTCCCGATTCTATCGCGTCGACGACGGCGCGCCGGTCGCTGTCCGGGAGGTCCGCCACACGCACCGTCGACTCGTTCCCGGGGTCGTCGACTTCGCTCACGCTGTACTTGTTGATGTAGCCGCCGGACCCGCTGGTCCGCTCGACGACCGCGTACGTCGTGCCCTCGAACGCGAAGCAGTCGAAGTCGCGAAGCACATGCGCCCACCTGTGTTCGGTCACGTCTGCCGACGTATCGCGGGTAGCCGCTTCGAGTTCCCCGAACGTCTCGGGAAGGACGCCGACAGTCGCCGTTTCGGGCACTGCTGCGGCGTCGACCGGTGACAGCACTACCGGGCCTGGCGTCGCTGTCGCCGTGGCTTCTTCTGTCGAGGGATCGTCGCTGAGCCCGGAACAGCCGGTCACGAGTGTACAGGCGATGGCTCCAAGAACGGTCCGGCGGGAGGGCATAGTCGCCGGTTTCCGGCCGAGCGGTAAATGCTTTCAGCGTCAGGCGACGCCGGCCTCGGCATCCATCGGGTCCTGAATGTCGCCGACGACCTCTTCGAGCAGGTCCGTGACCGTCACCAGCCCGATGACTTCGCCGTCCTCAAGGACGAACGCGAGTTCCTGATGCTCGGCCTGGAACTGGTCGATGGCGTCGCTGACGGTCGTGTCCGGCGACATCGTCATCGGCGGCGAGGCGACGGCTTCGAGGTCGATACCGTCCAGCAGACCGCCCGACCCGTCCTGCTCCTCACGCTCGTCGACGAGGGCGGGAATGTAAACGATACCGAGGAACTCTTCGAGCGTCTCGCCGACGAGCGGGTAGCGGGTGTGTGGCGTCTCGGCGATCCGCTCGGCGTTGGTCGCGTCGTCGTCGGTGGGCGACAGCGCAACGATGTCGTCCCGCGGGACCATCACCTCGCTGACTTCGCGGTCGCCGACGCGGAACGCGGAGAGGACCTCTTCACGGCGCTCGTCGGGCACGTCGCCGCGGTCCAGAACAGAGCCGAGTTCGTTGCGCAGTTCCGCGCGGGACTCGATGCTCTCGACTTCAGCTTCGAGCCACGCGCCGGACATCTCTACGCCGAACAGCCCCAGCGTCCACTTTGCGACCCCGTCGCCGACCTTGATAATCGGCGAGATGACCCACGCGAAGTAGTACAGCGGCGTCGCGCCGTACCGACAGACGAACTTCGCGCGCTCGACGCCGAGGTACGTCGGCGTCTGCTCGCCGTGGGTCAGGTGGACGAGGTTGATGATGAGGAAGGCGATGGCCGCGCCGGCCCCGACCCCGGCCAGCGCGGAGGACTGGAAGTACGGCTCGAAGATGGCCGCGAGCGCCGGTTCGGCGACGATACCGACGGCGATGCTGGAGGCGGTGATACCGACCTGACAGCTCGTCAGGTAGATCTCGAGGTCGTCGGTCATCTCCCAGGCGCGCCGGAGGCCGGGCTCGTCGAACTCCGATTCGGTGTACTGTCTGGCCCGCGTCAGCGCGAACTCGATGGCGACGAAGAAGCCGTTTGCGAGGATCAGGGCGATTCCTGCAAGCAGCCTGAACGCGATTTCGACTGGTTGCATGTGCCGGCAGGGTTCACGTTCCGGCGGTGAAAAAGTGGGGATTGCAGTCTCCACTCACGCCACGGCAGTACCGTTGGCCGTTCTCAGGTGCTTTCGAAGTCGTACTCGACGCCAGTGAGGTCGGTCGAGACCGCCCAGAGCCGCTCGGCGGTCTCCTCGTCACGCGAGGCCTCGTTCGACTGCTGGAACTCGGGCGAGCCACGCATATCGAACAGCCCGCCGGGTCCGACGTACTCGCCGCCGATGACGTCATCGGCGGTGGCGGCGTACAGCATCGGGAGCGCGCCCTGTTCGGCGGATTGCGCGAAGACGGCGTTGGCGATGCCCATGGCCGCAGTTCGCAGCGTCGAGCCCATCTCCCTCGGCCCGCGGAACTGGAGGTCGGTGTCGGCGTAGCCGGGGTGGCAGGCGACGCTTAGCACGTCGTCCCAGCCGTGGTTTCCCAGACGACGCTGGAGTTCGTAGGCGAAGAGGAGGTTTGCGAGTTTGCTCTGGCCGTAGGCCGACCACTTCCCGTAGGAGCGGTCGCGCTGGAGGTCGTCGAAGTCGATTTCTCCCATCTCGTGTGCGCCGCTCGACTGCGTGACGATCCGGGATTCGCCGTCGGCGGCCCGGAGCAGGTCGAGCAGGTGTCCGGTCAGGGCGAAATGGCCCAGGTGGTTGACGCCGAACTGCGTCTCGAAGCCGTCGGCCGTCTCGCTCCGGGGAATCGCCATGACGCCGGCGTTGTTACAGAGGATGTCGATAGCGTCGTAGTCGTCCCGGAGGCTGTCGGCGAACGACGCGACGTTCGACAGGTCGGCCAGATCACACTCCCGGATGTCGAGCGTCGCGTTCGGAACGGCCTCGCGAATCTCCGCGGCGGCTGATTCTCCGCGCTCGACGCTCCGGCAGGCCATCACCACTGTTGCACCCCTGCGAGCGAACGCTTTCGAGCCTTCGAGACCCAGCCCGCTGTTCGCGCCAGTCACGACCACAGTTCGGCCTCTCAGCGGGGGCATGTCTTCGATAGTCCAGCCAGTCATTGACGGAGTTACGGGCGCGAGACACTGAAACCCATCGCCGGTGGGAGAGTGAGAGTCTTATGCCGTCGCCCCCGTGTTTCCAGTAATGAGCGACGTGTCGGTCACCGTCTACACGCGGGAGGACTGCCATCTCTGTGAAGAGGCCATCGAGACAATCGAGCGGGTCGCCGACGACGAGGGGGTCGCCATCGAACTGGACCTCATCGACGTCGACGAGGACCCCGACCTCCGCGAGGAGTACGGCGAGCGCGTCCCCTACGTCTTCGTCGACGGGTCGCCGGCGTTCAAATACCACGTCGTCGAGGGAGAGTTGCGCGAGAAACTGCAGCGGTCGGCGTAACCGCAGGGGCCGGACCTACCAGAGCCGTTCGCTGTCGGGACCGGGTCGGCGCTATTGGGCAAGTACCAGTGCTGTTTATTATTTCTCGATGAGAACACGTCGGCGATGCCCTCCAGTATCAGCGAGACGCTCTTTAGTGAGCCGTCCGGACGCCCGATTACACTCGTCCACGCCGCCGGGGCACTCATCTTCGCCGGCCTGTATCTCTACGGCTGGGTCGTCGATGGCACCCCGGCTGCTTGGTTGCTCACCATGGTAATCGGGACCGGATTAGCCGGCACTGCGGAAGCGCTTCCGAAGAGCCGACACCAAGCGGCCGGTATCCTCCGGTCCGTCGCGATTCTCGTGTTCCTCAGTCTCGTCGTTGCGTCCATCGTTGCACCCGAGTTCATCGTTGGCTGACCGCTGTACTGTGTGGGAGTGGCATCGTTCCCCTTTGGCTGGGCTACTTCAGGAGTGTGCGCACGGTCGCCGACGAACGCCGGTGCTACTGACCGCGTTCGACCGCGTGTTTCAGTGCTTCAGCGGCCGCCGCCGGGTCGTCGGCCTGCGTAATCTCGGTGATAACAGCTACGCCGTCGGCCCCGGCTTCGACGACCTCGGTGGCGTTCTCGACCGTGACGCCGCCGATACCGACGAAGGGAATGTCCACTGCCTCGGCGATAGCGGCGACGCGGTCGGTGCCGATGGCGTACTCGTCGTCGTCGATGTCGTCTTTCGATCCGGTGGCAAACACCGCGCCGACGCCGAGGTAGTCCGCGCCGGCGGCCGCGGCCGCTTCGGCGTCTGCGACAGTCGAGACGGAGCGGCCGATGAGCGCGTCGTCACCCAGAAGCTCCCGCGCAACGGGAACGGGAAGGTCGTCGTCGCCGAGGTGGACCCCGTCGGCGTCGAGGGCCTGTGCGATGTCCACGCGGTCGTTGACGACGAACGTGACGCCGGCCTCGCGGGTCAGCGCTCGCAGTTCCCGACCGAGTTCGTAGCGTTCGCGCGCGGTCCGGTCCTTCTCGCGGAGCTGAACGACGCCGACGCCGCCGTCGATCGCGTCCGCGACGATGTCGGCGGTTGTCCGGCCCGCCGAGAGCGACGCCTGCGTGACGAGGTACACGTCCCAGTCGACCATAGCGGATTTCGGAACCGATGGCCCTTGTGTGCTGTGCGTTCGTCAGGACTCCGTTTCGGCTGTCGAACTCGGCGCGTTCGCCTCGTCAGTGCCGGCGTTGTCAGCCGTGAGCGCGCCGTCGCGGACGGCCATCCGAAGGCCGAACTCGGCGATGTTGCCGCCGTGTTCCGCTGTTCTGGAGAGGCTATCGAGGGCACGCGTGAGCCGGTAGTCGGCGTCGCCGGCTTCGAACAGCTGTCGGTCGAGGTCGGTTATCCGCTGGCGGACGGCCCGGCGCGTGGCCAGCGTCTGTCGAGCGGTAGCGACGCAGGCGTCACCGATGATGACGCGGACGGCGTCTTCGACGACGGTTCGGACTTCCTGAGCGATACCTTCGAGGGCTGTGACGATGGTCCGCCCTGGCTGGCCGTCGAGCTGGTCGGCGACGGTCCCGATTCGCTCGGCGTGGTCGGCAACGCGTTCGAGCTCGTTCGCGGTCGCCCAGAGGCTGAAC
The DNA here is from genome assembly GCF_037078395.1 of Haloarcula sp. CGMCC 1.6347. Lineage (NCBI taxonomy): Archaea > Methanobacteriati > Methanobacteriota > Halobacteria > Halobacteriales > Haloarculaceae > Haloarcula > Haloarcula sp. CGMCC 1.6347. Next base: position 778,507 of record NZ_JAYMGX010000002.1, read on the forward strand.
AGTTCGGGACGGGTCAGCCCGAGCGCGTCGATCTCGTCGAGCCGTGCCAGTCCCCGCTCGAAGTAGCGGTCGATCATGGCGTACAGCCGGTCGGCCTGCTCGTCTCGGTCGGCCCACCGGTCGCTGGTCGTCCCGGTCGTGAGCGCGGCCATCGCATCCCGGTGCATCGACAGGGCGACGAACTGGAGCTGGCGGACCGACTGCCTGACCGACACCTCGCCGGCGTCGAGCAACGTCTGGACCGTGACTTGTGTCTCGGTTTCCTCGGCGACGGTCACGCCGGTCAGGTTCCGAGTGACGCGTTCGATAGCCCGGAGTTGTTCGTCAGTGTAGCCATCAGGGACTTCGAGGACGACTGATTCGACGCCGGCGGCGTAGGCTGCCCGAAGTAACTGTTCTATCTCGGCCGGGTCGTCGGTCCCGGCTTCGAGTTCGACGCGGTTCCGCGCCGTCGTCTGGGACTCGGGGGTCTGGATCACTAGCAGGCCGTCGATGTGCGTGTGGAGGTTCACCGTCGTCCCGGCCGTACAGTTCTCCGATTCGGCCCACTCTTTCGGCAGCGAAACGGTGTACGTGCCGCCGCCGACGGTCTGTATCTTTCGGGTGTCCATGCTTAGTAGATGAGTTCCGAGTCGGTTTCGACCATGTACAGCGTGCGTGCCGCGATGTTGACGGCGTGGTCGCCCACGCGTTCGAGGTCCCGCACCGTAAGCAACAGCGCCGAAACGTCGTCGAGGAGTTGCTCGACGGCCCAGCCGTCGTCGCCGTCGGCCTCCCGCTCGATGAGGTCCCGGGCAACGGTCTCGCTGGCCCGCTGACAGAGCGCGTCGAGTTCGTCGTCGTCAGCCGCGACGGCGCGGCATTCGTCAATGTCTTCACGTCTGTACGCGTCGATACTGCGCTCGACCATCTCGGTGGCCTCGCGGCCGATTGTGTCGACGTCGACTTCCGGGGCGAGACGACGGTCGGCGGACTGCGCGTAGGCCGCGAGGTTCGTGGCGAGGTCCGCGACGCGTTCGAGGTCGGTGATAATCTTGAACGAGGCGGCCACGAATCGGAGGTCGGTCGCGACCGGCTGCTGGAGGGCGAAGAGGTCGATGCAGTCGGCTTCGAGTGCCAGATACAGGTCGTTTATTTCGTCGTCGCCGTCGATGACCGACTGTGCCAGGTCCTCGTCGACGGACCGAAGCGCAGTGAGGGCCGCTTCGAGTCGCTCGACGACGAGTGTCCCCATGTCGACGACGGCAGCCCGGAGTTCGTCCAGTGCTTGCTGGTACGACTCTCGTGACATGGGTCACCCGAACTTGCCGGTGATGTAGTCCTCGACGCGCTGGCTCTCGGGGTTCTCGAAGATCTTGTCCGTGTCGTCGTACTCCACGAGTTCGCCGCCGGTGAGGAACACGGCGGTCTGGTCAGAGATGCGAGCGGCCTGCTGCATATTGTGAGTGACGATGACGACGGTGTAGTCCTTCGACAGTTCCTCGACGAGGTCCTCGATCTTCGACGTGGCGATCGGGTCGAGCGCCGACGCCGGCTCGTCCATCAGGATGACCTCGGGGTCGACGGCCAGACAGCGGGCGATACAGAGCCGCTGTTGCTGGCCGCCTGAGAGGCCCAGCGCGTTGTCGTCGAGGCGGTCGCTGACCTCGTCCCACAGCGCGGCCTGTTTCAGCGAGCGTTCGACGAGTTCGCCCTCCTGTTCCGTGTCATCGCGGCCGAACAGGCGCGCGAGCAGGCCCTTGTTGATGTCGCCGTGCTTGCGGGGACCGTAGGAGATGTTCTCCCGGATGGACTTGGGGAACGGGTTCGGCGACTGGAACACCATCCCGATGCGTTTGCGAAGCTCGACGAGGTTGGCGTTGGGGTCGTAAATCTCAGTACCGTCCAGCTCAACCGAGCCGTCGATTCGAGCGGCCTTGATACGGTCGTTCATGCGGTTCAGACACCGCAGGTACGTCGATTTGCCACAGCCCGACGGGCCGATGAGCGCCGTGACGCTGTTTTCCGGAATCTCCATCGAGACGTCTTTCAGCGCGTGGTCGTCGCCGTACCAGACGTCGAGGTTCTCGACCGAGAGCTTCGTATCGCCGTCGAACTCGTACTGCCGCCACTCCTCGCGGACCTGCTCCTCGCTCTCACCGGCCGTCGTTTCGGTGCTCGGCGAGGCGGCTGTGACCGTCTGCTCGCCGTTCGTTTGCGTGTCCGTGCTCGGCTCCGTGTTGATGCTATCACTCATAGTTGAGTTTCCTCCGGAAGTACGTCCGCGCCGTGATACCGACCGCGTAGAACGTCAGGACGACCATCAGCAGGATGAACGCGGTCGCCCATCCCATCTGCGGCGACCCCGACACTCCGGCCGCGATGACGGCCCACACCTGCGTCGGCAGTGACGCCGAGGCCGTCAGCAGGGCGTCGTTGGCGATGAACGGCGGCCCCGAGACGAAGCGGAAGCCGTCGATGACGTCGACGCTTTCTGTCGCGTTCAGCGTCGACCCCAGCACCAGAATGAGCGGGGCAGTCTCACCGGCGATACGGCCGACGCCGAGGATGACGCCGGTGATGACGCCCGGCATCGCCGCCGGCAGGACGACGCTCTTGATCGTCTCCCACTGGGTCACACCCAGGGCCGCGCTGGCGTCCCGGTACTCGTCGGGAACGGCCTTGATCGATTCCCGCGAGGTGATGAGCACAAGCGGCAGGAGCATGAAACCAAGCACCAGCATTCCGGCCAGCAGCGACTCGTCGCCGCCCAGCCGCGGAATCAGGAACGCCGCCCCGAACAGGCCGAAGACGATACTCGGCGTGCTCCAGAGCGCGTTCGTCGCGATTTCGACGACCGCGGTGAACCGGCCCTGCTCGGCGTACTCGGTGAGGAACACCGCCGCACCGACCCCCAGCGGGACGGCGAACAGCGTCGCCCCGACGACCAGCCACACCGTGCCGACGATTGCGGGCATGATCCCGCCGGGTTCGGCCCCAAGCGGGATGTAGGCCTGCATCACCATCGGCCACGAGAAGCTCCCCTCGTTCGAGACAGCGACGCCGAGCACGGTGAACGAGACGCCGGTCGCGGCGACGTGCAGGCCGACCAGGGCGGTGAAGCCGGCCGCGCCGACGAGGCCGAGGCGCGTCTCCTCGGTCAGCAACCGGCGGGTGATCGTCTCCTCGCTGGACCGCTTTGCGACAGTCGTGAGTGTCGCCAGTGCGAGCGAGGCGACGGCGGCCCCGAACGCGACCACGGGCACGAGGTTCACCGGGCCGACCCGCGGATTGATGCCGGCGACGGGCTGGAGCAACAGCGCGGCCAGCAACAGCCCGAGTCCGCCGAACACCCCCAGCGTGAACAGGGGAGCCTCGCGCTGTGCGCTGTCGGCCAGCGTCGGCCCGTCGCTGGTGAGCACGCCGACGAGGGGGGTGACGGCGAGGCCGCCCGCGGCGACTGCTCCGGCGACGACGGCGGCGAATCCGAGCGTCTCACCGAGAGGCAGACCGAACGGAGCCGGGCCGAGAATCAGGAAGAAGCCGATGAGGACGACCAGCACGAGAGCTGCGGTCGGGACGGCCTGTCGGATCGACCCGGTCCGCTCGGACTGCGTCCCGACGTTTCGGAGCGAGCCGAACGAGCGGAAGAAGGTGACTGCGAGCAGCACCGCTGGTGCGAGCAGCAGTAGCGGCCCGACCGTCGTGTCGGGGGTCACTGCGAGTGCCGTATCGAGTGCCTGCCCCTGTCGGTTGACCTGGACAGTGTAGGCGTAGGAGTAGCGCAGCGGGGACCCGGTGACGAGCACACTCACGAACGTTGCGGCGAGCGCACCGACCGCCGCCAGCGGGAGGACCCGAAACAGTTGTCGAGCGCCGTCGTTCCAGTCGTTTGTGCCCGCGGGTGTGCGAGCGAACTGGACGGCGGCGAGGAGGGCTGGCGTCAGGAAGACCAGCGCGGTCAGCGCACCGACCGAAAGTCCGCGGACAGCGTAGCCGACGCCCTTGAGCGTCACGAACACGACGATTGTCGCCATCACGGCCACCATCAGGAAGGCGTTGAGGTTGATGACGAGGAAGGCTCCGTACTCGCGGCCCCGAGCGCCGAACCCGGCCCGACACTTGGCGGCCGACCAGGCTGACAGGAGCGTCCCGACGAGGAGGAACACCGGGATGACCGCGCCGCCGGTGAAGCCACCGGAGAGCGTCTGGGGGTTCCACTGCCAGCCGACGCCGATGGTGCCGGTCACGATTGTCAGCCCGAGCGCGCCGACGACGAGCGCCGTCGGGAGCGTCGAACCGAGGTCCTCGCGGGGGAGAATCGCAAGCAGGAACAGGCCGACGCCGGCGACGGCGGCCCCGATGAGCCACGGGAGCGAGCCGAACCCGACGAGGGCACCCCCGACAGCCGCGCCCATAGCGAGGCCGATTGCGCCGAAGGCCACGCCGGAGAGCAGCCCGGCGCTCATGTTCGGTTCCGTGTCCACGAGTTCGAGTCGGGAGGTGACGCCAGCGGCAGTGATAGCCAGCGCCTCGACCAGTAACACGGCCCCGAGTAGCGTCGCCATCGTCACCGGAAGGAGCGCCGCGAGGACAGTCAGCGCGACCACCGAGACGACGAGGCCCAGCCCGATGCCGCGCACCCGCTGTGAGGTGACCGGGACGACGTTGGCGTAGGAGGCGAGGCCGGTGATTCCGACGGCCCCGACGACGACAGCAAGCAGTGTCCCGAGCGCCGTGGTGAGGCTGCTGCCGCTGGCACCGGGCGGAACCAGGTTCACGAGCGTGACGAGCCCGAGCGTGAAGCCGATAACGCTGAGTGCGATTGCCGCATCGAGCCCCCGGTCGTAGCTGTTCGAGTCCGCACTGACGAGTCGGTCGGTGGTCGCGTAGGCGTCACTCATTGTTGCCCCTTCAGTTTCCGCTGCATACGTCGCTCGATGTACTGCGAGACGATGCTCATCCCGGCGACGATGACGAACAGCATGACGCCGGCGACGAACAGCACGTCGACAGTGCTCTCGGATGCGCTCCCGTACTGGGTCGCAATCAGGCTGGTCAGCGTCGCGTTCGCGTCGAAGACGTCGAACAGCGGGTCGGCGAACTGCGTCCCCGAGGCCATGATCGCGGCGACGGCCATCGTCTCGCCGATGGCCCGGCCCAGTCCGAGAATGACGGCCGCGGAGATACCCGAGAACGCCGCCGGGATGGAGATGCTCTTCATCGTCTGCCACTCGGTCGCGCCCATGGCGACGGAGCCGTCACCCATCGACTGGGGGACGCTGGAGAGGGCATCCTCGCCGACGGAGACGACCGTCGGCAGCGCCATCACGCCAACGACGATACCGGCGATGAGGAAGCTCGCCCCGTCGTCGAGGAAGTTCGTCTGGATGAAGCCGTTCAGCACCTGAAAGCCGATGAACCCGTAGACGATAGAGGGGATGCCGGCCAGGATCTCGACGCCGGGCTTGATGATCTCCCGCAGACGGTCGCTAGCGACCTCGGCGATGAACAGCGCGCCGAACAGGCCGAGCGGCCCCGCCACCGCGCCCGCGATGACGGTGACGACTACCGTCGCCCAGATCATCGGTATCAGCGAGTACGCCCCGCTGAGCGGGTTCCAGTACGTCGAGTCCGACGGCAGGACGGTTTCGAGCCAGAAGAACCAGCGGGCCTCCCCGCCCTGCTCCGGAATCAGTAGCAGTCCGGTCCCGTGTTCGAGAAACGCCGGCAACGCGCTCGCGAACAGGAAGAACGTGATGAACGCGACGGTCAGCACCGTAAGGACCGTCGCGACCAGCGTGAGCAGGCGTGCGACTTCGGCCTGATAGGTAACCCAGCCGACCGCGGTGACGAACACGAACGCCAGCAGCATGGGCAACGCAAGAGCGGGCCGAAACAGGAAGACGAGAATCGTCGCCACCAGCGTCGTCGCGACCGCGCCGACAGCAAGCGTCGACCCGTCAGCTCTGTCCTCGCTCGACACCGTCTCGCCCTCCGTCGTAGGTATGTCCTCTGTCATAGTATGGAAAATCGACCGGCACGGTCGATAGTCGTCCGACGACTCTCAGTTGCGGTCGATCACACCTGGTCGGGGAGCTTGGCGCGCTCTTCCTCGCGGCGGCGCGAGCCGAGCTTGAAGTAGTTGTTCGGTGCGACGAAGGTGTCCTGACCGAAGTCGGACAGGATCATGTTGATGACCGCGGCCTCTTTCTCCGAGGTGCCTTCCCAGGTGTACATGTGGAGGTCGCGCGACAGCGGGTACGCCTTCGAGTCGAGACCGTTCTGGTCGTCCTGATAGCTGTAGGTTGTCCCCTCCCATTCCAGCGAGATGGGGGCCAGCCCGTCGGTGTCAATGAACGCCAGCGCGAGGTAGCTGATGGCGTTGTCGGCCTGTGCGATGGCCTGTGCGAGGCGCTGATTCTGCCCGTAGCGGTTGGCAACGGAGGTGTCTTCCTCGGAGTTGCCGAAGACGTTGGAGACGAAGGAAGTTCGCGTTCCGGAGCCTTTGACGCGGGCGAGGACCTGAATCTCACGGTCCGGACCGCCGAGTTCGCTCCAGTTGGTGATTTCGCCCTTGTAGAGCCCCTTGAGCTGGTCGCCGGTGATCTGCTCGACACCGGCATCGGCGATCTCCTGGGAGACGACCAGCGGCTGTCCGTCCACGCCGACGACGTGGTCGACGAACTGCTCGTAGGAGTCGCGGTCGGGCAGTTCGTCCTCGACGTTTCCGGAGGAGTTGCCGAGGTCGTTCTGCCCGTTCATGACCTTCTCGATTCCGGTCCCGGAGTGTGAGAGGCCGACAGTGTACTGGAACGGCGGCCCCTCCTCGCCGCCGGCTTCGAACCCGTACAGGCCGGCCCAGTAGTCGGCGAGGTTCTGGTCCGTGTCGATGTCGTACTCTTCGTGGGGCCAGTACTCGGTGTCGCTGGCCGGTCGGTTCGCGTTCCAGTAGGACGCTGCCGTGTTCGCGATGGGGTACACCGTCGAGGAGCCGCCGGACGAGAGTGCGCTGGTACCGCCGGAGCTACCGCCCTCGTCGGTGCTTTCGGTCGCTTCCATCTCCGTCGACACCGCTTCGGTGTCCGCACTCTCGCCGGAGCTCCCGTCCGACTCGGAGTCGCCGCTACCGCTGGAACAGCCAGCGATCGCAGCGATACCGGTCGCACCTGTCGTTGCGATGAATTTCCGCCGCGATACGAACTCTGACAGCCCGTCTGGGTCGTGCGCCATCACCAGAGTCAAGCAGGACGGCTAATAAGTAACCTGCTAAGATTGCTATATCTATTGGGTTATTACTATATAGATATAGTATGCTAAACAGCCACAAATGGGCAGGCATATATCAGCGAGCACGTCGTCATTGTGCCTTCAGCCCCCCGAATACGCCGCATATGGGCGAGTGGCCGAGTATAGCTTTTTCAGCCGTTTGAACTACCTACACCGGCGAATTTCGTCGCCGAATCGACGGTTATCCGGAGAATATGTCCCCAAATATTAGAGCTTGGATATAGTATATAGATATGAGTGGATTTATATCATCCCGTGAACGAGTGCCAGCCACATGGAGACACGCAAGGTCCAGGTGACAGGCGGGTCGACATACACCGTCTCCCTCCCCAAAGAGTGGGCGACAGAAAACGACGTGAGTGCGGGCAGCGTCGTCGAATTCCACGCCGAGCGGGACCTGCTGTTGCTCGCTCCACAGCGGAACAACGGCCGCGTGGAGGGGAGTCTCGACGTGGAAGGACTCGAAAACAGGCACGAACTCACGCGGGCGGTGATGACGATGTACGTCAGCGGCTTCGACATCATCCAGCTCGAAGCGACGCGGATAACAGCCGAACAGCGACGCATCATCCGCGATGCGACTCAGGGACTGGTCGGTTTAGAGATGATCGAGGAGACGACCGACCGGGTCGTCCTGCAGGACCTGCTGGACTCCTCGGAGCTGTCGGTCCACAACGCGATCACACGAATGCGGCTGGTCTCGCTGACGATGCTCTCCGACGCTGTCGAGGCGCTCATCGAGGACGACGACGACCTCGCGGCGGACGTGATCCAGCGCGACGACGACGTCGACCGCCTCTGGTACATGGTTTCGCGTGTGTTTCGCACCGTCCTCCGAAACCCGACGACAGCTGACGAGATCGGTTTCCCACGCGAGACCGTGTTCGATTTCCAGTCCAGCGCCCGCCAGCTAGAGCGTATCGCCGACCACGCGACCAAGGTCGCCAGCCTCTCCCAGGAAATCGGGGAAATAACTGGGGAAACCGCAGAACTGCTCGATCAGCTGGAAGCCGAGGCTATCGCCGTCCCCGAGACCGCGATGGACGCGCTGTTGACCGAGGACTCCGACGAGGCCGTCGAACTGGCAAACGAGGCCCGGAGCCAGATCCCCGACGTCGACGGAACCGCTCGCGAAGTCGACGGGCAGATCCGCGAGTTCGACCCACAGAGCGCACAGGTACTGGGCCTCATCGTCGACTCCCTGTCCCGGACCGCCGACTACGGCGGCAACATCGCCGAGAGCGCGCTCCAGAAGGCCGCACCGCGACCGCAGTCCTGACGGGTCGTCAATACAGAGAACGACGGACAGCCGTCCTGTGATCTCAACGTGTCGAAACCAGACAGTGACGGCGGTGCCGCCTGATCGTATCGAGGCACGCGAGGATGTCGGCGAGCGCCGGACACGTCGCCGAACAGTCGCCGTAGAGATACCGGACGAGACTGGTCCCGTCGATGCCCGAGATGGCAGCGGCCGACCGGCTGTGTAGCTGTCGCTGGCGGGTCGCTGCTGCCGTCTCACAGTCGGCTTCGATTTCGGCGAGCTGGTCGTCAATAGTGTCGAGTCGGGCTGGGTCGGTCGTTCGCCGTGCGTTCGCACCCAGTGCGGCCCCGCGGCGTTCACAGTCGTCGAGCGTCGCTCGTACCGACTGTAACGACTCCCGTTCGCGTTCGAGCGCCGGGAGCAACGTCTCGCGTTCGTCGCGTGCCCCCTCGCTCGCGGTCAGCAGTGCCTCGTACAGTTTCGGGGTCAAGCGTGTTCCCGTGGCGATCTGCGTGCCGAGTTCCGGCCCGAACTCCATCGACATATTCGCCTCCAGCGAGTCGTCGTACTCGGCCTCGAAGTGTGGCACGGCCATGACCGTCTCCCGGTAGGCTTCCCGGACGGCGCGCAGGCTCGTCTCTGGTTTCGGCTGCCGGGCACTGAGCGCCGACATCCCCCCGGCTGAGGTGTCGACAGTGCCTGCGGATTGTCCCGTCGGTTCGATGGACACGAGTCTGGTCCGAAAGCGCCTGAAAGCCGACAGTTCAGCCTCGATACAGTCAATCTCCCGCTGAACGACGGCGAGCGCCTGCTCGATCTGTGGCTGGCTCGTCTCAGTGTCAGACACGGAGTACTCGACCGAACCGTCAGCTGTCGTCGTATAGGTATTTTATATGTTCGCTATATAGTCGACAGTACCGCTATCGCCGAGCAGCCAACGGGTGGTTCGGGACAAGTTCGGCAGGCCGCGCGACTACTCTTGTTCCAGCGGTTTCGGGAATAGCAGGACGCGGGGAGATCATACCGGGCAGCCATGCTGTCAGATTGTCCGTTCGCATCGTCGTCAGCGGATGCACTTTTGCCACACGGGCAGGTACGGCTCGACGGTGGCGATGACGAGATGTTACCCCCGCTGAGCCTCGGTTTCTAGTAATATATGCGCTTATCGCTCGGGTAGCTTCCACCCCTGCTCGACATCGACAAGTTCGTCGGATTCGGGTAGTTGGTTCACAGGCCGTTCAACGATATCCATGATGTCGGCGGCTCTGAAGACGCGGTTTTGATTGTTTCCGGTTATCTCCTCCACGACGCCATCTGATTCGAGTGTTTCGACAGCATTGTTCGCAGTCTGATACACGACACCAATCCGCTCACTGGCTTCGCGGACGGTAAAATACGGATCTTCGAACAGTGCGAGTGAGAGGTGATGGACAGATTTCGCTGCGTCCGAGTATCGAGACTTGTACTCTTTTCGCTTGTCGACGAGCAGCCTTGCTCGGAGGAACGCCTCTTCTGCCTGCTCTCGGATGCCTCGGAGAAAGAACTGGAGCCATTCGTCCCAGGCGCCCTCTTCACTCACAGCGAGCAACCGATCGGCATACTCGGTGCGGTGTCGTTCGATATACGAACTGAGATAGAGCATTGGGTAGTGGAGTAATCCACTCGAGATGAGCATGAGGACCACGAGCAGTCGTCCCACCCGTCCGTTACCGTCTTTGAACGGATGGATCGTTTCAAACTGATAATGAGCGATTGCGACATCGATTAGATCGGGCCAATCAGAGCCCTGCTGAACGAAACGCTCTAAATCGTCCATCAGCCCCGGAACCATATCTGGCTTCGGCGGAACGAACCGAATCTGCGTCCCGATTCCGTGCGGCCCTTCCTCTTCTATTGCAGTATATCCCGGTCGAAACTCGCCAGGCAATGGTTCGTCGCCATCTGATCTTCCCTTGATCAGTAACTGCTCGTGGAGCGACTTGATGAGTTCTGTCGTGATGCTCTGTCGTTCAATACCCGCGGTCTGGAGAAACGAAATAGCATCGTCGAGAGCGGTGATGTAGTTTCGAGCCTCTCTGACATCGGCTTCGTGGGCACTCTCGACTGTCTCTCTAATCTGGAGTTCGTCGACATCGTATCGGTAGAGATCAGACACAGTCACGGCTGTCCCTTCGACCTGGGACGACTGCTCAGCCTCCTTGTAGACAAACGAACTGAACACAGCGCCGGGATTGTCGATCTCACTGCCGAGTCCCTCTAGTCTGCCGAGGGACCACATCGCTCTCGAGACTTCCGCAACAACGGCATCCGAGAGTTCCAGTGTCGGAGGCAGTTTATCCGGGAAGTACGCCTTCGAGAGATGTTCATCGGTCCGGAGTGGCATGTACTGCCCGGGTGCAGTTGAAGGGAGATCGTATCCGTCTCTCATTGCACATGCTTGAACCCCATTTGATTAAAAATTTCTGTGTATTATTAGAATTGCAATTGTGCTTGAGAGAGCGTATGACAATATCCACCTGAAAATTTGGATTGTGTGGTGCTAAATCACGACTATTGCAGTCCAAGCCGATATCGATGGTATCAGTTCAGTCTTGTCCGAGGGAACACGTCGGTCCCCACGCCGACGCCAGTCGGGGCCTGTTTCGTTAGCTCGGACAGTATCCAAGGCTATGCAACGAGAAATAAATCACGCAATCGATACCACACCAGGAACGGACTGCTTTTCAGCCCCGGCCTGCTACGGAACAACGGTGGCGATGACGAAATGTTACCCCCGCTGAGCCCCTTGTGACGATGGACTTTTCCTGAGCCACCATTTCGACTCCAAACAGCGGCTAAAACGGTGCAGCAGGGCCTTCGTCGGTGTCTCCGTCGGCAGTCGTACTGTCCGACATCGTCTCTCCGCCAGCGTTCTCGCGCTCCAGCGGTCCGTCCCAGCCGTTCAGCCCGGGTTCGAAGCTTACCACGTCGCCATCGAACCCTTCGTACGACGCGATGAGCCGGGCGGCCTGCACGCTTGACTTTCCTTTCGGACACACTGTCACGACCTCGTCGTCGCCTTCGAACCGTTCGACCTCATCGACGAGCGACGGGAACGGGATATTCTCGCTCTCCGGGATGTGACCTCGTTCGAACGCACCCGGGGACCGGATGTCGACCACTCGGACCGTCCCGTCTTCGAGTTTCGACCGCAGCTCGTCGGCGTCGATTTCGCCGTCCATATCCAGCCGCTAGCGGGCGATACCTAAACCTTCACCGGCTACAGCAAACCGTCAGCCTGTGCCAGCAGGATACCTTCGATGGTTGCGTCGTTGGCCGGTTCGCGCCGGGCGACCTGCAGCGCCTCGTCGATGGGTACCGTCGTCACCGAGAGGAACTCGTTGTCGTCGAGTTCCCGGTCGACGGGTTCGAGCCCCTCGGCGAAGACGATGCCTCGGCGATGGCGGAGCACGCCGGTCGAACACGAGAACTCCTCGATAAGTGAAACGCCGGCGGCCTCGAAGCCGGTCTCCTCGCGGAGTTCGCGCGCGCCGGCGGCCGTGTAGGACTCGTCGTCCTCGACGATTCCGGCCGGGAGTTCGAGACACTGCTCGCGGATGGTCGGGCGGTACTGGTCGACCATGACGAGTTCGTCGCCGGTCGTGGCGACCACGACCGCTGCATCGGGCAGTTCAGCCCAGTAGTAGTCCTTCTCGGAGCCGTCGGGCTGGCGAACCCGGTCGTAGCCGCCGGTGTACCAGCCGGTCTCGTACTCGCGTTCGCTCTCGACGATTGGCCACTCGTGGGCCGGTTCGCGGGTCATACGTCCTGTCGGACCGCGACGTGGTAAAACGTGCCGTTGTGCCTGACGACGACGCCGTCGTCGGTCACGGCCCCGTCGTACTGCTGGCGGAGCGCATCGCGTTCGTCGAAGGGCGAGTGGGTGAACGCGCCCTTGAATCCCAGCGGTCCGCGCCAGTACGGCTCTGACTGCCCGGTCGCCGACGGGGATGCGTCAGCCAGCGCCGCGCTCGTGTACGGGAAGCGTCGCTCGGACTGGGTGCTCCAGTTGATCGCCGTGCCGTTGTCGACGCTATACTCGCCGTCGGTGGGCGTGGCGACAGTGTAGTAGGGGTCCCCGCTCTTGAGGAGGCCCGGCAGCGCACCCAGCGCCAGCAACAGGATGACGACGGCGATGATGCCGAGCAGGGTGTTCCGTGTGACCGGGCGCATCAGACGACCTCGCGGTAGATGCGACCGAAGGCCTGGCGACGGAGCGTCCCGACGGCGGCCCGGCGTTCGTCCTGAAACGTCGCCGCGACGGCTTGCTCTGCGAAGGGCGCGGCGTGCCAGACGACGTTGTCGACGTTCTCCGCGCCGACCAGTGTCACCTCGCAGTCGGTGTCTTCGCGCCACTCCTCGAACTCCGCCATCGACCCGACCTGGACCGCGAGCGATTCCGCGAACAACACGTCGCGGGCGGTTTCGACCACCTCGCTGGTGACCCGCTCCTCGTAGGTCTCCGCGTCGAGACCCATCGCCTTCGCGACTTCCTTGACGACGACCTGCGCCGTCGGCCCGAACGCGTCGTAGCGCTCGCGGGCCTCGGCTGCCGATGCCGGCGCGAACTGCCCCTCAGTGTCCATACGTCCCCTTGCCGCCGGCGGGACTATTCGGTTTCGTCTCCGGACTCGCCGGCGTCGTCGTCAGCGTCGAACGCCGACGCGTCGCTGTCAGCGGCGTCCGCGTCGGTTTCGTCGTCGCTGTCGCGCAACATCTCCCGCGTCAGGTCTCGCGCCTCGGCTAGCACCTCGCTGTCGTGGTCGCTGAGCGCGTTCGACCCCCGGTGTTGGTCCGCGCCCTGCGGGAGGTCGTCGTGGTCGTGGCCTGTGCCGTGGTCATGTTCATGACTGTGCCCGTCGCCGCTACGGTCGACGGTGTCCTCGAACACCTGCGGGAACTCCGTCTCCTCGGCGTACTCGACGACCACGGTGGACAGTTCGTCTTCTCCGAGTTGGCCCCAGTCGGGGACGCGCTCGTCGAGCCACGCCTCGTGGTCGTCGCCGCCGGTCATCGCCGTGAACGCGAGGTGGTTCGCCAGATGCACGTCGTCGGCTTGCGGGTCGTCACACACTGGACAGGCGTATCCCATCGGTGTACGAACCGAGGACACGGAGCCGTATATGCGGTCGGGATCTCAGAGAGATGCGCGGCCCGGGGATGTAGCTGCTACGGCCAGAGACCACACTTACAGCAGCCGGACCATCACGAGCGCGTCCTCGCCGTTGCTGTAGTAGTTCGGAATGGTCTTCCGGTGTTCGAACCCGAAGCGCCGGTAGAGCCGTCGCGCTCCCTCGTTGTCGGCTCGGACTTCCAGTTTTATCGACCCGGCACCCGTCTCGCCGATGACCTCCATCGCGCGCCGCAACAGCGCGCTCGCAACCCCCTGCCGACGGTACGCCGGCCGAACGGCGAGATCCTTGATGTGGCCCAGCGGGGTCCCGTGGTTCGGCACTGTATCCGCGATGACGTAGCCCGCGACAGCAGGCGGGTCGCCGTCGTCGTTGCCGGTCTCGGCGACGAGAAATCCCGCTTCGTCGAGGTAGCTCTCCAGCGCCGAAAACGGCCACGGCTGTGGAAACGACGCCTGTTCGATGCGGTGGATCTCGATGAGATCCGCGCGGACGGCGCGCCGAACCGCTGGCGTATCCGGCGTCTCCGGCCCGTCAGGAGCGACCGTTGTCACATGTGTACTTCGGTGTGGCCCTACATATGTGTTACCGCCGACCGAAGATACCCTGGTATCTGACTGTTTGTCGATAGGTGCTGATAGTTCATGCATCGATAGGGCCAAGACAGAGTTAGAACGCCGGAAGGTTCTTTAGTCTGACGAGTCTACGTGTAATTGCACCCGTTTTGGGTGCCACCACCCCCACCCCCACCCCTCTTTCCGAACTTTTCCATCGCTGCCGAGTTGTACTAGATGTAGGTTCTGTCAGAACCGACTGCACACGCCGGGGAAGCGACAGCAGTCACAGAAGGGCACGATGGGTCTGGCACTGTCGCGAGGCAGACTTCGTATATCGCCGTTGACCTGAGACAGCCGTGGTACTAAGCCTGGTTTCACTGCCGGAAAAATCACGGTCGAGGGGCAACCCACTGTCTCACGGCGCGAAGCGCCGTTCGCACAAACCGAGCGTCTTCGCTATTCCGGCTTCACTGCTCACAAAAAAACCGCGTTCGCAAGGCGACCGCGCGACGCTCGGAATCGCTCTGCTCGCGGGACCTGCGGTCCCGCTCCCAATACGAGGTTTCTGCGAAACCTCGCGTGTCTCACGGCGCGACGCGCCGTTCGACCCGCAAGAGACTCCTCACTACGTTCGGAGTCTCTCTAGTCGTCTGCAGGTGCAGCGCCGCCTTCGTCGTGCTGCTGTTTCGTGTGCGAGAGCTTGCCACCGGCGGCGAGGATCTCGCGTTCGCGCTCGGAGGCGTCGAGCTGGCCGGTCGCTTCCCAGTCGTCGTTCACGCGGATGGTGAACTCTTCCTGGCCGGAGCGGACGGCTTCGGCAGCGTCGTCGACGACCTCGATGTCGTCGCCTTCCTCGATCTTCTCGTAGGTCTCCTCGTCGATGGTGAGCGGGACGATACCGAAGTTGAACAGGTTCGCCTTGTGGATGCGGGCGAAGCTCTGTGCGAGGACGGTCTCGATACCCAGATACATCGGGCACAGGGCCGCGTGTTCGCGCGAGGACCCCTGACCGTAGTTCTCGCCAGCGACGAGCACGCCGCCGTCGGCTTCGAGTGCGCGCTCCGCGAACGTGTCGTCGACGCGCGAGAGCGTGAACTCGGAGAGCTTCGGGACGTTCGACCGGTAC
Source organism: Haloarcula sp. CGMCC 1.6347 (assembly GCF_037078395.1). NCBI lineage: Archaea > Methanobacteriati > Methanobacteriota > Halobacteria > Halobacteriales > Haloarculaceae > Haloarcula > Haloarcula sp. CGMCC 1.6347. The sequence continues at coordinate 793,891 of NZ_JAYMGX010000002.1, forward strand.
ATCAGGATGTCCTGCGTGGCCGGGATGATGTGGTCCGTCGTGATGTTGTCCTCCATCTTCAGGAGGGCTTCACCGCCGACTTCGGTCTCCAGCGGGTCCTTCAGCGGCACATCGCCGATGTTCGGGCCCTTGATGAGTTCGTCGTCGACGGCCTGGTCGGGCGCGATGAGGTCCGACTCGGAGTTGCCGATGTACTGGTCGGGCATCTCCAGACCGGGGGCGTCGAGGTCGCCGAGTTCGTCGGCGAGGTCCCGCGGGTCGACGATTTCGCCTTTGATGGCCGCCGCGGTGGCGACTTCCGGCGAACAGAGGTAGACGTTGTCGTCCTCGATCCCGGAACGACCCTCGAAGTTGCGGTTGAAGGTCCGCAGCGAGACGGAGTCGGAGGCCGGGACGTGGCCGATGCCGATACAGGCACCACACGTCGCCTCGGAGAAGTTGACGCCAGCGGCCATCATCTCCGCGGTCCAGCCCTCGCGGGCCAGCATCTCGGAGGCCTGCTTGGAGCCGGGGGCGACGATCATCTCGGTCTTCTTGTCGATGTTGCGCCCTTCCAGCATCTTCGCGGCCGGGAGGATGTCCTCGTAAGCGCCGTTCGTACAGGAGCCGATCATGACCTGCTCGACGTCGACGCCCTCGACTTCGCTGACGGGGACGACGTTGTCGGGCATCGACGGCTCGGCGATGAGCGGTTCGAGGTCCGAGAGGTCGACGACGATCTCGTCGGCGTACTCGGCGTCCTCATCGGGGCCGATGTCCTCGAAGACGTCCTCGCGGCCGAGGCGTTCGAGGTAGTCCTTGGTCTGGTCGTCCGTCGGGAAGATCGAGGAGGTGGCACCGAGTTCGGTCCCCATGTTGGTGATGGTGGTCCGCTCGGGGACGGTCAGCGTCTCGACGCCCGGGCCGGTGTATTCGAGCACCTTGCCGACGCCGCCCTTGACCGAAAGCCGGCGGAGCAGCTCCAAGATGACGTCCTTGGCGGTGGCCCATTCGGGCAGTTCGCCTTCGAGGCGGACGTTGACGACTTCCGGCATCTCGATGTAGTACGCGCCGCCACCCATCGCGACGGCGACGTCGAGCCCACCGGACCCAATGGCGAGTTCGCCGAGACCGCCGGGGGTCGGCGTATGGGAGTCGGACCCGAGCATCGTCTTGCCGGGTGCCGCGAAGTTCTCCTTGTGGACGTTGTGACAGATACCGTTACCGGGGCGTGAGAAATGGGCCCCGAACGTGCCTGCCGCAGAGCGGAGGAAGCGGTGGTCGTCGGTGTTCTTGAAGTCGAACTGGTAGGTCTGGTGGTCACAGTACTGGGCGGCCAGTTCCGTCTGGACCTCTTCGAGGCCCAGCGCTTCGAACTGCAGCCAGACGAGCGTCCCGGTCGTGTCCTGTGTCAGCACCTGATCGATCTCGATACCGATCTCTTCTCCGGGTGTTAGCTCCCCTTCGACGAGATGGTCGTCGAGAATTTTTTCCGTAAGCGTCTGTCCCATAACGTGCGTCAATGGATGGCGCGGCGGTATAAATCCCGCGTATTCCGTCGTATTTTTCATATAAAAACCCGCTCCGTCCGTCGCTCAGAAGCGAGTCAACCGACCGGAGGGCGATCAGCCAGATCGGCAGGTCTTTCCACGACACTCGCACAGAGTCGCGTATGTTCAAAAGCGGGCGGTTCGTCGCCGATGCCCTCGGCGACCTGAGAGAATCGCAGGTACAACCGAACGGCGTCGACCTCACGCTCGGTGCGATCTACGAGCAGAGCGAGCCGGGACGCATCGAACGCGGCGGCAAGACCGTCGGCGACCGTCAGGAACTCGAACCCAGCGACGGGATCTATCAGCTCGACCGCGGCGGCTACATCGTCGAGTACGCCGACCGGGTCGTCATTCCGGATGGACACATCGGCTTTCTCCTCCCGCGGTCGTCGTTGCTCCGTAATTCGTGTATGCTCGATACGGCTGTCTGGGACGCCGGCTACGAGGGGCGGGGCGAAGGGTTACTGGAGGTCCACCACCCGATCCAACTCGAACAGGGCGCGCGGATCGCACAGCTCGTTCTCGCCGACGCCGCTCACGAGGGGACGTACGAAGGGTCGTATCAGGGTGAGAATCTCTGATGCGTGATCGCGGTCCGAAACACGTCTCATAGCCTGAGACATGGTAGGCCATGCTGTGAATTTAAGTGGATTTCCTGAGTGCTATCGATTGGTGCTTGAAGCAACTATACCCCGGTCCATACTGCCGTCAGCCTTCAGTACCCGGAAATTACACAAGCACCGTTTTCAGGTACGACAACTGTCTGACCGGGGTTTATCACCGTTGCTGCGTGACAGTGAGACATGATAGTAGAATTTCACATCGATGCCCCCCTCTTGCAGCGAACAGCTGAAACGCTGAGTAAAGCAGCGATACGGATACAGCGACTTCACTGCGAGAGTGGCGACTGCCGTGCCGTCGCCTGGATTGGCCCCGTCGAGCGGCCCGCCATCGAAGCGAATCTGGCCCAGGACGAGAGTATCACCGACTATGCCCACGTAGCGGCAGAAGGAGATGGTCACTGGTACACCCTGCATACAACTGACACGATAATCGATACGATCGGAGAAGCGTTGTTGAACGCGGACGGGTTCCTGCTCGGTGCCGCACAGACCGGCGACGACTGGGTGTTTCGAGCCCGGTTCCCCGAGAAGAGTTCGGTGCTGTCGTTCCGTGACGTGCTCGTGTCCAGTGATATCAACATCGACATTCAGACCATCACCGACGACACGGAAGCCTCTCCCCAGTTCGGCGTGACGGATCCACAGCAAGAAGTGCTGTTGCTCGCGCTCAATCGTGGCTACTTCACCGTCCCGCGAGAATCGTCCCTCTCGGACCTCGCCGCGGAGTTGGGGATCTCCAGTCAGGCCGCCTCGGAGCGGCTCCGTCGCGGGACGCGAACGCTGGTGCAGAACACGTTGGCGGCCCCTGAACGGCCGCTTGTCGGCTCACCGCCCGAGTAACCCACGGACGGCTTCCGGTTGGTGGAAAGCGAAGATGGTGGAACGCCGGCCCTCTGTGAGCAGCCGGTCTGGGGGCGATATATTGCCGAATAGCTGCGTTCTGTGTTGTCTGGGCTGACAGTGTGCGGATACGGGCCGTCTGATGCGTCATCGGCCCACCGGTTATTTCAGACAGTGAAATAGCTCGTCCGCTGTTATAAGAGAAGGGAGCGTACACTGGAGTATGAGCTCGAACGAGGGGACCGTGTATATGCTGCGGAACCGGGCCACGGAGGGGTCCGACGACTGGGTCAGCCCCGAACCCGCAGGTGATGTTATTGCCGATGCGGTGATCGAAGCGACAGATCTAGATGCGGACGATATTGACGGGCTGGATACGTACGTCGACATCGGGTCACTCCGTGCGGTCGTCACAGAGAGGACGACGGAGGCGCTGACGTTCGCCGTCGAAGGACACGACGTGACGATTACCGCTGACGGAGAGATTTCCGTCGACAGTTGAGTCGGTGCTATGTCCAAATGACATAAGACGATGGCCCGAGAGCCCCAGATATGACCCGCGTGGCACTCATCGCACACGACGACGAGAAGCCCGAGATGATCGACCTGGCTCAGAGCTATGAATCGACACTCGCGGAGTTCGACCTCGTCGGGACCGGCACGACGAGCAAGCGCATCATGGCCGAGACCGACCTCACAGTCGAGCGAAAGGAGAGCGGACCGATGGGGGGCGACACGCAGATCGGCGCTGAGGTCGCCGAGGGCCGGATGGACGGCATCGTCTTCCTCCGGGACCCGCTGACGGCACAGCCCCACGAGCCGGACATCTCGGCGCTCCTGCGTATCTGTGACGTCCACGACGTACCGCTGGCGACGACGCGAGCCTCAGCGGAGTACATCCTCGAAGGGCTGGTTCGGGACGAAGCCGACGACTAGCCCGCCGGGAACGGGAGACGACCGTCTGCGGTCCGTTTACAGCGGGAGCAAGGCGAAAGCCCACCCCTTCAGGGGTGTGGATGAAGCCGACAACCCGGCAGCTTCGCCTGTAGCCTCACTCCGCGTGCGTCGGTCGTTCGGCGTACTCGATGGGGTCCCGTTCGCCGATACGCTGGAAGGCTTCCAGCCGGAAGGCGCAGGCGTCGCACGTCCCGCAGGCCGGTTCGTCGTCCCGGTAGCAACTCCAGGTGTCCTCGTAGGGAACGCCGAGTTCGACGCCGCGCTCGGCGATGTCGGTCTTGGACCACTCGACGAAGGGCGCGGCGAGGTCGATGTCGGTGTCGGGTTTCGTGCCGGCGTCGATGACGCCCTGAAAGGCGTCGAAGAAGGCGGGCCGGCAGTCCGGATACCCCGAGAAATCCTCGCTGTGTGCGCCGATGAAGACGGCCCCGCAGTCGTTGGCCTCGGCGTAGGAGACCGCCATCGATAGCAGGTTGGCGTTCCGGAACGGAACGTACGAGGTCGGAATCTCGTCGCTGTCGGTGTCGGCGTCCGCCACGTCCATCGAGTCGTCGGTCAGCGACGACGCGCCGATTTGCGTGAGGTGGCCGGTCTCGACGTGGAGGAAGTCCGCCGCGTCGACGTGGTCGGCCAGCGCGCTGGCGCAGTCGTACTCCCGGTCCTCGGTGTTCTGCCCGTAGCTGGTGTGCAGCAGGTACAGGTGGTCGTAGCCGCGGGTCTGTGCTTCGTAGGCCGCCGTGGCGCTGTCCATGCCGCCGGAGGCGAGCACGACAGCGCGGGTGTCGTCGGTCATCGTTGTACGTGGTGTCGCAAGCAGTTACGTTCCCGGTTCGTCGTTCCAGAGGTCGACGTGGAGTCGCGGTGTGTACCGGTAGCCGTACTCCAGCGCGAGGTCCGCAACGGTCTCCCGTGTCGCTTCGAGTTGGTCACGCGTCTGGCCCTCCGGCATCAGTAACACGTCGTCGTCACACACGCGGGCAGACGTAGCGTCTCGGAGTCGCTCGACGAGGCACTCGATTTCGGCCATGTCCTCGCGGCCCGTGACGACGAACTTGAGTTGCGTGTCGTAGGTTTCGACGAGTTCGGCCAGCGTCGGCACGTCGAGCCGGCGCTCCTCGTGGCGGTCCGCCCACTCGCCGTCGCCGTCGGGGTCGCGGTCGGCCGTCGGCGTACTGGAGGCCAGTTTCGGGCTGACGCTGGCGAGGTCGATAGGGGCGTCGGGGACGACGGTCCCGTTGGTCTCGACCGTCGTGTGGTAGCCCCGGTCGGCCAGCCGCTCTAGCAAGTCCGCACTCGAATCGTGGATGAGCGGTTCGCCACCGGTGAGGACGACGTGGTCGGCGTCGTACTCCTCGATAGCGGCGAGCACGTCGTCGACGGTGAACCAGTCGTGGGTCGGCTCCCAGGAGGTGTGATAGGAGTCACAGAACCAACAGCGCAGATTACAGCCGCTGGTCCGGACAAACACGCTCGGGACGCCCGCCAGTCGGCCCTCGCCCTGAAGCGACTGGAACAGTTCGTTGATGGGGAGGTCGCCCGTCTCCGCGTCGGCGTCGGTCCCCTCGATATCGGCCCCGGGCGCGTCGTTTGCGACCGGCATCAGCGGGTACAGAGTTCGCTGGTCTCCCGGACGGAGACGGCCACGTCCGACACCGTCTCCGGGAGGCGGTCGGCGAGGCGCTGTTCCAGTATCGCGGCCATGACTTCGGCTGTCGGCGGGTGGTCAAGCACGACCACGGCGTCGCCGTCGCCGCTGGCGTCGAAGGCCTCAACCAGTGGGTCGCCGGCCTCCAATAGGAAGCGGTGGTCCCACTCGTCGACCACGTCCGTGACCTCGCCCTTGTCGACGACCCACCCCTCGTCGGTTAGTTCGCCGGTGATGCGGACGGTGATTTCGTAGTTGTGTCCGTGCGGGCGCGAACATTTCCCGTCGTGGTGTCGCAGTCGATGCCCCGCAGAGATCCGGATCGGCCGGTCACCACCGACGACGAGTTCGCGTTCGCCCGCGTCGGCGAGCGTGTCCTCGGCCTTCGATAGTCGCTGAGACATACCACGGTATTATCATTCGGTGTCTTAACTCTCACGGGAGCTGGCCCGCCAATGTCTCGATACTACGGAGCCAACAGTAGTTCGATGACCGGTATCAGCAGTCGTCGTCGACGGCCGCAAGTCGTCGGTTCATCGCTCGTAGATACTCGGCGGCAGCGTCGGGATGGTCGGAATCTAGCGCGGTACGCACTTGCTCGCAGCCGTGCAACAACCGCGACCGCAGATCACACTCCGGCAGTTTGTTCCGGCTGACCGTCTCAGCCGTCGCAACTGTCTGTCGGGCCGTATGGTACTCCGCCGCGATAATGGCTGTTTCGCCCTCTTCAGCGAGTTGTGTCAGCACCGCGTGGACGTCGCTGGGCAGGTCTCTGGGCACATCCGCTGTTAGTTATGCACAGTCATAACGCTCGTGTTAGTTGTACAGCGATGGGCGGCGGCCCGTATCGCGAACGACTATCGGCAGCGGACATCGGCGTAAGGGATAGGTCGCTGCAGCCCACAGAGTCGGGTGTGACACGACGTGCCGTCGAACGGGAGTTCGAACGTTACCTCTCGCAGTTCGTCGACGAGACGTACGCAGCCTTCGACGTGGCAGCCGTGCTACGCGGGTCAAACGGGAGCGGAAGCCGCGTTGCGGGCAAACTGCTGAACAACAGCCGCCCGCTGGAGCGCCACGTCGTCCGGCCGAAACTACAGTCCTACCAGCAACAGATACTCGCCCAACTGGAGCCGGTGCTTGATTACGCCGCCACTGACGCGGCGTTCGATACCTATGCTGACGAAGTGCTGGCCCGTGATATCTACTGGAACGCGCTCCGCAACACCGTCCGTGGCGACCGCCGGGACCGGATTCGAGAGACCCTGCTGGCCCGCCAACAGTCGTTCGGTGACGACCTCGCGCCGCTTGTCGCCGCCGACAGCGACGACTTCTGGACCGCCGTCACCGAGTCCTACGAGAAGGAGACGGCGACGGATATCGTCCGGACGCACTTCGAGTTCTCCGTCCCACTGCGGGAGAATCAGAACGCCTTCGCCTTCGAACTCACCATCGACCCCGGCGAGGTGCTGGGCGGTCTGGCACGAGCCCTCCCCACGCTCGACGTCGAGTTCACTGACGAGGCGTTGCGGTCGATGCGACGGGCTGAACAGCAGGTCATTCCGTCGGCGAAGGCTGACGTAGAACAGGCCTACGAGTCATAGACCGGCTCCGCCGCTGGGTGTCGCCTTGCATCGCGCTCGCTACTGACTGGTGTTCCTCAGAGGAATAGTCCGAAAGTGGACACGACGGCCGTCTTGGCACATGGACGGCCGTTGTGTCAGGTATTGGTGTTGGTGTTGACTGACGACGGCAGGTATGGTTTACTCACGTCGACTCGGCCTCGGACTCCGCGAGACCGATAAGCATGGGAGCTTGGCAGCGAACGCCGGTGACGGCGTTCACATACGGGCTACAGTACGTAGACCAATCAACCTGCCATCGATTTCCAGGTACCCATATGGTAAATAACCTACGGAATATGTTACTTCTATACTGAGTAAATCATTATATCCAATCGTCAGCGACCAGAGAACCGGAACACTGGAGGGGGCGAAAATACTAGAAATCTGGTAGTTCTTTCGTACAGGTCGCGGGAGTCGAACGTGGCAGTGAAGGGACTGGCGTCGTGTCAGTCGTCGAAGGGCCAGTCACCTGTGATCCGCATCCCTTCGGCGAGGTTCTGGGCTTCGAGCGCATCGGCTATTTCCGTGGGATCTTTGTGAGCAGATCGCACTGAGTCGTCTGCAAGTGTCACGGCGAGTTCGGTCAAGAGGACGGCCTGCTCGCGGAACGTCCGGGGTTCCAGTTTGTCCAGCGTATCGGCGTGGGTGTGGCCCCAGCCACGCCCCTCGCCGCCGGTTTCGCTGGTTACATGATAGCCGGGGACGCCCCGCCGCACGAACGGCCAGTGGTCGCTGTGAGGGCCTTGCTCCGGCGTGAGCGAGATGGGGTGGTCGAAGCGGTCAGCCACGTCATCGGCGGCGGCCGCCAGCGCGTCGAAGCCGTGGGTGTAACACTTCAGCGTGCGGCCCTGAACGACGCCGTCGAAGTTGAGCACGGCCGTTACGTCGTCGAGGGCGGTCTCGTCGGCCAGGCGGTTCGACCCCACGAGGCCGACCTCCTCGGCACCGAAGGCGACGAACTCCACGCGCGTCTCCAGTTCGTCCTCGCGGCCGGCCAGCGCGCGGGCGGCCTCGACGACCATCGCCGTCCCGGCCCCGTTGTCCATCGCCCCCTCCGCGATGTCGTGGGCGTCGACGTGGCTGGTCACCAGCAGTCGCTCGTCGGTGTCCGGTCCCAGTTCGGCGTGGACGTTCTGGCTCGTCGCGTCGGGCGTCTCGCAGTCGACGCTGACGGTGACGTCGTCGCCCGCGTAGCGACGCGCCAGTCGCGCGCCCGTCTCGCTGGCGACGCCGATAGCCGGAATCTCGCCGATGGGTGCGTCTGCTGTCCCGACGCTTCCGGTCGGCGGCAGCACGCCCTCGACGTGGTTGCGGTAAATAAATCCGGTTGCGCCGGCCTCGACGGCGTGATAGTACTTTTCCCGGCGGTGGATGTACCGGTCGTACCAGTCGGGCACGTCGGAGCGGGCCAGCACTACTTTGCCCTCGCAGTCGGCGTCTTCGAACTCCTCCGGAAGGCCGTGTCCAACGTCGACCAGTTCACCGGTCGCCTCGCCGGCCGGCGACCGCGGCAGAGCGATACACTCGTGGGCCTGCGCCGCGACCGGCGACCCGTCGGCGCGGACGGCGCTGTCGCCCCGTTCCCAGCCCTGGATTCCGAACTCCGAGAGCCGAGCGTCGCGGGCGTACGCCGCCAGCGCGTCCCGGGTCGCTTCTGCCGCCGCCCGTTCGCCGTCGCTGCCCGCCATCCGGTTCCCGATGTCGACCAGCGTCTCCAGGTGATCCCAGCCGGCCGTGCTGGTGAACGTCTCGCCGATCCAGTCAGTGTCGTCCATACGTCCCGGTGGGGCCGTGCCGGGTTTGAAATTAGGGGTCGTCGTGCTGGTCGTCCTCTACGGCCTGTTTCTCCTGACCAAGCCCGGCGACATCACCTACGACGCCTGGGTCCACGCGACAGTGTTCGTCATTCCAGCTATCGGGTTTCTGGGACAAACCCTCCAGCAAGCGCTGTCGGGCTGAGCGGAATCGGTGCCGGTCACTTCCAGGGGTTCGGCACCAGTTCGGCCTGTACCGTCGCGCCGACGGCGAGGTGCGCGTCGGTCGTCGGCTCGGCGATACAGAGCAGGACGTAGCCGTCTTCCAGATGCTGCTCTTTGAGCGCCCGCGTCGGGCGGTGATGGACCACGTCGCCGGACAGCAGGCGAGCGGTACAGGTCCCGCATGCGCCGGTTCGACAGCCGAACGGCAGCCCGATATCCGCGGCCTCCGCGGCGTCGAGTATCGTTTCGCCGTCTGGCACCGAAACCGTCTCCGTCCGGTCGCTGTCCCGCCAGTCCAGCAGGACCTCGGTCATCGGCCGCCCAGTCGCATCGTCCTCATTGCCACACGTCGCTGGTACAGTCGCCGTCGGGCCACCGGATCTCGTGGGCGCGAGCAGGGCCTTCGGGCAGGTCGCCGAAGTCCACGAGGAAGTCCCGGTCCAGCGACATCGTCCCCGTCCGCGGGTCTACGTCGGCTTTGAGCATCACTGACCCCTTTTCGGCCTCCTCGGGGAAGAACTGGTTGTCCCACGAGGAAAACAGCGACGTCGTCCAGTAGAGGCGCTCGCCGTCCAGCGATAGCTGGAGCATCTGCGGCCCGGCAACGATGTCGCGGCCCTGGACCTGCTCGATGTCGCCGAAGTAGCCACCGATAGAGATGGAATCGGCCTTTCGGGGGTTCGACGGGTCCGAGATGTCGTACATCCACACCTCGCCGTGGAGCCAGTTCGACCCGAACAGGTACCGGTCGTCCATCGAGATGAGGATGTCCGTCACCAGCGCCGGCACCGGCATGTCCCAGTCCTCGTGCTCGCGGTCGTCGAACTCGATGACTGGCTCGGCACGGTATTGGCCGTCCGACTCACAGAAGTGGATGATGTTCGAGGACAGCGCCGCCCCGACGTAGCCGTGGGTGCTCTCGGGCGTGTGCAGGAACCGGGCCTCCAGCGGAATCAGGCCGTCCTCGCCGAGGTCGATTGTCTGCTCAACGGTGCCGGCCTCCCAGTCCCAGAAGTTGAGCCGCTGGCCGTAGTTGCCGTCCTCGACGTCGTCCAGGTCGAACCCGGGGTAGTACGTCTTCGGGGCCGCCCACTCCGTCGACAGCATCACGTTCTGGCGGGGCTGGTACCAGTAGTCGTAGTTCATCTCGATCTCGCCGGGCGGGTCCCACCGGCCCTGCACCTCGAAGTCGTCGTTCAGTTCCAGAAAGCCGCCGGGGAGGTCGCCGTCGGCGTCGCCCAGCATGGAGATGAGAATCTCGCCGTCGGGGATGCAGTGGACGGTGTGGGGCGCGGAGAGGTCGTGCTCGTACACCGCCTCCGGTTCGATGACTTTCGTCAGTTCGGGGTCGCGGCGCTCCTTCGTGTCGACGATGTGGATGCGGGAAGACCGCTGGCCGGGTATGACGAGGTGTCGGCGCTCCAACCCCTCCATGTGGCACGACGACGAGCAGGCGTTCCACCCGAAGTGGTGGAGTTCGTCGCCCTTGTTCGGCATCTGGACCCGGTTGATGATTTCACTGTACGTGTCTGAGTCGGGGGCTACGTCGACGACGGCCAGGAAGTCCGGCGCGTCGACGTCCTGGCCGACGTGCAGCCCCATCACGTAGGCGGTCCGTTCGCGCTCGGCCTCCTCGATGGCCGCCTGCGGGGTGGCATAGCCCGGCCCCTCGTGGTCGTGATGCTCGTGATGGTCGTGTGTCTCGCTCTCTGACGGCTGTTCGGCGTCACTCATGCATGTTAGTTACATACACATTACATTTTAGCAACGTGTTCCGGATGAAACGGCCGCTACATGCGGCATGGTAATGGCGGCGTCCGGATCGATGGGCGGGCCGCCGCTGGCTTCACGCCAGTTGTCGCCAGCTCCAGGTCGGTTCCCAGCCCAGCAGCCGCTCGGCTTTCGTCGTGTCGATGAGCGTCGCATACGGGTTCTCGTCGTCGGCTGTCGGCCCCCGGTAGTCAGCATCGGGGTACAGTTCCGCCGCGAGTTCGGCGCTCGGCGTCTCGGCGCTCGTATCTGGTGCCGAGACCCAGACGCGTTCGTGGCCGTCGAACGACGCCGCAACGGCCCGCTCGACGAGCCGAACGGCGTCGGTGGTGTGGACGTACGCGTACAGCGTGTTCCGCTGGGTGTGGAAGTGCGGTGACGCCCGAGACCCGGCGAGTGTCCGGTCTGCCTCGACGAACGTCTCCCTGGCCAGGTCGTCGTCGACGACCCACGGAAGCCGAAGCGACGTGATAGTGTCCGGGGCGTCCGCGCTCCGGCGGGCGAACCCGTCGGCGGTGATCTCCAGTGCCTGTTTCCCCATTGCATACGGGTTCGACGGCGTGAGGCGGTGGTCCTCGTCGATCGGAAGGTAATCGACTGTGATGGGGGCCGGTTCGAACCCGCCGCCGATAGCGCTGAAACTCGACGCCAGGGCAACCGTATCGACACCCAGTTCGCCGGCCGCCTCCAGCACATGATAGCTGGACATGACGTTGCTCTCGTAGGTCCGGTACCCCGGCGTGTGGTCGGGCGTGGGACTCATCCCGAGATGGACGACCGCGTCGGGGCCGGATTTCGCGAGTGCGCCGTAGACCTCGCCCGCATCGAGCAGATCAGTCCTGACGTATGCGTCCGAATGGTCTTCCTCCCGTTTGCCACGGGAGAGGTTGACCGTTCGATACCCCGCTGCAGTCAGGTGTTCGAGGACGTGCTGGCCGACGCGGCCGTTGCCACCAGTAACGGCGACCGATTCGGGCATAGCTACGTCTGCACCGCACAGCCCCAAAACAGTCCCGCAGGGCCTACGACTCCATCAGCGACCGCCGAACGGCGTCTTTGATTGGCGTCTGTTCGATCGGCACGACGTCCTGCAGGTCCATCTCCGGGTCGACCGTGACCGGGTTCCGCATACTCTCGGCCAGCGGCCGCGCGATGGCGTACTGTACGTCTGTCGTGAAGCGAAGCCAGTGCGAGGACAGACCCGGCGTCATCACCGGCACGGCAATGATAAACACCCGCTTGCCCTTCTCCGCGGCGGTGAGTTTCAGCAGCGACTCGTAGGACCACACCGACGGCCCGCCGATGTCGTAGGTCTCGCCGCGGGTCTCGTCGGCACCGAGTAGCTCCACGAGGTAGCTGATTGCGTCGTCGACGCCGATGGGCTGACACGGCGTTCGGACCCACTTGGGGACGAGCATCAGCGGCAAACGGTCGGTCAGGTCGTCGACGATCCGGAAGCTCGCGCTCTCCGGGCCGATGATGACCGCCGCCCGGAGTACTGTCAGGTCGAACGACCCCTCCGCAAGCACCGATTCGACTTCGCGCCGCGACGCCAGATGAGGCGAGAGGTTCTCCTCGTCACCGCTGATGCCGCTGAGATAGACGACCCTGTCGACGCCCGCAGCCGACGCCGAGTCGGCGAACCGACGAGCGTAGCGACGGTCTAACTCGGCGAAGTTCTCGGACGTGAGCGAGTGGATGAGGTAGTACGCGACGTCGATATCATCGCAGAGCCCATCGAGGGAGTCTGGGTCGCCGAGGTCGCCCTCGAACGGCTCGACCCCGTCGGGAAACGATTCCTCGCTCGCGCTCCGGGAGAACGCCACCACGTCGTGGCCTGCGTCGTTCAGGGCACGAACCAGTCGCTGTCCGATGAATCCGGTCGCACCCATAACGAGCACACGCATGTGTTCGTACATCTGGCTGGACCGACAAAGGCTCTTGTGCCCCCAGCCCAGTGACACATCGGCTGACCAGCACCGATTGCACTAGCCAGCGCTGTCACTCAGATGCGGATAACAACGTGACACCGTGAATATCTGAGGTGTCAAATAGCCTGAGAGAGAAGTGGACGTATGACACTTCAGAGCAGCCTGTCAGCCAGTGCCGTCGCGCCACACACGCTCCCACTCCAGTTCGGTGGCGGACTCATCGAACTGGCAATTCTGTTCCTCGTCCTCGCGCTGGTCGCGGCGATCCTCGGTGCGCGCGGTGTCGCCGGGCTGAGTATGGATATCGCGAAGTGGCTCGTGATTATTTTCGTCGTCCTCGCCATCATCTCCTTTGTCCTGTAGAGCCGTCGAGCCGCCGGACACTATGGCCTTGTCGGTATGTAGGCAACGGTGAGGGATTTGAACCGAGTGGAGACGATCGCCCTCGCTTCGCTCGGTCGCTGCGACTCCCCGGGTTCAAATCCTCGCTTCCGGTTCGCTCACCGCTCGTAAAACTCGGGTTCGCTGCACGGGCGGCGAGGGATTTGAACCCCCGACCATCTGGTCCGGAACCAGGCGTTCTGTCCGCTGAACTAGCCGCCCACGAAAAGTGCTATCAGGCTGTCCGTCTTAACGGTTGTGAACCGCAGCGTCAGGGTGACTCGCCGGTTTCGAGGGTGAAGTCGCTGGTCGGATAGGCGACACAGGTCAGGCAGTACCCCTCTTCCATGTCGTCATCCATCAGCGAATCGTTGTTGCTGTGGCGGATGTAGTCCTCGGCCGGGCCGTCCTCGATGTGGCCGGCACAGGAGATACACTGGCCCTCGCGGCAGGCATAGGGGAGGTCCCAGCCCTCCTCTTCGCCGGCGTCGAGGAGCGGCTCGTTGTTGGCGACCTCGATCGTTTCACCCTCCTTGGCGAATTCGATCTCGTAGTACTCGACCTCGTCGTCAGCGATATCATCGGGGTCGAAGCCTGCGTCCTCTTCTTCGGCCTCCTCGCCTTCGCCGAGTTCGCCTTCGGCCTCACCAGCCGGAATCGCTGTGGCACCGCCACCGCCGATAGAGCGGTTGTACGGCTCCGGAAAGTCCGTCTCGGGGACTGTCGCGGCCCGCTGCTCGAGGACCTCCTGGGAGATGTCTTCCGGTGCCTCCCAACCGGTCCCTTTGGCGTAGTGGAGCGCGACCACTATCAGGGTGAGCGTGGCCCCGGCGGCGAGTCCAACGAGTTCTACCATGTGTCCGGCTATGGAATACTGGTTTAATTAGCTGTTGTTTCAGCGCGCAAACGCCGCCGACACCGCTGGACGGGGCAGCCCTCGGCCAGAGCGGGAGCACGGGAATCCAGCCGCTGCGACCGGTTCCTACTCGCGACGCGGGACATCGTGGCGGCCGAAGCCGTACCGGAGTCGACTGGCGAGGCGCCGCGAGAACCGACCGTCGTCGGCCCGCGAGCCGAACCGCTCGGCCAGCGCCTGGTAGATGAGCGGCACCGGGATTTCCTGTTCGAGCGCCTCCTGTACGGTCCACGTCCCGGTCGACCCGCCCTCGACGCGGTCGGCCACGTCCCCGAGGTCGTTGCCCTCCTCACGGAACGCCTCCTCGCAGAGTTCCAGCAGCCACGAGCGGATGACGGCCCCGTTGTTCCAGGTGTTGGCGACCGATTCCAGATCGAGGTCGTACCGGCCGTTGGCCAGCAGTTCGAAGCCCTCGCCGTAGGTCTGCATCAGCGCGTACTCGACCCCGTTGTGGACCATTTTGACGTAGTGGCCCGAGCCGGCCGGCCCCATCCGGTCGTGGCCGTCTGGGCCGGTCGCGACGGCGTCGAAAACGGGGACCAGTTCGTCGTAGGCCCACTCCGGGCCGCCGACCATCAGCGAGAAGCCCAGTTCCGCACCGGCCGGGCCGCCGGAGGTGCCACAGTCGAGGTAGGCCGCGTCGGTCGACTCGGCGCGGCGGATCGAGTCCTCGAAGTAGGAGTTGCCGCCGTCGACCACGATGTCGTCGCCATCGAGTGTCGGAGCCAGTTCGTCCAGCGCGGCGTCGACCGGGTCACCCGCCGGGACCATCAGCCAGATCCGTTTCTCCGAGCCGAGTTTCTCCGCGAGATCTGCGATGGACGACGCCGGCCGAGCGCCGGCGTCCGCCGCGTCAGCGACGCTCTCTTCGTCGATGTCGAAGACGACGACCTCGTGGCCGGCTTCGAGCACGCGGTCGACCACGATGCGGCCCATGCGTCCGAGTCCGATGACGCCAAGTTCCATACCGGGGAGTCGCCGACCGAACAGGTAGGGGTTGCGGTTCGACAGAAAAGCGTGGCACGAACACCACCCGTGCCGTCGTCAGTCATGGTACCGCCCCAGCCGACATCTCGGAAGCGGTCGTGGGAGCCAGCAGTTGCCACGAGTCCTGTCCCGTACTGCACCGGACACTCCGGCTCTGGGACGCAAAAAATCCACGGAATACAATCACATCATCTGTTGTAATCCCGGGACCACCGCCGTTTTGTTCCGGCCACTCCTGGTGGGAATATGGACGACCGCATACGCGAACACGCCAGGATTCTGGTCGACTGGAGCGCTCGCATCGACGCGGGCGACGACGTGGTCGTGGCCGTCGAGGACGGTGCCCACGACCTCGCGGTCGCGGTGGCCGAGCAACTCGGCGAGGTTGGCGCGAACCTCCTGTCGACGTACCAGTCCGACGAACTCACGCGGGCCTATCTGGGGGCCCACGACGGGTCATTCAGCGAGAACCCCGAGTACGAACTGGCGCTGTACGAACGGGCCGACAGCGTCCTGTTCCTGAAAGGGTCGCGGAACACTACCGAGACGGCCGACGTGGACAGCGACCAGCGGCAGGCGTACTCGACGGCTCGGCAGGCAATCAGGGAGGCCCGTCTGGACACCGACTGGGTGTCGACCCAGCACCCGACGCGGGCGATGGCCCAGCAGGCCGGGATGGCTTACGCCGAGTACAAGGACTTCGTCTACGACGCGACGCTGCGGGACTGGGAGGCACTGGCGGAGGAGCAGGCCCAACTGAAGGATATCCTCGACGACGGCAAAGAGGTCCGAATCGTGGCTGACGGGACGGACATCACGCTGTTCATCGACGGCCGCATCGCCGTCAACTCCGCCGCCAGCGTGGCCTACGACTCCCACAACCTCCCCTCCGGCGAGGTGTTCACCGCCCCCTACGACACCGCCGGCGTCGTCACCTTCGACGTGCCGATGACGATACAGGGCCGCCGCGTCAAAAACGTCGAGCTGACGTTCAAGGACGGCGTCGTCGTCGACTGGGCGGCCGAGCAGGGCGAGGCTGTCATCGACGAAATCATCGGGACCGACGGCGGCTCTCGCCAGTTGGGCGAACTCGGCATCGGGATGAACCGCGGCGTCGACCGCGTCACCGACAACATCCTCTTCGACGAGAAGATGGGCGGGACGGTCCACCTCGCGCTCGGGCGCGCGTACGACGCCTGCCTCCCTGAGGGCGAATCAGGAAACGACAGCGCCGTCCACGAGGACCTCATCACGACGATGGGCGAGGGGTCGCGACTCGAAGTCGACGGCGAGGTCGTCCAGCAAGACGGGCTGTTCCGCTGGGAAGACAGTTTCGAGGGATAGCTGTCGCGGTACTACGGTGCTGTAGGTCGGGAGTCGCTGTCGCGGTGTCGTGGGCCGGGAGTCGCTGTCGCGGTGTCGTGGGCCGGGAGTCGCTGTCGCGGTGTCGTGGGCCGGGAGTCGCTGTCGCGGTGTCGTGGGCCGGGAGTCGCTGTCGCGATGCCGCTGGCCGGGAGCGCCCTCCGTGGCGTGACCCGGGGAAGGGGAGGTCTGTTTCGGGGTAGTGTTCGAAGAGTACCGCGAGCGGAGCGAGCAGTTTCACTCCGAGCGCGGCCGCAGGCCGCGACTCGGAGGTCGTTTTTGTACTAAATTTTTGCGAGTGGGGGTGCTCGCAGGCCGCGAAGCGGCCGAGGACACCCCCCGAAGTAAAAATTTAGATGGACAGGAACTGCGACACCAGCCACTTCGTAAACGTCCCGGTAATAGCGCCGATCCACGAGAGCATGACGAAGTGCATGTACGTGTTGGCGTTGTGGCCGCCGTCGACGGTCCGGATCATCAGCGACGACAGCATCGCGCCGAACATGATAATAATGACAAGCAGGAACTCGATGAGCGGGATGTTGTAGACGCTCGTGTTGATGAGCGACGCGGCGTCGAGCCGGCTCCCGGTGGACAGGTCCAGCGACATGCCCGCGAGGATGTTGACGACCTGGAGGCCGATGAAGAAGGCGAAGGTCGACGCGGCGGTCATCCCGTAGAGGAGGCCGACGAGCGTCGTCGTCGCCTGCTTGCGCTTCTGGCGGAGTTGCAGCACCTGGTTCATATTCTCGGAGATGAGCTCGCCCAGTTGCTTGGGCGATCCACCCATCTCGCGGCCGATGAGGTACATCTCGGAGAAGGTCTGGATGAGATAGGAGCGACAGTCCGCGGTGAAAAAGCGCCAGGCAGCGGTCGGCTCGATCCGCATGTTCAACCGTTTGTAGAGGTTGTCGATGTTCGGAGAGAGCGCGCCGAAGTCCTTCTTGCGGAGGGTACGAAGCACTGTACCGGTCGTGGACTGTTTCGCGCCCTCGGTCGCCCCGAGCGCACGGATGAAGTTCGGGAACTCCGAGTCGCGGTCCTTGATGCGCTGTTCCTCCTGCCGGAAGACGATACCGGGAATGATCATCGGGGTTATCGGCGCGGCGGCATAGAGGGGCAGCGGCACCTCGTCGAACATGAAAAAGAGGTCGTTCAGCGTGATCGGCGAGATACCGAGCATCCCCCCAAGCGTGATGAACACGAGCAGCATCGACAGTCCCACGCCGGCGGCCATCGATTTGTTGAGTTTGGACTCAATCGGCGACGGGTAGTCGACCGGATGGAACCACACCGGGTCGTAGGGAGCCATCGATCGGATGGCAAGGTAGAAGCCGGTCTGGACGAACACGAACATCACGATGACGGCGCTGACGGTCATCGTCGGGTTCGTTCCGGTCAGCACTGGCAGAACGACGGCGAACACCAGCGCGAACGTCATCGACAGAATCATCGAGAGGTAGAGGTCTTTCATCACTTCCAGGCTGTCGAGCGAGCTCTTGTACACCGTCGAGTAGTGCTGGATGATCTGCTCCTGTTCAGTCAGGAGGTAATCGTCGAGTCCCTGCCCGGCCCCGAGCGTGTACGCGAGGCGGTCGAAGAAGTCCGAAACTGCGCGGCTCGGGACCTGTTTGGCGCGGCGACGACAGGCGTCGTCGAGGCTCAGGTTCCAGGTGTCGACTAGCTGGACGATGCGGTGCATCTCCATCGCGAGTTCGCCGTACTCGTCTTCCTCGGCCAGCGTTCGGAACACCTCCATCCGGTCGATCTTCGTCGTCGCCAGCACGGTCATGTGCGTGATAAGCAGGTGAAACCGGTTGTTGAGTTCGCGCTTGCGCTGGCTCAGGAGGATCTTTGGGTAGAAAATCGCCGACGCCATCACCAGAAATCCAAGCAGGGGAATCGGTGCTCGGACCGCAAGGGGTTGATCCAGCAGTAAGGCGACGACCGTGGAAATAGCGAAAAAGGCGACGGCTGGCAGCAGGATGAGGAAGAGATACCGCTCCAGCGGGATCGTCATCTGGCGGTAGGACTCCACGAGCGACTGGATCGTCTCGGATATCGTCAGGTCGAGTCCGCTTTCGGCTTCGCCCTGTGCCATCGTTAGTCAGGCCTGGCGATGTTGAACGGAATCCCTTCGACGCCGTCACGCTGGAAGTCGGAGATGAAGTCGTTGACTTCGTGATACCCCAGAATACCCTCCTGGATGGCCCGCTCGATCATGTCAGCACGGAACTGGAGGTCGTCGTAGATGTCACGCGTGTCCTCGTACCCCAGGAGGGTCGCGATCTGCTCTTCGAGGACGAAGGAGTTGTTCATCCCCTGGAAGATGATTTCGTCCTCGACGGGGTCCCAGTTGAACACCTGCCGGGTGACGACACCGTCCATCTCCTTCGAGTACCCCTCGATCTCCTGAACGCTCGTCACGCGGCGCAGGACCTGATCGCCCTGCTTGACGCGGTTCTGGAACAGCGCCACGTCGGCCACGTCCATGAACGTCTCGGGGACGTTGATGGGTTCGCCGGTGAAGCGCTGAATCATCGAAACGATGTCGCTCGCGTGGAACGTCAGCATCACCGGGTGACCGGTCTGGGCGGCCTGGAACGCCATCCGCCCCTCTTCACCACGAACCTCCCCGACGATGATGTAGTCGGGGCGGGAACGCAGCGCGGCGGCGACCAGATCGAACATGTCGATGCTGGTTCCCTCGTCTTCGCCCTCACGGGTGAGGAGTTGCTGCCAAGTGTTGTGCGGGGGCAGCACCTCGGCGGTGTCCTCCGCGGTGTAGATCTTCGCGTCGTCGGGGATGAACGAGGTGATGGCGTTCAGCGTCGTCGTCTTCCCGGACGCCGTCTCCCCGACGACGAACACCGTCTGTTCGTTCTCCAGACAGAGCCAGAGATACGCGGCCAGTTGCGGCGACAGCGTCATCCACTTGGTAATCTGGAAGATGGAGAGCGGCACCTCGTCGCCCTGACGGATAGTGAGCGAGGGGCCTTTGAGGCTCACGTCGTCGGAGTAGATGAGGTTCAGACGTGACCCGTCCGGCAGCGTCGAGTCGACGATAGGGTCAGAGTCAGAGACGGGGTCGCCCATCCGTTCGCCCATGTTGCGGAGCCACTGGTCGAAGGCCTCCTCGCTCTGCCACTCGACGGTGGTTTCGAGCATGCCATAGACCCCGTGGTCGACGTGGCATTCGCTTCGGCCGATAACGTGAATGTCCTCGTTGGCCGGGTCGCGCATGACCGGTTCGAGCGGGCCGAGGCCGACGATATCGCGGTTCAGCCGGTAGAGGATGTTCTCGTAGGTCTCCTGTGTGACCTCGACGCTGTTCACGTCGGTCAAGTTCGACAGGCGTGTGAGGACGCCGCTGTCGCTGTCTTCGTCTCGGACTTTGGTGGTTTCCTGCAGGAGTTCCTCGATACGGTCGTCGAACTGGGCCTCGTTTTCGGGCGCGGGCTTGTTGACGCTGCGCTGGAGCAGGCGGTTCCGGACCTTCCCGAAGACGGCCCGCTCGTCCTCGTCCAGCTCCGGTTCGATGGCGTAGTACTTCATGTCCTGGCCAACGTCGCCGTAGATATGACAGAAGATGGGGCCGCCGACCGGGTAGAGCACGTTCGGCCGGTTCGTCTCGTACTCGTCGTCGGCCTCGTCGATGAGCATCGGGAACTCACCGGTGATCTGCTTGAACTTCTTCAGGTGGTCCCGCAGGTGGGGCCGCCGCGCTGCCATCTGTCGAAGTTCGTCCGACGGTTTCGCACGTCCGTGGTCTGTCATATCTTATATCACCTCTAGGCGACGCTGCGCGATTCGATGACGATGCCGGTTCCCGAACGGACCGAGAACCCGATGGTGTCACCAACCTGCTCGCCCATGCCGGCGAATCGGAGGACGTTGATCTGCCGGCGCACGTCGTTGCCAACCTCGATCATCTCCAGTTCGATGAACACGTCAGCGATGGCCCGGAACGGACCGATAGCCTCCTCGTCGAGCGTCGACGGGTCGACGGTGAGCATGATACACTTGCCCTGGGAGATGACGTCCCGGAAGTAGGAGATGACCTCCAGTGCGGCCTGGCGCTCCTCGTTTTGCCGGACGAGGGCCTCGAACTTGGGGTCGTTCCGGAGGATAGCGTCGAAGGTGTCGATGACGACGACGTCGGCGTCCCACATCACCTCGGCCTCCATCAGTCGCTTGAGGAGTTCCTTCCGGTCGGACTGTTCGTCACCGCCGGTGAGCGCGTTCGACTCGCCGATGTCGGCGTGCAGGAACAGCACGTCCTCGTCGAGGATGTGGTCGACCATGTCATAGGACAGCGAGTGCATCTGGTCGAGGAAGCTCCCGACGGTGAGTTCCGTTGAGAGGTATGTCACCTCGTGGCCCTCCTCACAGAGGCCGTAGGTGAACCGCTGGCTCATGGCGGATTTGCCGGCCCCGTAGTCACCCTCGACGAGGATGATACTGCCGGGCGGGATACCACCGCCCAGTTCCTTGTTCAGTCGGTCGTGATCGTCCAGTCCGAGCGAGAATAGGTCAGTACTTGCGATACTCATGTGTTGAACTCGAACACCTCCTCGTCGCCGTTGACAATCAGCTTGAGGCGGTGGTCGCCGCCACTGAGGTTGTCGTTGATGTCGATGCGAACGACCTCACCGGGCCGCCAGCTGTTACCGCCGTCCGGCTCCAGCGTCACCGTGTAGTCGGTGGCGAAGGTGCCGTCGACGAACACATCTATCTGTCCGGGGACTGGCGCTAACGTCTCCGATCCGGTGTTTTTGACGTGAACCGTGATTGTGTTCGCGCCGCTGTCGTAGATGGTGTCGCTACCGCTGTCGGAAATGATTTCCACGTCGGTCCGAACGTCGCTGCTTACGTCCAGCCCCTGTTCCGAGACAGCGTTGCTTAGCTCGCCGATACTGCTCGTGAATACGCCGGCAACGCTCGCAGCGATGGCCATCGACGCGATGAACAGGATCAGGTGTGAGACGGAGACGCTCGCCATGTTAGCTCACCACCATCGTTTCGGCGATGCCGTTCTCGGTGACGACTTTCACCCGGTCGGGCTGACTACTGAGTGAGGTGACGGTAATCTCTAACCGCTCCTGTGACGCCCAGATATCCGTCGAGGGGTCGGTGTCAACGGTCGTGTCATAGCCCGCCTGATAGTCGTTGTCGACCAGCAGGTCGGTTGCTTCCACCGACAGCGTCTCGGAGCCAGTGTTGTCGACGGTCACGACGAGATTCTCGCTGCCGCTTGCGTTCCACGTCGCCGAGACAAGCGAGATGTCGGTGTTTTGCTGGTCGAGCAGTCGGTCTCGCTGGTCCTCGCGAGCGTCGTTGACGCGCTCGAAGCTGTTCGCGGTCGCGGAGTAGAACATTCCGAAGCCGATGAACGCGGCCACGAAGATAACGGCTGCCGAGCCGCTAACGCTGAATCCCATCGGAACCACCTCCACCGACCAGTTTCGAGAGCGCAACGGCGTCAGCCCCGCTGTCACTGTCAAGCTGCGAGATGTAGTGCAGGCTCTCCGTGTGGTGGTCGATAGACAGCCCATCCCCGGTGTCGTTCACGTCGTTGAAGCCGCGGAGGTACTCCTTGAGCTGGTCCGCGACCGACTCGTCGATCCAGTCGATAGTCTCGTAGTAGTCGATGGCGCGAGCCGTCTCGCGGTAGCCCGAGTGCTGGACCAGGAACTCGAGCCACTCGACGATGATGAGGTCCGCTGCGAACCCTTCCGGCATCGTCGCCAGGTACGGTTTCCCGTCGTCGTCCGCATCGGCGGCCGAGCCGTCGTCTGCCACTGCCTCGTCGCTACTGCCGGTGGCCGCCGTCTCAGTCTGTGTGGCAGTCGGTTCCGGCTCCGGTTCAGGTTCCGGTTCGGGCTCGGGCTCCGGTTCCACGGCTGGCTCGGGTTCCGGCTCCGGTTCCACGGCTGCCTCGGGTTCCGGTTCGGCTTCCGTAGCCGCCTCGGCCTCGTCACTCCCGTCGTCCTCGATGACCTCGTCGAAGAGGTCGTCGTCTTCCAGCCCGCCCATATCGTCGTCCGAATCCTCCTCGCCCAGCAGGTCGTCGTCCGCTTCTTCCTCGGGTTCCTCGCCCTCGGCCCACTCGGCGTCGCCGGACTCGTACTCGTCTTTGAGCTCTGCGAACGATTTGCCGCCGTCGCCGTCGTCGCTGTCCTCGTCCATACTCTCCCCGTCGTCCATGCTCATCCCATCGTCCATGCTCATGTCGTCCTCCGTGTCGTCGAAGTCATCGAACTCCTCGTCGAACGACCCGCCGTCGTCCTCGAAGCCGCCCATGTCGTCGCCACCGTCGTCGGGAAACATGTCGTCGACACCGCCGTCGTCCATCGACATGTCGCCGCCAGTGTCCTCCGTCAGGTCTTCGTCGAAAAAGCCCTCTGCGTCGGCGTTGGCGACGTCGTCGTCGATGTCCTCCTCGGTATCGTCGCTCCCGTCGTCGTCGAACAGGCCGAAGGAACCGCCTTCAGCCATGCCACCCATGCCGCCGTCGACGTCGTCGGCGAAGGGGTTGACGCCACGGGTGACCATCTCGTAGATATCGAGCAGTTTCCGGACGTTCTCCTCGGTCTCTTCGACGGACTCGGAGATGCTCTCGTTTTCTGTCCGAACCGTGTTGACCGTCGAGGAGAGGCTACCGACCTCGTTTTCCAGTTCGTCGAGGCGGTGTTCCAGTTCGTCGGTGTCGGGTCCGCTCGCGTCCTCCATGTCGCCGAACTCGTCGTCACCGAACCCGCCCATGTCGTCGCCGCCATCGTCGAGCCCACCCAGACCGCCGAGGTCGTCGTCACCGCCACCGCCGTCGTCGGCCATCAGACCGCCGCCGTCGGCCATCTCGCCGCCACCGCCGTCCTCGCTCGCGTCCCCGCTCTCGTCGTCCGATAGAATCGAATCGAACATATTCTTGATGCTCATACCGACCAGCCCGCCGGTCAGCAAGACAAAGAGGGCGGGTGCCAGTCCAACCAGTTCCGGTGAGACGGCTGGAGCCAGCGGCACGAGAGCGAGACTACTCATCTCTTGTATCTCATGCTGTTTCTACTCTTGAATATTCCCCTTAGCGTATCATATTTGATAATAATATCCCATTTTCCCGACTCAGATACAGTAAATTAACGATTCAAGTACTAGCCTGTTACATTTCAGGTTAATTTCGGAAAGAAAATCAGGGAACAGAGAGGGTCAGTGCGCCCCCGGCAGACGAGCGGCGGTCATCCGTCTGACGCTCTGAGTCGCGCACGAGTCCTGCTCGCAGACGTCACAGCGTTATCGAATCCGTGTTCGCGCTTTTGACAACGAAATTTCCGGTGTCCGCTTCGAGTTTTACAGACCGGCCGTGATCACCGCCGAGGTCCTCACCAACGACGGGTACGCCGTGTTCCTCCAGCGTCTCGCGAACCTTCTTGGCGTTGCGCGAGCCGATGGAGGAGCCGTTCTCGGAGAAATCGAGCATGTCACTCCCACCGGCTATTTTCGCTTCCATCGCCTCCGTCGACGCCCCGGCATCCGCCATGGCCTCGATGAGCGCCTCGATGCCCGTGTCCGCGAACTTCGCATGGTTGCCGCCGTCGATATCGGCCGCCGACGGAAGCATGACGTGAACGAGACCGGCCACCGTGTTACGGGTGTCGTATACCGCAATCCCGATACAGGAGCCCAGCCCGCTCGTGGTCAGCACGGCCGGCTCCGTAGTCACCTTGTACTCCGCGATGCCGACCTTGATGCGCTCGGGCGAACTCTGTGCGGGACTATCCGTCTGGCTACCATCGTATACTTTCATTATTTGAATATCTGTTCGACGTCCGCGCCCGTCTCGGTCGCCCGCTCGACATCGAGGTCGTCGAGGGCGGCGCGAAGCTCTTTCTCGTTGGGCAGGGCGTGAATCTCAGCCTGGAACTCGATGTCGTCGGTCCGCATCTGGGAGTCGATGATGAACGCGTGCTCCTGATACTGTCCGACCTGCGCCGCCAGCGGGTCCATAATCGCCCGCCCCATGTCGTGGACGACCCGCGGCGGCGTGTGCTCGACTGAGGTCTGCAGGACGTTCGCCCAGCCGTCGACGAACCCGCTCGTCATGATGTTCCCCAGTTCCTCGATGGCGGCCTTGTGCTGGTCGGTTAGCTCGTCGCTGTCCATCTCGATGGGCATCATCGCCTCCGCGACGTTGATCGCGGAGACCTCGTCGAACAGCACCATGAGGTAGCCACTGGGCGTCCCGGTGAACTCGACGACCGTCCCGACGAACGTGTCCGTGCCGATCTGCTTTGGCACGTCCTCGATGGGGGCGAAACTGATCTGTGTCACCTCCGACTCGGTCGGGATGCCGGTCATCATCTCGACGTTGTCAGCGGCTTTCTGGGTGCCGCTGGTCGTCATCTCGTTGAACGTCTGGAGCTTGTCGATGGGGATGGCGTCACCGTCCGTGTCGACGTGGTCCATCATCATCTCCGTGAGCGATTCGTACTCAGGGAGCATGTAGATGTAGAAGTTCACCGACTCGTCGATCCATTCGATCTCCGATTTGAACACGAACACCTGCTGGTGGTCGCCGTTCTCGGGTGCATCGGGAAGCACGTCACCGCCGGACTCCTCGATGTACTCCGGCGGCGAGTGGTCGATGGTCGCACCGACGTAGTCGGCCCAGCCGTCGATGAAACCGCTCATCATGATGTTGCCGATCTCCTCGATGCCACTCCTGGCCATCGCCTCGTCGTCGCTGCTACCGGGCATCATCTCCTCGGTGATCGTGCCGGCGCTGTCTACGTCGAAGGCAAGAACGGTATCGCCCTCCAGAACGCCATCGAAAGAGAACTGGACGCCGACGAAGTCACGGCCGGCCAGTTCCTCGCCGACGTCTGCTCTGTCGAGCAGCGTTATCTTGGTTACGTCGACGACGGCATCGATGCCCGTCATCTGGCTCATCGACTGCGTGGCCTGTTCGGCCCCCTCGTGAGCGAGTTGGTTGAACGTACCGAGCGACTGAATATCGACGTTCATCTATGACGGGACGACGTCCTCGATAGCCTCCATCACGCTGGGTTTCTGGAACGGCTTGGTGATGTATCCGTCAGCCCCCGCTTTCACGGCCTCCTTCATCTTCTCTTCCTGGCCAACGCTTGTACACATGATGACGTTCGCATTGGGATTGGAAGATTTGATCTCGTCCGTGGCCTCAATGCCATCCCGGATGGGCATCACGATGTCCATCATCACCAGGTCCGGCCCTTCTTCTTTGAACACTTCGACAGCTTCGACACCGTTCTCGACCTCCCCAACGATCTCGTGGTCTTCTTCGAGAATCTCGCGGAGGAGGTTACGCATAAACTCTGAATCGTCGGCGATCAGTACGTCTGGCATGCCTATCAAGCCTACATATCGTGATGAGTTAGATAAAGGTGTCCCGTAAATTATCGCGTGTGATATCGGTGGGTCCCGAAACCCAGTTACACCGCAGGGAGATGCGGTGTGAGAACGCGGATGAAATCGAGCGCGAAGGGGCCGTACTGGAAGTACACGAGCCCCGAGAGGAGGAGGTACGCTGTCGTCAGCCCCGCCGGGAGCGCCAGACCCAGTGCGCCCACTCTGGACGGGACGCGGTCGGGAACGAGTGTGCGGCCCAGCACAGCCCCAGCACAGACCACGGCACCACCGAGATTGAGGAGTGCGTGGAACTGTACCGCTTCCCCGAGCGCCAGATCAAGTCCGGCAACGACGCCGAGTCCGATGAGGAGACCACCAATGGTACTCGCAGCGTACCCGCCGGCGAGCCACCGCTTCGCGTCGCTGACGGTTTCGTGGACCGCCGGAATCCGAACGACACCGTACATGATCAGCGGGACCGTCGGCAGCAGATATCGAACAGTGAGCTGTGTGTGCAGTGGCAGGCGGCTCAGATAGACGAGCGTGAACACAGCTGCGAGGGCCGTACCGAGCATATCGGTCTGGGTTCGGGGGGAATAGTGCGACGGACGGACATTCCACTGCCGCCTCCGCTGAGCAACTGACCGGACTAGGACCACGGGGAGTGCCGCGACCGCGCCGAAAAGCGGGACGGCCTCGACCATCGTGAGTTCGATCGCCTCGTAGGAGTTAGGAGCGTAGTTGATCTGTGGCGCGGAGCCGCTCCGCAGGAAAATCTGTGACATTCGCTCGGGCGTAGCCAGGACGTCGAGACCACGGCTGACCGCATCCGAGACGAACACCATCGCGGGGGCCGCAGGTCCCATGATCCGGTCGAACAGGCCGAGAATCGGTGTTATGATCGGCGTTCCGGTATCACCGTCCGCCCCTGTGGAATCACTGCCACCACTAGACCCGCCACCACTTCCGTCGGAGCCCCCGCCAGTCCCACCGTCCGTTCCGGCACCCTCAGTGCCGCCAGTGCCGCTACCGCCACCGGTTCCGGCATCGCCGCCGGTCTCAGGTGTGAATTCGACGTTCGCACCCCCGACGGCGGATAGCAACCGCGGCGGTTTGACCGGGTTCCCAGAGATAAGGAAGTTCGTCACGAGCATCGGGAGCGAGCCGAGGAAGAGCGCGAGGGCGGCAACGGCCAGATGGAGAAGCGAGTTTCGCCTTGCAGTGACAAGGTCTACGAGAGCCAGCGTCACCACGAGAAAAAAGCCCTCGAAGGCGTGGGTCCAGGTTACCAGACCAGCGGCGATGTACGCGCCGGCACGAAAACCCAGCCCGAGCCGAAATTCGGCGTCGGCATACGCAACTCGGCTCCGAGCGAACAGATACACCGTCGTCAGTATCAATAGCCCTACCAGAACGTGCCGTTTCGGAAGCGAAGCCCAGAACCCGACAGACGAGGCGATACCGATTGCGACACCAGCCGCCAGGGCGACTGAGCGGTCGTGCCAGATTCCGACGAGGCGGTAGAGAACGACGCCGGTCGTCGCTGCTGCGAGCATCGTCGAGATCTGGAACGCGGCTATTGGGAGCGAAGTGCCCGGGAGGGCTGTTGCTGCCAGCGCACCGACCAGAAACAGGACAGCGACGAGGCCGCTACCGACCCACAGCACCGTTCGCTTGGCGACATTGGTGTGGCGCTGTCCGAGCACGCTGACGTGAGCCACGAAGACGAGCGCAGTGCCCGACCAGAGTCCAAGGAGCAGTAGCCGGGGTGTAATGAGCACGGACAGCGCTTGCAACGCCCAGACCAGCGGGACAGCCAGAAGTATCTGGCCGTAGTTGCGTCCGTAAAGCCTGCCGCCGGCCTCGTGCAGACCCGGTTGCGCGCCGAGTGTCAGGGAGTACGGCGTCTCTACGATGTGGAGGTGCCCGTTCGAGACAGCGACGAGTGCGTTGGCAGTGGTGTACGTGTCGGTGACGAAAATCCCAACGCGCCAGTAGAGCCCGAACGTCACGAGCAGGCCGAGCCAGAGGGCATAGCCGTAGCGGTCACCGAAGATTGCCGTTCCGACCTGTCGGCAGCGGCCAGTGAACTGCTCGGCGTCTCGAATCATTGCTCCACCTGCACTGTCACGTTTTCAGCAACGATTGTCTCAGCGGTTTCAAAGCTCTGGACACGAAGCAGGACGGTCCCCCTGTACACGTCCCGCTCCAGTGACGACGGCGGTACCGCCCTGTCACCGGGTGCGAGCCGGTACGTCCCGGACTGACCGTCCGAAAGGACCTGTTCGTCTTCGAGGGAGATGTCGAGCGCAGGGACCGCGACCTGATACAGCAGTCTCGGACGCCCCGTCACGGAGTCGACAGTCACACTGGCATCGGGCACTCGGAGATACGCGACGTTCGTGCCGAACCGACCGTCAGTGAACCGTATCTCCGACGTCGGCAGTTGGACGGAACTGACAGTCGCCGTCCCGTCGCCGATAGTCGTCGGCTGTGTCCTGACAGCGTCGACGCCGACGAGTGGTCCCGTCACGACGAGCGTTACCAGAACGAACAGGGCAACGGCCGTCGGCGGATGGCGCGGGACCATTATCTACCCTACACACTGCCGTGCCCGGATTTAAATCCCTCGTCGGTTGGGCAGGTTGCTGCCCCTGTTCATCGCGATAGCTGCTCGATTGCAGGTGGTCGTTGTGGAAATGACCTACAGCGCCCCGTCTCAGAGTTCGGCACCGTCGGCGGCCTCGACGGCTTCCAAGAGATCAGCGATAGAATCGTCCGGCGTCAGTTGCGTCGACCGGACGAGCTGTTTGATGACCGCTGGCGGATAGCGAACCGGCACGTTCGATTCCGACAGCAGAATACCCAGCACTTCCTCGACCGGTGTCGACCCGTCCATCTGACGGCCGTACCAGAGCATGAAGCTCTCGAAAACGGTGACGATGTCGTTGGAAGCGAGCTGCTGCTGGTCGACGTCGCCGTCGAACTTCGCGGTCACGTCGAAGCCGTATCTGGCGTTCGAGTCGGCCATCTGTTCGGCGAGCCACTCGTGGACGTTTGCATCCGAGAACTCGGGAGTCGACGGCTCCGGGTCCGGTGCAGGAGACGGCGGGGATTCAGACGCCGAATCCGACGAAACCTGATTCCCGTAGGAGTCGTCAGTGCGGACATCCGACGAAACGACGTAGCGGCCCTCGTCGATTTCAGTGACGTGCTCGTCGTCGGCGATATCGAGCTCTTCGGGCGAGAGTACCTTGCCCTCTTCCGGATTCGGTTCGTCTGACCGCCGAGCCATAGGTACTAGTGTGTGAGGCTATCGTATAACTCCGTCGCTGGTCAGGGTGGACGAAAAGAGAACTACGTCGAACCGAAAAGATAACCGAATTTAGAGGCTGACTGCGGAGTTACCAGACAGAGTCTCCGGGACGACCAGCCGAGCGGTCGTCGTGCCACCGGACTGGGTGTTCAGGCGAACCGTCGCCGTCTCACCCTCACCGAGGCCGTCACCGGTGCCGCTTCCGCGGATCAGCTCGGCACTGAAGACGATCGTCGCGCGGTCAGACGGATCGTTCAGGACCTGGCTCCCTGAAATCGAGTCGTCGTCGTCCTGAACATCGGCGACAGCGAAGGAGGACCCGTCGGGGTCCGGGGTGTCACTGTAGCCAGACGAGGTGAGGTCGTACGAGCCAGTAGTGTCGACCCACTGGGCGATCGTACTACCGATGTCGATGTTCCCCGCACCGGGTGCCTTCTTCACGGTCAGCTTGACCGTGTCGATCGTGTTGCTTGAAGAATCGATGTCTTCACCGACGGCGTTGACGAGCTGCAGTCGGTTCGTCACTTGGTCACTGCTCTGTTGTCCGGTTTCCTCGGCGCTACTCTGGAGGAAGCCGGCCGTGTTGATCAGGACGCCCGCAGCGATTGCCGCCACCAGCACCATCGCGATGAACACGATCAGGGTGCCGATACCGACCTGCCCGCGGTCGTCGTCGTTCGTTAGTTCCGTTAGCATTGTTGATCCGGGTCTGTCTGACCCTATCTGTTGACTCTTTTCATGGGTAATAATACCTCCTCTCAAATTATACGTCTTGATAACCAAGTCACTGATCGTCGTAAGCAACAGTCTCAGCGGCCAAAACAGATATTTGTCCGAGAATAGACGGAGCGTTGAATTCTATCTCTGAGAGCAGTAGTCAACAAAAACGTCTGGCCGTGTGAGGACTCCTAAATGACCGTTACGTGTCGGAGCCAGTAGTGTGTCGCAAGCTAACCGGTGGAAAGCATGCAGAAGGCAGAAATAAGCTACGAGTATATCAGCAATTGAAACTGAAAGATATGACGCCTTAGAGGCTGACTGCGGAGTTACCAGACAGAGTCTCCGGGACGACCAACCGAGCAGTCGTCGTGCCGCCGGACTGGGTGTTCAGGCGAACCGTCGCCGTCTCACCCTCACCGAGGCCGTCATCAGCATTGCCACCGCGAATCGCTTCAGCGCTGAAGATGATCGTCGCGCGGTCAGACGGGTCGTTCAGGACCTGACTTCCCGAAATCGATCCGTCATCGTCCTGGACGTCAGCAACGGAGAACTCGCTTGAGCCTGGGTCGCCGTCGTAGGTCCCTTCGTAGGTGAGGTCGTACGAGCCACTGGAGTCGACCCACTGGGCGATCGTACTACCGAGATCGATGTTCCCTGCACCGGGTGCCTTCTTGACGGTCAGCTTGACCGTGTCGATTGTGCTGCTGGATGATCGAATGTCTTCACCGACGGCGTTGACGAGCTGCAGTCGGTTCGTCACTTGGTCACTGCTCTGTTGTCCGGTTTCCTCGGCGCTGCTCTGGAGGAAGCCGGCCGTGTTGATCAGGACGCCCGCAGCGATTGCCGCCACCAGCACCATCGCGATGAACACGATCAGGGTACCGATACCGACCTGCCCGCGGTCGTCGTCGTTCGTTAGTTCCGTTAGCATTGTTGATCCGGGTCTGTCTGACCCTATGCAACCGTTCTTTTCGTCAGTAATAATACCTCCCCCCGAATTATATTACTTGATAATAGGTCTCTGAGGGGCTGAAGAGGTGTTTCGATAGAAGAACACCTATAGTTAGGTCTGAAGAAGATAACTGAGCTACGTTGCCTCTAAGAATCAGATTTAATTGCTTCTATAGGTTGGTATCAGCGATGGAAATAGCTGGTTGTCTTGTGTGTGGTCGAGAGGTATCGTGTTGCGTGCAAGCTGGTGCGGTCTATACGAAAATAGACGTTGAAACCGGAGTCGACAGAGAAATCCGCTCACGGGCAGGGTGGTCAGCTGATGCAGCCGAGAAACACACTCACTCGTACGTGACGAGACTGTACATCACGAACAGATAGCCGAACGTCGTCAACCCACTGTTGACTAGCAACAACGACCGTACGCCCTCGAAGTCGTTGATGAACGCGCTAATCATCGTCGCGGCCGCGCCCGCGATTGCAAGCGAAAATCCCACCGAGAGGTGAAGCATCGCCTGCCGGGATGTCTGGATGTACGCCCGCATGGCCATCCCGACCATTGTCAGTCCGGCCACGACGAACACCAGCGTCGATATGGCATAGAGAAGTTCTATCATCAGCACTGTACAGGGCTACAGCGAACCCGTTATTAAATCCACGCTCGAAAATATCTTTCGTGATAACGCCGAGAAGAGGCGTTCTACCGCTCAGATAGAGTCCGCCACGCCTCGTCGAGTTTGTTAGTCACTTCCGACCGCTCTTCGATGTGGACAGTCAGTTCGTCGTCGAAATCGACCCGGACCTCGTCCACGTTCCGCCGATACACCTTGATACGTCGGCGGTCGTCAGAGAGGATGTTGTCGTGTAGTTCCAGGAGGTCGTGTTCGGTCAGTTCGTCGATGCGTCGGTAACACGTCGCGATGGGGATTCCGAGTTCGTCGCTGAGTTCCTGTGCGGAGACCGGTTCGTCCGTCGCGTCGAGGATTTCGGCACTGTATTTATTGCCAAGCGTCTGAAGAATCTCCCCTGAATCCATCGTTATCAAATCATAAATTCAGTCGATAATAAAGCTATCGCCTGTGATATCGACTGAAAGGAGACAAACACGCACTACAGGACGCTCGTACGAAAACAGCGGCCTGTGCCGCTGTATCCGTCGTTCTACCGAGTAATAATGGCTTTATTGTATCGCTAAATTGGTGATTCTTCCTCGCTCATCATCGAGAAGGCGCTGGCGTTCTGGTGGACATCGATACCGCCGCGGTCGATCTCCATCGGATAGATGTCCGTCTCGATGTTCTGCTTTCGCATCTTGGCGACCCAGACGTATCTGTTCACACCGGTATCAGTCGGCGTCTGGATAAGGTAGATGTTGCCGTCGGTCAGATAGTTCTCCAGCCCGATCTCGGTGTCCGGGAAGACGGCCCCCTGTTCGTTGGTCATCAGCGTCGTGAGACCGCTGTCGCTGAGGATATCGGTGAACTTCAGGAGATACGTCCGCTTCTCCTTCTCGTTTTCGAAGAACAGTTCGAACATGGCAAGCGAGTCAAGCACCAGTCGGTCGTAGTCACCGTCTTCGAGTTCCTCCAGCAGAATATCCAGCGAGGAGGTGAAGTCGTTCTCGCGCAGGAGCACCTGCTTGTCGTACACCTTGATGTCGCCGTTTTCGACGTGGTCCTGCCAGTTGTCGAAGCCGAGAGATTCGGCGGCCTCCCGGAGGTCTGACTCGTCCTCCTCGAAAGAGAGGTAGATGCCCTTCTCGTCGTATTTTTCGACGCCGTTGTAGATGTACTGGAGACAGAGGATCGATTTCCCGGCCCCGGGGTTGCCGCTCACCAGTGTCGTCGAGTTCTTCACAATGCCACCGTTCAGAATGTCGTCGAGGCCCTCGATCCCCGTTTTGGTTTGCTCAATCATAGTTTCGGAAGGAACTGAAAGTTGATTGGATACTTCTCTGTCGGGAATGTTAAAAAGTCTTGCTGGTGTGTCGCTAAACAAACCGGAATCAGTCACCAGCGTGGACGATGGCGGGGTCCACCCAGATAACAAAACTGTCATCTCGCTTGATCACGCCCCGGATTGAGCCGGCGTCGTTCGCGGGGGACCGGTCGACCTGCTCCGGCGTGATCTGGACTACCTGATACACCTCGTCGACGAGCCAGCCGGCCGCGCCCTGTTCCTCAACGATCTCCGGGTCGAAGACGATGATGCGCTTCTCTTCGCCCTCGTCCTCGATACCGAAGACGACCTTGGGGTCGACGATCGATGTCGTGCGCCCGCGAAGGTCCATGACGCCACGGACGTGCGGCGGGGCGTTCGGGACGGACGTGAGTTCGCCGATATCGACGATCTCAGTCACGTAGTCGATACTCACGCAGTACGTTTCCGAGCCGAGCTGGAACTCGAGTACCTGGCCGGTGGTGGCTGACTGTGCTGCCATTGCGGTTCTTATCCAAACTGTCGCGGACAGGGGCGCATAAAGGTGCCTGCTGGGCTATCAACTTTGATTACGTGGGCGGAGTATTTATTTCGGGGCCGGACGGGATTTGGAAGTAGGTATGAGGATGTCTCGTTCGCCGATGTCTCCTGTCCGACGGGAGCGTTGGTGATATGGCAGATGGTGTCCGCGCCGTGGTCGCAGACGACTCTCACTTCATGCGGAGTGTCATCTCTGATATCCTCAGCGATGGCGGTATCGATGTCGTCGCGCAGGCGCGTGATGGCGAGGAGGCAGTGTCGGCCGTTATCGAACACAAACCGGACGTCGTGACGATGGACGTCGAGATGCCGGTAATGAACGGCATCGAGGCGACGGAGCGCATCATGGCGGAGTCTCCGACACCGGTGTTGATGCTGTCGGCCCACACCGACGAAAACGCCGACGTGACGTTCGAGGCCCTCGATAAGGGCGCGGTCGACTTCTTCACCAAGCCCGGTGGCGAGGTGTCGATGGAGATGTCACGCCTGAAAGACCAGCTGGTCGAGATGGTCAGCTCCGTCGCGGCGGTCGATGTTGGCGCGACACACAGCCACGGCGGGACAACCAGCGACAGCGGAGCGGGCTCACCGACGGCTGGCAGTTCAGCCACTGACCGGAGGGCAACCGGAGGCTCGTCGAGTCAGACGACCTACGTTGCGAACCCGACGCTCGTCATCGGCTCTTCGACCGGCGGCCCGAAGATGGTGGAACAGGTAATGGAAAACCTCCCCATCGAGGCCGACCTCCGGGTGCTCATTATCCAGCATATGCCGGAGGGGTTCACCGGCCGGTTCGCCGAGCGGATCAACACGCGAAGTGATTACGAGGTCCGGGAGGCCACAGACGGGGCGCGCATCGGCGGCGGCGAGGGACTCGTCGCTGCCGGCGACCGGCACATGGAGGTCAAGAACTACCGGAACGGCCGACTGCGGACGAAGCTGACACAGGACGAACCGGTCAACAGCGTCCGTCCGGCAGTCGACGTGACGATGCGGACGGCCGCGGAGACGATCGACGACCCGCTCGTCGGCCTCATCCTCACCGGGATGGGCGAGGACGGCGCGGACGGGATTCGGCGGATCAAGCAGGCCGGTGGCAAGACCATCGCACAGGACGAGGCCACGTCCGCGGTGTACGGCATGCCAAAGCGCGCCGCCGAGACGGGCTGTGTGGACACTGTCTTGCCTATCGACGACATTGCGGACGGCATTATCGACACGATTACCACTGAGGTGACCTGACAATGGACGACCAGTATTTAGACGCATTCATCCGTGAAAGTG
This sequence comes from Haloarcula sp. CGMCC 1.6347, assembly GCF_037078395.1. Lineage (NCBI taxonomy): Archaea > Methanobacteriati > Methanobacteriota > Halobacteria > Halobacteriales > Haloarculaceae > Haloarcula > Haloarcula sp. CGMCC 1.6347. The sequence goes on from NZ_JAYMGX010000002.1 coordinate 828,572, forward strand.
AAGAAGCGATTACCGAACTCAACAACTCGCTGCTCGAACTCGAGTCCGACCCCTCCAACACGGAGGCGATGGATTCGATCTTCCGGACAGCCCACACGCTGAAGGGGAACTTCGGAGCGATGGGTTTCGACAACGCAGCGAACCTCGCGCACGCGATGGAGGACCTGCTCGACGAGATGCGCCAGGGCGAGATGGAGGTCACGCCGGACCTGATGGATCTCGTCTTCGCCGGCGTCGACAAGATCGAGGTCATCGTCGGGGAGATCGAAGAGCACGGCGAATCGGGGACGGAGACCGACGAGATGGTCGAAGAGCTCCGCGCCGTCCTCGAAGAAGGGGCCGCCGCCGCGGGCGACACCGAAACGGCGGACGACGGCGACTCCTCGGACAGCGACGAGTCGCTCTCCACGGATGCCAGCGTCAGCGATGCCGACATCGACGCCGACGCTGTCAACGAGCGAGTCCTGCAGGCCGAGATCAGCGTCGGGGAGTCGGACATGCTCGGCGTCGACTCGATGCTGGCCGTCGAGTCCATCGAGGGGCGGTTCGACATTCTCGATTCGAGTCCGAGCCGTGCCGATATCGAGGACGGCGAGTTCGAGGACACGTTCGTCCTGTATCTCGACGGCCCCGACGCGGCGACCGTCGACGCCGAACTGGGGACGACCGGCAAGGTCGACAGCTTCGACGTGACCGACGTGACCGACGAACTGGTGAGCGACGCAGACACCGGCTCCGATGCTATCGAGAGTACTGACACGGGTTCGAACGCAGGCTCGGACCCGAACCCGGGTGCCGAAGAGGAACACAGCGTCGACGAGATCAAGTCCGTCCGCGTCGACGTGGACCAGCTCGACGACCTCCACGGGCTCGTCGAGCAACTGGTCACGAGCCGAATCAAGCTCCGGCGTGGTGTCGAGAAAGACGACCTCGACTCCACCGGCGAGACGCTGAACGAACTGGACAAGATCACGGCGAACCTCCAGAACACGGTGATGGATATGCGGCTCATCCCGCTGAAGAAGGTCGTCGGGAAGTTCCCGCGGCTCGTCCGGGACCTCGCGCGCGAACTCGACAAGGACATCGAGTTCGAGATCGAGGGCGAGGACATCGAACTCGACCGGACCATCCTCACCGAGATCTCGGACCCGCTGATGCACATCCTCCGGAACGCCGTCGACCACGGCATCGAGTCGCCCGAGGAGCGAGAACAGGCAGGCAAGGACCCGACTGGCCACATCACGCTCCGGGCCTCCCGCGAGCGCGACCACGTCATCATCGAAGTCGAAGACGACGGGGCCGGGCTCGACGTGAGTGGAATCAGGGAGAAGGCCGTCGAAAAGGGCGTCCGCTCGCCCGAGGAACTGGACGCGATGGACGACTCCGCGGTGTACGACCTCGTGTTCCATCCCGGCTTCTCGACGGCCGACGAAGTGACTGACACCAGCGGGCGCGGCGTCGGCATGGACGTCGTCCACGACACAGTCTCTCAGCTCGACGGGTCGGTCAGCGTCGACTCCGAACCGGGCGAGGGAACGACGGTCTCGCTGCGCCTGCCGGTGACGATGGCTATCGTCAAAGTGCTGTTCGTCAAGGTCGGCGGCGAGGAGTACGGCGTCCCGATCAAGAACGTCGACGAGATTACCGGAACAGAGGAGGCGAAGCAGGTCAACGGTCAGGAAGTCATCAAGCACAACGACGAGATCTACCCGGTCATCCACCTCGACGACACCTTCGACATCGAGGGCGAGACGGCAAACGGCGACGGGATGCTCGTCCGCATCCGCGAATCCGAGCGCCAGGTCGCGCTCCACTGTGACTCGGTCAACAGCCAGGAGGAGGTCGTCGTCAAGCCCCTGGAGGGTATCCTCTCGGGAACGCCCGGCCTCTCGGGCACGGCCGTCCTCGGCGACGGGAACATCGTCCACATCCTCGACGTGGTGACCCTATGAACAAAGGTAGCGAGCGCACCTTCGAGGACCTCGTGGAGTTCATCGGCGAGGAGATGGACTTCGAGTCGGGCTTTTACAACGACTCGTATCTCGACCGCCGCATCACCGCGCGGATGCGCCGGACCGACACCGAGGACTACCAGTCCTACCAGCGACTGCTGGAGCGCGACGACGGCGAGCGCGAGGAACTGCTCGATTCGCTGTCGATCAACGTCACCGGCTTCTTCCGGAACCCGGACGCGTGGGAACGACTGCGGCCGGTCCTCCGAGAACTCACGGAGAACAACCGCACCGTCCGGCTCTGGTCGGCCCCGAGTGCCGACGGCCGCGAGCCGTATTCGGCGGCGATGCTGGCGCTCGACGACCCCAAGGTCGACGCCCGCCGAGTCGAGATCACGGCGACGGACATCAACGCCGACATCCTCGAAGAGGCCCGAAAGGGCACCTACGCGACCTCCCAGACGACCGACATCGCCGACGAGTTGGAGCCGCTGGACGATTACACGAAGTACATCGAGCAGGACGGCAACACGTTTGAGGTTCGGGACCGGGTCAAGGAGATGGTCACGTTCGAGCAACACGACCTCATCCGAGGGGACCCCAAACGCGATTTCGATCTGGTGTTCTGCCGAAACCTCCTCATCTACATCGATTCGGAGTTCAAGGTCCCCATCTTCGAGACGATCCGCGGATCGCTCCGCGAGGGCGGCTACCTCATGATCGGCATGACCGAGACGCTGCCCGCGGAGTGTCGGGACTCCTTCGAAGCGGTCGACAAACGCCACCGCATCTACCGGCGTGTGTAGCGACCAATGAGCCTCTACGAACTGGAACGGGACGGCAAGGCACAGGAACTCATCCGCCTCCTCAGGGAGAGCGACAACGAACGGGTCAAGACCCGCGCCGCGGAGCTACTGGGGAACTTCGACGACCACGACGACCGGCGCGACGTGGTCAACGCGCTCGTGGACGCGGCCCAGAGCGACAGCGACGCGATCACCGGCGCGGCCATCGACTCGCTGGACGAACTCGGCGACGACGCGATCACGCAACTCATCGGGAGTATGGCCGGCGTCGACCTCGAAGACGACGCCGCAGACTGGGTGAAGGCGAAGGCGTACATGCAGGTACTCGACGCCGATGTGCCGGAACTCCGGATGGCAGCGGCCAACGGCCTCGGGAACCTCGATCAAGCCGACGCGGTTCCGAAGCTGGCAGAGCGCTTCGAGGACCCAGACCCGCGAGTACGAGCGCGGGCGGCCCGGTCGGCCGGGAAGATCGGCGACTCGCGGGCGACGACCCCCCTCGAAAACGTGCTGACGGACCCGAAAGCCGCCGTCAGGCGCGAGGGGGCGGACGCGCTGGGAAACATCGGGAACCGGCAGGCGTTGCAGGCGCTGCTCCCGCTGTACGAGGACGATGACGAGCGGGTCCGGCGCATCGCCGTCGGCGGGTTCGGGAACTTCGGCAACGACCGGCCCGTCGACTATCTCATCGAAGCTCTCTCGGACGAGTCGGCCGCCGTCCGCCGGACAGCCGTCTACTCGCTCATCGAACTCCTGTCGAACGTCCCGACCGACCAGAGCCACCAGATACGGGACACCGTCGTCGAGAAGCTCTCGAACACAGACGACCGCAGCGTCGTCGTGCCGCTGGTCGAGATTCTCGAAGAGAGTACGCAAGCGGCCCAGCGGCGCAACACCGCCTGGATGCTCGGCCGGGTCACCAGCCAGGAGGAGCGGGACCGAGTCATCGAATCGCTCGTCGACGCGCTCGGCGAGGACGACCAGATGCTCCGGCAGTTCGCCGCGACCAGTCTCGCCGAACTCGGCGACGACGACAACATGGTGGAGCGGCGGCTGCTCAAAATCGTGCAGGACGACGACGTCGACCCCGAGATCCGGGGACAGGCTATCTTCACGCTCGGGAAGGTCGGGGGCGAGCGGTCCCGGAAGACGCTTGACAAACTCATCGACGAGACCGAACACGACGTGATCCGGAAGAAGGCGTTCTCGGCCATCTCGAAGCTCGGTGGCCGCGGATGAATCGTCCGAGTGGATTAAGACGTGGCAGAGCGTACACGGGAACGATAGCTGGCTAACCGATGAGCGACGGAGAACACGCACTGGTCGATACGAAGGGGAAGTTCGTCCAGGTCGTCTCGGACGGGCGCAAGCGAAACGACATCGAGTGGCTACCCGGTCGGGTCCTCCTCTCGAACAAGCGCCTCGTCCTCGCGACCAACGACGGCAAGCGGACCATCCCGCTGTCGAAAGTCAGCAGCGTCACGGCCAGCCAGATGAACCAGCCCCTCGCACAGGTGGACAGCTACGTCAAGGTGCAGGCCGGCCGGAACGTGACTCTCATCTCGGCGAAAAAGGCCGATGAGTTCCAGGAGAAACTCTACAGCACGCTGCTTGACCAGACCGTTGTCCTCATCAATCATCCCGCAGTCAAAGGTGGTGTCGTCCAGGACGGCGGCTGGGAGAAGGGGCGACTCAAACTCGACGGCGACTGCATCAATCTGGCCATCGCCAGCGGCACGTTCGTCGAACTGGATATCGACGACGTAGGAACGGTCGAGAGCAAGGAGAAGACGATTCGCGGGGACGAGCGACCGCTGTTAGAGGTCGAACACACTATCGAAGGAACCAGCGTCGAGACCCACATCTCGGGGACGCCCCGACACGTCTCGCTCATCGAGGGGCTCGTCCGGCAGGGCGAGCAGCGTAACATCGCCGACGACGTGGACCTCTCCGACAAAGAGACACAGGTGCTGATGGCGCTGTACTCCGGCATTTCGCCGTTCAAGATTCCTGACTTCGTCGACATGGAGATCGAGGAAGTCGAAGACGTGTACGACCGGTTGATGGAGGCTGACATCCTCGAACCGGTCCGGACACGCCGGGAGGTCCAGCTTGAGGCCCGCGGCCGCTCGATCGCGAGTGACGCGATGGCCGACCAGTAACCGAGACGTGTGACGGTGCGACCGGGACGGACGGTTCGACGCGTTTTTGAAGCGCGGTTGATTGAGAACAGGTATGGCAGAATTCACGGTCGCCGTCTCCGATCCGGAGGACGGCCACACCTACCAGATCGACGTCGACGGACAGGACGCAAACCGCTTCATCGGCCGCGAGCTCGGCGACGAGGTCGACGGCGGCGCTGTCGGCCTCGATGGCTACACGCTCGAACTGACCGGCGGCTCGGACACCTCGGGCCGACCGATGCGACCCGACGTTCGCGGCGTCACGACAAAGGAGATCATGTCCGACGGCGGCGTCGGCTTCAAGCCGACCACCGACGGCGAGCGCAAGCGCATCACCGTCCGCGGCCGCGAGGTCAGCGACGACACGCGCCAGATCAACGCGAAGATCACGGCCCGCGGCAGCGACGACGTGGCCGAACTCCTCGGCGACGACGACGAGTAAGTCAGTGCCGGACCGCGTTCCCAGTGACCACGAAACCGTCGAGACGCATCGCGTTCCCGTCGAGTCGGTCGGCCGAACCGACCGACCGCGGGTCGTGCTCCCGGACGAACTCGATTTCGACGACGGCGACACCGTCCGCCTCGCGCTGGACGGCGACCGGTACCACGCCGTCGTCGAGACGAATCTCGACGGCGAACCGGTGCTCTCACACGTCGCCGACAACCGCCGACTGGCCCGTGAACGGGACGGGACGAACCGCCTCGCGGAGTGGGTCGCCGACAGCGAAGTCTCGCTCGGCGGGTCAGCACATCTCGACGTGGTAACCGACGGAACCGAGTACGGCCTCCGAACGCCGGGCAAGCGCGTCGTCTATACGGCGACCGGCGGGCCGGACGCCTCGCTGTCAGATATTGCTCGAAACCTCGACAACTGACGCCGTTGGCCCCCGTTCTCCCGAATGAAGCCGATTTTTGCTGCTGATACTCGCGCGAAACGCTCAATATCAGTGCTGATGTACATCGGGTAACGGACGAATGTCGGAATCAGTGATCGCGGATTTCGTCGGCAAATTCAACTCCGAAGTGGCCGGTCGGGGCGACCCCATCAGGGGTCGGATCGTCCTCTCGCAAAAGCGGCTGGTACTGGCCGCGAGCGAGGACGACAAGCTGACGATCCCGCTGGACTCGATTTTCGACATCGCCATCGGACAGGTCCCGCCCGACCTGGGCGATTTCTTCGACTCGACGGTGACGATCGCCTTCGAACGCAAGGGAAAGCGACTCGTCGCAGCCATCGAGGCCGGTGACGAGAAAATCGAGAAGTTCGGCACGGTGCTGTTCAAGGCTGTCATCAACGGCACCGAAACGACGGTCAAAGAGCGCGCCCGCGTCGGTGGCCGGGTCACCGACGAGTCGTTCAAGACCGCGAAGCTCTTTCTCACACCCGGGAACGTCGAGTTCCGACGCAAAGACGGGTCGTTCAACGTCGATCTCAAAACGGTGTCGGACTTCGACCGGAACACGCGGGAGATCAACGGCACGGGCCGGCCGGTACTGACAGTCCGGCACATGAAGGACGGAACGGCCATGACGACGCTGGCCGCGATGGCCTCAAATCGTAAGATGTCCATCCTCGGGCGCTATCTCCGCCGCGAGTACGCCGAGCTCATGGAAGAGCTCAAAGACGTCGAGCTCACCAAGGACAAGAAGGAGGTGCTGGTCGCCATGTACTCGACCGGCGACATGGACGGGATGCCGCTGGCGAGCATTCTCGGCAAGGACTCCTCACAGGTGTCGATGATTCTTCAGGACCTCTCCGCTGACGGGCTCGTACAGGACGGGGCCGACGGGCCGGCGCTCACGCCGACGGGTAAGGTCGTCGCCAGCCGCCACCTCGAAGACGTCAACGCCTGATACGGATTGTTGTAGATTATTTCCGGATAGTGCCGATCACGGGGTCGACATATACCGGTAAATCGCTACAACAATCCGTATGAGACGGATTGTCTACCTGTTTACTCCTCGGCCGCGACAATCGTACTGACTCTGGCATTCTCTTTGAGCTGCAGCCCCGCGCCGCCGACCGATAGCGGCACGCGCGGGAGCGCGTCGACGTGTAGTGTCGGATGCGTCGCGCCGCGTTCAAGCAGTTCCGTCCGCGACTGGAGGGTCACCGTCGCCTCGCCAGTCAGTGATTCGTTGTACTCGATGAGGTACTGGCCGCCCCGCAGCGTCCACCACTCGTAGTCGTCGTCCGGGTCCCGCTTCTCGCTCGAATGGGGTGTGACGCCGGCCGCGTCGAGTTCGCCGCCGCCGAAGTCGATCCGCCCCGGCTCGACGACCTCGTACACCTCGGCGACGGTGAGGTCGAACCCCGGGCTGTCGGTCTGAGTCGGTTCGTGAACGATATCCGTGACGTACTCGCCGAAGTCGGTCATGTGCGACTGTATCAGGCGAGTACGCGTAAAAGTGGGGCCGGAAGCGGCGGCACAACGCGTATTGGACTCGGTTGCAAAGCACGGCTGTGGCGTACTCGTGGCCGCTCTCGCCGAAGGTGACGCTGGTCGCCGCGATTCTCGTGGTGCTGCTCGCCGGCGCGGCGACGATGGTCGAGCCGGGATCACCGGGAGCGACGGCCGAGCGCGGGCAGGCGCCGACGAAACTGGTCGAACCCAAACCCGGCGAGAACGTGTTCTGGCCCTACACTAGTCGGTCGCGGTCAGCCTCGGGCCGGACGCTGGCGATAAACGTCGTCGTGTACGGCGACATGGCGACTATCCGTGACTATCTGACCCGCGGTCGGGACCCGGGCTGGAACAAGACAGGGGCCGACGAGCAGGACATCGACGCCGGCGAAGGACCGATAACGGAGGGCAACGCCACCAGCGGCACGCTCGTCGAATGGAGCGCAGCGACGGGGTCGACCCGCTACCTTTACGTCCACGACCGGACGCTCACCGAGGACCGGGCCGACGAGGTAACCCGACGGCCGTACCGTGCGGTTTCGTACACCGGTCCGCTGGGCAGAGAAGCGGCCGGGGCCTGGATCGAGGAGACCGACCAGCTCCACGACGGGACGTATCTGGGAGCACGCCACCACATCCGGCTGTACGAGTCGCCCTACGAGTCGGACAACTGGGTCGCTATCCAGGCTCACAGCGAGCACTGGGACTGGTTCCGGCTCCGGCATACAGTCCACGGCACCGAAGCGGCCCAGAACCGGGTAGAAGCCCAGTTCATGGGCGAGCCGTTCGCCGACGGTGTCTGGCGGCTCTACCTCGATAACGGCGGCGGGTCCGGCTCCGACGGCTGGGCGACAATCGTCGACCTCGTGGGAGACAGCGGCGGCAGTGGGCCCGGCCCGATGGCGCTTGGCATTACTGGGCTGGTGCTGGGCACGGCAGTCCGACGCCGCCACCGACGGCGGGACCGTTCGCGGGCCGACACCACGCAACCGCTGCTGTCCGACACGCCACTGTCGCGGTGGCTTCGGTCCAGCGACCGCCTCAGTCCCGGACCGGTCGACCGTCTCGTGCGCGGCCTCTCGTACCTGCTGCTTTTCGCCGTCCTCCTCGGGCTCTACCTCGGCGTCCGGTTCAGCGGTGTCGCGCTCGAACGGGCGTTTCCAGCGGCGGACCCCAAGTTCATCGCCGCGCTCCTGTACCCGGTACTCGCCTTTGGTCTCCCCGGCGCGGCGTACCTCGCCGGCCGGAACCTCGACCCGGTCCGGAGCTTCGCGGCGGCGGCGACCGGCACCGGAACTGCGTTCGTGCTGGACTACCAGTACCTCGCTGTCACGACCCTGCCACTCAACGTCGTGCTCCACCGGCTCGGCCTGGCCGTCGCACTCGGTGCCGTGGCCGCAGGGGCTGTGACTCGTGACACCACCACCAAGACAGTGAACCGTATCATCGGTGCCGGCATCCTCCTGTGGGTGTATCTCCTCGTTGCGGCGCTAGTGGGCTGGCTGTAGGGCTGGGAGGAACGCGGCACTTTTGGCCGACGAGTGACTCCCTCTCTGCATGACCAAACACACGGAGTTTCTGGCGGGCGAGCGGCCCGAAGACGTGCTGTTCTTCCTCCACGAGGACGCCGTCTCGAACCCCGGCGCGCTGGCCGAGTACGCCGACGAAGTCGAGGACGGCCACGTCCTCGTCCTGCCGGGCGACGACGGCCGGAGTGCGTTTCAGTCGGCAACGGGCATCGACCCGATGGGACTGGCCCAGCAGGCGATGGGCACCGAGGGGGACATCGGCGACGACCTGACCAGCGCGGTCTGTCCGGTCGCCGAGGAGGAACCGGAGAGCGACCACACCACCCGCTTTGTCTTCGCCTTCGCCGAGGAACAGAACGAGGACGTGGGCGGGCTCTACGCCGAGGGCGACGTTGTCCACGCCTACGCGGTGTGTGCCTGCGGAGAACGGTACAGCGACAAGTGGGTCGTCGGGGAGTAGCTTACAGCAGGAACGGTTCGGCAAGTCTGACGAGCAGTGCCTTCGGCAGGCCCGTGACGGGACTGCCGTCGTGTGCATACGAAATTCCGACCTCGTCGCGGGTGACGCCGTGGCGGAGGTGCTGGATACCGTCGAGGAGGAACCAGCAGCCGAGAAGCGTCCCGGGAACGACGACCCACGTTAGGCCGGCGGCCGACACCGTGTACGCCACGAAGCCGAACACGAGGAGCCCGAACACCATGTGATCGGCGTAGTCGCCGACAGCGGCCTGCGCGGCGTCGGCGACGAGCCAGACACAGAAGGCGAGCGCCGCCGCGACCGCGGCGTACCGTACCGAGCCGTCGAGGACGTACAGCGTCACGCCGACGGCAACGGCGCTTCCGAGTCGCTGTCGCACAGCTGTTTCGCGCGCGATTCGCGTGTGGAGGGACTCGGGCATCACCCGGCAGTGACGACGGAGAGATAAATCAACGTTGTGTCAGGGGGCGAGATACCGTTCAGTTCGTTCGCGGGTCCACCTATCGGTCGGTGTCGACGCCTTCCGCTTCTTCCTCAGGTAGTCGGCGGAACGCATCCACGATAGCCTGTTTCGCCACGGCCCCTTGCGTCGTCCAGTGGTGGGCGTAGTCCATCATGTCGTCGTAGATGTCGGGCTTGCAGCCCGCCGCCTTCGGGTGGCCGCCGCCGTTGACCTGCTGGGCGACCTCGTGGGCGCGCTCGAAGTTATCCGTCCCACGAATCGAGGCGGAGCCGGCGGGCTTGACGATGACGGCGGCGTCAGCGCCCTGCTCGCGGAGCGCCTCGGCGACCTCGTTCTGGGAGCAGCGGCCGTAGGTGACGCCGACCGTCCACTCGCCGACATCGCGGAGTTCGGCCCGCTCGACGGCCTTCTCGATGAGCGCCTCCTTCTCGACGCGCTTCTCGTCGAGGAACTCGTGGAACTCCGGAGAGAGGTCGGGGCCGTGGTCGCGGACCGCCTCGATGTACTCTTCGGGTTCGCTCCAATAGGACAGGTCCGCGAGGTCGTCGCTTCGGGGGTCGTCGCGGATCCAGAGGTCGTGGTCGCGGGTGACGGCGGCGAGGTCGGCCCACTGCTCGTCGAAGTCGTAGTCGAGTTCCGAAAGCGCCACGTCGGCGGTACACACTTCCTCGCTGTCCCCGACGGTGCGCTCGACGCCGGCCGCGTCGACGTCGTCGGCGAGATCGTCGGGCCACTGGTGGTGGTCGAACCAGACGACCCGTTCGACGGTGTCGACCAGCGAATCGAGGGGCGCGATGTCGGACTCGCGGTCGGGACAGAGGTCACAGATGAAGACGGTCGCGTCGGGGTCGGCGTACTCGGCGGTCCATTCGAGCGCTTCCGTGAGTTCGTGCGGGCCGGCGGGCAGCAGCGCACCTTCCCCGTGGGCCTCGCGGATCAGTGCTGTACAGGCCAGTCCGTCTGCGTCCGGGTCGGCGATAACAATGACGCCGGCGTCGTCCAGCGTTTCGGCGGCTTCCGCTTCGGCTTGCTCTTCCTCGTAGGAATCCGGGATAAAGAACCCCTCTCCGGGGAGTACGGATTTGCGGCCGATAGAGAGACGGTCGTCGTCGATGAGCCAATCGTCCATGCCCCAGCAAGCGGGCGCGGCGTCAAGAAGCCGTCGGGTTCCGTTACACGTCCTCGCGCTCGGGGTTGGGTTCGCCTTCGAGCTGGCGGACCGTCAGCACCGGCATCGGGGCCTCCCGGACGAGTTCCTCGGCGACGCTTCCCAGCAGGAATCCATGTTCGCCGTGGCGGCCCCGGGTCCCGCTGACGATGACATCGGCGTCGTGTTCCGCCGCATACATGCAAATTTCGTCGGCCGGGTCGCCCTCCCGGACAGCGGTGACGAGCTCCTCGTCTGCCTCGGCGTCGGCGGCCTCCAGAATGAACGAGAGGGCGCGGCCGCCAGTGGTCGCCAGCGCGCGCTCCAGCGCCTCGCGAACCTCTTCGGGAGTCGTCTCAACCTCGCCGGTGTCGACGACGTACAGCCCGTGGACAGTTGCGTCGAAGCGCGCTGCCAGGTCCAGCGCCGCTTCGACGGCCCGCTCTGCGCTGCCGGAGCCGTCCGTGGCGATGACCACCGTATCGAACATACACCACGCATCGAAGCCGCGACTAAATACACTGTTGGTCACGGCGAGGGACGCTCCGGATGACGCCACGGGGTCGGCACGAACCTCGGTGGATTTTTGCCGGCCGGGGCCGCACTGGCGAGTGATGGACATCGACCTCGTACTCGCGCCGGTCGACGGCAGCGACCAGTCGGAACGAGCGGCCGAGTACGCGATCGCCGTCGCGGAGCGGTACGACGCCGATCTCCACCTGCTGTTCGTCATCGACGAACGGCTCCACCAGGATATCGACAGCGGCGACGTGAGCGCAACCGCGATCGCCGAGGAGCATCGAGCGTTCACCGAGAGCATCCGGGAACGGTTCCGCGACGTCCACGACGGCACGTTCGAAACGTCGTCCGCGACCGCGTTCTCCGAGACGCGACTGATGCAGACACCGGGCAGCGTCGTCCTCGACGTAGCGGAGGACGTCGACGCGGATTTCATCGTCGTCCCGCGCGAGGAGAGAAGCGAGGGCGAAGAGGCCGTCGGGCGCGCGGCGATCTACGTCATCGAGTACGCCAGCCAGCCGGTACTCACCGTTTAGAGACGGATCGCCATCTCTATCTCGAAGCTCTCGGCGCTACTGATCTCGAAGCCGACCTTCTCGTACAGCGATATCGCCGGGTCGTTCCACCGCTCGACGGTGAGCCAGACGTGGTCGATACCCTCGGCCTGGCCGTGACCCAGCAGCGTCTCGACCAGCGCCGTCCCGATACCAGCGCCCTGGTAGGCCTGTAGCACGAAGATAGCGAGTTCGTGCTCGTCCTCGTTGTCCGGGACCAGCGTCGCGTGGCCGGCGACAGTGTCGTCGTGTTTGGCGACGACGTTTACACAGTCGCCGTCGAGGATCGTTTCGAGCCACTCACGGATCGCTTCCTCTTTGACCGGCGGGATACCCTGCGCACGGTCGGCAGGGTCGAAATCGAGATACATCTCGACGAGGCTCTCCGTGTCGGCGTCGTCGGCGGGAATGACGTCGATGGGACGGTCCTTGCGGTCGGTGATCGTCCGCGGCGGCTGTGGGAACTCTTCGGCGGGTTCGTCTGGGTACGTTCGAGTCATCGGATGAGAGTCACTGGCGTCTGTGCGTTCAGCAGGACGAACTCGACGATGGGACCGAGCTGTATCTTCCCGAGCGGCGAGCGGCCGCCACCGCCGAGGACGATCCTATCGAACTCCTCGCTCTCGGCGATGTTCACCAGCTCGCTGCCCGGAGAGGTGCCTTCGACGTGGCGGATCGGCGGCTCGAGCCCGCTTTCGTCGATCTGCTCCTGTATCCGCTGCTGGACCGTTTCGAGGTCGGCGTCGATGTCGCCGTTTTCGAAGACAGCGACGGTCAGCTCGTCGCCTGTTTCCGATACGCGTTCGAGTGTCTCAGTCAGTGCCTGGTAGGACAGTTCGCTGCCCCCGACACCGAGCAGTATTTTCATAGTCGGGCCATGCATGGGAGCGGTAAAAAATCCACCCGGCTGAACTGTCGGTTGGAGACAATGACAGCGGGGCGGCGGCGATACCCTTTTTCACCGCGGGCACGCATTCCCGGCTATGACTGAGGGCGCACCGCCGGACGAGACGGACGTCGAGGCGGCAGACGACGGATCAGCCGGACACCAGCCGGACGACCCGGCGGCCGCGGATGACGGGGCCGACGACGGCGACACCACGGAAAGCGGCCCCGCCGACTCGGCCACCGAAGAGACAGCACCGGCTGAGTCAGCCAGCGAGGCGACGGCCGCCACAGCCAGTGACGTTCCGTCCGACGTCCGGAAGTACGACCGCTTCAAGAAGATCGAGGGCGGGACCTACGACCGCGCGAACGATTTCCTCCGGGACCGGACGTACATCACCGCCCGCGAGTGGGCCATCGCCCGCCTCTGTGCCGACTTCCGGACCGAAACGGGCGTCGAGATGACGAAGATCGGGGAGAACCTGCCCGAACTCGTCCCGTTCATGACGGACACGTACACGCCACAGGCGGTCAACCAGGCCCGCGCGGCCTTCGAAGACAAGGTCCGGAAGGCGGGGGCAACCTTCCTCTACGGCGCGATGTGTGACTTCTTCACCGCCGAGGACCTCGACGACGTGATGTACGAGGCCACCGAGGTCGCAAAGTTCCTCCTCGAAGTCGAGGGCGTCGACCTCGCCGTCGAGGACGAGATGGAGGCCGAAGACCGGATTTCCTCGGTGATGCGGGAGGTCCGCGAGCAGTCCGCGGCGCTGCGACACGACGAGGTGTGTTGTCCGGAGTGTGGGAATGAATTCCAAGTCGACGAGTAGACACGGCTGAGATGGACGGTATCGACCCCGACACACAGCCGTCGATGTCGGTCCACGAAGCGACACAGAAAGTGCTGCGGACCGACCTCGCCATTGGCATCGGCGGGGCGGTGCTTGGCTACGCGGAGTCGGGGACAGCACTGGTCGACGTACTGGCGGTAGTTGTCGGGTTCGGACTCCTGACGGGGATCACGGTGGCTGTCGTCGAACACGACGCGGTCCCGGGCGTCTACCCGGAGGTCGCCGCACTGGCGGCGTTCATCGTGCTCGCTGGAGCGGTTGCCGCCCTCGTGACGCTTTCCGAGGCGTCGGTGACGCTCGTACTCGCGGCCGTTCTCTCGGGCTTCGGTGTCGGTGTCATCACCAACCGGGCACTCTACGGTCTCGTCTTCGACGTGCCGGCGTACCGGCTGACCCGAGTTCGAGAGACCTCGTAGCTAAGCGGTCTGTGACCCGTCCGGAACCAGGTTTCACTCGGGGAAGAACGGTTCGGGGTCCTCGTGGGAGACGGTGACCACCTCGTCGTCGGTGAGCGGTCGGATGTGTGAGTAGAGTCCGTGATCGGCGGCGACCTGCGAGAGGTCCGCCCGGTCGGTCTTGTCGTAGTACAGCGGCACGAGCACGGCGAGGTCGTCGCCACATTCCAGCGCGACGAGCAGGAACACCATCCCGTCGTCGGTCGCCCGGAACACCTCGCTGCGCTCGACGGTGCGGTCTTCGAGCGCGTCGGCGACCCGCCGGAACTCGTCGCCGGGAACCACGACATCGAAGCCGAGCCGCCGGGTCTCCGGCTCGTATTCGCCAGTCTGTTCAGCCATCGTTCGCGGCTCGCCGGTCAGTACCGCCACGTCTCCGGGGTGGAGTTCGATAGCCTCGCGCCCGTCGTCGCGGTACTGTGTCGCCGTGGCCGCCATGTCCTCGATGACCTGTTCCCAGTGACCGACGACACGGTCGAAGGGGTTAGACTCGGGGTCGACAGGGTCGTTCATACGTCGAGTGTGGCGGCGGCCGGGATAAATTGTTGGTGGGCCAGTGGCACAACAGTTTTACTGGTATTTTGAGAAGAAGGCGACAGATGCGCGACCTCTTAACATTATCTGACCTCCGAACCCAGTTCGAGACGGACCGCGGCACCGTCAAAGCCGTCGACGGCATCGACCTCACTGTCAGGGAGGGCGAAACCGTCGGTCTGGTCGGCGAGTCGGGGTCAGGGAAATCCGTCACAGCGTTATCGGCAATGGATATCGTCGACGAGCCCGGACACATCGCCGGCGGGGAGATCCGGTTCGGCGCGCTTGAGACAGTCACACGGCTGTCTCGGCAGTATCCGAAGGCAGTACGGACGGCCGACGGCGACAGCGGGTTCATCACCATCGACGCGGCGACGGTCGACCGGGGCCGGCTCCCCGACTCGGTTTCGACGACGGCTGACGACAAGGCGCTCGCCGAGCAGTTCATTCGGAAAGCTCCGAAAAAGGCTCTTCCGGAGAGCGGCGACGCGCCCGTCACGATTACCGATGGCTACGTCGATCTGACGGCAGCCCCTGAGCGGGTGATGCGGGACATCCGCGGCGGCGATATGGGGATGATATTCCAGGACCCGATGACGTCGCTGAACCCCGCGATAACGGTCGGCGAGCAGGTCGCGGAGAGCCTGCGCCTCCACCGCTACGGGAGCAAGCGGAACGACTCGTGGTTCAACGCCGTCCGGGAGATTACGCCCTCGCTCAGCCGGGGCAGCGAGATGGACGAGGAGATCCGGTCGGACGTTATCTCGCTGCTGGAAGAGGTCGGAATCCCGGAGCCGGCCGACCGCGTCGACGAGTACCCCCACGAGTTCTCCGGCGGGATGCGCCAGCGCGTCCTCATCGCCATCGCGCTTGCGTGCCGACCGAAGCTGCTCGTCGCCGACGAGCCGACGACGGCGCTCGACGTGACTATCCAGGCACAGATTCTGGACCTCATCGACGACCTCCAGGCGGACCTCGGGATGTCGGTCCTGTTCATCACGCACGACCTCGGCGTCGTCGCGGAGACCTGCGACCGCGTCGCCGTGATGTACGCCGGCGAAATCGTCGAGGAGGGGCCGGTCGAGGAGATATTCCAGAACCCGTCACATCCCTACACGTACACGCTGCTGGAATCGATACCGGGCGAGGGAACGGAGCGGCTGACTCCGATCGAAGGAAACGTTCCCAGCCTCATCGACATGCCCGAAGGGTGCCACTTCGCTGACCGCTGTCCGTGGGCCGAGCCCGAGTGTCGCGAGGGCGAGATTCCGTATCTCCAGCACGGGCCGGACGACGTCACCCACCACTCGAAATGTATCCTCGAATCGTTCGACACGGACGAATACGGCACTGGTGACGCCGGCGTCGCCGCGACAGAGACGACGCGAACGGACAGACGGCTCATGGAGGTTGACGGGCTGAAAAAGCACTTCTCGCGGGCCGACGACCTGCTGGACAAGTACATCGGGCGCGAGCCAGAGTCCGTCAAAGCCGTCGACGGTGTCTCGATGGACATCTACGAGGGCGAGACGCTGGGGCTCGTCGGCGAGTCCGGCTGTGGGAAATCGACGACCGGCCGGACCATCCTCAGACTGCTAGAACCGACAGACGGGACCGTGGTCTTCGCCGGCCAAGACCTCGCGGACCTCGACAAGGATGGCCTGCGAGAGGTGCGTCGGGACCTGCAGATGATTTTCCAAGACCCGATGTCCAGCCTCGACCCGCGGATGACAGTCGGCCAGACGATCATGGAGCCGCTGAAAATTCATGATCTCCCGGAAGACACCGGTGACGGCTCACGCCGGGAACAGCGGGTCGACCGCGTGGCCGACCTCATGGAGGCGGTCGGGCTCGACCCCGACCAGTACGACCGCTACCCGCACGAACTCTCAGGTGGACAGCGCCAGCGGGTCGGTATCGCTCGCGCGCTCGCCGTCGACCCCGATTTCATCGTCTGTGACGAACCCGTTTCGGCGCTGGACGTGAGCGTCCAGGCACAGATAATCAACCTTCTGGAGGACCTCCAGCATGAGTTCGGCCTGACGTATCTGTTTATCGCCCACGACCTGTCGGTGGTGCGCCACATCTGCGACCGCGTCGCGGTGATGTATCTCGGTGAGGTGGTCGAAATCGCCGACACCCCGGACCTGTTCGCGGACCCGAAACACCCCTACACGCGGGCGCTCATGTCGGCGATCCCAGAACCGGACCCGACCGTGGAGGCCGACCGGATACTGCTGAAAGGCGACGTCCCGTCGCCGATCGACCCGCCGTCGGGCTGTCACTTCCGGACACGCTGTCCCGAAGTCATCCCGCCCGACATCGACATCGAACAGGAGACGTACCGCGAGGTAATGGACTACCGGCAACGGGTCGAGGACGAGGCCATCGCCATCGATGCAGTTCGGAAGCAGGCCCGAAAAGCCGACAGTGCCACAGCGGCGACGGACGGTGGCGCGGACCTTACCGAGCCGCCGAGCGGCAGGGGGGAGGTACCGATGGCAGCGTTCAAACAGACGATGTTCGACCGGTTCTTCGAAACGAGCCTGACCGGAGAGAACCGCCGCGTCGTCGAAACGTCGATTGAGCATCTCGCGGACGAGGACTGGGACGCCGCCGCGTCGGCGCTACGGGATCGGTTCGAGAGCGTCTGTGAGACACAGCACCCCGAACTACAACCGGACTCCCATCCAGCAGCGTGTCACCTCTACGAACAGGAGGACGAAAGCAGTAACTGAATAATATTACTTAGCTGCACATAACTCTCAGGAGATATATAGCAGAATCATTGATCTATCCGGTACAATTATAATATATCTGTTTGAACAAAGTCCCATGTCATCCGGTGATTCTCTGGACAGACGGAGCTTCCTTACCGCGGCCGGCAGTGCCGCGGCAGCCGCAACGCTCGCAGGTTGTTCCGGCGACGGCGGCGATGGTGGCGGAACCGAAGGTGGAGACGGTGGCGACGGCACTGGTAGCGACGGCGGTGACGGCGGAGACGGTGGGAGCGACCAGACGCTCGTGTACGCTCGCGGTGACCACCCCGAAAGCTACGACCCACAGCAGTCGACCAGCGGCGAGGTGGCGAAGGTAACCAATCAGGTGTTTGACACCCTCATCCAGTTCGCGGCCGGGAGCGGCGGCCAACTCGAAGACGCGCTCGCGACCGACTACACTCTCGAGGGAACTACCGCGACGCTGACGCTTCGCGAAGGTGTCACCTTCCACAACGGCGAGGAGTTCACCGCGTCAGACTTCAAGGCGACCTGGCAGCGGTTCACCCAGAGCGACTACGAGTACTACCTCGGCGACGAGACCCGGTCGGGGTACGGCCCGTTCACGCTCGGCGACTGGATCGAAAGCGTCGACGCGAGCCAGGACTACGAGCTGACAATCGAGCTTACACAGCAGTTCGCGCCGTTCCTGCGGAACCTCGCGATGTTCGCCTCGGCAGTCCTCTCGAAAGCCCAGATCGAGTCGTTGGGCGACAACCAGACTGACCTCGGAAGCGAACCCGCAGGCACCGGGGCCTTCCAGTTCGACACGCTCGACAACCCGAACGAGCGCATCCGACTGCGGGCCAACAACGACTACTGGGGTGACGGCCCGAACGTCGGAACGGTCATCTTCAAGACCATCACCGAAAACAGCACGCGAGTGCAGGACGTCATCAACGGGGCCTCACACATCACGGACAACCTCGACTCCTCCGGATTCCAGCGCGCCGAGGAAAGCGGGACGGCGACGCTGTTGCGGAAGGACGGCATCAACCACGGCTACATGGCGATGAACATGGCCCGGTTCGAGCCGTTCCGGGACCGGCAGGTCCGCCAGGCCATCGCCCACGCCGTCAACACCGAGGCCATCGTCAACCAGATCTACCAGGGCTTTGCGACCCAGGCCTCCCAGCCGCTCCCACCGGACGTGCTCGGGCACAACGACGACCTCGATCCGTATCCGACGGACAAGGAGCAGGCCCAGTCGATGCTCGAAGAGGCGGGCTACGGCGATGGCTTCGAGTTCGAACTCGCGACGTTCTCGAACCCCCGCGGATACAACCCCAGCCCGGTCAACACGGCGAACCAGGTGAAGTCTGATCTGGAGGAAATCGGTCTGACGGTCAACATCAACCAGTTCTCCAACTTCGGGCCGTATCTGGACTACACGTCGGCCGGGAAACACGACGCGTGTTTCCTCGGCTGGTACACCGACAACGCCGACCCGGACAACTTCCTGTACGTCCTGCTGGACCCACAGGTCGAGATGGACGCCGTGCCCGACGGGCAGGACTGGGTCAGTTTCGACGCCGACGGGTACAACACCCTCAACGTGTCCGGCTGGGCCAACGCCGACTACATGGAACTGGTCCGGGAAGCCCAGAAGACCTACGCGGAGGGCGACCGCGAGACGATGTACGAAGAGGCCAGCCAGATAGCCTACGACGAGTCCCCGTGGGTGTTCCTCGACTACGCCGAGACGCTCCGGGCGGTCAACGAGGCTGTCGTCGAAGACACCTACACGATCAGCTCCGTCGGTGGCCCGTATCTTAACACGGTCGAGCTGCAGTAGCGCTTCAAGGGAACTTCCGAATGAACTGGACACAGTTTCTTTTCAGGCTGGCTGAGCCGGTGGTACCGCCACGGTTCGTCATCAAGCGACTGCTGTTGCTCATCCCGGTGCTGTTCGGCGTCGCGTCGGTCGTCTTCGCGATCCTCCACCTGGCTCCGGGCGACCCGGCTGTCATTATCGCCGGCCAACGTGCGTCAGCCGAACAGCTCGAACAGATACGTGTTGAACTGGGACTTCGGCGGCCGCTCTGGGAGCAGTACCTGACCTTCCTGTGGGACGCAGCACGGTTCGACTTCGGACAGTCCTACAGCATTAGCCGCGGTAACAGCGTCCGCTCGGTCATCGCCGACCGACTCCCGATCACGCTCGAACTCGCGATTTACGGTCAGGCGGCGGGCATCCTGCTCGGCCTGCCGCTGGGCATCATCTCCGCGGTCAAGCAGGATTCGCTGACAGACCACGTCACCCGGATCGGGGCGCTGACAGGTATCTCGGTCCCAATATTCTGGTCCGGTCCGCTGCTCATCCTGCTGTTCTCGACGTACCTCGACGTGTTCCCGACCAGCGGGCGTATCGCCTCAACGCTGTTTCTGCCCGACACCTGGACGCTGTTCGGCCGGGAACTGCCCCTGACCGGGATGATAACGGTCGATACGATCCTGCTCGGAAACACCGAGGCCTTCCTCTCGGCGGCGCATCACCTGTTCCTGCCGGCGGTGGTCATCGGCGTCTACTCGACGGCGCTCATCTCGCGGATGATGCGCTCCTCGATGCTCGAAGTCATCCGGCAGGACTACATCCGGACCGCGCGGGCGAAGGGTCAGGGTGCGAAAATCACGCTGATGAAACACGGCTTCCGGAACGCGCTGATTCCGGTCGTCACCGTCATCGGCATCCAGTTCGGGACGCTGCTGGGCGGGGCAGTCCTGACCGAGACCGTGTTCGGCATCAACGGGATGGGGCTGACTATCGTCACCGCCATCGGCGTCTCGGACTACCCGGTCGTGCAGGGAACGGTGCTCACCTTCGCCTTGCTGTTTACGCTCGTGAACCTCTTCGTCGACGTCACCTACAGCTACCTCGACCCACGGATTCAACAATGAGTACGGACACCGAGACACGGGGCACGCTGGGACGCCTGCGGGCGTCCCCGTTCCTCGCCGACCTGCTGACGAACCGCCTCGCCGTCGTCGGGCTGACGATCATCCTCGGCATGGCCGCTGTCGCCATCTACGCCCGCGTGACCTACGACCTCGGCGCGCTTGCCGGCTCACAGCTCGGTACCGAGATCGCTGACCGCGCACCGCCCGGCTGGCTCGGTCCCGCGCCCGCGAATCAACAACTGTTCGGGACGGACGCGGCGGCCCGTGACATCTACAAGCGGAGCCTGTACGGCGCGTGGCTGGCCCTGAAGTTCGGGACGATTACCGTCGGTACATCGACTACCGTCGGTGTCGGCCTGGGTATTATTGCGGCGTACTACGGCGACGTGACCGACAACGTCATCATGCGGACGATGGACGTGCTGCTTGCGTTCCCGCCGCTATTGCTCGCGCTCGCGCTGGTCGCCATCTTCCCGCGGGACCTCGGTCTCTGGCGGGCCGTGGTGGCGCTCGTGCTGGTGTACACGCCGCGGTTCGCCCGAGTCGTCCGCGGGGCCGCGCTCAAAGTGCTCGAAGACGAGTACGTCGACGCCACAGTTGCGCTTGGCGCGACCGACCCGCGAGTTCTCGTCCGTCACATCCTGCCGAACACGCTCGCGCCGATCACCGTCCAGTCGACGCTGAACTTCGGGCTCGCCATCATCGACCTCGCGGCGCTGTCTTTCCTCGGGTTCGGCGCACAGGCCGGGACGCCATCGTGGGGCCTGATGCTCTCTCGCGGTGTCGAGAACGGCCTGCTGACCGGCGAGTGGTGGCTCTCCTTCTTCCCGGGGCTGTTCCTCGCTATCACCGTCCTCGGGTTCAATCTCCTCGGCGACGGGATGCGCGACGCGCTCGATCCGCGGATGCGTGATGCCATCGACTGATGGCCCAGAGCGGTGACCCACCCCGACTCCGGCAGTACGTTGCGGCCCGGGCACGACTGGTGGGGAGTGGCCTTGTCGTCGGTCTGGCGCTTGGCGGCCTCGGAACGGCGGGCTGGACGCTCTACACCGGTGATGTGCGGTCGAGTGAAGCGACGGTGTTCGCCCTCGGCGCACTGGTGTTCGGCTTCGGCCTGCTGGGCTGGTCGGGGTCGATACTCGCCGGCCGCGGCATCGAAGCCATGCAGGAACACATGGGCACGCGAAGCAATTGGACCGAGCGCGACTCGCGGCGGGCAATGGCCCGTCTCTGTGGCGGTGGCGGCGGAATAATGGTCGGGACGTCCGTCGTCGCGGCGCTACTCTAGCCGTTCGCCGTCCGCGCCGCGGACGTTCTCGCCCTGATGGTCGTAGAACACGTCCTCTTGCGCGGTGCTGTCGGCAGCTTCCAGCGCGTCGCCGCGCTCGTAGACGACTGTCCCCCGGACCATCGTCCATTCGGGGAACACCGCCTCACGGCCCTCGAACGGCGTCCAGTTGCACTTCGAGTGGAGCGTCTCACCGCTGATCTCGCTCGTCTCGGTCGTGTCGACGAGCACGAGGTCGGCGTCCTTGCCGGCTTCGATGGCCCCCTTCTGCGGGATGTCGAAAACGTCGGCGGGATTTCGTGCGGTGAGGTCGCGAACGCGCTCGTAGGTGAGGCCGCTGTCCGGGTCGCGTGCTTCAGCCAGTAGGAGCGGGAGAACAGTCTCGACGCCAGGGACGCCCGACGGAGCGTCCCAGATGCTGGCGTCCTTCTCCTCGCGGGTGTGTGGCGCGTGGTCCGTCGCGATCATGTCGACGGTGCCGTCGACAACACGCTCGTAGAGCTTCTGGCGGCGCTTCTCGCGGCGCAGGGGCGGGTTCATCCGTCCGAACGTCCCCAGTTCGGAGAGGTCGCGCCGAGAGAGCAGCAAGTGATGGGGCGTCACTTCGGTCGTCATCCCGGCCTCGCTGGCGATGTCGACGCCCTCCGGCGTGGAGGTGTGCGCGATGTGAATGGTCGTGTCGTGCTCTTTCGCGACGGAACAGGCCCGCTCGACGGCCTTTTCTTCAGCTTTCGCGGTCCGGAACGCGCTCCAGGCGTCGGCGTCGTCGCGGGCCCTCGCGTCGTCGTTGAAGTAGTCGGCGTCCTCGGCGTGGACCGTGACCGGCACGTCGTTGTCAGCAGCGGCCTCCAGCGCGTCGGCGAACAAGTCGGCCTCGATACCCATGTCGCCGGTGGAGTCCGCGAGGAACACCTCGCCGAGCGCGAACAGGCGACGGCGCAGGAGGACGTTCGGAATCCAGTCGGCCGTGACGCCGCCGTTGATACCCCAGTCGACGACGGAGTCGGCGGCGAACTCGGCTTTCTGGTCGAACGCCTCACCGTCGACGGTCGGCGGGTCGGTGTTTGGTTGGTCGACGACAGTCGTGACGCCGCCGGCCGCCGCCGACCGTGAGCCGCTCTCCCACGTCTCCTTGTGGGGGTAGCCGGGCTGGCGCAAGTGAACATGAGCGTCGATCATTCCCGGGAACAGACGCTTTCCAGTCGCTTCGATGACGTGCTGGTCGGATGCGTCGAGGTCGCGGCCGACTTCGACGATGGACTCGCCACGCACCCGGATGTCGCGTTGGTGACCGTCCGGCAGCGTCGCGTTACGGATGAGCATACGCCCAGTCGGCCGGGCGCACCCCTAAGTCTCTCGGATAGCGCTCACCGACACGTCGCGGCCGTCAGCCAGCGACCGCTCCAGCGCCGCGATGACCCGGTCGGGGTCGTCGGTCCCCCCGGCGTTGGCGACGCTCCCGACGCTCATCGGGTCGAACGGAACGTCGAGCGCCTCGTAGATGGGAGCCAGCACCTCGGCGATAGACTCGTGGTCCCGAACGACGACGATACCGCCGACGACAGCCACGGACTGGCGGACGCGCTGGGCGAGCCCGGCAATCTTGCCGTCGGCCTGGAGCGAGTGGCTCCCCGGACAGAAGGAGGCGTCCGGTTCGCCCGTCCGAGCGGAGATTCCGCAGTCGTCGAGCGCGCGCTGCACAGCGGCTTTGGCCCACTCGTAGCGGTCGTCGATGGTCCCTCGCGGGTCATCGGTCGGGACGGCGAGCGAAAACGAGACGGTCGACCCGGTGTAGGCGACGGCGCGACCCCCCACGGCGCGCTCGATGACGGTGTACCCCCGGTCGCGAGCGGCCCGGCGTGCTCGGTCGTAGCCGTCGCTGTTCGTGTCGCGGCGGCCGAACGCGACCTGTCTGTGCGGTCGCCAGGCTCGCAGAGCTGGCTCGCGGTCTTCGGCGACCGTCTCGGCCATCTCGCGGGTCCGCTCGAAGTCGGTTTCCGGGTCGGCGGCGCGGCCCCGTAGCAGACGCATAGCGGACCGTGCGGCCCCTCGGTCTTAAAACGATCTGCCGGTCAAGCAGATACCCCTCAGCGGCGGATAGCGAACAGGCGACACACAGCTATCGCGGCGGGACGTGTCGCGCTCCCGCTGCCCCCGCCGCGGTCCTCGTCAGCGCACACGAAGCGGTGGCCCCGGCATGGGTCTTGAACCCTCGGACGACAGAGCCATAGCGGTACACCCCTAATCGCCGTCGATGCCCGTCACGATACCGCGGGACGTGCTCGTCCAGTACTACCGGTTTTCCCTGTACAACTCGCCGTTCGACGCCCACGACGAGGGGTGTGCCATCGACCTCTATCCCGACGGCGACCGCGCGCCGTCGCCGGTCGCCGGCAAAGTGCTCGACACGAAGACAGTGCAGGCTCCGCCGAAGGCATACGCCGCCGAGCACGACCACCTCATTCTGGTCGATACCGGCGACACCGTTGCGCGACTGCTGCACGTCGACCCCGCCGTCGAACCCGGCGAGACGGTGGCCGTCGGCGACGACCTCGGGGAGCTGGTCCGGGCGGGCTTTTTCGCGCCGTGGGTCCCGAACCACATCCACCTCGGCTTCCGAGCCCCGGACGCCAACCCCTACCGGGCGTCGGGGTCGCTGCCGGTCGACGTGGCCGTCGACGTGACGCCGCTGTCCTGGGACGGGACCGGCACTGTCGTCGACGGCGGCGAGACGTGGGTTCGACTGGACGAACCTGCACATCCGGCTCCGGGCGAGTCCTTTGTCGGCATCGCCAACGACGTCGATGGCGACGAGTCGGGCGTTCTCGACGGTGGCCTCCCCCACTACTCGGGCGGTGGATTGCTGGCCAGCAGGGGGACAGCGGCCACCGCTATCGCCGGAACGCGTGTCGGGACGGCCGATGGCCGAACGGTCGCATGGGACGACCTGACCGTGCTGGCAAACGGCGAACCGATAACCGGCATCGCGCTGTTCTGTGGCCGCGAGCGCTTCGGCGCGAAGCTCGTCGGCGAAGGCATCGACCTCGCCGTCGGTGACGAGGTGCAGGTAACCATCGAGCGGGCCACGACCGGTGACAAGGCGTCGCTGTGACTATGGTTTGTCGTACCGCTCGGGATGTGCGCGGAAGTCCAGGTCGTACTCGGGATCTTCCTTGACCTCGGCCACGTCGCCGCGAGCAGGGTCCCCAGCCATCCGTCAGGCGAAGGCGAGTTCGTCTCGGTCGGTCAGTTCGCCGAACAGCCAGTCGGCGTGGTCTAGTGCGTACTCGCGGTGGTCCTCCTCGATGTAGCCGACGGCGTCCTTGACGAGGACCGGGCGGTAGTCGCGCAGGCCGGCGCTAGAGGCGGTGTGGAGCACGCAGACGTTCGCGAGCGTGCCACAGATAGCCAGGTCCTTGATTCCGTGGGCGTCGAGCCACCCCTCCAGTTCCGTCTGGTAGAAGGCGTCGTAGGTGTGCTTGACGACGACCAGATCCTCGTCCTGCCGGTCGAGGTCCTCGACGAGTTCGGTCTCCCAGGAACCTTCGACGACGTGTTCGCCCCACCGGTCGAACTCGTCGTAGTAGTGGGTGTCCTCGAACTGATCGGGTGGATGGACGTCGCGAGTGAACACGACTTTCGCGCCGGCCTCACGGGCGCGCCCGACGAGTTCGGCGCAGGGCTCGATAGCCGCTTCGCTGTCCGGTGCGTAGAGGCTTCCATCGGGGTGACAGAAGCCGTTCTGCATATCGACGACGACCAGAGCGGTCTGTGCTGGGTCGAGTTCCATGTGCGGGTGTTGAGTTGGGTTGACTACGAAAGTTACTCCCCCGGAGCTTTCTGAAATGCGAGAACAGATGCAGACGGTCGAAACGCGGTCTCCGACCGACGAATGTTCCCGCGATTAGCGTGTGACTTTTCACTGTGGTAACCCACTCTAAAGGTAGATGCGTCGCCCTTTCGCCCTCATCGTTCTCTGTGCCGTTGTGCTGTTACTGGCGGGCTGTCAGGCACCCAGTGCGTCGCCCGAGATGGAAACCGGTGGCGACGACCTGACTGCTAGCGAGCCCGCGACCGACTACGGGAGCAACGACTCCGCCCCGCCAGCGCCTGCGACGGACCGGCTGGGCTACGAGAACGGCTACTGGTACAACGAATCGCTGTCGGTAACAACCGAGGACGGACTGAACGAGACAGAGCGGGAAGCCGTCGTCGCCCGGACGATGGCCCGCGTCGAGCGGATTCGCGGGCTGGAGTTCGAGGAGACAGTGCCGGTCTCCGTCGTCTCGCGAGCCGAGTATCGAAACAACACGGGCGGCGGCGAAACCGGCGATTCGCTGCGTCGGTTCGACAACGCGAAGTTCGAGGCGCTGTTTTTCATCGGCGAGGACCGCGACTCCATCGCCGTCCAGAACAGCAACCGCGGGGAGAGCGTGCTTGGCTACTACAGCAGCCAGCGCGGTGAAATCGTCATCGTCAGCGATTCCGAGACGCCGACGATAAGCCGGGGGACGCTGGCCCACGAACTCGTCCACGCCCTGCAGGACCAGCACTTCGGTCTCGAAAGTGACGCGCGGACGCGGGATCAGGTGCAGGGTCGAAACGGAATGGTCGAAGGCGACGCCGTCGCCGTCACCCAGACCTACACCGACCGCTGTGGGGAGGCGTGGCGCTGTATCGACAGGCCCGCCCAGAGCGGCGGTGGCGGCGGCGACCGCCACTTCGGCATCAACTTCATGCAGTATTTCCCCTATAGCGACGGTCCCGGCCTGATCGGAGATCTCCGAGACCGCGGCGGCTGGAGTGCTGTCAACGACGCCTACGACGACTATCCCGACGGGGCCGCCGAAGTGACCTACTCCGAGCGCTACCCCGAATGGGAACCCGAGTCAGTTTCGCTTGCGGACCGGTCCAGCGACGACTGGGAGCGGGTCAGGCCCTCGACCGACCGGGACCGCCCCGATTACGCCGTCGTCGGCCCCTCTGCCATCGCCGGATCGATGGCGTACACTATCGCCGACGACTACAACGAGTCGAGCGTCGTCCGGACGCGTGACGTCATCAACTACGAGGACGGATCGCTGGACAGCGACGACCCGTACAACTACGACCTGCCCGCGACCGACGGCTGGCAGGGCGGCCGGATGCACGTCTACGACAACGGCGACGAGACGGCCTACGTCTGGAAAACGACCTGGGCCAGCGAGGCCGACGCTCGCGAGTTCGCCGACGCCTGGGAGGAGGTCATCGCCCACTGGGGCGGCACCAGAACCGCGGAGGGCCACTGGCTCATCGAGGAAGACAGTCCCTACACCGACGCTGTCGCCGTCAGAGTCGACGGGGAGACGGTCACCGTCGTGAACGCGCCGACGGCCGACGAACTCGACGAGGTCCACGATGCGTAAGGAACTGCTCATTGTGCTGGCGGTCGTCCTGGCGGGCTGTACAGTCCCGTCCTTCGGCGGCAGCGACCACCCCGAGACACCGAACGGGGGAGACGCCATCGGCTACGAGAACGGCTACTGGTACGACGACTCGGTGTCGGTGACGACTGACGACGGCTTGAACGAGACAGAACGGGAGGCCGTCGTCGCCCGGACGATGGCCCGCGTCGAGCAGGTCCGCGACCTGGAGTTCAAAGAGCCGGTCCCGGTTTCGGTCATCTCCCGGTCGGAGTACCAGAACCGGTCTGGGGGCAACGAGGGCGGCGGCAGCAGTCGTCCACAGGACCCCTGGAACGACCAGGTGTGGGAAGCGCTTCTGCTCATCGGCGAGGATTCGGGCAGCAGCGACGAAATCGACGACACGCTCTCGACGACGGTTCAGGGCTACTACTCACCGAGCGAGGACGAAATCGTCATCGTCAGCCCGACAGAGACGCCACAGGTCGACCGGCGGACGCTCTCACACGAACTCGTTCACGCCCTGCAGGACCAGCACTTCGGGCTGAACGGGTCCGCGAAGACACAGGACACGCAACTGTCTCGGCAAGGCGTCACCGAGGGCGAGGCCAACTACGTCCGCATCCTCTACGAGCGCCGCTGTGGTGACGGCTGGGGCTGTATCGCCCTCCCGGACCGGGCCAGTGACGACGGCGGAAGCAGCGACGGAGACGACGCCAGCCAGGAACCGAGCTACAACGAGGGGCTGTTCACCGTCCTCTACCAGCCCTACGTCACCGGGCCGCGGTTCGTCGACCAGGTGCGCTCTGACGGCAGCTGGGACGCCGTCGACGCCCTTCACGACGACTTCCCCGATAGCACCGAGCAGGTGCTCCACCCGGAGAAATATCCCGATGAGAAGCCCGTGAACGTCAGCGTCGCGGACCGCTCGAACGAGGAGTGGAGCCGCTTCGACCACGACCCGGTCGGCGACACGGTCGGGGAGACCTCGATCTACGCGATGATGTACCACAACGGCCAGACGGAGGGCGACCGCTACAGCTACGAGAGCGAGATATCGGCGGGCTGGGGCGGCGACCTCGTCGTACCGTATCGCAACGGCTCCGGCGGCTACGGCTACGTCTGGGAGACCCGCTGGGACACCGAGGAGGACGCCAGCGAGTTCGCACAGGCGTATCGAGCGGCGCTGACCGAGGAACACGACGCCAGCCAGCCCCGAAGCAACGTCTACGTCGTCCCGGCGGACGACCAGTTTAACGACGCCTTCCGCGTCGTCCGGTCCGGCAAGACCGTCCGCATCGTCAACGGGCCGACGGTGAGCGACCTCGACGAGATTCACCAGCCAGCAGGCTGAATGCGGCGCGTCAGCGGGCGAGCGCCGGCTAACCGAGCGTGCGACGGTACGCGAAGCGGCCGAATCCGATGACGGTGACGAGAGCTGTCGCGTACGCAGTCAGGTCGTACGGTGGCCGCGAGACAGCGAGATAGACGGCGACCGTCCCGAGCGAAGCGAGGCCACAGACGGCCCAGAGGGCGACGGTCCAGCGGCCGCTGGTTGGTGCGTCTGTGTCCCCCGTGGCGTCCTTGCTCCCGCCGTCCGCGGTGTCTCGGTCGAGAATCCGCGTGGGGTCGTCCGGAACGTCACCACCGGTATCGGACTGTGAAAACGGGTCGCGCTCGTCCCGGTTCAGCGGAATCCGTGAGAGGACGAACCGTAGCCACCGCGTTCGCGGCGTCAATGTGTCGCCGAGCAGCAGGAGGCCGAACGCGATCAGGACGCCAGCGGGAAAGAAGTCAAAGCGCTGAACGAGGTAGGCGTCACCGGGACTGTCCGGGTTGTAGTAGACGGGTACCGACGCCCCCGTATCGTAGTTCGACAGCACCTGCACGGCGCGGTCCCGCCGGTTCGTGTCGATGTCGGACCCGAAAGCGATGTCGCGACCCGTGTAGGCCTGGCCGTCGACGCGATAGGTGTAGGTCACGTTCGGCCGGTAGTGCTGATTGCCACCCAGCGTCGGTCGTCCGATCTCGGTGTACGTGTCCATCTCGCTAGCCTCGACCGTGCCTGTCGTCGTGGCATAGCCAGTCGCGGTCCGGTACTGAGAACCGCCGAGGATGGTCCCGGTCGCAAGCAGCGCGAGCGCTAACAGGAGGGCGACGGAGCGGCGAGGACTGAGCACGCCCGGTGGATACCTGCGGTACCGCAGAAAGCGTTACGAGTGCGAATCCTCGGAAGACCGCGACGTGCTGAAAACGGCATCTCGCGACCGCCAATCGGACCGCTTTTTCAGGCCCCCGGTCCTAGACCACCCAATGACCGAGGAGTTCGACGTCGTCTCGCCAGAGGCGATTCGCGAGGGGCGGGCGACCGACGCCTACTTCGACCGGACGATGGAGGCGCTGGAACACGCGGGAAAGAACCCGGACGTGGTCACCGAGGTGACGGCGAACCAGTTCGCAACGGGGCAGTGGAAGCTATTGGCGGGGCTGAAAGACGCCGCCGCGTTGCTGGAGGGGCGACCCGTCGACGTGGACGCGCTCCCCGAGGGCCAACTGTTCGACGGCGGCCCGGTGATGCGAATCGAGGGGCCGTACCGGGAGTTCTGTCGCCTGGAGACGGCGCTGCTTGGCTTTCTCTCGCATCCGACTGGCGTCGCGACGCGGGCGCTAGAAGCCCGGTACGCCGCACCGGAGTCGACGGTTCTCTCCTTTGGCTCGCGGCACGTCCACCCATCGATAGGCGCGATGGTCGAGCGGTCGGCGCTGCTGGGCGGCCTCGACGGCATCTCGAACGTCGCCGCGGGAGAAATCATCGGCCGGGAGGCCGGTGGGACGATGCCCCACGCGCTGATGATTTGCTTCGGCCGCGGGAACCAGGAAGCGGCGTGGCAGGCCTTCGACGCCGCTGTGCCGGAAGAGACGCCGCGCATCGCGCTGACGGACACCTACAGCGACGAGACCGACGAAGCCCTCCGCGCAGCGGAAGCCGTCGACGACCTCGCGGGCGTCCGACTGGATACCACCGGGTCGCGCCGCGGGGACTTCCGCCACATCGTCCGAGAGGTGCGCTGGACGCTGGACGCCTACGGCCACGAGGACGTGAACCTGTTCCTCTCGGGCGGTATCACTCCGGCAACCATGCGAGAGCTTCGGGACGTGGCCGACGGCTTCGGCGTCGGGAGCTACGTCGCCAACGCCGATCCGCTGGACTTCGCGCTGGACATCGTCGAACTGGACGGCGAGCCGGCGGCCAAGCGGGGGAAGCTCACGGGCAGAAAGTCCGTGTACCGCACCGCCGACGGCGGCCACCACATCGGTCTGGCCGACCGCGACGGGCCAGCGGACGCCGAGTCGCTACTGGAACCACTGATTCGTGACGGGGAAGTCGTCAGGGAGTTCGACCTCGACGGGGCCATCGACCGCGCGGCTGCGGACGCCGAACGGGTCGGCTATGAGGGCGTGACCGCGGCCGAGTAACGGGCGTTAAGTCTCGGGCCTGCAAATACGGGGTATGGTCGACCGCATCATGAAGGTCAACGCGTACACGACCTTCGACCTGCTCGACGGTGAGGTAGAGGGCCACGGCTTCGAGGAGGAGGCCCTGGCCGTGCTGAACGTGACCGCGCCGCGGAAGAACCCGGACCACGTCGAACTCCAGTTAGAGATGGACAACACCGACCTCGACGCGGTGAAACCACATGCGGACTCGGTGACGCTGTCGGCGGCCCAAGCCCGCGAACTGGCAACCGAACTGGAGGAATACGCAGGGAAGGTCGAAGACGCACAGTCGGAGTAGTCTGTCACTCTCAGTTACATTCAGTCGTTACGACGGTTCGGTAATTCTATGGTGTGAAAACACATACCACGAGATATGTCAACCGAGACGCCCGGTAATCCAGCCGCACGGGAGCTGGGCTACTGCCCGTGCTGTGGCTACCAGACACTCCCCGAGGGGCGGCCCGGGTCGTACGAGATGTGTCCGGTGTGTCACTGGCTCGACGACCCAATCCAGTTCGGCGACGCGGAGTTCGTCAGCGATACGAACCATGTGTCGCTGACGGAAGCGCGCGAGAACTTCAGCGAACACGGGGCGTGTTCCCCCGACGAGGCCGGGGACTGCGAGGAGCCGACGGGCCTCGACCGCGACCCGAACTGGCCCTACGAGGGGTAGTGCCCGAACTCAGGCCGCGAGCGCGATATCCAGATACAGCATGACGATGACGCCGGCCATCAGGCCGAGCGTCGCGACGCGTTCGTAGCCGCGCTGGTGCGTCTCGGGGATTATCTCGTCGGAAATCACGAACAGCATCGCGCCCGCCGCAAACCCCATCGCGTAGGGCAGGAGCGGTTCGACGGTCACGACGGCGACAGCGCCGAGCACCGCGAGCGGGATTTCCACGACGCCGGAACGAATCCCGGTGAAGACGGCGTAGAGTCGCCGGTCCAGACCCGCGTTGATTGCCGCGACGGAGACGGCCAGCCCCTCGGGGATGTTCTGGATGCCGATGGCGAGCATCAGCGAAATCGCGCCCCCGATCCGGAGCGGGTCGCCGGCGGCCGCGCCGAAGCCGACACCGACGGCCAGCCCTTCAGGAACGTTGTGCAGCGTGATCGCGAGGATGAACAGGATGACGCCCGTCAGTTTCGACTCGTCGACCGAGAGGTCCTGACTGGGGTTGGCCGCGTCCGACCGGCGGCTCCCGGTCAGGAGGTAGTGGGCGTGCGGGACGAGGCCGTCCGCCCGGTCGAGGAACAGCGCGCCGAGCGCGACGCCGACGAGCGTCGGAATCGGATTTCCGGCCGAGTACTCCTCGATACCGGGGATGATGAGGCTCGTGAACGCGGCGGCCAGCATCACGCCGGCGGCGAAGCCCAGCGCCGTGTCCAGCGCCCGCTCCGAAGGGTCACGCCAGACCAGCACGAGCGACGCGCCGAAGAGGTTCATCGTTGCGATGATGACCCCGCCGACGAGGCCGTTTATCAGCGGGTCGGTGCCGACGAGGTCGACGAACAGGTCGACGAACCCGGATTGCATTGTCGAGTAGTGGACGTCGCCCCCTCTTGGATGTACCGGCAGTCGGGAGGGGGCGTCTCAGGTTCTGGTGTCGTCCCCGTACAGATCGGAAAACCCCGGCTCGCTCAGGTTGTCCAGCCGGCTTCAGGTAGCGCCTTCTACTGGTAGGGACCATATTCGAGCGAGTAAACGCTGTGTTAGAACGGTTCCGGCGACCCGACGAGCCGCTGCATCTCCATCGCGCTGGAGAAGTCCTCGCGGGAGACCACACGGGTCCCCTCGGGGCCGTCGACGAAGGCGGCGGTGGCTCTGGCGGTGTCGAGTTGGACGAGCGCGTCGAAAGCGGCCGTCTCCGAGGCAAAGCGCGGCAGGTCGGTCTCCATCAGGTCGGCGACGGTGTCGGCCTCACGTTCGGCCTTCGAGAGTTCCCTGAAATCGCCGACAGTGACGACGCCGACCACGTCGCCGCCGCGCGTGACAGCGAACTCCGTCCGCCGGTCGGCGAACATCCGGTCGACGAGGTCCTCGACGCTGGCGCTGGCCTCGATAGTCGCGTCGAGCGGGCTGGCCACGTCGTCGACGGTCAGCCCTTCCAGCAGGGCGGCCAGGGCAACCGTGCGGGATTCACTCGACGCAGCACCGTAGACGAACAGTGCGAGCAGCAACAGCAGCGGGCTGAACGAGAGGACGCCGACGACGGCGAACAGCACGGCGAACCCGGTCCCGATTCGAGCGGCGATGCGGGTCGCCGTCGCGTAGGGCCGCTTCCGCGCGAGCAGCGCCCGGAGGACGCGGCCGCCGTCCATCGGGAACGCCGGCAGCATGTTGAACACGGCGAGGAAGAGATTGGTGACGGCCAGCCAGCCAACGACGAACAGTGTCACCTGCGCGCCCGCCGGCAGGGCGAACAGCGCGGCGTAGCAGGCGAGCCCGGTCAGAATACTCACGGCTGGGCCGGCCAGCGCGATGACGAGTTCCCGGTTCCACTCCTTGGGCATGGATTCGAGGCTGGCGAGGCCGCCGAGAATCCAGAGCGTGATCGACTCTACCCGGAGCCCGTAGCGCATCGCCGCCCAGGCGTGGCCCAGTTCGTGCAGTGCGACGCTGGCGAACAGACCCACCGCCGCGGCGGTGCCGATGAGCCACGGCGTCTGGCCCGCGGTCAGCACCGTGAGGTCGAGCGTCACGCCGGAGAGAGCGCTCACGATGCCGGCGTACACCGATATCTGAGCCCCGCTACCGATAATCCAGGCCAGCACCGGCAGGAAAATCAACAGCGAGACGTTGACTCGTATCGGAATCCCCCAGACCGTCGTGATGTGGAAGTTTCGCACGGGAAGCCAAACGAACAGTGGCCGGGTATAACTTCTGACTAGGGATGACGCCGACGAGTAGCGGCCTTATTCAGGGTGTAGCGTGTACGGACACCTAATGACAGTTCGACACGACGGGCTGACCGTCGACTGGCTGGGGTACGCGACGCTCCGGTTCGCCAGCGACGACACGGTGGTGTACGTCGACCCCGGCCGGTACGGCGTGCTCACCGGCGAGTGGGAGCCCCACACGGACGGTATCGGCCATCCGCCCAGCAGCGACTATCGGCCGGAGGACGGCGACGTGGTGTGTGTGACCCACGTCCACCACTACGACCCGGACGGCATCGAGCGCGTCGCAAGCGAGGACGCGACAGTCGTCGCCTACGAGGGCATCGACGAGCGCGTCGGCGACCGGGACCTCCCGCCGCTGTCCTCGCTCCCCTACGACGTGGTCGAGGTCGGGATGAAATCACAAACGACGGTCAAGGACGTGCCCATCTGGTCCACGCCAGCGTATAACGAACCTGACGGGCCGCATACGCTCCCCGATGGAACACCCTACCACCCGGAGGGCTTCGGCTGTGGCTTCATGGTCGCCGTCGAGGGGACCAGGGCGTTCTATCCGGGTGATTCGGACGTACTGCCGGGGCATCGGACCCTTGAGGTGTCGCTGCTGTGTCCGCCCATCGGCCCGCGGGCGACGATGGACCGCCACGAGGCCGCCGCCCTGGCCGCGACTATCGACCCGGACCTCGTGTTGCCGGTCCACTACAACACCTTCTCCAACCTCGAAGCCGACTCCAGGGAGTTCGCCGCCGACGTGGCCGAGGCCGGCGTCCCGGTCGTGCTGGACGAGCAGTGAGCGAGTGCCCGCACATCTCGAATCTTACCCGCGTTCGGCCCACTCGCTCCGATCCCGATGGGCGTCGGCGACCTCCTCGATTTCGTCCGGCCCGAGCACGCCGCGCTCGGTGACGACCGTCACCGCCGACGCCGGTGTCACATCGAAGGTAGGATTCGACACTGAGATATCGGCGTCACCGTCGTACACCTCCCAGGAGTCGCGTTCCTCCCTGTCCCACGCAGCGCGCGGCGTGAACTTGTCCGTCGCACACACGGCGTAGCAGTCCACGTCCGCGGCGGCCGCTGACAGCGCCGCGGGACGGGTACCAACTTTGT
Source organism: Haloarcula sp. CGMCC 1.6347 (assembly GCF_037078395.1). Taxonomy (NCBI): domain Archaea; kingdom Methanobacteriati; phylum Methanobacteriota; class Halobacteria; order Halobacteriales; family Haloarculaceae; genus Haloarcula; species Haloarcula sp. CGMCC 1.6347. The sequence goes on from NZ_JAYMGX010000002.1 coordinate 863,210, forward strand.
TGACCACGCGGCCATCCGGAAGGACGCGGTCGGCCCCGACGATGAGCGTGTCGGCGTTCCACGCATCCAGTTCGTGACCGAACGCCGCGTCAGTAGTCAGCGTCACCGCGGCGCTGTCGGCGAACGTCTCCGCGACGCCGACGCCTTCACCCCCGGGCCGTGACTCGGCGACGAGCACGGCCTCTGGGGCAGCGGCGTCGACCACGGCACGGACTGTCCCGGAGCGAGACAGCGTCGCGAGGCGGTCACCGACGTGCTCGGCGGCGACGGCGGCGGCGACGCGGTCGGCGGTCACCGCGCGGCTCAGCGTCTCGGTCGCGGCCCGCTCGACGGCCGCCGGCGACTCGCCGGTGACGGTAGCCATCGCTCGGTCGAGACGGTTCGCGACGACGACCATCGAGGGACGCGCCGCACGTATTTCGGCGGCAAGGGCGGCGAGCGCGTCCCAGCCGTCGCCGTCCCGTTCGGCCGTCTCAATGTCGTCGCTCCGTCCGGCGTCAGCCAGGGCGGCCTCGTCGCGCAGCACCTCCAGCGCCCGGAGCGACAGCCACGCCGAGCCGTGGGTCCGGTCCTCGCGTACTGTCGCCACTCGCGGGCGAACGCGGTCCCAGGAGGTCCACAGCCGCGGGACCGTCTCGCGGACCAGTATCTCGGGCGGGTGGACCCACGCAGTCTCGGTCGTCTCCTCGTTAGTCGCGACTGTGCGGGCCGCACAGTCGAACAGGAACGGATGAACGACCCATCGAACGCCCCGGTCGTCGTCAGCGACCCGAAACGGGTCGCCCTGACGGACGAGCGTAACCGCGTCAGCCAGCCCGGTCTCCTCGTCGATTTCGGCCCGCGCGGCCGTCTCCGGGTCCCGGTCCCGGCCAGCGTCGTCGGCGACGTGTCCCGCGACCCCGCTCCACTGGCCCTGATACGAGCCGACTGCATCGCTCCGGCGCAACAGCAACACCTCGCCCTCGCTACGCAGGAAGCACGTCACGACGGGGCGTGTCTCCATACGGGCGTGAACGGCTGGCCGGGGCAAGAAAGTCCGGGCCAGTGAGAGCCACAGTCGAGGCGGGACGCGTTGAGAGAACTACAGCGCGTCGAGCAAGCGGTCGATGTCGTCAGCCGTGTTGAACGCGTGGACCGACGCCCGGAGCGCTTCGGGGTGGGAGAGCGACCTGATAATGACACCCTCCGCCGCGAGTCGCTCGACGGTCGCCTCGGGGTCGTCGGCAGTGAACGTCACGAGTCCCGACTCGTAGTCGCGTGGGCTCAGCAGTCGGTCGTCGAGGCCGTCCTTAAGCCGGTCAGTCAGGCGTTCGACACGGGGCTGGATCGTATCGAATCCAACCCCCTCGACCGTCTCGATAGCGTTCGCGAGCGCAACGTACGGGACCGGCGAGGTGGTGCCGACCTCGAACCGGCGCGCACCCTCGTAGTATTCATATCCGGCCCCAGTGGGATTCTCGACGCTCCGGTAGCCGATGCGAGTCTGGCGCAACCGGCTGTACGCGTCCGGGTCGACGTAGAGGAACCCGCCGCCCCAGATACCAAGCAGCCACTTGTGCCCCGCAGCAGCCACGAAATCCGCGCCCCATTCGGTCACATCCACAGGGTGTTGCCCGACGGACTGGACGGCGTCGACGAGCACCTGCGCGCCGGCGTCGTGGGCCACGTCGACGACGTCCCCGACCGGGAGTCTGGTCCCGTGTGTCCAGGTGAGCGAACTCAGCGCCACCAGTCTGGCGTCGGCCACGGCGTCTTTCACGTCAGCCATGTCAATCCGACCACCCTCGGTTTCCAGTACGCGGACCTCGATATCGTGGGTGTCGGCCAGCCGGTCCCACGGGAGCGTTCCGGCGGGGTGTTCGAGGTCGGTCCGGACCACCACGTCGCCGGGCTGCCAGTCGATAGCCCCCGCAACCATGTTGACCCCATCGGCGGTACTCCGAGTGAACGCGACGTTGGTGGCCTCGGTTCCGATGTGCCCGGCGACGACTTCGCGGGCCGCCGCGATAGCGTCCCACGCAACCGTGTAAGGGCCGTCACCGGCAGGTGCGTCGAAGGCGTGGCGTTCGAGGAACGCCGTCGCAGCGTCGACTACGGGGCGCGGCGTCGGCCCGCTTGCCCCCGTGTTGAAGTACGTACACCGTTCGAGTGCTGGAATCGACGCTCGGAGCTCGGCTGGGTCCATGTCCGTTTCGATGGCCCCCGACGCCTTCAGCCCTGTGTGACCCAGCAGCCGGTTGCGCCAGCCGATGTCCGGGACAGCAGGACGGTTCTGTTTCTGCGGGCGTCCGAGCCGGCAAAGTGTTTTATTTTGTTGCGTTCCACAACCTCAGTCGGTTGTTTCAGTATTTTCTGATCGTTGTCGCTCTCCCGAACAGTAGATGGAATCTGGAGGAGCGACTCAGTCCTGTTGACACTCACAGCCGCCCTGCTCGAAGAACTCCGCGACGGCGTACTGGCTGCCACATGACTGGCACAGCACCTGCGCGTCCAGAAACACCTCGAAGTCCTCGATGTCGATGCGGCCCGTGTCGCGCAGTTTCTCGATGCGCTGGTCGGTGACCGACAGCGTTCTGGTCAGTAGCCGCTGAATGCTCTCGAGATCCTTTTCGATCTTCTCGTCGTCGGACAGCCCCTGGTACTCCGCGCCGCGCCACTCCTTCAGATACGACCGGATAGCCTGGTAGGTGATGAAATCGGTTTCGAGACCATCGACGTCGACGCCGTTGCGTTCGAGTCGGTTGACCGTGTCAGTCCGAACGCCCGTGCTGATGTCGTCACCGGTGAGGTTCTCGTAGGTCGATTCCACGTCGCTTTCGAGGGCACTCAGGCCCGCATCGACCAGCTCGCGTTCGAGGAGGCGCTTGTTGAAAAACTCCGCGAGGTCACGGAGGCTCATGCGCTCTTCACCGTCGCCCGTCCAGCGGGCCTCCATCTCCGCACCGAGTCCATCGAGTTCGTACTCGTCGATGAGCCGAGCGACTTTGCTCGACGGCCGGCCGTCTGTCGTATTCGCCATCTGTTGTTCCCACGTACGGTAACCGGAACTAAAAGACTACGGGGTTAGATCGAGGTGATGCGGTTGAAGTCGTCGTCGAGCGCCTGAGCGTCCTCCGGCAGGAGGGCGACGACGAGATGCTCGGCGTAGTCGGCGAAGTACTCGACGAGTTCGGCGATGCGCGCGGAGTCGATGGCCTCCAGCGAGTCCAGCAGCATGAACGGAACGCTCTCGTGGAGGTCGTGCACCAGATAGCCCGCGAGAGCGAAGATGAGCCCGGTCACTTCGCGCTCGCTCTCGCTGAGGTGCTCGATGGTGTCCTCGTAAGCCGCGCCGTTCTCGGTGGTCCGGACGATGTGGAGCTCGAACACCGTTCGGTCGACCTTCTGACGTCCCTCACGGACGGTCTGCTCGACGCGTTCGATCCAGATGCGTTCGAGGTTCTCGTACTCCAGAATGCCGAGGATAGCGTCCATGTGCTCGTTGAACTCGTCGACGGCGTTGGCCTCGATCTGGTCGATTTTCGTCCGCTTGTCGGTGAGTTCCTCGATGAGGGCATCGCGCTCCTCGCGGAGGTCGTCGGCCCGTTTGACCATCTCCTCTATCTCCTCGATCTCGGCCGACACGTCGTCGAGGTCGGACTCCAGGCTATCGATCTCGAACTCGAGCTGGTTCGCCTCCCGGTGCAGCGAGAGGATCTCGTCGAAGTCCTCGGATTCGAGGTTGTCGACCTCGTCTTCCAGCGACTCGACGTCGTCAGTCAGTTCCTCGCGCCGCTCCTTCAGGGAGGTGATCTGCTCTTCGCGGCGTTCGATCTCCGTTTCGGTCTCCTGTATCTTCCGCTCGACGTTCTCGCGACGGCGCTGCTTCTTTTCCGCCTCGCGCTGGTCGGTCTTGAGATCGTCGAGTTCCGACTTGATGTCGTTGAGGTCCTCGACCTTCCCCCGGCGGAGGTCCTGCAGGCGGTCGACGGTGTCTTCGATCTGCTCGCGGTCGACCGTCGAGCCACACGTCCAGCAGACGACGGATTCCTCGTCCTCGCCTTCGAGGAGTTGCTCCGTCACCGCGCCGTCGGAGCCTTCGGGCGCGTCTTCGAGTGACTGGATGACGTCGTAGTCTTCCTCTTCGAGCCGTTCCTCGTTGTACTGGATGAGGCTCTGGAGGTCGGAGATCTCGCTGTTCAGCCGCTGGCGCTGGTCGCGCAGGCTTGCGATCTCGTCTTCGAGGTGCTGCTGGTCGCCCATCGGCGTCTCCGGCAGTTCGTCCAGTTCGTCTTCGAGGTCAGATCGTTCACGTTTCAGCGAGGAGATGCTCTCCTCCTGTGCCTCGATGTCCCGCCGGACGGATTCGAGATCCGACCGTGTCGAACGGAGTTCGTCGAGTTTCTCTTCGAGGACATCCTGTTCCTGACGGCTCTCCTCGATATCTCGGCTGCTGTTGTCGATCTCTTCTTCCCGCTCGGCCAGTTCCTCGCGTTTCTCCTCGATCTGCTCGCGGAGTTCGGTCCGGCGCTGTTCGAGGTCCGGAAGGTCGCGCTGGCGGGATTCAACCGTGGCGAGCTCGTCGTTGATGTCGCCCTTCTCCGCTTCCAGCTGTTCGACCTCCGAACGGATCGCGTCGATGTCGACCGGCCGCATGATGATCTCGCGGAGGTCGTCGCCCCGAGCCACGGACCGGCGCGCCTCGTTGGTTTCGAGGAGGAACGCGAACAAGTCAGCGACCTCGGGGTCGTCGAGGTATCCGTCGCCGTCGAACTGGACAGCGTCCCCCGCCCGCGTGAGCGTCCGTTCGTACATCTCATCCCCGTACGTGAGGGCAACACTCCCCTCGTCGGCGTCGCCTTTCAGCGTGGCCTGCGTACTCCCCATTGCCGCCATAATAGACTGCAGAAACGACGTCCGGTTTGTGGCGTTCTTTCCCGTCAGCACCGTCACGCCCGGTGGAATCTCGACTGACGTCTCGTCGATCCCACCGATATTGGTGACATCGAAATGGGCGACACTAGATCCTTGCTTTGATTCTGGCATTGGTCTGCTGTAGTCGGAGCGGATATAAAAATAATTTCATTGCCGAAAACCAAATTACACACTTGGCGTCCCGAGTGCGGGCGGACACGCCAGACTCGACGGTGATGATACACGGCAGACAGCGCACAGACTGACAGCCGATTCCGGAATAACACCTGTACCAATATTATTCCGATACGGAGGGATTGGCGACAGGGAGAGAGGGTAGATCGCTCTGATACTGGCGTTTTATTGTGGATAGCAATCTCAACCGCTTGTGGACCTCGTTAGATGCCAACCTATAAGTCGGCGTGATCGGAAGCAGGTCGTATGACCCGTTACGAAACGCTGCTCGAGGTCGAACTGGACGAGTGGGACAGTGGGTACGGTGTCTTGCAGATCGTCGATCCGGATGACAGCGACACCGCCGAGTTACGGTTCTGCTACTTCAACGAAAACGGCAAGTTCACGAACCGGCCGCTAACGCTACGACCCGACGAAGAGACACTCGACCGGACGACGCGGATGGTGGAGAACCTCGGCTACGTCGCCCGGACGTTCGACCCGGCAGAGATCCGTGAACTCGTCGACGCGCTCGGCGAAGAACGGGTTATCGAACTCGCACAGCTCGTCGACACGCTCGGTGAAGCGCGGCTAGCGGAGATACTCGGGGAGTGAGGATGGCAGACACCCACCCACTGGTAACGGTCGAAACCATCGTCCTCGTGGGGCTGGGGGGGTTCGCCGGCTCGAACCTCCGGTACTTCGTCGGCCTCTTTGTTCCGGGGTTGCAGGGGACGCTGCTGGTCAACGTCCTCGGCAGTTTCGCGCTCGGCGTACTCGTTTACGAAGGGCTGCAGGTCGGTGCGTTGGCCAGCGAGACGAAGCTGGCCGCGTCGACCGGCTTCATCTCGTCGTTTACCACCTACAGCACGTTCGCGGTTGAGACGGTGTTAACGCCCGAGTGGGCCGTCGCGAACATCGTCGGCAGCTACGCTCTGGGGTTTGCCGGTGTCCTTGTCGGTCGTGAAGCCGTCCGACTATTCGCCGGTGGTGAGCGCTGATGGTCGCTATCGAGCCCGCGCATCTTGTCGGCACCGGCGGCGCTATCGGGGCACTCTGTCGCCACTATCTGGCGGGGGCTGTCCAGCGAGAGACGCTCCCGCTCGGGACGCTCACGGTGAACGTTATCGGGAGCTTCGTCCTCGGACTGCTGACGTTCGCCAGTGTGACCGGGGACGCGGCACTGCTGGTCGGTGTCGGCGCATGTGGCTCGTTCACGACGTTTTCCTCGTTTTCCGTCGGGACGGTGCGGCTATGGGAGGACGGCTATGTAGCGCTGGCCGTACTCAACGCCGTCGGCAATCTCGTCGGTGCGCTGGCCGCAATCGGGCTGGCCTGGGGCATCGTGCAGATCGTGTGAATCCCGCCGGCCCCTCAGGTTTCAGGACCCCCCGCAGAGACTTCGTGGTTCCTGTCTGCTTCGAGGTCGCTTGCCCGCGGCGTCTCGCCGCCGTGGGGCGTCCGCCGCTCGCGGACAGTCACATGGTGGACAGATTCGGTGCCGTCGTCAACAACGAGCGCGTCACCGGTCATCTCTGGCAGCCGGGCCGCGAGATCACCGTCGAGATACGTCGGCCGGGCCGCCCGCAGCGCGTCAATGTCGGCCGCGCTCGTCAGTCGGTGGGCGACGAGCAGGTCCGTCTGCGAGACGGTCGTCGCCGGCACGGCGCTGGGTCGCTGTGTCGCCAGCACACAACTCACCCCGGGTTGGCGGCCCCGAGTGACGAGTCGGTGGAGCGGACGCCGGGCGACGCCGTCGGTGAACGCGTGCGCTTCGTCGACCAGCAGCCACGGCAGCCGGTCCGTCTGCCCAGCCATCCGACCATCGTAAAGTGCAGTCGCGACAGCGGCGAGGACCGCGCCGGCTGGCCGCGAATCGAGTCCCGAAACGTCAAGCACGGTCAGGCCGTCGCTGCACAGCGCCCCCGTTTCGATACCCGCAGCATCGAAGATATCCCATGACGCAGCGAGCGCAAGATGGTTTGCCGCTGCGCGGCCGGTGCTCGCCGCCGCATCTGAATCAGCCACCCACGAGCGCATCCCCTCGAGGGTCGAACGCTCGCTCGCCGCTCGCCACACGAGCGCTCCCGCGCCCCGTTCCGGGTCGAGGCCGAGCACCGCACACCATTGGCGCGGGTCGAGCGCGTCCGCGCGAACGCTGGGGTCGACCACCGTGACAGACACGTCCGCGGCGCTAAGTGACGTGAACGCCCCCATCGGGTCGACGACGACCGGCGAGACCCCCTCGGCAGCCAGCAGGCCCTCGGCGAGGACGCCGAGCGTGTACGTCTTCCCCGACCCTCGCTTGCCGACGACGAGACCGACGTGTGGCCGGTCGACATCGAGGTCGACCGCAGCGCCGCGGCTCCCGTCGCGGGCCCGATAGTGACCCAGCCGCGCCGTCGCCCCCGTCGCCTCCTCGCGTCCGATAACGACCATGCCGGCGGTTGCTCCGCTCTGATATTTGAACGTTCGTCCGGGGATTCAAGTACGAACCCGGGGCCACCCTGACCCATGTCAGATTCGCTGTGGCGCGACGAACGTGCTATCGAGGGACTGCCGATACGTCTGGTCATCGCGCTGGTGGTCGGCGTCGCCTGCCTCTCCGTGATGATGAGCACCATCTCCGGAATCGAGACGTTGCAAGTAACCGAGGTCGATGTTGAGCCACATCCCGAAGTGGCTAATCCGGGGACACAGGACGTAGTTGTCACTGTCGTCGACTCGAAGGGGTCGCCCGTCTCCGGCGCGACGGTGGTCGCGAAAAGCGGGACTGCAACGCTCTCGTCGGTTAAGACTGGCGAGACAGGGAGTGCAGGGAACGCGACCCTCTCACTGTCGCCGTCGCTCGGACCGAATCAACAGGACGGCACCGTCACGTTCGAAGTGAAACCACCGGCTGGGAGCAACTACGAGGACGCCCGCTCGAACACCGACTTGCTCGTCGTCGAGTCGCCCTAGCCGTCCCAGTCGATCCACTCCTGCTCCCAGCCGGCGCGGGACTGGGCTGCCCGGCGGGCGCGCTCGCGGTCTTCACGGTGGGTCCGGTTGCGCTCGACGGTGTCGGCCTGCTCGCCCTCGACGAGCATCGGCTGGAACGCGACGGTGCCGTGTCGCGTGACCGAGCCGTCGGCCTCCACGACAGCGAGGGACTGTTCACCGGTGCCAAGCGGCATCACCAGTCGACCGTCATCGGTCAGTTGCTGGAGGAGCGCCCGCGGCGGGTCGATTGCGGCGGCTTCCAGAAGAATACGGTCGTACGGTGCGTATTCGGGCAGCCCGGCAGCCCCGTCGCGACGGTCCACGAGGACGGCGTCGTAACCTGCTTCTGCCAGGTTCTGCCGGGCTTCGATGACGAGCCGCCGCGTGATATCTATCGCATGAACGTTGGCCGCACCGACGTGTTCTGCAAGCACCGCGGCCGTGTAGCCGACACCGGCACCGACCACGAGCACGTCGTCGTCTTCCTCGGGTGACAGGGTTTCGAGCACTCGACCGGCGGTACTGGGCGAGAGCACACGCGTGCCGAGGCGCTCGAACGGGCGGTCGGAGTAGGCCTGTTGCTCGCCGACGAAGGCCTCCCGGGGGACGGCACGCATCGCCGCCGACAGCCACGCGCTCCGGACAACACCCTTGCTCTCGTGTTGCAGGCTGTCGACCATGTCGTCCCGCAGTACCGCTGGGTCCATACCAGTATATTCGACCAGAGCTATATCAATGGCGCGACAACGGCGGCGTCTGTCGAAAGACCCTACTGGAGCGGGACGAATCGAACGCCGCCGTGGTCCTCGCTATCGAACGTGCCGTCGGCCTGTTTCTCCGCCCGGATGAGACGCTGTCGCCCGTCACCGATTGGAGCCAGCAGGATACCACCGTGGCGGGTCTGTTCGACGAGCGGGGCGGGGAACTCCGGCGCGGCACAGGTCAGATACGTCCGATCGTAGGGGGCGTGGTCGGGCCACCCCTCCTTGCCGTCGCCGGCGCGAACGGAAACGTCGCCGTAGCCGGTCGCTTCCAGTGTTTCCCGAGCTTCGTCGGCCAACGATGCATGGTACTCCACGCTGTAGACGTTCTCGGGGCCGACCAGTTCGGCGGTCACCGCGGCGTGGTAGCCACACCCCGTACCGACCTCTAACACCTGGTCCCCCGGGGACAGGTCCAGTAACTCGGCCATGATTGCGACCATGTGCGGCGCAGAAACCGTCTGACCCGACCCAATCGGGAGCGGGCGGTCGGCGTAGGCGTCGTGTCGCTTGTCGTCCGGAACAAACCCGTGGCGGGGAACCGACGCTATCGCCGCGAGAACGGCCTCGTCGGAGACGCGCTTGCGAAGACGGTCAGCCAGCCGCGACCGCTCTCGGTCCCAGTGGGCCATCCTACCACGCCGACCACGCCGTGGTCGACTCGTCCCTGACGTACAGTCGGTTGATGTCTTTCGCGATACCCATGTCGCCGTCGTGGTCCATGTTCTCGTGGTCGTAGCCGTGTGCGTCGTCGCGGACGTGAATCCCCTCGACGGTGAACTCCTCCTCGCCGAACTCCTCGGTCTCGCCGACGACGAACTCGTAGTCGCCGGGGACGTGGAGCTTGAAGCTCTCGGTCTCGTCGTGAGTGCCGTCCTTTGGATGCATCGTGACGTTGACCGAGACGTTCCCGACCGCCCGCGACCAGATAGTCTCGACGTCCTCGGCGGCCGCCTCGTCCTCGCGGCCGTCCGCGGTCTCCAGGCTGGTGATCCGCGCCGTCACGACGGCTTCCTCCGTCTCCAGCAGAAACTCCTCGCCGACGGACAGTTCTTCCTCGGCCGGGACATCGACCTCGGCGGTGAAGGAGTCCCCGTCCTGTGAGACGACGACGCTTCGCTTCAGCGTCTCTTCCTCCGGCAGTTGTTCCTTGTGGACGTGGTCGCAGTCCGTACAGCGAACCGTCACATGGCCGCCCGGCTTCAGCACCTCGTGAACCGTTTCCAGGTCCGGCGAACAGGCCGGACACGGGAGGGCGATGCGGTCGCCCGGTGTAGCGTCTGTCATATGCAGCCGTTGACTACGCTCCCGTAAATGGTCGTCGCCACGGCGCTGCTCGTGGTTCCCACTCGCACAGTCACGCCGACCTTCTTGAGCCGCGGGACGAAACAACGGGTATGGCGCGCCGACAGAGCCGTACTGACATCGCAAGCGGTGCCATCATCGCCCTGACAGCCCTGGCCGGCGTGGCGGTCTGGTCGCGCCTCCCCGCCGAAGTCGCGATTCACTTCTCCGCGTCGGGCACGCCCGATAACTACGTCTCGAAACCGGTCGGCGTCGTTCTCATGCCGGCGCTGATGCTCGGAACACTCATTGTACTGAAAGGGGCGTTCCGCTACGACCCGCCGGACGTACCGCGGGTGGCGGCCACCATCACCGTCGCAACGATGGCGTTCATGAGTGGGATACACGGGCTCGTGCTCGCGTGGAACCTCGGCTACCCGGTGCCGTTCGACCTCGTCCTCGTCGGATCGCTGGTCTGGGCGGTTGGTATGGTCGCGTACGCGTTGAAAGCAGAATACGTAGACTGATAGCGGCGGTCGGCTGTCAGTCAGCGTCCGCTACTCACCGGTCTTTGTGGGAGTCCGTTCTCGCCGCGTGGCACGACACAACGCGAGGAAGTTCCACTTCCTCGCCGTCCTCACGGCTCCCGTCAGTCGCCGTTCGTCTTTGGGAGATCTACGATCTCCCCACGTTCGCGGCGTTACCGCTCACTCCACCCGAGGAAGTTCCACTTCCTCGCCGTCCGCATACACGGTCGGTTCCGTCAAAATCCCGTCCAGATGAATCGGCGCGTGCACGTCGCCGCCCATCGCGTGGTCGTCGCCGATAGCGATGTGGACCGTCCCGCCGGCCTTCTCGTCCAGCAGGACGGAACCGACAAGTTCGGTCACGGCGACGTTCGTGCCGATGCCGAGTTCGGCGAGATTGTACGCGTCCCGACCGACCTCCTCGGCAGCGTCCTCGACCTGCGCGCGGATTTCGGGGTCGTCGATGTCCGTGACGTAGCCGTCCTCGACCTCGAAGGTGAGGCACTTGCCGTCGAGTTTGCCGTGGGGGCGCATCGTCCCGTCGACGACGAACGTGCCGTCGGCCGTCTCCGGGGCGAGGAACACTTCGCCAGCGGGGAGGTTCGACATCTCGCCGGCCTCGTGGACGATACCGGTGTCCATGTGCCACTCGCGCGCACCGATACCGAACGTGATGTCGGTCCCCTGGGGCGACGTGACCCGGATTTCCTCGGCGTCTTCGACCTGCGCCAGCACGTCCTCGCAGTGCTGTTCGATGCGGTGGTAGTCGGCGTCTAATCCCATCAGGAACACGCCCTCGCTGATGCCGGGCAAGGTTGCAACGCGAGCGCCAGCCTCGTTAGCGTCAGTCCGAGCCTCGGTGTGGCTCAGGCTCTTGGTCGTCGGCGCGAGCACGACATCGGCAGTTTCCATCGCGCCAGCGACCGGCGCAGGCGGTTCCGCACCGTGTTGCTCGCCCGGCGGGTAGCGTACGAAAACGGCGTTATCGGTAATCTCCGCGGCGACACGGTACAGCGCCTCGCCGATTGATTTCCGCTGGTCGTCAGTGACGACGGCGCATGACTCGTCGGGCTGGAGGTTCAGGCACTGTTTGACGGCGGTCTCGGCGGGCGCACGAAGCGACGAGTTGTCCATACAACTGATTGTGTACTCCGACTGAATAACTCTTGATGGACTGTCGGCGTAGGGCGTCGAAACGCGCTACGTCTCAGTGTTTTCAGAGAGATGTGGTCAAAGCTCACAATCGCCAGAGGTACAACTATGTGAGTTAATTTCTCCGTATATTAATCACAAAGAATATACTCTCCCCGGAGATATGGACGTGTATGCTCCACGTGGGCATCAACGGCTTCGGCACCATCGGGAAACGCGTCGCTGACGCGGTGCGTGTCCAGCCAGATATGACAGTTGCGGGCGTCGCAAAGCGCTCGCCGAACTTCGAGGCAACTATCGCAGACGACCGCGGCTACGACCTCTACGCCGCGGACGGCCGCGAACCGTTCGATGAAGCCGATCTCGCGACGGCCGGTACGGTCCATGACCTCATTGAAACGAGCGACGTGGTCGTCGACACCACGCCAAGTGGCGTCGGCGCGGCCAACGCGCCGCTGTACGCCGAGCACGACACGCCAGCCATCTTCCAGGGTGGGGAGGACGCCGATGTGGCAGACGTGAGCTTCAACGCTCGCGCCAACTACGAGAACGCAGTCGGGGCTGACACGGCCCGCGTCGTCTCCTGTAACACGACTGGACTTTCACGCCTTCTCGCGCCGCTCAAGGAATCATACGGCGTCGAGAAATCGCGCGTGACACTGGTCCGGCGCGGTGCCGACCCGGGCCAGACCGGTCGTGGCCCCATCAACGACACACTCCCCGACCCCGTCGAAATCCCCTCCCACCACGGTCCTGACGTCCAGACGATTTTTCCCGACCTCGACATCGACACGATGGGGATGAAGGTCCCGACAACGCAGATGCACACCCACAGCGTCAACGTCACGCTGGAAAGCGAACCAACGACAGAGGAAGTCACGTCGCTGCTGACCGACGAATCGCGACTGTTCCTCATCCCGAAGACGCTGGGTATCGACGGTGCAGGGAAACTCAAAGAGTACACCCGCGACGCCGGTCGCCCGCGCGGTGACGTGTGGGAGAACTGTATCTGGGCCGAATCAATCACAGTCCAGGGGCGGGACCTCTACCTGTTTCAGGCGATTCACCAGGAAGCCGACGTCGTGCCGGAGAACATCGACGCCGTTCGCGCGCTCTCGGAGCGGACCGCAAGCGCCGAGAAGAGCATCCGCCGGACCGACGAAGCCCTCGGCGTCGGCCGCGGCCTCGTCGAACACGACGGCAGCCCACAGCGCGTCGACAGTCACGCCGACGACTGATTCTCACCCCAGTTTGTGGAACTCGACTTCGCCGGTGTCCGTCGACAGCGTCGCAACCGAGAACGGCTCGGAGGCCGGCGGAATCGAGATGCCGCCGGGATTGATTCGTTCCGTGCCCCCGCGCTCCTCGTAACCGCGTTCGTGCGTGTGCCCGTGGAAAACGTAGTCGTAGGTCCCACAGTCGACCAGCGCGTCGACGATCTCCCCGCTGGTCCCGTGATACACCGCGATGGTGTTCCCGTCGATGGTCAGCTCGCCCATCTCGCCGAAGTACGTGCCGAATTCCTCGACGGTAGACTGGACTGCCCACTCGCCGTCGTTGTTGCCACGAACGGCGTAAAACGACCAGTCGCCGTCGAACGGCGTCACCGAGAAGGGGGCGACGAAGTCGCCGCAGTGGACGACCGTCTCACAGTCCGCCTCCGAGAACGTCTCCACTGCGGCTTCGACCTGCGCGGCGTTGTCGTGCGTGTCCGAGACGATACCGATCTGCATACCGACGACGTTCAGCCGGCAGCGACTTGAACGTGTGGCCCTCGACACTGGTGGGACCGCCGTCGTCACACAGACGCGATGCTTTTGTTTAGTCACCGCCTACGGCGACCGATGGCACGGGGACTCATCGGGACAATCGAGCTGATGGTCGCGGTCGTACTCGCCGCGCGGGTCACCCTCCTCGGCATCGATAACCTTGCCCGCGGCCAGACGGCGATCGGTGCGGTCTTTCTCGGGTTAGCCGCCGCCTTACTGATTATCGAGTGGGTCGCCCCCTCTCCGACAGATATCCCCGGCGCAATCGCCGGGCGGGCCCGCAGTGCGCTCCCCAGCGGGAAGCCACCGGACAGTAGCGACGACGACTAACTCTCGTCGCGCCAGCGGTCCGAGGTGGCTCTGTCCACCGCCGCCATGTGGTCGTGTTCCTCGACCGTTTCGGCCCGCAATTCCTCGGCCTTCTGGACGGGCTTCCCTGGAACACGCGCTCGAACGCCACGTCGAGCGCGACGAGACGAGGTACTACCTGGAAGGTGGAATCATCGACGAGGAAGGAAATCGGCGGCTTCAGTCGGCCGCGATGGTCTCGCTGGCGTCGTCGAGCAGTTGCTCGATGGAGCGGTCGCTTGGCTCGTTTTCCAGCAAGACGTCGATAGGGAGCGTCGGCGCGCCGTCGACGAGGTTCTCGAGCAGGACGAGTCGCTCGCGAGCCCGGGACATCCCGACGTAGAACACGCGCCGTTCGTTGTCGGTCAGCGTCGGGACGGGACTTGTGTGTTTCGTAAACTCGTCCATTCCGGGTACCTCGATACCCTGCTGGTCGACAGTCGCGGCCATCTGCTCGACGACTTTCTCGGTGAGGTCGGTCGCGACGAACACATGGTCGGCCTCGCGACCTTTGGCGGAGTGGATCGTCCCCACGCGGACGCGGTCGGCGTCCATCCCGGTGTAATCGCCGGTGAAGTACGCGTCGACGGTCCGCTCCTGGAAGTTGGTCACCTTCCGGAGCATATCGCCCGCAGAGGCCGCGTCGGGGAGGAACGGAACGTGCTCCCGGACCACGTCGGGTTTGATCTCGATGTCGGCGATGTCTTCGTCCTCGTGGGACTCGTCGATCTCTTCGAGCGCGTCGAAGAGTTCGTCACGTTCGCCCGTGCCGAAGGCGGAGTCGACGAGCATATCGGCGAGCCGGCGCGCTTCGAGCACCGTGAGCGGTTCGTCGGCTTCGACGGCTTCGAGCCCGTTGACGTACTGGGTGAGCCGGTCAGTCCACATCCGCTGGTCGGTGAGACAGGAGAAGGGGATCCCGTTGTCGATGAACTCGTCGATGAACTGGAACATCTGGTAGCGAGCCCGGAACAGCACCATCACCGTCTCGTCGGACTGCTCGATGGTCCGCGTGACGTTCCGGGAGAGGTCGAACATCGAGGGGTTCTGGACCGCCTCGACGCGGCCGCCCTCCTTGCGCGGATTGAGGTCCTTCTCCTGGCGTTTCTCGATGTGGCGGACCTCGCGGTTGACGACGTTCAGGATGCGCGAGGGGAGCCGATAGGAGTTGGGCAGCACCTCGTCCTGAGTGACGACTTCTTCGAGCAGGAGGTCCGGGTCCGCGCCCTGCCAGGCGTAGACGACCTGGTCGTCGTCGCCGGCGATGAGCACCCGCTCCATGTGGGGTTTCCACTCGTCGTAGACGTCGTACTGTAGCGTCGTGATATCCTGAAACTCGTCGATGATGAGGTAGTCGACGTTGGGGAGCAGCGAGCGCTGGGCGACCCGTTCGAGCATGTCGGCGAAGCCCGTCAAGTCGTTTTCGCCCTTGTAGGTGCGCCAGCCGCGGATGGCGGCGGGCACGTCCACGCGGTCGTCGTCGGTCGGCCACGTCGGCGTGTACTTGTTGCCGGTCTGGGCGTTGTCGTCGATCTCCGGCGGGAGTCGGACCTCCTCGTCGTCCCACTTGAAGGGCACGTCGTACCAGTCGGCCACGTCGCGGCGGGTCCGCTGGAGCCACTGGCTCGTCGCGATGATCTTGTTCCCGAGGGTGGTCGAGCGGGCCGACCGACGCCGGGACCCTTCGTACTCGTCCTCGTAGTCGATGCCGAACTCCTCGCAGAAGGCCTCCTTGTCGTCCTCGCCGACGACGTCGCCGCGGGAGAGGTTCAGCAGTTCGTACGCCTTCGCGTGCATCGTACAGACGTTCCCGCGGAGGGCGCGAGGGGACAGGCCGAGTCGGTCCGCGAGTCGCTCACGGATCTCGGCGGCCGCCGCACGCGTGTACGAGACAACCAGTACGTCACGGAAATCGACGTCGTCGTCTTCCAGCAGTTCGTCGACGCGGTCGAGCAGCGCCGTCGTCTTCCCGCTACCGGGCCCACCGAACAGGCGGACAACCTCGGTGGTCGAATCAGTCATTGAACATGTAGTGGGACCGCGGCCAAATAAACAACGTGCTTTACGGGGACGACAACTGACAGGCGCACCCGAACGGATTTCTCATCGGTACAGCGACACGTACAGCATCGCGAACCCGATGATGAACGGGATCGTCTCCGCCATCTGGAAGAACACGCGAACGATGGCACCGGTCTCGCCGGCGCTCAGTTGCGTGATGACACTGGAGATAGCGACGCCCATACTGATGAACGCAAAGCCAACGAACGCGTACTGGAGGCGTTCTGACGGGCGTTTCCGGTAGGCCTGAAAGCTAATCAGGGTGATCCCGAGCGTCAGCCCGAACACCACCATCCGCATCAGGATGAGCGCGCCGCGTGCGATAGCCACGCCGGTCGTCATGCAGTCACGCCTCCGCTGGAGAGTGAATTCATTCCGGGTTCAGCTCGTCCCAGAGCTGACTGAACCGGTCCGGGAGGTTCTCCTCCCGGTAGATGCGTACTTTGTACTCCTCGTCTTCGAGCGAAATGACCGTCGACTCGAAGTTGGACTCGTACACCTTGTAGTGGTTTCCGTCCTCGGCGACGAGCGTTCGGTCGGTGACGAGGTCGTACTCGTCGAGCAGTTCGATACGTCGATACACCGTCGGCAGCGAGAGGTCACACTCCTCTGCGAGTTCCTTCGCCGACTGCGGTTCCCGACTGATTGCGGCGAGTACACGGCGCGCGTGCTGGTCGCCGATCGTATCGAGAATCTCCTCGATGCTCTGTTCCTCAGCCACTACACCAAGATTCGCGTCATATTATATAAGCGTTTTCGAGCACTGTGGTGGTTTCACGTTCAGAAAACACTGCCCCGTTTATATGATGATAGCCACTGTAGCACTCATTGCGGATTGCGTTCAGGTGAGACGATGTCCGGAGACAACCTCCGTCGCGTGACGACGGGTAAGATGCAGGGCCAGAACGCCGATGAGCGAGTGACCCCTCTCGGCGAGACAGAGCGCCCGGAATCGCATGACCCACCCAGTCGTGACGCCATCACGGAGTCGTTGGATCCGGTCATTGACGACGTCGTCGGCGGCGATATCGCGGTCGATGACGGCCTGGTCACACAGAGTCTGGAAGAGCTCCTACTGGCGATGATCGCAGTCGCCGATGGTGGCACCCACGGGACCGGACTGATGGAGGAACTGGAAGCCCAGTTCGGTGCCGAACTGAGTCCGGGGACAGTGTACCCCCGGCTACACGAGTTAGAAGCGGATGGCACGCTCCAGATGCACGAACTCGTCCAGACGAAGCAGTACGGAATCGCGGACGATGCGGCTGCGAAAGAGCAGATCGCAACGTCCGCGTACCAACATCTCGCGCTCGGGCTGTTCCTCCATGCGTCGCTCGATGCGCTGTAACCACCACAAACCGGTCCACTCGCCGACACACGACCCCCCAATCGTCGGCTACGAACCGGTCGGCCCGCCGACACACCACCCCCAACCGTCGGCTGGCCACACAAAGACTCCCCACTTCCTTTCTGCGCAACGTGAAACAGTCCCGACTGCTTGAGCCGTTGCTGTCCCGACACGAGACGTAGGGAGGCTCATCCTGGCAGAGAGCGAACTGTCGGTTCTGCGGGTCAGTACCACCGCTACCGGATGAAGGCGGAAGGGATGAAAAGGGAGTATCCTTACCGTACCGGTGTCCAGCCACACACCGAGCACTGTGCCGCTGTCGACTCGTGAAGGCCGCCGCAATCGGGGCACTGCTTCTTGTTATAGCTCTCTTCCCAACCACTCTGGTCCACGTCGTGGCCACGCTGGGAGAGGAACTCGTCGAACATATCGTCACTACTCGGTGCGGACGCCATACATGCTATGGTATATCACATCAGTATATAGGTTTAATGGTATTGTGAAACATTGCCATAAGTAACGACGCACCATGCGCGACGAGACGGTCAGTCACAGCGAGCCGTGCCACTCAGGAGCCGTACAACCAGGAGACAACATCAGATGAGCAGTCGTTCAGACGGTGCGCTGGCCCGGTTGTGTCCGGTACCACCCGTTAGCTGTCGGTCGCAGCCGGGTGGGTGTAGTCAACAGTGATACGGGTGCTTGCGATGAGCGCGTTCGCGATGGCCTCTGACGCCTGTTCCTGCTCTGTCCCACCTTCGAGAGACAGCTTCTCGCCAAGTGCGAACACCTGAAACCGGTGTTCGTACGGCTGGCCGGCTGGCGGACACGGCGGTTCGTACCCCGGCTCGTTGGGGGGCTGTGTTCCCTGTCGAGCGCCGCCGAGCATGTCGAGGGTCGGCTCGCGATGGAGGCCGGCCGGAATCCGTTCCGTCTCTGGTGGGACGTTCCACAGCGTCCAGAACACCGGCTGGCTAAACACGCCTCCGTCATACTCGGCTGTGACGGCGAGTGCTGCCGTCGGTTCCGGGACGCGCTCGATGACGAACGGCGGCGAAACGCCGTCGCTGTCACAGGTGAACCGGGCGGGAAGCTCGTCCCCGGAACTGAACGCGGGGCTCGATACTTCGAAAGCCGGTGCTGTGTCGTCCGACTGCCCGGTACAGCCCGCGCTCCCGACCAGTGCTGACGCCCCGAGCGTCTGGACGAAGTGGCGACGGCGCATACCAGAGTGGGAGGGATAGGTCGTAATCTGCCTTGTGATACCCCGCCATGTACCACATCAAATCCGGGGAGGGGACACCACTGGTCCCTATCAGGGCGAACATGTTCCCGCCCGTCGCCAGCGACTGAGAACGTCTTACCCCCTTCTTATTTTGGGGTACTGGAGTTCCAACCATATGGAACTCAAACGCAAAACGATCGCGAAGGTGATCGCCGCCGCGTTCGTCTTCAACCTCGTCGTCATGGGGGCTGGCGCGTGGATCGCGTATCAGGAAGCGCCACCCATCCCGGAGCAAGTTGTCGGACCCGACGGCGAGACGCTCGTCACGGGTGAGGACATCCGCGACGGGAAGAAGGCGTTCCAGAAGAACGGACTGATGAACCACGGGTCGATTCTCGGGAACGGCGCGTACTACGGCGCGGACTACACCGCCGACTCGCTGGAGTTGAAAACCCAGCATATGCGGACGTACTACGCCGAGGAGCGCTACGGGACCGAGTACGACTCGCTGTCGACGGCCGAACAGGCCGCCGTCGATGACGACGTGAAACAGGACCTCAGTGGGGAGTACACCGGCGGGAACATCGAGTACTCCGCCGCGGAGCTGTACGCCCACGAGCAGGTCCGTCAAGAGTACGTCGAGCGGTACCACGAGGGCAGCCACGAACGGGGCATCCCCGAGGGGATGATCGACTCCGAAGCCGACGCCCGGCAGTTCGCCGACTTCGCCATGTGGACGGCGTGGTTCTCCCACACCGACCGACCTGGCGGTGAGCACTCCTACACGAACGACTGGCCATACGAGCCAGCCGCCGGTAACGACGCGACCGGCGCGGCGATGACCTGGAGCGTCATCGCGATGGTGCTGCTCGTCGCCGCCGCCGGTGGCGGCATCTGGCTGTACCAGTCCGTCAGCCTCCCGGAACCGTCCGCCGGCGACCTCTCGGTTCCCGAGCCGGGCGACGTGAGCATCTTCCCCAGCCAGCGGGCCGCCCTGCGGTTCATCCCGGTCGCCGCCGGGCTGTTCCTCGCGCAGGTGTTACTCGGTGGATTACTCGCCCACTTCTACATCGAACGGGCAGGGTTCTTCGGCATCGAGGAAATATTCGGCGTCCACATCCTCCAGTTACTGCCTTTCGCGATGGCGAAGACCTGGCACATCGATCTCGGCATCCTCTGGATCGCCGCGACGTGGCTCGGTGCCGGGCTGTTCCTGCCGCCGCTGTTGACCGGCCACGAGCCCAAACGCCAGTCGACGTACATCAACGTGCTGCTCGGGGCCATCGTCGTCGTCACCGTCGGCGGCCTCGGCGGCATCTGGCTCGGCTCGCACGGCTACTTCGGCGACCTCTGGTGGCTGTTCGGCAACGAAGGGCTAGAGTACCTCGAAGTCGGGAAAGTCTGGCAGGTCGGACTGCTCGCCGGATTCGGTCTGTGGGCCGTCCTCTCGATTCGGGGCCTGAAACCGCTGCTGGACCGAGAGCCGGTGTTCGGCCTCGCCCACATGATTCTGTACGCCGGCGGCTCGATTGCACTGCTGTTTACCGCCGGGTTCTTCTTCACCCCGGAGACCAACATCGCCGTCACGGAGTTCTGGCGCTGGTGGGTCGTCCACATGTGGGTCGAAGGGGCCTTCGAGTTCTTCATCGTCGCCATCATCGGGCTGACGCTGGTGTCGATGAACCTTCTCAGCCGCCGCAGCGCCGAGAAGGCGGTCATGCTCCAGGCGTTGCTGGTGATGAGCACGGGTGTTATCGGGGTCTCTCACCACTACTGGTGGGTCGGTATGCCCGACATGTGGGTCCCCATCGGGAGCGTGTTCTCGACGCTGGAACTGCTCCCGCTGGTGTTCATCCTCTACGAGGCGCTGGGCCAGTACCGGGCCATGTCGGAAACCGGCGGGTTCCCCTACAAGCTCCCGTTCATGTTCATCATCGCCAGCGGGGTCTGGAACTTCGTCGGGGCCGGCGTGCTCGGCTTCTTCATCAACCTCCCGCTCATCAACTACTACGAGCACGGCACCTACCTCACGGTCGGCCACGCCCACGCCGCGATGTTCGGGGCCTTCGGCTTCCTCGCGCTGGGGATGGTCACCTACATGCTTCAGCTCGCCATCAAGCCCGGCCGCTGGGACGGCTCCTGGCTCCGGGCGGCGTTCTGGTGCTGGAACGTCGGCCTGGCGCTGATGGTGTTCGTCTCCGTGCTGCCGGTGGGCTTCCTCCAACTGGAGGCGGCGTTCACCGGGAGCTACGCCGCGGCCCGGAGCGTGGCGTTCTACAACCAGCCGCTCGTCCAGACGCTGTTCTGGGCGCGGCTCCCCGGTGACACGCTCATTATCCTCGGGACGGCCATCTACGCGGCCGACCTGATCCGCAAGCGGTTCGTCCTCCGGAGGTCCGAAGACGACCCTACGGTCGAGGACATGGCCGTCGCGGAGGGCGTCATGAGCGACGACTGAGTCACCGCCGGTCTCCGGCTGTGGTCATTACAGCCGAAACACGGCTCGCCGACAGCAACGAGAAGAGAGTGAACTGACGGATCTAGACGGGGAACTGCGTCGCCGTCCCGGCGACGATGACCCACGTCACGAGGACGGCGTTGATCGTCGCGCCGACCCAGACCCGACCCGTCTTCCTGAAGAAGTAAGTGCTGACGAAGGCCACGATGCTGAGCAGGGCGACGAACTGCAGCGCCAGGATTGTCAGCAGCGGGTGGCCAAGCGGCAGGGGCTGGCCGGTCAGCAGTGGGATGTACTGAACCGCCAGCAGCACGACGAACCCACCGACGACGATGAGCCAGTTCGTCGCCATCGCGCGGCGGAGCGACCGGGACTCGCCCTCGGGACGGAGTTGACCGTGCAGGAGCGCACCGAGGACGACGAAGAAGGCAAACAGCGGCAGGAGATACGAGAAGCTGATCCGGAACTGCGCCGGGGACAGGAGTTTGATGGCGAACACCCAGATGCGGAAGTCGGTCTGGAACAGGAACGCCACGACGGCTTCCAGCAGGTACAGCACGGCGACGGTGCCGACGCCGGCCAGGACCGAGATGCCGAGCGTTCGTGCACCATCGCCCGTGTCAAGGCCGTAGTTCGCCAGCGACACCGACGGGTCGTCAGCGTTGCTCGTGTAGTGCCACACCGCGAACAGCACCGCGGTGATGACCGCGTTCCCCAGCGCCCAGACGATCACGCCGTTGTTGATCTGCTGTGGGAACAGCCAGCTGAGGCCGACAATCGCCGGTGCAACGTCTTGCAACGGGAAGTACGTCACAATCGGTATCGCCGCGGCGAGCAGCGACGCCCCGTAGCGTTTCACGCCGGTCATCCCCTTCCCGTCGGGGTACTCCCGTCGGAGCCTGTCGGTCGGTGCCCGGTCGATGAGCAGACCGCCGACCGGGAACAGCGACAGCACACCGCCGATGAGGGCGACAAAGGTCCCAAGCGATTTCCAGTACCAGACCTGGTTGCTCGGGTCCATCTCGTCTTCGCCTTCGAGCGTTAGCTGGAGCCACTCGATGGACGCGCCGATGGCTGCGGTGGAGAAGTGGTCGCCGGGGTGGGTCGTCGCCGGTGTGTACAGTTGCCGTGCGGTCCCGTCCTCGACACTGCCGTAGGTACGCCCCTCCTCGACGGCGCTGTCCGTGCCGAACACCGTCTGGAGTTTGTCGCTCTGCTCAACGTCGGACGCACTCGCTGTCCCCCACATCACCGGGGAGAACTCGTCGTACTCGCTGAACACGACGGCGAGGTTCCGTGGGAACGAATCGGTGCCTTCGGGGGCGCGGTTCGACCCAGTCGATGACCCCTCGATGACCATCGATTCGTACCCGTCCGGGTGGGCCGCGGCCGCCGTGACGACGGTCCAGCCGCCCATCGAGTGCCCTTCGAGGCCGATGTTTTCGTTGTCGACGTAGTCCAGCGACCGGAGGTATTCGAGGCTGTCAGGGCCGCCGTAGCCGTTGTTGAACGCCGGCGCGTCCGAGTAACCGTGACCCGTCTGGTCGATGGCGAGGACCACGAAACCTCGCCTTGCGTACTCGATAGCGAACGGCGACTGTGTCTCCTTCGAGTTGATGTAGCCGTGAACGGCTAACACCCCCGGCTGTGGGGAAGCGCTGCTCGCCTCCTCAGGGATGTACAGCGTCCCGCTCATCATCGTCCCGTTGGTCCCGGAGAACTTCACGTCGCGAACCTCGACGGAACCGGCGTCTGTTTGTACTGTCCATGCGAGCCCGCTCCCGCTGAATATCAGGAGTAGCGACACTGCAGCTACGAACCACAGTCGTCTATCATCGTTCATGATAATACCACGGACGCAGGTGAGACACTCAGTGAATTAAACTTACTG
Source organism: Haloarcula sp. CGMCC 1.6347 (assembly GCF_037078395.1). NCBI lineage: Archaea > Methanobacteriati > Methanobacteriota > Halobacteria > Halobacteriales > Haloarculaceae > Haloarcula > Haloarcula sp. CGMCC 1.6347. The sequence goes on from NZ_JAYMGX010000002.1 coordinate 886,083, forward strand.
TAAACTCTAAGCCAACGGTAAAGAATTGGGAGCGGCGCTGAAAACGGTATTCTAACCCGTTGAAATGGGGGACAGATTCCACACGCGTACTGGACAGTGCTCCGATTCCCACTTCATTACCAATTATTCGGCGTTATCAATAAACCGGTTTATCGGGCATCTACGGTCACAAATAGCCACTTCTGTTTCAATTACTCGCCCCATGGACGAGGTTACGCGCCGCCGAGTTCGTTGGTCCAGAGGTGTTCGATGTCAGCTTCGAGATCAGCCGTATCGAGCGCTTCGACGCCCGACAGGTACTCGCGGGCGTCTGTGAGGTGCTGCTGGACGGCGGCCACGTCGTCGACCGACTTCGCGGCACAGAGCGACACCCGCGCCCGGTTGATTTCCAGCCGCTCCCCGAGCGCCTGCGTCACCGGGATGTCGTGCTCGTCGCCGAGCTGTGCCATGCGGTCTAGCACGCCTGTCGGGACTTCCAGCTGGGCCGCGAGCTCCCGGGACGGCAGATCGACCGTGATATCGGTCGTCTCACACTCGCACTCACCCCACGGTGCGATAACGTACTCCTGCCCCTCTGTGGACATGTGACACGGAACAGTCCGGACACTCATATTTACTCACAGGCTAACAGGAAGAATGAAGCGGATACCGGTCGGTTCGGTGGCGTTAGTCGTCGGCTTCGGCGGCCGCTGGCCGGGGAATCGTCACGTCCGTGAGCCCCGCCTCGATTTCCTCGCGTCGGCCCTCGAACTTCCCGGGCAGCACCAGCCGGCCACCGAGGTCGTCAAGCGGTTCGTCGCTGTCGTACCCGGGGCCGCTCGTGGCGAGTTCGAACAGCACGCCGCCGAACTCCCGGAAGTAGACCGAGCGGAACCAGTGGCGGTCGATCTGTGACGTGGGGCGCAGTCCCGCACCGCGAACGGCCTCGCGCATCGACTGCTGGTCCTCGTCGGTCGGCGTCTGGAAGGCGACGTGGTGGACCGTGCCGTGGCCCTGCCGGCCGCCCTCGATAGTCGGCAACACGTCGACGTACTTCCCGACAGACCCCGTCGCGGCGTAGCGGGTCCGCTCGTCGCCGGGCGTATCGCCCTGTGCCTGCTCGGTGCCGACTTCCTCGAAGCCCATCTTCTGGAGCAGGTCCTCCGTCGGTTCGGGGTCAGCGAGCCAGAGCGTCACCGAGTGGAAGCCACGGATGGCGGCGTCTTCGGAAACGAACTCCGTCCACGGCTCGGTCGGGTCGTCGTCGGGAATCTCGACTTCGACCAGTTCGACCGGGAGCCCGTCCGGGTCACGGAACGGGAGGACAGTCTCGCCGAACCGCTCGACACGGTCGTCGTAGTCGACGCCGTACTCGTCGAAGCGGTCCTCCCAGTAGTCGAGGCTCCCCTCGGGCACGCGGAACGCGGTGCGTGAGACCTGTCCGGAGCCGACCTTCCCCTGTGCGTGGTCCTCCCACGGGAAGAACGTCATGCTCGTCCCGGGGTTCCCCGCGGCGTCGGCGAAGAAGAAGTGGTACGTACTGGGGTCGTCCTGGTTGATCGAGCGCTTGACGAGCCTGAGCCCGAGCGTTTCGACCCAGAAGTCCATGTTCTGCTGGGGATCGCTCGCGATGCATGTGACGTGGTGGATGCCCGGAGTAGGGGTGGCTTCGGTCATTGGGAGCAATACGTGCCGGAACTACTTGAGTGACTGCTGACGCGAGTGTTACCGGGGTACAGTCGGTGGCAACCGTTGGCACTGGCGAGTCATGCGACGGACAGCAGTTATATATGACACTGGTGGGACATTCGCGTATGGCAGACGCGGACCGGACAGCGATTCTCGGCGGGACCTTCACACCGATTCACAACGGCCACCGGGCGCTCCTACACAAGGCGTTCCAGACCGCAAGCCACGACGGAAGTGGCGACGGCCACGTCATCGTCGGTCTGACGAGTTCCGAACTGGCGACAGAGACGCGTAGCGACCCGGCACACGCGGAGCAGTTGGGTGCGTACGACGACCGCCATGCCGCGCTCGATGCCGAGTTGGGCCAGTTAGGCGAGTCATACACCGCCACCTACGAGATTCTCCAATTAGAGGACACGCAGGGACCAGCCGCGACGCGGGCGGACGTGGATGCGCTCGTCGCGTCGCCGGAGGCGAAGGCACAGCGCCGCGCCTACGAACTCAATCAGCAGCGGCGGGACGCGGGGCTCCACCCGCTGGAAATCCACACGCCGCCGTTCGTCGTCGCCGAAGACGGCACGCGGATCAGCAGCACCCGGATTCGGAACGGTGAAATCGATGTACACGGCCGCTTGCTCGACGCGTCAGAGTGAGAGACGGGTGAAGTGCCACAGTATCTCTGTGCGTCAGACTGTCACTCCACGGTATCCGGACTGCCTGTGTCCAACAGTTCGGCGGCCCCGTCGACAGTCAGTGGCACGTCCTCCGTTCGGCCCTCGAACAGTCTGACGACCTGTGGCGGGCGCAGGTCACAGTCCCGCAGCAGGTCAGTATCGGTCAGGATGCGGCGGGTGGGCCCCTTCGCGGCAATCGTGCCGGTATCGTCGAGCAACAGGACTCGGTCCGCGACGTGTGGGACGAGTTCGGTGTCCGGCGTCGAGACGACGAGCGTGACGCCGTCGGCCGCGAGTTCGTCGAGCAGGTCGAGGACCGTTTCCCGGTTCGCGGCGTCGACGTTGCTCACCGGTTCATCAAGCAACAGTACGTCCGGTTCGACGGTGAGCGCGCTGGCGAGAGCAGCCCGGCGCTGTTCACCGCCGCTGAGCCGGAACGGCGGTTTCGACAGGAGGCCGTCGAGGTCGAGCCGGTCCGCGACTCGCTCGACGCGGCGGTCGACTTCCGCGCGGTCGCAGTCGAGCTGGGCCGGCCCGTAGGCGAGGTCCTCGCGGACGGTCGGGTTGAACAGGTAGTCCGCCGGGTTCTGCGTGAGGACGCTCAGGCGACTGCGAACTGTGTCGGCGTCGGCCGTCTCGCCGAAGTACCGGACCCGCCCGCCATCGGGGTCGACCAGGCCGCCCAGCAGTTCCAGCACCGTCGACTTGCCGGCCCCGTTCGGGCCGAGCAGCGCTACGCGGTCGCCGCGCTCGATGGACACGTCGACGCCGTCGACGGCCAGCGTCCCATCGGGGTAGGCGTATCGAAGGGCAGTCGCCTCGATGGCAGTCACGCGACCACCACCACGACAGCGAGTGCGACGACCAGTCCGAAGGCGAGGTCGGCCCGCCCGAGCGGTTCCCGGGGCCGTGTCGGGGTCGAGCCGGTGCCGCCGCGGGCGCGAGCGGCCCGCTGGACCCGCTCGCCGCGTTCCAGACTGCGGACGAGAAACGAGCCCACGAAGTTCCCCGAATCGCGCCAGTTCCGGCGGAGACTCGGCTCGGCGATGGTTCGACTCCGGCGAGCCCGGACCATGCGTTCGAGCTCGGCGAAAAAGAGGAGCAGATAGCGGTACGTGATTCCGAGCAGCGAGACGGCAATCGACGGGACCCGGAGCCGGCGAAACGCCGCCAGCAGATCGGCGAAGCGGGTCGTCAACAGTAACACGGACAGGAAGCCGACACACGCGGTTACGCGAACGGCGAACGTGAGTACGTAGTCGACGCCGGCGGCCGAGAGCGGGAGCGACCCCAGCGAGGGGCCGCCCATCAAGAACGCCTGGGGGGCGACAACGACGAACGCGAACGCCGGCGGGCCGGTCAGCCGCCCCAGGAACGTACGGATAGGTATCCGAGAAATGGCCGCAAGCACCGAAGCGAGTAGGGCGAGCGCGCTGACGACTGCCAGCGTCCGCTGTGTCACGGTAAGGGCGACGAGCGCGACGATGCCGACGAGCTTGACCGTCGGCGTGACGGCCTGCAGAAACCCGTCCCGGTCCGGCAGGTCCTCTGCGAGCAGAAACCACTGGGCGCTGGCCGCGATGGCTGCGACGGTCCGGTCGAGCAGGTCTCTGCCGGCCATGTGCTACTGTCGCTGGTCGGTATCCGCCCCGAGCAGGCGACCGATGCCGGCACCGAGGAGGAGCGTCAGCGCCGTCCCGACGACGGCCGACACGAACGTCCCGGTCGCGCCGCCGAGGCCGGGGACGCCGTAGTCCGGGAACAGCGCGGTACCGACGGCGGTGGCGTGTTCCGTCGCATCGGTCGCCTCGGCGGCGTTTTCGAGCGGTTCGGCGTAGCCGACCTGCCCGGCCGCCCACCCGAACGCCGGTGCGAGCAGCGTCAGGACCAGCAACGCGGCGAGGGCACGGGGTAGCCAGTCGGGGCGATTCCAGGCCATCACGCACTCACCTCCGGGGCGGCGTTCGGTCGCAGGTCGGGGCGAGCGCGGGCCAGATAACGGTAAACCGAGGCGGTGATGGCCCCCTCGATCAGGCCCAACACGAGATGCCCGACGCCCATTATCGACAGCGTCGTCAGCAACTGGTACTGGAACGCAGAGGAGAGGCCGAGCTGGAGCGCGGCGGTCAGCGCGCCGGCCGTAATTCCCAGCCACCCCGCGACGAAGGCCGCGCGGAACTCGCCGTATGGAACGAGCAGGCGATAGATGGCGTAGCCGACGTACACCTCGACGACAGCCATGTTGAACACGTTCGCGCCAAGCACCACGAGCCCGCCGTCACCGAAGACGAGCGCCTGAATCGTGACGACAGTCGCGACACAGAGCGCGCCCAGATGCGGACCGAGGAGAATCGCCGCGAACGCGCCCCCGACGAAGTGGGCGCTGGTGCCCCCGGGAATTGGCCAGTCAAGCATCTGTGCGGCGAAGATACTCGCTGCGACGACACCGAGCAGCGGCGCGCGCGCATCGGAAATCTCACCGTTGACACGCTTGGCAGCGACGCTCAGAACGACGACCGCAAGCGCACCGAACAGCAACGCAAGCGGTAGATCGATATACCCGTCGGGAATGTGCATGCTACCCGGGTCTGGCCCCGGCGCGGTAATAATACTTTTTCATCGGGCAGTATTACTGCCGACGAGTGAGTATTACCGAAGCCCGGATATCCATATGCGAGCCCCTCTCTATCGACACACATGAGTGAGGACCTCGACCGGATCAGCCTGACACTCCCCTCGTCGATGGTCGACCGACTCGACGGTATCGTCGACGACTGGGAGTACGCGAGCCGGTCGGAAGCCATTCGTGACTCGCTACGTGACTTCTTTGCGACCTACGAGTGGGAGTCCGGTGACGAAAAACACCACCACGGAACCATCGTCATCGTCCACGACCACCACGTCTCGGGCATCGCAGACGAGCTTCAGACGGTCCAACACGAGATGGCCGACATCATCACGTCCGTCCAGCATATTCACCTCTCCCACGACACCTGCATGGAGACGCTGGTCGTCGAGGGCGCGGGCGGCAATATCACGGAGCTAGCCAACCGTCTCCGGGCGATTGGCGGTGTCCAGCAGGTCAAGGTCGTCGTCGTGGACGAGTGAGTTGTGGGCGTGTGAGTCGCCTTCCCCTCGAAAATATGAGACTCCGACCGCATTGCAGACCGTTTTGCCAGTGGTGGACATGGGCCCTGCCGGTTTCGCGGTTCCGTCATGCGGTTACTAAAAGTAAGTCGGTGAGTCATTGTTACACCTCAGGGAGGTAATCGCGGCGCTGTTCGGACTTCTCACGCTCGCCACGGCGGTCGTAATGTTTGTCGAGAATCTGATCGCTCGCGTTCAGTCGGTCCGACACCACACGGCGCGGGACATCCTCACGCCGATACGCGGTGACCCTGCCACTCCGAACGTCGTGTGGTGACCGAGCGGAAGGACACGTTGAAGCCTTCCGATTCGACGTAGCTTCACACTCCTCCGGGTCACGGTCATGCGGGCATTCCGCTCCCCGCCAGCATGGTCGGGTAACCCTGTACATCGTCGTCCGGAACGTCGACGTGGAAGCACGACCCTGAGAGGTTGTAACGAGCGGCCGACGCCCATGCTCGTCGAAAACCGGTTCACGCGGACCATCAATGTAGTCCTGCAAAACGTTGGCAACGTGATCACTGATAGCGTTCCAGCGCTGACCCTTCTCCCCGTTCTTTAGCGGTGTATCGGTCTGTGGGCGATGGACAAACTTGATGCCCGGATTGTCCTGTTCGAGCTCGCAGTCATCAACATCCAGTCCACGAATCGCGCCCATGCGGGCACCGGTATGCCACAACAGCAGGGCGATGACGTGGACCCTTGATGCGTACTTGTACATCTGGAGATAGTCGAGAATTACATCAGCGCGCTCGGGGTCGAGCGTAGATGCACTCACCTCGCCAGCGTTGCTGATCGTCGGCAGTGGGACCTTCGTCCGAAGATCCTCGGGAACTGCATCCACCTCAGCAGCGAATCGGAGGAACGAACGGACCGTGGCCAGCTGCCCTCGGAGGGTTATGGGCTCGATCTCGTCGCGTCCCTTCCCGTTTCCTTCACGCCGCCAGACGCGATAGGCGTACAGGTCCCGGCCCGAAAGGTCGTTCAAGTTCTCAATACCCTCTTCGCGGCAGAACTGCTCGAAGGCTTCTAACCGGTACTCCTGTGACTGGATCGTTGATTCAGTCAGTTCGTCCTGTCGGGCCTTGAGGTACATATCGACGGCTCGGCCCGGTTCCAGTGGTTGGAGATCGTTACTCACGCCATCTCACCTCCGCGCACTGACCGCCCATCGTCAAAGCTGCGGGCCGCACAGCCTGAACAGATCGGCTTGAGGGTCCGTGCATCAATCCCGTCAGCGTCAGCTCGACAGGTGGCGCAACTGCCGTCGTCAGAACTATTCGATTGCGATGCTTCGGTGTTCGTGCGGGGCTGTAACCCCGTAATGGTGGATTCGCTCATGCTCACACAGAGCGCGAAGCCACCTTTTCGGGCGGTGTACCAGACCGCCCGTTCGTCACGAACCAAGGAGAGTCATCTTCAACCGAATCAGGTGCTTCGCACATCCACAAACAGGCCGGCTATGCATAAATGCATTGGTGGCCTTAATTCGAATTGTTAGTGAGAAATAAGATAGTCTATACTCTTGTGGGAATTGAATGCGTCAGTCAGGATCTTGGATGACTATCTGGGATGACCGAATACTGGAGATAATCCGCGAAGAGGAATCAGGAACCTCAACGGAACTCGCAAAGCGAGATGAGATCCATATTGCCCAGTCAACGGTTTCTCGTCGACTACAGAAACTTAGCGAACATGATCTCCTCCGCGCTCTCGGAAATGGGGTTTACGTCCTCACTGATGAAGGAGAAGCATATCTCGAAGAAAAATACGACGCTGAAAGAGAACGCTACATCAACGGTGGCGGATCTTCCGACGGAGAAAATGGTGCTGATGCGGCTGACGGTCCCGGAATCAACAGCTGACGACGTTGCCCTAAATCATGTCACGCAAGCCCGCCAAATGGATGGTCCCGCTCGATGAACGAATTCTCGAAATACTGAAAGCCGAAGGTTGGTCATCACCTCGATACATTGCCGAGAAGGTATCGCTCCGTGCCTCTGTGGGCCGTGTGCGTGAACGCTGCCGGATGCTTACGTACGCACAGATGATCGAACCGCTGACCCGCCAGTTCCAGAACTACGATATCACAGGGTATGGGCTCCGGTATCTGGAAGGTCGGTTAGATGCCAGTAATCAGCCGTGGCCGTCAGCGAAGAAAGTTCTCAGGGGTTAGTGCGACGAAGACAGTATGGCTTTTAGCCGTATACCTCTGTGCTGTTGTTTTTTTGGATTCAGCCAATCTGACAGATGATTACAGTTACTTCGCACTGATGAGCCATTATTAAGTTGGCAATCTGGATATCATTTCTATGGACGATACGATTTCTGAGCTGTGTCAAGAGTACGCTGAGTTTGTCGAACAACGGGACTGGAGCCGCTTCCATACCCCGCAAAACCTAGCGATGGCCATCTCTATCGAATCGAACGAATTGCTCGAAGAGTTCCTCTGGTTCAACAATCCAGCATCGGAGGAGGTACAGAAGGACGACGACCTCGTGGATGCTGTCAGCGACGAACTTGCCGACGTGGTCATCTACGCGCTCGGAATGGCCAATCAACTGGATATTGATCTCGCTCAGGCCGTCGAAGAGAAAATGGCTGAAAACGAGGAACGCTTCGACGAAGAGACCGCCGAAGAGATCTCAGCGGACCTCGACGAGTGGCAGTAACTACGTCGTGATCTCTCGCAATCGGGCCATAGATTTGTCGGGTCCGTCAATCCGACCATTGTCGATCCAGTAAGTGAAGATACCGTCCGACTCGACCGATTCGAGAATACTCAGGTATTCTTCCGACGGCGGCTGACTGAGAATCAGACACAGCGTTGCAGATAGAGACGATAGTTCTCCGTCATCGTAGATATCGCGTTTTCGATACTCCAGCACCTGACCGAGTGCCCGTCTGATCTGGCCACGCTCGTTACCCGGATGGATCGACTTCGCTTCGCCAAGGACCACGTCGTCATCAGAGGACATGATCAGATCGCTTCGTTCAGTCTCTCCTCCATCGAAGCCACGGTCGGAAAGATAGTCTTCAAACGTGTCCAGAATCTCCTCATGTTCAATCGTTCCAGAGATCGTTTCCTTGACCGACTGCTCGTACGTGACCTCTCTGTTCTCGGCCCCTTCTTCATCGATATCTCGTTCTCGGTTTCGTTCTCTGATCTCGTTGCCAGACGCTGACTCATCGTCATCTTCAGGTGTGGATTGCTCCAGACTCCCGTCCAGACGCTCTTGGAGCAGCGGGAACAGTTTCTCTGGTGACTTAATGTTGCCCGGAGAGCCCTGTGCCGGAATCTGATAGCCCGCACGCTCTCGCATCTCGCCAAACGTGATGATATTCTCAGCGATTGCGTGGATGTCGTCGACCATTTCGGAGACGTCCTTCTCCGAAACTGGTGCATCTCTAATCTGGTCTGTGTCTCCGAACCAGTAGATCTCAGAGAAGTGAATGAGGTACGGATAGTTGCCGTCGAGATGGAGTTCTTCCCACCAGGCAGGTTCATTTTTCGTACTCTTCGCACCAACACGACCGAGACCGATGATACCGGTACTAACATCGGTCAAAGCACCTCTTGGAGTCTCCAGAAACTCAGTCGATGATGCGTGAAAAACAAAGACCTCTCCAACCTCGATTTCTTCCCATGCTTCCTTCTTGTCTGGACGAAATCCCCAGTACCCCTGATGGAACGTCGTCAACCAGTGTTCTATCGGCCCTGTGAGCTTCCGAAAGTTCAGTCCGACATCCATCTCTGTCTCTTGCCGTAGCCCTGCGCGGTGATTATGTTTTCCCTCACGTCACTTTTCGATGATAATCTCCGTTTGGAGTGTGATCTCATAGGTACTAGGGACAGCGAGCGTTTCGGCGATCTCCCGTTTCTGCTGAACGGTCAGATCATCACGGGCCAATACCTCTCGGATTCGCTCGTCGATTCGCCATGAAAACTCAGCAGATCGCATGAGTGCCTTCGTCTTGTTACAGTCCCAGAACTCAGCAGCCTGCTCAATGGTGTCCGTGCGATGCGCGTGCTTACCGTCTTCACGGATTCTCATACAGCCCGCTCGTGAACACGAGGTCAAAAGACAGGTATTCTCGACTAACTCGAAGCCCAATTACTGATAAAGACCGCTGCGGCCCATGCCCATCGCAGCACGCTCACATCGACGTTCCCACCCGATTGGTTCCGAGTATGCACACGGGCAGTTCCCGCTCGTGTGCATATCGCGTCGAGCACGATCTTCGAGCTGCAACCCCGTGGGTCTGAACTCAAGTATCCTGTTTATTGCTTGTATCCGCCTGCAATAATCCCCACATAGACAACCTCCAGATCCCAGAGAGCATTTCGGAATTTCTCAAATCGACCTCTAAGTCTCTGAGTCTCCTTCAGGTCTTCCTGGATTAAAACTAAATTGCGCCCCAATTCAGGAACGAAACCTCGTATTTCATTTGGCGAGTAATCTTTCACAGCTATTTCTTTCCGCCAAGTGTCGTGTTGAAGATTATACTGTCCGTCTTTCAAGAGAAAGTTCACACGGTCATTAATCGTATTTCCGAACTTACCCTCACACTGTGACAAGAAGCCATATTTAGAGTTCGTTCTAGCTTTATTCATAAGCGATTCGAAAGCACTGTCATCGTCTAAGAGTAACGCTAATGAAGCGGCCTTTTCCGCACGATGATGCCCCAAAGCCTCTGACAATATGATGTCTGCCCAGTCTGATTCATCAACCTCCATCAGCCAGAAGCCGCCCAGAAGGTAGTTCTTAAAAGAGCTATTTGTGAGAAAAGTAACCGCTGTTTTGTCTAAGGAGAGTGAGTTTGGTTCGGCATAGTATTGCCAAAGTGGTTTTGCCTCGATGAAATCATCACCTCTGTATTTCCACTGGGCGATATCTTCGTTCAGTTGTTCATCTAGAGATGAGGCTGGCTCTCTAGTGAGCCTTTGCGTTAGTTCCAAATCAGCACTCGCTGGATCCTCAGCTGTAGTAAAGGGTATACCCTTGTCTTCCGGTAGGGCGCCACTTAGCCGATCGATCCACTCAGGACCAATTTCAATAGCTTTGTGAACACCATCAAGAATTTGCTGCCGCTGTTGACTGATTCGGTATTGAATTATTTTCTGAATATCTTCTCTTGTAGCAATGCTTTTACTAGATCCTTTTCGTAAATATATCAGCCCTCTATGCAAAACCCGGTCATTACCGTTATAGATGTCCTGTACCGTTACACAAGGGGGATCTGAAAGAGGCGTAATTTCAAGAACGCCCCATTTTTTAGCCTCATGCTCAAATTTGTGCCAGGCGAGTTTGGGCGATGGAGATAGATTACTGTCTATGGTTTGTTGGATAGATGCTCCATCGTAACTGAATATGTGTCTCGGTCCCTCTCCGCGATATTCGATTCTGCTTTCATCTATGCCGACTAATTCGCCGTCACCATCAATTCCAATGAGAATGTAATGTGAATCCTTATCTGTAATCGTATTCGCCATCGCGGCAATATCTCTTATAAATTCAACTTTATATTTTGTTATCCCGCCAATATCATAATCTATCTTATTATCTACCCAGTCATACTCCTCGCCATCAAGTTCATTGATTAGGTCAAGAGCGGATTGTTTATCCATAATTTGGAAAGAGACCTTGACACAATGTTTTGAGTTGGTGATGAAATAACTACCTCACTTTTACCGAACCTCCCAAGACCGGCGGGCATGGCCGCACTCGCGGCCAGATCAACCATGTTCGGAAAGATAGACATCGAAGACGCCCTGGCTGGTGTGATTTTCACCGCCAGTGCGTTCGTCACCAACGGTATCGCTTCAATCAGTCTGCTTGGCTATGACCTCGCCGCGTCTGTGTTCACCGTTCAGGGCACGAGCATCGACCTGGCGTTTCTCCTGTCGCTCGCCGCCTTGGCGATGGCATACGCCACCAACCGCGTCAACGAGAGTCGTAACAAGAACTATCAGCTCGACACCGATCTCGTCGAGATCGCCAAGGGCTCGGCCACTGTCGAAACCTACCTCGCGCTCGGGACGCTCGTCATCGTCCTGTTCACCGGGCTGAACATCCTCGGCGCGCAGGATATCGTGGTCGGCTCGGCTGCTATCGGCCTTGTCGTCGTGGGCGTCGAGGCTGCCGGCTACTACGTCATCAGCTACCTGGGGTGAATCCGATGGACCGCATACTCAGCTATGGGCTTATGGGCGTCATCGGCGTCTCTGCGTCCACAATTGCCGCGGCTGTCATCGGCTCTCCGCTCCCTGTCGTCAGTCCAGCCGTCGTCGCCGGTGGCGTGATCGCCGCACATCACGCACAGCAGAAGGACACCGCCGGCGCTGACGACCAGGAGGTTCGCGCCAGCGTCGAGCAGGTCGAGACCGACGGGGGCCGCGAGCAGTGACCCGCGCCCGCTCGGTCCTACTCGCCGCGCTCATCGTCTGTTCCGCCGTCATCGGGGCTGTTGGTCCCGCGCTGGCACAGTCGACGGAGACGGATACGCCCCAGTCGGGCACTACCACGTTGGAGTTTAACGGCGGAGAGAACATCTTAGTCGTAGACACGACGGATATGAGCGGAACTGTTACCGTGACGTTCTCTACCCAGGGAACTCCGGGGTCTGGTTCCCAGCCGCTCGTTAGAGAGGAGGTAGACACCACGACAACCGACGGCGTGGCGCTGGCTAATCTCGGCGCGTACGAGACTGTTACCGCGACCGTCGAAGGAGAGGGAACACCCACGACCTCGACCCACGGCGGACGGCTCGGCACGCCTGACGGCTACACTATGCTGGGCGGGACCGGCGGAGATGCAGACCTACAGTGTGGTGTCAAGGAGAAAATCGCTCAGGCGCTTGATGCTGGTTTCACACAACTGGACTGTACGGCACAGCCGGGAACCACGACCGTCAACACGACAGGAACGGATGCCCTACAAGTAGAGACGGACCTATATCAGGCCGCACAGAATGATAAAGCGGCGTTTGAGAATACTGAATCAGTCGTCAATAACCGACTACAGGACGCTCAAACGCAGGCGCTCATTGTCGGTCAAAACGCCTACATCAAGTCACTGAACAACGGGAGTAGCCAGTCCGCCGCCACAACTGAGGCAAAGACTGCCCAAGATGACTACTACGCGGTCGCAGAGCGCAACGTAATCGCGGAGTGGAACCGGCAGGTGGCAGACTGGAAATACCGCTACGATACCGCACAGTCCGAGTCTGGACTACAGGCTGGCGGTGTCGTGCCTGGGCAAGAGTCGCAGGACTCCCCCGGGTCCGCTAACGTTGCTCCAAACGTTGCCAGTACGTCGAGTTTCTACCCAGACAACGGTGATACCATCACGCTACAGGGAACCACGACGAAGCAGTATACGCTTGTCAATGGTAGCACTGTTCAGGTGACTGGTCTACAGTTCTTGATTGATGACGGTGGCGATGGTTCTGGCGCGTCTGTTACGCTCTACCCGGATGAAGGCACTAAATCAGGCACTGACTCCGGTGGCAATTTCGGCGCGACCATTGATGGACTGGCTACCTACGATGAGCAAAACGGCGTCGTAACCACTGCTAAAGTTGGGAAGTACAGTACGATGCTGTCCACTGTCCAAACCCAACACAGCGACGCTAACTCACAAATACAGACTGTGGTCGACAACACGTACACGGAGTACCAGTCTGGAGAAATCAACAATAGCGACCTCGTGGACCCGTACGTGCTGGCGTCCCAGCAGTCGCCAGGCGATGACTTCCAAGGATGGGCCGCCGCACAGTTGACCCTGATAGGGACGAACAGCCCCGACAACTTCGACCAGATCGGGAGCTTCAACGTCACGACCGAGAGCGGCCAACAGTACGAGGGCGTCCTGTTCTCACAGGAGAACCCCACCAGCGGGCAGTTCGAGAACGGAACGACCTACGATACAGCGAACATCGGCGGCACGCAGTATGTCGTCACCAGTGACCAAATCGTAGAGTTAGACGGGACGTTCACCATCGACAAAATCACCACGACAAGCGGTGAGACAACTAAGAACGTCACCATCCAGAAAACCACCTACGAGACGACGAACGTCACCGAACTCAAGCAGCAGTACGAGGATCTGGCGTACCGGCGCGCACAGATTGAAGCTCGTGAAAAGGCTCTACAGCAGTCTGCTGGCGGTGGCCTGCTCGGTGGCGGCAGTGTTCCGCCCGTCGTGGCACTGGCCGTGATCGGCACGCTGCTCGGAATTGTCGTTCTCCAGAACTAACCACCCATGCGTTCCATTTTCTTCGTCGCGCTGCTCGTGGTCAGCCTCGGCTGCGTCAGCGCCCCGACCGCCGCACAGTCCGCGGGCAATCTCCCCGCCGAAACATCCGGCCCACAGCCCACAGCTAACGCTACCGAAACCACCCGTATCGACGGACAGACCGAAATTGTCCGCTCAGAGTACCTGCCGGACGAGGGTATCGCTCGCATCACCCTCCGGTCGAGCGGAGTCCAGACCGTAACGATCTCCGACGCCGGCCGCTTCCAGGAAGGCGGGAAGATTCCCGTCCGCACGGTCGCCATGCGCTCGGACGATACCGCTACTGTCGAGATTCCCGTCACCGAGAAAGACGGCTACGTCGGTGTCGCCATTTCCACGGCGAACACACCACTGTACGCCGAAATCGTCCAACAGCCCTCCGGTGGCGGGCTCGATATCCTCCGTGCGCTCTCGTCGTTGCAGGCGTGGCTCGCCGGAGCAACTGTCGCGTTCATCTGGATGATCGTCGCCGGCTACAACGTAATTCGCGGCGAGAATGGCCGTCCGGAGGTAGCATGAAGCCCGCACCGACCTTCCAGAACAACCGCGACCGGCTTGTCTACCTGCTGGCCGAGTACAAGCTACTTATCGGTGGGATGCTCGCCGGTGCAGCCGTGCTGTTCGCCTACTACCAGCCACAGCTGCCGACCCTGCCGACGTGGATTCCCGCCATCGCTGTCGGCTGGCTCGTGCTGGCGATCCCCTGCTATCTTGTCGGTGCGAAGATCGCCCGCTGGCTTCGACGGCGTAACTGGGTCGAAGTTCACCACGTCAACGCCGTCGAGGACACCACCGAGAAGTACTACGTCCCGCCGGAACTCTGGCGCGAGAAAGAGATCGACGGCCCCGATCCGTACCCCGTCAACGGTGGCAGTGCGTGGGCCGTCCGCGAGTACGAGTATCTCGAGGATATCGGCCAGCTCCGCGTCGAGGGCGTCTGGCTTGAAGGCTGTCAGGACACCCAGCTAATGACCAGCAAGAAGCAGATGCAGGACATCCACGGCTGGCTCATCGACCGCGCCGAGGAGTTGGCAGCTATCCGTGGCCGATGGAGTCGTGGCAGTGTCGAACTGCAAAAGAAGCTCGTCACCGCCGACGCCGAAGCCAACGAGCGCGGCCAGATGATCCAGAAGACAGCGGCCAAGGAGACCTTCGGTGACCTCATCGAAGACGGCGAGAATCCCGAAGACGCACCCACCATCCACGACCTCACCGACGCACCCGACCCAACAGCAGACGCCGCTGTGGGCTATGGGCAAGACGAACCGACCGGCGAGCAACCGCAGGACCCACGACTAAACGATGACTGACGACGGAAACGACCTCTACACGCCTGCACAGTTCCGCGAGTATCAGGATGGCTACGGCCAACGCGATCCTGACGAGGTACACCAACACGCCGGAATCGTTCGCGATAAGAAGCTATCCCGCTACCTCTCGATTCTCGAAACCCACTACGACCCGCGACACTGTGACCGTCCAGAGAAGATGCCAGGTCAAGCCAAGGACCTCTCGCACGTTCGGGAAATCGTCCGCATCGAAGGGACCGAGACGGCACGGCGGGCCATGGCGAATGGCGATATGCAGTCACTCAAGCACTTCACCGGAGACGCCGGCCAGCGGGCCGATATCTCCGGAATCAAAGCCATCGACCAGCTCCGCGCACAGATGACCGGCCCCGCCCCGATGTTCTACGAGTGGGCCGAACCCGGCACTGGAAAGTCGAATTTCGCCTGTTTGCTGGGACAACTCTGGAAGGAACAGCAGCCCTCGGACGCCCTGGTCGCATCGAACATCCGGACCCTCGAGGAAACCGACGAGTGGACCGACTCGGACGGCGACCGCCGCGACGGCTGGCTGGCGAACTACGGTGAGCTGAACGAGTGGCTGAAGCAGGATGGCGATCCGATGCACAACGAACAGGTCCCGAAGCTGTTCATCTTCGACGAGGCCAGCAGCAACGCGGGCGGAAGCGGGAAAGACGGCTACGACACGAAGACGAAACTCGGGCCACTCACCTACAAGATCCGGAAATACGGCGGGTCGCTCATCATCATCGGTCACGACGGCCGCGACGTGCATCCGCTCGTTCGGGAACTCGGTGTCTGTGTCCACAAGGAGGGGCTGAAAGAAGCGACCTTCTACGAGGATGTGCGGAACCGGAAGGGCGTCAACCCGATCTTCTCCGTGTCGGGTATCCCCGAGACGGACTGGCGCTACGATGACAAGGAACCGACTACGTGGTCCTGGTCAAGCGGGGAAGAAGACAGCGGCGAGGTGGACCCGGAAGACCTCTCTCGAAAACTCGCGATCTACACTGTCATCACAGCCAAGGAATCTGAACCGGACAGACCAAATCACGAAATCGCCGATTTCGTGCCCTACAGCACCGAATGGGTCCGACAGCGCTGGAACGAGTATCAGGACGACGGAAAACACCGAAACGTAGTTGGTGAAGTGACGGAGCTAACCGCATGACAGCGACAGGATTCGAGCAACCCAACAACAACCAACCCCCCGGCGTAGCCCTGTTGTTGGCCCATGGCGTGCGCTCGCGGTGCGAGCACACGCAAGCCATGGGCAACGGCCGGGCACAGCCCGGAGGAGTATCTATATATGACGCACGCGGGGTGTGCGAATGAGTCGAAGTCATAAAGCCAATCACTACGGCACGCTCGTCGAGCGGAAAGCAGCCGACCGGTACGATCTTGAGCTAGATCGGTGCAGTTGGCATGACGCGAAGCGACCCGACGGAACGCCCGTTGAAATCAAATCGGCGATGCATCGTCATGCCGACGGCCAGCCCGGTACGTTCAAGCTATACGACCAGTATCACAATCGGCTACGTGCTGAGAGTGGATGGTACGTTTTTGGGGTCTATCGAGTTCGTGGACAGGGTATCAATGTATTAGAGTGGGAAATGCGTCACTCATCCCGTCTGCCTCAACTAAATTGGCATGGCGGTGGATCACATCGGAGTGCTAAGCAAGCAAAAATAACAGTAACAGAAATGTTCCATCAGTAATTTACTTAGTATTCTAGGATATTTCCACCATTTTAATATAAGATAAATAGTATTATTTAACTCTCTAACGCTATCAAAACATACTTTATGTGACCAGATTAGTTATTCATTATGCCTCAGACCTCAATCGGGGGGCAATTAGTATTATTCTTGTTTCTGCTGATACCCGGTTATGCAGGTCTTAGAAGCTATCTTTGGGCTAATATTGCATTAGACGACACTACTAGATTAACTAAACTGGTCCTTTTAGCGCTCGGTGGTTTTGCTTCGCTTGTTATTGTTTCCATCGCTAGACAATTTTGGTTGGAATTTGCTTTCATTCCGGACAGTATGGCAATATCAGGCGGCCTATCGATAAACACAATCTCTGATTTGTCGGTTCTGCAAGCAGCTAACCTAATTACAGCACAGTCCGTAGCTGGGCTTATTCTTGGGCTTCTAATTGGAAGTTTGAAATATATTCTTGTAGACGTTGATAACCCCCGTCGAAGAGACTTAAATCGTCCATGGGACGAGATATTTTCTCATGTATCTCGTGGAGATGAAATCACTGTTGTTACGCGGTATGGAGAGAAAATAATGGGTAATTTGGAACAAATGGGAGATTCCTCAGAAGATTATGACTTAGTTCTGAGCAGCCCAAAGAAATCGTACATTAATGAAAATAATCAGACAGAGAGTCAGGACCATGTGCCTCTTGGACAGCTATCATATCACCACTCTCAAGATATCTCCCGCATCGAAGCCTATGAAGAAAAAGCAGATATAAAAAGAGGGTGGGTCAACAGACAATATATAGCTTTGCTCCAGAAAGGTGTAAACATAAAAAAGAGGTCATCTAAGGGCGCTTCACGAATATATTATCAGCTAAATAGCCATCTCGAACGGACTTATGAAAGCTATCGTATTCCGATTTTTGTTCAATCAGATCGAGATGAGAAAGAACTTGATCTCCAATCAGAATATGCGGTATCAACATCGAATCAGGCGGACGACGAAACACCTCAGTCAGAATCAGAGAACTGAGGTCTAATACTGATAAACACTGTTCTCTTGATATTCCGGATATTCATCGTAGACGTGCTCAATTAGGTCTCGCAGAGACATATCTTTGTATTTATTGACAGTATTTTCAGCAGCATTAAACACTTTCTCAACATCGTCGACCCCCAATAACTGCTCTATGACTTCACTACCAGTATCTGTTAACTCGTAATCATACCTCTGGTTTCCGCCCATTGTTCGGGATTTGGAGATATCAACTAACCCTTTACGCTCTAATGCTTCGATGTCCTCTAAGAGCCGTTTTGAGAATGGGCCATAATCATATTTTTTAAATGAATATGCGTCAAACTGGTCTCCCAACTCTTGTTCATCAAGCAAGAATGCAAGTTTTTGAAGACGGGTTTTACCGTTCAGGCTTCCTTCAGAAGCGTCTAACAAGGCAAGGGGAATAAGCTTCTCTTTCGATATTTTTACTTCTGGAGACATTGCTGAACGGGGTTCAGTCCTTATAGACACTTGTCCGTGCTCATGTATAATTATTTTGTGAAACTACGATGTTTCAGCCAGTGAAATATTCCGGTTAATCCTCTCAATCAAACCTGTGTAGGGTATTTTGATGATGTGGCCTTAGCCACACCTCTAAACGGAATCACAACCCCCCGGGTTTGATTCCGTTCGGGCGACGGCCGAGCCATTGGCTCGGTCAGCCTCGATCACATCGGCGACCGTGCCGGACAGGGAGAGAAATCGGCAAAACAAGCGGTGTTTTCGGGGTGCTGGATAGTGATGCCTCTCAGCAGGCGGGCCGCTACTCGGTAGCCAGCCAGCGCCAGGCCGTCCCTCGCGAACCGTCTGCGAGCTGAACCTGGGCCTGCCGGTAGCGCTCTTCGGGCATTCCCGCATCCTTCCAGACGCGGAAGCCTTCACGAATTGCTTTCCCGTGCTTCTCGATCTCCCCGAACCGCAGTGTCATCTGCGCCTCGCGAGCGTCGTTCACATCAACGCCGTGGCGGGCTGCCCATGCGATGAACGCGCTCATCGTATTCTCCAGCCCACGCTCGGCAGCTTCCGCGGCCTTCGCCGCGGTGTCAACAGCACGGCGAGTGGCTTCACGCGCTTCGTCAACGGCGGCGTGAACCATCTCCGCGACGTACTCCGACCGGAGCGATACGTCGGCATAGTCCGAGATCACCAAGTCTTCCATCTCTCGAAGCGCTCGACGGACACTCTCGACATGACGGCCGTACTCGTCGGCGATATCTGCCGGAGCAACCTGCCCGCCGTCTGCCACCAACATCTCCAGGGCTTCCCACTGCACCGGCGAAAGCCCATCTGAGAGGTGGCGCACGACGACACTCTCCTGCTTCTGCTCGACTCGCGTTAGATCCAAGCCTACCGGTTCGGGGCCAGAGTGGTCCACCTCCGGCTCGAAGTATGAATCTTCGACGAATGGGCCGGAATCCGACGGTACGATATCGATACCCGCATCGGCCAGTACCGACAGTACAGTCTGATCTAATTCCCGTTCCAGCGTCTCCAGATCGCGCCACCGGACAGTTTCGTCATCATCCAGCAGCGAGGCCTGCAGAGACGAACCGACTTTCGGGTGAGATAGCGGATGGTCGTCGGGCACAGACAGCGCCTCACGGGCGTAGTAGTGCTTCACCTCCTTGGGGAGGTGGTGATCGGGGAACGCCTCTCGAATCCGCTTCGGGCCGAGTGTGGCCGTGTGGTAGTATCCTGGTAAGTTCCGCCCCCGCTCGTCGTCATCGTTCTGGACGATCTTCCGATAGCCACGGCGGTCGGATTCTAACAGGTGGCCCATCGCCGCAATCGGCCCGTCGCGAGCGTGGACCGGCCCACTGGCGTCCCGATGAACCCGGGCGTACTTTTCGGCGTCCTGAACGTTGCTGTAGGGGTGTGGCTCCTCGAAGTACCGACCGGTGACGCCGATCTCGATGGCTGCCCGCTGCAGTAGCTCGGGATATCGGTGGAACTCAATATTCGACCCTTTCGCACGGACGTTCACACCTTCGCCGAAGCCGTCCGGAACGGGAATCTCGATACGGCTGCCGTCGTCACGCTCGCCCTGCATTCCGGGCCAGCGTGGGGCGACGTGAGCCACGAAATCCTGCTGGCCGACCGAATCCTCTTCGGGATGACGGGCGACCTTCAGCCGGTACTCGCGCATATTCTGCAGCTGCCAGTCCGTTCCCTGTGGCGTCCGCTCGCCGGGGTGAACGATATTGCTGTCCTGGTAGGAGAGGCGAACGACCCACCGCTCGCCGTCCTGCAGGAACTCGCTGCTCTTTGACCCCTCACCAGCCTTCACCTCGCTGTCCATCGCGAAAAACGGCGCAAGGCCGTCGCTATTGAACAGGAGATTGGCGTGGAGTTCGTGAGGGGCCAGCCCTATCGTTCGCATCGCCCCCCGTCAGTCTTGACGGCGGCCACCGCCCGCTCGACCTCGGCTTGACTCTCCGCAAGCGGTTGGAGATTCGTCCAGTCGAACTGAAGGGGTTCACTCGCTTCGACGTCGTACAATTCTGAGGCGCGGACGAATCCAGTCACGCCGGAACCACCTCCACTTTCTCACGAGCGCGACGCAGGAGGTTGCCCACAGTACCGGGTGAACGGCCAGTCTTGCGGGCGTACTCCCGTGGCCCATACTGGCCCATGCCCACAGCCTCGTACACCTCTCGCTCGGCGTCAGTCAGCGGGGACAGGTCCGGTTCGTAATCGAACAGCGAAGACTGGGGGCTCACCGCCAGTCACCTCCGAAACACTCCGGGTTCCCACAGAGTTTGTAGTGCGGCCGATACGCGGCAATGGGAACCTCCGTGAAGTCCGCGTCACTTCGGTAATCGGCTTCGGGACAGGCGGGTGTTGGCTCAGCAGCGTCCGGATCGAGGCGGTGTAGCGTGTCCGCGTACTGCGAACGGTTCCGCACGCCCTTCTCGGGCAGCGTAGTGGGCGCTGACGCTTTACTCATCGCCCGCACCTCCGGATCGCAAAATCGCCAGACGGCGGCTACCCCCAACAAGATGCTTGTTGAACTCAGAATTTAGCGGGGGTATCTTCGTACCCCGATTCCGCTGTTCTCCGCCCGCTCGCACACCTATCGCTGCCGGTTCGTAACGGATACGCTTCGGGCAGAAACTGGATGGGCCCTGCCGGATTTGAACCAGCGCTCAATCGGTTATGAGCCGATCGCTTTAACCAGACTAAGCTAAGGGCCCTCAGAATGGTGTTGATGAGTCCGCATCTTTAGCCTGTCGGGTTGGAGTGGTGGGGTTTCGGAGATGCAAGCGAGACAGGACAGAAAGACCATGCATCGGTTCAGCGGCCGAAAGCCGACGCTACAGCGACGGACTCGCAGCGCTCGTCGAGTTAGGAGTGAAAGAACGACGCCACCGCCAGGGCTCGAACCTGGGACAACCTGGGTAACAACCAGGTGCTCTACCAACTGAGCTACGGCGGCGCGAACGCATCCAATCATTGCCAGAGTTGGTAATTAGGGCTTTCGTTTCCAGTCGGCATCGACACGCTTTCACGCACTTGTGCGCAAGCGGCGGTATGAGCGATGAGTTCGACGCCGTCGTCGAGGAGATGCGAGCACGGGCCTCGCCAACCGACGACGAGCGAGCGCAGTTACAGCGGGTCGCCGGCGCGGTGATGGCCGACGCCGAGGCGGCCGTCGCCGACCTGCCGGTCGCTGCGGAGGTAGTGCAAGTCGGATCGACGGCCCGTGGAACGTGGACCGCCGGCGACCGAGACGTGGACGTGTTCGTCTGCTTTCCGCCGTCTATCGACCGTGAAGAGCTGGAGGAGTACGGGCTGACGGTCGGACACGAAGTCCTCCCCGATGGGCGTGAGGAGTACGCCGAACACCCCTACGTCGTCGGCAAGCGCGAGGGGTACGCCGTGGATCTGGTGCCCTGCTACGCGGTCGAGGACGCCACCGAGATCCAGTCCGCGGTCGACCGGACGCCGTTTCACACCAGATATCTGCAGGATCGACTGGACGACGACAGCGCGGGCGAGGTTCGGGTGGCAAAACAGTTCCTGAAAGGCACCGGCGTCTACGGGAGCGACCTCCGAACACGCGGGTTCTCGGGCTATCTGACGGAGCTGCTGGTACTCGAGTACGGCGGCTTCCGGGCGTTCGCCGAGGCAGTCGCGGACTGGCACCCGCCGGTTCGGCTGGACCCCGAGGACCACGGGAGCGAGACGTTCGACGACCCGCTGGTCGTCATCGACCCGACAGACCCGGAGCGCAACGTCGCGGCGGTGCTGTCCGAAACGAACGTCGCCAGGCTCCAGCACTACGCACGGGACCTCCTCGCCGAGCCGCGAGCGTCGCTGTTCACCGAGGACGACCCTGAGCCGCTCGTAGCGGCAGATGTCGAAGACGCTGTGTCACGGCGGGAAACAACGCCGGTGGCGCTTCGCTTCGTCGCTCCGGACGTGGTCGACGACCAGCTCTGGCCGCAACTCCGGAAATCCCTCGATGGGCTCCGCAGCGAACTCGACCGACGAGGGTTCGAGGTCCTGCGGTCGGCCGCATTCGTCGAGGACGGCAGCGGAGACGACGGGGGCCGAGCCGTCGACAGTGCAAGAGCTACCGCCGGCGGCGACAGCGGATCACCAGCACAGCGGGACGCCGTCCTGCTGCTCGAATTTGCCGTCGCCGAGCGGCCGGCCGTCGAGCGCCACGAAGGGCCGCCGGTCCACGTCCGCGAGCACGCGATCGGGTTCTTCGAGAAGTACGACGACGACCCCGAGGTGGCCGGCCCCTTCATCGACGGCGACCGCTACGTCGTCGAGCGGCCACGCGCGATCACCACAGCTACCGGGTTCCTGTCGAGTGATGCTGTCTTCGACGTGGGGCTGGGGCCGCGGATCGAGTCGGCACTGGAGGGCGGCTACGAGGTACTGGTCGACACAGAGATTGCAGCGCTTGCCGACGGTTTCGGCGTCGATCTGGCGGACTACTTCGAGCCGAAGCCCTGATCGGCGAGGTCATCGAGAACGTCGCGGGCATCGTCGCTGACGTCGTCGTCCGGCTCCATCGGCTGGTAGCCATCGAAGACTTCGTGAACGGTCGTAACCGAGTCTGAGAGGGTATCAAGTCCGTACCCGCCTTCGAGAATGATCCCCAGCGCGGCGTCACAGGCGTCTGTGAGCGAGCGCATGCGATCCGTCATTGCGCCGTACCCTTCCGTCGAGACGCGCATCCGTGAGATCGGGTCGTGCTCGTGCGCGTCGAAGCCAGCGCTGATGAGCAACAGATCGGGGTCGTAGTCCTCGATGGCCGGCGCGATGCACTCGTCGATCGCGGCGAGGTAGTCGGCGGTGTCAGCGCCGGGCTTGTACTTCACGTTGAGGTTCGTGCCGTCGGCGTCGCCCGTGCCGGTCTCCGCGACGTCGCCGGTACCGGGGTAGAGGCCGTCTTCGTGTATCGAGGCGTAGAACACGTCGGAACGGTCGTAGAAGATGTCCTGTGTACCGTTCCCGTGGTGGACGTCCCAGTCGAAGATAGCGACGCGCTCGGCGTCGGCTTCGAGAGCCGCCTGTGCTGCGACGGCCGCGTTGTTGATGAAACAGAAGCCCATGGCGTCGTCGCCCACAGCGTGATGGCCGGGCGGTCGGCCCAGAGAGAACGGTGTGTTGCGGCCGGAGTTGCCGTCAAGCGCGGCTTCCGCCGCCCAGACAGCGAGGCCTGCCGACGCGAGCGCGGCGTCCCACGTCTCCTCGACCGCGACGGTGTCGGCGTCCCAGTTCCCGCCGCCGTCGTCACAGAACTCGCGGAATTCCTCGATGTAGTCGGCGTCGTGGACCTCGCGCACGAGGTCGATGTCGGCGTCGTCGGCGGTGACGTACTCGACACCGTGGTTCTCCTTGAGCGCGCGCCGTATCGCTCGAAGTCTGTCGGGACTCTCCGGATGTCGCGGCCCGGTGTCGTGATCCAGACAGACCTCGCGGTAGCCGAAGTTCATTCAGTAGTACTGGGCGAGTTCGAAGTACGTTTCGACGTCAGCTGCCTTGATAGTCCGGCGGTCAGCGTGACGCGCCAACGTGGCGGCCGCGGCGGCCGTGTCGTCGGCGTACGTTTCGAGGAGCGACGCGAGGGCGACGCGGGCGTCCATTGCGACGCGGTAGTCGTCGTCGATGTCGAGCCGTGCGATGCGGTCGACCGGCGCGACGGGGAGTTCGAGGCCGTCCTTCTCCGGGACCTGCTCGATACCGAAATCGGCCGGCATCAGCGTCTTTCGGCCGTCCGTGGTGGCCTCGGTGGCTGCTGTGACGGCAAGCGAAGCGCCGTGGTCCTGTATTCGACGAGCCAGTTCCTCCGCAGCGTCGGCACTCACCCGGAGCCCGTCCGCGTTCCGCCGAATGACCGCATCCACCGGTGCGAACGGTAGCTCGACACTCATACCCAAACCCGGGAGTGTTGCGGTCTTAAGAGTTTCCGTAGCGTCGCTCGGCGACTCAGAACACGTCCTCAGCGTGGAGTCGGTCGTCGCGGAGTTCGCCACGGACCGTTATCTCCTGCCCTAACTGCACGCGCTCGCCGGTTTCGACGCTCATCGTCTGCTCGCCGTCGTCGAGCACGACAGGGTCGCCGGTCTGGACGACGGTACCGGTGAACTCCACCTGCTTGCCGGCGCTCTTTGCGCCACCGTCCGGCGACGTGTCGCCGGTACCAGCACTGACTGCGGCCGCCCCGTCGCCGCTGTTGTCGGTATCAGCGTCGTCTGCACCGTCTCCGAAGGAGGACAGGCCAGCGTGTTCGGCGTCGGTCGTCTCGGCGCTGGCTCCCCCGCCTGCGCCACCAGTCGCCAGGTCCGCGCCGTCGTCGAGCACGACAATCGTGGAGTTCCAGCTCGCCGAGGCCTCCTTGTCGTCCTGCCAGCCGTCCTGGATTTCGACATCCGCCGCGAGCACTTCGTCGCCCGGCGCGATATCCTTGTCCGCCTTGTCGCCCCACAGTGCCACGCGGATGTCGCCCGTCGCGTCCTGGATGCGGACGTTCCGGACCTGCCCCTCGCTGCCGTCGTCGCGGTCGAACGTCCGCTTGGGGTCGGCCGAGCGGACGACGCCGGCGATGTCGACCGTCTCTTCGAGTTCGACCTCGGCGATGGGGTCGGCGTCGGGCTCGAAGGCCACGTCGTCTTCCACTTCGTCGACGGCCCCCTGGTCGCCGACGTGGAGTTCCAGCGAGCCGTCCCGCTCACGGACGTAGCCGTCGATTATTTCGACGGCCGCGCCCGCGTCGAGTTCCTCGGCGCGGTCGGCTCGGTCGTCCCACAGCGTCACCCGGATGCGCCCCGTCTCGTCGCCGAGTGTGAGATTCGAGACGCGGCCCTCGCTGCCGTCGTCCCGGTCGAACGTCCGGATCGTATCGGTGTCGAGGACGAGCCCGCGCAGCGTCACGTCGGACTGACCCATCGTCAGCGCGTCGATTGACGAGCCAGCGCCCGGCTCCACGTCGATTGTCGCGTCCTCGTCCGGCTCCGCCTTGTCGACGGACACCTCCAGCCCGTTGTAGCCGTCCTTCGGCCGACCCTTGACCCGGAGCACGTCGCCGACCTCCAGTTTCCCCTCGTCGATATCGACGGCCTGGCCGTCCCAGAAAGCGAGCCTGAGGCTGCCGCTCTCGTCGGCCGCCTCGACGTTGATGACCCGGCCGTCCTCGTCCTCCTCGTCGCGTTCGAAGGTCTTCAGGTCGCCGACGGCCATCACTTTGGCGAGGAACTTCACCTCGTCCATCCCGGGTTCGATATCGGCGATGGCGTTGACCTCGTTCTCGTTGAGCTCGTGGGCCAACAGCATCGCGGCCGTCTCCTCGTCGGCGAGCCCGCCCATCTGCTCGACCTTCTCCTCGACGGCCTCGCGGAACTCCTCCTCGGGGACGTCCGTCTCTAAGTCCTCGTAAATGTCCTCTATCGCACCCATCTATCTATGGGACGCTGGGCTGGGGCGCGCTTAAGCGTTGTCGTTGGGCGAGCGAACGGCCGCTGTCGGTCGATTTCGGTGGTCTCCCGTCCATTACTCGAAGGTGGTCACGGGATGGGATATAAACCCTCGTCCGCGGGTCCGACAGCGGGCACTGTTATGCCACCGTGTTGAGAGGGTCGTGGGCAGCCGTTAGCGTGTCGCTGTTGTCACAGGGCTCTGGCCGTCGCCGGTGTCGTGCGACACAGACACCGTACCGGGGAGCCCGTTCTCAAACGTCGCCGTCGCCCGGTAGTTGATTTCCATAATGGCCTGCGTACACACATCGCCAGCGTCCGGTTTATCTTTCGTCCCAACACTGATGTGCAGTTCATCGACACTCGAATCGTACGTAACGTCTGTTAGGTCGGCCGTTTTGCACCCGTCAGATCCCCAGATAGTGCCTTCGACGACGACTTGATCGCCGTCGAAAGCCACCGTTGCCGAACTCGTCTGTGACCCGGACTGTCGCTGGGTGACGCTGAATGTTGTCTCGTTCACACTCGGGGTTTCACTCGCGCCCTCTGTGGATGTTTCCCCGCTACCGGGCGCCCCACCAAAGCAGCCAGCGAGCGCTATTGAACAACCGAGACCACCGTATCGTAGGAGTTGTCGCCGCTTCATATTCGCCCGAATGTAGTCCAGTTGAAAGATACTCCCGGTCGCTCAAACCAGCGTTGTAGCGAAGTGTGCCTACTCGTCGCGTGACGGCACGCGAACCGTCACCCTTTTTAGGTGCACCACCCTCTCTGGAAATGAGTCCGGATAGGGTAGTGGACTATCCTCTTGGCTTGCGGAGCCAGGGACCGGAGTTCAAATCTCCGTCCGGACGTTCACTCCGTTCACGACTGGACGTGCTCCACGCTCGCGATGCTCGTGTGGAACTCCGTCCGAACGGTTCTACCGACGCAAACCGCCGAGCGACGGTAATACGGTCTCGCTGTCGAAACTTTGCACAGACGCCGATGTGGTTTTCCGACCGCGAATCCAACGCACCGTGTGCGCGACCATCTCCGTGCCGGCATCGCAGTGTACAACGAAGGTCGCTACCACGCCGCTCACGACGCGTGGGAGGCGTACTGGCTAGACCTCGACGAAGGTGACGACGAGCGGTTTCTGCACGGTCTCATCCAGTTCACCGCGGTCGTCCACCACGCTAGCGAGGAGAACTGGTCGGGCGCGCGGGGACTGGCCGAGAGCGCGACGGAGTACCTCGACGGCCTACCCGACCCGTACCGCGAGGTGGCGCTAGACAGGGTCCGGTCGTTCCTCGCGGCGACGGCGGCGGACCCGCACCACGCAGCGGCAGACCCGCCATCGATGATCCACGATGGCGAAGCGATTGGCTACGATGCGCTTGCTTTCGACGCGACTGCCATCGCTGCCGAGGTACTGGCGGAGGCTGGCCGGTACGACGAGGCAGTCATCGACGACGCTGTTGACCGCGCGCGAGATGAACTCGACGGCGACGGCGGCTCGCAGTTCGTCGGAATGTTGTTCTCGTTCGTGCGCGAGCGCGACCAGCGCCCCGTCGTCTACCAGCGGCTCCGGGACCACGTCGAACTGGAACAGCAGAAAGACGACGACGTGCGGGGGCTGTTCGAGTAGCTCGAGCCGCTTGACTGGCTGGTTACCCATTTAATCAACACAACGGATTTTCCGGAAATCCGCACCGACTATGCCCGTGGCAGCCCAACCGACAGACGACCGAATGAGCGACTCGATTGAACGTCCGAGTCCCGCAGACGCGGAGAGAGAGGCCGCCCCGGAGAGTGCTGTTCTCGACCGAATCAGGGGCTGTGTCGAGGACGTGAGTCTGGCGTTCGACCGGTGGGACGACGCTCACGTACGGGGGCCGGGGCTGTACGTCGTCATCGAGCGCGACCCGACGACGGCGTTTTCCGACCCGATGGGGTCGAACCGGTGGCCGGTCGAGGACTGCCCGAGCGTGTTCGACCAGTCCGGGGCGCTGTTCGAGGCGGCCCAGTCGGTTGCGGTTGCGTGTGACGGCGCAGTTGTCGTCCGCAGTGACGGCACAGTCAGACCATCGATGGTTCGGCTCACGCAGTTGACTGAAGCGGAGGCGGAAACTGTCGACCAGCTTCCGTATGCTGACTGGATGGGGACACGACACATGAGTGCGCTGGAGACCTCCACTCGGGACGCCGTGTTTGCAGTGGTGACGCTGAGCGAGGAGAACGGGCGGGTCACTGTCTTTCGAGACGGGACCTACGAGGACCGGCAGCACGACGTCCTCGGCGAGAAGTGGTAGCGGTCCGTGGTGTGCCCGCCACGGCTCCGGTTCGGCGACCCGGGCTTCGATACGGGCGTTTTTGCTGGGTTCGTGTCCCAACCCACGCACTTATGTCAACACTCCGAATAGATGGAGACATGAAGTCCCGCCTTATCCGTGCGTGGAGTCGTGCCAAGAACGCTGCCGCTTTCGCTGCCGTCGGTGCTGGAATCGGTGGGCTGTTCAGTAAAAGTGCTGCGAGTAGTGGTGCCGCGCTCGGCGCACTCGTCGGCGCCACGATCGGCGAGAAGCGAGCGAGCGTCGGCCCCATCTCGGAGAAGATAACAGACGAAGCGAGTGGGATCGTTTCTTCGGACGAATAGAACCGGACTGGTGTCCGACAGAGCGACTGGACGATTCGAACCAGCCTGTTGCTCGGAGACGCTACCGTATCGGCGCAGGCGGCAAAAGCTCACTGACGCCGGTAACGGCGCTACGGTTCCGGTTCGGCGACGCGTTCTTCGCCGTCGAAGTGCGCGGAGTTGTCCTGTGGGTCGTAGCCAAGTACCTCTTTCGCGCGCTCGATGGAGTAGTACTTGCGGTCGTTGTCGGAGATCCCGTAGACGATTTCGTACTCGTAGTCGGCCTGGAGCGCGCAGTCGTGGATGTGAGCACAGTCCCGGTAGGAGAGCCACATCGCCTGCCCGCGCTCGTAGTCTATCGGCGGGTGGCCCCGCGTGAGGTTGCCGATACGGATGTTGCAGACGGAGAGCCCGTACTGGTCGTGGTAGTAGCGGCCCAGCACCTCGCCGGTGGCTTTCGAGACGCCGTAGAGGTTGCCGGGGCGGGGAAGTTCCGTCCCGTCGAGGCGGTACTGGTCGTCCGGGCGATACATCTCGGGCGTGCGCTCGTCCGTTTCGAAGGAGCCGACGGCGTGGTTCGAGGACGCGAAGACGAACTTCTCGACGCCCTCGTCAACGGCGGCCTCGTACATCTTCTGGGTGCCGTCGATGTTGTTTTCGAGGACGGAGTCCCAGGGGGCTTCGGGCCGGGGGTCGCCGGCCAGGTGGATGACGGCGCTGACGCCGTCCATCGCCGCGGCCACGTCGCCCTCGCTGGACACGTCCCCGACGAGGTACTCGTGGTCGGGCTCCTCGGCGGGTGGGCTGTGGAACATGAGTTTCCACTCGTAGGCGTCCTCGAGGCCTTCGAGGATGGCCGCCCCGACAGCGCCGCCAGCGCCGGTGAGCAGAACCGGGTCGTCCATTCGTATGAGACGATACGTCGCACGCAATAGGTAGCTTGCGGTTCGCTTTTGTGTCGCCCAGCCGGACCGAGCGTATGGAACCCACAGCTCCGCAGGAGGCGTGTTTCGAAGCGGGCGTCAAGTTCGGGTCGCTGTATCACCAGTTCGCGGGGACACCGATCAGCCCGGCCAGCGCCGACTCGCTCGCGGCAGCGATGGAGGAAGCCATCGAGAACCAGCCGTTCTGTGAGGCGGTCACCGTCAGCGTCCGAACAGAGGCGCTGGAAGACGCTATCGCCGAGGGGGGTGCGGACTACACGGAGCTCACCGGGCGGCTCATCGACGTCGAGATGCGCATCGAATATGAGGGGGCCATAGTGGAGACGAGCATGGCGATGGAGGACGGCTACCCGCTGATGCAGGTCGACGCGGTGCGGGAGTGAATGGCTGGACGGGAGCCTGAATCCCTGTCACAGCCCCGAAAATTTTACCAGAGCGGGCTGTGAGGCTTCCGGTATGGCCCTCCACGCAGTCGACGATATCGACGACGCAATCGACGCGACGAAGTCGTTTCTATTCCCGTTCGAGAAGGGGACGTGGCTCCGAATGGCGTTCGTCGTGTTCTTCATCGGTGGCGGTGGTGTCGGACTGAACAACGTCCAGTCGTTCAGCAACTTCGGCGATTTCGGCGGGAACGGCGGACCCGGCGGTCCCAGCGGCCCGGGAAGCGAGTTTCAGCTGGCCGCGCCGCTTGAAACTGTGATGTCCGTGCCCGGGAACCTCGCCTTGCAAGTCTCCGAGCCCGGCGTCCCGTCCGGCGCACCGGACGAACTACTCGCCGGGGCTGGGCTCCTTGTGCTCGCCGTCATCGGCCTGTTCATCCTGCTGGCATTCGCGTACGGCATCCTGAGTAACTTCATGGAGTTCGTGTTGACCCAGGCGCTCATCGACCGCGAGATACACGTCCGCCGGTACTTCAGCGAGCACGTCGGGAACGGAATACGGCTGTTCCTGTTTCGGCTTGTCCTCGGGGTTATCTGGCTCGGGATCGCGCTCGTGATCGGTGCAGCAGTGTTCTTCCTCGCGCTCGGTGGCGAAGCCGCAAACGTCGGTATGTCGAGCGCCCTCGCGCTATCGGGACTGTTCATCGCCGTATTCGCGGTACTCGCGATAAGCTACGGTATCGTCTTCGGCTTTACCACGGTGTTTGTCGTCCCGCTGATGACGGCGGACGATGACGGCGTCCTCTCCGGTTGGTCGCGGCTCTGGGGGTCGATGAAACGCCACCCCAAGCAGTACCTCGCCTACCTGTTTTTCTCCATCGTCCTCCAGATCGGTGTCGGTATCGTCAGCGCGATTCTCGGCATCATCGCATTTATCGTCGTTCTGATCCCGTTCGGGCTCGTTGCGTTTGCGCTGTATCTCGCGCTCCAGAATTCCGTCGGCGTGGTCCTGGCCGGGGTTGTCGGGCTGCTGGGGCTGCTGGTCCTGCTCGTTATCGGTGCACTCATACAGGTCCCGCTAACGACGTTCCTGCGGTACTACGCGATGCTCGTGCTGGGTGACATCGACGCAGACATGGACCCGATTCCCGAGGTGCGCTCGGCCATCCGGGCTGAGTAGCCACAACCGCTTTTCGGTTTCAGGAATTACCGACCGGTCACGTCCTGCGGTTTCACTTTCACTTTCAGGCGGGCTTTTAATCCCTCACCGCACCAACGTCTCCGTATGAGTCAGTCAAGTCTGGACGACGACGAACTGTTCGGCGAGGCGGCCAATGAAATGCGCACGGACGTCGAGGAGTCGCTCGCGAAGGCTCGCGACGCGCTCCCCGAGGCCGATTCGGTCTGGGACGTGGAGGCCGACAACACGCTCGGCGTTCTGAACTCCCTCAAAACGGCACTCGACGTGGGCGACGCCGAGGACCACCTCCGCGACGCGAAGAAGTGGTACACGATGGGCGAACGCGCCGACGCCTTCGAGGACGCCGATGACCTCGCCGAGGAA
Source organism: Haloarcula sp. CGMCC 1.6347 (assembly GCF_037078395.1). Lineage (NCBI taxonomy): Archaea > Methanobacteriati > Methanobacteriota > Halobacteria > Halobacteriales > Haloarculaceae > Haloarcula > Haloarcula sp. CGMCC 1.6347. Next base: position 917,383 of record NZ_JAYMGX010000002.1, read on the forward strand.
ATCGAAACCATCGCCGACCTCATCGACGACGTCGACGACGCTCGCGAGCAGATCGGTGACCTCACCGCGACGATCCCACAGCTCCGAAGCACGCTCGAAGAGTTCGAGGGTGAAGACGGGGCGGACGCGGAGGCGGACGGCGACGCCGACGCGGAAGCCGAAGCCTGAGCGCAAGCTAACCACGTTCCGGCGAATGCACACCGCGTTCTCCGCCGGTCACCAGCGCATCGCTTGCGTCGTCCAGCGACTTTTGTCCCGCAAGTCCCGGTTTCGGTGTAGTTGACTACAGAAACAGGTCCGACCGGTGCCTGGCAACCGGTGTGACATTCTATCCAAAGCCGTATTTACGGCCGGTCGAGCGCTTAAGTGTTCGTGGAGCAACAGTTCCGGCCACGCGATATGGACGACAGACTCACACGCCGAACGTTCGTCTGTGGCGTCTCGACTGTTGTAGCGACCGGTCTCGCGGGCTGTAGCGAGGAACAGTCGGGCGGCGGCGCGGGGACACCTACCCGGACAGACGGAACCGATAGCATGGCGACAGAGCCATCGAACGGCGGGGATACCGACACCACAGAAGCGGAGACCGGGGCGTATCGGAACGGCGTTGGACAGGACGCCAGCGTCTCCTTTTCAGTCCCGGATACTGGCGCGACCCTCACGAGCCCCTCGGTACAGTGGCAGGCCATCGCCGACGGCGTCTCCATCGAAGAAGCCGGGGAAGTGACCAGCGGGGCCGGGCACTACCACATCATCGTTGACGCCGACCCTGTAACGCCGGGCGAGACAATTCCGACGGACGACGCCCACATCCACTACGGGACCGGGCAGCGAGACGGCGTGCTGGAACTGGACCCCGGCGAGCACACGCTCCACCTCCAACTGGGGGACGGCGCACACACGGCGATGGCACTGACCGACAGCGTCAGCCTGACCGTCAGCGACGAGGCCAGCCTCAGTGTCGAGACGAGCGTCGACGGGAGCGTGGTTGACTGGGAAGCCACCGCCGAGAACTACACCATCGGCCCCACCAGCGACGGTATCACGTCGAATACGGGCCATCTGCACGCGATCGTCAACACCGATCCGGTGCCGACCGGCGAGGTCATCCCAAACGATGCGCGACACGTCCACTACGGCGACGGCTCGACGAGCGGGAGCCTCGACCTCGCCGAGCAACTGGGCGATGCATACGAGGCCGGCGAGCAGACCGTTCACTTCCAGGTCGCATCCGCGACACACCGTGCGACGACGCTCACCGCGTCGGAGACAGTAACGACGGAATAGCCCGCAGTTTCAGACGTTCCTCGGCCTCAGACGATAGAGTCCGGGCGCGTCGAGAAGTAGTTGAACACCGCGCCGAGTCCGATGCCGTAGACGACGTGGGCGACGAGCGTCAACACTGCGTACAGCACCAGCGTAAGTCCGGACTGGTCGGTGTAGAAGGCGAGCACGAATCCGGTCCACATCGCGCCGCCGAAGAACGCGCCGCTGACGGGATCGGACTGGCCCGGGAGGTACGCTTTCAGCGAAGCGAACAGTAGCGGCCACGGGAACATCCCGCCGCCGAGGAAGATGAAGAAGCCGAACAGTACCTCCGGAACGTAGCCGGTCAGGCCCACGAGCTCGGTGAGGATTGCGAAGTCGTCGAGACTGAACGCGCCCAGTGACTGGGCGATGAGGAAGACGACGGACATCATCGCTGTCCCGACCAGCCCGCCGGCAGCACCGACGACACCGTCGGCGAGAATCCCGGCGAGGCTATCGAACTCCTCGACCTCTGTGAGGCCGTCGTCGTTGATAGGCGGGTCCTCGACGCCGGGTGACGTGTCTTCCATGGTGTGTTGTAACATGGCAGTAGATAAAAAAGTTCCCGCACACGTTAGGCCAGCGAAGGACATATGTCAGAAATCTGTCCGCAATACCTATTACAAGGTGGGAAGAATCATGAAGAAATGGCGGTATCCTTGATAACATACGCCACGGTTGTGTTCCCCTTGCACGGTGGCGACGTCAGGGCACCCAGTGCGGTGTTCGACCAGATCTTCGAGGTGTTCCTGCTGCTGGGAACGGCCGTCGGGGTGGTCGTCGTGGCGTACACGATGTACCACGCGCTCAAGTACCGCGACGACGGGGGCGGAACGGACCCGTACGCCGACAAGGTCGAACGGCCCGAAATGGGGGAGATGCCGACCGGCGGCGCGGGTGGCCGGAAGGTGTTCTACTCGTTCAGCATCAGCGCCATCATCGTCGTCTCGCTCATCGCCTGGACGTACTCGCAACTGCTGTACATCGAGCAGGGGCCCGATCTGGCTCAAGAGGAGGCGCTGGAAATTGACGTGGAGGGATACCGGTTCGGCTGGGACTTCGTGTACCCGAACGGGCACACGACCAACACGCTCTACGTGCCACAGGACCGGGTGGTCAGGTTACAGGTGACCGCGACGGACGTGTTCCACAACTTCGGGATACCGGAGTTGCGAGTCAAGACCGACGCCGTCCCAGGCCAGTACACGTCGGCCTGGTTCACAGCCAACGAGACGGGGACCTACGCCGCCAAGTGCTACGAGCTGTGTGGCAGCGGCCACTCGCTGATGACGACAGATGTGGTTGTGATGCCACAGGACGAGTACGAGGAGTGGTACGCGGAGACAAACGAGACAGATGCAGGCGGCAACGAGACGGCGACCGCTGCCGAAACGGACCAACGAATTACGGCTGAGGCGACCGCCTTCGGAGGTGCGCCCGCATGAGCCAGGAGCACGAACACGGCCTGCCGCCCAAATCATCAGTCAGCCGGTGGTTCCTCACGACCAACCACAAGGACATCGGCGTGCTGTATCTCATCACTGCGCTGTTCTTCCTGGTCTTCGGCGGCGTCCTCGCCCTGCTGTTTCGCCTGGAACTGATCTCGTCAGGCGCTGACCTGCTGGGGTCGATGGGGTACAACCAGGCGGTGTCGACCCACGGACTGCTGATGGTGTTCTGGTTCATCTCTCCGTTTGCCTTCGGCTTCGCGAACTACATCGTCCCGCTGCAGATCGGCGCTGACGACCTCGCCTTCCCGCGGTTGAACGCCCTGTCGTACTGGCTGTACCTGTTCTCGGGCATCCTGATGGGCGTCTCCTTCTTCCAGGGGACTACCTTCGCGGGCGGGTGGACGATGTACGCCCCGCTGAACACGCCGGCGTACATCCCCGGCGAGGGCCTGGGCGCGACATCGGTCGTGCTGGCGCTCATCATGTTCACCGCCGCGGTGACGCTGGGGTCGGTGAACTTCCTGACGACGATGTACCGCATGCGTGCCGAAGGCCTTCGGATGCGAGATATCCCCATCTTCTCGCTGTCGATCAACCTCACCGTCTGGATGATGCTGTTCGCCTTCGCGGCGCTGCTGGCGGCGCTGATGATACTCGCCTCCGACCACATCCTCGGGACGACCTACTTCCAGTACTCCATCGACGGGACGACAATGGCGACCGACGCGGACAACCCGGGTGCGTCGCTGCTCTGGGCGCACCTGTTCTGGTTCTTCGGCCATCCGGAGGTGTACATCGTCTTCTTCCCCGCGCTGGGCGTGATGGCCGAGTGCTTCCAGACCTTTACCGGCCGCCGGCTGGTCGGCCGCAAGTGGTTCATCATCTCGATGGTGCTGGTGACGCTCCAGAGCTTCGTCGTCTGGATGCACCACATGTTCCTGACCGGCATCAACCTCCCAATCAAGACCATCTTCATGGCGACGACCATCGGCATCTCGCTGCCCTTCGACCTGATGGTGTTCTCGCTCATCTACACGATGGCAAAGGGCCGGGTCCGGTTCACCACGCCGTTCCTCTTCTCGCTCGGCGCGCTCATCCTGTTCATCATCGGCGGCATCACCGGCGTCTTCCTCGGCGCAATCGTGCTTGACTACCAGTTCCGCGGGACCTACTGGGTCGTCGCCCACTTCCACTACGTGATGGTCGCGGGCGCGACAGCCCTCTTTGGCGGCCTCTACTACTGGTATCCCAAGATAACGGGGAAGATGTACAACGAGACGCTGGGGAAGATCCACTTCGGTGTCTACTTCCTCGGGTTCAATCTGCTGTACTTCCCGATGTTCATCGCCTGGGAGACGCCGCGACGCGTGTTCGTCTACCCCGACGGCCTGCAGATCTGGCACTCGATGGCCACCGCCGGCGGGTTCATCCTCGGCGCGAGCTTCCTCATCATGTTCTATAACCTCTTCATGAGCCTCTGGCGCGGCGAAGACGTCGGGCCGAACCCCTGGGAGTACGCCACCTCCGCCGAATGGGCCGTCTCCTCGCCGCCGCCGCTGGAGAACTTCCCCGGCGTCCCGAGCTACGCCACCGGCAAGCTGGAGTTCCTCGACGACGAGACGGTCACGGAGCGGACCGAGCGCGCGCCCGGAGCCGCGGCCCACGGCCACGCGGCGACCGACGGCGGGACCGCGACGGACGGCGGCGCGGTGACAGCGAGGGCCGCGGCGACGGCCACCGCGATGGAGCCGGCCCACGAGACCGCTGGCGAGGAACACGCCAGCCACGCCAGTTTCTGGCCGTTCCTCGTCAGCCTCGGCGGGTTCATCGCCTTCCTCGGGCTGTCGGGCGTGCGGACGGGGAGCGTGTTCTACCTGTCGCTGGCGGCCGTCGGCGGGGTTGCGACGTTCGGGTCGCTCGTCGGGATGACCCGCGAGCCGTTCCACGCGCCGGAGATGGCCATCGCCGAGCGGTGGCCCTTCGAGCGCGTCGAGAAGATGAAACTCGGGATGTGGACGTTCCTCGCCAGCGACATCGTCCTGTTCGGTGCCTTCATCGGCTCCTACGCCTTCGTCCGGGTCGCCTACGGCTGGACGGCCTGGCACCACGACCTCATCCCGGCCGAACATGTGACGATGCCCGGTCTCATCAACACGTACCTGTTGCTCACGTCAAGTTTCCTCGTCGTGCTGGCGATGGTCGCCGCCGAGCGCGAGAGCAAGCGCGGGACCGTCGCCGCGCTGGTCGGGACGTTCGCGCTCGGGGTCGGCTTCCTCATCAACAAGGGACTGGAGTGGCAGCACCTGTTCCACATCAGCACGGAGGCGTTCCCGAACGGGTGGGGCCTCTCGACGAACATCGCGTCGTCGACGTTCTACCTGACGACGGGGCTCCACGGCGCCCACGTCACCATCGGGCTCATCATCTGTGCGTACATGACCATCAGGGCCTGGAACGGGGCCTACCAGGGCGACGACAGGGCCATCGAGTACTTCGGCCTGTACTGGCACTTCGTCGACATCGTCTGGCTGTTCCTGTTCCCGCTCTTCTACATCCTCTAGAACAATGGACTGGAAAGGCTACACCGTGATATACGTCGTGTTGTTCGCCTTCGCGACCGCACAGGCGGTCGTCGAGTTCACCGGCCTCGTCGAGAGCGCCTACTGGGTCGCCTTCGCGCTCATCATGGTGCTGTCGGTTATCAAGGCCGTCGGCGTCGCCGCGTACTACCAGCATCTGCGCTGGGAACCGCGGGCCGTCACGTACCTCGTCCTCGGCGGAACCGTGGCCGCGCTCGCGCTGACCGGCGCAGCGGCATACTCGATACTGTGACCGGCCAAACAACCTGAAAATCAGGCCACCAGCTGGAAGCCAATGGCGATGAGAAAGAGCACACCGGCGACAGTCGCGGATTCGGCGACGGCCAGCGAGCGGGGGTGTCCCCGTCGCGTCGCCGACAGGTAGACGCCAAACAGCAGGTAGCCACAGAGGCCCGCCCCGCCGACGACAGCGACCGCCAGCCCCGCTGTTGCCTGCGTCTCGACGGGGCCGGAGATGGATGCGACGACGCCGACCAGAAGGCCGACGACCAGCACCGCGAACGCGGCGACCCAGACCATCGGCTGGTCAGCCATTTCCGTGAAGCGACTCTCGCGGTCGACCGCCGGGGACCGGCTGCTCGTCGACGCCCCCGGACTGTACTGATACCAGCCGCGCCCGCGGACCATCCATGCGACCACCGCCATCACCAACACGCCCATTAGTGCCGTGCTAGCGAGGTACGCGGTTGCCATGTGAGACCATTACAAGACAATGCGTAATAATCGTTTGTGCCCGGCCAGCCGGAAGACGGCGTTTTCGCCGTTTCAGTCGTCGGTAACTGCCGACGCTCGACGGCTCGAGAATAGCGTTCTCGCCGGTTCAGTCATCAGCCAATGCCGACCACTGACGGCTCGGACAAGGAGTCCTCGCCGCTTCAGTCGTCGGCATCCGTCCGCGCCCGTCGCTGAATCGCACGCTCGACGAACTCTTCGGGGAGTTCGTCGATTTCGCCGGCCTGGACCGCCCAGAGGTTGGCGTAGAGGCCGTCCGCGGCGAGCAGGTCGTCGTGGGTCCCGCGCTCGACGATGCGGCCGTCCTCGACGACGAGAATCGTGTCGGCGTCTTTCACCGTCGAGAGTCGGTGGGCGATGGCGAACGTGGTCCGGTCGGCGGTCAGGTCGTCGAGCGACCGCTGGATGAGCATCTCCGTCTCCGTGTCGACGTCGCTGGTCGCCTCGTCGAGGATGAGGACCTCCGGGTCCTTCAGAATGGCCCGCGCGATGGCGATGCGCTGGCGCTGGCCACCTGAGAGCTTGACGCCGCGTTCGCCGACCATCGTGTCGTAGCCGTCCGGGAGGTTGCGGACGAACTGGTCGGCCTCGGCGGCCTTCGCGGCGGCGACGATCTCCTCGTCGGTGGCGTCGAACGTCCCGTAGGCGATGTTTTCGCGGACGGTGCCGTAGAACAGGAACGTCTCCTGACTGACGTAGCCGATGGCCCGCCGGATGCTCTGAATCTGCACGTCCTGAACGTTCTGGCCGTCGATGCGGACCGTACCGGAGTCAACGTCATACATCCGGAGCAGGAGCTTCAAAACGGTGGATTTCCCCGCACCGGTCGGGCCGACGAGAGCGACCGTCTCGCCGCCCGCAGCCTCGAAGGAGATGTCCGAGAGTACCGACTCGTCGTCGCTGTCGTAGCTGAAGGACACGTCCTCGTACTCGACTCGGCCCTCGGTCACGTCGAGCGGCGGCGCGTCCTCGGCCTCTTCGAGGCGGCCGGGCGTGTCCATCAGCCCGAACACGCGCTCGGCGGAGGCGTAGGCCCGCTGGTACATGTTGATGATCTGGCCGAATTGGGCCATCGGCCAGACGAACCGCTGGGTGTAGATGATGAAGGCGACGAACTGCCCGCGGGAGAGGCTCGCCGTCAGCGGCCCGGGGGCCTGTCCGGTGACCATCAGCCCGCCGACGATGAACGTGACGACGAAGCCGATGCCCGAGACTAGCCGGAGGCCGGGGAAGAAGGTGATTCGCGTCTCGATGGCGTCCCAGTTGGCATCGAGATAGCTCTCAGAGGTGTCCTCGACCCGGTCGGCCTCGTAGGGCTCGGTGTTGGCGGTCTTGATTATCTGGATGCCGCTGAGGTTGTTTTCGAGCCTGGAGTTGAGTTTGCCGACCGTCGAGCGGACTTCGGCGTATTTGGGCTGGATGACGTCGATGAATCGCTTCGTGAACACGGCGATAATCGGCACGGGCAACAGCGCGACCAGCGCCAGCTGCCAGTTCATGTAGAACAGGTACGTGGCGATGCCGACGACCATGATTATCATCCGCGAGGCGGAGTTGAGCCCGTCGTTGAGGAACTTCTCCAGCCGGTTCACGTCGTTCGACAGCACCGACATCATCTCGCCGGTCTGCTTGTCGGCGAAGAAGTCCATGTTCAGCCGCTGCATCGTCTCGTAGGTGTCCGTCCGGACGGCGTGCTGGACGTGCTGGGCGAACTTGTTCCAGCCCCAGTTCCGGCTCCAGTGGAAAACAGCCCCGATACCGAACGAGGCGGCGATGATGCCGGCGGTGAGCCAGAGCTGTGGGCCTTGCCCGCTGGGAATCCAAGTGTCCGGGACTAGGAAGAGACCGTATTCGGCCTCCTGCAGAAAGATGGCGTCGATAGCCAGCGCCAGGAGGAGCGGCGGCAGCAGGTCCAGCATCCGAGCCACGATAGAACTGAAGAGGCCCACGACGAACGCCCCCCACTGGCCCCGACCGTAGTCAGTAAAGAGGCGGAGCATCGGCTGATCGACGCGTTCTCTGGCATCCTCGAACACGTCGTCGTCCGAACCCGCGTCGAAATCCATTGTCGAAACCAGGGACCGAACCCGCAAAAGGCCGTCGGGCTACGTGGCTTCGGGCGGCAGTTCGACCCGGTCGCCGACCTCGACGCCGGTGTGGTTCGTCCACCCGCGGTTCACTTCGAGGACGTACTTGCCCCGCCCCTCGTAGCCCGTCAGGCCGCTCTCGCTGGTCCCCTCCGGCGGGAGCGACGCGTGATGGATGGTGGTGATGGTGCCGTTAGCGTCGATGAAGATGATGTCGAGCGGGAACGACATGTTCCGCATGACGTAGGTGTGCTGGCCCGCCTCGTCGTGGACGAACAGCATCCCCTCGTTGGGTCCGAGCGACGCCGTCTCGCTCAGTCCGACGCGCCGCTGAGTAAATGTCTGCGCGATTCGCACCTCGACTGTCCCCAGCGGTTCCCCGGCCTCTTGTTCACGGACCGCGACTGTCGTCCCTGGGGTCGAAGCCCCCGTCGCGGGCTGTGTTGCGGTCGTTGTCGCCGCGTCCGACCCCTCCCGGACCGTTACCGTGCCTTCCTCGTACTCACCGGTTCCGAGCACTTCGACCCAGAGGCCGGTCTGGAGGACCACGGCGGCGGCGACGAGGAGGCCGACGAGTCCGAGGACGACCACGGCAGGGCGCTGCATACTCCGTGTGAGGGGCAGGCCGTGGGTAATACTGTCGGTGCCCACTGTCGACCGAGAGAGAAAGCGTTATTCCTGCCGATGGAAAACGGTGGCATACGGGTCCGTGGTCTAGTTGGTTATGACGTGGCCTTTACAAGGCCGAGGCCGGTGGTTCGAATCCGCCCGGACCCACTGAACTTCTCGCGGCGCTCACTGACGAGCGCCGCGTGTGTGATGCGACCCGGGCGGTTCGAATCAGGGAACGAAGCAGCGCGGAGTGACCGTGGTTCGAATCCGCCCGGACCCATCCTGCGACGAACGGACGTGAGGAGTGGATAGTCCCTGTGGATTCGATTCCTGCCAGTCGCGCGCAACGCAGTGAGCACGTCTGGCTTCGGTTCGAATCCGCCCGGACCCACTGAACTTCTCGCGGCGCTCACTGACGAGCGCCGCGTGTGTGATGCGGCCGGGCGGATTCGAATCAGGGAACGAAGCAGCGCGGAGTGACCGTGGTTCGAATCCGCCGGGAGAGCAGTGCTCTCACGAGGACGCCCCGACCCATCGATTCTATCGCGAACAATACGTGAGGAGCAGGGGTTTCTGTGACTTCGATTCCGGCCAGTCGCGCGCAACATCGTGGCCCAGATATCAGGGCATCTATCTCGATTGATAGTCGCCCGTAATCCATATATCCGGAGTGGTGGTAGTGCGTGGCATGATAGATGGCTCGACGTGTCCGGCCTGCAGCGGGCACGTCTCGACGACCAACGGCACTGAGTACGAATGCGACGACTGTGGCGAGACGTTCGACAGCGCGGACCTGTTCCTCCCGTAATCGGCGGTCGAACCGCCCGGTCGATCCCACAGAACCTGCGCCCGCTTTCGAAATGCTTTTTTCTACCCTCGTCATCGCTTGGAGTGCACGCCGCCTTAGCTCAGACTGGGAGAGCACTCGACTGAAGATCGAGCTGTCCCCGGTTCAAATCCGGGAGGCGGCACTCCTCTGAACCCGACCGCCGAGCGAAGCGAGCGCGGCGGGTTCTGTGAGTGGACCCCGAGCGGATTTGAACCAGACGAGTTGCAGCGCCGAGCGGAGCGAGGCGACCGTCTCGGCGTGGTTCACAATCCGGGAGGCGGCATTTTCCTGCGTACAAAATGAGCAGTGAACACAGCCCCAAGCAGATTTGAGCGAGACCAGAAAGGCACAGCGAGCATTTCAGGGCGTGGGTCACAATCCGAGAAGCGACATACCATCTTTTTCCAGTTCGTTAAAAGCGAACCACTCGTCGCAAAAAGTGGGGGAATAGCCGGACGGTCCCGCCGGTAGCGTCCGGTGAGACTGTAACGTACCTCGCTCGTCATGGTACGTGGGTTCTTTGTGACCGTGTCTACGCATCACCTGCTGAGGGGTGGGGGGACCCGAACATATTTGTACAGTGGAATCAGTGACGAAACAAGGTCATGGCCGGGGGTGATATTCAGTTCCATCCAGTCGTTGCGGCACTCTACGACCCCGTACAGTGGTACTTCGAGCGGTGTCAGGTTCCGGAGCATCGGGAGTATCTGGCGGCTGGACTGGACGGGACAGTTCTCGAAATCGGCCCCGGAACCGGGCCGATGCTGCCGTACTACGAGTCCGAGGCCGAGGGGACGGCATCGTTCCACGCCGTCGAGCCGGACCCGGGGATGTGGCAGCGGGCAGAGGAGAAAATCGCGGACGGCACAGTCGAGATGGCGCTGGTCAGTGGCCGCGGCGAAACGCTGCCTTACGGTGACAACACCTTCGACTACGTTGTCGAGTGTGGGGTGTGCTGTTCAGTACCGACTATCGATCCGATGCTCGCGGAGATTGCCCGAGTGCTCCGACCCGAGGGGGAGTTCCGGTTTCTGGACCACATCCGATCGGACGGGTGGGTTGGCCGGAGTCAAGACCTGTTGACGCCGCTGTGGCGCAGAATCGGCGGTAACTGCCACCTGAATCGGCGTCTTCGGCCGAAGATCGAGGCATCAGATCACCTTCAGTTGAGCGAGTGTACGACGCCGACGATTGGTATCTGGCCGATTCGCGAGTTCGCTCGCGGGACCGCGACGGCAGGCGACTAGGCGGCGACCGCTGCGTCGCCCCGGTCGGTTCGACACAGCCGCCGGAACAGGTAATTCCGTGGCGACGAGTGGCATGGGTATGACAGAGGAGCCAGCACACGAGCAGATGGAGCGCCACGCGACCCTGACCGACGAACTCGCGGCCCTCGGTGCGGAGCGGGACGCCGTCGCGGCGGCAGTACAGGACCGGCTTGCCGACGCGGTTTCGGAGGCGATAGCAGAAGCGGGCGCGAACGTCGGGAGTCTCGGGCAGTCCAAGGACGGCAAGCGGTTCCGATTCGAGGCGCGGCTCGACCGGGCGGCGCTGGTGGCGGCGGTGACGGAAGCGCTGCCGGACGGGTTCGTCGTCTCCCACGTCAACGAGGACGGGACGCTGAGCGTGGACTGGACCGGCGACAGCACCACGCCGTCGAAGCGGGAACACGGGGCCATCCTGAAGGCGATCATCGCAGAGGCGACAGAGACGGACAGCGACGGCTTCATCGAGTCCGTACCCAGCCGCGACCGCGTGCTGGCGCGGGCGGTGGAACTGGGCGTCGACGAGGGTGACGCGGCGGACCGTCTCAGTCGGCTGGCGACGCTGGACGTGGTTGACATCACCGACGAGGGGATATACCCCGACGAGAACTTCTCGCGGTACTAGCGGACCAGAGCGGGTGCCGGCCGACGGCAGACGGCAGGGACACGGGTGGCCGGCGTCGGCGTGACCGACGTTTATTACTTGATCCGGCCAGTGGTGTCAGACGAAATGGCAGTATTATCGACAGAAGACGAGGGGAAGTTCCTCATGGACGCACAGGGAGAGCAGATCGGCATCGTGACCGAGGTCGACCCGAAGGGACAGGTCGCGTACGTCGAGCCGGAGCCAGATCTCACCGAAGCCTGGGTGCAGGGGCTCGGGTTCGGTGACGCCGACGAGGACGATATCGAGGTCGCCGCCGACGCCATCGGAACGATCACTGACAGCGAACTGCGCGTGACTGTCGACCTGTAGTCACGCGACGGACTCGGGACGCTCGCCCACCACGAGCGTCCACCACTTGACGAACTGCGTCCGTTCGTAGAGGTCGAGCAGCCGCGCCGACACGTCCGACTCGGAGATGCTCGCGAGCATCAGCGGTGATCCGAGCGTCCGTTTCGCGATGACCTCGAACGAGCCGGAGACGAGGTCGGTGACGGCGGTCTCCGAGAGGTGGCCGTAGATATCGGTGTCCTCCTCCAGAAGCCCCAGCCGGAACGCGGCACCCTTGGTGAGCTTGCGGTACAGCCCCGGCGTTCCTTCGAGCAGGGCGACGCGGCCGCCGGGGCGGAGCACGCGGGCGGCTTCGCGAATGATTTCCGGGCGGTCCGCGGGCGGGACGTGATGGAGGAACCGGCGGCCGATGACGGCGTCGAAGGAGTCGTCGTCGAACGGCAGCGCGCGGGCGTCACCAGCCAGCGCCGGCTTGCGGACGGTTTCGGCGTTCGACGGCCAGCCTTCCAGTCCGACATCGGCGCGGGGATGCATATGCTGGCCGAACGCGAGTTCGAGCGTCCGGCCGGGCGGGAGCTGTTCGGCTAGTAGCTCGTCGTGTCGCTCGTAGATTCGGTGCAACAGCGGGTGTTTCCGGACGTTCCGCGGCCGCTCGACGATGGCGCCGTCCTGAACGTCCCAGGTCGCGTCGGACATATTACGGCCTCACAGCACGGAGTCCCCGGCGGTCGCACGAAACTATAGAGGCGATAATAGAGCGGCAGCTGACTAATACCGGAATAGCAGGTTTCTAAGGGCGTTCTCACTGGGACAGTCGTGTAACGTCGGCAGACAACAGCCGAAAAGCGAGTCTATTCGATTTCGATCCGGTTCGAGTCGTCGGCGTCGTCCGCGCGCGGCAGCGTTATTTCGAGAACGCCGTTGTGGTAGGTGGCGGTGATGTCGTCGTCCACGACCGGCTCGGGAACAGTGACCCGTTCGGCGACCCGTCGGCTGTGGCGGCGAGCGCTGTCGCTGGTCTCTTCAGCGACCGTGCTCTCGCCCTGGATGCTGAGGACGCCGTCCTCGAAGCGGACGACGAGGTCGTCGCGCTCGAAGCCCGGGAGGTCGACCATCACGGCGTATCCGTCGTCGGTCTCGTCGACGTGGAGGTTCGTGTCGATACCGGGCCGGCGGTGGCCGCTCCGGCGTACGTCCGTGGACGGTCGGTCGGTACGGCGTTCCGGACTGTCGTCCATCCGGTGTCTCGAATCGTCACCCATCCGGCGGCCCAAACTGTCGTCTGTCCAGCGACTCTGGCTGTCGTCCATCATCGACCGTCGCGTCTGTGCGAAGAGTCGGAGCATCGTCTCGAACGGATCGTTGCTGTGTGTCATAATCACCTTATATAGGCTAGTACTGATATTAACAGTTGCGTAACATGTGCTATCACAGGGAGACAGAAGCGCGTGCTCCGGGCAGACGCTCGACCGGGTCAAAAGTGCGTCATGGGCTACCGTAGCGGAACTGTTTTGGCAGGCGTACAGCTAGAACAGCCAGAGCAAACCGCCGAGTACCCGGTCCGTCGGTGGCCGGGCGACTGGACACGACACACACTATGGCAACCGATTCCGGCACCCGGATAGACCCTTCGGCCGACGAGGTATCGAACTACGACTACCAGAACGACCGCGTCGCTCGGTCGGGCCTCGTCGACGACCTAAAGACACGGATCGACGGCGAGGTCCGGTTCGACGAGTACTCGCGACAGTTGTACGCGACCGACGCCAGCCTCTACGAGGTGCTGCCTATCGGCGTCGTCTATCCGCGGTCGACCGATGACGTGGCCGCGGTCATGTCCTACTGCGCCCAGCGGGAGATTCCGGTCCTTCCGCGGGGCGGCGGGACGAGTCTCGCCGGCCAGACCGTCAACGAGGCCGTCGTGCTGGATTTCTCGCGGTACATGAACGACCTCGTCGAAGCGCGACCCGACGACCGGCGGGCGCGGGCCCAGCCGGGCATCAAGCTCGGCGACCTGAACGCGGCGCTGGCCGACCACGGGCTGAAGTTCGCGCCGGACCCCGCGTGGGGCGACAAGAGCGTGCTCGGCGGCGCTATCGGCAACAACTCCACCGGGGCCCACTCCCTGCAGTACGGCAAGACCGACGCCTACATCGAGGAGTGCGAGGTCGTCCTCGCGGACGGCACCGTCACGACCTTCTGTGAGGTCACGCGCGAAGAGTTGCGCGACCGAGCGGCCCCCGACGGTGACCTCGAAGGGCAGATTTACGCCGAAATCGAGCGGATACTCACGGAGGAAGGCGAGGAAATCACGAGCCACTACCCGGACCTGAAGCGCAACGTCTCGGGGTACAATCTCGACTGGGTTCTGGAAGACGCGCAGGACGGGACCGTCAACGTCGCCTCGCTGCTGGCCGGCAGCGAGGGGACGCTTGCTATCGTCACGGAGGCCGAGGTGTCGCTGGAGCCGATTCCCGAGACCAAGTCGATGGCCCTGCTCGCCTACGAGGGGCTCATCGAGGCCATGGAAGACGTTTCGGACATCCTCGAACACGACCCGGCGGCCGTCGAGGTGCTTGACGACGTGCTCATCGACCTGGCCCGGGACACCGCCGAATTCGAGGACGTGGTCGGCATGTTGCCCGAGGGGACCCGCACGGTGCTCATCGTGGAGTTCTACGCCGACGACGCGGAGAGCGGCCGGCGGAAGGTCGCTGACCTGCTGGCGGACCGGACAAACGGCATCGACTCGGTCGCGGACCCAACAGATGGCCGGACCGTCGTCGACGCGCCGGTGCGGGCGTTCGACGCCATGGAGGCCCACGACGAGGCCAAACGCGAGAAGTTCTGGAAGATGCGCAAGTCCGGCCTCCCCATCCTGCTCTCGCGGACGACCGACGAGAAACACGGCTCGTTCATCGAGGACACCGCCATCCCGCCCGAGAACCTCCCGGAGTACGTCGCTGACTTCCAGGATATCCTTGAGGAACACGACACCTTCGCCTCCTTCTACGCCCACGCCGGTCCCGGCGTCCTCCACATCCGGCCGCTCATCAACACCAAGTCGGTCGAGGGCGTCGAAACCATGGAGTCCATCGCCGACACGGTGACCGACCTCGTCGTCAAGTACGGCGGGAGCGTCTCCGGCGAACACGGCGACGGCCGCGCCCGCACGCAGTGGAACGAGAAGCTCTACGGTGCGGACCTCTGGGAGACGTTCCAGGAACTCAAATCCGCGTTCGACCCCGACTGGCTGCTCAACCCCGGCCAGGTCGTCGGCGTCGACGCGGGCGAGGTCGAGTCCGGCACAAAACCGGAGCGGGCGCGTACGGTCGACATGACCGAGAACCTCCGCTTCGACCCGGCGTACGAGTTCGACGCCGGCTTCGACCCCGCACTGGAGTGGGACAACGACAACGGGATGCAGGGGATGGTCGAACTCTGTCACGGCTGTGGCGGCTGTCGCGGCCCGCAGGAGACCACCGGCGGCGTGATGTGCCCGACCTACCGCGCATCCGAGGAGGAGATGACGACGACCCGCGGGCGCGCGAACATGCTTCGGCAAGCGATGAGCGGTGACCTTCCGGACGACCCCACGGACGAGGAGTTCATGCACGAGGTGCTCGACCTCTGTATCGGCTGCAAAGGGTGTGCGAAGGACTGCCCGAGCGAGGTTGACATGGCGAAGCTCAAAGCCGAAGTGACCCACGCGTACCACCAGGAACACGGGTCCAGCTTCCGGGACAAGGTGTTCGCCAACGTCGACTCGCTGGCGGGGTTAGGCAGTGCCTTCGCGCCGCTCTCGAACCTCGCGACGAAGGTGCCGGGCGCTCGGACCGTTCTGGAGAAGACGGTCGGTATCGCCACGGACCGCACACTCCCGAGCTTCCAGCGGACGACGCTGCAGGACTGGTTCGACGAACGCGGCTCGCAGGTCCCGGCGGACGAAGCCGAGCGGCAAGCCCTGCTGTTCCCCGACACGTACACGAACTACAGCCACCCCGAGGTCGGGAAGGCCGCCGTCCGCGTGCTCGAAGCCGCTGGCGTCCACGTCGAGTTGGCCGACCGGACCGACAGCGGGCGACCGGCCCACTCGAAGGGCTTTCTGGACCAGTCCCGAGCGACCGCGCGGGACAACGTCGACGCGCTCGTGCCCGCAGTCGAGGAGGGCTGGGACGTGGTGCTGGTCGAACCGAGCGACGCCGTGATGTTCCAGTCGGACTACCTGGACCTGCTGTCGGGCGAGGACGTGGAGACGCTCGCGGCCAACGCCTACGGCGTCTGTGAGTACCTCGACACCTTCCGGCTGGACAAGGGGGCCGACTGGGACACGCCGGGCGAGACGCTGACCTACCACGGCCACTGCCACCAGAAGGCGACGAAGAAAGACCACCACGCCGTCGGCGTCCTCCGGCGGGCCGGCTACGATGTCGACCCGCTCGATTCGGGCTGTTGTGGCATGGCCGGCTCCTTCGGCTACGAGGCCGAGCACTTCTCGATGAGCAAGGCCATCGGTTCGATCCTGTTCGACCAGATCGGAGAGAGCCGCGGCGACACCGTCGTCGCGCCCGGTGCGTCCTGTCGCACGCAACTGGACGACTGGGACGAAAGCGACGGCGAACCGCCCCATCCGGTGGGGAAACTCGACGCTGCCTTAGCCTGAGTCGGTCTCGCCCGGTTGGCGAACCGCCTGAACGATTCCGACGGTCTGGCCGACCAGCGCAAGCCCGATGCCGGCGAGCAGCGCGGTTTCCGCCGGCGGGAACAGCGCGCCGGCGTAGACCGCCCCACCGAGAACGCTCAATACTGCTCCGGCCGTGTACGCCCGCTGGCCTGCTGGAACGCGCTTCCCGGTGTAGTAGAGGCCCACGCCCGGAACGACCATCCATCCCAGTATCGTCGTCGTCAGGAACGGGATCCGGAGCGGAGCGTAGAGTAAGCCGACGATACCGCCGACGGTCAGGAGGAGGCCGACGAGCAGAATGTCGCGCCAGACCCGGAGGACGCCCGTCTCCATCTCGTCCCACGAGAGAGCGGCGAAAGCGGCAATGAGGACGGCAGCGACGACGTGAAACACCAGCACCGTTCGGTCAGTGACCACATCGAGATGAGCCAGCCCCACGAGCAGCCACGCGAGCGGGATGAGTACGGTCGGGCCCTGTGCGCGCAAGCGAGGGAACATACGCCTCACTGTGCCTCCCACAATCAAGAAACGTCGGTCGTGCGGACTGGTGTCATGCCCGTGGGAGTTCGACGACGAAGTGTGCGCCGTCGAAGTCGGTGTCGGGGATGGTCGTGTCGGGTTTGCTGGCGGCGTCGGCGAGATAGATCTCGCCGCCGAAGCTCGTAACGAGCGTCTCGACGAGATGGAGTCCGCCACCGTGCGTGTCGCCCGCCCGCGGGTCGAAAACGCTGTCACACCGGTCGTCGGGAATCCCCGGCCCGTCATCGACGAGACGGTCCCGTGCGCCACGGTGCATAGTTACGATTGGGGTTCCGGCTGGTTCCATTCGGTTAGTGAGACGGTAAGACCGAACGTGACACCGGAGCGTCTCCAGCTAGATTGGAGAGACGACTGCGTATGTGGCATGCCAGTATTACACACTCCATAATCGCCAGACAGCGGCCGGATAGATCAGTTTCCCACCAGAGCATCGTACCGACACTGTTATCCGTGGTGCTGGCATCTCTTTGGTTGCAATGGCGAAAGGAACGGTTGATTTCTTCAACGACACTGGCGGTTACGGTTTCATCGACACTGAGGACGCGGACGAAGACGTCTTCTTCCACATGGAAGACATCGGCGGCCCGGACCTCGAGGAAGGACAGGAGCTCGAATTTGACATCGAGCAGGCGGACAAGGGTCCGCGCGCCAACAACGTCACACGGCTCTAACAATGGCGGAAGGCACTGTCGACTTCTTCAACGACACTGGTGGTTACGGCTTCATCGAAACCGACGATGCGGACGAAGACGTCTTCTTCCACATGGAAGACGTCGGCGGCCCTGACCTCGAAGAGGGGCAGGAAGTCGAGTTCGACATCGAGCAGGCGGACAAGGGTCCGCGTGCGACCAACCTCACGCGACTGTAAGACGGCTTCTGTCTACAGTCTAGCACTATAATCACTTGTCAGCGGTCGCGGTGTAGCGTACACGGCAGTGTCGCTGGCATGCACATAACTCACGACGAGCGACGGCGCTCGCCGAGACACGTCACGACGTGATCAGTGGCGACGCCGCCCGATAGACGATCTCCATCGGCAGCCCCGCCGCATCTCGCGGCGGCTCGGGCGGCAGCGTGTACAACTCCCCGTCGCCCGGCTGTGCTGTGTACGCGAGAGCGACGGCGTCCAGCACATCGTGAACGGCTACCGCCGCGCCGCCGGTCGCTTCGGCGGCTTTCTGGACCGTCGGGGCGGCGTCGCGGTCGTAGTGGGCCAAAACCCGCATCCGCTCGGCGTATCCCCCGGCGGTGCGCTTCGAGTAGCTAAGCGGCTCGCCACCGAAGGCTCGAAAACAGACCTCCGGGTGGGATTCCCGGATGGCTGCGGCAGCCTCGGGCAGTTCCTGCAGGAGTTCGTCGACCCGGGCGAGGCTGTCGCTGCGTGCGAACGCCCGCTCGGAGAGTTTCTGTCCGGTCTTGCGCTTGTGGACGCGGTTGGCCGTCGAGTAGCGCTGTTTCCGGGTCGCTTCTCGTACCGGCGGCGTGCGAACCGCCGCGCTCCGCTCGCCGAGCACCGACCGGGCGAGTTCGTCACACCGGCGGTCCGGATCACCGGATTCCACGAGCCCAATCGGCACTCCGACCAGAATCAGCCGAGCGCGCTCCTCGTACGCTGACCAGCACTCGCCGATACTGTCGAACACCGATGCGTGGTCGAACCCGTCGCCGGTGAGCGCCACAGCGACCCAGGACTCGTCGCTCCGGTCGACACCGACGTACAGCGGTTCCGCCATTATCGATACTCGTTCGGATAGGCGCAAAAGTGTATCCCGAGGTGTTCGTTGTCCAACCGGTCCAGCACCCGAGCTATCGGCCGCGGCGCAGACTGTTCCGGCGGCTGTTCGTTACGACTGCCCGAACTTCGTGAGTTCCTTGAGCGGCACTAGCCGGTGTTCCATCGCCGGCTTCGTGTAGCCGGCGGATTCCTCGGAGACACCGCTTGTGAACACCAGCAGCTTCTGTTGGAGGACGTGCGGTACGCCGTCGTTGTCCCGGATGATGTCGACCGAGCGCCACGCTTCGTCTTCCATGCGTCAGAGTCACACACTGCTGCTACCTGTCTCTTTCCCCGTCAGGAGTCCGGCCCGACGAATATCGTCCGGAGCCGCGCACCGCAGTCCGGACAGCACAGCGTCTGCCAGCGGTCGTTGTCGAGGTCACCGAACGTCTCCCGGCGGACCGCCTCATCGACGGTGACCGACCGGCCGCAGGTGTCACACTCCTCAGCCATGCGTCAAGGTTGGCTGGCCACGGACAAAACCCGCTCGCCCACAGGCATTTAGCCGGTGCAAGCGTGGGGCCGGATATGGACGGCGTCGTACTCGCTGCCGGCGAAGGGACGCGGATGCGACCGCTCACTGCGGACAAGCCGAAGGGACTGGTCGAGGTGGCCGGAAAGCCGCTGCTGACACACTGTTTCGACACGCTGCTGTCAGTCGGCGTCGACCGCCTGGTCGTCGTCATCGGCTACCGCGGCGATGACATCGTAGCTCGCTACGGTGAGCGGTATCGGGACACCCCGATAGCGTACGTCCGGCAGGACGAACAGTTAGGACTGGCCCACGCGCTCGAACAGGCCCGCTCGGCCGTCGACGGGACCTTCGTCGTGCTGAACGGCGACAACGTTTGCCGGGCAAATCTCGACGGGGCCATCGAGCGCCACCGCGAGACCGACGCCAGCGCGACGCTGCTCGTCGAGGACGTGTCGCGGGCCGAAGCCAAGACGACCGGTGTCGTCACGACGGACGACGAGAACCGGGTGACCGGTCTCGTCGAGAAGCCGTCGGACCCGCCGTCGACGATGGTCACGCGAGGCTTTTTCGTGTTCGAGCCGGCCGTCGGCCACGCCTGCGCGCTGACGCGACCTTCCGAGCGGGGCGAGTACGAACTCCCCGACGCAATCGACCTGTTACTGAGCGCCGGCCACCGCGTCGAGGCGGTCGAACTCGACGGGTGGTGTCACAACGTCAACGAACCGAGCGACATCGACGCGGTCGAGGAACGGCTCGGCTGACGGCATCGACCGCTGCCAAGCGAAACAGCGCACGGACGCGGCGACGGAACATCGAAGGAGCGTCACCCCAAGACAGGGGTATGACAGCCGTTCGGCCGCTGGCGCTCGTCGCACTTGCCGCGGTCGTCGCACTGGCGGGCTGCGGTGCGTTTTTCGGTGGTGGCGACTCGGCAGGGTCGGAAGCGACGATAACGCCCGCCGACGTGCCGACGGACGAGACGCGAGCAGTCGAGACGACAGGCGAGGGGAGCTACTGGGGCAACGTCTCCGTCGACACCAACAGATCGGCGGTGACACAGCCGCGGGTCCTCGAACTGCGACCGAACTGCGAGCGGCCGCCGGCGCTGGTCGTCCACATTCAGGTGCTGGCGCTCCAGAACAACGACCCGGCGACGAACGAGGGCATCAACACGACCTGGCAGTTCGCGTCGCCGTCGAACCGGGACCTGACGGGACCGTATTCGAACTTCGTCCGGACTATCGAAAGTGGGTTCGAGCCGCTCCTGAACGCGACAGGCGTGCGGTACGGACCGCTGGACCGCGACGGCGACACCGCGTCACAGCCAGTGACGGTCGTCGATGGGAACGGAACGACGACGAGCTACCAGTGGACGGTCGAAAAGCAGACCGAAGCGCCCTACGAGGGGTGCTGGATGACGACGGGCGTCGCGCCAGCTTAGCCTTCCATCCCGCTGAAGGAGAGGCCGCCCTCGATGTAGCGCTGGGCGAACAGGTACGCCAGCATGATCGGCGAGGCGAAGGTGAGCGCGAACGCGGAGAACCGCGCCCACGGGATGGAGTACTCGTCGACCATTGCGTACAGGCCGACCGGCAGCGTGTAGTTCTCCGTCCCCAGCAGGGTCTGTGCGACGACGAACTCCGTCCACCCGGTAAGGAAGACGAAGATGAACACCGTCGCCAGCCCGGCGGTCGACATCGGGATGATGACCTCGGTGACGACCCGCCACGGCGGCGCGCCGTCGACGACGGCGGCCTCCTCGTAGGAGACCGGGATGCCGTCCATGTACGTCTTCAGCAGCCAGGTGTTGAACGGCACGGCAGTCGCCGCGTAGTACACCGCAAGCGCCAGTTTGCTGTCGTTAATGCCGAACTGGACGTACAGCGCGTACATCCCGATGAGCAGGGCAACGCCGAGACCGCCTCCGACCTGTGTCATCAGGACGTAGAGGAACAGGATCTTCCGGCGGAAGAGGAACTCTCGCCGCGAGAGGGCATAGGCCGCCGGAATGATGAGCGACATCGCGATCAGCACGGTGGGAATCGCCACCATGAGGCTGTTCCAGAGGAAGTGCTTGAACTCCGAGGGGCGGTCGACGCCGTAGTCGGACGCGTCGAGAATCTCGATGCCCGGCGTCTGGAACACGAAGGCAAGGTCGGTGAACGGGATGGCGGCGGAGATCGAGTACGACGGCACGATGAGGTCACCGATAACCCAGATGAACGGTTTGACCGTCGGATTAGTGGGAAACAGCGAGAAGCTCTCGGACGTGTACAGCGAGCTTCCGGAGCCGGAGAGGGCCGCCATCAGAATCCAGTAGATCGGGAAGAGCAGTGCCAGCACGACCAGCGTCGCACCGATGGTCGAGAGAATGACCTTCAGGACTTCGGACGCGGGCAGTTCGCCCCGACGGACGGCCTGTACGGTGTAGGACCACTTGCGGACCGTCCGCGCGGGCATCGTCGCGAACGTCTTGATGTCGTTGCCGAGCTTTCTGGCGATTGCACCGAGGAGCATTAGTCGTTCACCCCGTCGGCGAGTTTGCCTTTCTTGACGTTGAGCCACATGAACGCGCCGATGAACACGAGCGCGATGATGCTGATGGCCGCACCGCGGCCGTACTGCTGGAACGACAGCGCCTCACGATAGCCGTAGACGACGATGAGTTCGTTCGCCCGTGCCGGGCCGCCCTGGTTGAACACGAACGGGATGAGGAACTGCTGGAACGACGCCGCGGAGGTCAGAATCGACGCGAACAGTACTGGCCGTTTGATCGACGGCAGCGTGATATGAGCGAAGCGTGCGAGGAACCCCGCGCCGTCGACGACGGCCGCCTCGTGGAGTTCTTCGGGCACGTCCTGGAGTGCGCTGACGGTGATGATGACCATGAACGGGTACGCCAGCCACGCCTCCGTGACGTTGTACGCGACGAAGGCGGTCCAGCGGCCCGAGAGCCACGCGACCGAACTCGCCCCAAACGCGGTCAGCAGTTGGTTCATCAGCCCGAATTCGGCGGAGCTGAAGATGCCGCGCCACACCGTGATGGTGAAAATCGGCGGCAGGCCCATCGGGAAGATGATGAGCGAGCGCAGGACGCGCTTGCCGCGGACGAGTTCACTGGTCACGATAAGCGCGATGGCCAGGCTCGCCCCGATTTTGAGCGTGACGCTCGTAGCGACGAACAGCCAGGTGACGCCGAAGGAGTTCCAGAACTGGCCGTCGGTCAGCACGTCGGCGTAGTTCTCTAGCCCGACGAACAGCGCGTCGCCGAACGTGAGCACGGCGACGACGCCCTCGCCGGCGAACAGGTTCGCCGGATCTGCGTTCGTAAACGAGATTCCCAGCAGGTACAGCACCGGGAACAGCATGAACGCCGAGAAGACGAACAGCCCCGGGAGCACTAGCAGTAACGACGCGTCGTCCCGCGTCAGAAACGGGACCGACTCGATGCGGTCCGCCGCCCGTGAAACCGTACTCATGGGCGTTTCTCACTCCCAGTTGCTGCGGATTTCCTCGGCGGCGGTTGTCAGCGCATCCTCGGCGCTCGCGTCGCCGTTGAACGCCTCGATGAGGGCGTTCTCAAGCGGCGACCACACCTTGTTCATGCGCGGGTCGGTCGGCATCGGGACCCCCTGGCTGACGGTCTGGGAGTACGTCTGGACGTGGTCGGGGAGTTCGTCGCTGCCGACGAGGCTGTCGAGCACCGGAATCGCGCCCTGCTCCTGAGCGAGTCGCGTGGCGTGGTCTTCGTTGGTGGCGAACCACTCGACGAAGTTCCGGGCGGCCGTGGCGTCGGCTCCGCCCTCGCTCATCGCGTCCGCGAAGTACCACATCGAGATGCCGGTGTACGGCGTCGCTTCGCCGCCGTCGATGGCAGGGAACGTCGCCACCTCGTAGTTCACGTCGCTCTGGTTCAGCGTCGGCAGGTACCACGGCCCGTTGACCGCGAAGGCGGCGTTCCCCTCCGAGAACGTCGCGGCCTGCGGTTCGTAGTTCGGGTCGTCGGGCATGTACGGACGGAGGGTGTCGAGCGCGAACTGGAGCCCTTCGATGGCTTCGTCGGCATCCAGCCCGAGCACCGGGTCCTGCTCGGGGTCGAAGTAGTAGCCGC
This sequence comes from Haloarcula sp. CGMCC 1.6347, assembly GCF_037078395.1. NCBI lineage: Archaea > Methanobacteriati > Methanobacteriota > Halobacteria > Halobacteriales > Haloarculaceae > Haloarcula > Haloarcula sp. CGMCC 1.6347. The sequence goes on from NZ_JAYMGX010000002.1 coordinate 940,809, forward strand.
CGAAGGCCTGTATCCAGCCGCTCGTGAAGTACGGGTCGAACGGCGCGGCGAGGCCGTATTGGCTCTTGTCGGGGTCGTGGTACGCCTCCATCGCCGCCACCATGTCGTCGATGGTCTCGGGCGCTTCGTCGACGATGTCCGCGTTGTAGATGAGCGTCACCGTCTCCGCCGAGTGCGGGAGGCCGACGACGGCGTCGTCGAACTGGACGGCGGAGGCGGCGGCGTCCGTGAACTGGTCGAGGCTCACGGAGAGTTCCTCGGACTGGTCGACGACGAACTCCCGCTGGTAGTAGTCGCCCACCCAGTCGTGTGCCCACTCGAAGATCTCCGGCCCCTGCCCGGCCGGAATCGCGCTCGTGGTCTTCTTTTCCATGTTGGAGATGTCCGAGCCCTCGACGCCGAACTCCGTCTCGCTCGCGAACGACTCCATCGCGGCCTCGCGTGCGGGTATCTCCGAGTCCTGAAGCTGGTACCACGCCGTCGCGGTCCCGCCGGACTGCTGACTCCCGCCGCCTGACCCATCGCCGTCACCGGAAGCCGTTTCCCCCTCCGAGCCGCCACTGCCCTGCTCTTGCACACTACAGCCAGCCAAGGCCGTAGCCGCCCCGACACCGCCGATCCGTTTGAGCACCGTCCGTCGTTCCATTGTCATGGATAGATATGGGATGAAATAGTCCTTCATAACTTAAATCATTCGGAAATAGAAGGAGACAATGATGATAGATTTCGAGAATCGGCGTGGAGTCGCTTCTCCGTGTATCGGTTTTCAGCAAACTGGGTGCGGTAGAACAAACGAAGTAATATTCTTTCTAAAATTCAGCGCGAAACGTAACACTCACAGTACCGACCCTGTACCGTAGGCGTATGCACCATCCAGGCCCGCCACGGTTCGCCACCGTCGGCGAATCGGTCGAACTGGCCCCGCGTCAGCCCGACCCCGGCATGGCTGCCGAGTGGCGGTTAGTCGAGCGGCCAGCGGCGAGTACGGCAGCGCTCGGCGACGGCCCGGTCTGTCACCTCGAACCCGACGTGCCGGGCGTCTACCGAGCGGCGGTAACCGCACCGGACGGCACACACGAGCAAGTCGTCCGGGCGTTCCCAAGCATCACCGAGACGGCCCGGTTCAGCGTCACGGCGGCGGACTTCGACTGCGACGGCGGTACCGACGACCTCGCCGTCGCCGACCGCGCCATCGTCATCGGGAAGTTCAACGATTTCACGATGGGCACCCACTGGGCCGAGCGCGACGGCGACGAGTGGGTCATCGAGACAGAACTCCCGCCGGGGACCCACCACGCCATCTTCAGTTTCGACGGCTCCTTCGAATCGACCGCGACCGACGAGGTCACTGTCGAGGGACCGGGACGCCCACGAGTCGAACTCACCAGTCAGACGGAGGACGGGGGCCTCGTCGTCTCCGCGGACGCCCGCGCGGCCCCGTCGGGGAGCGAGCCGGAGGTCGAATTCTATCTCGACGGCCGCGACACGCTGGAAGAGTCGGCTGTGACCATCGGCAGCGACGAACTCCGGGTACCACACGAAGCCCTACCCGAAACGACCCGGATTCACGCCGTCGCCGTCGCTGAGCGCCACAGCGTCGCGGACACGCTGGTCGTGGAACGCGACAGTGGAACCGGAAACGCGACCGCAGACGGCACAGTGACCGTGTCACGGCCCGCCGACCCGCCGGACTGGGCCGGTGACGCCACCATCTACGAGATATTCGTCCGGTCGTTCGCCGGCGAAACCGTCGACACGAGCTTCGAGGCCATCGAGCAGCGGGTCCCGTACATCGAGTCGCTGGGCGTCGACGTGGTGTGGCTCACGCCCGTCCAGGCGAGTCCGACCCGGCACGGCTACCACATCACTGACTTCTTCGACACCGCCACAGACCTGGGAACACGCGAGGAGTTCGAATCGCTGGTCGACCGGCTCCACGACGCGGGGATTCGGGTCGTCTTCGACCTGGTCATCAACCACAGCTCGCGGGACCACCCGGCCTTCCAGCTCCACCGGGCCGGTGTCCCCGAGTACGCCGACCACTACGAGCGAATCCCGGCGTCACAGGACGTCTCCGATATCGACTGGGCTGGCGAGGACGCGCCGGGCTACTACTTCAACTGGACGCGAATCCCGAACCTCAACTACGACTCGCTCGCGGTGCGGCGCTGGATGCTCGATGTGGTAGACGAGTGGCGCGACGTGGTCGATGGGTTCCGCTGTGACGTCGCCTGGGGCGTGCCACACGGGTTCTGGAAGGAAGTCCGGGAGCGGGTGAAAGCCGACGACCCCGAGTTCCTGCTGCTCGACGAGACGGTCCCGCGCGACGCTGCCTTCGCCGAAAACGAGTTCGACGTCCACTACGACACGGACCTGTTCGACACGCTCCGGGACATCGGGACCGGCGAGGAACCGGCGTCGGCGCTGTTTGAGGCGCTCGACGCGACGGTCGAACACGGCTACCCCGACCGCACGGCGCATATGCGATACGTCGACAACCACGACGAGGACCGCTATCTCGACGAGTGCGGGGCCGCGTCACTGCGGGCGGCCGTCGGGGCCACGTTCACCCTGCCTGGAACACCCATGATATACGCCGGCCAGGAACGGGGCGTCGAACAGCAGCGCGGAACGATGCGCTGGCACGACGGCGACAACGCACTGACCGACTTCCACCGGCGACTGGCGGCCCTCCGAGCGGACCACGCCGCACTGCGCTCGCCCGGGATACGCCCGGTTCCACACACCGTCGAAACGGGCGATGCGGACAGCATCGTCGCGTACGAGCGCACCGACGGCGATGAAAGGCTCGTGGTCGTGCTACACTTCGGCGACGGCACGGCGACCGTCTCGCTCGACACTCCAGTCGGGGACACCAACCTTCTCAGCGGCGACCCGGTCGATAGCGGCGGGGCGGTCGAGGTCGGAGATGTCGTCGTGATACCGCCGGCGAGCGGTCACTGACGGCACTCAGTTTCACGACCGACTGAACTTTGCTAGAACTTCTATGAAAAATCCCATCAAACTTATTAGCGATGGGTGTGAGACTCTGTGTAATGGCGAGTCTCGAACTAGACGGTCTCCGGAAGGAGTTCGACGGTGGCTCCATCGTGGCGGTCGACGACGTCGACCTGTCCATCGACGACGGGGAGTTCGTAACGGTGGTCGGCCCGTCGGGGTGTGGGAAATCGACGACGCTACGGATGATTGCCGGGCTTGAACGGCCGACGAGCGGTCGTATCCGTATCGGCGACGAGGACGTGACGGACGTCCACGCCCGCAAGCGCGACGTGGCGATGGTGTTCCAGAACTACGCGCTGTACCCGCACAAGTCCATCCGCCAGAACATGGCCTTCGGCCTCCGGATGAGCACGGACCTCTCGAAGGAAGAGCGCGAGGAGCGAGTCACCGAGACGGCGGAGATGATGGGTATCGGGGACTTGCTCGATGACACGCCGGACCAGCTCTCCGGCGGGCAGAAACAGCGGGTCGCGCTCGGGCGCGCCATCGTCCGGGAGCCGGACGTGTTCCTCTTCGACGAGCCGCTGTCGAACCTCGACGCGAAGCTCCGGACGACGATGCGGACGGAAATCCAGCGCCTGCAGGAGGAACTCGGCATCACAGCCGTCTACGTCACCCACGACCAGGAGGAAGCGATGACGATGGGCGACCGCATCGTCATCCTCAACGACGGGGAGCTCCAGCAGGCCGGTCGGCCGAAGACGGTGTACGAGAACCCGACGAACCAGTTCGTCGGCGGCTTCGTCGGTTCGCCCTCGATGAACTTCCTCGACGTGACCGCGGAGCCACTCGGCAGCGGCATCCGGCTCACCGGTGCTCACGACGACTTCTCCTACGACCTCACGGGCGGCCGTGCCAGTGCCTTCGGCGACATCGAAGGCGGTTCGTACGTGCTGGGTATCCGACCGGAACACGTCTCCGTCAGCGACGGCGGCGACCAGAACGCCGTTCCGGCGACGGTCGACGTGCTCGAGCCCATCGGTAGCGACAACTACCTCTATCTCGATCTGGGCGAATCGAAAACCGGGTTCGAGGGCGACGGTGCGCCGGATTTCATCGCCAGGGTGAGCACCGACGTAGAGCCGGCCATCGGCGACCGCGTGCAGGTGTCGTTCGACGAATCCGCTGTCCATCTGTTCGACCCGGGGACCGGCGAGACGGTTACAGCCGGCGAGGACGCGCCCGTCGCAGCACCGCAGTAAGGGATAGGCAGTGTCCACGTCCGGGCGTAGTCACTGTTTTCGACCAGTTATAGAGTCCCTACGGCCATCCGCTACGTTTGCGAGTGCGCGAGCAGCGCGGTCCGTAAAAAACCACTCGCGGGCGCTCAGCGGCTCGGCAGTTTACTCGCGGGCGCTCAGCGGCTCGGCAGTGAGCTCCCCGGCGTCAGCGAGGTGGGCGACGGTTGCCAGCCGGAGCGCGTGGGGCCAGCCGAGCGGCGTGCCACAGTCCGGCGTCCCGTCGTCGAACAGTTGCTCGGGAAGGTAGCCGCTGGACTGGACGAGCGAGCCGCCGGGAAGGATCTCGTCCAGCAGGTCCCGGGAGCGGCCGTAGGCCGCCGTCGCTCGGCTGTCGTCGGCGTCACGCAGGAGCGCACCCAGCTGGGCGGCACTGTTTGCGCCCCACGCCGTCGAGACGGTCCAGACTTTCTCGCGGTCCTGCGAGCCGCGCCGCCAGTCGTCGCCCTCGAAGCGGATGAGACCCCGGATGTCGCCGGTGTCCCGTTCCAGCCCGTCGAGTGTCGTCTCGACGTGGGTACAGAGCCGGTCGCGGGTCTCCGCCGGCAGGTCGATGGCCTCTGCAGCGACACGACAGGCCGCAGGGAGAGCCAGCGTCGCGGAGTCCAGTCGGTCGTCGATGGCTCCGTCGTGTTCGCGAAGGGCGTAGCGGTCACCGGTCCACAGCGCATCAAGGGCTGACAGCACTGTTTCGGCCTGTGACCGGGCGTGGTCCCGGAGCGCGGCGGAGACCGGTGCGCGGGCGACGGCCGCGTAGGCGTGCAGGAAGGTCGCAGCGGTGTGCGTGAACCGACCCTGCATGTTCTCCCAGGCGTTCTGGCAGGCGATGGGGAGGCCGTCGTCGGCCAGCGTGTCGTCGATGCTCTCGACGGCGCGCCCGAGCGTGGCTTCGATGCACTCCGGATTCGCCGGCTCGCCGGTTCGAAGGTACGTCGCGAGGAAGGTGGTGACGCTCGCGGTCTGGTCGGCCTGGTAGTCCGCGTCCGAACCGCTCTCGAGCCGAGCGTTCGCCCAGCCCGGCGCGAGCGTCTCGTCGCCGGGCCAGACCCGGTGGGGCCAGCTACCGTCCGGTTGCTGGGTGCGACAGTAGAACGCGGCGGAGCGCCGGTGCCACGACTGTAGTCCGAGGTCGAACGTCCCGTCAGCTTCGAGCAGGAACGCCGAAATCTCGGCGTCGTCGCGGAACCATGTGTACCCGTACCCGCCGGAGGTGACGTAGTACGGGTCGAAGTCCGGCGCGGCGATTCTGGCCCCGTTCGCGGCCGAAAGCAGCGAGAGGACGCGAAGGTCGGCCACGACGCTCTCGCGGTTCGGCGTGTCCGCGGGCACGCTCCATCGCCGCTGTGCCTGGCCCGCTTCGAGTAGCGTCTCCGAGGTGTAATGGTCGCTCACCAGCCGGTCGATGGTCGACAGCGCCGCGTCACGGCCGATATCGTTCGTGTCCGTCAGCAGCGTGGTCAGCGTGACGCCCCCGTCGACGAACGGCGCGGACAGCAGGACACCACCAGTCAGCGTCGTGTCCTCGTACCGTCGTTCCCCTGTCGCTCGGGGGAACGAGACCGGCTCACTGTCGACGAGTTCGGGGAACCGCTCGGGAATCTGGCCCTGAACGGCGTCGAGTTCGGTAGAGACGCCGACGAAGTCGTGTTCGGAGCGATGGTAGGCCTCGACGGTGTTTCCGTGCATCAGCAGGCTCTGTCGGCCGTCCCGCCCGTCAGGTGCGAAATCGACGAACGCCCGAAGCGACACGTCGGCGGGTGCGTCGCCGCGAAGTTCGAACCGGGTGACGTGGGCCTGCTCGATAGTGCAGTCCGTCTGGACGACGGCCCAGTCGCCGCAGTCGTGGATGGTCTCGACGACGCCGGCGTCACCGCGATACCGCTGGTCGGCGTCGGCGCTGAACCACGTCGTCGAACCCGTGTCGATGCCGAACCGAGAGCGGTCGATCCCCGTGAGCCCACACAGCGGATAGGAGTAGTCCCGCAGCGAGCCATCGCTGTCGACGTGCACCAACCGGCTGTCGAGTCCGGAGAAAGTGCCCGTCGTAGAGCGGAACTCGCCCGGGAACTGGTGGCGGCGGTCCCGGGTCCGCTTGAAGTCGTTAAGTGCCGTCCGGAGCGTCATTGGTGAGAGACACCACTGCGGGGGATATAAAATATGGTGTAATAGTTTTTCATTCTTGTGAGCGCGGTGTGGGCCAGTCGACGATACGGCCCATTGGGCGGCTTCGGGGGCGTTGGCGGGCCACACAGCACCGAAACACAGTTATCCGCCGCCGGTACCAGATGTGAACAGATGGACGATTCGACTCTCAGGGACAGGCTGGGGCAACTGGGCCTGTCGGAGAAGGAAGTCGACACGTACCTGTCGATTCTCGGCAGCGGCGAGGCCACGGCCAGCGAAATCGCCGACGACACCGGCGTCTCAAAACGGTACGTCTACAGCATCAGTGAATCGCTCGAAGACCGGGGGTTCATCGAGGTCAACGACCACGTCGTGCCCACGACGATACGCGCCCGGCCGCCCGAGGAAGTCATCGACGCCCTGACCGACCGGCTCGAAGAGATGAGTGGGGCGCTCGATTCCCGATACTCGGCGAGTGCGCGGGAACCACAGCAGTTCGACGTCATCAAGTCCCGGGTGACAGTCATCAAGCGGCTCACGGAGTACATCAGAAACGCGGAACGGGAGATCATGCTGTCGGTTCCCCAGCAGTACCTCCCGGAGATCTCGGAGGAACTGGTCGCGGCCGTCGACCGCGGCGTCCTCGTGATGCTGGTCGTCAGCAGCGCCGACGGCCTGGAGCCGGACGACGTGCGCGGGCTGGCCTCCGTGGTCCGGTCCTGGAACCAGCCGATGCCGATTATGCTCACCGTCGACGCCCAGTTCGGCCTCGTCTCCCCAGCGGAGATGGTGACACGCACCAACTCCGACCAGCGCGCTATCGCCTTCGTCCAGCAACAGCTCGTCCCCGTGCTGTCGGGGTCGTTCCTCGGGAACTACTGGCTGATGGCCACCGAGGAGACCGTCACCGACCCGGCCCCGCTCCCCGCCACCTACCACGACTTCCGCCACGCCGTCCTCCAGGCGACGCTCCATCTGCGCGCCGGGCACGACATCCACGTCTCCGCAGAAGTACGAGCGGTACAGGCCGACGACGACACCACCACCATCGAGGGGACCGTCGTCGAGACGAAACAGGGCGTCGCCGAGCCACAGACCAACTCCTACCCCATCGAACACACGCTAGTCGTCGATATCGGCGACCGGACTGTCTCGCTGGGCGGCTCCGGGTCGTTCATCGAGGACTACGAAACCGACGAAGTCACGCTCTCGCTGGCCGAGTGAAGAGAGCAGTCCGACAGCGGAGGCAAAACAGCCGTTCAGTTGCGCTGGCTCGGGTCCGGCCAGCGATAGATGACGTACGTTTCCGACTCCGGTTCGTCCACGGGAGCCCAGACGAGTCGAAGCGTCGCGTCGCTCAGGTCCAGAGATTCCCCAGTCGTGATACCGGAGAACTGTCCACGATGGATCGTGATTTCTGTCCCCGACGTAATCCGCGTCGAGGCCTGTGCCTGTATCGGGTCGGTGTCAAGCGTCACGTCGCTGCCGTCGGAACTCCTGGCACCGGAGACGACGACAGTGAGGTTGTCCCGGTAGACGGTTTCGCCGCTTTCGAAGCTGAGATTCAGATACTCCCCATTGCCGGTAGTCCGCTCGCTGTAGTCGGCCACGATAGCGACCTGCGGTGCCTGCGTGGGTCGCTGCTCGCTGAAGCCGAGCGCGAACACACCGATGGTGGCAGCGAGAATTGCAGCAATTCCGACGAGGATAACGACGCCAATGACTGGGCTCACGGCCCGACTTCGCCCGTCTACCCGACTCATTGAACACAGGTGAGAACTGGGTATATAAAAGGAACAGCGTCGACTCAGCGTTCGATATCCGGCCGCGAAACGGCCCGGTTACGCCGTCGGAAGTAGCGTTTCGGGGAGGTCGCCCGGCAGTTCGTCGCGGTCGTGGTCGGCCTCGAAATCGGGGTCGGGCCCCATCGGGACGATGCGCTTCGGGCTCACGTCGGGGTGGGTGGTGTAGTAGTGCTCCGTGATGTGGTCCATGTTCACCGTCTCGGCGACGCCGGGGAGCTGGTAGAGGTCCCGGAGGTACGGCCAGAGGTTGTCGTACTCGCGGATGAGCTTGTGGTTGCACATGAAGTGGGTGTGGTACACTTCGTCGAAGCGCACGAGCGTCGTGAACATACAGATGTCCGCCTCGGTCAGGCGGTCGCCGGCGAGGAAGCGCTGGTCTTCGAGCACGCTGTCCCAGTGGTCCAGGGCGTCGAACAGCTCCGCGACGGCCTCGTCGTAGGCCGACTGGCTGTTCGCGAAGCCACAGCGGTAGACGCCGTTGTTGATGGGCTCGTAGATGTCGTCGATGATCCGGTCGGCCTCGTCCTGATAGCCTTCGGGGTAGAGGTCGACGTCGTTGTCGGCCACGTCGTCGAACTCAGTGTCGAGCATCCTGAGGATCTCCTCGGACTCGTTGTTGACGATTGTCTCCTCCTGTTTGTCCCAGAGCACCGGGACCGTCACGCGGCAGGTCGCGTCGGAGTCGGCCGCGACGTAGACCTCGCGGAGGTAGTCCGATCCGTTGACCGTATCCGGCGTGCAGCCGGCCTTGTCTGGCGTGAACTGCCAGCCACCTTCGGCGCGGAACGGGTCCACGTAGTCGACGGTGATGGCGTCTTCCAGGCCCAGGAGCTTTCGAGCGACCAGAATCCGGTGGGCCCACGGGCAGGCGCGACAGGCATACAGGTGATACCGGCCCGCCTCGGGCTGGAACCGCGCGTCGGGGTCGTCCTCGACCCGGTCTCGGAAGGTGGTGTCCTGCCGGTCGAAAGCCCCGTCCTCGTCTGTCGTTTCGTACGCGTCAGTCCGCCACTCGCCGTCGACGAGCATATTCATGGTAACAGTCGTACGCGCGCGAGTGGTAAAAGAGCGCGGTGACAGCGGTGTTACCGGTCCAACACCGATGTTCCCGACGCTACCGAGAGCAGGGACTCCAGCAACGACAGCAACGGTCAGTCCGGGGCCGCTGGCGGTCGCGGGCCGGTGTATGGGACACCACGGCACGCCGCCGGGCGGGTTCGAAGCCCTTATTGGGCCGCTCGGCGACGTATTCTCCAAGAGTACCTATGTCGGACAAACCCGCCTCAATGTACCGGGACATCGACAAGCCCGCGTACACCCGACGCGAATACATCACAGGCATTCCCGGGTCGAAGATCGCACAGCACAAGATGGGCCGCAAGCAGAAGGACGCCGACGACTACCCCGTCCAGATCAGCCTCATCGTCGAGGAGACCGTCCAGCTCCGTCACGGCTCGCTGGAGGCTTCCCGCCTGTCGGCCAACCGCCACATGATCAAGGAGCTCGGCGAAGAGGGCGACTACAAGATGACCCTCCGGAAGTTCCCCCACCAGGTCCTGCGCGAGAACAAGCAGGCGACCGGTGCCGGGGCCGACCGTGTCTCTGACGGGATGCGCGCCGCCTTCGGGAAGATTGTCGGCACCGCCGCCCGCGTTCAGGCCGGCGAGCGACTGTTTACCGCCTACGTCAACGTCGAGGACGCAGAGCACGTCAAGGAAGCGTTCCGCCGCGCCTACAACAAGATCACGCCCTCTTGCCGCATCAAGGTCGAACGCGGCGAAGAGAAGCTGATCGCGTAGGCCTCGCGTCTTTTCCACCGTTCGAATAGCCGTAGCGGTTGCACTGCTACCGGTCAGTGCTCGTCTCGACAGGCCCGGCTACGGCTCGCCGTCCGAGAGACGCACAGTGAGAACAGGCACGTCCGCCGTCCGAACGACCTTCTCGGTGACGCTCCCCAGTAGAAACCGGTCCAGGCCGCTCCGGCCGTGGGTTCCCATGACGATCATATCGACGCCCGCAGTCTCGGCGTAGTCGAGGATCTCCTCGTAGGGATCACCCATTCGGCGCTCGGCGACGACAGCCGTGCCGTGGTCAGCGATATCGTCGACCGTCTCGTCGACGACCTGCTCGGTCTGTTCCTGCAGCGATTCGATGGTCGTCGCTTCTGCTGCGGCGCTTCCGAGATAGGTCGAGTCGACGACAGAGAGAACGTGAATCGTCGAGTTGTGCGTCTCTGCCAGTTCGAGCGCGTGTGCAAGCGCTTCGTCCGCGCCGTCACTGCCGTCCGTCGGGAAGAGAATGTCGTCGTACACGCGTGGTCTATTATTCCCGGACATACTTAGCGCTTATCTGTCATTTCCGCCAATAGTTGCGTATTCATCCATTATACGCTGCAATTCTGTGGCTAGCGAGAATAGGTACGCGACGCGCAGCAGAGTCCGGTCATCGTGTGCCGAGAGCGGCTGCGAGCGTGTTTTATCCCTCCACGACAACTGCAAGCTATGCACAGGCTGGCCGTCGCCACGAACGCCGAGACCTTCGAGCGGATGCAGGGGCCGCTGGCGGCCCGTGACATCGAGGTGGGCCACGTCAAGACAGCCGAGCGGACGCTGGCGCTCGACGAGCGTCCCTTCGACGCGTACGACGTGGGCTTCGTCTACCCCTCCCGAATCATGGAGGGAGCGGTCGCCGACGCCATGCTGGACGTGCCGTGGGTCAACGACCGCGAGGCCATCCTCCGCTCGCGGAACAAGGCCGACGTGCTGGCGCGTCTCGGCCGTGCAGACGTCCCCGTTCCCGAGACTGTCGTCGTGTCGAACCCGGCGAGCGAGGCCGAGCTAACGGCGGCCTTCGAGCGGTTCGACCCGCCCGTGGTCGTGAAGCCGAACTCGACGACCCGCGGCGTCGGCGTGGCCAAGGCCCACGATCTGGATTCGTTTCTCGGCATCGTCGACTACCTCGATCTGGTCCACGACTACCGCGCGGTCGGCGACCAGTCGTTTCTCGTTCAGGAGTCCGTCGCCGACGCCGCCGACTACCGCGTGATGGTCGTCGACGGCGAGTACGTCGGCGCGGTGGAGCGCCGACTCCCCGAAGCGAGCCGCGAGCAGGGCCGGTGGAAACACAACGTTCACCGCGGGGCCGAAGCCGAAGGGCAGGAACTGCCAGCGGCGCTACGGGAACTGGCCGAAGACGCGGCCGACGAACTGGAGATTCCGTACCTCGGCGTCGACCTGCTGGTGACCGAGGACCGCGCAGTGGTCAACGAGACGAACGCCCGGCCGACCATCGACTCGGCGACGAAGTACGAGGACGGCTTCTGGGACGATCTGGCGGCGTTGATACGGCAAACGGCTGAACAGTAGCAGTGCAAGCGTGCTGTTGCTGGCACGCAGAAAACCAGAACCGTGTATTGGGCGCGCTACAGTTCGATGTCGGCGGAGTCCTCTTCGGGGTCGAAGGTGACTTCGAGGATGCCGTTGTTGTACGTCGCGGCGGCTGAGTGTTCGTCGACGCGGGTCGGCAGGGTCAGTCGTTCGTGGTACTCGCGCTCCGGACTTTCGGCGTTGATCGTGAGGACAGTGCCGTCGCACTTGAGGTCGATTGCGTCCTTGTCGACGCCCGGAACGTCGGCGACGACCCGGATCTCCTCGTCGGTTTCGTGAACGTCGACGTGGAGGTCGGCCCCACCGCCACCGGTGTCCCGGTCGATGTGGACGTCGCCTTCGGCCCCCATCATCTCGTCCATCATCCGCTCTATTTCCCGGAAGAACTCGTCGAACGGGTCGTCACTGTCATCGCGTCTCATTCCTATAGACCAGTACGCCCGTCCGTTTCAAAAGCCTTCGGACGAATATAGTACCTGTTACAGACGCCGTCGAGCGGGTACTCTCACACGAACGGTCACCTTCACTATTAATCATTCGCACTCGAACGCGCATAAACAAACACAAATTTACAACAAATCCGAAAACACTTTACACTGACCGACTGCCTCTCTAGACACCAATGAGTGAGCCAGTCCGCGTCGGCCTCAACGGCTTCGGCCGTATCGGCCGCAACGTATTCCGCGCATCGTTACACAACGACAACGTCGAAGTCGTCGGTATCAACGATGTGATGGATGACTCTGAGATCGACTACTTCGCCCAGTACGACACCGTCATGGGCGAACTCGAAGGGGCCAGCGTCGACGACGGCGTCCTCACGGTCGAGGGGACCGACTTCGAAGCAGGCATCTTCCACGAAACAGATCCCACACAGCTCCCGTGGGACGACCTCGATGTCGACGTGGCCTTCGAGGCGACCGGCATCTTCCGCACCAAGGAGGACGCGAGCCAGCACCTCGACGCCGGGGCCGACAAGGTCCTCATCTCCGCGCCGCCGAAGGGCGACGAGCCGGTCAAACAGCTCGTTTACGGCGTCAACCACGACGAGTACGACGGCGAAGACGTCGTCTCGAACGCCTCCTGTACGACCAACTCCATCACACCGGTCGCGAAGGTCCTCGACGAGGAGTTCGGCATCAACGCCGGCCAGCTGACGACGGTCCACGCCTACACCGGCTCGCAGAACCTGATGGACGGCCCGAACGGCAAGCCCCGCCGTCGCCGCGCGGCCGCCGAGAACATCATCCCGACCTCGACCGGTGCCGCGCAGGCGACCACCGAGGTCCTGCCCGAGCTTGAAGGCAAACTCGACGGGATGGCCATCCGTGTCCCGGTGCCGAACGGCTCCATCACCGAGTTCGTCGTCGACCTCGACGACGACGTGACGGAGAGCGACGTCAACGCCGCCTTCGAGGAGGCCGCTGCCGGCGAACTCGAAGGCGTGCTCGGCGTCACGAGCGACGACGTCGTCTCCTCGGACATCCTCGGGGACCCGTACTCCACGCAGGTCGACCTGCAGTCGACGAACGTCGTCTCCGGGATGACGAAGATCCTCACCTGGTACGACAACGAGTACGGCTTCTCGAACCGGATGCTCGACGTGGCCGAGTACATCACGGAGTAGTCGTCGCCCGGCCGTTTTATTCAGGAACTGGTCAAAATAGAAGGAAAGTTTATCACGATTGTTCGCAAAACATCTTGGTACACACAGAGTGTGAATCAGTTCCACACAACTGGTCGGCTCTGTGTGTCGGCGCAGTCAGCCGTATCCGCAGTCGACAGCCCGTGACCCACAGTTGGGTACAGCGGACGAGGGACCACCACTCACTCCCACCCCATCCCTTCTCTCCCTTTCCGAGTCAGTAGCCGAGGCAGAAGGCGTAGTGACGGTATGGCTCGGCCGGGCGAACCGGCCGCTATCGGACTCGGAAACCGTTAAGCGGTCGGCAGGTTTCCTCCCGAGTGATGACCTTCCAGACGCTCGACGACCTCGACGACGGACAGCGCGTCCTCGTTCGACTCGATCTCAACTCACCGGTGGAGGACGGCACAGTACAGGACAATCGACGGTTCGACCGCCACGCGGAGACGATCAGCGAACTGGTCGACCGCGGGTTCGAGATCGCGGTGCTGGCTCACCAGGGCCGCCCGGGTCGCGACGATTTCGTCTCACTCGAGCAACACGCCGACATCCTCGCGGAACACATCGACCACGACGTGGACTTCGTCGACGAGACCTATGGGCCGCAGGCGATTCACGACATCGCGGCTCTCGACGGCGGCGACGTACTCGTTCTGGAGAACACGCGGATGTGCGACGACGAACTGCCCGAGGAGGACCCCGAAATCAAGTCACAGACGGAGTTCGTCCAGACGCTGGCCGGGGAGTTCGACGCCTACATCAACGACGCCTACTCGGCGGCCCACCGCTCACACGCCTCGCTGGTGGGCTTCCCGCTAGTCATGGACGCCTACGCCGGCCGCGTGATGGAAACCGAGTACGAGGCCAACACCGCCATCGCCGAGAAGGAGTTCGACGGGCAGGTGACGATGGTCGTCGGCGGGACGAAGGCCACCGACGTCATCGACGTCATGACCCACCTCGACGAGAAGGTCGACGACTTCCTGCTGGGCGGCATCGCCGGGGAACTGTTCCTCCGGGCCGCTGGCTACCCGGTCGGCTACGACATCGACGACGCGAACCTCTACGACGAGCAGTGGGAGCAAAACAGCGAGAAGATCGAGTCCATGCTCGAAGACCACCGCGACCAGATCACGCTCGCGGTCGACCTGGCCTACGAGGACGAGAACGGCGACCGCGCCGAGCAGGCTGTCGACGATATCGAGGAGAAAAGCGTCTCCTACCTCGACGTCGGCAGCGAGACCGTCATGGAGTACTCGCCGATCATCCGCGACTCCGAGGCCGTCTTCGTGAAGGGCGCGCTGGGGATGTTCGAGGACGAGCGGTTCTCTGTCGGCACCGCAGGCGTGCTCGAAGCCATCGCCGACACCGACTGCTTCTCCGTCGTCGGCGGCGGCGACACCTCACGAGCTATCGAGATGTACGGGATGGAAGAAGACGAATTCGGCCACGTCTCTATCGCGGGCGGGGCCTACATCCGGGCGCTGACCGGCGCGGAACTGGTCGGCGTCGAAGCGCTACAGCGTTAACTGCGGCCTTTCGTCTCCGCGTGTCGCAGGTCCCAGTCCTCGATTAGTTCGTCAGGCACCTCGACGATTCGCCCGGTTTCGGTCGGTTCCGTCCGTGCGTGACGGCCAGTCCAGTCGTGGTCAGCGTCGGGCGTAGCTGCCATACACCGCGCTACCAGCGGCGAGAATAAATTCCTTCCGCCAGGATGTTGTAAGTAATTACTCGGTTCCGAGTCTATATTGCGTCTCCGGGAAGCGAAGTGCTTTCCGCCAGCCGTGCTGTATCTGGGGTATGTTCACCGGAATCGTCGAGACGACCGGCGAGGTGCAGGCGGTTATTGACGACGAGGGCGGGCGTCGGATGCGGATCGGCGCGCCGTTCGAGGGACTCGACCACGGGCAGTCGATCAGCGTCAGCGGCGTCTGTCTCACCGTCGAGAAGGCGGCCGACGGCGAGTGGTTTGAGGTGTTTCTCGCCCGGGAAACCCTCGCTCGGACGTTCTTCGACGACCTTTCGGGCGGCGACCAGGTGAACCTCGAACGGGCGATGCCCGCGGACGGCCGGTTCGACGGCCACATCGTCCAGGGCCACGTCGACACGACGACCGAGATTGTCGGTATCGAACAGGAAGGCGAGGACTGGACGTTCACCTTCTCCCTGCCCGAGGCCCACCGGGACTATCTGGTTCAGAAAGGGTCGATAACGGTCGACGGCATCAGCCTGACCGTCGCCGACCGTCGCTCCGAGGAGTTCGACGTGGCGATCATCCCGACGACGTACGCCGAGACGACGCTGTCCGAGAAGTCGGTCGGCGAACCAGTCCACCTGGAGGTCGACGTGGTCGCGAAATACGTCGAACAGTTGGTCTAGGGGTCGAACTCGGTCTGTTCCGGGCGAAGCGCAGTCTCGTCCGGGTCCTCGTGAGCGCGCTTGTACGCCTGCCGGTAGGCGTGAACTTTCTTCAGCAACAGCAGGCCGAAAATCGAGTCGTACACGATGACGAACCCGAAGAAGGCAACGAGGAAGTCGACATTATAGATGCCAGCCAGAATAGCTGTCACCGGGCCGGCCAGCGTGTTGTAGACGGCGTGGATGAGCGAAGCAATGAGCAGCCCTTTCAGAACGATCGGGCCGGCGTCGTCGGGGTTGAACTTCGCCAGCCCGAGGTAGTAGCCGGCGAAGGCCGAGTAGATGACGTGACCCGGCCCCGCGAGCGCTCTGATCGCGGTGATGTCGCTGCTCGCGGCGAGTAACTCGACCGTCCCGGTAGCCATCTCGGCGTTCTGTGTGATGTACAGCGCGTTTTCGATAGTCGCAAAGCCGAGACCGGCGACAGCGCCGTACACCGCACCGTCGACGACGGCGTCGAAGCGGTTGTCACGGAAGGCGTACAGGCGTACCGCCAGCAGTTTCACCGTCTCCTCGACAGGACCGACGATGAGGAAGAAGAAGAACACCTGGCCGAGAAACGGCACCAGACCGAATCCGGAACCGATAGCCTGTATCGGCGCACCGAAGATGCCGTTGAGCACGCCCGCAAAGCCGGCGAACAGCACACCGAGGAGGAACGTCCCCACGAGCAGCGTCAGCGGCTCCTGGGTGGTCACGTCGGCGTAGTAGATGTAGGCCGCGAGTCCGAGCGCCGGCACGGCAGAGAGGATGGCCATCCCGGCAAACAGCGGCTGGTCGCTGAGCGCGCCGAGGCTCCCGAACGCGACCTGCAGGAGGAGGATCAGAATGGCTGCAAGGATGACCAGATACCGCAGCGTCCGTATTCCGATGTGGTAGAGCCAGTGGGCGAACCGGTCCAGCCTCGACCGGGGCTCCCAAGTCGATATCTCATAGAGGTCTGCCGACCCGTCCGCGTTTACCTCGACCGGGTCCTGCCGTCGCTTTCCCATGTGCCACGTCTACAGGCCGCCTCACCTAACCGTTTGGTTCGACTATATCCGAAGGGACACTGAACGGCGTCGTAGACGACGCCGGAGGAGCCAGAGACGGCCCTGCTACCGGATCTTTGCAGAGGAGACGAGAGGCTTTTCGCACAGGCTCACTAACGGTGACGTATGACGCTACGTGCGGGTGTACTCGCTGTTCAGGGCGATGTCTCTGAACACGGAGACGCGATCAGGCGGGCGGCAGCGGCCCACGACCAGACGGCGGAGGTCGTCGAGATACGCGAGTCCGGAGTCGTCCCCGACTGCGATGTGCTGTTGCTACCGGGCGGGGAATCGACCACGATATCGCGGCTCATCCACCGGGAGGGCATCGCCGACGAAATCCAGTCCCACGTCGAAGCCGGCAAGCCGGTGCTGGCGACGTGTGCCGGGCTCATCGTCAGCGCGAGCGACGCACAGGACGACCGCGTCGACACGCTGAACGTCATCGACGTCTCCGTCGAGCGCAACGCGTTCGGGCGACAGAAGGACAGCTTCGAGGCCCCACTGGCGGTCGAGGGTCTCGACGACCCGTTCCCGGCGGTGTTCATCCGCGCACCGGTCATCGACTACGTCGGCACGGACGTCGAAGTGCTGGCGACGTGGGACGACCACCCAGTCGCGGTCCGTGAGGGACCGGTCGTCGGCACGTCGTTCCACCCCGAACTGACCGAGGACCCGCGCATCCACGACCTGGCCTTTTTCGACTCGGTGGAGTCGTAGCGACGGCCTGAAGGCCCCGCTGACCGAACGGCGGCTATGAGCGACGACACCGGCGACGTTATCGACGAACTGTTCGCTGTCATCGAGGACCGCAAGGCGAACCTTCCCGAAGACTCCTACACGGCGTCGCTGTTCACCCACGAGAAGGGCGAAAACGCCGTGCTGGAGAAGCTCGGCGAGGAGACGACGGAGTTGATTCTAGCAGCTAAAGACGACGACACCGATGAGCTCGCCCACGAATCGGCCGATATCGTCTATCACCTGCTCGTCCTGTTGTCGATGAAGGACATGGACGTCGACGATTTGCGGGCGGAGTTGGCCAAGCGGCGGTGAGACGATCCGTCACCAGGTGAGAGGCCGCGACAGATTGACACGGACACAGTTCCTATCAGGGGTATGGGCCATGTGGCGTCGGGCGTTACAGTCCTCTGTGTCGATGACGAACCGTCGTACGCAGACCTGATCGCGACACATCTCGAACGCAACGACGAGGCGATCGACGCCACCGGGGTCACGAGCGCTACGGACGGACTGTCATATCTGGACGAGCACGACGTGGACTGCATCGTCAGCGACTACGACATGCCCGGCATCGACGGGCTGGAGTTTCTGGAGGCGGTCCGCGCCAGAGACCCGGATATGCCGTTCCTGTTATTTACCAGTCAGGGGAGCGAGTCACTCGCAAGCGAGGCAGTCTCGGCCGGTGTCACTGACTATATTCAAAAAAGACATGGGTCCCAGCAGTACGCCGTGCTCGCGGAACGAGTCCGAAACGCAGTCGAACGAGTCAGAGCGAAAGCAACGGCCGATACCGCACAGGAGCGGACGAAACGGATTCTCGACGTGACGAGCGATGCGGTCCTCGTCAGCGTGACCGACACCGTCGTGTATGCGAACCCGGCGGCGGTGGGGTTTTTCGGCGCAGCAGACAGCGACGACCTCTGTGACCGGCCACTGACCGACCTCGTCGAACCGACAACGGACGGCGGGACCGAGACCGTTGAACGCGTCGTCGAGAACGGCCAGACGGCCGGCCAAGTCAGCCGGACGATACGGACCCTCTCTGGCAACAGAGTGCAGGCCAGCGTCACGGCGTGTGACGTGACCTGGGACGGCGAAGACGGCACAGTTTCGGTCATCAGCGACCGGGGCGATACGGACGAGCGCGAACAGCGGCTCGAAGCGCTGCACGAGGCCACCCGGCAATTGATGGCCGCAGAAGTCCGCAACAAAGTCGCCGGTATCGGGGTCAACGCCGCCGCCGAGATTATCGGACTCGACGCGAACGCCGTCCACCTCATCAACGACGATGGGCAACTGGAACCCGTCGCCGCGACCGCGTCGCTCCGGCAGTTGGTCGGTGATATCCCGACATTCGAGCCGGGCGACAGCATCGCCTGGCGGGTGTACGAGCACGGCGAGGCGACCGCAGTGCCTGACGTGCGGTTGGAGGAAGACGTACAGAACCCCGAGACGCCGATACGCAGCGAACTGTATCTGCCACTGGGGGAGTACGGCATTCTCATCGCCGCATCGGCGACTATCGACGCGTTTGACGAAGCAGACATCGTCGCTGGACGCATCCTCGCGGCGAACATGGAGGCGGCCCTCGCCGCTGTCGAGCGCGACAAACAACTCCGTGACCGTGAGCAGGAACTATCGACGCAAAACGACCGTCTGGAACAGTTCGCGACAGTCGTCAGTCACGACCTTCGCAACCCCTTAAACGTCGCTATCGGCCGACTGGGTACGCTGAGAGAAGAGTGCGACGACGACAACATCGTTGCGATAGAGCAGGCGCTCGACCGGATGCAGGCGTTGATTGACGACCTGCTGTTGCTGGCCCGGACCGGCGACAGCGTCGCGGAGATGGAAACGGTGGCACTGGCGACGGCAGTCAAGGACTGCTGGGAGGTAGTCGATACCGACGGCGCGGCACTGGTGGTCGACACCGACCGCAAGATACAGGCGGACATGACGCGGCTCAAACAATTACTGGAGAACCTGATCCGAAACGCCGTAGAGCACAGCGCTACGGACAGTCGGATGCAGTCCGGCGGTACCGATAAACACGACGCTCCAGGCGTGACAGTGGCGATTAGCGAAATACCGGGCGGGTTCGCCGTCTCGGATGACGGCCCGGGCATCCCCGAAGCCGACCGAGAGAGGGTGTTCGAAAGCGGCTACTCGACGACGACTGACGGCACCGGGTTCGGACTCTCGATAATCTCACAGATCGCCACTGCTCACGGGTGGACGGTCACGCTCACCGAAAGTGAGAGCGGCGGCGCACGCTTCGAGTTTACAGGCGTCGACGTGGCATCGGAAGAATAGGGCGCTCAGTTGTCGTCTGCGTCGCGGGCTTCGCTCATGTGCTCCCAGATTTCGGTGCAGCCACAGCCATCCGCAACGTCCGCGAGATGCGCCCGCTCCGGATCGTCCGCTTTCGACTTGCTCATCGTCTCTGTCATGTAGTTACTGATAGTTACCGTAGTTGATAAGGGTCGTCTGCGGCGCGGTGGCAGCCCGCTCGCGGGCAGTCGTGCGCTGTATTCACTCGAATACAGTCCTACAGTAAAAATAGTCCAAAATATCTATGCTCGGAGCCTAGTCTGACCGTGGATTCTAACACGGAAAGTGCCGGTTCCGCCGGGCTGTGGCGACGAGCGGCGTCGAAATCGGACAGATCTATGCTGCCGTTCGTGGTCATTGTGGCCGGTGGGATCTTGATCCTGCTCGCGGTCGTTCAGGCGGTGCTGGCCTTTCGAGCCACCGGGTCGATACTGCTCGCGCTGCTCGACCTGCTGTTCATCGGCGGCCCGGGCGGCATGCTCATATACACGGGCTACTGGCTGCCACAGTCCGAGATCACTAAGCACCACTATCCGCGGATCATCGCGTGGGTGCTTGGCGGTATCGCCGTGATGTTCGGGTTCATCCTCCTGCGCGACCTCCATCCGGGCGTCACTGTCGAGTGGGCGAACGGGACCCAGGCCATCGCGCTGATGCTCGGCTCCATCGGTGGGCTAATAATCGGTATCGAGGAGACGAAGGCTACCATACGGACGAACCAGCTCGAAGCGTACACACAGCGGCTCGAAACCCAGGAGCAAGAACTCAAGCGACAGAACGAACAGTTAGAGCGGTTCGCCGGCGTCCTGTCACACGACCTCCGGAACCCGCTCAGCGTCGCGCGTGGCCGTCTCAAGCTGGCCCAGGCGGACCACGACAGCGAGCACCTCGACGCTATCGGGACCGCCCACGAGCGGATCGATACGCTCATCGAGGACCTGCTGACGCTCGCACAGCAGGGCGAGCAAATAAGCGACGTCGAACCCGTCGACATCGGGCCACTGAGTTCCGACTGCTGGGCGACTGTCGGGACTGGGAACGCAGCGCTCGAAACCGAAGCGATGCGGCCGATTATGGCTGACCAGGAGCGGCTGCGACAGCTCGTCGAGAACCTGTTTCGGAACAGTGTGGAGCATGGCTCCACGGGCAGTCGGACGGGGGCCGACGACATTGACGGCGGTGAGCCTGACCTGACGATTACGGTTGGAGAACTCGACGACGGGACCGGCTTCTACGTCGAGGACGACGGCCCCGGAATCCCCGAAATCGACCGGGAAACGGTGTTCGAGAGCGGCTACACGACAGGAGATGGCGGGACGGGGTTCGGACTTGCGATAGTCAAGGAGATCGCGGGAGCTCACGGCTGGCGTATCCGGGCGACAAGCAGTGAGAGCGGCGGCGCGCGGTTCGAAATAACTGGTGTCGAGTTCGCGCCCTGACCGGGTGACCGCGGTTATTCTTCGACTGGCGCGAACCGATGCCGGACGACCTCGCTGTCGTCGTCCCACTCGAAGCTGCCGTGGACTTTCTTCATCCGCTCTTTGTACGCGTCGAGGTCTTCCGACCCCTCACGCTGTGCGTCCTCGTCGGTCATGTCGCCCAGTGTCCGGTGTGTTACGTCTGTCACCGCGAACTCGGTGCCGTCGATCTCGAACGTGTCGCCCTCGTCGGCGTACTGGTGGCCGCGGTGCATCTGGGTGACCCGTCCCTCGGCGGCCATCTGCTGGACGTGGTCGTTGGGGAGAATCTCGCCGGCGTCGATGTGTGCCATACCGGAACTGCGGTCGGGACGCTCAAAAACGTGACTCGCAACAGTTTGGGGAGCGATTGAATGCGCTTTTACGCTCCGGACGTCAACGTGACCTATGAGCCATCCCTTCGAGGGTCTGCCGACGACGCCCACCGCCGAGGAGCTCGTGGACAAAGCCTTCTCGCGGGCGTCGCGCGCCGGCGGGGCCAAGGACGGGAACGAAGCCCAGCAGTCGATGCTGATGACGGCGTCGAACATCGCCTCCGACAACATGGAGAACGTGGTGACGGCGTGGCCGACGATCGACGATCTGGACCCCTTCTATATCGAACTCGCCGACGCGGTCATCGGCGAAGCCTACCCCGCAGACAACGACCCCGGTATCGACGCGCTGAAACAGCACCTCGCAGAGGTTTCGTGGGCCGCCGACAAGGTCGTCGAGATCCGCCAGGAGTACGAGAGCCGCGTCGCCCGCGGCGACATCGACACCGCCCGGAAGCTCCGCAAGCAGGCGTTCGCCCGTATCGCCGACGTGGTCGAGGAGGTCGAAGACAACCTCGCCGCCATCTCGACGGCGCACAACGCCCTCAAAGACATCCCCGACATCCGACCGGACGAGCCGGCCATCGTCGTCGCCGGCTACCCCAACGTCGGCAAGTCGTCGTTCGTCAACCGCGTCACGCGGGCCGACAACGAGATCGCCTCGTATCCGTTCACGACGACGCAGATCCGCGTCGGGCACTTCGAGGACCAGCGTATCCGCTATCAGCTCGTCGACACCCCCGGCCTGCTCGACCGGCCGCCGGAGGACCGCAATGAGATCGAATCACAGGCCGTGAGCGCGCTCGAACACCTCGCCGACGCCGTTCTCGTGTTCGTCGACCCCAGCGGCGAGTGTGGTTACCCGCTCGCGGACCAACTGGAACTGCGCAACGACATCGAAGCGCGCTTCGACGTGCCCGTACTGACGATTGCGAACAAGAGCGACCTCTCGACGGACGTCGAGGCCGACCACTACATGAGCGTCACCGAAGACGACAACGTCGACGGCGTGTTGCAGGCCGCTATCGACGCGGTGGGGTACGAGATCGAACTGCCGTTTGACGAGTAGCGAGACGCCGACCAACGGGAGGCGTCTCGAACACTCCGAGCGGGGAGCGAAGCGACCCGCGAGGACTGCGGTCACCAACGGGAGGCGTCTCGAACACTCCGAGCGGGGAGCGAAGCGACCCGCGAGGACTGCGGTCACCAACAGGCAGTGTCTTTGAAAACGCCGAACAAGGAACCGCAGTGGCGAGTCAGAACGGCTTATTCTAGTTCGTACGAGACACTGACAGAGGCGTCGACAGTGACATCGCCGGGCTGGATGCTCGTCCGTCCGCCGGCATCACTGGCGGCCATCGCTTCCGCGTACACGACGGCGCGGCCGTGGTCGCTGGTCTGGACCGTGACGGCGTCACCGACGGACCGATCCTCCGCAGCGGCGACGACTTCGGCGTCCGTTCGGGCGTTGTCCATCGCGGTCGTCAGGGCTTCCTCGCGAGCGGCCTGTCGCGTCTCCTCGCTCAAGGAGTAGCGCACGCCCTCGACGCGGTCCGCGCCGGCGTCGACTGCGGCATCGATGAGTGTCCCGGCAGTCGAAACGTTGCTCGTCTCGGCTTCGACGGTGTGGATCGCCACGTAGCCGACCTGTTCGCGGCCCTCTCGACTCTCCTCGTACTCGGGGCGGACCTGGAACCGCGAGGAGGTCACGTTCGCGCCCTCGTCTTCCAGCGCCGACGTAATGGCGTCGGCGTCACCGCTGAGGTTGTTGCGCGCTGCTTCGGCAGTCTCACCGCGGCCCACGGCGGCGACGGTGACGGTTGCACGGTCGGGCGCGCGTTCGACGGTCGCGTCAGCGTTGACGCTCACGGTCGAATTCGTCGACGGCGCGACGGCCCCGGTGTCCGCGAGTGCGAACCCGACGCCGCCGGCGACGAGCAGTGCCAGCACACCAGCGATTGCGAGTGGTCGTGATACCATATCGTCTCCGACACACCCAGTGGTATTTACATCGTCGAACGCTCAAAGTCGGCTTTGAGCGTCAGCCGTTCCGTTCGACAGTGACGTAGCGAACTTCCGTCGCAACGTCTCGGCCGGCCGCGTCATCAGCCAGAGCATCCAGTTGGTCGACAAGCAGTGGCTGCTCCGCGTCCGGCGGCAGACCGACGGTGACGATGACGCGGCGCGGCTGTTGGAATATCGCAGTGTTGGTGTACTCGATTTCGACCGTCAGCACGCGAGCCGGCGGGTCGACGCTGCCCTGGATGGCGTCGCGGATGTCCGACTCCGTCGTCGCCTGCTGGTAGGAGTCGAAGGTGACGCCGCCCAGGAACGCCGACAGGACGAGTATCGACAGGACGAGGACGCCGATTCGTTTGACAGTCGCCGACCGTGCGTCGCTCTCCTGGAACCAGTGTTCCGGGCGGTAGCCCTGGTACCAGAGCCCGACGAGCACTGCGAGGTTGATCGAGAGGACGTTCACCAGCAGGAGCACGGCGGACCCGAGACTGACGAGCGGCTGGCCCCACGCGATACCGATGCCGACCGTGGCCGCCGGCGGGATGAGCGCGACGGCGATCATGACGCCGACCAGTGCCGTCGAGACGCCGCTGGTGAGGCTGACGACACCGGCCGCGCCAGCGCCGAGCGCGACGATCAGCGAGAGGAAGTCGGGGGCGACCCGCTCGCGTATCTGGCCGACCGTGGTCACGTCGGCGAGCGGCGGGATGACGTTGGCGTACCGGACCAGCAGGGCGAAAACAGTCGCGCTTGCTACGGCGAGTCCGAGCCCGACGGCCTGGAGTTTGACGCCCTGAATGAACATCTCGTGGTCGTCGACAACGGTGCCGACGTTGGCGGTCATCGCCGGGCCGATGAGCGGCGCGATGACCATCGAGCCGACGACGACGGCCGGGGAGTCGAGCAGGAGCCCGGCAGTCGCGATAATCGCGCTGATGATGGTCATGAGCGCGTAGTTCGACATCGAGGGAGCGAGGTCGTTTGCCTTCGAGGTGAGTTCCTCTCGCGCGATGCGGTCTTCGTCTTCCTCCTCGGCGTACGTCTCCTCTAGCTCGTCGAACTGACTGGAGATGACGGTGTTCGCGTCCACGACGACCGTATAGCCGTCGTCGTTGATACCGACGTCCCGCAGCTCTTCGAGGACTGGTTCGAGTGCGTTGGTCGGGACTGGAAAGGTGACGACAGCGGTGAACTCCCGCCCGCTCGTCTCGTCGGTGAGCACGTAGTCGATGCCCTCCTCGGCCAACACGCCCAGAACGGCGTCGCGCTTTCCGGTCGGAATCAGTATCTGTACCAGCCGCACGGCTCCGGGTGGGACCCGCGAGGGTAAAAAAGCGGCTAGTTAGCGGGTCCCGGGTGCAGAACTGGAGCGAGACGCGGCTATGAATCGCGAAACAGTCGGTCCTCGGGAAACGGACGCGCTTTTCCCCGCCGGCGGAGTACACGGGGTATGTTCGAATCACGACCGGACCGGGACGCCGAGGTGGTGCTCGTCGGTCGGTCAAACGTCGGGAAATCGACGTTGATGCGCGAGATAACGGGCCACACGTTCGACACGGGCCAGCGACCCGGTGTCACGCGTTCGCCCAACCACTTCGACTGGGCCAGCGCCGATTTCGTCATCAGTGACCTCCCCGGCTTCGGGTACATGAAAGGCGTCCCCGAAGACGTCCGCGAGGAAATCAAGACCGACGTGGTCCAGTACGTCGAGCGGAACGCCGAGAACATCCTCGTCGGCATCCTCGTCGTGGACGGCAAGTCGGTCATCGACATCATCGACCGCCACTCCGGCCCCGACGAGATCCCACACGACGTGGAGATGTTTCACTTCCTCCGAGAAGTGGGCGTCGAACCCGTCGTCGCCGTCAACAAGATGGACAAGGTCGACGACAAGGACGACCGCTTGAACGAACTCTGTGACCGACTCGGACTGCACCCGCCATGGCAACAGTGGCAGGAGACTATCGCGCCGATCAGCGCGAAGCGCGGCTCCGTCGAGCCGCTGAACGAGGCCGTCCGGCACCACCTTCACGAGGCCCAGCGGGACGACCTGTTTCAGTTCTTCTGATCCACCGGCTCTATGCAGCGGTTTCTGGGTTCGTGATCGGTCTGCAGTAGCTTCGAGCCGTACTCAGGGGCCCTTCGGAACAATGAAAAGTCGGCATGGACTCGCCGGGTAGTAGTCTGAAATTTACACGACAACGGGGGGTTGTGTTTGGTAACGTTCATGTTAGATTCGCTCCAGTTGCTTCTTTCGAACCGCCATTTTCTCCTGATTCGTCCGCACGTCGTAGTGCTCGTACAGCACTTCGAGCGATACGTCGCATCGCTCGCTGACGATCTCCGGAGATACGTCGCTGTTCAGGTGGTACGTGATACTGCCGCGCCGGAGTCCGTGAGGTGACCGAGAAGACGGGCACTTACTGTGGGCCGCACGCGAACCCAGTGCCTCGCAGGTCGACGGGTCCGACGGATTAGCGTCGTGGGGACACCCATTGAGAACGCACGGCTGGGTGAGCTTGTTCACCCACTTGTAGATGGTATCACCTGTGGGCCGGCCGTGCTGCGAGGTGATGAGTGGCTTGCGGCCGTAGTCGTCAGTCCGTTCGTAGCGGTCGGGGTTGTCGAGGTAATCGTCGACGACCTGGTAATCACTCGGACCGAGGTAGACCCACCGCTCGCCGTCTTCACCGTTCTTGAGTTTCGTTCCCTCGTCGATTCGGTGCTCCAGTACCAGCGCGTAGTCGTCGGGACGAAGATCGTCAACGTCCAGTGACCGAAGGGCCGACCGGCGCATCGCCGTCTTCCACAGAATCAGGAAGACAACGTGGTCCCGGCTTGCGTAACGGTAGTCGTGAAGAAAGTCGAGTATCCGGTGTGCCCGGTCTGCGCTCAGGTGAACCTCACGGCTTTCGGCTCCGTCGGGCAGCTCGGGGGCATGGACCTTCTCGGCCAGCCCATCGTCGACGCCCTCGATGTCGGCCCAGTATCGGAGCGCTTCGCGAATCGTCGAGAGTTGTTTCTGGAGGGTCAGCGCCGCGATGTCTCCCCGTCGCCATGCCACGAAATCAGCCAAGTCGCGGCCGGTAAGGTTGTTCAGGTTCTCGATATCACGTTCCTCACACCATTCGTTGAAGAACCGGAGTCGCGTCTTCGCGTTTCGCATCGTACTCTCGCGGACGGAGGGTTCGCGGTGTCGGAGGAACCGCTCGATACCTTCCTCCGGCGAGAGATCCATCAGATCCTCGCTCATGCTTGCCCCCGTTTTCGCTTCCGGTAACAGCCCAGACAGCGGGATTCACCGGGATAGCAGAAGTTCTCACAGCCGTCCGTTTCGCATTTATCCACGTCTTCGATGACGCGGTCGCTCACGCAACCGCACCTCCAGACGGGACGTACCGGTCTCCGCAGGCTGGTCGACTGGCTATACCGCTGGTCGTTGGGCTACTTTCAATAGCCCGCTTGCTCTCGTACTTCATGGGTCGTTCAAATCCCTCGCAGGGGAATCGACCCACCCGGCGTGTTCCAGCACGCCGGACCTTTGCAGGTCCAGATGGGCAGGTCAAACGCTGATTAAACCGCCTTCTTGAAATAGTTTACTGACGATTGTTAATTGCTGATTGACGAATGTAAGTAGATTCAAGTTTTCTCGTCGTTAAATACTGGTCATCGGTGATTCTATGAGTCCTGCAACGCGAGATTCCGATACCATGCGAAAACAGGCGGACTGGATGGTTCCCTCGGATGATCGAATCCTCGAACTCATCCGAGAGTATGGGAACCTCACGCCGTCTGCTATCGAAGCCAAGGGCGGGCCAGTCCGACAACACGCCAGTAGCCGATGTAGTGAACTGGCCGAATACGGACTGCTCGAACAAGTCCATCGCGGACTCTATGGAATCACCGAAGAGGGTACTGCCTATCTCGACGAGGAACTCGACGCCAGCGAACTCGATCCCGTCGAAGACGCCAACTGACATTCTCTTAGACCCTCGCGAGTCGTGCCGTCACGTCACCGGCCCACTCCGGTAATTCAAGGTCGGCTAACTTGCCGTCGCGCCAGCTCGTCACGATCTCTGTGTCACCATCTCGGGTAAGATCGACGCGCCACTTCCGGCCGTCTTCAGCGGTAATGTCGAACCGTGCCCCACCATCTCCGAGGGCTTTGATGTGTTCAACGCTCACCTCTTCACCAGTGTAGACTTCAATTGTTCCTTCCATACACTGTGGACCGAGGGGAAGAAACGGGTTAAAAAGGTGCTATACTTCCGGGAGAAAAAGGAGGGATGTTCCCGTCATCGAAACTCACTGTTGCTCATTCTAAAATATGATTTGGACACTCCAACAAGGCATAGTGAGTCAATGCCCTTCTGAGGATTCTGAAGAAATACTGATTTTCTGGCCAATTCAAAACAACAAACGTCGTAACCTCCCTATCAGAAGGAGATTAACCATGTTAATTTATTGACTTGGCGTTCGATTTTGGGGTTAAAATGAGTAAATCTACAACAGGAACATCTCAGGAAGGGATTGGACAAGATATTGATACTAATCCGATTCAAGGGTGTGCACACATTTATCAAAGGTATGAGATATCTGGATACTGCGGACGCCCCCTGTGGGAAGGGAGGGACCGGTGCATTTGGCATGCTGATGAAGAAAATAAACCTATTTCTGAATTGCGAGAACAACGTTCTGATGGACCAGAACTATTGGACGGAGCAATACTGAAACAGATCTCAGTAGACGGAGAAATATCCTTTGAGCAGTGCAGTCTGAATAATGTGGACTTTCATGATTCACACTTAAATTCTGTGAGTTTTAGAGGGGCTGAAATTCAAGGGACGAAATTTGATGGGGCAACAATTCATGACACGATATTTACAGGCTCTGATCTTACTAATTGTGGGTTTAACAATGTAGACTTCTCTGAGATAGACTTTGTTAATGTCAGGTTGACTGGGGCTGATTTTAGCGATTTAGACTTGAGGGATAATTCATTTACGCGGTCAGTGATGGCGGGCGTGAATCTTCGTCGCGCTATTTTAAACGGCGTGGACATGTCAGAAACAGATCTCTGGAATGCTAATTGTACTAATGGAGATTTTTCAGGAGTTGATCTATCAAACGCAAATCTATGGTGTGCAGATTTTAGTAGGACAGATCTTAGAGGGGCAGATTTGAGCAGTGCCCGGGTTGTTCGTACTTCTCTAGCGGGAGCAAAATTGAAGAAAGCAGATTTCTCTAATGTCCATATTTCGAGGACCCCAATAAAAAGAGAACAAGTTGGTGGGGCGATTTTCCCACTAGATTCCCTTTTTGAGGATGGTTCGACTTCTTCCCAAGTCCGTATTCGATTTAAATCGAACGAGAGTCTATCTGATCTCGAATTATATAACTTTATTCAGAATCTTAATTTAATGTATAGTATAATAGCAGAAAACCACGATATCATTGAACAATACACCAGTGTAGATTATTATCAGCTAGAGGACCAGAAAGACTCTATCTGGAACGTTTTAGAGTCCAATCCTGACATAAGCATTCCAAACAAGAGATATGAAATCGAATTATTGTCAATTGAGAAAAAGAGTCCGCTGACGATTGTCGCTTCTGGGATAGGAGTTGTATTAGTAACGTCACTAATCCTATCCGGAGGGACTATGTCACTAACAGCCGGTCCTGCAAAGGTACATGTTGAACTAAATTCTATAGGTGATGGCATAGAGGATCTTGCGAATGGCTTGGAGCGGGTTGAGGAAGTATTGGATGATACTGATCCTTCCGAAATGGACAACGAAAATAACTAAATAATATTTGAGCGATTTGCGCGCTGTATTCACCCACGAAAACGCTGCTACCTGCATGAACCACCGTTTTCGATTATCACACAGCATATTTGATTCTTACTCCTCTGCCAGATGTCATTCGCAGGCTATAGTGCAAGAGCAGCGGTTGTTGAATCAAATAGCGTAATTCAACACAATCTGAGCTACTACCTCTCGATCACAAACTCGATACACTCGGTGTCGGTTCTCTCCCTTCACTTCACTCAAATCGTACTCCACCAGTTTCGAGAGCTTTGTCCGCCGGGCCCGCTCCGAAATCGGTGTTTGCTCACGTCCACGGTATGCCTGGTCGGCGATAGCGTCGTACCGATCATGCAGTTCCCCTGCCTCCAGCCCATCGCCCATACGGATCAGTTCGTACAGTAGTTGATGATGGAACGGCAGTGACTCCAGATTCAGCTCGCGGATATGCCGTCGCGCCCGTTCGAACGACTCGCTCACATCCTTGTCAGTAATCCGGTCGTGTTGCAGTTCCTCCGCCCGAAGTGCAGCTTGTCGGAGTGCCTGTATTCCGTTCCGTGCAACACCGGCCACCTCATCAGCAATTGTTTCTAACTGCTCGCGGGTAACTGACTCCGACGGAAGCCCGAGGTTCGCCCGTGCTTCGAGAATGTCCGCCAGCTCGTCGACACTGTAGCGGTCCAGACCGAACTCCGCGAATGACAGCCGCCGCCGGAGTCTCCCATCAAGTCGGGATAACCACTCATCTGGGTCGTGGCAGATAACGACGACAGATAGGTTCTCGACATCTACCAGCCGGTCCAGTGCATCAGTCGATGGGAGACCGTCAGCCTCGTCGAGGACAACGATCACCGGACTGGTGACGCGCTCTTGGAGCTGGATACAAAGGTCCTCGCGAGGGACGTTCACCGACGGGTCACTACCGGGGAGATCGTGAAGGACAGAGCGGACAACACCGGCGGTCGTTTTCCCGAGGCAGCGAACATGGGCCGTTTGAACGTCGGCGTGTCCAGTGAGCTTCTGTAGTGAGTGTCTGGTCAGCGCTGTCTTCCCCACACCTGGTGGACCGTGAATCAGTACGTCGTGGGCCTGATCACCATCAAGTGCCGGTTCCCACGCACGAGATAGGTGGTCAACAGCGGCTTCTCGATGGAGGAGACGACGCGGGAGGTGTTCGTCATCAAAGACAGCAGGGTCGGCGATCATGCTGGGTGAGGGTGAGAACAGGCGGGGATATAAACTGGTGCGACACTTCCGGGAGCGGCTTTCGTTATAGACTTATTATATAATTAACCAGTAGTCAATCAAGTCGTGGTTCGTACGTACTTCTGCGGATAAGTAAAGCCAGATCCTAGGTCGATAAAGCTCTGGGATTGGGAATTTCCCTCAGTGCTTTATCAAAGGCCTGGTGTTCGGTTTCTGGTTTAGCCATCATTTGCCCTGTCTGTCCCTGTAGGTGTGCACCTACTGCACGGGCAATTTCATATGAGAGTTTTGGTGGGACAGCATTTCCTATAAGATTGGTCACATGGACCTGATAAGGGTTACTGAAATCGAAATCATCAGGAATTGTCTGGAGACGTGCACCCTCTCTAACAGTAAGCGCTCGATGGGTGGACGGATCAGGATGTATATGCCGTCCTTTCATCGGTTTATGAAATCCTGTTCTGATAGTGACAGCTGGCTCGTCCCATAGTAGTCGACCAAATAAGTCGTGCCCTGAGTCTTCATAGTCCTTCCAGCAATCTGGTAGAAGGTCTGGTGACAAATCAAACCGATTTCCTCCTTCTGGAATTTGTTTCATCCGTTTGATCGTCAGATCAGAGAAGTTGCGACTATCATGCCAGTTCTCATCAGTTGGTTCTCTTGGTAGATCTCCTATCGCCTCTCGGACTGTTGGAGCCGTTTTTGTAGTGGGCATTGGGAAGAAAGGTGTCCCCGATTTACTTCCAAATATGAACCCACGTTCTCGACGCTGTGGCACCCCATACTCTTCCGCAGAGAGAGTATCCACAATAGTAGTGTATCCCATCTTTTTTGCAGTTCGGACTGCATCCAGACCCTCCTTTGATGAGAGGAATCGAGGTACGTTTTCTAATAAGAAGACTTCTGGATCAATGTCTGAGACCGCTTTAAAAAACTCCCGCCAGAGTGTGTTTCTGTCGTCATCCAGCTCATCTGTCTTACTACTATTTAGATTCGAAAATCCTTGACAGGGGGGTCCTCCTAACACTATATCAGCGTGTGACCATTGCCTAAATCCTGATATTTCAGATATATCGTTTTGGATAACATCGGCATCAAAATTCTCCTTGACAGTTTCTGCTGCCGCATCATACTGATCAACCGCAAGTATCGTCTCAAAACTAAAGTCATCAAAACCGAGATCTGAGTATCCAAGATTTCCTATCCCGTTTAAACATTCTGGATTATCGAAACCTAGTGAGAACCCCCCGGCACCACTGAATAGATCTACTATTTTGAACGTATCTTTAGACATTTGGTTATTGGTAAATACAGCGGCTTAAGTATCAAGATTGGGACGCCGGCGAAACCCTCCGACAAACAGAAAATCGCCAGACCGCGGTTGACTATGTAATTAATACATTTCCTACTATTTCTAATTGGAATTAATGTGTTCAATCCTTATCCAAGTTTGCTCTAGATAGATTCCGCTTCTGGGATACTTTTTTACCATTATCACTTCTTGTGACGACACAATGAATAGCGTCTTCGAAACCGAGTTTCCTTGGAGTGAAAATCAAAAGAGAGTTATTGAACACCGCGATGGACCACTACAAGTCATAGCCTGTGCGGGCTCAGGAAAGACGCATACAATTTCGGCTCGAATTGCAGAAATGGTCAGTGACGGTACTCCTCGCGATCAGATATTGGCTACTACTTTTACCGAAAACGCAGCTGAAGAGCTCAAAGTTCGAATTAGGTACTGGATGGAGGAAGCTGGCTTAGAAAACCAGACGTTGGGCGACATGTTTGTCGACACGATTCACGCATTTTGTCAGGAAGTTCTGACTGAATATGGTGAAAATGAACAAACATATGATTTGTTGACTGATAATGAACAACGTGCTTTCATTTCGGAGCATTTCAGAAGGATCGGTTTAGATAACAACAAGCCAAGAGTAAGGGATGCAAAATACAAGAAAATAGATTGGTTCAAAGAAGACATTAATATACTCCGACGTGAGGAAATTGTTGATGATGTCCGTGAATCTACCGACAAAAAGGCTCGAAATCTAATTGAGTCATATGATAATTACCAGGATTTGTTAGAGCAGTATCACTTCTTTGATTATCAGGAACTCATCTATCGAACTGTCGAATTATTGGAAAGTGATCCTGAGATATTGGAAGAGGTTAGAGACGAGTATAAGTACATTATCGTCGACGAATATCAGGACGTAAACGAGATACAGGAGCACTTGATCCAACTCCTTGCCGGTGAAGACAAAAATCTCTGTGTAGTAGGTGACGATGATCAGTCTATTTATGGGTGGCGGGGTGCCAAACCGGAAAATTTCCTCACTTTTGAGAAGCGATATCAAGCAGAAAAAGAAGTGCTTGCCGAAAACTACCGATCCACAGAACTCATTGTAGATCTGGTTGAAGAATTTATTGGACAAAACAGTAATCGTATCTCGAAGCCTATGGAGAGTTCTACCGGCTTTGAAGTCGGTGACGTGTATCAAAATTACTTTGAACAAGAGACTGAAGAAATAGAATTTGTATTAGATAGAATTGAGGAGTTGATTGGGACGGTATATGAAGATTCGGAAGGAGAAAAACAGACACTCCACCCGGGGGATATCGGGATTCTATTCCGGCGTCGGGCGGATATGGAAGCCTATCAGGATGCGTTACAGGAAAGAGATATTCCATTCACGATTCGGGGACAAAAGAATATCTTCGCCCATCCAATTTCGAATTTCATTCGCTTAGCATTCGGTTTTATTGCAAGAGGCGAAAATCCCAGTTTCCAGGTTGTTGATG
Organism: Haloarcula sp. CGMCC 1.6347; assembly: GCF_037078395.1. Classification (NCBI taxonomy): domain Archaea; kingdom Methanobacteriati; phylum Methanobacteriota; class Halobacteria; order Halobacteriales; family Haloarculaceae; genus Haloarcula; species Haloarcula sp. CGMCC 1.6347. The sequence continues at coordinate 974,181 of NZ_JAYMGX010000002.1, forward strand.
TTGAGGCAACCTCACACGTTAATGATGAGATTGAATGGAAGCAGGTTTCAGAAAGAGAACTACGACAGTCAATCCGAGATATTGATTTGATCGCTTCAAGTGAAGAAAAAATAATATCATTCCTGAAAGATAGGCGTAACTGGTATTCAGATCCTTCCAGTAGGCGTATTGAGCCGCAAGAAGAGCTACAAGATCTCTTGGTTGCGATGGGCGTTGGAACACGGATTTCCGAAGACGAAGATCCGGATCCGTTCCCAGAATCAATCATGTATAACCTAGGTAAAGTTAGTGAGCTAATTAAAGAGTTTGAGCGGGTCTATGAGATTATATTCCCGGATCAGATTACTGAGCTAGTTGAATTTTTGGACCAGTCTTACTACTTCGGTGATGCCAATGTGGAGGACGAGACTCTGCTGGATGCTGTTGACCTGCTAACTATCCATGGTGCCAAGGGGATGGAATATCCCGCCGTTTTTGTCCCTTCACTCACAACAAAAAAATTCAACAACAAGCCTCTGATTCCTCGAGCTTATGCTCGACCCGAGAGTTTAGAATGGATTCCTAGAGATATATTCAATTATGAGGCCGAATACGAGGCAACAGAAGAGGAACTACGCCGGCTCTGCTATGTCGCTTTAACGAGAGGCGAGAAATTCTTGCACATAACCGGATCTGAATATAATATCGGCTATTCCCCCCGTCAATCAGAATCCCCATATTATGAAGAACTACGAAAGATCGACCATCCCGGTGTCTTGTACGATCCTGTTCCAGACCCAGCGCCACGGGAACAAAGAGAGATTGAAAATAGTGACAAAGAATACATTTACCCAACATCATTTAGTGAATTAAGATACTATCAAAAATGTCCATATAATTTTAAACTTAGGGACATATATGGATTTGCACCACCTATTGACCAAGCCTTTGGGTATGGTTTTGCAATTCACGATGTCCTCCGTGAAATTCACGAAAGATACGAGCAGGACCAATTCACACTCCCGATATCGCCAGGCGAGATCAGGGAGTTAGTACAAGATCCTGATCGCTTCCACTTGAGATATGCAGCCGGTGAGATAGAAAATAACCTACGGGACTCCGCTCAGGACATTCTTAGCACGTACACGCAGGAATACCAAGATGATATGCTAGCCGCATATCGATCAGAGGTCCCATTTGAAATCGTAATCGGCGATAATGACTCTGATGGAGCGGCTATCGTTTCAGGTGACATTGATTTGCTTGAAAAACGGGATCCACATACAAAAGAAGTTGAAGAGATTGACATAGTCGACTTCAAAACATCAGAAAGACCCGTAGGAGATGAGGAACCAGAGAAACTCAGAGATGCAAGGTTCCAAGTTCAGTTATATGGACTTGCTACGCGGGAAGAGCTGGATCCAAATGTAACAGATGGATATGTTCACTATCTAGATCAAGATGCAACGGAATCCGGATCTGAAAACCCCCACCGGCTTCCGGTCGATCTAGATGACACTAATTTGGATCGAGTAGGTCTGCTAGTTGATAACCATGTAGAAAAAATCATGGACCGAGACTTCCATCCAGAGCCTTCCGAGAAGGTCTGTAGTGAATGCGACTTTAACGACATCTGTGCCCACTCCGAGGCAGACTAACAAGCCAGACAACCCTTACCGCCACCGACTCTCCACACTTGTCCGATACCGCAATCCAAGAACGCTGGTGTTGAACTGCTGAATCATCTCGGGATCCAGATCATCACGCGCTTTCTGGATATTCTCCTCACTCTCGACCAGGTGGGTCAGCGCTGCATCCAATACGTCAGACATTGGCGGATCATCGTGCTGATCTCTCGCGACAATTGCACTCGCCTTATCCAGTAGTCGCTGCCGTTCGTCAGTGATCTTGAGGCTGGTACGTCGGGTCATTGTTTAAACGAGTGTATGTACCGGGGGTTGGTTCGCGTCGTTCTGGAGTGAGCGACAGGGTGATTCTTCATAAACTGGGGCAGGGGCGTCGGCGTGATCGGGGCGACCTCCCAGCCTGACCGGTTCGATTCTATGCACCGTAGCCCACGGCCCACAGCCCACAGGTGCATACATCGAGGATTGGCGTTACATCTGAGTCTGACCCCGTGGGATCGGGCTCGCATCATGGGCTGACCAACTCTAATCGGTAGTCGCCCTCGTCGTCCTGGTCGAGACTCTCGACCTTCGCCCAGTGGTTGCCCACCAGCTCGCCATCCTCGTCGACGACACCACGCTCGCGGAGATCGTCTATCGGTATCGAGACGGTCACACAGCCGCCTGCCGGGGAGAGTTTTCGCATCTCCATGCCACCGGCGGTGCAGTCCCGATACTAAAATTTACTGAGTCCCGGGAATACCGCGATTCGGTGCTTTCTAGCCAGCAGACTGCACGGCCGGAATACGGTCGTACTCACGGCCGGTGCAACCCATGTTCGGAAAGATAGACATCGAAGACGCCCTGGCCGGTGTGATTTTCACCGCCAGCGCGTTCGTCACCAACGGTATCGCTTCAATCAGTCTGCTCGGCTACGATCTCGCTGCCTCTGTGTTCACTGTCCAGGGCACGAGCATCGACCTCGCGTTCCTGCTGTCGCTCGCCGCCCTGGCGATGGCATACGCCACCAACCGCGTGAACGAAAGTCGTAACAAAAACTACCAGCTCGACACCGATCTCGTCGAGATCGCCAAGGGATCGGCCACTGTCGAGACCTACCTCGCGCTCGGGACGCTCGTCATCGTCTTGTTCACCGGGCTGAACATCCTCGGCGCGCAGGATATCGTGGTCGGTTCGGCCGCAATCGGCCTTGTCGTCGTTGGCGTCGAGGCCGCCGGCTACTACGTCATCAGTTACCTGGGGTGAATCCGATGGACCGCATACTTAGCTATGGGCTTATGGGCGTCATCGGCGTCTCTGGGTCCACAATTGCCGCGGCTGTCATCGGCTCCCCGCTCCCCGTCGTCAGTCCCGTCGTCATCGCCGGCGGTGTGATCGCCGCGCACCACGCACAGCAGAAGGATACCGCCGCCGGCGCTGACGACCAAAAGGTTCGCACCAGCGTCGAGCAGGTCGAAACCGACGGGGGCCGGGAACAGTGACCCGCGCCCGCTCCGTCCTGCTCGCCGCACTCATCGTCTGTTCCGCCGTCGTCGGGGCTGTCGGTCCCGCACTGGCACAGACAGCCACCGATAGCGGACCAGTCACCTACGAGTACACCGGTTCCCCAACGACGCTGATTGTTGATACCAGCAATCTCGACGGTGGCACGGAGTTCACCGTCGAGTACACCACGCAGGGCGGCCCGTCCACCGGGACGACCGTCTTAGCCCGTGAGACGTACAACACCGCGAACCTCAAAGAAGATCAATTGCTGTTCTACAACGAGGGCGCGTATGAATCGGTGAACGTCACGGTGTCGGATTACTCCGGCGGCGAACCGATGTTCGACTCTCGGAGCGGGGTTCTCGGCGGGGTGAACCTCGTTCGTACCGTTGTCGGGACCACCGGCGGCGACTCTGATACTACCTGCGACACGTCCGACAAAATCGGTAATATGGTGAGTGGTGTCGATAATCTGGACTGCACGGCACAGCCCGGGAGTACAACCGTCAACACGACGGGTACGGATGCCTCACAAACGAAGCTGGACATCTACCAGTCCGCTCAGAACAGCAAGGCACAGGCAACGAACTACCACACCACGCTGGATAACTACCTGTCCGATACAAAGATTCAGGCACGGATTATCGGTAAGAACGCCTATATCAAGGCCCTGAATAACGGTAGTAGCAAGGCGGCAGCAAAGACTGAGGCTAAATCCGCAGTAGCGGACTACTACGCTGTCAAAGAAGATAATCTGCTGACCGAGTGGGACCTTCAAATGTCAAACACTGAGTATTGGTTTGGCATTGCTGATACCGAATCGGGGATTGATTATCAGTTCGTTGCTCCTGAGCTAACTGTTGATGACCGTGGAGGGGCAAGCCCAACAATCAACTCGTTCGGATCAACCTCTGTAGAGTTGGTTAATGGCACATCCAAGTCTGTGCAAACTGTGAAGATATCTCGGGCTAGCGGGAGCGGGTCTACCACGGTCGGTCCTGAGGATGGCAGGTCGACCCACGTTGAATCTGGCTCCGACCAGTACACTACTGATGGATTGGTCGTTAAGTCTACTAACGACGGCGACCAGTTCTTATTCGTTGATTTCGCGGGGTATAAGACTCAAATGGACGCGATAGAGTCTCAAAACACGCAGGTACAAAACGACATGGATACGCTGGCCGAAAATACCTATAACGCCTATCAGAACGGCGAAATCAACAACAGCGACCTCGTAGACCCCTACGTGCTGGCGTCCCAGCAGTCGGCAGGCGACGACTTCCAGGGCTGGACCGCCGCGCAGCTCACCCTACTCGGAACAAACTCCCCGGAGAACTTCGACCAGATCGGGAGCTTCAACGTCACCACTGGAGACGGCACGCAGTACGAGGGCGTGCTGTTCTCTCAGGAAAACCCCGCCAGCGGACAGTTCGAGAACGGATCGACCTACGATACCGCGAACATCGGCGGCACGCAGTACGTCGTCACCAGTGACCAAATCGTAGAGTTAAACGGGACGTTCACTATCGACAAAATCACCACTACGAGCGGTGAGACCGCTGAGAATGTCACTATCCAGAAAACCACCTATGAAACAACCAACGTTACCGAACTGAAACAGCAGTACGAGGACCTGGCGTACCGGCGCGTACAGATTGAAGCTCGTGAAAAGGCTCTACAGCAGTCTGCTGGCGGTGGTCTGCTCGGTGGTGGTAGTGTCAGCCCCATCGCGGCGTTAGCCATCATCGGCACACTGCTCGCTGTTGTCGTGCTACAGGACTAACCACCCATGCGTTCCATTTTCTTCGTCGCGCTGCTCGTGGTCAGCCTTGGCTGCGTCAGCGTCCCGACCGCCGCACAGTCCGCAGGGAATCTCCCCGCCGAAACACCCGGCCCACAGCCCACAGCCAACGCTACCGACACCACTCGCATCGACGGACAGACCGAGATCGTCGGCTCGGAGTACCTACCGGAAGAGGGTATCGCCCGCATCACGCTCCGGTCGAGCGGAGTCCAGACCGTGACGATCTCCGACGCCGGCCGATTCCAAGAAGGCGGGAAGATTCCCGTCCGCACCGTCGCCATGCGCTCGGACGATACCGCTACTGTCGAGATTCCCGTCACCGAGAAGGACGGCTACATCGGTGTCGCTATTTCCACGGCGAACACGCCACTGTACGCCGAAATCGTCCAACAGCCCTCCGGTGGCGGGCTCGACATCCTCCGTGCGCTGTCGTCGTTACAGGCGTGGCTCGCCGGGGCAACTGTCGCGTTTATCTGGATGATCGTCGCTGGCTACAACGTCATTCGCGGTGAGAACGGCCGTCCGGAGGTAGCATGAAACCTGCACCGACCTTCCAGAACAACCGCGACCGGCTTGTCTACCTGCTTGCCGAGTACAAGCTACTCATCGGTGGGATGCTCGCCGGTGCAGCCGTGCTGTTCGCATACTACCAGCCACAATTGCCGACCCTGCCGACGTGGATTCCCGCCGTCGCCGTCGGCTGGCTTGTGCTGGCGATTCCCTGCTATCTCGTCGGTGCGAAGATCGCCCGCTGGCTTCGCAGGCGTAACTGGGTCGAAGTCCATCACGTCAACGCCGTCGAAGACACCACCGAGAAGTACTACGTCCCGCCGGAACTCTGGCGTGAGAAAGAGATCGACGGCCCCAATCCGTACCCCGTCAACGGTGGGAGTGCGTGGGCCGTCCGCGAGTACGAGTATCTCGAAGACATCGGCCAGCTCCGCGTCGAGGGCGTCTGGCTGGAAGGTTGCCAAGACACCCAGCTGATGACCAGCAAGAAGCAGATGCAGGACATTCACGGCTGGCTTATCGACCGCGCCGAAGAACTCGCCGCGATCCGCGGTCGGTGGAGTCGTGGCAGTGTCGAACTGCAAAAGAAGCTCGTCACCGCCGACGCCGAGGCCAACGAACGCGGCCAGATGATCCAGAAAACAGCGGCAAAAGAAACCTTCGGCGACCTCATCGAAGACGGTGAAGATCCCGAAGACGCACCCACTATCCACGATCTCACCGACGCGCCCGACCCAACAGCAGACGCCGCTGTGGGCTATGGGCAGGACGAACCGGCCAACGAGCAACCGCAGGACCCACGACTAAACGATGACTGACGACGGCAACGACCTCTATACGCCCGCACAGTTTCGCGAGTATCAGGATGGCTACGGCCAACGTGATCCCGACGAGGTACACCAACACGCTGGAATCGTTCGCGATGAAAAGCTATCCCGCTACCTCTCGATTCTCGAAACCCACTACGACCCGCGACACTGTGACCGGCCAGAGAAGATGCCAGGTCAGGCCAAGGACCTCTCGCACGTTCGGGAAATCGTCCGCATCGAAGGCACTGAAACAGCACGGCGGGCCATGGCGAACGGAGATATGCAGTCGCTCAAGCATTTCACTGGTGATGCCGGCCAGCGGGCCGATATCTCCGGTATCAAGGCTATCGACCAGCTCCGGGCACAGATGACGGGTCCCGCACCGATGTTCTACGAATGGGCCGAACCAGGTACAGGGAAGTCGAATTTCGCCTGTCTACTCGGACAGCTCTGGAAGGAACAGCAGCCCTCGGACGCACTTGTCGCATCGAACATCCGCACACTCGAAGAGACCGACGAGTGGACCGACTCGGACGGAGATTGTCGTGACGGCTGGCTCGCTAACTACGGCGAACTGAACGAGTGGCTGAAACAGGACGGTGACCCGATGCACAACGAACAGGTTCCGAAGCTATTCATCTTCGACGAAGCCAGTAGCAACGCAGGCGGGAGCGGGAAAGACGGCTACGATACCAAGACCAAGCTCGGGCCGCTCACGTACAAAATACGGAAGTACGGCGGATCGCTCATCATTATCGGTCACGACGGCCGTGACGTACATCCGCTCGTTCGGGAACTCGGTGTCTGTGTCCACAAGGAAGGGTTGAAAGAGGCGACCTTCTACGAAGACGTGCGGAACCGGAAGGGCGTCAACCCGATTTTCTCCGTATCTGGTATTCCCGAGACGGATTGGCGATACGACGACAAGGAACCGACTACGTGGTCCTGGTCGAGCGGCGAGGATGACGGTGACGAGGTAGACCCGGAAGACCTCTCTCGGAAGCTTGCGATCTACACAGTCATCACGGCCAAGGAGTCTGAACCGGACAGACCAAACCACGAGATTGCCGATTTCGTACCGTACAGCGCCGAATGGATCCGACAGCGCTGGAACGAGTATCAGGACGACGGAAAGCATCGAAACGTGGTTGGTGAGGTGACGGAGCTAACCGCATGACTGCGGCAGGATTCGAGCAACCCAACAACAACCAACCCCCCGGCGCAGCCCTGTTGTTGGCCCATGGCGTGCGCTCGCGGTGCGAGCACGCGCGAGCCATGGGCAACGGCCGAGCACAGCCCGGAGGAGTATCTATATATGACGCACGCGAGGTGCGCGAATGAGTCGAAGCCATAAGGCCAATCACTACGGCACGCTCGTCGAGCGGAAAGCCGCCAAGCGGTACAACCTCGAATTAGATCGGTGCAGCTGGCACGACGCGAAGCGACCCGACGGAACACCGGTTGAAATCAAGGCCGCTATGCATCGGCACAGCGATGGACAACCAGGGACGTTCAAACTCTACGATCAGTACCACGAGAAGTTGCGGTCTGTGAACGGGTGGTACGTTTTTGGTGTTTATAGAGTGCGTGGACGAGGTATAGAATTGTTAAACTCGAAGATGAAGCATTCATCTCGGTTACCTAACTTGAACTGGCATGGTGGCGGAAATCATAGAAATGCTAGTCAGGCTAAAATAAGTTTATCTGAAATTTGCTACTAAATATTTGAAACAATATCCAACGTACGAAAGTCAATGGGGTGGATTAACTATTTACTGCTTCTCAACAATAACTACTTATATATCACATGGATAATCTCACCTCATAGTCTAAATTAAGATGTCAAGCAAAATTGTTGAGCTACTGTTCCGGTTGTTTCCAGATTTTCGCCGCAGTATCCGTGAACGCTCAAAGATTAGATCTGTTCATAAGAATTCACTCCAGCGGTTCAAAATAGATAGGAACGCAATTGCTAATTTTGAGGAAATTGATGAGTCCACACTTGGGTATATCACTGAAAATTATCATTTTAGATTGGTTCAACGGATTAAACAATACGGTATAGAACAAGAGGATAGCCATTATCATATTCCCAATGAAGAAAGACAGAAACAGATACGCAGTGATCTAAAAAAGGTCATTATACTTATTACACTCAGGAATCTTTTATCCTACTTCTTTTGGTTATTGTACATTTTCATTGCTGCAATATTGATTTGGCAGAGTGGAAGTAGCGTTATCCAATTTGTTGAATCCAGTGTTAATTTTGATGTGCTCAGTCAAGCATTAATTCTCTAACTTCACGAGGTGATAGAGGTCTTGGTACTGGTTTCCACTTGTAGAACTTTCCGTCCACGCTGCAGGGAAGTGTCTCATATGTTTTGATACGGACTTCAATTATACCGCACCCATCAATATCATAAGTAAAAGTATGGTATCGGAAATCACCTTCAATGCGGTCTTCTAAGAGGACTCCAACTTCAACTTCAACTTCGCTTGGATCACCTACACCAGTGAATTTGCCTTCTCCCGATATTCCAATGAATATTGTTCCGCCTTTATGATTTGAAAATTCAACAGCTTTCCGTGCTAACTTGAAGTCGTCTTCCGGCACTTGTGGAAAAAAAGTAAGTACTTCTGGTTGTGATTGACTCTTGGCATTGTGTATGTCTTTTTCCTCAAGCGGTGTTTCACCCGAACTCTCTCCCCAATTCATTGCTGATTACGCTTCTCTCGATACTTTTCGATTACTGGGTCAAGCGACAACTCAAATTCAGTACCCGGCTCAGATATTCTGTCCTTAAGATCTTCAAAAAATTCCAGTGGAGGATACCTTTCGTTTGGTTGAAGACCTTCCCAATATTCGTATATAAATGCGAGTTCTCTTACAAAGTCTACAGAAATGAGGACCCGTCTCAAATCAGAAAACGTCTTTATATCGCCCGAGTTGGCCTTGATATGAATTCTCCCATTCTCAGATATATCTGCTGAAATGTAGTTATTATTATAATTAAACATACCTCCTAGCATAGTCAATTCACCTTGTACAGTTAAGATAGATAATAAAACTTGGGTAGAGCGAGTGATGTCTTCAGATTCTGAAGCACGGTTCATTTCTCCAAAGTCGGTCGACTTGCCTCCAGTTATTTTAGCATCTGTGAGTGTGTCAATCTTGAAATTACCGGATATTGAACCATCGTGGCAGGCATTGTAAAACAACCATAAGAGGAAGTCAGAGTCAAAGTCAAGAGACTTGAAAGAATTGTGTTTGCCAGTCCATTCCTGAAAGTTATTTTTTGCACGACTAGATTCACTTTTGCTTCCGCGAATCAGCACAAAATTAGGGTGGACCCAATAGCTGTCAGTGGACTCTACGGATCTAACAGCGAGTTCTTGTATTTCACCCTCATCATTCAAACCGGTTACTTTCTCGAATGTTTCATTCCTAACTTTCACTTCCGTTACTTCTTCTAATAAATCGTGTTCGTAGCTATTTGGATGAATATCCGGAGCAGGATAATACTCAGTGAACGGTTGCTTTGTAATTCCAACAGGAGACTCTTCTACATTTACGAGATCTTCAAATAGAGGACATTTACTCAGTAAAGAGTCGATAGATTCCGTCTCACTGAAAGACAGTATCTCATTAAATACGAGATATCCATCGTAGCTGAAAGACTCATCTGATTTCATAAACAGATGTAGAATTGAATCGAATAAAAAGGTAGGTACTATTTATTGATAGTATAGGCAGAACTCTGAAACCGAGAAGCTGTAGCGGTGTGTTTTGATGATGTGGCCTTAGCCACACCTCTAAACGGAATCACAACCCCCCGGGTTTGATTCCGTTCGGGCGACGGCCGGGCCATTGGCTCGGTCGCGCCTCGATCACGTCGGCGATCGTGCCGAACAGGGAGAGAAAACGGCAAAACAAGCGGTATTTTCGGGGTGCTGGACAGTGATGCCTCTCAGCAGGCGGGCCGCTACTCGGTAGCCAGCCAGCGCCAGGCCGTCCCTCGCGAACCGTCTGCGAGCTGAACCTGGGCCTGCCGGTAGCGCTCTTCGGGCATCCCCGCGTCTTTCCACACCCGGAAGCCCTCGCGAATTGCCTTCCCGTGCTTCTCGATCTCCCCGAACCGCAGGGTCATCTGTGCCTCGCGGGCGTCGTTCACATCAACACCGTGGCGGGCGGCCCACGCGATGAACGCGCTCATCGTGTTCTCCAGCCCACGCTCGGCTGCTTCTGCGGCCTTCGCCGCAGTATCTACGGCTCGCCGAGTGGCTTCACGCGCTTCATCAACGGCGGCGTGAACCATCTCCGCGACGTACTCCGACCGGAGAGACACATCGGCGTAGTCCGATATCACCAAGTCTTCCATCTCTCGAAGCGCTCGCCGAACACTCTCAACATGACGGCCGTACTCGTCGGCGATATCCGCCGGAGCAACCTGCCCGCCGTCTGCCACCAACATCTCCAAGGCTTCCCACTGCACCGGCGAGAGTCCGTCTGAGAGATGGCGCACGACGACACTCTCCTGCTTCTGCTCGACTCGCGTCAGGTCCAGTCCGACCGGTTCGGGACCGGAGTGGTCTACCGCCGGCTCGAAGTACGAATCTTCGACGAATGGGCCGGAATCCGACGGTGAGATATCGATACCCGCATCAGCCAGTACCGACAGCACGGTCTGATCTAACTCCTGTTCCAGCGTCTCCAAGTCGCGCCACCGGACAGTCTCGTCATCATCCAGCAGCGATGCCTGCAGGGACGAACCGACCTTCGGGTGGGATAGCGGATGGTCGTCGGGCACAGACAGCGCCTCACGGGCGTAGTAGTGCTTCACCTCCTTGGGGAGGTGGTGGTCGGGGAACGCCTCTCGAATTCGCTTCGGGCCGAGTGTGGCCGTGTGGTAGTATCCTGGCAGGTTCCGTCCGCGTTCGTCGTCATCGTTCTGGACGATCTTCCGATAGCCGCGACGGTCGGATTCTAACAGGTGGCCCATCGCCGCAATCGGCCCGTCGCGAGCGTGGACCGGCCCACTGGCGTCGCGATGAACCCGGGCGTACTTCTCGGCGTCCTGAACGTTGCTGTAGGGATGTGGCTCCTCGAAGTACCGACCGGTGACGCCGATCTCGATGGCCGCACGCTGCAGTAGCTCGGGATATCGGTGGAACTCGATATTCGACCCTTTCACGCGGACGTTCACACCTTCGCCGAAGCCGTCCGGAACGGGAATTTCGATACGGCTGCCGTCGTCACGTTCGCCCTGCATCCCGGGCCAGCGTGGAGCGACGTGAGCCACGAAATCCTGCTGGCCGACCGAATCCTCTTCGGGATGACGGGCGACCTTCAGCCGGTACTCGCGCATGTTCTGCAGCTGCCAGTCCGTTCCCTGTGGCGTCCGCTCGCCGGGGTGAACGATATTGCTGTCCTGGTAGGAGAGGCGAACGACCCACTGCTCGCCGTCCTGCAGGAACTCGCCGCTCTTTGACCCCTCACCAGCCTTCACCTCGCTGTCCATCGCGAAAAACGGCGCAAGGCCGTCGCTATTGAACAGGAGATTGGCATGGAGTTCGTGAGGGGCCAGCCCTATCGTTCGCATCGCCCCCCGTCAGTCTTGACGGCGGCCACCGCCCGCTCGACCTCGGCTTGACTCTCCGCAAGCGGTTGGAGATTCGTCCAGTCGAACTGAAGGGGTTCACCCGCTTCGACATCGTACAATTCTGAGGCGCGGACGAACCCAGTCACGCCGGAATCACTTCCAGTTTCTCACGAGCACGACCAAGGAGGTTGCCCACAGTACCGGGTGAACGGCCAGTCTTCCGGGCGTACTCGCGCGGCCCATACTGGCCCATGCCCACAGCCTCGTACACCTCTCGCTCGGCGTCAGTCAGTGGCGACAGGTCCGGTTCGTAATCGAACAGCGAAGACTGTGGGCTCACAGACTCTCACCTCCGTCAGTCCGGGCTTCCACTCGACCGCCCTGATTCCGCTGTGGCTGGTCTTCCGGATCGGGGTAGTCGAGTTCTTTCCCAGCTGCAGTTCCCCGCGAGATACGGGGCATACAGTCACAGGCTGGACAGCGGTGGGCGATATCATCGCCATCGCCGAAGGTCCGCCGGAAGTCACGCGAGACATGTGCCCCGCAGTGCTGGCAGTTCGACTTCTCGATAGTTGCGTTCTCGACAAGTCGGTTACTCAAGAGAAACCACCCCCGCTCGGGAAGCGGCCAAATCCTTCGCAAAATCGCAAGACTGCACCCCAAATGATTCGTAACCGTTCGTGGTTCGATTTGATTTCGAGTTTATACGCAGAAGGATCTGCGAGTAAGAATCAGATAGAAGGGCGTAGCCGACGCTTTTCGGGATAGTTCGCCAGAACGAAGTAACGCTATGGACTCGCCGGGATTTGAACCCGGGGCCTCTTCCTTGCGAAGGAAGCGATCTGCCACTGATCTACGAGCCCGCGTGGTCTGCCACTCGAACGCGGAGTTATAAAAACCCTGCGCGTGAGAGCGGCCTTCGATAGCGATTCACACTGTCCCGGCCAGCGGTTCGGACGGGTGGCACAACGACGCTGTCGCGAAGCGACAGGCCCCGAGGCTCAGTCCTCGAGGACGATCTCGATGGAGACGTCGTTGGGAACCTGGATGCGCATCAGCTGGCGCAGTGCCCGTTCGTCGGCGTCGATATCGATGAGCCGCTTGTGGACGCGCATCTCCCAGTGTTCCCACGTCGCGGTCCCCTCGCCGTCGGGGGACTTGCGGGTGGGAACCTCAAGCGTCTTGGTGGGGAGCGGAACCGGACCGGAGAGTTCGACCCCGGTCTTGTTCGCAATCTCCCGCACGTCGGCGCAGATGTCGTCGAGGTCCTCGGGGCTTGTGCCCGCGAGCCGAACGCGTGCCTGCTGGGACATACGTTATCGCTCGTTGACGCTGAGGACTTTGCCGGCGGCGATGGTCTGACCCATGTCGCGGATAGCGAACGAACCGAGCTCCGGAATCTCGGAGGACGGCTCGATGCTGAGCGGCTTCTGTGGGCGGACCGTCACGACGGCAGCGTCCCCGTTCTGGATGAAGTCGGGGTTCTCCTCGGCGACCTCGCCGGAGGACGGGTCGATCTTCTTGTCGATGGACTCGACAGTACAGGCGACCTGTGCCGTGTGGGCGTGGAAGACCGGCGTGTACCCTTCCGTGATGACGGACGGGTGCTGCATCACGACGATCTGGGCCTGGAAGGTCTCGGCGACCGATGGCGGGTCGTCGGCCGGACCACAGACGTCACCGCGTCGGATGTCGTCCTTGCCGACGCCGCGGACGTTGAACCCGACGTTGTCACCGGGCTCGGCCTTCGGGACTTCCTCGTGGTGCATCTCGACGGTCTTCACTTCACCGGAGACGTCAGACGGCTGGAAGCTGACGTTGTCGCCGGTGTTCAGGATACCCGTCTCGACACGGCCGACCGGGACCGTACCGATACCGGAGATGGTGTAGACGTCCTGAATCGGCAGTCGGAGCGGCGCGTCCGTCGGCGGCTCCGGAGCCGGCAGGTTGTTGAGTGCTTCCAGCAGGATTTCGCCGTCGTACCAGTCCGTGTTCTCGGACTCCTCGGCGACATTGTCGCCTTCGAACGCCGAGAGCGGGATGAACTTGGCGTTGTCAGGGTCGAAGCGGACCTGAGTGAGGAGGTCCTTGACCTCTTCGACGACCTGCTTGTACTCGGACTCGCCGTAGTCGACGAGGTCCATCTTGTTGACACCGACGACGAGCTCGCCGATGCCCAGGGTGCGGGCCAGGAACACGTGCTCCTGGGTCTGCGGCTGAACGCCGTCGTCCGCGGCGACGACCAGGACGGCGTTGTCGGCCTGGGACGCGCCGGTAATCATGTTCTTCACGAAGTCGCGGTGACCAGGACAGTCCACGATGGTGAAATCGTAGGCGTCGGTGCTGAACTCCTGGTGGGCGATGTCGATGGTGACACCACGCTCACGCTCTTCGGCGAGGTTGTCCATGACGTAGGCGAACTCGAATCCGCCCTTGCCCTTCTCCTCGGCTTCTTCCTTGTGCTGTTCGATGACGTGCTCCGGTACCGATCCTGTCTCGTACAGGAGTCGGCCGACGAGCGTGCTCTTCCCGTGGTCGACGTGGCCGATAATGGCCAGGTTCTGGTGTTGTTCGTCGCTCATTGTTATCTCTCACGCGCAGAGGCGCTGTATCGGGTTTATTAGCTGGTGGTTCATAAAACGATTTCGAAAGCGTGTAAGCGTCAGCCCGTCGCTTTCTTGCGATTCGGCACGACATGGCATGGTAGTGTGGCACCCAATAGCTTGGTCAGGGAGAACGACCGATACCGACAGTCACGGCCGGGTTTGTGTCCTTCGGAGTGACAAACGGGACTGCCAACTGAGGGAAGCACAGTGAATAAGAGAACGATGCGGGCGTGTCGGAAATCCCGCTGTCTCGTTACAGTCGGCCGATATCGGCAAGCACCGCGCTCGCCGTCTCCGGGCCGCCGGCACCGCGGCCGGAAATGTTGAGTTGGCCGGCGTGCTCGGTTTCCAGCTGAGCGATGTTGCGGGTCCCCGAGACGGCAAGCGGCGCGTTGTCCGGAACGAGCCGCGGGCCGACGCGGACGGAGCCCTCGACGACCTCGGCGATGAGCCGAACGGTCCGGCCGTCAGCCCGTGCGAGTTCGAGCGCACTGCCGGAGATATCCTGAATGCCCTCGACTTCGGCGTCGTCGAGCGTGTATTCCGTCTCGTCATCGGCCAGGACGTTCGCGATGATGACGCCTTTCAGCGCCGCGTCGGTGCCGTCGACGTCGAAGGTCGGGTCGGCCTCGGCGACGCCGAGGTCCTGTGCCTCCGCGAGGACGTGCTCGTAATCGAGACCCTCGGTCGCCATCCGGGAGAGGATGAAATTCGCCGTCCCGTTGAGCACCCCGCGGACGGCGGTGATGTGGCTCGGGTCGAAGTCGTCGATGGTCGAGAGGACCGGCATCGCACCGCCGACGGTTGCCTCGAACAGCACGCCCCCCTCGCTCTCGCGTTCCAGCGCGCGAACGTCGGCGTACCGCTCTGCGACCGGGCCTTTGTTCGCCAGCACGGCGTGGCAGTCTCGTTCAAGCGCGGCCTGAACGTGGCTGAATCCCGGTTCGGCGTCGCCGAGCGTCGTCGGCGTCGCCTCGACGAGTACGTCGTACTCGGCCGAAAGCGCGTCTTCGGGTGCGGCACTGCCGACAACGCCGTCGGTTCGCTTCCGGTCGAGCACCTCGGCAGTGTCGATGCCGGCGCTGTCGATGACGGCACTACTGGAGTCAGCGAACGCGGTGACCGAATGGCCGTGGTCGCTCGCTAATTCGACGACGCTGGATCCGACTGCGCCGGCTCCGATGACGGCGAGTCTCATGCCTCACCTCCCGCAGCGAGCGGCTCGATGACGTGGAGCCCCTTCTCGTCGGCGACAGCACGAATCGAAGTCATCGTCTCGTCGACTGCCCCTTCCTCGGTCGCCAGTCGGATGCGCGCGCTGGAGGCGTCGTCGGTTCCCTCCGGTGCCGACAGCGAGAGGTCGGTCACGGTCGCGTCAGTAGATTCGTGAATCCGCGAAAGTGTGTCAGAGAGGTCTGTGTTGACGAGGTGGCCGGTGAGGATGATCGTCAGCGCCTCGCTGTACTGCTCTGCCCCGGCCTGGATGACGTTGATGCCCGCGTCCCGGAGGGCGTCGACGATCCCGTCGAACCGCTCGGGGGTCGCCTCCAGGTCGACCTCCACGGGAATGTGGCCCCGCGGGGTCACGTTCCCCCGCTCGTGGAAGATAGAGAGGAGGTTCCCGCCGTTCGTGGCGATGGGCTCGAGCGCCCGCAGCAGTTCGCCCGGTTCGTCGACCAGCTCCAGCCGAACTGTGTAGGACCGTACCTCGTCGGTCGAGTCGCTCATCGCCCGCTCACCTCCTGAGTATCTCGGCTCATTGTGGATGACTCAGCAGGGGCACGTATAAGAAACCGTTCGTTTGGTCTCACGGCAGAAAGCGGTCGTACAGGTCGTCGATCCACTCGTTGTACGCCTCGCCGCGAGGCGACCCCCAGGGATTGCGTGAAAAGTAGTACATCGCCGCGAACATCCCCGCAAGCGTCAGTGCCAGCCCCGTCGGCAGGACGAAACTCCAAATGAACGTCGACGTGCCGGCGATGACAGCAGCGACGAGAAGGTCCACAATCTGATGCAGGCGGTCGCTCATACCGTGCTGTTCGACGTCGGTTGACCTAAACGTGGGGCTCAACCCTACTCGTGCCGGATACAGACAGGTGAACGCTACGTTTTTTTGCCTGACAGCAGAGGGATTCGTATGTGTACGCCCTCCAAGCCACATCGCTGTCGACAGGTGCAGCGCTGCTCGCCGTCGGAACGTTCGCCGTCGTCGGAGCGGGCATCGGCGCGCTCGGAAGCGCGGTCGTACGACGACTCTCGAACCCCGTCGCCAGATACCGGCAGTTGTTCCTCGCTATCATACTCCCGTTTACGCTGCTGTCGTACGTCGTCTTTCTGTTGCTCGGACTCGGCCACTTGATTGCCGGCGGGCAGCCCGGAGTCGTCGG
Source organism: Haloarcula sp. CGMCC 1.6347 (assembly GCF_037078395.1). Lineage (NCBI taxonomy): Archaea > Methanobacteriati > Methanobacteriota > Halobacteria > Halobacteriales > Haloarculaceae > Haloarcula > Haloarcula sp. CGMCC 1.6347. Next base: position 991,007 of record NZ_JAYMGX010000002.1, read on the forward strand.
AGCAGTGGTAGCGACGTTCGCCGAGCTACTCGCCGCCGGCACCGTCGGACTGGCCGCCTACGCGCCGACTGTCCCGGGTATCCGCAGCGTTCGTGACATCGAACTCTCGACAGGGCGGGCGGTGGTCCGGATGGGGCGGTACGTCCTCGGAATCACTGCGTTGGTGACTGTCGTCGTGGTGCCGCTCGAAGCCGGGCTGTCGCCCCCCGGACTGCTGGCTCTCGTTGCCGTTTTCGCTGTCACCGTACAGGCCGTCTCACCGTGGTTCATCCCGCTAGTGCGGTCGGTCGATAGGCCGGACGAACCGACAGCGGAGACGCTGGAGCGACTCAAAGAGCGTGCGGGACTGACTGTCCGAGACGTCCGGGTGTTCGACACCGAACATGAGAGAACCGCGAACGTGACCGTGCGCGGCGTCCCCGGCTATCGTCGCCTGTTCCTGACGAGCACGTTCCTCGACGTGTTCGACGACGAGACGGCGACGGCCCTGCTCGCAGTCCAGGCCGGCCGCCAGAACGCCCGAGTCCTTGCCCGGGTCGTCGGCGGCCTGCTCGTCGCAGTAGTTCCGCTGTTCGTGGCACTGGCCGGCATCGGCCCGCTGTGGCCCCTCGTCGGCGCGAGTCTCGGACTCATCGTCGTCAGCCAGTGGGTCACCCGCCGCGGGGTTCGGGCCGCCGACGATTACGCGGCCGAGCGCGTCGGCCCGGGTGCCGTCGCGGACGCCCTCGAACGGTACGCCGACATCCACGACATGGAACCGTCGAGACGACGGCTCGCGAACCCGTTCTCGAAATCGCCACCGCTGGGGAACCGAATCGACCGGTTGCGGGGACAAGCGGGAGAGTGAGAGCTGTTCGGTGGCGGAACAAAGAGGGGTCAAAGCGCGGGAAGGCATACCGTGCGCCGACGGCGCGCGGTTTCACTCCGAGCGCGCTCGCAGAGCGCGACTCGGAGGTCGTTTTTAGCGTAGATTTTTACGAGGAGTGGTTCCCGCAGCGCCGCCGTCGGCGGCGCGAGGAAACCCGACGAAGTAAAAAGGTACTTAGAAGTAGTCGATAGCCGGGTTCAGTTCCTGCTTCATGCCCTTGCGCTCGCGGATCTCGCTGATCTTGTCCGGCTGGAGATTGTCGGCGAGGACCTGGAAGCCGGCGTTCTCGGTGTTCCAGGAAGCACGGCCCTCAGTGGCCGAGCGGATGTCGGAGGAGAAGCCAATCATCTCGTCGACCGGCGCGACGCCTTCGACGACCATCAGGTCGCCTTCCTGGTACATGTCGTCGACGCGGCCACGGCGGCCCTGGATCTCGCCGCTCGCAGCGCCCATGTGGTCGTTGGGCACGTCGATGCGGACCTGCTGAATCGGCTCCAGCAGCTTGATGCTGGCGTCGATGAGCGCGTTGTGGACAGCCTCGCGGACGGCCGGGATGACCTGGGCCGGGCCGCGGTGGATGGCGTCCTCGTGGAGGCGAGCGTCGTGGAGACGGATGAGCGACCCCTGGACCGGCTCGGACGCGAGCGGGCCGTCGTCGAGGGCTTCTTCGAGGCCTTCGATGACGAGTTCCATCGTCTCGTTGAGGTGCTGGATACCCTTCGTCTCGTCGAGCAGGATGTTGGTCCCGTGGATGTGCTCGATGTTCTGGGAGTCGTCCTTGTCCATGCCGGCCTCCTGCAGCGCTTCACGGCGCTCCAGTTCTGGCATGTCCATCGACGCCTCGCCCATCTTGATGGTCTCGACGATGTCCTCGCCGAGCGGCTCGATGCTGATGTAGAAGCGGTTGTGGTTGTTCGGCGACCGACCTTCGACTTCGCGGCTGTCTGCCTGCGGGGCCTCGCGGTAGACAACAATCGGCTCACCGGTGTTGATCGGGATGCCCTGGTTGCGCTCGATACGCTGGCCGATGACTTCCAGGTGGAGTTCACCCTGCCCGGAGATGAGGTGCTCGCCGGTGTCCTCGTTAATCTCGACCTGAATGGTCGGGTCTTCCTTGGCGACCTGCTGGAGCGTCTCGATGAGCTTCGGCAGGTCGTCCATGTTCTGTGCCTCGACGGACTTCGTGATGACCGGCTCCGAGATGTGCTCGATGGACTCGAACGGCGTCATCTCCTCGCTGGAGACGGTGGAGCCAGCGATGGCGTCCTTGAGGCCCGTGACGGCGGCGATGTTCCCGGCGGGAACGTGCTCGACTTCCTCGCGCTCGCCACCCATGTAGATACCGACGCTCTGGATGCGGTTCTTGCCCGCAGTTCCGGAGACGTACAGCTCCTGGCCCTTCTCCAGCGTGCCGGAGAAGACACGACCGGCGGCGATTTCGCCAGCGTGGGGGTCGACACCGATGTCGGTAACCATCAGGACGACTTCGCCGTCCTCGTTGACCATCGCCATGTCCTCGGCGAGCTGGGATTCGGCGTCGCCACGCCAGATACGCGGCACGCGCATCGGCTGGGCGTCGACAGGGTTCGGGAAGTGCTCACACACCATGTCGAGCACCACGTCGGACAGCGGCGTGCGCTCGTGGAGTTCCTGGCGGTTGTCGTTGCGCTCGAGCTCCATGATTTCGCCGAAGTCCATGCCGGTCCGCTGCATCGACGGCATCGAGACGCCCCACTTGTACAACGCGGAGCCGAAGCCGACGGTCCCTTCCTCGACGGAAACCGTCCAGTCCTCGATGTCGTCCATCTCCTCGGTCATACCGCGGATGAGGTCGTTGACGTCCTGAATGACCGCGAGCAGGCGCTCCTGCATCTCCTCGGGTCCTTCCTGAAGCTCGGAGATAAGGCGGTCGACCTTGTTGATGAACAGCGTCGGCTTGACGCCCTCGCGGAGCGCCTGCCGGAGCACCGTCTCGGTCTGGGGCATCGCGCCCTCGACGGCGTCGACGACCACCAGCGCGCCGTCGACGGCACGCATCGCACGGGTCACGTCGCCACCGAAGTCGACGTGGCCGGGGGTGTCGATGAGGTTGATGAGGTGGTTCTGGTCCTCGTATTCGTGGGTCATCGAAACGTTAGCCGCGTCGATGGTAATCCCACGTTCCTGTTCGTCTTCCTCAGTGTCCATCGCCAGCTGTTCGCCGGCGGTGTCGTCGGAAATCATGCCGGCACCGGCCAGCAGATTGTCTGTCAGTGTCGTCTTTCCGTGATCGACGTGAGCAGCGATGGCGATGTTCCGGATGTGCTCCGGATCGTCCATCAGTGTCTCACATTCTTGGACGATTTTCTTACGTCGGCCCATTATACAGCTTTCTATCAACAGCAGGGTCAAAAGGATAGTGTTTCACTACGGCCGTGACCGCTTGAAATTCGGCCGTTCGCGTGGGATAGTCTCGCATTAGCAATCGCTCGCAGTCAGAGGAGTATACCCAGCGATTATAATTATTTGCAGTCGGATGAGTAATGATTGCAAAGGTATTAGCGCCAGCCAGCAGACGGAAGCGTATGACTCGACGTCCACACCTCGACACGATTGCAGTCGATACCGAGACGGCGTCAGCAGCAGGGGATGTCACGCTCCCGATACACCTCTCGTCGACCTACGAACTGGCCGGGCTCGATACGGACCTGTCTCTTGAGGACGTCGACCCCGGTGAAGGCGAGTTCCTCTACTCGCGGCTGTCGAACCCGACACGACACGGCCTCGAACAGGAATTAGCCGCGCTAGAGGACGGAGAGCGGGCCTATGCCTTCAGTTCGGGGACAGCGGCCGTTGCAACAGCGGTGCTCTCACTGGTCGAACCGGGCGACCACGTCGTTGCGTTCGACGACCTGTACGCGGGCACGCGACGGATGTTCGAAACGCTGTTCCGGGACCAGCTTGGCGTCGACGTGGAGTTCGTCGACGCGACTGACGCCGACGCTGTCGCGGCCGCGATGACGCCGGCAACGGAGTTAGTCTGGGTCGAGACCCCGACAAATCCGTTGATAAAACTCTGTGATATCGATGCGATTGCGGCCGTCGCCGCCGACTACGACGCGACGGTCGGGGTCGACAACACCTTCGCGAGTCCGTACTTCCAACAGCCGCTGTCGCTCGGTGCGGACCTGGTGGTCCACAGCACAACGAAGTACCTCAACGGCCACAGCGATGCTGTTGGCGGCGCATTGATTACCGACGACCCCGAGGTCGCCGAGCGGGTAGAGTTCCGCCAGCAAATCGCCCTCGGGAATATGCTCGCCCCGTTCGACAGCTATCTCATCTCACGAGGTATCAAAACGCTGGGCGTCCGGATGACTCGCCACGAGAACAACGCCATGGCCCTTGCGCAGTACCTCGACGACCACGAGCACGTCGAAACGGTCCACTACCCAGGGTTAGAGAGCCACCCGCAGCACGACCTGGCTCGCGAGCAGATGCAGGGCTTTGGCGGCGTGCTCTCGTTCGAACTGGCCGGAGACATGGCCGACGCAAAACAATTTCTCGAAGCTCTAGAGACGGTGACGCTGGCAGTCAGCCTTGGCGGCGTCGAAAGTCTAGCGGAGCTTCCGGCGGCGATGACGCACGAACCGCTCTCACCGGCGGCGCGGGACGAACTCGGCATCTCTGATACGCTCATCCGCCTTTCAGTCGGTATCGAGGATGTCGAGGACCTCCGGGCGGATCTGGAGCGCGGTTTCGCGGCGCTTGAGTCCTGAGCGCTGCGTGCGAACGCTGCCCCCACCCGTGGATTAATAGCTCTGTGGCCCATGAGAAAGTGACACATGGACGTGCACGTGCAGGGTGGGCCGGCCGAACCGTTTCTCGGGGCGCGGGACCTCTTCTCGACGGAACACGACCTGAAACGACCAGTGACAGTCCGGGTCCGAGAGGATCCTGATGAACGTACCCGCGTCAGCCACAGCGACGACGCCCACCGGCTGACAATCTCCCGCCAGGCCGCGACGAGCGCGATGGCCCGCGAGCTGGCGTTACACGAGTACGCACACATGCACCACCACGAATGCGGGCATCCGTCGCACACACAATCGACGCGAGAAGCCATCTACCTCGCGCTGGCGGGGCGTTCGGTCGAACAGCGAAAGCTCACGCACTGTTACCAGATCGCCAACCACATGAAAGACGTCTACGCCGACGATATCTGGATGCCAGTGGTGCCCGGCGACAAACTGGTCCCGTTTCTGGAAGCCAGCCTCGCGGCCGCCGTCGCGGACCGCCCCGGCGATCCGCCGACCTGGGACCGCTCGACGTCACCGACCCGAGTGCGCCACCCCAGCGAACCGGCCGCACGGCTGACGCCGGCTGCAGACCCGGATATCACGGCCGTCAATGCGGCGTTCGCCCTTGCGCTGTGTGAGCGCCACGACCTGGTCGAACCGGACCACCGGCTGTACGACCTCGCCCACGCCGCGGCCCAGGACGCCGAATCGGTCGACCTCACGGAGTTCAAGCGCCACTTCGCCTCGCTGTCGCCCGAGCCGAACGAGTCCGAGTTCCGGAAGGCGCTCGTCGACGTGACTCGCGCGTACGCCGGCGGCGGCGGCCGAGCGGCAGACTGAAACCGAATGTCCCGGGAAGATCGGCTCACTGACGGCCGGGTGTTGTCACACGCAGGCGATAGCCTCGTCGCCACCGACTGCCGGCTTCGCTTGCGCGCGAACACAAATTAACTGGCAGAACTGTTTTTGCGTGGACTTGTGAACTAGTTGACTATGACCGAGGCGCTTCGCGGCCGGCATCTCGACGGGGAAACCGATGTCGTCGGCGAACGGATTCAGGTGTTACACATCGACGACGACCCTGATTTCGTGGCTGTCGCAGCGGATTCCCTGGAGGCTGCGGACGACCGGATCTCCGTCGAAACCGCGACCAGCGCACGAGACGGGCTCGACCAGCTCGCCGAAAACGGGTTCGACGCCGTCGTCTCCGACTACGATATGCCGAAGATGAACGGCATCGATCTGCTCGATGCGATTCGGGAGACAGACCCGGATCTGCCGTTCATTCTGTTCACCGGTAAGGGCAGCGAAGAGGTGGCCAGCGAAGCCATCTCGATGGGCGTCACCGACTATCTACAGAAGTCGTTCGGAGTCGAGGTGTACGAGCTACTGGCCAACCGCATCGAAAACGCGGTCTCCGAGTACCGCGCGAAGCGACAGGCCGCCGAGTCAGAGCGCCGCGTCCGGGAGCTCACCGAGGCAACCAACGATATTCTCTGGGAGTTCACAGCCGACCTGAGCGAAGTCCTCGTGATCAACTCCGCCTACGAGGATATCTGGGGGCGGTCAGTGGCCAAGCTCCGTGACAACCCCTACGATTTCCTGAACGGTATCCATCCCGAGGACCGCGAACTGATGAAAGACGCGATGCGGCGTCTCATGCACGGCGAGTCGGCCGACGTCGAATGCCGTGTCAACGCAACAGAGGAGTATCAGCGCTGGGTCTGGATACAGGGCGAGCCGATAATGAACGACGACGGCGAGGTCGTTCGCGTGGCCGGGTTCGCCCGTGACATCACCGAGCGGCGGAACCGCGAGCGCGAACTCGAAGCCACCAAGAACCAGCTCACAGAGCACAACCAGACGCTCCGGAGGCTCTACGAGATCAGCGCCGACCCCGACGCCTCGTTTGAAGAGAAGATACAGGCGGTTTTGGACCTTGGTCGGGAGCGCCTTGGGACCGCCAGCGCGTTCCTGTCCGCGAACGACGCCGACCGCGACGAGTTCACCGTCCGCTATGCGAGCGGGAGCGACGAACGGCTCAAGCCGGGAACCGTCACGCCGCTGTCGGAGGCGTACTGCCGGAAGATGATCGACACAGGGAGCGTCATGGCAATCGCCGAAGCGTCCGAAGAGGGGTGGGCCTCGGACCCAGCATACGACCGCTGGGAATACGAGACGTACATCAGCGCCGAGGTCCGTGTCCGTGACGCGCATTCAGGGAGCCTCTGTTTCGTCGACCGGGAGGCCCGCAAGACCCCCTTCACCGAGGACGAGAAGACGTTCGTCCATCTCGCGGCGCAGTGGGTGAGCTACGAACTCGAACGCCAGCAGCGCGAGCAACGCCTCGAGCGGTACAAGCAGTACACCGACGACATGCTGGACGCCATCGACGACGTGTTCTACGTCCTCGACAGCGACGGCCGCTTCCGGCGCTGGAACGAGAGTCTGCTGAACGTGACCGGCTACTCGGCCGCCGAAGTCGCCGGGACCCACGGAGCCGAGTTCTTCCCGGCGGAGTATCGGGACCTCGTTGGGGCCGCTATCGAATCGGTGTTCGAGGGCGACACGACCCGCGTGGAAGTGCCGTTTATCACGAAATCGGGGGACCAGATCCCCCACGAGTTCACGGCGACCCGCGTCGAAGACCCCGACGGGAACCCGATGCTGGCCGGCATCGGCCGGGACATCACCGAACGGAAGGCACGCGAGCAGGAGCTTACGCGAACGAAGGAACTCCTCGACCAGGCCCAGCGGATCGCGAGCGTCGGCGGCTGGGAGATAGACGTGACGAGCGAGCCGCCGGATATGACGGTGACAAGCGAGTTCTACCGGTTGCACGGCCTGACTCCGGACGACGAACTGAGCGTCGACTCTATCGTCGACCTGTACCACCCCGACGACAGGGAGACGGTCATGACCGAGTTCGAGCGGGCGATAGAAACAGCAGAGGGATACGACATGGAGGTGCGTATCGGCGACGACGACCACGACCGATGGGTCCGCGCACTGTGTGAACCGGTCACCGAGAACGGCGACGTTGTCAAACTCCGGGGCTCTGTCCAGGATATCACGGACCGAAAGCTCCGAGAGCACGAACTGGAAGGGACTCGCGAGCGGATGGAAATCGCGCTAGAGACCACTAATACGGTCGTCTGGGACCGCGAGTTCGAGTCCGGCGACCTGTCGTACTACCCCGGGTCCGAGACGCTGTACGGCACTGACATCGAGTCGCTGGACGAGTTTTTACCGCTGGTCCATCCCGAGGACCAGTCGGAAGTTGCGGCCCGAATCGAATCGGCGACCGAGACCGGCACGTACGAAGCCGAGTTCCGAATCGTCCGTGACGGCGAGGTCCGCTGGATGGAGGCGAAGGGCCGCGTCGAATCCGACAGCGACGGGACGCCAGTCCGGGCAATCGGTATCGACCGTGACATCACCGAGCGCAAGCGCCGCGAGCAGGAACTGGAGGACACGAACGAACGTCTCGAAGAGTTCACGAGCATCGTCAGCCACGACCTCAGGAACCCACTATCCGTCGCCGAGGGACGCATCGAACTGGCCCAACAGGAGTACAACAGCGAACACCTCGACAGCGCCAGCGACGCGCTCGCGCGGATGCGGACGCTCATCGACGACCTGCTCGCGGCCGCTCGCGACGAGCAGTCAGCGGTTGACGCCGGCGTAGTGGCGCTCACGGACACGGCCGAACAGTGCTGGCACAACGTCGAAACCAACGATGCCGAACTCACTGTCGAGACAGACGCCGTCGTTCGTGCTGACAGGAGCCGATTGGAACAACTGCTCGAGAACCTGTTCAGTAACAGTGTGGAGCATGGCTCCACAAGCAGTCGGCCGGGGGCCGGCGACAGCGTGGAACACGGCAGCGACGACGTGACGGTTACCGTTGGAGAACTTGACGACGGCTTCTACGTCGAAGACGACGGCGATGGCATCGACGAATCGGAGCGGTCACGCGTGTTCGAGACCGGCTACTCGACGTCAGACGCCGGGACGGGGTTCGGGCTCTGGATCGTCGCGGAGATCACCGACGCCCACGACTGGACAGTAACTATCGACGAGGGGAGCGAGGGCGGCGCACGGTTCGAGATTTCCGGTGTCGATATCGTGGAGTGACAGAATAGCGAAACCACCATCCACCGTTGTACTCGGGCGCACGCAGGCGACCGGCTAAACCGGCACGAGCGGCGACACCGACAGCGCGATGCCGACGGCGAGCACCGGGTAGTCGCGTCGGTCAAAGGCAAGCGGCGGAAGTGTCGGGTTCCACGCGAAACAGCGGGCCCGCAGGGCGACCGAGAGCCGGTCCGAGCGGTCGAGCGTCCGTTCTAGCGACCGGACGGCGAGCAGCCGAGCGCGGTCCCGTAGCGGGCGAGCCTCGCCACCACGGGCGTGGATCGCGTCGCGCACCTCGCGAACGTCAGCGAGCACCAGCGGGAACAATCGGACGACGAGCGCCATCCCAATGCCGAGAATCTGGCCGGGTTTTCCGGGTATCAGACGCTGGACCGCCGCCCGCGTGTCCCGAACCGGCGTCGACGTGAGGTAGGCAGCGCTGACGAGCAACACCGGGAGGATGCGCCCGACGTGCAGGGCCGAACGGAGCGCCGGGTCGACGCGAAACCACGGCGGGCCGAGCGCCACGCCGGCGACGACCGGTGCCAGCGCCAGCACGGCGAGGACGACCCGGTAGGAGCGCAGGACGGCCAGCGGCGAGAGCCGTGCCGCCGCGAGCGTCCCCAGCGCGAACGCGGTCGTCCCGACGAGCCACGGGAGCGTGGGGTGTGCGACCGCGGCGATGGCGAGCCCGAACTGGACCAGGAGCTTCGACCGCGGGTCCAGCCGATGCGCGAACGTCGAGCCGGGCCGGTAGCTCAACATCGTGGGTCGCGGATACCGAGGTCCGGGAGCGCATCAAGTGCTTCGGCTGGCGACGCATCGAGCACGACCTGCCCATCCTGCAGCGCGACGAGGCGGTCGGCCCGCTCGTGGAGGTCCCGGAGGTCGTGCGTGACGACGATGATGCCCGTTCCATCGGCGGCCAGCGCGTCGAGGTGGTCGAGCACCGACTCCCTGGCCGGCCAGTCGAGGCCGACGAGCGGTTCGTCGAGCACGAGGTAGTCCGGTTCCATGGCAAGCGCCCCGGCGATGGCGACGCGGGCCTGCTCGCCGCCGGAAAGCGCGTCGATACGGCTATCGGCGGCACCCCCGAGGTCGACGGCGTCGAGTGCCGTTTCGACCCGGCGGTCGATCTCGTCCCTGTCGAGGCCGAGGTTCTCCGGACCGAAGGCCACGTCAGCCGCCACGGTCGCCGCGACGAACTGGTCGCAGGGGTGCTGGAACACCATCCCGATGCGTGTCCGGGCGACGACGGGGTCGTCCGTCACGTCCGTCCCGTCGACGGTGACCGTTCCGGCGTCGGGCGTCAGCAGGGCGTTGAAATGCCGGACGAGCGTCGTCTTGCCGCTCCCGTTCGGTCCGACGAGCAGGCAGTACTGACCGTCGGGTATCGACAGCGTGAGCCCGTCGAGGACGTCGACGTCGCCGTACCGATAGCGCAGGTCGCTGACCGCTATCATCGACCGTCGAGATATCCGCCCTGCACAATGGCTACTGCGATACCGAGCTTCAGGAGGTCAAGTGGTATGTACGGAGCCATCAGAGCGGTGGCACGAGTGAGCGGAAGGCCGGCAACGAACGACATCCACGGGATGCCGATAGCGTACACGACGGCGATCGCCGCGGTGAGCGCGACGACCTGCACCGGGACAGAGAGATCAGCGACCGGTTTGGGCGCTATGCTTCGGTGTGCGATAGCGCCGGCGACGACCGCGCCGACGAGGAACCCGACGAGGAAACCGCCGGACTGGCCGGCGATGACATACCCGATACCCGCGTTCGCGTTCGAGAACACCGGCGCACCGGCGATACCGACCAGCAGGTACAACAGGAGCGCGACGCCGCCCCACAGCGGTCCCAGTAGCAGTCCGGCGAAGAACATCCCGAACGGCTGCAATGAGAATACCACCGGCAGTCCCGGAAGCGGGATAGATATCTGTGCGAGCGCCGCGGTCAGCGCCGCGAGCAGCACCGCCTTCGTGAACAAGCCCACAGTCTCGTCGTCGACGAGGTCGACGGATTGCTCTGTTGCCATGGGTCTCCCTCTCTCGTCAACCGAAATATAGCCAGTGGTTCACGGAACGGGTGCCCGCCCGCGCTGGTCACTCGGCCGGCGTGATGCGGGCGAGCACGTCGTCGCGCTCCCGCGGGAAGCCGTCGCCGGCCCGCCCGTCGCGGTTCGACGTAACGAGGTAGAGGCCGCCGTCCGGCCCCTGCTCGACGTGTCGAATCCGACCGAGTTCGTCGGCCAGCAGGGAGTGGGTCGTCGCGGTGTAGACGTCGTCGGTCCAGTCGGCGTCGTACACCTCGGCGTCGTCACCCGGTGGCAGGTCCCCACCGGCCGGCGTCAGCGTCGTTGCGAGGAGTTTCTGGCCCTTCAGGCCGCCAGTGAGCAGTCGGTTCCGCAGCGACGGCACGGCGTCGCCGGTGTAGAACAGCGACCCGGAGGGAGCCCAGCCGCCGGCGTTGCCCGTGTTTGCGAGCGGGCGGCGGACCTCGGAGCCGGCGTCGGCGTACTCCTCGTGCTTGCGGGTGTCGGGCCAGCCGTAGTACCCCCCAGCCACGAGGCGGTTGAGTTCGTCCCGGCCGGTCGGGCCGTGCTCGGAAGCTACGACAGTGCCGTCCGGAAGCCACGCGAGCCCCTGTGGGTTCCGGTGGCCGTAGGTGAACACCCGCGGGTCACCACCGAGGTCCGGGTTTCCGGGTGCGGGGTCGCCCGCGGGCGTCACGCGGAGGACTTTCCCACCGAGCGAGTCGGTGTCCGCGGCCAGTTCGCCGGACCCGGCGTCGCCGGTCGTGATCCAGAGGTAGTTCTCGGGGCCGAACGTGAGCCGACCGCCGTTGTGTATCTTGCTTCCGGGAATGTCGTCGACGAGGACGGACTCCGTGGCGGCCGGGTCCTCGGCCGAGACGTCCATGGCGACGACCCGGTTGACCCGCTCGTCGTCGTCGGTTGTCGTCGTGTAGTAGACGTACACCACCGGCGGCTCGGGGTAAGTCGGGTGCGCGGCGACGCCGAGCGTGCCGCCCTCGCCGCCCGTTACCCACCAGCCATCGTCGCTCGATTCCGCGTCGATGACCGCTGCGGGTTCGGTGACTGTTCGGACGCTGCCGTCCACAAACGAGAGGACGCGGCCGACCCGCTCGGTGAGAAACAGCGTTCCGTCCGCGGCAAACGAGAGGTCCCACGGGATTTCGAGGTCCTCGATGAGCGGTTCGGTGGCGAGCGGCGCGTCTGTCGGCGACGCGGTCGGAGCCGCCCAGTCGGTGTCGGGTGACTGGCTGCGCTCGTGGCTAATGGATACGTCGTAATGGTCCAGCGCCCGAGCCGGGTCTGCCGCCGTTGTGGTTGTCGGCGTCGGGTCCGAGCTACCGTCCTGTGTCCCGGACTCACCGCGACAGCCGGCCAGCGCGGTCGCCCCGGCGGCGGCGAGCGCGGCGAGATACTGGCGACGAGACCCGCCGTCCTGGCACGGTTTTCGCATAGATTTCACTGCAGAGCAAAGAAGAATAAAGATGTCGGAGACAGCCGGGTTAGCGAGCGGCGGCCGCGACGCGTTCTTTCTCTTCTTTCTGGTTGACCGCGTAGGCCTGGACGTCGTCGTTAGCAGCGCCGATGAGCTGCTGTGCGAGCGCCTCGGCGGCGCTCGTGGTGGTCTTGAACGAGCCACCGTACACGCCCTCTGCGATGAACTTCAGGGCCTGGTCGACGCGGCGCTGTGGCGCGACGTCGACGGCCTTCGGGACCGAGATACCACCGTATTTCAGGCGGACGGTCTCCTCTCGCGGGGCGCTGTTCTCGACAGCGCTGACGAGCACCTGAATCGGGTTCTCGTCGGTGCGCTCGTGAACGATTTCGAACGCCTCAGTGACGATGGAGGTCGCGAGCTGCTTCTTGCCCGTGTTCTCGTCGGTCTGCATCAGGCGGTTGATGAGCCGCTCGACGATGCTGATCTCGCTTTTCTTGAACTGCTTGTCCGCGTGTCGCCCCATCGTGTGGGCGATCGGCGTGACAGTGATGTAGCGCTCAGTCGAGGGGTCGGAGTACTCGATATCCGTGATCTCCCACTCGCCGAACAGCTTCGCACGGGCCGTCTCCGGCTCGCTTTCCGCAGCCTCGTCAGCGTCAGCCTCGGGTGTGTCTTCGGCACTCATGGTTATCGGACCGGTTTCTCCGCGTTCCCGCGAACGAGTTCGATGAGAGAGACGCCGTTGACCTTCTCGACCTTGTAGTTGACACCGGAGAGGTCGCCCATCGCGCGGCCCTTCGCCCCGCCGATACCCGCAATCGTGACCTCGTCGTGCTCGTCGATGAAAGAGATAGCGCCGTCACCGGGACAGAACGCGGTGACCTGCTTACCGTTCTTGATGAGCTGGACGCGGACACATTTCCGGATCGCGGAGTTAGGCTGCTTGGCCTCGATTCCGACTTTCTCCAGTACGATACCTCGTCCCTGGGGCGCACCCTCGAGCGGGTCGGACTTCTTGCCCAGGCCGCGTTCGCGACGCGCGTAGTCAGTGTCGGACCACCGGTGCTTCTGGCGGTCCTTCTTGAGCTTGCGCGCGGCGTACTTGCCGTTCGCCATAGTAGGCACTGGTACCTTTCGGAGGTACTTAAGACTCCTCTTTCGGACTCAGCCGGTAGCGCTTCCGTGTGTGGCGTTCTGTGCCATAGACGGGGGAAATCAGGTGCAGACCTGCGTTAGATAACGCGAAGAGAGGTCACAACAGCGGGAAAGAAACGGGTAACAAGGTGTTTCAGTCGGCGTATGACGCGCAAAGCAGTTCCCGGCGGTCCTTCGGGAACCCATTTTCGATTATTTCAGGCTTCACAGAGTTTTCTGAGACTATTTCGGGAGACTCCACTAGCATCGGTCTGCGGAATTCGTCACACCCGACAGTGTACGTATCAGGAGTCACAGACACCGGTCCCAGTCCGCCAGGCCGGGAGATAGCCCGGCCACATGGAATCAGGTGTGATAACTGGGCAGATGGTTTCTAGTACCGGCGCTTGAGTTATTCAGACAGACCTGCGGGTAGTATCTATGAAACTCGAACAACGTCTCCCAGACATCGTCCGGCGAACGTACCTCCGGAAGTTGACGCTCATCATTCTCTGTATTGCCCTGCTCGTTGCGGGTGTCAGCGTCACTGCGGAGCGGACGGTCGCAAACGAACTGACTGAACAGCGCGAGAACGAACTGCAGACGGGTACCATCCAGACGGCCACGACAACAGCGGACTGGGTCCGTAGCCAGCGAAACGCCGCACGAACTCTCTCAACGCTGTCCGACGTTCAGGAGGGGAGTCCAACGATGATCCGTGGCGCGTTACAGCGGCAAGCGTTCTACCAGCCGGAGTCAGTGTATGCCATCCACTACGTCAACGAGGAGACCCTGGAAATCGAGGAGTCGTCGCTGAGCGACCGACGCGACACGTCGCTCCGAACTGACGACTTCGAGTGGGAAGGTGGCGGCCTCTCGGTCACCGGGTCGAACTCGGTCGATATGTCGACAGTGTACACTTATGACGGGGGGAAGTACATCGCCTTCGCGAGCCCGGTCGCCCGGAGCGACAAACTGGTCGTCGTGGTCCACAACGTGACCGCGCGGACGGCCCAGTTCCGCAACTCCATCGACGGCGGTGAAACGCGGATTATCCGACAGGACGGCACGGTCCAGTTCGCCGAGGACGCCTCGACTATCGGGACGCAGTACAACGTCTCCGCCAACCTGACCGCACTCACAGCGGGAGAAAGCGACGTGGCCCGGAGCGGGCCGTACCTGCTCGCCGCGGAGTCCGTCGATGACACGCCGTGGATCGTCGTCAAGCAGGCCCCGAAATCGACCGCCTTCGCGTTACGTGACAGTATTCAGGGGAGCTTCGTCGCCATCATCGGCGTTTCACTGGCCGGGTTCGCCCTCATCGGCGTCCTCGTCGGTCGCGGCATCATGCAGTCGCTCAGACGGCTCTCGACACAGGCGGAAGCCCTTGCGGTGGGGAACTTCGACACCGACATCGAACAGTCTGACCGCCTCGACGAGATCGGCGACGTCCAGAACGCCTTCTACGAGATGAAGACGTATCTCGACACCGTCGCCGCACAGGCCGACGCGCTCTCCAGACAGGCGTTCGACGACCCGGTGCTCGACGAGGACATCCCCGGCCAACTCGGGGCGTCGCTATCGAGCATGCACGGCAACCTCGAATCGTTCATCAGCGACCTCGAACAGGCCCAGCAAGAGGCCGAAGAGTCCAAAGAGGAGGCTGAGGAGTTGGCCGGAACGCTCGAACGGCAGGCCGAGGAGTTCTCGGCCGTGATGCGGAAAGCGGCCGACGGCGACCTCACGCAGCGACTCGACACCGACACGGACAACGACGCGATGGCCGACATCGCCGCCGCGTTCAACGATATGCTCGCCCAGCTCGGCCAGACAGTCATGCGTATCCGGGAGTTCGCTGACGACGTCGACGGCTCCGCCGACCAGATCACCGCGAGCGCCACGGAGGTCCGTGACGCCAGCGAGGAGGTCAGCGAATCCGTGCAGGAGATCGCCGACGGCGCGGAGACGCAGTACGAGAACATCGAAGAGACGGTCGACGAGATGTCAGGCCTCTCCGCGACGGTCGAAGAGGTCGCAGCACAGGCCGACGAAGTCGCGACCACATCGAACGAGGCCGCCGAAATCGGTGAGACCGGTAGCGAGCGTGCGTCGGAGGCCATCGAGGTGATGAACGACATCGAGACGCGAGCCGACGAGACTATCGACCGCGTCGAGTCCCTCGACGAGGAGATGGAGCAGATAGGCGACATCGTCGATCTCATCGACGACATCGCCGAGCAGACCAATATGCTCGCCCTGAACGCCTCTATCGAGGCCGCCCGAGCCGGCGAAGCTGGCGAAGGGTTCGCCGTCGTCGCCGACGAGATCAAAGGCCTCGCCCAGGAAACGACCGAGGCCACCGAAGAAGTCTCGACGGTTATCGAGGACGTGCAGGACACCACCGGTGACGCCGTGACCGACATCAGGCAGATGGGCGACTCCGTCACGGACGGTATCGACACTGTCGACGACGCGATCAAGTCCCTCGAACAGATCGTCGACCGCGTCGAGGAGGTCAACGACGGCATCCAGTCCATCAGCGACGCCACCGACGAGCAGGCCGCGACGACGGAGGAAGCAGTGGCGATGACCGACGAGGTCGGGACAATCAGCGAGGAAACCGCGTCCCGCGCCGAGAACGTCGCCGCCGCCGCGGAGGAACAGACCGCGACGATCAACGAAGTCACCGGCGGCATCGAGTCCCTC
Organism: Haloarcula sp. CGMCC 1.6347; assembly: GCF_037078395.1. Classification (NCBI taxonomy): domain Archaea; kingdom Methanobacteriati; phylum Methanobacteriota; class Halobacteria; order Halobacteriales; family Haloarculaceae; genus Haloarcula; species Haloarcula sp. CGMCC 1.6347. The sequence goes on from NZ_JAYMGX010000002.1 coordinate 1,007,104, forward strand.
TCGGATCAGGCCGGCGACCTCAGCGAACTCCTGCAGACGTTCGATGTCGACAGCGGCACTACGCACAGCGATACCGACGTGTACGAACACGGCACGGACGACCCGGCCACTGGCGACGACTGAGCGTCGCCTCCTGTTTCATCTGCCACTTACAGTTTCGGTTCGGCGCTCGACGTGACCAATTGGTAGAGGCCATAGCTACCGAAAAGAACCCCGGCACAAACGCCGAGCGCGGAGCCGATATCCTGTCGCTGGCTGAACCGGACGAGATAAAAGACCGCGGTTAGTCCGCCGCCGACGAGCGGGTACGCCGGTGACGCGAGCAGTCCCTCGACGAGACTCGTGGCCCCCACCAACACGAACAGCGCGAGCATAAACGCGCCTTCGAGTCCGGACGGGGGGTTCCCCAGAACGTGTGCGTGATACAGGTAAATTCCGACGATAGTCAGCGGAGCCAGCAGGTCGCCGCCGTCTGGACGCCGGAGTGCAGGCATAGCAGTCGGTTCACGACCAATCAAAAAAGCGGTTTCTGTCCGTCCCCACATCGACTGCCCGAGCAGGCGGGTCCGTGGACCCGCTCAAATCACCCCGCTCAGGTCAGTTCGATGCCGTCGATTTCGAAGTGTCGCTTGGCCAGTTGCCGGGCGGCGTCGATGTTTCGGCCTTCGCGACCGATAGCGGCCCCGCGGTCTTCCTGTGCCACTTCGACGTAGGCGACGGTGTCGTCGTTCTCCGAGACGGTGACGTTGTACACCGCGGCCGGCGCGAGCGCGTTGGCCACGAAGTCCTCGGCCGTCTCGGCGGCTTCGACGAGTTTGACCTCGCGGCCGAGACGCTCCTCGACACGCTCGACCGTCTGACCGCCCGGGCCGATAGCGTCGGCCATCTCCCCGCGCTTGACCAGATACACCACCTGGTCGTGGTCTTCGTCGACGATGCAATCCCGGACGGTGACGGCTGCTTCGTCCTCGAAGAGGGCGACCAGTCGACGCGCTTCGTCCGAGAGTTCGACCCGCATCAGTCCTGGGTCGTACCCATCCGGAGGTTGACGTCGCCGGTGCCGAGCTTGATCGGCTTCCCGACGATGACGTTCTCCGTGACGCCGTCGAGTTCGTCGACCTCGCCGTGGATGGCGGCGTCGAGCAAGTGATTGACTGTCACCTCGAACGCTGCACGGGCAAGCACGGAGTCTTTCGACCCCGAGATACCGTGGCGGCCGATGGACTCGATGGTCCCCTCGTTGGTCATGATATCGGCTACGAGCATCAGGTGCCGGACGTTCACGTCGTCGAGCCCCTGCTCTTCGAGCGTGTTCATCGTCTCGTTGATGAGCGTCTCGCGGGCCGCTTCAACGCCGAGTTCCCGGTAGATCTCGTGGATGTTGTTACACGTCGTTCGGGAGGCGTCGACGCCTTCGATGTCCAGCACTTCGCCGAAGTCCGATCCTTCGGTGTAGAGGACGAACTCCTCGCCGTTGTCGGTCTCCTCCTTGCGGATGACGACGCGGGTGATCTCCTCGATACCCTTGAAGACTATCTCCCGGAGCTCCTCGACCAGTTGCAGCAGGTCGCGGTAGCTGGGTTCCTCCGGACCGAACTCGATGACGGTGCCGGCCTGCCGGGTCGAGACGCCGAGGTTCGACTCGATGGTTTCGGCGATCTCCTCGGCGATGGCGTCCGTGTCGTTGACCGTCGGCCACCGCTCCAGCAGGGTGTCCTCGTTGAGGTCGATCTCGACGAGCATGTCCGCGACGTTCGTCGAGATGTCACCCAGCGCGAGGATGCGCGTCGCCTCGATCTTCCAGACGACCTCATGAGCGCGCTCGCGGTCGTCCGCGTACTCCTCGTCGAGGTGGACCGTCATCATCGGCGTGTCCGGGGTCTTCCGGGCGTCTACCAGCTCAATGAGCCGCGGCAGGCCCTGGGTCACGTCGATCTCGGCGACCCCCGCGTAGTGGAACGTGTTCATCGTCATCTGCGTTCCCGGTTCGCCGATAGACTGGGCCGAGACGGTCCCGACCGGGTCCAGCGGGTCGACGCGCGTGTCGAGGTAGCGGGACTCGACGGCCTTGGCGATACGGTCGGCATCGTCGACGCCGACGCCCCGTTCCTCAACGGTGCTGTACACCTCGTTTTTCAGCCGTCGCGGCAGCTCAGTGTCCTCGACGACGGCCTCGATGTCTGCTGATACGTCGTGTGCTGTCATTGTTAGTCGTCACCCTCGGCCATCCACCAGTCGTCCGCGTGCTCCGAGAGGTTGGTCCGCTCGGTCCGCGTGCCGAGGAAGCTCTCTTTCTGCTTCTCGCTCTCGAACTCCTCGTCGAGGACGCTGTCTGCGATCTGCTCGACGTCGACGGCGTCACCCTCCTGATTAGAGGAGACGTCGACCGGCGACGTGCCGTCCTCGCCGAACTCGAACTGAACGATGGTGTCGCTTGTGTCCCGGACGGTCCCGTCGTACTGCGTTTCGAGTTCGGACAGGGCGTTGATGAGCCGGCGCTGCAGGTACCCGGACTTCGATGTCCGGACGGCCGTGTCGACCAGCCCCTCGCGGCCACCCATCGCGTGGAAGAAGAACTCCTTCGGGCCGAGCCCGGAGCGGTAGGACGCCTCCACGAAGCCGTGGGCGTCCGCCGAGAGGTCGTTCTCCTCGAAGTGCGAGAGGGTTCGGTTCTCGTAGCCGCGGTTGATCCGCTCGCCACGGACTGCCTGCTGGCCGACACAGCCGGCCATCTGGGTCAGGTTCAGCATCGACCCACGCGCACCGGACTCGGCCATGATGACGGCCGGGTTGTCCTCGCCGAAGTGGTCCTCGGCGATGTCACCGGCGGAGTCACGCGCCTTGCCCAGCGTCTGCATGATCTTCATCTCCAGCGTCTCGTCGACGGTCCGACCGGGCAGCGATTCGAGTTCGCCGCGGTCGTAGGTCTCGATGAGTTCCTCGACGCGGTCGTACGCGCTGTCGATGGCGTCGTTGATCTGCTCTTCCGCCTCACGCGGGATGGACTCGTCGTCGATGCTGATAGAGAACCCGAAGTGCATGATCGACCGCATCGCCAGCGCCGAGACCTCGTTGACGAGAATCCGGGCACGGGTCCGCGAGTAGTCCTTGGCGATGGTGTCGACGATTTCGCCGCCGAAGGCCCCGACGGCGTCCTCGTCGATGGTGCCGCCGGTCATCTGGCCGTCCTCGACGACGACGGTGTCGCCGGCGGAGGACGTGAACTCCAGGTTCAGGTCGTCCGGCAGCAGTTCCGAGAACAGCGACCGGCCGGTCCAGTACTCCTCGCCGTCCTCGTCGACGCCGTCGGCCTCGGGCAGTTCGTCGATGCGCGTCGCCCGAAGCAGGTCCAGCGCCTGCGTCTCGTTGAATTTCGGATTGGTGTGGGTCAGCAGGTAGGTCCCGCTGATGTGGTCCTGAATCGCACCGATGATGTTCTCGCCGAAGCGCGGGGAGAGCATCTGTTCCTGCACGCGCATGAGGACGCGGGCCTCGGCCCGGGCCTCCTCGTTCTGGAGGGCGTGCATGTTCATCTCGTCCCCGTCGAAGTCAGCGTTGTACGGCGGACAGACCGTCGTGTTCAGCCGGAACGTCTTGTACGGCATCACGACGACCTCGTGGGCCATGATGGACATCCGGTGCAGCGACGGCTGGCGGTTGAAGATGATGATGTCGCCGTCGACAAGGTGGCGGGACACTTCCCACTCCGCTTCGACCTTCTCCGCGAGTTCCTCGCAGTTCTTCTCGGTCACCTTCAGCCGGCGGCCGTCCGGCCGCTTGACGTAGTTCGCGCCGGGGTGGGCTTCCGGCCCGTTGGAGACGTACCGGCGGGCCTCTTCGAGATTGCGCTCGGTGACGTTCATCGTCTGGGTCATCTCCTTGGCGACCCGGTCCGGCACGCCGACCTCGTTCAGCGAGAGCGTCGGGTCCGGCGAGATGACGGTACGAGCGGAGAAGTTCACGCGCTTCCCGGACAGCGAGCCACGGAAGCGGCCCTCCTTGCCTTTCAGGCGCTGAGAGAGGGTCTTCAGCGGGCGGCCGGAGCGGTGTCGCGCCGGCGGCGTCCCCGAAATCTCGTTGTCCATGAACGTGGTGACGTGGTACTGCAGCAGTTCCCAGAGGTCCTCGATAATCAACTGTGGCGCACCCGCCTCGCGGTTCTCCATGAACCGCTGGTTGATGCGGATGATGTCCACGAGCTTGTGGGTGAGGTCGTCCTCGGAGCGCTGGCCGTTGTCCAGCGTAATCGAGGGCCGTGCCGTCACCGGCGGCACCGGCAGCACCGTCAGAATCATCCACTCCGGGCGGGAGCGGGCCGGTTTCATCCCCAGCACTTCGATGTCCTCGTCCGGGATGTCCTCGAACCAGTCCCGGATGTCGCTTGGCATCAGCTTGTTCATGTCCTCCTCGGTCAGGTCGACCGACAGCGCCTTCTCTAGGGCGCGGCGGTCCTCCTGACGCGGGCGGAACTCGCCGCTGAGAATCTCCTGAACACGGCTGCTGTCGATGCCGGTCTCCTCGGAGAGCTCGATGGGCGAAATCGGGTCCTCGGACTCCTCCATCGCGGCGGCGATCCGCTCGGGGTAGTCCGAAGCCAGCACGTCCTGGACCTCGTAGTACGTGGTCGGCTTCTCGTGTTTGATGTCGTACTGCTTCTCGCCACAGAACGGACAGCGGTCCTTCTTGCGGGCCTGCCGGATGGCGGCCTTGGTCACGTCGTTGAGGTCGCGACCGAGGTCCTGGGTCCGTGTCAGTCGGTCGGCGAACTCCTCGCGCTCGTGCTCGTCGAGACAGAGCCGGGAGCACTCCCGGCAGGTCCCGCGCAGGAGCCGGCGGATGAGCTTCGCGAAGCCGACGTGGATGACGGGTGCAGCGAGTTCGATGTGGCCGAAGTGGCCGTTACACGACCCGCTGTGTTTCCCGCAGGTCTTGCACTCCAGGCCGGGGTCGATAACTCCGAGCCGTGGGTCCATGAGCCCCATGTCGATGGGGAAACCGTCGTCGTCGTACGTGTCGGCCGTAATCACTTTCGTGGCCGACATCTCGCGGTACTCCTCGGGGTCCATCAGCCCGAAACTGAGCTGACCGATTTCCTGGGGTGTCTGTTGTGAGCTCATACTGCGTCCTCCAGTTCGATCCGCGGCGCGATACCGAGCGCCTTCATCTCGTCGAGCAGGAGCTTGAACGCGTAGGACATCTCGACCTCGTGGATGTCGGTCTCCTCCTCGCAGTTCGGACAGTAGATGCGCCGTTGTTCGACGTTCTCGACGGCGGTCATCCCACACTGCCCGCAGACGTTGATCCACTCGCGGTCGGACTCATCGAGCAGGCGCTCCTTGAGCGCCATCGCCGCGCCGTGCCCGATGAGCACGTCCCGCTCCATCTCACCCACACGCAGGCCACCTTCGCGGGCGCGCCCCTCAGTGGGCTGGCGGGTGAGTACCTGCACCGGCCCGCGCGAGCGGGCGTGCAGCTTGTTCGAGACCATGTGGTACAGCTTCTGGTAGAAAATGTCGCCGACGAAGATCTCCGCGTCGATCTTCTCGCCGGTGACACCGGAGTACATCGTCTCCTTGCCGCTGGAGTCGAAGCCGTGCTCTTCAAGCGAGCCCCGGAGTTCCTCCTCGTCCTCGCCAGTGAAAGCAGTGCCGTCGACGCGCCGGCCTTCGAGCGCGCCGACCTTCCCGCCGATCATCTCCAGGATGTGGCCGACGGTCATCCGCGACGGCAGCGCATGCGGATTGATGATGAGGTCCGGGACGACGCCCTCCTCGGTGAAGGGCATGTCCTCCTGCGGGGCGATGTGGCCGACGACACCCTTCTGGCCGTGCCGCGAGGCGAACTTGTCCCCGAGTTCGGGGATGCGTTCGTCACGAACGGAGACCTTCGAGAGCTTCGAGCCGTCCTCGCCTTCCATCAGCGTGACCGTGTCCACGACGCCGGATTCGCCCGAGCGCATCGTGACGCTCGTCTCCCGGCGTTTCTGGGGTGAGAGGCCGCCCATGTCGTCCGGCTCTTCGAGGAACCGGGGCGGGCTCGTCTTGCCCAGCAGGACGGCGTTCTCGCCGACCTTCGTCTCGGGGTTCACGAGACCGTCGTCGTCGAGGTGCGTGTACGCTTCCTCACCGCGTGCGCCGCGGACCTCGTCGTCGGGAATCTCGAAGCGGTCCTCCTGACCGCCGGGGTAGCGCCGTTCCTCGCCCTCGTAGGTGCGGAAGAAGTGCGAGCGGGCGAGCGCGCGGTCGACCGACCCCTGGTTCATCACCAGCGCGTCCTCGATGTTGAACCCCTCGTAGCTCATCACGGCGACGACGAAGTTCTGCGCCGCGGGGCGGTCGTCGTAGCCGATCTGCTCGGTGGTCTGGGTCTTGACCATCGAGAGCTGCGGGTAGTGCAGCAAGTGCTGGCGCGTGTCCGGGCGAATGCGGTAGTTCGCCGACGGCAGGCCCAGCGACTGTTTAATCATCCCCGACCCCATCGTAATCCGGGGCGAGGCGTTGTGTTCGGGGTACGGAATCATCCCGGCACCGATACCGAACATCAGCTGCGGGTCGACTTCCAGGTGCGTGTGCTTCTCCGTGAGTTCGTCCTCGTCGACGCCGACGAGGATGTCCTCTTCCTCCTCAGCGTCGATGAACTCGACGAGGCCACGCTCGACGAGTTCCTCGAATTCGAGCTCGCCCTCTTTGACCTGCTCGACCTCCTCGTCGGTCATCAGCGGCTCGCCGTCCTCGACGACCAGCAGCGGGCGGCGGGCACGGCCGGCGTCGGCGTTGATGATGACCTCACCGGTCCGGTTCTTGACCGAGACGTTGACCATCTGGGAGACGTCCCCCCGTCGTCGCGCCTGTCGTACCTGTTCTGCGAGCTGTTCCGGGTCGGGATGTGTCCCGACCAGACTACCGTTTACGTATACTTTGGCTTCGCGTCCCTGACTCATATTAATCGTCCGCGGGCTGCTGTTCTATCGACTCGATACCGGGGATGCCCTGGACCCCCATCTCTGCGAGTTCCTGTTTGAGACCCTGCGGGTCCGACACGTCCTGTGACAGCTCCATCGCCTGGGCGAAGTTCTTCACCAGCCCACAGTTGGGGCCTTCAGGCGTCTCGGAGGGACAGATGCGACCCCACTGGGTCGCGTGCAGGTCCCGTGCCTCGAAGTGGGGCTGAGAGCGACTGAGCGGTGAACGCAGTCGCCGGAGGTGTGACAGCACCCCCATGAAGTCGGTCCGGTCGACCAGCTGGCTCACGCCGGAGCGGCCGCCGACCCAGTTCCCCGTCGCGATCGGGTGTTCGAGTCGCTCGGTCAGCACGTCCGAGCGAACGACCGTCGAAACGGAGAGCTGACGGTTCCGCATGTTGGCCCGTTCGAGCTGGTACTTCACGTCCCGGGCGAGCTTGTTCAGCGCCGTCCGGAACAGGTCGGTCATCAGGTCGCCGCTGACCTTCAGCCGCTTGTTGGCGTAGTGGTCCTTGTCGTCGGATTCGCGACGGCCCAGTGCCAGTTCGAAACACGCCTCGGCCATCCGGCAGAGGTAGAACGCCTTGTTGATGCGGACCTCCTCTTCCTCGACGCCTTCCTCGTGCAGATGCGGGAGGAGATAGCGGTCGATGACGTAGTTGGCCCGCTTGAGCTGGTAGTTCTTGCCCTGCCCGGAGGCGACACGCTTGCCCAGCGTCTCGATGGCTTCCTCGGTCGTCTGGACCTCGGCCTCCTCCAGGTTCTCCAGCATGAACTTCACGATTTCCGGGTCCTCGCTGACGCGGTGGACGATCTCCTCGTCCGATTCCAGCCCCAGCGCGCGGACCAGCGTGACGAAGTCGATGCTGCCAGAGACGGACGGGAACGAGACTTCCAGCAGTCCGTCCCGCGTTCGTTCACACAGCACCAGGGCGCGGTACCCGCGGCGCTGGGAGAACGTCTTGGCGACCTGCACCTCGTCGCCGTACTTGGTGTCATACTCGGCCAGAATCTTGTTCGGGGCGAGGTCCTCGCTGGTCATCAGCACCCGCTCGGAGCCGTTGACACAGAAGTAGCCACCGGGGTCTGCGGGGTCCTCGCCGATGTCGATGAGCTCCTCGTCGGTGAAGCCCGCGATGTTGCACTTGTTCGACCCGACCATGATGGGCATTCGCCCGATCTTGGTCTCGGTCCGGTCGACGACTTCCTCCGGCTCCTCCTCGCCACCGCGGACGATGGCCATCTCCATGAACACCGGCGCGGAGTAGGTGATGTTGCGGAGGCGGGCCTCCTGCGGGTACAGCAGTTCCTCGCTGCCGTCGGCCTCACGAACCCGTGGGGTGACGACGCGGACGTCGCCGAGTTCGACCCACACCGGTTCCTGCCCTTCCTTGTCACCGATATCGGTCTCGATGGTCTCTTTCTCGTCGACGACCTGCTGCATCCCTCTATCGAGGAAGGCGTTGAACGAGCGGAAGTGGTGTTCGGCGAGCCGTTCCTTGGCGAAATATTCACGCGATATAGCGCGGCGATCTTGTGTGTCCATTATTCTACCACCAGTCGATACACGACGGCTTCGTCCGTCGTTCTGGAGTCGCGGACGATCCGAACCACGTCACCGACTTCGGCGTCATCGGGCAGCGCCTTGTCGGTGCGCTTGATCTTCGGAAGGTCCGTTTTCTTGATTTCATACTCCGTGAGTACTGCTTCGAGGTCGTCCTCGTCGACGACACTGTGGTCTGGGACGAGGTCGTGTTGACTTACATCTACCATGTGTGTGCGTGTGCGTTTGGCCTGCTGCTGGAGAAGGTGGCTGTCACGAGATACTACAGGGCCGTACTGTCGGGGCGCATATAACACTTACCAAGTCGCTCTGCTGTGGCTACCGGACCCGCCCACCCTCACGGACTGCGGGCGTGGTTGCTCCTACCACCCACATGAAGCAGAGCGGACATAGAACTTTGGGTCCCGTCATGTGCACTCATCACGGGGCGGGTTTCTTTGGAAAGTCTTAATACCGACACCAAGGTACGAAGAAATGCAACGAAGGCCCGGATGGTGTAGTGGCCCATCATACGACCCTGTCACGGTCGTGACGCGGGTTCAAATCCCGCTCCGGGCGTTCCTATTGCGACCTAACTGACGAGTACCGTGCAGTATGTGCTCGTAGGCTGCCCGGATGGTGTAGTGGCCCATCATACGACCCTGTCACGGTCGTGACGCGGGTTCAAATCCCGCTCCGGGCGTACTTTTCCGACGAACAAATCCGCGAGTCGGGAATCCGTAACGAGCGGATTTGAATCACGCAAGACGAGCACCGCGAGTCTTGCTCCGGTTCAAATCCCGCTCCGGGCGCTCACTCCCCTCCGGGCACGTTTTGCTGACTCTTCAGCAGACAGTAAACACCGCCTACTGGTCGATAAAACGGCATATACTGATACCACACGCGCGGCACAATAGCAGACGTCCGGGGAAGTGCCCCCTTGGCCTGTCATAGTGTCCGTCCACCGGGCCGGACGTGCTATCACTTCACGCGGTGCGGCATATGTTTTGTGTTGGTTGTAAGGCGTGCCGATTAGCGGCTGCCAGCGACAAACTGTTTACGAGGCCCCGCAAAAGAGGGGCCATGGAGGACGTGGATGGCGAGGAAATGCCCGGCGCAATCGTCGAGGCGTTCCTCGAACGCGAGGAGGGCGTCCGGGCGCTGCTTGAGGAACTGGAGAAGCTCACTATCGAGGGCCGTCACGAGGAGGTCCGCGACCGCGTTCGCAATCTGGCCGACAGCGACGAGTCGGTGTTTTACACCGTGGCCTTTAGCCTCACCAACTCGCGGCAGTTCTTCGGCGACGTGGAGGCGCAGCTGGACGTGACCGCCGCGGACCGGCTTCGGGACCTCGCCGACACGTTTCCCGCGCTGGCCGAGCCGTTCAACATCGTCCGAACGGAGCGGGCGGACGACCGCCTCAATCCGGTGACGGACACGAGCTACGCGGTGAGCTACCACCGCGGCGTCGAGTCGCCGATGGTGACCTACAGCCCGCTGTCGGGCGAGCAGGAGCTGTACGAGTCCCGTGGAACGCCGAGTGAGGTGTTGCGGGTGGCGTCCGACCTCACGAGCGCGACGACCGACGCGCTGGACGTGGCGATGGACAACGACTACTCGGTCAACACGGAGGAGCTAAGTGCGCTCATCGACCGCCGCGAAGAGTTGGAGACGGAGCTGAGCAAGCTCCGGGACCAGCTCGACGAGCTTCGCCGGACGCCGGTCTCGGACGAGTAGCGACTGACGGTTCACATAGGCAGAGAGCGGTACAGAGGGACAACCCGCGTCGCAGTGCCGCAACTGAGGCGTTTATGTGTCACGGCCCTAAATGCACAGATACGATTTGCTATGGGAATGGACCGACTGGAAGATCAGGTCGAGAAGGAGGGGCGGGACCTGTCGATCCTCGAAGCCGTCATCGAGAACGGGCCGATCGGTATCGTTCGGCTCGCCGAGGAGACAGGGGTCCCGAAACACAAGGTGCGGTACTCGCTACGGATGCTGGAAGACGACGAACTCATCGAGCCGACGCCGCAGGGAGCGATTCCGGTAGACAACATCGACGAGCGGGTCGCAACGATCAACGACGGCATCGACCGACTGGTCGAGCAGTTGGACGGCCTGCGGGACGTGTTTGCGGCCGCGGAGTAGCGCCGACGGGACGACCAGTCGGCACCCGTTTCCGTGGCAGTAACCCTTTTCGAACGCCGGCGTGATGGGTCGGTATGGATGTCGCTCTCATCAGCGATTCGCACATCCCCTCCCGGGAACACGAAATCCCGCCGTCGTTCCGGGAACGCATCGAGGTCGCCGACCACGTCATCCACGCCGGTGACTTCGACAGCAAGGGGGCGCTCGCTGACATCCGCCACATGGCGACGGGGCTGACCGCCGTCTCGGGCAACATCGATCCGCAGATCGGGTTGCCGGACCGGGCGACAGTCGAACTCGGCGGCGTCACGTTCGTCGTGACACACGGCACCGGGTCGCCGCGGGGCTGGGCGGACCGCGTCGCGAGAGCGGTTCGGGAAGCGGCCGACAGCAGCGCCGTCGGCGTCGCCGGCCACACGCACGAACTGACGGACACTGTCTACGAGGGAGTACGACTCCTGAATCCCGGTAGCGTCACGGGGGCATCGCCGGCCAGCCGACCGACGATGCTGACGGCGGCGGTCGAGGACGGGACGCTCGACGTGGCCAAGCACGAACTGTAGCACAACGCGGCAGGCGCGGGACACTGTGAGCGGCCACCGAGAGATGGCGGCAGCCGTTGCCGCTGTTGGCCGGCTTTGCAGCGAACGCGGGTCTTTTTCCCGCAGGGACCGCAGAGGCGGTATGGAAGTGTTCGCGGTCGAGGGGTTGCCCGAGGTCCGCCCCGGCAACGACGTGACCGAACTGCTCGTCGAGCGGGCCGACCTCCGGGACGACGACGTGGTCTGTGTCGCCAGCACCATCGTTTCCAAGGCCAACGGACGCGGCCGGTCGCTGTCGTCGTACGAGCCAGGCGAGCGCGCCGAGCGCATCGCGGCGACCATCGAGGACATCGCCGGTGAGGAGAAAGACCCTCGAATGGCACAGGCGATTCTCGATGAGTGTACTGAGGTGCTGGTCGAAGCCCCCTTCATCCTCGGCGTGACGGAGTTCGGGCATATCACCGTCAACGCGGGCATCGACCGCTCGAACGTGCCCGGCGCGGACCTCCTCTTGCTCCCCGAGGACCCGACGGCGGAGGCCGAAGCGATCCGCGATGGTATCCGCGAACAAGCGGGCGTCGAACCCAGCGTTATCGTCACCGACACGTCGGGCCGGCCGTTCCGACTCGGTCAGCGCGGGGTCGCGCTGGGCTGGGCCGGGCTCCCTGCCTCTCGGGACTGGCGGGGCGAACACGACCGTGACGGCCGCGAACTCGAAGCCACCGTCCAGGCCGTCGTCGACGAACTCGCCGCCGCGGCCAACCTCGTCACCGGCGAAGGCGACGGCGGGACGCCCGCCGCAGTCGTCCGCGATTTCGACTTCGGCGACCACGCGGGCAGCGAGCAACTGTTCCGCGACCCGGAGAAGGACGTAGTCAGACAAGCACTCAGAGACTGGTCTCATGTACGCGATTGAACTCACCCCGGAACACCCGGTCGATCAGCTCGCCTCCTTCGCAGCACAGGCCGAATCAAACGGACTCGACGGCGTCTTCGCCAGCCATCACTACAACAACCGCGACCAGTTCATGTCGCTGTCGGCGATGGCCGAGCGGACCGACGACGTGTTGCTCGGTCCCGGCATCGCTAATCCCTACGAGACACATCCGGTGACGCTTGCCTCGCGGGCCGCGACGCTGGAGGAACTGAGCGACGGCCGGGCCGTCTTCGGTATCGGGCCGGGGGATAAATCGACGCTCAGCAACCTCGGTTTCGACCACGACGACGCCCTGCGCCGCGTGCTTGAGACGTTCACGACCGCCCGGAAGCTCTGGGACGGTGAACGTGTCGACCACGACGGTACCTTCGAGGCGGTCGACGCCGGGCTGAACTACGAGGTCGGCGAGATTCCGGTGTACGTCGGCGCGCAGGGGCCACACATGACCCGGATGGCGGCGAAGCACGCCGACGGCACACTGTACAACGGAGCGCATCCAAAGGACCTCGCGTGGGCACGCGAGCAAGTAGAAGAGATGGCCGACGAACGGCCCGAGGAGTACGGCGAGTTCGACCTCGCGGCCTACGCCAGCGTCTCGGTCGCCGAGGACGAGGCCGAGGCGCGGGAGGCCGCCCGACCGCCGGTCGCGTTCGTCGCCGCGGGGTCGCCGCCGCCGGTGCTCGACCGCCACGGCATCGACCACGACGCCGCCGAGGAGATTGGGCAGGCAATTTCGGCCGGCGAGTTCCCGACCGCGTTCGAGGCGGTGACTGAACCGATGCTCGACGCGTTCTGTATCGCCGGAACGCCGGAGACAGTCGCTGAGCGCACGGCGGAGCTAGAAGAGTATGCTGACAGTATCGTGTTCGCGTCACCGCTCGGGCCGGACGTCGAGACAGCTATCGATTTGCTTGGGGCGGTCCTCGACCGCCGGAGCCACTGAACAGCGACAGCACGGCCCCCAGCGACAGGTACCCGAAGAAGACGACCGAGACGGTCGTGATGACGGCACCGACGGCGAGCATGAGTGCCGCCAGCGGGTCGTTCAGTGCCACGTCGATGAACCAGCCGGGCATGTCGATGACGCTCTGGAGCAGTTCCGACAGCAGTCCTTGCATTACCTGAACGTTAGCGTGGCCCTACTTTGTGTTTGCGTTCCCGGCCACAACGTGGTTGCTCGTGGGTCGCTGTCGTCCGAGGCCACGGGCGGACGAACCTACGCGGCGGGCTCGAGTTCCGCTGAGAAGTGTCTGAGTTCTTCCATCGGTGGCTCCCAGACGATTTTCAGGCCGGTGTACTCGTCGCGACGGTCGCGAACGCGAGCAGCGGTCTCCGCGATGTGTTCGAGGTGTTCTCGCCAGTACGTCCGGCGAGGAAGGGCGAGCCGAACGAGTTCCGGGCGGTCGGTCCCGGGGAACGCAAACGAGCCGAGTTCGACTGTCCGGACGCCGCCTTCGCGGTAGAGTTCGCAGACGAGCCGCTGCCCGGGGAACTGGTCGGCGGGGATGTCCGGGAGCAGGGCGGCCGCATCGATGTAGACGGCGTGGCCGCCGGTCGGCGTGACGATCGGGATATCGCGCTCACGCAGGAGGTCGCCGAGGGTCGCGACTTGTTCGATCCGCTCGGCGACGTACGGCGGTTGGACCGCTTCCCGCAGACCGGTGGCCATCGCTTCGAGGTCACGACCCGCGAGACCGCCGTATGTCGGGAACCCTTCGTAGAGGATCGCGCGCTGTTTGCACTGTTCGAACAGGGAAGTGTCGCGGACGGCCGTGAACCCGCCGATGTTTGCGAGGGCATCCTTTTTCCCGCTCATCGTGATTGCGTCCGCGGGGCGTAACTGCTCGCGAGCGATCTCACTGAGGGGCGTGTCGGCGTATTCGGGGTCCCGTTGCTTGATGAACTGTGCGTTTTCGGCGAACCGACAGGCGTCAATGACGAACGTTGCGTCGATTTCCGTGGCGAAGGCGGCCGTCTCGCGGATGTTCGCCATCGACACTGGCTGGCCGGCGGCGGAGTTGTTCGTGATCGTCAGGACGACAGCCGAGACGGCGTCCTGCCCGTACTCCTCGACAGCGTCCCACCCTCGCTCTGTGGCGAAGTTGCCGGCAAACGTCCCGACGCTATCAGTGGTCAGGTCCGTCTCTGCCGGGCAGTCGACTGCAGTAGCGCCTTGATTCGTTACGTGTGCGCGGGTGGTGTCAAAATGCGTGTTGTTGAGTACGACATCACCCTCGTCCAGTAGCGCCCCGAACAGGACGTTCTCCGCGCCGCGGCCCTGATGTGTCGGCACCACGCGGTCGAACCCCATCACGTCAGCGACCGTCTCACGGAAGCGTTTGAACGAGCGCGAACCGGCGTACGCCTCGTCCCCGCGGACCACGTCCGCCCACTGGTCGTCGCTCATCGCGCCAGTCCCCGAGTCAGTCAGCAAGTCGATAAAGACGTCTTCTGCAGCGAGGTTGAAGACGTTGTGCCCGGCCTCGGCGAGCGCTGTCTCGCGTCGCTCACGGGGCGGAAGCTGTATCGAGGTTACCGATTTGGCCTTGTACGAGCGCATGCTGTGTCGCAGGACGCCGATTGACTTATTCCCCATCTGATATTTTGTGTACAGAAGTGGGCTGAGATGTCCATTAGCAGACGAGTACGGGTATCGGTGGACAGGAGAGACGGGCGCTAGCGGTCGACAATACAGCCTTTGAGCGGCCGGCGGGGTACCTGTTTCCGGCAGGCAGAAATAGCGGGCATTTTGAGGCCAGAACTGCTGGAGGGACGTATGAGCGTTCGCGAGGAATTCGACGCGTGGGCGGCCGAAGGCAAAGACAGAGGGATGGAAGACCGGCACTGGCACACCGCCAAGCACGTCCTCGCCCGGATGCCGGTCGAACCGGGCGACACGGTGCTCGACCTCGGAACGGGCTCGGGCTACGCACTCCGTGCGCTCCGTGACACCAACGACGCCGGTCCCTGCTATGGCCTCGACGGGTCGCCGGAGATGCTCCGGAACGCCCGCGAGTACACGGACGACGACGGCATCGGGTTCCTGCGCGGCGACTTCGACGCGCTGCCGTTTGCGACCGACAGTATCGACCACGTCTTCTCGATGGAAGCGTTCTACTACGCCAGCGACCCGCCACACACCCTCGAAGAAATCGCGCGAGTGCTGCGACCGGGCGGGACCGCCCACATCGCGGTGAACTACTACGAGGAGAACGTCCACTCCCACGAGTGGCAGGAGTTCATCGACATCGAGATGACCCGCTGGAGCGGCCCGGAGTACCGCGAGGCCTTCCGCGAGGCCGGTCTGGCCGTTGCGTCGCAGGACACAATCCCCGACCGCGAGGTGGAGATTCCGCCGGCGGATGGGTTCCCCACGGACGAGTTCGAGACCCGCGAGGCGATGGTCGAGCGTTACCGCGAACTGGGGACGTTGCTGACCGTCGGCGTCGCCACCGAATAACGAGGCAGGCAGCAGCGCACGGCGTCGGAACGACCGACAGGGTATTTTGTGACCGCAACCAAAACCAGGGTGTATGGCCAAAGACGCCTCGCTGGAGGACTTTCTCGACGATAGCAGCGAGAGCGAGGACGAGGGGGACAACGGTATTTCTGCGGGAGACGATACTACAGAGACGGAGAGCGAAGCCCCCGATTCCGGAGCCTCGACTGACGCGGTCGACCCGGCCGTGACGACGTACGCGTGGTCGCCCGAGGGAGCGGCGTGTGACGAGTGTGGCGAGGTCGTCGAGCGCCGGTGGACACAGGACGGACTCCTCGTCTGTGGGGCCTGCAAGTGCTGGTGAACCCCGCTACCGGCCGTAAATCGGATGTGTGTTGTTCTCACTCATCCACAGAGTTACATACGCTCACGCCGTAGACAGGGCTACAACTGAACGGCCCGGAGGATGTGGCACCCACACAAGACACTTACTGGTCGACAGGGCAAACTATCTCACCAGTCCCCGTGCCAAGGCGTCGTCCCACGAGATCGCGACTATGACAGACACTGACACCTCACGCAGTCAACAGTCGGACAGTCCCCTCCGCGACGCCACACGCGTCGCCAATCAGGTGATCGAAAACGTCGAGCAGGTCATCGTCGGGCAACACGACGCAATCGAGCACATCGTGACGGCGGTGCTCGGCCGCGGACACATTCTACTTGAGGACGTTCCCGGCGTCGGCAAGACGATGCTGGCCCGCTCCGTCGCGGCTTCCTTCGACGGCGAGTTCAAGCGAATCCAGTTCACGCCGGATCTCCTCCCGACCGACGTGACTGGCGTCAACGTCTACAACCAGAAGACACAGGAGTTCGAGTTCCGACCCGGCCCGATCTTCGCCAACGTCGTCCTCGGCGACGAGATCAACCGTGCACCGCCGAAGACGCAGTCGGCGCTGCTTGAGGCGATGGAAGAACAGCAGGTGTCCGTCGACGGGACCACACATCCCGTGCCACAGCCCTTTACCGTGATCGCCACGCAGAACACGGTCGAGCAGAACCGGGCCTACGACCTGCCGATGGCCGAGCTCGACCGGTTCATGACGAAGCTGCACCTCGGGTACCCGGACGAGGCGGCGGAGACGGAGATGCTGGGTGACGTGGTGGGCCACCATCCCATCGAGGACCTCACGTCGGTCGCTACCCTCGAAGCGCTGTCTGCCGCCAGGGAGACGGTGGCGGACGTAACCGTCGAGGAACCCATTCGCTCGTACGCGACCCGGCTGGCGCGGTACACGCGGGAGAACGCGCAACTGGGCGTCAGCCCGCGGGGGAGCATCTCCCTCCTGCGGGCGGCACAGGCCCGGGCCGTCCTCGACGGCCGCAGTTACGTCATCCCCGACGACATCCAGACGGAAGCGCCGGTCGTCCTCCCGCATCGCATCCACACCGAGAGCAGCGAGCAGGACGCCCGGGCGCTCGTCGCTGAGGCACTCGATACCGTCTACGTCGAATGAGACCGACGCGCCGCGGTTTCGCCGTTCTCGCCGTCGCCGTTGCCGCCCTTCTGGTCAGTGCCAGGTTCGGTCAGCCCGGGCTCACCGCCGTCGCCGGCCCGCTGTTCGTCGGCGTGTTCGCCGCCGCCGTGCAGGTTCGCTGGAGTGGCGCGCCGACTGTCGAGCGGAGCCGCCTCCGCCGTGGCTTTCCCGGCGAGACGAAACCCGTCGAGTTCCGTGTCGACGGCAGCGGCATCGCAACGGTCACCGACCGGCTTTCCGAGGGCCTGGACGGCGAGACGACAACTACCAGGTCCCTGCCGGCGACGGTGACCTACCGAGTCACCTACACGGCCCGGGGCGAGCAACGGGTCGGCCCCGTCGAGGCGACGGTGACGGACGCGCTGGGACTCATTCGAGAGCGCTACACCATCGAGAGCAGGGCCGACGTGCTCGTGTATCCGCCCGTCTACCGGCTGGGCGGGACGGACGCGTTCGCACGAGCGTTCACGCCGGAGAGCGAGGACCGGCAGTCGTTCGACCGACTGCGGGAGTACGTCAGCGGCGACTCGCTACGGGACGTGCACTGGAAATCCAGCGCCAAGCGCGAGGACCTGCTGGTCAAGGAGTTCACTGACAACCGGAGCGACAGGGACCTGCTCGTCGCTGCTGAAGCCCGCGAGGGGCACGCCGACGAGATGGCCGCGGCGGCGGCAACCATCGCGATGGCCGCGCTGGAGAGCGGTCTCGCGGTCGAACTCGTCGTCCCGAACGGGGCAGTCGAGCAGGGGTACGGCGACACCCACCGGACGCGACTGCTCGAACTGCTGGCCCGGGCCGACGCGGGCCGGACCGGCCGGGCGGACGACGCCGACGTGGTCGTCACGGCCAACAGCGACGGCGTCACAGTGTCGGTCGACGGCCGCCGGCAGTCCTTCGCCGATGTGACCGCCAGTCGGGACAACCCCCTCGCGGGCGAGGTGAACGGATGAGCGCCGCCGTCGTCGAACGAGTCCGCCGCCGAGTCCCGTGGAGCGGGTCGCGGATACTGGCGCTGCTTGCGGCGGCGCTGGCCATCGGTGCGCCGCTGCGGACGATGTACTATCTCAGCGACGTAGTCGGCGACCCGACGCTGTTTCTGGCGCTCACCGCGCTCTCGCTCGTCGGCGCGACGCTGCTGGCCCGCGTACTCAGGCCGCCCCTCGCGGTCGGCGTCGGCGCAGTGCTGTTCGCCGGCGGCCTCGGCGCGTACATCCTGAACCTCTCGACGGACCCGGCGGTGACGGAGCTGCTGGCCGACACCGCCGCCCTGCTGACCGGGCGGTCGCTGCTGCAGATCGCCAAGGTCAGGCTGTGGGTGCTGTCGTTCGCGCCGGCACCGGTGTTTCTGACGTGGTACTTCGCCCTGCGGCGCTGGTACGTGACGGCGACAGTGGCGGCCGGAACGGCGCTGGCGTTCTTCGCCCTAACGACCGACTCCGGCGTGGTGACGACACTGCTGGGCGTGGTCGGCATCGCGGCGACCATCGGCTTCGGGACGCTCGATACGCTGTCGGCGGACGAGCCGGCGGACCTGACGAAGCGACCCGATGCGATGTCCGGCAGCAGCGAGACGGGACAGACGGACGACGACAGCGAGGGCATCGACGCCGGGCGGCGTGCCGTCCTCGAACAACTGGCGGCGATAATCGTCGTCCCGGCGGCGCTCTCGCAGGTCCCGATTACCCGGGACAGTTTGCTGTCGTACGACGACGGGTCGGACGGCCAGACCGTCGAAGGGAGCCTCTTCGACGCCGGAGAGTCCCTCTCAGTACTCGGGAGCATCTCGCTGACGCCGGAGATACGGTACACGGTCGAAAGCGAGGAACCGCGCTACTGGCGGGTCGCCTCCTACGACCGCTACACCGGCAACGGGTGGGTTCGGACGGGGAACCCCACCCCGTACGACGACCAGCGCCTCGACTCTCCTGAGGGAGAGACCCGGACGCTGCGACAGGAGTTCCGGGCGGAGTCGACCATCGGGACCGTCCCGGCCGCCTGGAAGCCCGTCCGCTACTCGGGGGAGCCGTCGGTATCGGTCTCCAGCGAGGGCGGGTTCCAGCCCGACGGCACGCTGTCGACGGGCGACAGCTACGAGGTCAGGAGCGAACTGCTCGTGGCGACGCCGGACGGGTTGCGTGAGGCCGGCACTGATTACGACGACGCGACCGCGGAGCTGTACACCCAGCTCCCCGACAGCACGCCGGACCGGGTCACGGAACGGACGGCTATCCTCACCGCAAACGCCGAAAACCCCTACGAGACGGCGCTGGTCGTCGAGCGGTGGCTACAGGAGAGCAAGGGCTACTCGCTCGACGTCGACCGACCCGACTTCAACGTCGCCGACGCCTTCCTCTTCGAGATGGACGAGGGGTACTGCGTCTACTTCGCGACGACGATGGTGACCATGCTCCGGACGCAGGGCATCCCGGCGCGCATGACCGTCGGCTACACGTCCGGCCAGCGAATCGACGAGAACCAGTGGGTCGTGCGCGGGCTCAACTCCCACGCCTGGGTCGAGGTGTACTTCCCCGGCCAGGGCTGGGTGCAGTTCGACCCGACGCCGTCCGGGCCGCGCGAGGCGGTCAGACAGCAGCGTATCGAGGAGGCGAGTTCGGACGAATCGTCACCCACTGTCGGCGACGACAACCCGGTCGAACAGTACACGCCGTCCGACACGTCGACACCCGCCCCGCTGACCGAGACCGACGAGACCGAGGCCGAGCCGACTGAGACACCAACGGTCACAGAAACCGACACGCCAGCCGGCACTGCAAGGGAGCCGGGCTCGGGCGATGATGCGGGGCCGAGTCTGCCGGAACTCCCATCGCGCGAGGAGATGACGCTCGGCGTCGTTGCACTGCTCGGCATCGCGGCGGGTGCGCGTCGGTCCGGCCTCAGCGGGCGAGCCTACCGGGCGGTGTGGCTGCGCTACCAGCGCCGCGTGGACCCCGAGACCGACATCGAGCGGGCGTTCCAGCGGGCCATGTACGTCCTTTCGACGGAACACCGGGCTCGCGAGAGCGGTGAGACGGTACGGGCGTATCTCGACGCGATAGGGGCCGACGACCGGGTCCGTCGGCTGGCGGCGCTACGGGAGCGGCTCCGGTACGGCGGCGAGGTCGACGAAGCGATTGCCGACGAGGCCGTCGAAATCGCTGATAGAATCGTCTCCGCCCGGTAGTCCCCGACAGTGTTTAATAGGTCGTGTTCGTAGGCGCGATTGTAATGTCGGAAGTCTGCTCGACGTGCGGGCTGCCTGAGGAGCTCTGCGTCTGTGAGGACGTCGCTAAGGAGTCCCAGGAGATTAACATCCGCATCGACGAGCGCCGTTACGGGAAGGAGGTAACGATTATCGAGGGATTCGACCCGAAAGACGTCGACATGGACTCGCTGTCCTCAGACCTCAAATCGAAGTTCGCCTGCGGTGGCACTGTCGAGGACGGGCAGATAGAGCTCCAGGGCAATCACACGGGCCGCGTCGAGGATTTCCTCCGCGACAAAGGTTTCAACGTCGCCTGAACTCCTGACTGCCAACGGTTCTCGTGAGAGCGCCGTGGCAAGCCGCCGCTGTGACCTGCTCGCCAGCTTTTCAGTCTGGTCTGCTCGCGAGTGTTCGCTGCGGCCGGCCACGAGTGGCTCGGGTCTGGCTGTTTTTTACCGTCGTGGGCGCTTCTGGTAGCGACCGGTCGAGACAGATTTTGTTGCATGATACCAGCACCCATAATCGGCGGTCAACTATTTCAACCACGGGGAGGTAACTGTTTGCAATGTTCGTTGTACCCCGACGGGTGGTGGCCGTCGGACTCGTGGTCCTTCTCCTCGGTGGGGGATTCGCGTCGCTCCCGGTGGCGGCGAGCGCTGACCACGGGGCGGTGACCTGGTCCAGTGTCGACACAGCAGTCGGCGGAGCCAGCGAGAACAGTACGTATCAGGCTGATAGGGCGTCAGAGCAAGATAGTGGTGGAATAGTCGAGACAACGGCCACTGCCGAGGCGAACGGTTCGCTAGCCCGGATCGGAAGCGCCGACACACATCGACGCCAGCCACGGGGACTGGGCGGGGACACAACCGGAACGGAAGCCGTGACAGCGGCTGACATGGGAACGGGGACAGCCACGTCGGGTGCGACACAGACCAGCGACGGTGACGTGATTCAGCAGACACAGACCTACGCGCGCATACCGGAGGAGCCGGGCGAAGTCGCGGTGACTCTGACCTACGAGATTCCGGACCGGGTCGTCGACCTCGAAACGCACGTCCCAGCGGCGGCGACGGTGACCGAAACGGACGGGTTCGAGCGCGTCAACGAGTCCGTGTACGAGTGGGAAGAAACGACGGATACGGCGACGGTCAGCTACCGCATCAACCCGAACCGGACCATCGAGAAGAGCGGTCCGGAGGGAGCCGAGGGCCGCTATCTCAGCGTCGATACGGGCGACTGGGCGCTGCTCACGCGCTCACGGACGCCGACGCGCTGGCGATACACTGGCCAGGACCCAGTCAGGTACAACCGCACGGTCCGGACGGCAGGCCCGGGTGCGGCGGGCGAGGAGATCGTGTACCTCGGCGAGGTAGCGACCTTCGAGGAGACGGCGCACAACCAGACGTTCACGCTGGCTGTGCCAGAGCGGGCGACGATGACGGCCTCGCCGATTTCGGTCCTCGACTCGATGGCGAACGCATCGAACGCCCTCCGGGTCGGTGACCGTGACGAGCAGGTGTTCGTCGTCGCCGCGCCGTCCGAGGCCGTCGAGTGGGGCGTCGAGGGGTATCAGATCGGTGACGCAGATATGTGGGTCCAGTCCCGGCAATCGCTGGATACCGCCAACAACGTCTGGCTCCACGAGTACGTCCACAGCCGGCAGGCCTACGAGACGACGCGGGAGACGCGGTGGACGGTCGAGGGCTGGGCGACGTACTACGCCGCCGTCCTGGCGCTGGAACAGGACCGGATCGGGTTCGACGAGTTCCGGGCACAGCTCGCAGCGGGCGGACGCCCCGTCTACAGCGACGTGGCGCTGACGGACCGGTCGAGTTGGACGAACGACGCGAACTACAGGAAGGGTTCGCTGGTGGCTGGGCGGACAGATGTCCATATCCGCTCGGCTACTGACCGCAACAAGACACTCCAGACTGTGTTCCAGTCGCTAAACGGCTACCGCGACCCGGTCACGCAATCGCAGTTCCTCACCGAGGTCGAGGCCGCTGGCGGGGCAAGCGCCCGGAACACGACCGCGACGGAGACCGAAACGACAACGACGGTGGCGATGTGGAACGAGACGACACACCGGCGGTTGTTCGGTTCGATTCCCGCTCGTATCGGCTACGGTCTCCCACCGGTCGACCGTGCGGACGCCTACCGCGCAGACAGTCTCTACCGGTCAGACACACCGGTCGGCGGAAGCGAGCCGATCCGGCTGGCGACCAACGAGACGCTCGCGGTCGACGCAGTCGTCGAGAACGCCGGTGGCGAGGCAGGGGCGTACAACGTGACGCTCGCGGTCAACGAGACCGTCGTCGCCGCGAAACAGGGCCAGATCGAACCGGGGGAGCGGACCGAGGTCGAAGTGACACACACGTTTGCCGACCCCGGCCGATACGTGATCAGTATCGACGGCGACACCGTCACTGTCGTGGTGACGGAACCGGCAGCGGCCAGCGTCACTGACGTCACCGCGAGTCCGCAAGAAGTCAGGCAGGGGGACAGTGTGGACGTGACCGCCACTGTCGCCAACGACAACGAGATTCCGGGGACAATCGCGGTCGAGTTCCGCCGCAACGACACCGTGTTCGCGGAGCAACGGCTGTATCTCCCGCCACAGGCGACGACGACAGTCGTGCGGACGGTCACCCTCGGCGAACCCGGAACAGTCTCGCTGTCGGCGGGTGACGGACGGACCGCGACGGCGGTCGAGGTGGTCGTCTCGACGGAGACAGCCGAACCAACGTCGACGCCGACGGAGCGGCTCACAGACACACAGACGACAGCCGGCGAGGGCAACGGCTTCACCGTGCTCGTGACCGGTCTCGCGGTGTTGCTTGCGGTCCTGATCGCCCGCCAGCGCGGTTCCTGACACGAGCCCGAAGGGAACAGTTATTGCGGTCGGCTAGCCGTTGTCAACCGTGAACGTCGGAATCGCGTACGCCGTTCTGTCGGCGCTGGTGTTCGGGGTGTACCTGTTCGTGATGAAGCGGTGGTTCACCGGGTATCCGTCGCCGGTGTTCCTGTTGCTTACGTACAGCCTGGTCCCCATCGTCTACCTCCCCATCGTCTTCGTCAGCAACGAGCCCTTCCTCCCGGCGGGCAACCGCGTCAACGTCCTCGCGTCGGTTCTCGCGGTGACGGCGGTGACGGCGGTTGGACTGCTCACCCTCTTTCGGGCGATCCGCGTCGGCGAAGTCTCCTACGTCTCGCCGATCAGCAAAATCGTCCCCGTGTTCGTGTTGCCGCTGGAAGTCGGCCTGCTGGGCCAGCATCTCTCGGCGCTACAGGTCGGCGGTGTCGTCGTCGCGACCGCCGCCGTCTACGTCGCGAACTGGCAGGGCACAGCGTTACTGGCCCCGCTCAAGCGGGCCCGGCAGTCCCGGCCCGCACAGCTAGCCTTACTGTCGGCTGCGGCGTTCGCGCTCGTCGATGTAAGCAAGCGGGTGCTGATGCAGGAACTGGCCGTCGAACCGACGACGTACATCCCGGTGATGGCCGTCGGCATCGCCGTCTTGATGACGCCGCTCGCGTTCCGGTATCAGGTCCCGCCGGGATGGCGGGGGGACCTCCCGAAGTTCGTCGTCGCGGCGATGTTCGTCGCCTACGCGAACCACATCGTGTTGCTGTCCTTCCAGTTGCTCCCGGCGAGTATCGTCTCACCCATCGTCAACGGGCAAGCCATCGTCGCCGTTATTCTGGGCGCGATTGTTCTCGACGAAGCGCAGTTCCGAGCACGCCTGGCCGCTGCGGGGCTGGCTATCGTCGGTATCGCGATGATATCGGTCGGGTAAAAAGGTCAGACCGACTTTCGCTCCGACGAGCAGCCGACCTGTACCGCATAGCTCGATTGAAGCCACGCGGTCGGGTTCTCAGTGTCGTAGACGACGACGTCGCCGCCGCCAGTTGTGAAGCTGCCGTACTGCTCGTCGGAGTCGGTAGTATCGCGCGACGCTGGTTCCATTGTGGTACAAGGGCACATCCGACACAGTGACACATAAATGTTTCTCAAATGTAGTATGGGATATTATTAGCATACTAGGATTTGGCCACATAGTTTCGTCCGACTGAGAGACCAGCACCGATATGTGGCCGCCAGTGAAGTCATCAGGTATGACACGAGCGGACGCCCCAGTGACGCCGCCAGTCGTGCTGACCGTCGCCGGCAGCGACTCCGGTGGCGGGGCCGGTATCCAGGCCGACGTCAAGACCATCGAGGCCTGTGGCGGCTTCGGGACCAGCGCGATTACGAGCGTCACGGCACAGAACACCACGGGCGTACAGGGTCAGCATCTGCTCCCGATCGACCAGATCGAGGCCCAGATCGAGGCGGTCACGGGAGATTTCGACGTGGCCGCGGTCAAGACGGGGATGCTCGCGACGAGTGACGTCATCGACCTGGTCGTGGAACACGCCGCCGACCTGCCGAACCTCGTCGTCGACCCGGTGATGGTGGCGGCGTCGGGCGACCGGCTACTGGCCGCCGAAGCCGAAGACGCCTACGAGACCCTCATCGCCGAAGCGACGCTTGTCACACCGAACGCCGACGAGGCCGCCGTCCTGACCGGCCGCGACGTCGACAATCCCGAGACCGCGGAACGAGCGGGCCGCGACCTCGTCGAGATGGGGGCCGACAGCGCGCTCGTGAAGGGCGGCCACGTCCCGGGCGACGCCGTGGTCGACACCCTCGTGACCGAGGACGGGGTAACGACGTTCCGCCACGACCGCATCGACACCGAGGCCACCCACGGTTCGGGCTGTACGCTGTCCTCTGCCATCGCGACGCAGTTGGCCCACGGCGACGACCTGCCGACGGCAGTCGGAGACAGTATCGACCTGCTTGCGAGCGCGGTCCGGTACAACCTCGACGTTGGTGAAGGCCCGGGTGCGGTCCACCACCTCGTCCAGACGCGCAACGACGCCGCACGCCATCCGACGAGCGAGGCCGTCGAGCGGGCTGTGTCGGCGCTCGTCGAGGCGGACGTGTCGACGCTGGTCCCCGAGCGAGGGATGACCGTCGCCGGCGCGACGCCCTACGCGGAGACGCCGGACGCGGTCGCCGCCGTCGAGGGCCGCATCGCCCGCACGATGGACGGCGTCCGGCCGAACCGCGGCGTCCGCTTTGGCGCATCGACGACGGTGGCTCGCGCCCTCCTGGCCGCCCGGGAGCACGACCCGGCGATTCGGTTCGCCGTCGACTGCCGGCTGACCGACGCCGTCGAGGACGCGCTGGCGTCGCTGGACGGCCGCGTCGCTGCGTACGACCCCGGTGAGCGCCCGGACGGGGTTTCCGACGACGCCACGGCACAGTGGGGCGTCGACCGGGCGTTCGGGACCAGCGACGGAACGCCGGTCGCCGTCGTCGGCCGCGAGGGCGTGGGTACCGACGGCCGCGCAATGCTGCTCGCAGCGGACGCCGACGACCTCGTCTCTCAAGTAGAGACAGTCCACGAGACCGTCAGGGACGACGGGTAGCGGGCCAGTCGGTCGTGCGCTGGTCCGGCACAGACGGTGGCCGCGTTTAACCGCGAGCAACGCATACCCGGACGTATGAGTGAGACTCAGTCGAGCGAGCGGATCACGGTCTTCTCGGACTACGTCTGCCCGTTCTGTTATCTCGGACGCGAATCGCTCAGGCAGTACCAGTCGACGCGCGAGGACGAACTGGAGATCGACTGGCACCCCTTCGACCTCCGGAGCGGGAAGCGCAACCCCGACGGCTCTATCGACCACTCCGTCGACGACGGCAAGGACGAGGACTACTACGAGCAGGCCAAGCAGGGCGTCCGCCGGCTGCAGGAGAAATACGACGTGGAGATGGACCTGGACATCGCCACCGACATCGACTCGCTGCCCGCCCAGATCGCCTCCTACTACGTCAAAGAGCACTACGACTACGAGACGTGGCTGGCCTTCGACGTGTCCATCTTCGAGGCGCTGTGGCAGGACGGAGCGGATATCGGCGACGAAGACCTGCTGGTCGACCTCGCCGAGGACGCGGGCGTCGACGGCGACGAAATCCGGTCGGCGCTCGCCGACGACGCCCTCCGGTCTGCGGTCCGCGAGAAGTTCACAGCGGCCAAGCGCCAGGGCATCACCGGCGTCCCGACGTTCGCGTACGACGGCCACGCCGCACGCGGTGCGGTGCCGCCCGAGCAGCTAGAACGGCTGGTCGAAGGTACCTGAGCGGCGCGGTCAGATATCCGCGGACGGCCCTCACGCGACGCGGTTCCGCAGCGACTCGCCGCGGTCGATCCGTTCGACGTTCTCCTGAACGAGGGCCGCGATATCCTCGTGATACCGGCTCGTGGACGCAGCGACGTGTGGCGTCACGATAGCCGACTCGTGGTCCCAGAGCGGATGGTCGTCTGGTAGCGGCTCCTCCCAGTGGGCGTCGAGGGCTGCCCCGGCAATCGTCCCGTCGTCGAGCGCGTTCAGCAGCGCGTCCTCGACGACGACAGGCCCACGGGCGACGTTGACGAGGTAGCTGTCGGCCCGCATCTGCGCGAGCAAAGCGGCGTCGACCATGCCTTCGGTCTCCTCGGTGAGCGGACAACACAGCACGACGAAGCGTGCGTCGGCGACGGCGGCGTCCAGTTCGTCGGGTGTGTACACGCGCTCGACGTTCTCAGCGGGGTCACCGGAGCGGCGAACGCCGACAACATCCATCCCCAGCGCGTCGGTCCGGTCGGCGACGCCCTGACCGATGGTGCCCAGCCCGACCACGCACACCTGCTCGCCGGTCAACGTGAACGGCGCGTCGTACGGCTCCTGCGTCCAGTCGCTATCGCCCTGTCGGTCCCGATAGACGTGGAGACGGCGGGCAAACGCCGTCAGATAGCCGACGACGGTTTCCGGGACGGTGTCGCCGTGGATACCAGTGCTGTTCGTCAGTACCGTCCCGGCCGCCTCGTAGGCGTCCACGTCGAACTCGTCGTAGCCCGCGCGGATGCCGTGGACCCAGGCGGCGTCCAGAAACGCCTCCCGCGGGGAGAACGTGACGACGCAGTCACTGGCATCGAATGAGGCGTCATCACCGACAGTCTCGACGCGGACATCGGGTCCCTGTAGCGCGGCGACCATCGCCTCCAGCGGACAGGCCTTCGCAACTGACTCGTGGACGGCGATTCTAGCGATATCCATACAGGCCGCTGGCGTGGCGATAGTATAGTGCTTTTTGCCGAACTGCAGTCCGCTCACCGGTCAGTTTGGTCCGGTAGAGACGAGCCGATAGCTCGATGGTAGGCGGACAGCACGAGGGCGTGAAACGCGACGAGAACGCCGACACCGACGACGATGACTGCGACCTGCAGCGGCGTCGAGAGCAGCCCCAGCGAGACGATGAGCGTCGTCGCGCAGGCCGGTGCGTGGACCGTATCTGTTGCAATCATCCCCCAGCTCGTCACGACGAGCGAGAGGGTCGCGCTCGCGACGAGGCGGAGCCCGGCCATCGAGAACGCGGTCGGGTCCGCGACGAGTGAAACGCCGCCAGCGAGCAGGCTGTACGCGAACAGCCCCGCAACGCCGCCGATGAGATGGCTCGCGACGACGCTGCCCAGCCCCGTCCGGTCGCCGTCCCGCTGAAACGCGAGGATGAACGCAGAAGGGCCGAGACTCGGGAAGATGAACGGCTGCCCGCTCGCCCACGCGAGCGTCCCGAGGACGACGAACAGCACGCCGGCGTACAGACTTGTCCCGACCCGATGCCGTCGCATTGCTCCCGGTAGGAAACTGAATGAATAAGACAGTCACGGTCCGACAGAGTGGCGCCGTAGTCCCGAGTGGGGACAACAGCGGCCAGCGGCTCCAGTCAGAGAGCGGCCATCGACGTATCGTCCTCGCTCGGGGCCGACGGCGGCCTCCCGTCACGCTCACGGAGTTGCTCGAACGCGACCGCGATAATCGCCGTGCCGTACAGCGACGCCAGTGGTTGGATGACGATGGTCGGAAGCTGCGAAGTCGGCCCCGAAAGCGCCAGCGCGCCGACGAATCCGATGACACCGCCGACGAGCGCCGCGGCGGTACCGACAATTAACAGCAGTCCGAACAGCGCCAGCCGGTTGCCCTCGGTGAGCCGATAGCTCTCTTTGAGCGCCGCGACGAAGTTCCGGTCTTCGACGATGACGTACGGCATCATGAAGATGAACGCGACGTAGGCGAAGATGCCAGGGATGAGGAGCAGGACCGACCCGACGAACACCAGTAGGCCGTAGACGATCCCGCCAACAAGCACGTTCACCATCGCTAGCGGTACGTTCCGCGTGAACGCTCCCTCGGGGAAACTGTCGCGTGTTCCGGTAGCGAACGTCCGGAAGGACACGATGGTGAGATACAGTGAGACCACAGAGCCAATGGCGATACCGGCACCAGCGACATTGAGCGAGATGTCGAGGGTCAGCGGCAGGGCTGCGGCAATCTCACCGTATCCCATTCTGGCGTAGGTCGTCGCCAGGATTGTGTTGAACAGTGCTTGAAAGCTAGCCATCAGGGCAAAAAACGCTACGAGTAGTATCGCGCCGGTACGACTGAACAGCCGATACCCCGCCTCTTCGAGGACGGAGCCGATTTGGAGGGCCATCAGGGGAGCGCTTCGACAAGCGGGGGCATAAGTGTTGTCTCAGTGTGAGAAAGCCACTCGGTTCACGCGTCCGATTCCGACCCGCTTTCGACGAACTCGATTAGCTCCTCGGCCGGGACGAACCCGTCGGCACGGCGGTCGATAAGCTCCCCGTCGGCAAACAGCAGGAGCGTCGGGACGCTCCGGACGTCGAACGCGTCGACGGCATCGAGGTCGCGTTCGGGATTGAATACGACTACTGTCGCGTCGGTGGCCTTCGCGGCGATGTCGAGTATCGGCTCCATCGACTTGCAGATTGTACAGCCGCTTGTCCGAACCATCGCCAGTACGCGGTCGGCCGTCGCCAGCACGTCGTCGAGTTCGTCCCGCGTTTCGACCGTCCGAACGCCGTGTTCCGTTGTCGTGTCCATATCTTCGGTCGTGGTGTCCATACAGTCAGTACGTGCCACAGCGCGAAGAACCCCGCGACGGGTCACAGCCGCTCAGCCGCGGTTGCTGTGCGTGGCCGTCAGTCCTCGATCTCCCGCACGACCGACGCGGGGTTCCCCTGAACGACGACGCCAGCGGGAACGTCGTCAGTGACGACAGCGCCGGACCCGATGACGGCGTCGTCGCCGACGGTGACGCCCGGATTGACGACCGCCTGACCGCCGACCCAGACGTTGTCGCCGATAGACACCGGCTTCCCGTACTCGACGCCGCTGCGTCGTTCGGCCGGGGCAAGCGGGTGCGTCGCGGTGTAGATGTGGACGCCCGGCCCGAGCAGGCAGTCGTCGCCGATATCGACCCGGCACACGTCCAGCACGACGCAGTCGAAGTTCGCGTAAAAGCCGTCGCCGACGTGGATGTTGTCGCCGTAGTCACACCGGAACGGCGGTTCGACGTGGCAGTCCGCGCCGACGGAGCCGAACAGCTCCTCGATGAATGTCTGTCTGGTGTCGGTATCCGACGGGTCAGTCCGATTGTACTCCCGGGTGAGTTCGTTCGCCCGCTCGCGGGCGGCGACGAGTTCCGGGTCGCTCGCGTCGTAGCGCTCGCCCGCGAGCATCTTCTCCTTCTCAGAGGACATGGCGACCAGCCTCCGAAGTGTCACCCACTGCGTAGCGAGGGATACTCATAGTGGGCCGTCGGAGCGCCCTGATAAGAGGTGTTGGGGTTGGCAATCCCGAACAATAACCCCCTCCGCAAGCCAGTTGAACAATCCACGCGGGGTGGGGCTTTCTGGCTGTTCGAAGTCTCACTCACGTACCGAAACAGTGCCCATACTGCTAGCCCGGAACGGATTTATAGTCGACCGTCGCCTACCATGGTTCGTGAACCGCACGGCAGCGCTCGACGCAGTCGTCTTCGGTGTCGACATCCAGAGCGGCGACGTGCGCGGTGACGCGCCGTCGTACGCGCTGGTGGTCTTCGACGGGGAATCAGTCGAGCGAGACGTGGTCTCGCGGCGGAAGCTCCGCCGGCGCATCGACGACGAGGAGCCGGCTATCGTCGCGACGGACAACATGTACGAACTCGCCGAGGACAAGGACGCCCTGATCCACGTCCTCGGGTCGCTCCCCGACGAGACGAAACTGGTGCAGGTGACCGGCGACGAGCGGCCGGAACCGCTCTCGCGGGTCGCCAAGCGCCACGGCGTCCCCTACGGCAAGGACCCGATGGAGGAAGCCGAAGCCGCAGCCAGACTGGCCGCTGCCAACGTCGGTCAGGAAGTGTCGGCGTTCACCGACACGACGGAGGTGAAGGTCTCGCGGGGCCGCTCGACCGGGAAAGGCGGGTGGTCCGAGGACCGCTACACGCGGCGCATCCACGGCGCAGTCCGGAAGCGCGCCCGTGAAATCGAGTCCGAACTCGACGCGGCCGGTCTGGAGTACGAACGGGACGTGACCGAGAAGTACGGCGGCTTCTCCAACGCCGTGTTTCAGGTGTCGGCCCGACCGCAGGAGATCCCCGTATCGAGAGCGCGTTCGGGCGATACGCGCGTCGAAATCGAGCGCCAGCGGCGGGACGGCATCGAGTTCAAGCCGCTGGCGAAGCGGCGCGACCACGTCGTCGTCGGCGTCGACCCCGGGACGACGACGGCTGTCGCCATCGTTTCCCTCGACGGCACTGTACTGGACGTGTACTCTTCGCGCACCGACGACGCCGCCGCGACGACGGAGTGGATCATCGAACGCGGGCGCCCCGTGGTCGTCGCCGCCGACGTGACGCCGATGCCCGAAACCGTCGAGAAGCTCCGGCGCTCGTTTAGCGCCGCGGGCTGGGAGCCCGACACGGACCTCCCGGTCGACGAGAAGAAACACCGGACCCGCGAGGAGGCCTACGACAACGACCACGAGCGGGACGCGATGGCCGCCGCGCTCTACGCCTTCGACCACCACGCCGACCAGTTCGAGCGCGTCGCGAGCAAGGTGCCGCCACAGCACGACGTGGGGCCGGTCATCGACCGCGTCGTCGCCGGCGAGGAGAGCGTCGAAACGGTGTTGCGGGACCTCGAAGACGACGACAGCGAGGACGAGGACGGCACGGCCCACGAACCGCGGGAACTCACCGACGACGAGAAGGAAATCAAGCGGCTGAACGCCCGCATCGAACGGCTCGAATCACACGTCGACGACCTCAAAGAGACGATCAAGCGCAAGGACGACCAGCTCGCCGAGAAGGACAAACAGCTGGAGAAGGCCCGCAGCGAGGGCCGGCGCGAAGTCAGGAAAGACCGCGAGGTGACGCGGCTACAGCGACGCAACGAGGCCCTCGAACGGAAAGTCGAGGAAGAGGAGGAAAAACGCGAGGCGCTTTCCGACAAGCTCGACCGGCTGAAGGCGCTGTGGAAGCTCGACCACTCGAACTTCGCCGACGTGTCGGAGAAACAGGAGGGACTGACCCCGGTCAAGGTGGTCGAGCAGTTCACCAGGGACGCCATCGCGGACGCCGACGAGCGGTTCGGCCTCGTCGAGGACGACATCATCATGTTCCGGGACGCCTCGGGCGCGGGCCGGTCGACGGCGCAGCAGTTGGCCGACATCGACCCGGAAATCGTCCTCCGGAACGGCAATCTCTCCGATATCGCCGATCAAGTGCTGTTCGACAACGACATCCCCGTCGCGCCGGCGGAGATGGTCACCGTGCAGGAAGTCGACGAACTGGCCGTCGCCCGCGAGGGCGAAATCGAGGCCGCAATCGAGGACTGGGAGGAACGCGCCGCCGACCGCCGGAAGGAACAGAACGCGGAGATGGTCGACCAGATCATCAGCGAACACCGGGCCGACCGGCCGACGAGCGAGAACTAAGCGCTGTGCGGGCTATCGACGGACAGTAGCTGTTTGGAACACCGTTCAGTGTCACTCGCTGAACCGCGGGCCGTCTGTACTGCGTGGTTATATTCATGGGGTGCCTCTCTCTCGCATGGATGACCAGTGTCGTGTTCTGGCGGCCGCACTCGAAACGCTCGGCGATGTCTTCTACGTCTACGACGCGGACGGCCGGCTTGCCTACTGGAACGCCCGACTGAACGAACTGTTTGGCCTGACGGACAGCGAACTGTCGGGAACGGACCCGACCGAGTTCTTCGTCGCTGACGACCGTCCAGCCGTTGAAGCAGCCATCGAGGAGGTGTTCGACTCGGGGCAAGCAACCGTCGAAGCGCGAGCCGAGACGACGGAGGGAGTGGTGACGTTCGAACTCAGCGGTCGGCTTCTCACGGCGGACGACGGCACAGTTCAGGGATTCAGCGGTGTGGGTCGCGATATCACTGACCGGCGTGAACGTGAGTGGCATCTCAAGCGACAGAACGAACGGCTCACCGAGTTCGCCGACCTCCTGGCACACGACCTCCGGACGCCGCTTGCCGTCACCAGCGGCCATCTCGAACTCGCTGCCAAGGAGCTGTCACCTGAACGTATCGAAGCTGCCAAAGACGGGCTGGGACGGTTAGAAGCCATCATCGACGACATGCGGACCGCGACCAGAGAGGGCGCGCTGGCGGTCGACGAACGGACGGTCGATATCGCTGACGTGGCAACGACGGCGTGGAGCCACGTCGAGACCGCCAGCGCGGTGCTGGAACCGCCGCCGTCCATACTACTCGAAGCCGACCCAGAGCGATTGCTCCGACTGTTCGAGAACGTTTTCGCCAACGCCGTCACACACGGTCCTGAACGCGACGAACGAGCATCCGACGAGGAAGGAGGAGGCGACGCCACCGAAATAACGGTTCACGTCGTACCGACGCCCGACGGCTTCGCAATCGAGGACGACGGCCGAGGAATCGCTCCCGAGGAACGGGAGCGAGTGTTCGAACCGGGCGCGTCACGGGCGGCTGACGGGACCGGCTTCGGCCTCTACATCGTCAGGACAATCGCCGAAGCCCACGGCTGGACAGTACGTGCCACAGCAGGGGACCACGGCGGTGCACGGTTCGAGTTCGACGTCGATGCGGACACCGCCTGTTAGTCGCGCTCGCGTCAGGGCATACCGTCGCCGCCCATCCCGCCACCGCCCATGCCGCCACCCATCCCGCCCATGCCGCCGAGTCCGAACGCGCCGAGCAGGCTCGTGACGAGGCCGTAGACGACCAGCCCGAGACCGCCGACGACCAGAGCGATACCGACGGCGACGATGGGTGCCTTCCACGCGACCAGACCGATGCCGGCGAGCAACACGACGATGCCGCCGATACCAACCGCACCGAGTTTGTCGAGCATACCCGTGTAGGCCAAGCGGGCGGACAAAAGCCCGTCGGTCAGTGCTCGAACTCGGTGTCGACGTTCTGTGCCGCCGCGACCATCTCGGCGATGGTGTCCTGACGGCGAAGCAGTCGCATCGTGTCGCCCTCGACGTCGAAGGTGCCGTCCATCGCCGCGGCGGAGATATCCATATCGCCTTGCAGCATCGTGACCCACTGGCTGTAGGGGCCACGGAACGCGAAGTCGTACTCGGGGTCCGCAACGGTCCCGGCAGCAGTACAGACACCATCCTTGATGACAACGACGAACTGTATCGGTTCGCCGGTATAGGCGTCGTCAGCGCGGATTTCGAAACAGAATACGGCGGTGAAATCGTCGGCGCTGTCAGCGAACGCGGCACGCTCGTTTATTCGGTCGCGCCACGCGGCGGCCCAGTCATCGGCCTCTGTCGGCAGCGTCACAGTCATTGGCAGGCGATATGCGAGGGGGGCTTTTCTGTGTTGTCCTCCGGTCCTACGCCCGCGCCCGGCCGACGACCACGACGGCGGCGAGCAATAGACTGCCCCCGACCAGAAACCATGGGCCGACCCGCTCGCCGAGCAGGGCCGCGCCGAGCGCGGTCCCGACCAGTGGCTGGGCGACAAACAGCACCGAGACGGTGCCGGCATCGACGTATTCCAGCCCCTTGTACCAGAGGTACCACGCCGCCGCGGTAGCGAACACGCCGAGATATGCGACCGCGCCGAGTACTGCCGGGTCCGTCGGCAGCGAACTGATCGGGCGGCCAAGTAGCCACAGTTCGCCGGCCGACAGGACCGCGAGCATCGGCGTCGCCGTGACGGTGGCGTAGGTAGCGGTCTCCAGGGCCGAGAACCGCGCCACGAGCGGTTTGCCCCAGACGGTGTAGGCGGCCCACGCGACGCCAGCACCGAGCAGCGCGAGGACGCCCGCCGGGTCGAGCGTTCCGTCGAGACCGCTGTCCACGACGACGAGCACCGTGCCCGCGATTGCGAGGCCGACACCGATGGCTTTCGCACGGGTGAGTCGCTCGTCGACGACGACGGCGGCCAGCAAGAGTGCGGCGACCGGCGTTGCGACGGTGAGAAGCGACCCCTGGCTGGCGGTCGTCAGGTTGGTCCCAACGAACTGCGTGACGATGGTCGCGGTCACCAGCGCGCCGAGACCGACGAACCCACGCCAGTCGGCTCGGGTCGGCGAGCGAGTGGCCACCGTGGATTTGACGACGGCGACCAGTAGTACTGCCCCGATAGCGACGCGGAGAAACCCCAGCGTGACGGGCGGAATCGCCCCGAACCCCCACTTGCTGACGACGTACATGCCGCCCCAGAGGACCGCGGCCAGAAGCGGCGCAAGCACGCCAATCGTTCGGTCCAGCCGGCTCATCATATTCGGCCAGTCGCAACTGGGCGACAGGAGAGAGATGGCATCAGATGCATAGGTAGTGTGTCGTTGGTTCGAAACTGGAACGGTGGTGGTATCAGCGGCGCGATTCGCCGCCGAGATACAGCCGGGAGACCTCGGGGTCGTCGAGCAGCGAGTCCGCCTCGCCCTCGAATTTGACCGTCCCCTGGTCGAGGACGAACCCGCGGTCGGAGATGCCCAGCCCCTCGCGGGCGTTCTGCTCGACCATCAGAATCGACGTGCCGAGTTCGTTGACCGTCTCCACGTCGTCGAACACCTCCTTGGCCGTGTTCGGTGCCAGCCCGGCGCTTGGCTCGTCGATGAGGAGCACATCCGGTTCCATCACGAGCGCGCGGGCGAAGGCCAGCACCTGCCGCTGGCCGCCAGACAGCGTCTTCGCGTTCGCGGTACGCTTGTCGTCGAGGATGGGGAACCGGTCGTACAGTTCGGCCACGACCTCGTCGAGGCCGCCGTCGCGGGCGACCCCGCCCATCCGGAGGTTCTCGTCGATGGTCAGCGAGCCGAACACGTTCTCGGTCTGTGGGACGTAGCCGACGCCGATGCGGACGATGTCTTCGGGAGCCATCCCGCCGATTTCGCGGTCGCCGAGACGGACCGAGCCAGTCCAGGGCTCCAGCATCCCGAACACCGTCTTGAGGACGGTGGACTTGCCGGCTCCGTTCGGGCCGACGAGGCAGGCAATCTCCCCCTCGCCGAGCGTCAGCGAGAGGTCGTCGAGCACCTGGACCTCGCCGTAGCCGCTGTCGACGCCGTCGACGGTGAGGATCGGGTCGGTCATTCCGACGGCCCTCCCAGATAGGCGTCGATGACGCGCTCGTCGCTCCGGACCGCCTCGGGCGGCCCCTCGACGAGGACACTCCCCTGATTGAGGACGATAATCGGGTCGGCCAGCCGCATGATGAAGTTCATGTCGTGTTCGATGATGAGGAAAGTGATGCCCTCCTCGTTGAGTTCCTCGATGAACCCCGCCAGTTTGTCGGCCAGCACGGGGTTGACGCCGGCGACGGGCTCGTCGAGCAGGAGCAGGTCGGGTTCGGCCATCATCCCGCGGGCCAGTTCGACCAGTTTCATCTGGCCGCCCGAGAGGTCCGTCGCGGGCTGGGTGGCCAGGTCGCCGATCTCGAACCGTTCGAGCATCTGTTGGGCCTGTTCCAGCGAGCGCCGTTCCTCCTGTTCGACGGTGTCAGGCGAGGTGAACAGCGGAATAATCGACTCCCCGGTCTGGTTGTGCGGTCCCACCAGCAGCGCCTCCCGGACGGTCATCCCCTCCGGTTTGCGCGGCGTCTGGAACGTCCGGATCATCCCCTGATCGGCGATCTGGTGAGGCTTCTGGCCGGTCACGTCGACACCGTTGACTGCGACGGAGCCTGCATCGGGCTCGTAGAAGCCCGAGACGAGGTTGAACAGCGTCGATTTGCCAGCGCCGTTCGGACCGATAAGGCCCGTTATGGTGCCGCGTTCGACCTCGATAGACGCGTCGTCCGTCGCTACGAGGCCGCCGAAGCGTTTCTCCAGCCCCTCAGCACGGAGGACGGGGTCCTCTTTCCCGAGGACTGGGCCGTCGGAGACGAGCGACTGCTCACTCATCGCGACCACCGCCCAGCGAGTCGGGCCAGATGAGTTCGCGCTCCGGCGGGAGAATCCCCTCCGGGCGGAGCCTGACGATAAAGATGATGAGCAGGCCGACCAGCATGAGTCGGAGCGGTGCCGCGCCGATGGGCAGCGCGCCAGTGTCGGTCAGGAAGCGCGTTCCCTGCTGGATGGCCACGATAGTGAATCCGCCCAGCATCGCGCCGCGGTCGCTGCCGGTGCCGCCGAGGATGACGGCGACCCAGACGTAGAACGTCGTGATCGGCTGGAGGTCCTGCGGGCTGACGAACAACACGAGGTGGGAGTAGAACACGCCCGCGAGCGCCATGATGAGGCTCCCGATGACGAAGGCCTGCATCTTGAACGCGAACGTGTTCTTGCCCAGCGTCTCCGCGAGGTCCTCGTCGGTCCGGATGGTTCGCAGGACGCGGCCCCACGGCGACTGGTGGATGCGCCGGAGGAACAGGTAGACGGCCGCGACGATCACCGTGACCAGCACGACGTTCAGCGCGCTGGTGACGACCGACTGGCTCATGTAGAACAGCGGCGTCCCGCCCACGTTGAACACGTAGGGGTAGGTCAGGTCGCCGAGTACGGGCCAGTCGGAGAAAAACAGCGGGATGCCGGTCAGCCCGGCGCTGCCCGCCGTCCACTGGGATTCGTTGAGGATGAAGATACGGACGACCTCCGCGAGCCCCAGCGACGCGATTGCGAGGTAGTCGTCGCGGAGTTTCAGCGTCGGATAGCCGATGATGACTGCGAGCACCGCGGCGAGACCGAGACCGCCGAACAGCGCGACAATGGGGCTGACACCGCCGGATATCGGCGAGCCGGACGCCGTCAGCAACGCGGTCCCGTACGCGCCGAGGCCGAAGAAGGCCGCGACGCTGAAGTTGATCATGCCACCGTACCCCCACTGGACGTTCAGCCCCATCGAGAGGAGCATATACATCGCCGACAGCCCGACGAGATACAGCAGGTACGCCGGGGCGAGGAAGCCGGTGATGACCGCAAGGAGCAGGAGCGCGGCGAGCGCGCCGAGCAGCCCCGCGACGCCTTTCTCCCGGGGCGAATACCCACCGACATCGAGCGTGCTCATGTCATATCACCCGCGATGCCGCGGGGCCTGACAAGCA
Source organism: Haloarcula sp. CGMCC 1.6347 (assembly GCF_037078395.1). Taxonomy (NCBI): domain Archaea; kingdom Methanobacteriati; phylum Methanobacteriota; class Halobacteria; order Halobacteriales; family Haloarculaceae; genus Haloarcula; species Haloarcula sp. CGMCC 1.6347. The sequence goes on from NZ_JAYMGX010000002.1 coordinate 1,044,849, forward strand.
GGACTGCGACCATGATGACGAACGCGACAGCCGGCGCGTAGGCGTTGCTGATCGGGAGGCCGATATCACCGAGCAGCGGCGTCAGTTCGTGGAGCATCCCGATGAGCAGCCCGCCGAGCATCGCACCGTACACCGAGCCGATGCCGCCGAGGATGACCGCGGCGAACACGACCAGCAGGATGTTGAAGCCGATGCGCGGGTCGAGCTGGCTGTACAGCGCGAGGAAGACGCCACCGGCGGCAGCCAGGGCGCTGCCGACGACCCACATGACGAGGATGACGCGGTCGGTTCGAATGCCGCTCACGCGTGCGAGGTCGGGGTTGTCGGCCGTCGCACGCATCTTCCGGCCCAGCGTCGTCCGCTGGAGCAAGAGGTGCAGAGCGACGACGAGTACCGCCGCGCTGACGATGATTGCGACGTCGCGCTGTGTCACTGCGACGTCGAGCGTGTCCAGCAACACCGGAATCGGCCCGCTGCGGCGGATATCGTACTGCAGGAAGTCCGTCCCGAAAGACGCCTGTAGCACTGCGCGGTAGACGAACGCCACGCCGATGCTCGTGATGAGCAACCCAATCGAATCCGTATCGAGGGGCTTGTACACGAGAATATGGGTGAGGACAGCGACGACGGCCGCTAGCGCCATTCCGACTGCCAGGGCGATGAAGAACCCGATCGGGAGACCGAGAACGGTGCCGCCGAGACCGCCGAACACGCCGAACGCGACGAGTGCCCCGTAGGCACCCAGCGTCATCGTATCGCCGTGTGCGAAGTTCGCGAAGTCGGCGATGCTGTAGACCAGCGAGAGCCCGATACTCCCGAGGATGATGATACTACTGAAAACGAGCCCGTTTGCCAGGTACTGTAATATCTGCGCCATTGGTGAAAATGGGAAAGAGTCGTGGCCGCCTTAGCCCTCGATGAAGCCGGCGGATTCGTACGCGTGGTCAACGACCTCGAACACCTGTAGCAACCCGACAGGGTCGCCGTTCTCGTCGAGGTCGATCGGGCCGCTCACGCCGGTGTAGTCCACGTCCGACGGCGAGCCGCCGTTCGCCAGAATCTCGTGCGCGTCCGCGTACGTGGTCGCCTCCTCGCCCTCGGGACGGGTCACGTCCCGGACGACTTCACTGAGTGCCGCGCCCGTGAACTCGTCGGCGGCTTCGATAGCGAGTGCGCTGACGACCACCGCGTCGTAGGCGTACGCCGACCACGACGTTGGTTCCTCGCCGAAGCGCTCTTCGAACTCCGAGACGAACCCCTGGTAGTTCTCGGCGTCCTGTGGGACGCTCGGAACCACTGCTTTCATTCCATTGAGACTTCCCTCGGGAGCGGATTCGAGGACCTTCGGCCCTTTGACGCTGTCGCCGCCGTACCAGGCGGCCTGGTCGGTGACGCCCAGGTCGAACGCCTCCTGAGACATCGTCGCGAACTCCGGCTGGTAGGTGATGAACACCCACGCGTCGGCGTCGGTGTCAGCCATCGAGGAGATGGTACTGCTGTAGGAGGACTGCCCCTGGTCGTGGGGTTCGTTGTAGACGATCTCCCCGTCGAAGGCATCGACGAAGGCCTCGCCGACAGACTGCCCGTAATCGTTGTTAATCCAGGCCAGCGCGGCGGACTCGTTGTCGTCCTCGTCGAGGAGCGTCGAGATCGCCTCCGCCTGTGCCTTGCCGGCCGGCGGCATCCGGAGCAGGTCCGGGAAGTTCGTCAGGTTCGGGCTGGTGCTGTTCTGACTGATCTGGACGACGTCCGTGTTCTGGACGACGCTCTCGTGGATGGCCGTGCTGACACCGCTCCCGACGGTCCCGATAAGCAGCGGGACCTCCTCCTGATTGACGAGCGTCTGGGCCGCGCTGACCCCGCCCTGACTCGTGCTCTGGTCGTCCTGCTGTGAGATCGCCAGTTCGCCGCCGTTGACGCCGACCGAGTTGACGTCGTCGAGCGCGATCTCCTTCCCGCGCTGGTTCCGCTGCCCGAACGCGGACAGCGACCCGGAGAGGCTGTCGACCATCCCGATGGTGTAGGTTTCGGACCCGGAGTCCGTCGAGGTGTCCGTCGATGCACCGTCACCACCGTCGCCGTCACCTCCATCACCGTCCTCGGGAGCACCGCCGGAACAACCGGCGAGGCCGACGAGTCCGGCACTGGCAGCCGCTTTGATTACGCTTCGCCTGTCGATCGAGCGCTTGTCATGGTCGTTCATGGTATACTGATATCCTTTTTCGTAAGTCCCTGTATAACCCTGTCACCGTCCATGGTAGGCACCCTGTTCTGGACGGCGTACGGAAAGCCGTCAATTAATACTTCTGGAACGCCTTTCCCGCATAGAGTATCGCTACGGCTATGGAACGAACGGAGTTTATCACGGTAGACACGCATACGGGCGGAGAGCCGACGCGCATCGTACTCGACGGCATCGAGGCCGACACACTCGCCGGAGAGACCGTCCGGGAGAGACGCGACCGGTTCGCAGCCACAGCAGACGGCGTCCGAAAACTCCTCATGCAGGAGCCCCGTGGACACGCGGATATGTTCGGGGCGGTCCCGGTGCCCACCGACCGGGCCGACCTCGGGGTCTTCTTCATGGACACTGACGGCTATCTGGACATGTGTGGCCACGGCCTCATCGGGGTCGTGACCGCACTCGTCGAACGGGGCGAACTCCCCGAAACGCGGGAACTGACCGTCGAAACCCCGGCCGGGCTGGTCGACGTGACGGTCGAGATAGCTGACGGCGTCGTCCGCCGCGTCGCGTTCGAGAACGTCGACAGTTACGTCTGTGAGACGGTCTCCGTCGAACAGGACGGTGTCCCGGTCGAGGCTCGTATCGTCTATTCCGGGAACTACTTCGCCGTCGTCGACGCTGAGAGCCTGGGTGTCACGCTCGACGGCGAGGATGCCACGCAGTGTATCGAGCCCGCACTGGCACTCCGCCGAGCAGTCAACGACGTCGCACCCGAAGACCCGGTCACCGGTTCGTCAGTGACCGTCTCGGCAGTCGAACTCACCGCCGGAGGCGACAGCAGCCGGAGCTGTGTGGTGTTCGCCGACGGGTCTATCGACCGCTCTCCCTGTGGGACGGGGACGTGTGCGCGGTTGACGCTTCACCACGTCGACGGTGACCTCGCTGTTGGCGAGCGTGTCGAAGTGACCGGCCCGGTGGGGTCGGCGTTCGAGGGGTATATCAGCGAGACAAACGTCGACGGCGGTGTCACCGTGACCAGCCCGGTCGTTTCGGGTACAGCGCATATCACGGGCGAGCACACGTTTTACCGGGACGACGACGATACGCTCGGCAGTTTCACACTCACTTAATTCCAGGTCTTGAGGAGGGATTTTTTTGGTAGGGGGTGCGTTTAGGCCTATATAGTGGCGTAGTTTCGATAATGATTCCGCCGATAGCGAACAACTTCGTCGCCGGGGAGACAGCCCCGGGGGCGCTCGACCACGTCGCTTCGCTCAACGACGACGGCGTCAAGGGCATCCTAAATCTGTTAGGCGAACACTACGACGAGCGCCAGCCCGCCGACGAGGACGCAGACCAGTACATCGAGTTAGTCAAAGAAATTGACAGAAGCGGCCTCGACTGCGCTATCTCGGTCAAGCCCTCGCAGATCGGCCTCGACGTTGGCGACGACGTGTTCGTCGAGAACCTCGAACGGATCGTTGCGGCGGGCGACGACCACGGCGTCTTCGTCTGGGTCGACATGGAGGACTACACGACGACCGACGTGACCCTCGACGCGTACGAGCGACTCGTCACGGACCATGAGGGCGGCGTCGGCGTCTGTACGCAAGCGAACCTCAAGCGGACGCCCGAGGACCTCGAACGGCTCGCGCCTCTTCCCGGGAAGGTCCGGCTGGTCAAGGGGGCCTACTCCGAGCCGGAGAGTGTTTCCTACAAGAAAAAAGAGCGCGTCAACGAAGCCTACCGCGACTGTCTCGAACTGATGTTCGAGGAGTTCGATGGCGGCATCGGCGTCGGCAGCCACGATCCGGCGATGATAGACTACGCGAAGGACCTCCACGACGAGTACGGCACTGACTACGAGGTGCAGATGCTGATGGGCGTCCGCGACGACGCCCAGCGTGACCTCGCCGCGGAGGGCGTCCCGATGTGGCAGTACATCCCCTACGGCGACAAGTGGTTCTCCTACTTCTACCGGCGCGTCCGCGAGCGCAAGGAGAACGCGCTGTTCGCTGTCCGGGCCGTGCTGAGCTAGAGTAACTTCGACGGTGTACGGCCCTCCCCCTCGAAACAGGCAACCGGGTTCCCGTTCTCCCAGGGGTCGGGGTCCAGCGCGTCGGCCCCATCGAAATCGTTTCGCGTCGTTCTGGCCCGGACAACTCGCGTCGAACTGATATAGTACGTGACGTACTGGGTTATATAGTCGAAGTTCGTACCGGGGTGAATCGTCCCGGAACCGACGTACTGCAGTCGGACGACGGCCGAATTAGCGGGCCCCGAGGCGACCCAGAAATCCTGGACAGAGATGTCGAACTGGGTCAGGTAGCTGTCGGACTGGCCGTCAGTCGTCATGTCCCTGTTCGCTAGCATCTCGGCGTTCTGCCGGTAGGCCAGTTCGAACGCAGTGGCGTACTCCACCGCACCCTCGCCTGCCGGCTCCGATGGCGGCCGCCCGGGATACCCACGGGGAGCAAGCGCCCCCTTCCGGTCGACTGGCTCAGCCATCGGTCTCGAAGCGGCCGAGCAGGACACGTTCGGGGGCGTTTCCGGAATCTGGATCGCCCATCCAGTGGCCGGCGTCGGCGTCGCTGTGGCTGCCGGCGTCTCAGTTGAGTCAGCCCCGTCGAAAGCGAAACAACCAGCTGTGGAAAGCCCCGCCCCGATGGTGGTGAGAGCCTGCACGAAATGACGGCGTGTTATCCCCATGGCACACGTGGCAGTAGCGGCTCCGATGGTAAACGGTTTCAGGACATTCAAGAACGTATTTGAGCCATCCATCTGGTTGATGTGAAGGAGCACAGTTCCCAGTCCACCATGGTCAACTCGAAGGCTCTGCAACGAACCGTCACACGGTTCTACCAGAACCTCGACGGCCTCTCCGAGCAGAAACAGAACGGGAACAAGGTGGGGAAGCTCAAGTGGAAGTCACCTCGGGAGTTCCAGAGTATGACGTATTCGCAGTCCGGCTTCGAACTCAAAAACACGAGTGGCCGACACGCGATACTCTGGCTCTCCAAAATCGGAGACATCAAAATCCGCTACCACCGCAAAATCCCTGACGAAGCGGACATCAAAGAAGTCACGGTCAAAAAAGAGACGACCGGTGACTGGTTCGTCTCCTTCGGCCTCGAAACCGACGACGCTGCCCTGCCCGAGAAACCCGCGCTGGACGAGTTAGATTCAAGCAACAGCGTGGGTATCGACCTCGGAATCTTCAACTACGTCCACACCAGCGACGGCAAGACGGTGGATTGGCTCGGCCTCGAAGACGAGTACGAGCGACTCCGTCGCGAGCAACGCAAGCTCTCACGGAAGCAGAAAGGGTCGAACAACTACGAGAAACAGCGTCGGGAAGTGGCGAAGGTCAAGCGTCACATTCGGCAGAAGGTGCTGGACTACCAGCACAAGATTACGACGTGGCTCGTCCGTGAGTACGACGCGGTGTTTGTCGAGGATTTGGACGTGAAGGGAATGTTGGAACAGTCGCACAACGCTCGCAACAAGCAGGACGCGGCGTGGCGACAGTTCATCACTCTCCTTGATTACAAGGCCGACCTGTACGGTTGTCACGTCGTGCAGGTCGAAGCGCGAGGCACCACCAAAGAATGTGCGTCGTGTGGTGTGGAGACAGCGAAGTCCATCTGGGTGCGTGAGCACTCCTGTCCGTCGTGCGGATTCGAGACGGACAGGGACGCGAACGCGGCGATGAACGTCTTGCAGAGAGGCTTTTCTGAACTAGGGCTGGGATGGCCCGAAGAGACGCCCGTGGAGACTGCGCTCCCTACGGACACACCTGACTTTCAGCGTGTGTCTGCAAAGCGCGTCGTGGAAACGGGAAGCCTCGGGGCTTGACCCCGAGGCGATTCACGCCACTCTCGCTGTGGCTACTGGTCCGGGTCGAGCAGTTTCGCTTCTGCTTTCCGGAGATGTTCGAGCAGTGTCGTCTTCGAAACGCCGAGTTTCGACGCGAGTTCGCGCGTCGAGATGCCCCGCGGCCACGCGTAGTAGTCCTCCTGTCTGGCGAGTTCGAACGCCTCGCGCTGGCTGTCCGAGAGCCGGTCCATCCGCCGGAGTTGCTGCGGATTGCCGCCGCCGGCGGACGTGATTCGAGTCACTTCGATATCGGCCGACTGTTCCTCGCGGATTTCGTCGAGGAGCGACTCGGCCTCGTCGCGGGAGTCCGGGAAAAACACCGGCCAGTGTTCGCGACCGTGACGGACCCGAACCGGGTCGTTGTGGATGAACCCCCGCGAGAGGAGGCTGTCGCTGATGGTGTTGTCCGGGTCGTACTCGACGAACAGCTCGCGGGTCGTGTTCCCCGGCGACGAGCCCGTGCCAGTCGCGCCGTGGCGCTCGCGTAACTCCAGCACGGAGTCGGTCAACGACGAATCACGGGTCGCGTCGATGAGGTCCTCGACGTCGTTAATACTGTCTGCGTACGCCGTAAACAGGCCCTTCACGCTGCCGTTCTGCGTGTTGTACACGCCGTGAGCCAACAGGCCCGCCGCGGTCTGATCGGTGACTTCGAGGGTCCAGCAGTCAGGATGCCAGATGCTCAGGGTGAGCTGGAGTCCCCCGTGTTCTGATTGTGCTTCACTCATACTGGGCGCCCTCCGTATGAAGGGGTGCTAAAGACAGTCACGATATGGACGCAGATAAAGGTGCGGTTCATAAGGGGAACACCGACCATGGGAGATAATGCCGGATTGTAAATGACATATCAGGCTACGACCGGCCCCCTGACCATGGACGGTGGAACATATTGGTGGGGGACGCGTACAGTACCTACCATGAGTACAGACGACTCACGGCGACACTACATCGACGGTGAATGGACGACAGGCACCGGCGACGAAACGTTCACAAGTCAGAACCCGGCCACGGGCGAGGCGCTCGCCTCGTTCCACCGCGGGACCGAAGACGACGTCGACCGCGCGCTAGCCGCGGCAGAGGACGCGTACGACGAGTGGCGCTCGCTCTCGCACATCGACCGCGCGGAGTACCTCTGGGACATCTACCACGAGCTGCGTGACCGCCACGAGGAACTCGGCGAAATCGTCACCATGGAGTGTGGCAAGGAGATCAGCGAAGGGCTGGCCGACGTGACCGAGTCCTGGCACATGGTCGAGTGGGCCGCCGGCAACGCCCGCCATCCACACGGCGACGTGGTACCGTCCGAAATCGCCAGCAAAGACGCCTACATGCGGCGTAAGCCGAAGGGCGTCGTCGGCTGTATCACGCCCTGGAACTTCCCGGTCGCCATCCCGTTCTGGCACCTCGCAGTGACGCTGGTCGAGGGCAACACCGTCGTCTGGAAGCCCGCCGAGCAGACGCCGTGGTGTGCCCACATCATCGCCGAGATGTTCGAGGACTCGGGCATCCCGGACGGCGTGTTCAACCTCGTGCAGGGCTACGGCGACGCCGGCAACGCCATCGTCGAGGACGACCGCGTCGAGACGGTCCTCTTTACCGGGAGCGCGGAAGTCGGCCACAAGATCGCCTCCAAGGTCGGCGGCGAACCCGGCAAGATCGCCGCTTGTGAGATGGGCGGAAAGAACGCCGTCATCGTCACGGAGGAAGCCGACCTCGACATCGCCGTCCACTCGGCCGTGATGTCCAGCTTCAAGACGACCGGCCAGCGCTGTGTCTCCTCGGAGCGGCTCATCGTCCACGAGGACCTCTACGACGAGTTCAAGGAGCGGTTCGTCGACATCGCCGCGGACATCGCCGTCGGCGACCCGCTGGAGGAAGACACCTTCATGGGGCCGCTCATCGAGGACGACCAGGTCGAGAAGTTCAAACGCTACAACGACCTCGCCCGCGAGGAGGGCGCAAATGTGCTCGTCGACCGCGCCGACCTCGGTGCCGAAGAGATTCCCGAGGGTCACGAGGAGGGCCACTGGGTCGGCCCGTTCGTCTACGAGATCGACTACGACGAGGACCTGCGCTGTATCAACGAGGAAGTGTTCGGGCCCCACGTCGCGCTGCTGGAATACTCCGGTGACTTCGACCGCGCACTGGAGATGCACAACAGTGTCGACTACGGCCTCGCCGGCGCCATCATCTCCGAGGACTACCGCCAGATCAACCAGTTCCGCGACGAAGCCGAAATCGGCCTCGCCTACGGCAACCTCCCGTGTATCGGCGCGGAGGTCCACCTGCCCTTCGGCGGCGTCAAGAAGTCCGGCAACGGCCTCCCGAGCGGCCGCGAGGTCATCGAGGCCGTCACCGAGCGCACCGCCTGGACGCTGAACAACTCCAAGGACATCGAGATGGCACAGGGGCTGTCGGCGGACATCATCACGGATGAGTAAGTCTGTCCAGCCGCCGGAGGTCGGCTCCGTCTGCCCGCGCTGTCGCGGGGAGACGACGACGGCGACCGGCATCGAGAGTTGCACCGACTGCTCGTGGGTCGGCTGTCTCGGCGCTGACTGACGCGACGACATCGCTTTTCCGTACGGCCCCAGCGTCTGTCCCACACCGTCACGGGGGCCACGGACCGGGTTCTCGGTCCAACTTTTCCAAACCTTAAACCTCTCCCCGTCGAAGTACCGTCTATGAGCGACAACGACAGCAGAAAGAACCTGCGGATGCCGGAAGAGGACGAGGTGTTCGCCGTCGTCATGGACATGCTTGGCGCGAACCGCGTCAAGGTACGCTGTATGGACGGCGTCGAGCGCACAGCCCGGATTCCGGGCAAGATGCAAAAGCGGATCTGGATACGCGAAGACGACGTAGTCCTCGTCGAACCCTGGGACTGGCAAGACGAGAAAGCCGACATCACATGGCGCTATGAGAAACAGGACGCCGACCAACTGCGCGAGGAGGGGCACATCCAGGAGTAGCCTGACATGTATCTGGCCGCGGGCTCGACGGAGGCAAAAGCGTGACCGAGGGGCAGTTCGGCCTGCTCGATACGGACGACGTTGACTCACCGGGTGACGAATGGGAAGAGGTCGACGTCTCCGACACGGAAGCCGACCGCATCGCCCGCAAGCGGGACCGCGAGTTCAGCGAGTTCCGCGAGCGCATCAAGGACGCCGACCAGTTCAAGGTCGAGGCCAGCGTCTTCGACGACGCCACCTACGGCGCGCTGTACAAGCTCGTGCAGGACGGCCACATCGACGCCTTCGGTGGCCCAATCTCGACCGGAAAAGAGGCCAACGTCTACACCGCACTCTCTGGCGACAAGGAGGTCGCCGTCAAAGTGTACCGCATCAACGCCTCCGATTTCAAGGACATGCGGAGCTATCTCGACGGCGACCCCCGGTTCGAGGGCATCGGCTCGGACAAGAAGAAGGTCGTCACCGCGTGGGTCCGCAAGGAGTCCTCGAATCTCAAGCGCGCCCGACGAGCGGGCGTCCGCACGCCGGAGCCCATCGCCGTTGAGCGAAACGTCCTCGTGATGGAGTACCTCGGAACCGAAGAAGGCCGCAGCAAACGTCTCAGCGAGGTCCACATCGAGAACCCAGAGACGGCCTACGAGGTCGTCAAGGAGTACACCCGCCGGCTGTACGACGCCGGCCTCGTCCACGGCGACCTCTCGGAGTACAACATCGTCTTCCACGAGGGCCAACTGTACATCATCGACCTGGGCCAGGCGGTGACCATCCACCACCCCAACGCCGACGATTTCCTCGAACGGGACTGCCGCAACGTCGCGAACTTCTTCGCCAGACAGGGCGTCGACGCCACGCCCGAGGACCTGCTCGCGTACGTCCGGGAGTACGCGACACCGAAGGACAAGGACGACACCGCCCCGGGGAGCGACGACGACGCCGTCCCGCAGGGGACGCCAGCCGACCGTCGTGACGACGAGTAACCACCAGCGTTCTGTTCGCGTGATGTTTTTTGGGGGGTAGAATCTTATCGCAGCGGCGATATGTGAATTGTAGCCATTATCACCCATGGCACTGAGTTCCGGCAGACAAACCGCAGCACACTGCCGTTGTTACCCGCTTCCTCACAACCCGGTTTGACTGTGAAAACCACGGTACGTAAAATGTTAGAGGGCGTATATATACACATGGATGACCTGTCACAGTGCTACCCATGCTGTGTGAGTCGGCGCTGGCCTGTTCCAAGCAGGTGCGGCTGATGGACACCACCCCATCAGACAGCAGTTCGGATCAGCAGACCGCGAACAGCGACGCCTCGGTGTCTGAGCGCCTCATCGAGGGACTGTCCTCGCATGCGGTGTTCATGCTCGACGCTGATGGCACCATCACGACCTGGCCCGACCCGGCAGCGACGCTGTACGGCTACGACCGGGACGCGGCGGTCGGCCACCACGTCGACATGCTGTTTGCCGACCCCGAGGAGATGGAGACGACCGTCGAATCACTTCTGGCGGAGGCGGTGGACGAGCCCATCGAGACACAGCACTGGCACCGACAGGCTGACGGGTCGGTGTTCTGGGCGACACTCTCGCTCTCACCGCTCGAAGATGGGGAATCCGAAGGGTTCGTCGCAGTCAGCCAGGACACGACCGAGAAACACCAGTACGACAAGATGCTCGAACGCCAGAACGACCGGCTCAAGGAGTTCACGGATATCCTCGCCCACGACCTGCGGAGCCCACTCAGCGTCATCTCCTCACGGGTGCATCTGGCCCGCGAAACCGGTGACGAGGAACACCTCGACGCGCTCGAAGAGACGAGCGACAGGATGGCCCGCCTCGTCGATGACCTGCTCTCTGTCGCCAAGCAGGGCAACGTCGTCACCGATCCGGAAACGACGAACGTCAAGGACGTCGTCGACACCGCCTGGGAGGGGGCCGGCGGAACCACCGAGCGAGCCACGCTCCACTACGACCACGTCGGCTCGGTGAGCGCCGACGCCGACCGCCTCATCGAACTGTTCGAGAACCTCTTTCAGAACAGTATCAGGCACGGCGACGGCGCTGTTATCGTCCGCGTCGGCCCGCTGGACCACGGCTTCTACGTCGAGGACGACGGCCCCGGCATCCCGGCCGACAATCAGGACGACGTGTTCGACCACGGCTTCACGACTGCCGAAGACGGCAGCGGCTACGGGCTCTCGATTGTCCGGACCATCGCGGGCGCACACGGCTGGGACATCCTCGTCACCGACAGCGACACGGGCGGCGCGCGGTTCGAAATTACCGGCGTCGAGTTCCTGGACTGAAATGGCTTCTGCCGGCGGACGGGCGCCCGGCATCTTACAGTCACGCGACTGCCGAAGTTTTAAACAGGCAGACCCTCCTACAGAGAGGTATACTTATGCAACACGTGAAGATTCCGCAGGACCGTATCGGTGTGTTGATCGGCGAGGGAGGTGAGACCATGCGCGAGATCGAGGAGCGCGCAGAGGTCCGGCTGGATATCGATTCCGAGGACGGCACGGTGAAAGTCGAGTCCGTCGGCGACCCCGTGACGGCGCTGAAAGGCCCCGACATCGTGAAGGCCATCGGCCGCGGGTTCGCGCCCGACGACGCGCTGGCGCTGCTCGAGGACGATATGATGATGTTCGAACTCATCGACATCGAGGCCGCCTCCCGAAACAAGAACGACTTCCGCCGCCAGAAGGGCCGGCTCATCGGTGAGGGCGGCCGGACGCGGGAACTCATGCAGGAACTCTCCGGCGCGGCCGTCGTCATCTACGGCTCGACGCTGGGCATCATCGGCGGCCCGGAGCAGGTCGACGCCGTGCGAGAGGCCGCCGAGATGATTCTGGACGGGGCTCCCCACGGCTCCGTCTACTCGTTCCTCGAACGCAAGCACAACGAGATGAAACACAAAGGCCTCGAATACCACCAGTTCACCGGTTAACTCCGGTAAATTAGCTGTTTTGACTTGCGCGTACGCGTCATGATCCGCGAGGCGCTGGCGTCGAACAGTATGAGTGCGTACGGTCGCGGCTGAATCCCGTCAGCGGCGCACCACACCGTTTTCCCGAAACACGCTCTACGAGACGGTATGCCGACTATCGCCGATACCCATATCGTCAACCGGGAGCGCGTCCAGCCGACCCACGCGAACAACTACAACAGCGCCCACGGGGGAATCGTGATGAAGTGGATGGACGAGATCGGGGCGATGTCTGCCATGCGGGCCGCCAGGGAGTCCTGCGTGACCGCACAGATGTCTCGCGTCGACTTCGAGCGCCCGATACCCATCGGTGACACCGCGCTCATCGAGTCATACGCCTACGCGACCGGCCGGACCAGCGTCCGGGTTCGAATCGAAGTCGCCCGCGAGGACCCACACACGGGCGAAACGGAGGAAACGACAAGCGCCTACGCCACCTTCGTCGCTGTCGACGACGGCAAACCGACGCCTGTCCCCGAACTGACGGCCGAAAGCGAGGCATGCAAGCAGTTGCGCGAGACGGCGCTGGCAGAAGAGCCAGAGCGGTAGCCAGAACGAGCCACAGCAGAGCATCGCTGGGGACCGGGTACGTTCGCGCTCTGGACTCAGCGTTCGAGATTCCGCGGCGTGTCGAAGTAATTGAGCATATCCAGCACCGCGCCCATGATGAAGCTGATGACGGCGATGACCAGGACGAGCCCCGTAAGCAGTGTCGATATCGGAGGGTTCAGCGTGAACTGGAACGCGGCGATGAAGACGCAGGTGACCATTCCGACGACCAGCAGGAACGAACCGGCGCTGGGGTCGTCTCCGGTGAGGAATTCGAATCCGGCGAGGAAGCCAGAGGTCTGTGGGGGGTCCTCGGCAACGTCTTCGGTCATTGCTCGGCCTCGGACTGTGCCGTTGCCGCGGCCCGTTGAATGATCTGCACGAGGTGAGACACCCAGAGTCCGCCGGTGAAGCCGAACAGGGCGGAGACGATTACGGCTTTCGTGAGGGTGGCAAGCGGGGCAACCGCCGCTAGCAGGCAGAGTCCTCCGAAGAGGAGCATCAGTCCGTACTGGATTCTGGTATCGAGGTCGAGGCGTGTGATGGTCTGGGCGAGGGTTGAGCGCATGTGTCGATAGTGGTGGCTGGTCGGACGGCCGGCTAGTTGTGACTCGATACCACGGCGGAATCCGGCGTCAGTTCCTGTTCAGTCAGCGCCCTCTTCGAGAAGCCGTTTGATTTCGCCGAGTTTGAGGTATGCAGCGAGACTGAGAATAGTCGCGGGCCAGAGACCGATGAACTGGCCCCGCTGTTTGTCACCCCGGACGTAGTAGAAGTACAGCGCCAGGGCAACGGACGCGACGGACGCCAGCGCGGCGGGCCCCATGGCGCGGCCGTTCTCGGCTTGCGATACCGCATCTGCCGCCTCGTCGTGTGTGGTACTCACATGCACTGTTAGGCCTACAGCAGTATATCCCTTTGCAAGCAGTCAGCAGAACTGAAGGTTTCGGGGATTCCACGCTTCGGTGCAATTTCGGGCTTGCAATTGCCGCTATTGCCTCACCAGATCACGGAGTCCCGTCGCTCTGTACAGTTAATTCGTTGTAGAAAGCCTCGGCCGGAATTTGAACCGGAGCCAGACGGTCGCCCCCCGCTGGTCGGCGCTGCGACTGGCAGGGATTCAAATTCCGGATCCGGCGTTTCACGCGCTCCGGACCCATCGCTGGCGCTCTGGGTCAGTCGCTTGGAAAAAGCCTAGGCCGGAATTTGAATCCGGGGTCTCGTCCTTACCAAGGACGCGCTTTACCGCTAAGCTACCCAGGCACGCATCAATGTGTATCCGGCAATTGTCTAAAGTCGTTTCGATTCGGGGCCGGTGTGTCGATTAGTATCAGTGGTCGGCCGCGGCCTCGGTCCCGTCGCCGGATGGCTGTTCGGCCCCCGCGCGGGCCCGGAGCGCGTCGGCGACCTCCTCACGGAGCAACTCGGCGTTGGGCGGGAGGCCGTCGACGGCCAGTTCAGTCGCGTACTCGCGGAGTGTCGGGGTGGGACGGATGCCGGCGGCGGTGACGCCGGCGACCACGGCGAGTTCCAGAATGTCAGTTTCGAGCGCGGTGTCGAGACTGTCGTCGTTGGTCGTCTGACGGACTGTCTGGTCGTGACCGAACGAACGGACGACGGAGACGGCGGCGTCGGCGGCCTCGGTCCTGGCGAGCAGGTAGAAGCCACGCGAGACGAGGATGTCCGCGATGAGGATATCCAGGTCGGCCGTGTCGCGGTCGCCGTTGACCCAGGGGTCGTCGCGGGCCAGTTGGCGAGTGAGCGAGAGTCCCTCGTAGATGAGTTGAACGCCGGCGGCTCGGTCGGCGACGCCGTCAGCCAGGTCGACCGGTGGGTCGCTGGTCGCGCCCGCGCTGACGAGCGTCAGGACGCCGGGCGCAAGCGACGCGTCGTCCAGGCGAGCGGCGATCCGCTCGTGAAGCCGGTCAGGCTCGACATCGTCGACTGCCGCCAACGCCGCTCGGCGAACTGCCGCCACTTCCTCCATTATGAGGGTCTAGCGACGGGAAGGGCAAAGACCTTTGGAAACCGCAGAGTCACAGCAGGCATGGTACAGACCACGAGCGGCGATGGTATCCGGACCCTGACGCTCGACCGGCCCGACCAGCGCAATGCGCTCACCAGCACGGCGCTACGTGACCTCGAAGCAGCAGTCGAGTCAGCGACCGAGCCAGTGCTGTACCTCCACGGCGCTGGCGAGGCGTTCTGCGCCGGCGCGGACCTCGACGAGGTCAAGGCCCTCGATTCGGAGCGCGCCGAGGCGTTCGCGGCGCTGGGCCAGCGGGTCGCTCGGACGCTCGAATCCTACGACGGGGCCGTCGTCGCCGGTATCGACGGCGCGGCGCGGGGCGGCGGCGTCGAACTGGCGCTGGCCTGCGATATCCGGGTGGCGACGCCCGGCGCAACGCTGGCCGAAACCGGGGTCAAACTCGGCCTGTTCGGGGCCTGGGGCGGGACGGCGCGGCTCCCCGACATCGTCGGGACCGGCGACGCGCTGGATATCGCGCTCTCTGGCCGAACGCTTGATGCCGAGACGGCCCTGCAGATGGGGCTTGTCTCGCGGGTCACTGCGGAGCCTCGGGCCGTCGCCGAGGAAGTGGCGGCCGTCGACACGGACGCGCTACGAGTGCTGAAAGCACGGATGCGGGACGACGCCGACAGGGAGACCCAGGAGCGCCGTGAACAGCAGGCCTTCGCCGACCTCAGCGCGAAGACGGAGTAGGGAAGGGTACAAGACGACGCCTCGCATACGGGCCGCCAATGGTCGACTGTGAGTACTGCGCGGAATCGTTCGACGGTGACGACGCCTATCTCGACCACCTCGCCGACGCCCACGACGGCGAACTGGGGGCTATCGACCGTCGGCGCGTCGAGGAACACACCGGAGGCGAGGACGACGGGACCCTTCCGATGGGTCCAATCATCATCGGCATCGTCGTGGTGTTTGCTATCGGACTCACAGCATACGCGACTCAGCTGAGTGGGGGGGACGGCGGCAGCGACACGGACCTCGTCGGGACGGCGGGCGCACAGCCGCTTTCGGCAGTCGAGGCCTCCGGGGTCGAAGCGTCGCCATTGGACGACACCGGCGACAGCGACCGACTGGCCGGCGTCGAGCAGTTCCCTGACAGAGGGACCACCCACGTCGAAGAAGGCAGTGCTATCGACTACCAGCGGGTCCCGCCACTCTCCGGGACGCACTACGCTTCGACAGTCGATGCAGGCTTCTACGAGGCGACGCCGCTGCTCGGTTCGCTCGTCCACACGCTCGAACACGGAGCGGTCATCGTCTACTACGACCCCGATGCAATTTCCCCAGAAGCCAGAGAGAGCCTTCGGGAGTTCTCCAGCACCCACACCGGCACCTGGCGGAGCGTCGTCGCCGTCCCGAACCCCAACGACGACCCGCGGGCGACCTACGTCGTGACGGCGTGGCGGCACGAGCTAACGCTGGACAGCTACGACGCCGACACCGTCCACGCGTTCCTCTCGGAGTATCTGGGCCGCGGGCCGGAGAACCCGGTCCGCTGACGGCTAACTCGAAGGAACAGGCCTCAGTACAGCGGGTCCGCACCCGGCGGCATCGCTCGCTTGTGGGCGCTCGATTCGTACATTTCTCGGACAGTCTCGACAACATCCAGCGGGACACCGAGCCGGTCGGCCGTCGCAGCCGCCGGGACGCCGCCGTCGATATGCAGGGCGAGGATAGAGTCGAGCGTGTCGTAGTCCATCCCCATCTCGTCGGCGTCGGTCTGGCCGGCCCACATCTCGGCGCTGGCGGTCTTCTCCGCGAGGTCGTCGGGGACGCCGACGTGTTTCGCCAGCTGCCGGACCTGCTGTTTGTACAGCGCCGCGATGGGATGGCAGTCGACCGCGCCGTCGCCGTACTTCGTGTAGTAGCCGACCAGCGCCTCGCTCCGGTTACCGGTGCCCAGTACCAGCGCGTTCTCGTGGTTCCCGACGAGATAGTTCAGCACCGCCCGGCAGCGAACCCGGAGATTGCCGACGGCGAGCTGGTCACCCTCGGCGTCGGGATAGGCGTCGAGGAACGCGTCGACGAGCGGGTTAATTTCGATGACGTCGTACTCGATGCCGAGCAGGTCGTTGGCCACGCGCTCGGCGTCGCTCATGTTGTCCGCGCGGTTGACCTCGCTGGGCATCACGAGGCCGTGGACAGCGTCGCGGCCGAGCGCCTCGACAGCCAGGTGTGAGACGAGTGTGCTGTCGATGCCGCCCGAGAGCCCCAGCACCACGGTGTCGACACCGGCGGCGTCGACCTGCTCCTCGATGAACGACGTGATATGGTCGCGGTGGGCGTCCAGTTCAGCCTCGGAGAACGTCAGGTCGATCGGGTCGTTGGCCCGTACGACGGAGTCCGCTGTTGCCATATCTACTAGTTGGCCGGGCGGAACTAATACCCATCCATCGGCGCGATATTTTCGGACGACCGTCCAGTCGAAACGCTACGTTCAAGTGCGGTCGCTGTTGACAGTTCGATACGGGGTTCGCAGGTCCGACCGACCTGCAGTCTACCGAAGTGCGCCGGTGGTGAGCAAATCCGACGGATTTGCGAGCCTCGGCGCGCGAGTGAACGTAGTGAACGATGCGCGCCGGTGGTCCAGTGGTAGGACATTGCCTTCCCAAGGCAATAGCCCGGGTTCAATTCCCGGCCGGCGCATTTTGATGCGAGCAAGTCGCGAGCAGCAAATGCAGTCCACGGGAATTGAATCACGCGAGGCGAACAGAGTGAGTCTCGCCATCGGGTTCAATTCCCGGCCGGCGCATTCCCTGCGGTCGTTTACTGTCCGATGTTCGCGAACGGACTGGTTCGCTCACTCCCGGCCGAGGCATTCTTCCCGTCGTTTCCCAGTGTGAGCGACACAGCCCGCGGACCGCGGGATACTTGTCGGGGCCGGGCATACCCAGTGCCAACAGATGGACGCGCCGCTGTGGACGGAGACACACGCCCCGGAGTTGTCGGACATCCGCCAGCCGAAGGCCCGCGAGCACCTGCAAGGAGCCATCGAGGAGCCGATGAACCTCCTGGTCCACGGACCGAAAGGGAGCGGGAAGACGGCCGCTGTCCGAGCCTTTGCCCGGGAAGTCCACGAGAACCCCGACGCGGACTTCACGGAACTCAACATGGCCGACGTGTTCGGCATGACGAAAAAGGAGGTCTCGAACGACCCGCGGTTCGCGTCGTTCATCGACAGCAAGCGCCGCCGCGAATCCTCGAAGGCAGACCTCATCAACCACGTCCTCAAGGAGTCCGCCAGCTACTCGCCGGTGTCGGGCAGCTACAAGACCATCCTGCTGGACAATGCCGAGGGGATGCGCGAGGACTTCCAGCAGGCACTGCGCCGGGTGATGGAGCAGTACTACGAGGCGACGCAGTTCGTTATCGCGACGCGCCAGCCCTCGGCCGTTATCCCGCCGATCCGCTCGCGGTGTTTCCCGGTCGTGATGCGCGAACCGACTCACGAGGAGACGGCGTCCGTACTGGAGGACATCGTCACCGCGGAGGGCGTCGACCATGACGACGACGGCATCGAGTACGTCGCCGGCTACGCGGAGGGTGACCTCCGGACCGCAGTGCTGGCCGCCCAGACGACTGCCGAAGCCGAGGGCGAGGTGACGATGGACGCCGCCTTCGAGACGCTGAACGCCGTCGAGGCCGACGACCAGGTCGAGCAGATGATCGACGCGGCCGAGGACGGGCGCTTTACCGACGCCCGGTCGACGCTGGACGACCTGCTCGTCGACGAGGGATACGGCGCGTCCGATATCCTCGACGATATGCTGGAAGTGGCTCGGTCACGCTACTCCGGGGACCGACTGGCCGAGATTCACGAGATGGCCGGAGAGACGGATATGGCGCTCGTGGACGCGGCCAACGAGCGAATCCATCTCTCACACTTCCTCGCACAACTGGGCGAGCGGTAGGGAACGGCTGCCGGCCGATAATGCTCTGGGGCGCTGTACGGGACACAGCCGGCCGCTACTGTACGTTCCCGCGCCTCTTGCCGAACCGCGATACGGCGCGGTGACATGGAATCGCGGACGCTCAGCCGCCGAGGCGGCGTCAACCGCTTCGAAATCCTTTTACGCGCTTCGGCGGGTAGATACGGACAACGAACCATGGATATCGACATCATCGAAGAAGACGAGAATCCCATGTTGCACCGCACGGACGTCCGGTTCGAGGTCGTCCACGACGAAGCCACCCCCTCCCGTCTCTCTGTCCGCGACTCTCTTGCGGCCACGCTGAACAAGGACGCGGAAGAAGTCGTCATCCACAAGCTCGACACCAAGTTCGGCATGCGGAAGACGGTCGGCTACGCGAAGGTCTACGACAACCCTGAGTACGCCCGCGACGTCGAGCAGGACCACATGCTCGAACGCAACAAGATCGTCGCCGACGGCGAAGAGGAAGCGGAGGAAGCATAGATGCCACACAACGAGTACTACAGCGACGACGGCGAACTCGACCGCGAGACCTGTCCCCGGTGCGGTGACACCGTCCTCGCCGAGCACGAGGACCGCCAGCACTGCGGCAAGTGCGGCTACACCGAGTGGAAGTAAGGCCGCCCGATGCGTATTCTGGGTATCGAAGGTACCGCCTGGGCAGCCAGTGCTTCGGTGTTCGAGACGCCGGACCCAGCCCGGGTAACCGACGACGACTACGTTTTTATCGAAACTGACGCGTACGCCCCAGACAGCGGCGGCATCCACCCGCGCGAGGCCGCCGAGCACATGGGCGAGGCCATCCCGACCGTCGTCGAGACGGCCATCGGACATGCACACGAGCGGGCGGCCGCTGGCGGTACGAACGGGGACGGAGACGACAGCGCGCCGATTGACGCCATCGCCTTCGCTCGTGGCCCGGGACTCGGCCCCTGTCTTCGCATCGTCGCCACAGCCGCTCGGGCGGTCGCCCAACGGTTCGACGTGCCGCTGGTCGGCGTGAACCACATGGTCGCTCACCTCGAAGTGGGTCGCCATCGCTCGGGCTTCGATTCGCCGGTGTGTCTGAACGCCTCCGGCGCGAACGCTCACATCCTGGGCTACCGGAACGGCCGCTACCGCGTGCTGGGCGAGACGATGGACACCGGCGTCGGCAACGCTATCGACAAGTTCACCCGCCACATCGGCTGGTCCCATCCCGGTGGACCGAAGGTCGAACAGCACGCCCGCGACGGCGAGTACCACGAACTGCCCTACGTCGTCAAGGGGATGGATTTCTCCTTCTCGGGCATCATGAGCGCTGCCAAGCAGGCCGTTGACGAGGGCGTCCCGGTCGACGACGTCTGTCGCGGGATGGAGGAGACCATCTTCGCGATGCTGACGGAAGTCTCCGAGCGGGCGCTGTCGCTGACCGGTGCTGACGAACTGGTGCTGGGCGGCGGTGTCGGCCAGAACGACCGCCTCCAGCGGATGCTCGGCGAGATGTGCGAGCAACGCGGCGCGGCGTTCTACGCCCCCGAGGACCGCTTCCTGCGGGACAACGCCGGGATGATCGCGATGCTCGGCGCGAAGATGTACGCGGCCGGCGACACAATCGCCATCGAAGACTCACAGATCGACTCGAACTTCCGGCCCGACGAAGTGACCGTCACCTGGCGCGGGGCCGAGGAGTCAGTCGACAGCTATCGAGCGGCGGACGACGAAGTCCAGGGCGCGGAGGCGACCGTCCGCTTCGAGGAGGACCGAGTCATCAAGGAGCGCGTGCCGCGGAGCTACCGCCATCCAACGCTCGACGAACGCCTCCGAACCGAGCGGACCCGACAGGAAGCCCGGCTCACCAGCGAGGCACGCCGACACGGCGTCCCGACGCCGCTCGTGCGGGACGTGGACCCACAGGAAGCCCGCATCGTCTTCCAGCGCGTGGGCGAGGCGGACCTCCGTGAGGGGCTGTCGGAGGCGCGCGTCGCGGACGTGGGGCGCTGGCTCGCCCGCATCCACGACGCCGGATTCGTCCACGGTGACCCGACGACGCGGAACGTCCGAGTCGGTAGCCACGACGACCAGACGGACCGGACCTTCCTCATCGACTTCGGCCTCGGCTACTACACGCAGGAGGCCGAGGACCACGCGATGGACCTCCACGTCCTCGCCCAGTCGCTCGCCGGGACCGCGGACGACCCCGAGACGCTACTGTCGGCCGCCGAAGACGCCTACCGGACCGAGAGCGACCACGCCGACGCGGTGTTCGCCAGCCTCGACGACATCGAGGGGCGGGGCCGGTATCAGTAGAATAGGAACCAAGGGAGGTGCTGAGTCGCGGTCGGCGGAGAAAGCATACCGCGAGCGTAGCGAGCGGTTTCACGCGAATCGCTCCGCGATTCGCGCTTTTTTCGCCCACGTTTTTCGAGGAGCCGTCCCCGCAGCGAGCGAAGCGAGCGAGGAACGGTGACGATGAAAAAGGTGGTGGACAAATGGTTTAACCTCGGCCCGAATAGGAATCGGTATGGCAGAAAAACCCCAGTCGGGAACGTTGTTCGGCGTGCCGTACAACTTTGAACGACCGAGCCTCAAGCGGTTGGTGTCGGCCTATTGGAAGCCGGGCGATGACATGCTGGTGGAGAAGCCGTTCGGCATCGGCTACACGCTGAACCTGGCGAACTGGCGCTCGTGGGTCGTGCTGGCGGTCGCCGGCGTGATGCTGTATCTCGAACGCGGCGGCAGCAGCGAGGAGTTCGAGTCCGAGAGCGAGGACGAACCGGTCGAAGTCGTCGTCGACTGAGACGGATTGGTTGAGCGGTTGCGGAGTTTCGACGGCTCTTTTATCGCCGGTCGCTGTGTGCCGGTATGCTCAATTTTGTCACGACCAATCCCGGAAAGGTACGGGAAGCGACCGAGTATCTCGACGACGAGGTCGAACAGTTCGACTTCGACTACCCGGAAGTCCAGGCCGATGACCTGAAAACGGTCGCGGCCGAGGGGGCGCGGGCGGCCTACCGAGCGGGTGACGGGCCAGTCATCGTCGACGACGCAGGGCTGTTCATCGACGCCTTCGACGGGTTCCCCGGGCCGTACTCCTCCTACGTCGAGGACACCGTCGGCGTGGAGCGCGTCTGGCGCATGACCGAGCCGGAGGACGACCGCGGCGCGGCGTTCAAGACGGTCATCGCCTACTGCGACGGCGAAGGGTTCGAGGCGACGCCTGATCCGGGCGGGATCGACCGCGAGGACCGGCGCGGACAGGACCTGGCGGCCGAAGACCGCGGCGCGGCGACGACGGACGAACAGGTCCACGACGGGAGCGCGGGGAGGAGCAGCGAGACAGTCCCGGTAAAGCTGTTCGAGGGGCGCGTGAACGGCGAGATTGTCGCCCCGCGCGGCGAGGGCGGGTTCGGCTTCGACCCGATCTTCGAGCACGACGGAACGACGTTCGCGGAGATGAGCACCGAGCAGAAAAACGCGATCTCCCACCGCGGGCGGGCGTTGTCGAAGTTCGCGGAGTGGTACGGTGAGCGGTAGCGAACCGTCCGTCGAGGGATGTGCCGCATCCCTCGGAAGTTCCAGCGGCGAGGGACCGACGGCGCTGGAACCCGAAGCGACACCGGTCGCGGAGTGGTACGGTGAGCGGTAGCGACGTGCCGGTCGTCGGGACCGGCGGCACCGCCCTGATAACCGGTGCGTCGGCGGGCATCGGCAAATCGCTGGCACAGGAGTTCGCCGCACGCGGGCACGACGTGGTGCTGGTCGCCCGGAGCGAGGAGAAACTGGAGCGGTTGGCCGAGGATCTCGAAACGAGGGGCATCACGGCGACACCAATCACGATGGACCTCGACCACGCGGCGGCCGCCGAAGCCCTGTACGAGGAGGTGCTGGACCGCGGGCTGGACATCGGTGTCCTCGTCAACAACGTCGGCGTGGGGACCTACGGCCCGTTCGCCGAAAGCGATCTCGACGCCGAGCGGACGCAGTTGCGGCTGAACGTCATGCTCCCGGTCGAACTGACGCGGCTATTCCTCGACGAGTTCGACGACGGCGGCGCGGTTATCAACGTGGGTTCAGTCGCCGGGTTCCAGCCGGGACCGAATCTCGCTGGCTACTACGCGAGCAAAGCGTACATCAACAGCTTCAGCGAGGCGCTGGCCGAGGAACTCCGTGAGACACCGGTCGACGTGACGGTGGTCTGTCCCGGCCCGGTCGACACTGACTTTCAGGAACGGGCCGGGATGACGGACTCGATGGTTGGATCTGTCGCCTCGAATACGCCCGAAGCAGTCGCATCGGCGGCCTACGAAGGGGCCGCCACTGGCGAGACTGTCGTGATTCCGCGGCGGTCGATGCGGCTTATCGACCGGCTGGTCAGGGTGACGCCGCGCTGGGTCGTCCGGCGCGTCGCAGCGCTGGTCAATCGAGGCCGGTAGAGAATCAAGAGCGAGAATGCCATCTGAACGAGGCTCGTATCGCCATGTTCTGAGTCTTCGTCTACTGATTCCTTTTCAATATCCGAGAATTAGACTGGAACATTATTAAACACTGTAAGAAAAGGGTTCGTATGCTCACAGATCTGGTCGGACAGTACAAAGCGGTGATACGCGAATCACTGGACTTCTTCGGCGTCTCCGGCTCCGTCGAGCGGAAGGTGCTCGCGGCCGTCGGTCTACAGTTTGCCGCCTCGGTCGCGCTGGCAGTCGTCTCTCTCGTCGCCAGCGGGACCGTCCGGTTCGTCGTCACCGGTGTATTGCTCGCTGGCGCTATCGTCGCGTTCGCCAACACGGTGTTCATCACCCGCGAGGACTTCGTCGAGCCAATCACAGCCATGGCCGCGGGTGCGGACCACATCGCGTCCGGCGAACTCGACGTGGAACTGCCAGAGAGCGAGCGCGACGACGAGGTCGCCGAACTGCTCTCGTCGTTCAGGTCGATGCAATCCTATCTGCTAACGGTGTCCCGGCAAGCCGACGCGCTCTCCCGGCAGGAGTTCGACGCCGATGTTCTTGATGAGGATGTCCCCGGAGCTTTCGGAGAGTCGCTGGAGAAGATGGCCGCCAGTATGGACGACTACACCACCGAACTCAAGACGATGACCAGCGACCTCGAACGGCGCTCCCAGGCGCTGAACGACCTCGTCGTCGCCTTCGGTGACGCCGCCGAACGGGCGAAAGACGGGGACCTGACGGCCACTATCGACGAGGACTTCGAGGCCGACGACGAGCAGTTCGACGCCGTTGTCCAGAACTACAACGACCTCGTGACGACGCTGGGGGAGACAGTTGCCACCGTCGCCGCGTTCGCAGAGGACGTCGACGAGACGAGCGATCACGTCACCCGGAGCGTCGAAGAGATCGACGATGCGAGCGACGAGATTTCCCGGTCGGTTCAGGAGATCTCGGCCGGAGCCAGTCAGCAGGCGTCGCGTCACGACGACGTCGCCTCGGAGATGAACAGGCTGTCTGCCACCGTCGAAGAGATCGCCGCGACCGCCGAAAGCGCCGCCGCGACCGCCGAGCAGGCGACACAGCGAGGCCGAGAGGGACGCGCAGACGCCGAGCAAGCTATCGGTGAACTCGACGAGATGGAGGCCCGTATCGACGACATCGCCGTTGCGGTCGAGAGTCTGGTCGACCAGATCAGCGAGATTGACGACATCGTCGAGGTCATCACGGACATCGCCGAGCAGACCAATATGCTCGCGCTGAACGCCTCCATCGAGGCGGCCCGCGCGGACGGGAGCGGTGACGGGTTCGCCGTCGTCGCCGACGAGGTGAAGACGCTCGCCGAGGAGACCCGCGACGCCGCGACAGACGTGTCGGACCGCATCGAATCGGTCCAGCACGAGGCCAGCGAGACCGTCAGCGACGTAGAGGCGACGAACCAGCAGGTGACCGACAGCGCCGCGACCATCGAGTCGGCGCTCCGGGACTTCGAGGACATCGTCGACGTGCTCGGCGAAGTCAACGATTCGATTCAGGAGATATCGGGAGCTACCTCCGAACAGGCGGAGACCACGCAGGAGGTCGTCGATATGGTCGACGAAGTCGCGACTGTGAGCGAGCAGACCAACGAGGAGTCCGAGGCCGTCGCCGCCGCGACCGAGGAACAGACCGCGACGATTACCGAAGTGACCACCGAAGTACAGGAGATGGCAGCCCAGACCGACGAGTTGCGTGAGGTGCTTGCGGAATTCGACGTTGCCGAGGACGCAGCCGGGCCGTCGGGAGAAGGCGCCACAACCACCGTAACGACGGCTGACGACTGAGCAGCAAGACCACTCGCTACGCGCGTGGGTCACGGTCCGGACCGGGATACTCGCCGTCCTCGACGACTGGGTACAGTGACTCCGGGTCGAACAGGCGCGCGAAGGCGTCCGGTGGTCTGACACTCAGAGACATATGACGGTTGAGCGACGCGCTGGTCCGGGCGCTGCGCAGGGTATCATCGTAGGAGAGGAGGTGCTGTGCGCCGCCCCGATAGGCCGATGCCAGCGCGGGCTGGTCGCCGGCCGGGTGGTCGACGATGTCACAGTCGGGTTCGATCCGCGCCCGCCAATCGGCTGCCAGGTCGTCGTCAGCGAGGTCGGCGATGACGGCAGTAGCATCGGCTAACAGGTGGTCACTCGCGACGAGCGTGACCCACGAGTGCCGGCGGATGTGGTCGATAGCGGCACGGGCATCGCTGTCTGGTCCACACAGCAGATCGGCGGCGAGGACGTCGGCGTCTGCGACGACACGCGCCGGCGACGGCTCACGCATCGTCGTCCTCCGCCCGGTGCTCGTCGAGGGCCACACGGACAGCGTCGACCGTGGTCTGGTGGTCCGCCGCGCGTTCGAACAACGTCGCCCAGGTCATAGCAGGAAGCAGTAGCTGAACGGGCAAAAAGCCGTGCCGTCTGTCGTCCGTCGGCCGCCTGTCTGACGGGTATTTATGTCTACCGGTAGCATTCCACCCGGTACGGGCGCGTTTCCACGGCTCCAGTGGACGTCGGTGCCACTGCGTGCCATCCTATCCTCCCCAGACGCGCCCGGACACCGCGATCCTCCCTTTCATATTCTACTCCCCCCGGCTTTCGCCGCAGACGGCAAGCGCTATCGTCCTGAAAAAGAGACGACAACGCGGGATGCGGTCCCGGAATCTCAGGCTGACGCGTCGCCACGAAGCGTCGCCCGAATGTCGTCCAGCCCGCCGGGGTCAGCCATGATCGCAACGCTGTCGCCCGGTTCGATTTCGGTCTGTGGGAGCGGAATCGTCATCGGTTCGTGGTCTTTGCCGTGTGCGTAGATGTGTGCGTCACCGGGCAGTTCCACCTCGACGACTCGTTTCCCGACGAACGGCGAGTCGTCGGGGATTCGGATACTCGCGACCGAGAGCTGTTCGGTCAGGTCGGCGAGAACGTTGAAGTCACCGCCCAGCAGTGCCGTCTTCGCGCCGGCCGCGCCCAGCCGCTCGGGGTAGATGATCTCGTCCACGTCGGCGGCGTACTTCTCGTAGATCTCCTCGCGGTAGTCGGCGTCGATCCGCAGGACGGTTCGACAGCCGAACTCCTTGCCGATCATACAGGCGGTGAAGTTCGTGTTCAGGTCGCCCGTGAGGCCGCCGATAGCGTCCGCGGTTTCGATGCCGGCATCGATGAGGACGCTCTCCTCATTGCCGTCACCCTGAACAGTCTCGAACCCGGTCTCCGTGGCCCGTTCGACCTTTACGGGGTCGTTGTCGACGATAACAACCTCGTGGCCCTCGCTCTGCAGAATCCGTGCGGTCCGAATGCCGACGCGGCCATAGCCAACGATAACGAACTTCATGGACAACGGTACGACGGCCACCATTAAAAATGTGAATGGGTGACAGGGTGGCGCGCGTTAGCCTTCTGTCGTCGCGGCTTCTTCAGTCGCGTTGTCCGTTTCGTCAGTCTCGTCGCTTTCGTCAGTCTCCTCGGTTCCGTCTTCGGTCTCGTCTGCTGGCGGCTCTTCGGTCTCGTTAGCTGGCGGCTCTTCGGTCTCGTCTGCTGGCGGCTCTTCAGTCTCGTCTGCTGGCGGCTCTTCAGTCTCGTCTGCTGGCGGCTCTTCAGTCTCGTCTGCTGGCGGCTCTTCAGTCTCGTCTGCTGGCGGCTCTTCAGTTTCGCCTTCGGTCGGCTCCTCAGTCTCGTTCGCCGGCGGCTCTTCGGTTTCATTCGTTGGCGGCTCTTCGGTCTCGTTCGCTGGCGGCTCTTCGGTCTCGTTCGCTGGCGGCTCCTCGGTCTCGTTAGCTGGCGGCTCCTCAGTCTCGTTCGCGGGCGGCTCTTCGGTCTCGTTTGCGGGCGGCTCTTCAGTTTCGCCTTCGGTCGGCACCTCAGTCTCGTTCTCAGTCGGCTCTTCGGGCACATCGACGGCCGACTCGATGGTTATCTCGGCGAACGCGCCGTCGTCGCGCGTGAAGACGCTATGAGTGTACGTATCCGGCTCGACACCGGTCGTGTCAACGGTGAACGTCACGTCAGTGGATTCGTTCGCGTCGAGGGTCACAGACTCGGAGGCCAGCGGCTGGCCACCCAGTCGGAACTCGACGGTCTGTGTCGTGTTGAAGTCGTTCGGGTTGGCGACGGACGCGTCGACAGTGATGTTGTCACCGGCGGTAGCGGTCGTCGGTGCGTCGAGGCTCTCCAGGGTGAACGATTCAGAGACGGTAACTGGAGCGACCTGCCCGTCGTCGCTGGTGAAGACACCGTGGCGGTAGTCACCGGGCGCGACGCCGGTTGTGTCCGCGGAGAACTGGACTGTGGTGGTCTCGTTGGGCTCAAGCGTGACGAGCGTCCGGTCGACGACAGCCCCGTCGAACCGGAACGCCACGGATTCAGTCACTGTAGTGTTCTCGTTGTTCGTGACCGTCGCGGCCACGTCAGCAGTCGAGTTCGGTGCGACGCTCTCCGGGGCAGTCAGGGAATCGACTGCGACACCTGTGTTCCCGGCTTGTTCTGACGGCGATGCCTGTTGCGCTGTCACGCCCGGTACAGCCCCGACCTGTGCGGTGAGGCCGCCGACGACGAGTAGCGCAGCGAAAACGGCGAGTGTGCGTGTGCGTATCATGATGTAGTTCTGCGGTGATCGGAAGGCAATGCGAACGATGCAACGGGTGACCAACACATAAACTGACGAGACAGTTCAATAGAATATAATAACCTGCTAAGCCGTCATCTGTTACTGCTGGCTCGGGAAAGTGAGACTGGGTGACACTTACCCAGTATTAAATTGTTTTGCTGGTGGTTAAGGTCTCGACGGAGAAGCGCGCGAGACAGTGTGTGACGCCGGAAAGCAGCCGCTATTACCAATCAGTAGAAACAGTCATGTCAGATCCCGATACACAAACGAGCGTCGCAGTGACAAGACGAAGAGTGCTACCGCACCTGTGACGACACCCTTTCGACACCGGTTTACCCGTCGACAGTAGAGGATTCGATGACTATGCGCGTGACGTTTCTCGGGACGAGTGGGGCCGTGCCGACGACCCAGCGCAACACGAGCAGCATCTTCGTCAACCGCGACGGCGACTACCTCCTCTTCGACTGCGGCGAGGGCACACAGCGGCAGATGATGCGCTACGGCACCGGCTTCGCTATCGACCACCTGTTCGTCACGCATCTCCACGGCGACCACGTCCTCGGGATTCCAGGGCTGCTCCAGACGTGGGACTTCAACGAACGCGAGCGGCCGATTGCCGTCCACACGCCGGCGGGCACGCGCGGGAACATCAAACAGCTCATCCAGGCCAACGGGACGACACCCTCGTTTCCCGTCCGCATCAACGAGGTGTCGGCCGGAGACGTAGTCCTCGACCGGCCGGAGTACGAGATTCGAGCCATCGAGACGGCCCATCGCTGTGCCAGCGTCGGCTACGTCCTCGACGAGGACGACCGGAAGGGGAAGTTCGACCGGGAGAAAGCCGAGGAGAAGTTCGGCATTCCGCCGGGGCCGAAATACTCCAAGCTCCACCGCGGCGAACCCGTCGAACACGAGGGCGAGACCATCCAGCCGGAGGCCGTCGTCGGGCCGCCCCGTCCCGGCCGACGGTTCGTCTACACCGGCGACACGCTCCCGAAAGAGAGCGTCATCGAGGCGAGCGAGGGCGCGGACCTGCTCGTCCACGACGCCACCTTCGCGGAGGACCGGAAGGAACGAGCGAAGGCGACGGCCCACTCCACTGCTCGGGAAGCCGCCGACGTGGCGCGACAGGCTGGGGCGTCGACGCTGGCGCTGACGCACATCTCGACGCGCTACGCCGCGAGCGCCGACCAGTTAGTCGACGAAGCCCGCGACGCGTTCGACGGTGAGGTCGTGCTCGCGGAAGACGGGATGGAGCGACGTGTCGAGTTCCCGGACGCGGACGAGTACTGATGAGATAGTGCAGCATTTATTCGTTGAAGCAATAACGGAGCCATGACACACCGATTAGTCCACGTCGGTCTGGGCGGCCAGGGCTCTACCTGGGCGACAGACGCGATTCCGCCGAACGTTCACGACGACCGAATCGAGGTCGTCGCCGCGGTCGATACCGACCCGGAACGGCACGAAGTAGCCGAACGGGAACTCGGGCTGTCGCCCGAGGAGTGTTACACCGACCTCGAAACCGCGCTCTCGGAGCGGCCGGCCGACATCTGTTCTATCGTGACGCCGCCGTCGACCCACGAGGCCGTGGTGGAGACGGCGCTCGCCCACGACCTGCACATCATCTCCGAAAAACCGATCGCCCACACGCTAGAGGCGTCGGTTCGGGTCGCCGAGAAGGTCGATAAGGCCGGCAAGAAGATGGGGGTCACGATGAGCCACCGGTTCGACCGGGACAAGACGACGTTCCGGCGCGCTGTCGAGGAGGCCGGCGACATCGACTATCTGACGGCTCGGTACACGGGTAACGTCCGCGAGCGAGGGTTCTACGCCGACTACGTCTACGAGATGGAGAACATGCTCCTGCTCGACGGCGCAATCCACCACCTCGACATCCTCGCGTCACTGGCCGATTCGCCCTGCGAGCGGGTGTACGCCGAGACGTGGACGCCCGAGGAGGCCGACTACGACGGTGACTGCAGCGGCCTCGTGACGCTGCATTTCGCTGACGGCACCCGCGCCCAGTACGAGGGCAGTTACGCCAACGCGACGACGCTGAACGGCTGGGGCCACGAGCAGTTCCGCGCCGAGTGCTCGGACCAGACGGTCCTCCTCGACCGCCGCGACGTCGAGCGGTTCCACGCCGACGCATACGACACCGGGAACTTCGAGAGCATCGGCAAGGGCGACGGCAAGACGGTACCGCTGGCAGAGCGGCCCCACTGGAAAAACGCCTGGCTCATCGAGCAGTTCTGCGACTGGATCGACGGCGGCGACCCGATGCCGACGAACGTCGACAGCGTCCTCGAATCGATGGCCATCGTCTTCGCCGCCATCGAGAGTAGCGAAACCGGCGAGGCCGTCGACGTGCAGGCGCTGCTCGACGACGCCCGCGCGAACGCCTGATTCCGCGTTTTACGCCAATTCACCGCGGAAGACATCGCCGCGGGGCTCGTACTCCATCTCCTCACAGACAGCGGTAGCCACGTCCGCGCTCCACTCGCGCTCGACGAGATGCACCGCGAGGTCCAGCCCCGACGTGACGCCGCCACAGGTCAAGACGTCGCCGTCGTCGACGACCCGGGCATCGACCACTGTCGCGTCGGTCGCCCGCAGGTCCTCGATTGCCCCGCCGTGTGTCACCGCGGGCCGGCCGTCGAGCAGACCGGCCCGGGAGAGGACCATCCCGCCGGTACAGACGCCGGCAACAGTCGTCCCGCGGTCGTGTGCCGCCGCGACGGCCTCGGGCAGGTCCCCGCGTTCGGCCTCTGTCCAGACGCCGGCCTCGTTTCGGTCGTTCCATCCGCCGCCGGCCACGACGAGCAAGTCCGGCACAACGTCGGCGAGCGGGCCGTCAGGCTCGACCCGAAGCCCATGGCTCGCGGTGACTATATCCGATTCGCGTACCGAGCGAAGCGTCACGTCCCACGACGCGCCAAAGCGCGCCGCGTTCTCGAACACCTCGTAGGGGCCGATGGCGTCCAGTTCGTCGAACCCGTCGAAACAGGCGATTGCGACAGTGTCCATGCCCACGACACGGCTGACAGCGGCAAATAGCCCGGTGATTGTGCGGGTCTCGGTACCGTCCGACAGTTGTCCGGAGCGCTCTTTGCCGACGCCGCCGAGCGGACAGGTATGTCCCACCCGTTTCACATCGTCGACGTGTTCGCGCAGGAGCGATACACCGGCAACCAGCTCGCCGTCGTGACGGACGCCGATGACCTGCACGAGGACGAGATGCAGGCTATCGCCGCGGAGATGGATTACTCGGAGACGACGTTCGTCACCGGGGAGCCGAGCGACGGCGCGTGGCCGGTCCGCATCTTCACGCCCGCGGCCGAGGTCCCCTTCGCCGGCCACCCGACCCTCGGGACGGTACAGGTCATCCGGGACCATCTGGCTGAGGGGCATCCCGAAACGGTGACGCTTGACCTGCCCGTCGGTGAGGTTCCGGTCGAAGTGCGAGAGCGCGACGGGCGGGAAACCCTGTGGATGACACAGCAGCCCCCCGAGTTCGGCGAGCAGTTGGCCCACGCGGACCTCGCTGCTGTACTCGGCCTGCCCGCTGACCGATTGGACCACGATTGGCCGGTGGAAATCGTCTCGACGGGGCTGGCGACAATCGTCGTGCCGGTGGCCGACCGCGACGCGCTGGGAGCCATCGACCTGGACCGCGACGCCTACGACGCCGTGACCGGCGACCGCGAGGCCAAGAACGTCCTGGCGGTCTGTCGAGAGCCGCGAAGCGAGGACAACGATCTCGCCGTCCGCGTGTTCGCGCCGTTCTACGACGTGCCGGAGGATCCCGCGACGGGCTCCTCGAACGGCTGTCTGGCCGCGTATCTCGCCCGCCACGAGATGCTCGGCAGTCCTGCCGTCGAGGCCCGCGTCGAGCAGGGCTACGAGATGGGGCGGCCGTCGCTATTGCACCTCTCGACTGACGGCAGCGGCGAGGACATCAGCGTCCGGGTCGGCGGCAGCGTCGTCCCCGTCGCTCGCGGCGATCTGCTGTAAGCGACCGCGACAGCCGCGTTACCGGCACACTCATTTCGCCCCGTCCACAACGCCGCGGCATGGACCTCGCACACACCGCGATCTGCGTCTCGGACCTCGACCGCGCAATGGAGTTCTACGACGCGCTGGGCTTCGAGGAGACGAATCGGTTCACGTTAGACGGCGTCGAGAACGTCTATCTCGGCCGGGACGGTGACGGCGACCTGCAACTGCGCTACGACCCCGGCCGTACCACCCCAATCGCGCCGAATCGCGCCGACGTGGACCACATCGCGTTCACCGTCGACGATGTCGAGGCGACCTTCGAGACAGCTATCGACGCCGGCGCTGCGCCGGTGCTCGAACCGACGGAAATCGACGCCGCCGACGCGTTCGCCGCCTTCGTCGAGGACCCCGAAGGGTACACGCTGGAGTTCTACCGCTGGCTCTGAGCGGCGGGACCGACGGCGAACGAGCAGTGCTCACCCAAGCAGGGAGCGCACCCGGCTGCGCCACAACGCTGCCGTCCGGGTGGCGACGAGTCGGGCCGGTGCGGACACCGCAGCGAGGAAGCCGCCGAAGCCGACGAGACACGTCACGGCGGCCACGCTGGCAACGACAATCGGGGAGAGGCCGGCACGCGTGAGGCCGGCGACTGCACCCGTCGTGAGTGCAAACGAGACGCCGAGGCCGATAGTGAGATACGCCGCAATCCCGGGTTCGAGCGGAATCCGCCCGAAGACGCCCCGAGCGTAGTAGATGACGTACCCGAAGACGACCAGATTCATGACGCCGTACCCGGCGGCCCCGGCGACCGCCCCGAACTCCGCCCCGAAGATCGCGGGCACTGGAACGCTGAACGCCAGTCCGTAGAGCTTCGTGCGGAAGGTCACGCTCGGTTTCCCGACACCCTCCATGGCGTGTGACGTGAGCGTCCAGAAGCCGCGGAGGATGTTCACGCCGCCGACGAGCAAGACAGTCGTCGAGAAGACACCCTCCGAGCCGGCGAAAGCGATCCGCGCAACCACGTCGTGTGCGGCCAACAGGTAGCCGAAAACGACGAAGGTGACGCCCGTCCCGCCGGTAACAGCCCCGTCGAGGTACGCGAGTTGCGTGTCGCCGGCGGAGGAGTCCCCGCTGACCTTCGTGAGCAGCGGGGAGGAGAGCCGCCAGGAGATCGTCGCCCCGAAGTCGGCGAACCGGTCGGCGGCCTCGTAGATACCGACGGCCGCCGGGGTCGCGACCACGCCTAACACGTACACCGGCATGTTGTACGACAGACGGTCCAGGACCTGGTCCGGGACGCTCCACTTGGCGAAGTTCCAGGCGCGCTCGACGGCGTGTCGATCCGGCAGCGCCGGGACGACACCCAGCGCGACGGTCACGGGAACGAGCACCGCCAGGCGAACCCCGGCTACGACGAACAGCAAGTCGCTG
Source organism: Haloarcula sp. CGMCC 1.6347 (assembly GCF_037078395.1). Classification (NCBI taxonomy): domain Archaea; kingdom Methanobacteriati; phylum Methanobacteriota; class Halobacteria; order Halobacteriales; family Haloarculaceae; genus Haloarcula; species Haloarcula sp. CGMCC 1.6347. Next base: position 1,077,875 of record NZ_JAYMGX010000002.1, read on the forward strand.
GCGGTCGTCAGTGTCGGGGCCAGCGCCAGCAGGATAATGAGCTGGATAGCGCTCTGGACGCCGTTAAGCCACGTCTGTACGCTCGGGTAGCCGATGGCACCGACCAGACTCGTCGCGATCATCGACAGTGCAACCGCAAGGGCGTACAGACCGACAGGCGCGAGCAGTCCCGGGGACACCACGGTATTGCGGACGATGACGCCGGCCAGCGCGGCCACAGCCCCACCGGCGACGACGAGATAGCCGAGGGCAAAGAGTATCGCCAGGCCGAAATACGGGCCGACAGCTTCGCCCCGTTCGCTGCCGACCTTCTGCAGCGTCTGGCTGATACCCCGGATCGGACGGAGGACGAGCGAGACCGAGATGCTGATGAAGAAATACGTGCCAGTCGCCCCAGGCGACGTGACGAACGCGTAGACGATGCCGCTGAGCACGAACAGCGTCGTCGAGAACAGCGCCCCGCTGGTCGTCAGAATCGAGGAGTCCAGCAGGTCTATCTCGTCGCCGTCGCGCTGTTCGACCATCGACCGAGTATCAGTGCTGGGGCCGGGAAAACGGTGCGGTGGTTGCACTGGCAGGCGGAACAGCAATGTGACAGGCGCTGTCGCTCCTCACTCGCAGTCAGTCACAGAAAACATCCGCTCACGGCTCACTCCGTTCGCCGTTTGCGTTTCCGGAGGTTCTCACTTCGTTCGAACTTCCCTACGCCAGGACTGGGATTTGAACCGATGGCGAGACGTTCCGGGGTGCTCGCTTCGCTGTGCTCCCGGGGCTGCGACTCGCGTGCTCAAATCCCAGTCAATGTACGTTTCGTGACTGCTGGCTCGCTCGTCGCTGTCGCTCCTCACTCGCAGTCAGTCACAGAAAACGCCAGGACTGGGATTTGAACCCAGAATCCCGAAAGGGAACACGCTTTCCAGGCGTGCGCCTTACCGTTCGGCCATCCTGGCACGTATTTCGAGAGTGCGAGGGCGGGCGATTAAGGGCTTTCGTTTCCGAACAGCCGGGGCTGCATGCGGTAAGAGGCCAGCGTCGCCCCGATGCCGACGGCTACGGCGACGCCAGCTTTGGCCGATATCGACACCGGCGTCCCGGCCAGCAGTTCGTAACCCTGAACGAGAACCAGAAACGCGAGGCTCCCGACGACGCCCCACAGGATGCTGCCCTTCGTTCGTGGGTCCATCAGCGCCCTCCGCTCCGTGCTGTTGTATCGGCAGGTACTGTCCGTGCGAGCCGTCGCATACACGAAGCGGTGGCCGCCACGGCTAAAGCCTCGCCGGAATCAGTCGAGAACAGTTCGCTCGGCGCGCTCTGGCTCGGGGGAGAGACCCAGTCAGACGAGCACGTCGACCTCGTACCCCTCGTCGGTGAGCGCGTCGATGAGTTCGTCGACGTGGTCGTGGCCGCGGGTCTCCAGATCCAGTTCGACCTCGGCCGAACTCATCGCCACGTCGCGACTGGTCCGGTCGTGCTCGATGCCGTAGATGTTGACCTGCTCGCGCGAGAGGACCTCGACGAGTTCCTCCAGCGCGCCGGGGCGGTCCTGGAGGACGGTCCGGATCTTGAGATAGCGGCCGGTCTCGACGAGGCCGCGCATGATGACGTTGGTCAACATGTTCAGGTCGATGTTCCCGCCACACAGCGCGGGGACAATCGTCTCGTCGTCCTCGAAATCGAACTTCTCCTCCATGACGGCGGCCAGCGCGACGGCACCCGCGCCCTCGGCGAGTGTTTTCGAGCGCTCTAACAGCGTCGTCAGGGCGACAGCGATCTCGGAGTCCGACACCGTCACGACCTCGTCGACGCGTTCGCTGATGACCTCGAACGTCTGTTCGCCGGTGGTACGAGTGGCGATGCCGTCGGCGATGGTCTCGACGCTGTCACGTTCGATTCGGTGGCCCTTCTCCAGGGATTCGGCCACGCTGGACGCTCCCTCGGCCTGGACACCGACGACGCGGATACTTTCGTCCTTGCCTTTGAGCGCCGTGGCGATGCCGCTGATGAGCCCGCCGCCGCCGATTGGAACGACGACCGTGTCCACACCGGGGAGGTCCTCGTAGATTTCCAGTCCGATGGTCCCCTGACCCGCCATCACTTTCTCGTCGTCGAAAGCGTGGACGTAGGTCCGGCCCTCTTCGCGCTCGAGTTCGTGGGCGTGTTCGGCGGCCGCGTCGTAGTCCCTGCCGTAGAGGACCACGTTGCCGCCGTAGCTCCGGGTCGCCTTCACTTTCGAGACCGGGGCTCGTTCCGGCATCACGATTTTCGAATCGACGCCGATTCGCGTGGCGGCCAGTGCAACTCCCTGGGCGTGGTTGCCGGCGCTCGCCGTGACGACACCGGCTTCCCGTTCAGCGTCCGAGAGCGACGCGATGCGGTTGGTCGCACCGCGTATCTTGAACGAGCCTGTCCGCTGGAACAGTTCGAGCTTGAGATGGACATCCGCGCCTGTCATCGCAGAGAACGTGTGCGAGTAATCGAGCGGTGTGTGTCTGGCCGTTTCGGAGACGGTGTCCTGTGCCGCGAGGACGTCCTCAAATGAGAGCATGGGAGTGGCTATTCACCGGACCGTGTTATACTGTCGGCCGACCATGCGGCATCGACGGTCGCCACAGCCGCGACTGCTCGGGTAGTGTCCTGAAACGGAAAGGGGGAGCGTGTGACTGCACGCGGGAGAACGAACGCGATTGACTTAAATCCCGTCGTAGCGCGGTGAAAGTGAAAGTGCAGGACAGCGTTCGGGTGGAGCTGCCCACCTGTCGTTCATCACATGAAGTGAACGTTGGCTAGCCGGACAGAACTGTTTTACACTCGGTATCCCAGAACGTAGTAGATGGATACCTGGCTGCGACGGACGCTGGTGTATATCGTCGCACTTGGCGGCATCATCCTGGGGTACGCGTTCGCGTACGACTACGGAATGGCGACGTTCGAAAACGACCCGCAACCGTTCCTGCGGTCGCTTCGCGTCGTGGTCGAAACGTTCACCACGACCGGGTACGGCTCGGACGCGCCGTGGAGCACTACGGAGATGCGGCTACTCGTCATCGTGATGGACATCACCGGCGTCGTGCTCATCTTCCTCGCACTGCCGGTGTTGCTGTTTCCGCTGTTCGAAGAGGCGATGGAGACGAAAGCCCCGAATACGGTCGAAAACGGTCTCAGCGACCATGTCGTCATCTGTCAGTTCTCCCCCCGCGGCGAGACGCTCGTCACCGAACTCGACACCTGGGACGTCGACTACGTCGTCGTCGAACCGGACCGGAACCGGGCCAACGACCTCTACGAAGACGGGTACTACGTCATCCACGCCGACCCGCAGTCCGTCGACGGCCTCGAACGGGCCAATCTGTCGTCCGCCCGCGCGCTCGTGGCCGACGCGTCCGACCAAGTGAACACCAGTATCATCCTCACCGCCCGCGAAGTCGACGAGTCCGTCCAGACCGTCAGCGTCGTCAAGGAACCCGACCGGGCGAAGTACCACGACCTCGCCGGCGCCGACGCCGTCCTGTCACCGCGAGGCCTACTCGGCGAGAGCCTCGCGAGCAAGGTCACGACCGGCGTCTCGACGACGCTCGGGGATTCGATAGAGATCGGCGAGGACTTCGACATCGCCGAACTGCCGATCCACCGCGGGAGCGACCTCGTCGGAACAACGCTGGCCGACAGCGGCATCCGCGAGGGGACCGGCGTCAACGTCATCGGTGCGTGGTTCCGCGGCCAGTTCGTGAGTCCGCCCGACCCTGACGCTGAACTCGACGGCAGTACTGTCCTGCTGGTCTCGGGGACCGAACGTCAGCTGGAAAAGCTCAAGGAAATGACGCTTTCCAGCGTGCGCGGCTTCCGCCGCGGGGAGACGGTCATCATCGGTGCCGGCGAGGTCGGCCAGACGATCACGTCGGCGCTCACGAACGCCGGGGTGCCGCACACAGTGCTCGATCAGACCGACGAGCCCGGCGTCGATGTCGTCGGTGACGCCACGGAGCCCGATGACCTGCGACACGCTGGCGTCGGCGCGGCCAGAACGGTTATTCTTGCCCTATCGGAGGACACCGACACCGAGTTCGCGACACTTGTCATCCGTGACCTCAACCCAGATGTCGAAATCATCGCCCGCGCCGAGGAAAGCGAGAACGTCCAGAAGATGTACCGGGCGGGCGCGGACTACGTCCTCGCGCTGTCGACGGTCAGCGGCCGGATGCTCGCCTCCACGATCCTCGAAGACGAAGACGTCATCTCGATGGACCAGCAAGTCGAGGTCATCCGCGTCGCTGCCGACGGCCTCGGTGGTACGACGCTCGGCGAGGCCGATGTCCGCTCGCGGACGGGCTGTACGGTCGTCGCCATCGAACGCGACGGCGCAGTCATCACCGACCTCGGTCCTGACGTGACTATCGAACCGACTGACAAGCTCGTCATCGCCGGCACCGACGACGGCGTGACGCGGTTCAAGTCAGTGTTTGGCTAACCACCTTTTTCGGCCTCGGGTGCGCTTCACGCACCGCTCGGCGCAAAAACGTGGTCTTGCTGAGCGGAGTCGTTCGAGGGGCGCTTGCGCCCCTCGTGATGACGAGAGAGCGAAGCTCTCTCGAACCACGAAGCAAGGCTCGAAAGACGAGCCTCGCGAGTCTTTCGGTGGCGAAAAAGGCCGAACGCTCGCTATGCTCGCGTTCGGTGAACCGCTCACTTCGTTCGCGGACAGTCGCTACGCGTCCGTTACCGCAGAGTTCGATATTGGAGAGACTCGACAGGGGATGCATCTTGTGCCGATTCCGAGAACCGGCGGCGTCGCCGCCGGACGCTGGCCGCCCTGCCCTTCCCCGGTTCGCGCGATGAAACGCGCTCACGGCCACGCGGTAGTGATAGGCTACGGACGACTGACAGCGGGAGCGCCTTACCGCTCGTCCAGCGGCACGAACTCCGTCTCGTCGGGGTTCTTGCCGACGTACCGGGCGCGGGGTCGGATCAGACGGTTATCCTCGATGTACTCGAAGACGTGGGCGACCCAGCCGCCGACGCGGGACATCGCAAAGATGGGGGTGTAGATGTCGATGGGGATGCCCATCTGGTAGTACGTCGATGCCGAGTAGAAGTCGACGTTGGGGGCCAGCCCCTTCTCTTCCATGAGGTAGTCCTCGATGGTGGTCGACATCTCGTACCACTTGAGCGTCCCGGCGGCCTCGCCGAGTTCCTTCGAGCGCTCGCCGAGAATCTTCGCACGCGGGTCCTTGACGTTGTAGACGCGGTGGCCGAAGCCGGAGACGCGGCGGCCCTCGTCGAGGGCGTTCTTGACCCAGTCCAGCGGGTCGGATTCGGCGTCGTCGACCTCCTTTAGCATCTCCATAACGTCCTGGTTGGCGCCGCCGTGGAGCGGTCCTTTCAGCGTCCCGATGGCGGAGGTGACCGCGCTGTGAACGTCCGATAGCGTCGACGCCGTCGTGATGGCCGAGAACGTCGAGGCGTTAAGCCCGTGGTCGGCGTGGAGGACGAGTGCCTGGTCGAACACGTCGGCGAGCACGTCGTCGGGCTCCTCGCCGTTGAGCATGTACAGGAAGTTCGCGGCGTGGTCGAGGTCGTCGCGAGGTGCGACGGGTTCCTTGCCGTCGCGGATGCGAGTGAACGCCGCGATGATGGTCGGAATCTTGGCCGTGATCCGCCGCCCAGTTTCGAGATTGACCGTCTCGTCGGTCGGTTCGGCGTCCTCGGGCGCAGGGTCGAACGCCGAGAGCATCGACACCGCGGTCCGCAGCGCTGCCATCGGGTTCTCGTCCGCTTCGGCGAGCTGTCGCACGGTCGAGATGACATCGTCGTCCACGCCGCGTGCGTCCACCATCGCCTGCTTGAACTCGGAGAGCTCGTCCCGGTTCGGCAGGTGACCGTGCCAGAGCAGGTACAGCACCTCTTCGTAGCTGGCACCCTTCGCGAGGTCCTCGATGGTGTACCCCCGATACACGAGCTTGCCAGCGTCGCCGTCGATAACGCTGAGTTCGGACTCGGCGACGATGACACCCTCGAGTCCCTTCTTGAGGTCGTCGGACATACGCAATCTCTTCCCTACCTTCCGGGAAAAACATTTTCTTTCCGAGCGTGTGTGGCACAATGTCAGGAACAGTTATTGGACGACTGTCCATCTGATTACCGGTCTATTTGGGTCGATACCCCAACGTAGCACCCACACTGGTATGCAAACGGCCAGTCATAGCCAATAGCGGGGCGCGCTATCTCCTCACACAGTGAGGAACGTTTTTGCTCGGGGGCATCGAACCGGCGGCCATGGACCCGACAGGGACGGTCGAGTACGAACCGGTCAGCGTCAAGCAGGTACTGGCCGAGATGAAAGACACCGCCGAGTTGCTCATCGACCTCTCGTACTCGGCTGTCCTGCTGGGTAGCGACGACGTGGCCGCGGAGGTGCTGGAGTTAGAGGAGAAGATGGACGTGCTCCAGTTGCGCGCACGCATGAGCCTCCTGATGGCCTGCCGGTCGACGGCGGACGCGGAGTCGCTGGCCCCCGTCCTGGGGATGGTCGGGGCCGCCGAGAAGATCAGCGACGCCGCCGGCGACATCGCCAAGATAGTCCTAGAGGATATCGGCCTGCCGGATACGATGCGGGCGGCCCTGCCCGAAGCCGTCGAGACGCTCGTGCGGGCGACAATCGGTTCGGACTCTCGGCTAGCCAATGAGACGCTGGGGGGCCTGAACCTCGAAACCGAGACCGGCGTCCGCGCGCTGGCGATTCGCCGGCAGGGGAACTGGCTGCTCAACCCCGACCGGGAGACGCGCCTCGAAGCGGACGACGTGGTACTGTTCCGTGGCCCCGAGGACGGTATCGCCGAGGTGTATCAGGACGCGACCGGCGACGTGTACGAACCGCCGGAACCGCCCGAGGGTGGCGTCCGGGACCTCGAACGCGCCGTCGACTCTATCGTCCTGATGAAAGACATGGGCGAGCTGGCGGTTGACCTAGCCTACGGCGCGGTACTGTTCGACAGCACAGAGGTCGCCGAAGAGGTCGTCGAACTCGAAGCCGAGGTCGACGCGCTGCAGTCCCGCTTCGAGGCCTGGACGCTCCGGGCCGCCGCTGACATCGACGACCCCGTGTCGCTGCGGGGCCTCGTCCACCTGGCCCGGTCGACAGAGGTTATCTCCGACGCCGCACTGGAGATGAGCGAGGGTGTCCTGCGAGGGCTGTCGACGCATCCGGTCGTCGCCGAGGCCGTCCAGGAGTCCGACGAGGTCATCGTTCGGACGACAGTGTACCCCGACAGCGATCTCGCCGGGACGACCATCGGCGACGCGGAAGTCAAGACGGCAACAGGTATGCGCATTATCGCGATCCGCCGCGGGGCCGGAGAGAGCGATCGGACCGGGCGCGAGGGCGGCGACTGGGTCGTCTCGCCAGGGCCGGAAACGCAGATTCAGACGGGCGACGTGCTCATCGCGAAGGGGACTCGAACCGGCGGCGGTCGGCTTACAGAACTGGCCGAGGGAAAATAGCGTTTTGCTACTGTCTTGCGAGTCGCACAGCCGACAGGGCCGTGAACAGCGCCGTCAGCAGACCGCCCAGCGACGTCGCGAGAACGAACCCCAGCGCCACGTAGAACCCCATCGGGCGCTGGGTCCCCGGCAGGACGAACAGGGCGAACAGCCCCGCCGTGAACAGGCCGGCGAGTACGAAGCCGATTTTCGCGTTCCGTGGCACGTTCAGCGCCGCGACCATCGCCGCTTTCCCGCTCTGTGGCTCGGACTGGGACACACCTGTCGATAGGGCCGGCGGCCCCAAGATGCCGTCGGTCCGGCGCAACTGCTGGCGGAATCCGAACCAGTAAAGGCTCCCAAGGCAAACGTGGGAACAATGGTTACTTTCGGTACGGCGACCGCCGCCCCCGGTGAGAAAGACACGGGGCGGCTGGAGGTCGGTGAGACCCGCGACGGGTCGACGTTCGGGCTACCGGTCGCCGTCGTCAACGGTGTCGACGACGGACGGACACTCTACATACAGGCGGCCAGCGACGGCGACGAACTGAACGGCGTCGGCGTCATCCAGCGAACACTCCCGCAGCTCGACCCGACGGAGCTATCCGGGACGATTCTGGTCTGTGGCGTCGTCAACTACCACGCGTTCCAGGTCGCCGAGCACCGCAACCCGATCGACGACACGAAGATGAACCGGGCGTATCCGGGCGACAAAACGGGCACGTCGAGCGAGCGCATCGCCGCGGCGACGTTCAACGCCGCCATCAGCGCCGATTACGTGCTCGACCTACATCAGGGGTCGACCTCGCAAATGATCGACGAGGTGCGGGTCCGGTGTGGCACCCGCCACCGCCTCCACGAGGAGTGTCTCGAACTCGCGAAAGTGTTCGGCTGTGGCTACATCCTCGACCAGAAAGGCCCCGACGGCCAGTTGGCCCGCGCCGCCCCCGACGAGGGCGTGCCGACAATCGACCCCGAACTCGGCGGCTGTGTCGGCTGGGACGAGGATTCCATCCAGCGCGGTGTCAACGGCGTCTTCAACGTCCTGAACTACTACGGGTTCCTCGACGGTCACCACGACACGCGCCCCCAGACCCGCGCTTCCGGGTTCGAACAGTACGGCTCTCCCGTCGGCGGCCTCATCGACCTCAAGCCCGACCTCGGCGACCGCGTCGCCCGCGGCGAGACGCTGTTCGAGGTGACCGACGTGTTCGGCGAACCGAAGGCCGAAATCACCGCCGACTCCAGCGGCGTGTTCTGGCGTGCCCGTCGACTCCCGCAGGTCGCGACCGGCGAGTACGTCTGCTCGGTCGGGACGAACGTGGATACCTACTAACAACCACTTTTCACTTCGGAGGGTGTCCTCGGCCGCGGTGCGGCCGCCCGGCCATCGCTCTGTGCGCTCCGCCAGCCCAGCCGCAGGCACCGACTACCGCGCCACAGACGCCGCCAGCTTTTGGACGGTTCGCCACGGAGCAAGCCCATGCGCACCTGTAGCGTCTGCGACCGGGAGTACCCCCGTGAGGTACCCTGGCGGTGTTCCTGCGGGGCTCCGCTTGATTACGCCAGCCAGCCCCTGCCCGACAGCCGACCGGCGCAGTTCTCGCGGGCCAGCGGCGTCTGGGACTTCGCTGACTTCCTCCCGATGGGTGAGCGGGTCAGTTTAGGCGAAGGCTGGACGCCGCTGGTCGACGCGCCCGAGTGGGACGCCACGTTCAAACTGGAGTATCTCCACCCGACGGGGAGTTTCAAGGACCGCGGCGCGGCGACGGTCATCGCCGAAGCGCTCGAAGTCGGAGCCGACCGCGTGCTCGAAGATTCCTCGGGCAACGCCGGGCTGGCAGTCGCGTCCTACGCGGCACGAGCGGGCCTGGACGCGAAGATATACGTCCCGGCGAGCGCGAAGGAAGCGAAGGTTCGCCGCATCGAACGGACCGGAGCCGACGTGGTCCCGGTCGAGGGGAGGAGAGAGTCCGTAACCGCGGCCTGTATCGACGCCGTGGAGAACGGGGCGGGCTGGTACGCCAGCCACGCCTGGAACCCCGCGTTCTTCGCCGGGACGGCGACGGCCGCCTACGAAATCGCCGCCCAGAGAAACTGGAGCGTGCCGGACGCCGTCGTCACACCGCTCGGTCACGGGACGCTGTTTCTCGGCCTCTACCGCGGGTTTCGGGCACTGGAGCAAGCTGGATGGACGGACGCTATCCCGCGTATACTGGGGACGCAAGCGGTCGGGTACAGTCCCATCGCCGACGAGGAGGGCAGTACACCGGACGCCGCTGCTGCCAACGATCTCGCCGACGGGATCCACATCCGTGACCCGCCGCGTGCCCATCAGATACGGCATGCAATCGACGAAACCGATGGTGCCGCCGTCGCCGTCTCCGCGGCGGCAACCGAGCGAGAGCGCGACCGACTCAGTGGGGCAGGGTTTCACGTCGAGCCGACGTGTGCGACGGCGACGGCGGCGCTCCCTCAGTTCAGAGAGCGGGGAGAACTCCAGGACGGTGACGACGTGGTTGTTGCGTTGACCGGACGAAACGGCTAGCCTACCGCATCAGCAGTGTCGAGACCGGAAAGTCGGCATCGACGGAGAGCCACTGGTCCTCTACGTCTGTCGTGTCGACATCTGGCGCGTAGCAGATGAGTCGCTCACTACCGTCGGGACGGGAGCGTACCACGGCAGGTAGCGTTCCCTCGTCAGCGTCAGCCGCTGCCGTCACCGCACTCGTCGACCGGGTATCGGAGTCCATATCTCGATTCACGACAGGTATCATTATTGTTACCTGTCGATTATCGGGCGTAAGGGCTACTGAACGTCGTCAAGCGGGACGAGAAGGTCAGACGAAACGGCCAGCCAGTTCGCTTCCAGTTCGGAGGGCGTGCTGCCGGGCAGATACAGGATCGAGCGCTGGCCGCCGCCCGCAGCCGGCTCGTGTTCGACAGTCAATAGCTTCTCGGCGACCTCGCCGTCGGCCGTATTTCGCCGCTGGGTGTCTGCCCCTTCGGTGCTCATGGCCGCACATAACGGTATATCAATATTGTTATCCGTAGTCTAAATCGAGATATATCCCCGTATTACCGGAATATTCGTGGTGCTTACTCGACGGTAGCCGGTTCGAACCAGATGGAAGACAGGACCAGGGCCACGATTGATCGTCGGGTGGGAGGTTTACGTGACGATATCACACCGCATTCGAATTGTTGTCGCTCATTTCCGCATAAGTCGTCCCCGAGGTCGAGAGAGACCGGTACACCGCGACGCTAATCCGTCTCAGCGGGACGGGTGAGTGGGCGCGTCGAACCCGCCACGGACCAGCGGCTTGGCGATGTGGCGGCGCGCGACCGGCGGCACTTCGTACCAGCCGCGTTCCAGTCCCCGCTCTATTGACTGCTCGGTCTTGCCGTCGGCGCTGGTCCCGCAGTCCCGACACCGATAGCCCTGGTTCCGGCCGGCGGATTTCATCGACCGCCCACAGTCCGGGCAGTCCGGCGTGACGGGTTCCGTCCGAACGAGTTCCCGAGCCGCGAACTTCTCCAGTTTGAGCGTGCCGTCGGTCACTTCGCCACAGGCGGTGATTCGGTCGCCCACCCTGAGCGAGCGGACCCGGTCGCGAAAGCCCTTCGTCGGCTCGAAGGCCGCACAGTCGAGGGTCGTATCGTCGCCCTCGAGCGTAACGAACACATGCCCGCCCTCCCGCGTTTCGGGGGCCTCGACCACGTCGCCGGTGACGCGGTAGGCGCTGTCAGCCGTGACCGCGTCGAGGGTCGCGTCCTGTAGATGAACGTCCGTTCCCTGGTTCGTCACGAACGTCGCCCGGCGGGCGATGGGTTCGCTGTCGATCGCGTCGGCGACGGCGCGACAGGTGTCGGGGTCGTCGCCGCGGATCCCGTAGAGAATCGGACACGGCGTCCGGGGAACGCAGACCGGATAGCCCGATGCACGGTCGACAGTGTCCCACACGTCGGGGTAGTACTCGGCCGCCACGGCGCGGACGCTCTCGCCGTCGACCGCCCGCTCAGTGCCCCACCGGTCTTGCTCCCGGTAGGCGATGTGTTCGTAGGTCCAGTCCGACAGCGCGGCCCAGGCCCCGACCGCCGCGAGCGCGCCGACGAGGCCGCGGCCGTTGCCCCGCTGGCAACGGGCGAACCCGACCACGTCGGCTAGCGTCGTCGCAGCCATCGGGTCCTGTATCGACTGGATTGTCTCGCGGGCGAACGTTGCGACCTGCGGTGGGACGTCTTCGGGGTCGCAGTCGGCGACGACAGCGCCGGGGTTGGTCCGCGGGTCGTCGGTCTCGGCCATGTCGAGCACGTCCTCGGCCAGTCCACGCACCGTGTCGGCGTCGAGGTCAGTATGCACCGCCAGCGCCGCGTTCCCGCGGGTCTTGTGCTCGACGGCGGGGTTCAGTCGGACGAGCAGCAGTCGCTCGACGGTCCCGCCAGCGTTCCGTATCGACTCCGCGAGGGTGGCGGCGGCGTAGGTCGTACACATCCCCCGCTCGCGCGAGTCCGTGTCATCGAGGCCGACGACAGTCACGCTACTCTGTAGCCCCGAGGCGGTCAAACGCCTTTCGTCACGTCCCGGTTCCCGGCCTGAAACCTCAACGAACGGCGCAATGCATATAATGGGTGAACGGTCTAGACTCAGTAGAGGTACAGAGTACTATGTCACGGTCGGCGCTGGTGGAAAACGTCATGGCGATGCTCGAAGACGCTGGCTTCCTCGTCAGCGACCGCTGTGCGATTCGTCCGAAGAGTTTCGACATCGCTGCTCGTCGCGGTGAGGACGTGTTGCTCCTGAAGATACTGGGCAACATCGACGCCTTCGACGCACAGACAGGGGGCGAGATGCGGCGACTGGGCACGTACCTGAACGCCACGCCGATTGTCATCGGCCTCCGGACGCGCGACGAGGAACTGAAACCCGGCGTCGTCTACTTCCGGCACGGCGTCCCCGTGCTGTCGCCCGACACCGCGATGGACCTGTTCGTCGAGGAGGTCCCACCGCTCATCTACGCCGCTCCGGGCGGGCTTTACGTCAACATCGACTCGGAGATCCTCGCCGACGTGCGCGAGGACCGCGACTGGTCGCTGGGCCGTCTGGCGAAGGAACTTGGCGTCTCCCGACGGACGGTCTCGAAATACGAGGACGGCATGGACGCTTCCGTCGAGGTGGCCGCCGAACTGGAGGACCTGTTCGACGCGCCGCTGACCTCGCCGGTGAGCGTCCTCGACGGCGCCGAAGAGGTCCGGGACGACGAGCCGACACCGGACGACCCCGATGTCGCACCGGAAGACCAGCCGATTGTGACGGTATTCACCCGTATCGGCTTCGAGGTCCACCCGACGGACCGCGCGCCCTTCAAGAGCGTCAACGAGAGCGACGACGAGCACGGGCAGGTCCTTGCCGGTCACTCGGCGTTCACCGAGACGGCCGAGAAACGGGCGCGCATCATGTCCTCGGTCGGCGAGGTAACCCGGACCCGGTCGGTGTACGTCGTCGACGAACTCCGGCGGGAGTCCGTCGAGGGGACCGCGCTCATCGAAAAAGAGGAGATGGAGAACATCGAGGACGCCATCGACCTGCGCGACCTCATTATGGAGCGCGGCGAGGACCGCGAGGAAGTCGCCTGAGCGGGCGCTCTCAGTCTTCGCTGTCACGTAAAAACGAGAACCACCGCAAGCCCCGGGTCTACTGCCCGTACGTCTCTTCGAGATACTCGACAATCCACCTTTTTCGTCGTTACCCCTCCTCGCTCGTTCCACTCGCTGCGGGAGGGGTCTCTGCTCACGGGCGCGATGCGCCCGTTCGCATGGTCAGCGGGACCTTCGGTCCCGCTCGACTCGAAAAACGTGGGCGAAAAACGGTCGCGCGTAGCGCGACCGCGATAGAGATGTCTTACTGCCCGTACGTTTCTTCGAGATACTCGACGATGTCGTCGGATTCAGGCATCCCGTCGACGCCGTTGTCCTCGTCGACGAGGACGGGAACGCCCGTCTGGCCCGAAACCTCCTTCACTTCGGTCCGCTCGCCGTGGGACCGCGGGACCATGTGGGACTCGTAGTCGAGGCCCAGCTCGTCGAGTTTCTTGATTACCTTCGCACAGTACGGACACCCCTCGAGTTCGTAGAGTTCGAGATTAGCCATTTGCACTCGTGGGTAGGCGAGCCAGCGTCAAGAACACATCGGTGGTGTGTCCCGGCCGCGCAGGGCCGAGAGCGTTCCGGCCAGCGCTACACGTCGATATCGTCGGGTGCGTCGGCCAGCAGGTCCGACGCCGTCACGAGCGAGGACAGTTCGAGGTCGTGGTCAGCGAGGTTCTCGCTGGCCCCCTCCTCGCGGTCGACGACGACGAGCACGCGATTGACGACAGCGCCGGCCTCGCGGAGCGCCTCGGCGGCGTCGACCGCGCTCTGGCCGGTCGTCGCGATGTCTTCGAGGATGATGACCTCCTCGCCGTCGGCCAGATCCCCTTCGATTCGGTTGCCCGTGCCGTACTCCTTTGCCTGCTTGCGGGCGATAACGTAGGGGATGCCCGTCTCGACACTGGTGACTGCGACCAGCGGGACCGCACCGAGGGCGACGCCGGCGAGCGTGGCGTCCGTGTCCCACTCAGCGATGCGCTCGGCGAAGGCCCCGGCGATGAGATCCAGACAGTCGGGGTTTGTCTCGAAGACGTACTTGTCGACGTAGTAGTTCGACGTGCCGCCGTGGGAGAGCTCAAACTCCCCGAACTTGACGGCGTCGGCGTCCCGTAGCGCCGCGATGAGGTCGTCGTTTGCCATACGCTCACTGCACGGTCACGGGGCTAATGACTGTTGAATTCGGACAGCGACATTCCTAAGCCCCTCCGCGTCAGACACTCGCTCGAATGCAAGTTTTCGGGTCGAGCGGCGTCCGGGGTGTCGCGGGCGATGAGCTGACACCGCGGTACGTCCTTCGGGTTGCACAGGCCGCCGGGGACGTCTGGCGTGACGACCACGACCGCGTGGCAATCGCCCGGGACACGCGGACGACCGGGCGGACGTTTATCAACGCCGCGACGAGCGGCCTGACGACCGTCGAGTTCGACGTCGACCGCCTCGGCGTCGTGCCGACGCCAGGGCTGCAGGCCTACTGTGAGCGTGAAGGGGTTCCGGGCGTGATGATTACTGCGAGTCACAATCCGGCCGCGTACAACGGCGTGAAGCTCATCGGCGCGGACGGCGTCGAACTGACGCGGGACACGCTCGACCACGTCGAGCAGTCTCTGCGAGACGACACCCCGGCCTACGCGGACTGGGAGACAGTCGGGTCCGACACCGCCATCGATAGCGCCCGCCGCCGCTACCGCGAGCAGGTGCTGTCTGCCGTCGACCGCGACCGTATCGCCGACGCCGACCTCACTATCGTCGTCGACCCCGGGCACGGCGCGGGCTCGCTGACGAGCCCCGACCTGTTCCGCGAACTCGGCTGTGAGGTCCACACCGTCAACACCCAGCCCGACGGCCACTTCCCCGGCCGCGACCCCGAACCCGTCGCCGAGAACCTCGGAGACCTCCGGGCGTTCGTCCGGGCGACCGACGCCGACCTCGGCTTTGCCCACGACGGCGACGCCGACCGCGGGATGTTCGTCGATGAAACCGGGACACACATCGAAGGCGACGCCGCGCTGGCGGCGCTCGCGGCGGCGGAAATCGAGTCGGGCGACGGCGTCGTCTCTGCGGTCAACGCCTCCCAGCGCCTTGTGGACGTGGTCGAGGACGCCGGCGCGACCCTCTCGCTGACCCCCATCGGCTCGACGTACATCGTCAGCCGCATCCGCAAACTGCAGGACGAGGGGACCCACGTCGCGATTGCCGGCGAAGGCAACGGCGGCATCCTCTTTCCCGACTACCGCATCGCCAGAGACGGCGCGTTCACCGCCGCGAAGTTCCTCGAACTCGTCGCCGAGCGGCCCGCGAGCGAGGTGGCCGCGGACTACGACGACTACTACAACGTCCGGCGGAACCTCGAATACGAGACCGAAGACGAGCGCGAAGCGATGCTCGAAGGCATCGAGGCCCACGCGAACGACGCGACGGCCGACCTCGACACGACGGACGGCTACCGCCTCGACTACGGCGACGGCTGGGTACTGGCCCGACCGTCCGGCACGGAGCCCGTCGTCCGGGTCTACGCAGAAGCGCGGACACTCGACCGCGCCGAAGAACTGGCCGAAACGATGGTCACGCGAGCGACCCAGCGGACAGACACTTACAGCGGCGAATAAGTCTCCAGCGCGTCGTCGATAGCCGCCCTGGCCTCGCGGGCGGTCGATAGTTCCTGTTCGACAGCGCCGCTTGCCAGTCGCTCGCGCTCTGATTCCGTGAGTTCCGAGCGAGCGACGGCGCTCTCCCGGAGCCGCTCGTAGTCGTCCCGCTCAGCGAGTCCACGCACCTCCCGTAGCCCCGCGACCACGGACTCGTCGGCGAAGCGGGCGACAACCGAGCGGTACTCACGGCAGAACCACGGCAGAGCGTCGGCCGACGGCGGCGGCCAGTCGACCCGCACCGGCTCAGCGTCGAGCCGCCGGAGATACGTCTGCCGGGTGGCGACGGCGCTGCGGAGCGCCGCGGCGTCGTCGACGTAGTGGTCCAGTTTCGAGGCGGAGTAATCGGCGTACTCAAGCAGTGTCGGAATCGGCTCCCGGCCGGCGTCGTGCTCGCGGACGTAGGTCAGCAGTTCCGCAGGCGGGGACCGGAACTCGACCAGCGGGTACGCCTCCGCGCGCTCGATGACGGCCAGGGCCTCCCGGGCCGGCGTGTTGCGCCGAAACTCGGTGAACGCCTCGGTGACGGCGTCGTTGTAGCGCTCGATGGGGTCACGGAGATGCTCGACCGGCGCATCGAGGTCGGCGTCGCCGAGGCGCTGGAGGCGTTCGAGGTCGTCGATGCGGTCGCTCAGTTCGTCGCGTCGACGGTTCGCCTCGGTCCGGGCCTTCTTGTACCGCTCGCGTGCGTCGTCAAGTTCGTCGAGTCGCCCGACGAGGTCGCCGACGGGCGACAGCATCTCGCGGGCCTGCTCGAAGTCGCCCTCGGTGAGTCGCCGCTGCTGGAGGAAGTCGTCGACTTCTTCGAAGGTATCGCGCTCGGGCAGGTCCTCGGGGAGATCGTCGGTCAGCGTCCCGACGCGGCCCTGAAACTCCATGAACGCCTCGAAGTCGCCGCCGCCGGTCGCCCGCCCGTCGTAGCTTTCGAGTAGCGTCCGCAGTTCGCTGTAGATGCCACGGCAGTCACGGAGCGCGTCTGCGCCGACCTCCTCGACGCGTTCCTGTGCCCGGTCGTGCGTCTCGGCGGCCTGTTCGAGGCGCTCAACGGTGTCGGGAGTTCCTGCACTGCTTTCGATCTCAGTATCGGATCGCGCCATCAGTACACGTCGTCGGGGTCGAACACTCGCTCGCCGACCGTCTCGCCGTCGACAGTCCGGTGAAAGCAGGACTCGTAGCCGGTGTGGCACGCCCCGCCGGTCTGGTCGACGACGTACAGCAGCGCGTCCCCGTCGCAGTCGACCCGCACCTCTTCGACGGCCTGCGTGTGGCCGCTGGTCCCGCCCTTGTGCCAGAGTTCGTCCCGGCTCCGCGAGTAGTAGTGGGCTTCCCCCGTCTCGCGGGTCTTCCGGAGCGCTTCCTCTGTGACGTAGGCGAGCATGAGCACCTCGCCGGTGTCTGCGTCCTGTGCGACAGCGGGGATGTACTCCTGCTCGTCGAACGCGAGGTCGACCTCGGTCATACTCGGGCCGAGGCGTGTCCGCAAAATAGGTCTTCTGCTGCGGGGGGTCAGGCCAGCCCAACAGCCTGCAACAGCGAGAACAGCACGTCGCCGTAGGTGAGCGAGACGATCAGCCCGGCGAACATCGGGACGAGGAACGGAATCCCGGGCGAAATCCACACCTCGTCCTGTTCGGCGAGCACGTCCAGTCCGTCACGGAGCTGGGCCGGCGACGTGCCGTAGGCGGAGTGGTCGATGTCGTCCAGAAACCGCTCGGCACCCCACGGGTCGTCGATGGCGGCGGGACGGTCGGTCTCATCGGCCCCGGCGTCACGGTCTGCCGGTCCTTCTACGTCGTCGGCCACCGGATCGCCGCCGTCGGTCGCCAGGGAACCGTCGCCGGGGTCGTTCGGAACCGCCGGGAGGGAAGTCGGACGCCGATGGTGGTCGGGATCGGCCCGGATGTCGGCGAGCGAGCAACCGCGCCAGCGCAGGTACATCCGGAGGGCGTCGAGGTCGAGGCCGCCGCGGTCGAACCCGTCGGGCGATTCGAGCAGTCGACCGTACTCTTCAGTGACGTCGGCGGCGGCGACGGGCCGGCCGATGAACATCGCTAGGGAGAAGCGTCCCCGAGCGAGGTTGCCGGCGGCGACGGCCAGCGGATAGACGATGCCAGCAAGCACGGTGTTCGAGAGGATCGTCAGCGAGAACACGCCGATAGCGCTCTGCTGGAGCGGGAGGGCGACGGTCGACAGGTAGTACACCGGATAGACGGGAAAGAGGACGGCGGTGAGCATGAACGCCTTCGCGTCGGCCCCGCCGAACCCGCCGACGAGCCAGAAGCCGTACGACAGCGGAATGACGAAGCCGAGACTGATCGCGACTCTGATGAAGAACAGCCGCTGGCCGACCACTGTCGGGCCGGCCCAGACGGTGTAGGCGTCCCACAGCAGGAGCACGACCGCCAGCACGGCAAGCGGGGTCCAGGTCCGGTTGGGCACCCGGCGGGTTTTCACGTCGCGGTAGGCCGCCCACCCGAACACCGGGACGGCGACCAGCCGAAGCAGGTCCGGTATCGACCCAAGCACGGCTGTACGCAATACAGGGGTACCCCTAATGGTTCCGGTACGACGGCTGTCCAAGGCAGTCGCTGCTGGAAGAAGAAAGTGTAGTGCGCTGCAGGAGCCGCGTTAGATGACGCGGTTCTGCAGGTAGTCGAGGTGCTTGGCGTTGTAGACGATCTTGACCTCGTCGGCGTCCGGGCTGCCGATACAGGTCAGGCGAACGTTCTTGTCTTCGACTTCCTCGTCGCTGAGGATCTGCTGCATGTCCATGTCGATGTCGCCTTCGAGAACGATGGCGGCACAGTTCGCACAGGCACCGGCGCGGCACGAGAAGGGCCAGTCGTAGCCCTGCGCCTCGGCGGCCTCAAGGATGTACTCGCCTTCGTTCACCTCGAGGGACCCGTAGTCCTCACCGTCGAGGTCCATATCTGACGCCTCTGCGAAGACGTCGTCGTCGTACATGTCCCAGCCGTTATCGTCCACTACTTCGTAGTTAAGGTACTCTACCGTGGGCATCACCTGATTGGTTCGAACCCCGCCCTGTTAGACTTTGCCCTTCGGTTTTAGGCCGTGCAAAATAATGAGGGACAACGCGGGGATTCGTCGGAACTGACGGCATCTGTTCGGGCCGATACTGTTCAGGCGATCGGCAAAAACTTGAACACCAGATACGCCGCGAGCGTCGCAATCGACGGGACGATGTTCTGGAGGAAAATCACTCTGGCGGTGGTCCCGGGTTCGAACAGGTCCGACGCCGACGGGATGTCCTCCCGTGATTCCTCGCCGATGGGTTCGGTCTCGGCCGGCTTCGGCGTCCCCTTTTTTCCGCCGACGGTCGGCGCGTCCGCAGCCTCCGCGTCGGTGGTCAGCGCACCGACAGACGCGACGGGGGTCTCACCATGCACAGTATCGGAGATACTCGTCGTTCGCGTTGCACGGCCCCACCCGAGACCGACGATACTCATCGTGGCGATGATGACGAAACTCGCCGGAATACCCAGCGCGGAGAGGAAGGTGACGATGGTGGAGGCGACCGCCGCGACCACGATGGCGGCGACCAGCGGGAGGTCGGTCAGGTCGTTGCCGACCGTGTCCATCGTTCGGCGGGCAATGGTGAACGCACCGAGACCGATGGCCCCGCCGCCGAGCAGGATAGCCGGGTACATATCTAGCGAGCCGTTCCCCACAAGGGGGGCGACGGCGTTGGCAACGTTCGACGCGCCCGCCGAGAAAGCCATGTAACAGCCGATACCGATGACGACGACGGTCCCGACGAACTCACGCGGCGTCGTGTTCTCGCCGAGTGACGGCTGTGGAATCGAGCCGGACCGGTCGAAATCCAGTAGCGACCCCTCGCTCTGGGAGACAGCGAACCACTCGACGAGGCGCGGGTAGAAGTACCGGCCGATGACCCCGCTGACCCAGAAGGCGATGATCGGGGAAACGAGCCACCACGAGACGATTTCGAGCATCAGGGCGGCGTTTAGCGTCCCGCGAGCGAGGCCGAGACCGGCGATAGCGCCGACAGCCGTCATCGAGGTCGACGCCGGGACGCCGACCACGTTCGAGAGAAACAGCGCGACGCCGATGAAAAACAGCACGACGATGCTGATGAGCGGCGAGAAGGCGGTCTCGACGAGGTCGCTCCCGAGGCTTTCGACGACTTCCGGGCCGACGATGAGTCCCCCGGCCAGCGCGAAGATGGTCATCAGGGCCGCCGCGGACAGTTTCGAAAGCGTATCTGACCCGACTGCAGGCCCGAACGCGACACCCGTCGAAGACCCCCCGATATTGAAGCCGACGAAGATAGCCACCAGAACACCGAGGGCAAAGAGAACTTCGACCATACAGGTGCCAGTCCCTCACTGGGTTAAAACATACCGAACGGGTACTGCGCCAAGCGACGGCGACCGCCGCTACGACGACCGCTCGTCCGATCTACCCTCGTCGGTGTCGGACTTGCCACCCTCCTCCGCGAGGTGCTCGTCGTCAGCCGGCATCGTCTCCTCAACCTCCGCTGCGGTCTCCTCGACTTCGTTTGCCGTTTCCTTGGCCGCTTCAACCTCGTCGGTGACCGATTCGGCGGTCTGCTTCGCGTTGCTGGTCTTGTCTTTGACCTCGGTGGTCTTGTCTTTCACTTCTGTCGTCCGGTCTTTCGCGTCCGTCGCCTTGTCCTTGACCTGGGTCGTCTTGTCCTTCACCTCGGTCGTCTTGTCCTTGACTTCGGTCGTCTTGTCCTTGACTTCGGTCACCTTCTCGGCGGCGTCCTCGTCGCCGGTCTCGGTCGCAGTCTGTTCGACTTCGTCGGCCGTCCGCTCGACTTCGTCGGCTGTCTGCTCGACCTCGTCGACGGTCTCCTCCACTTCGTCCGCTGTCTGCTCGACCTCGCCGGCCGTCTGCTCGACTTCGTCCGCGGTCTGTTCGACATCTTCGGCAGCCTCGTCGACCGTCTCGGCGGCGTTTTCGACCTCGTCGGCGGTCGTCTCTAGCTCCTCGGCTGTCGTTTCCAGTTGCTCGGCGGCCTCTTCGAGTTCAGCGGCCTTCGTGGCGACGTCCTCGTTCGTCCGTTCGAGGACGTTCGCGAGGACGAGGAACTGTAGCAAGCCGACGACGACGAATGCCGAGATGGCGACGCTCGCGGCAGTCGCGAGCACCGACGTCGTGCCGGCACCCAGCGGCAGGACACCGAAGGAAGCCAAACCCCAGGCCAGCGCCAGGCCGACGGCGGTGACCAGTACGGCCTGTTCGAACAGCCGGTACTCGCGCTCGTACCGCCCGAACATGATTGCTTCGAGCCGACGGGCAAGCGGTGTGAGGACGAGTGTGGCAGTAACCATGGCGAACCTTCCCTATCACGGCTTAAAAGGATGCGGGTCACTGGAGGGAGACGGCCGTCCGCACGTATCGGACCGACACGCTTTCGACGGCCGCCGCCGGACCACCGGCCATGTTCCCCGAATTCGAGGTCGTCCCCGCAGTCGACATGCAGGACGGACAGGTGGTCCAGCTGGTCGGCGGCGAACGCGGCACCGAAAAGACCTACGGCGATCCGGTCGAGGCCGCTCAGCGGTGGGTCGACGCCGGCGCGCGGACGCTTCATCTCGTCGACCTCGACGGCGCGTTCGAGGGCGAGCGACAGAACGCGGCGGCCATCGACGCCGTCCTCGACGCGGTGGGTGACGACGTGGGCGTGCAACTCGGCGGCGGCATCCGGACCGCCGAGGACGCCATCTCGCTGCTCGACCGCGGGCTTGACCGCGTCATCCTCGGCACGGCGGCCGTCGAGACGCCGGAGATCGTCCGCGAAATCAGCGACGAACACCCCGGCAGTGTGCTGGTAAGCCTCGACGCGAAGGACGGCGAGGTGGTCGTCTCCGGATGGACTGAAGGCACCGGTCTGGACCCCGCGGAAGCCGCCGAGCGGTACGCCGACCTCGGGGCCGGCGGCATCCTCTTTACCGACGTGGACGTAGAAGGGCAGCTCGAAGGGGTTCGGACCGATCCGGTCCGCCGGCTGGTCGACAGCGTCGACATCCCGGTTATCGCAAGCGGCGGCGTGGCGACCATCGACGACGTGCTATCGCTACGGTCGGCCGGGGCCGCCGCCGTCGTCGTCGGCAGCGCGCTCTACGAGGGGCAGTTCACGCTCGACGCGGCGATCGACGCGCTCGCCGAGGATTAATCGAGCGGGACGAACGGCAGCGTCGCCCGCGAGTCGGCGCTGTAGGCCAGCGCGTCGGACTGGCTCACTCCCTCGGGCGTCGTCAGGTCCATGATTCGCGGGGCGTTCTCGACCGCATCCGGCTTCGCGCCGCCGAAGACGTAAGCCTCGGCTTCTTCGGCAACGGGCCGTAGCGACCCGCGGTCCTCCGACTGCACCATCGCGACGACTTCGAGGTCCGCCGCGTCCGCGCCGCCGACGGCTTCTCTGTCGAGGGAGAGCGTGACCGTCCCCGCATCTACGTCGACGGCCTCACCGAGTGAGACCGCCTCCCCGTCGTCGTCGGTCAGCGCCGCACCGCTGGCGTCGACCGCGCTCTTGGAGAAGCCGCTGATTTCGATGCGGTACTGCCACGGGGCCTCGAAGTCGACGGTCGCGCCGAGGTCGTCGAGGCTGGTCGTCGACCCGCTGTCGGCGCTCGGGTCCCGGAGCCAGAGGACGAACCACTGCGGCGAGAAGCCGCGGCTGCTGCCGAAGGCGTTGTAGAGGGTCGCCACCTCGAAGGTGAAGCGGTGGAGGCTCGGCGTCTGCTCGACAGTCACCGACTCCAGATCGAACGCGCCCGACTCGAAGTCGTCGCTGGTCGGGTAGGTGTACTCGCCGGGGCCGGTGTCGTCGCCGGACGGGTCGGCGAGTTCGGCCACCGTCGCGGGCGGCTTGACCGTCACCGTTCCGCTTGCCAGCGTCGTCCCGTCCGGGAGCGTGACCGTCACCTCGTACTCGCCAGCCGCGTCGATGCTGTAGCCGAACTCGTAGGTGGCGTCGCCTGTGTTGGGCGGGAAGCGGACGTTCTCTGTCCTGACAGTCTCGCCGCCGACGCGGAGCGTCACCGTGGTCCCGCCGATGAACGCCCCGTCGTTGCGCCCGGTGGCCCGAATGAACGGCTCCTGGATGAACACCTCGTCGCCGATGGTGACGTCGAAGTCCTGTGCTGGCCGCTCGTACGCCGGCAGATCGTTGATTTCCTGCCCCGTCGCGCGTCGGAAGCGGACGGCCGTCCCGCCGCTGCCGACCATCGACGCGAGCAGGGTCGTCCCCGGAGTGACGATTGCCTCGTCGACGCGAACGTCGGTCAGGTTCTCGTCGTAGGCCGCGTCGATGCCGTCGGCGTAGATTTCGGCGACGTACTTCGGGCCGCTGGGGCCGTTACCGTTGCCCGTGCCGTTCTTCCTGCCGTTGCCGCCGGCTTCGTTCGTCCCGTTCTTCTCGCCGTTGTCGTTCCCCGGCCCCTGTCCGTTGCTGTCCGAAGCAGGCGAGAGGAACTCCAGGGGTACGTCGACGGCGCGGCCGCCCTCGTCGGTCATCGCGCCGAGATACCATTCCTCGCCTTTCTGCCGTACAGTGACCATGTAATCGCCGATCTCGGCGTCGAGGACGCGTGTGTCGTCCCAGCCTGCGGCCGGAACGTCCTCGATGAACTGGAACGCCTCGACGGTCTCGCCGCGGATGGGCGGCGTCTCGGGTTCGGGCATCGATTCGCCGGATGCGGTGACCGCCATCGAGTCGAGGTTGAAGCCGCCGGTGTCCTCGGCGGTCAGCGAGAGGGCGAGTTCGTCCTCGTCGCCCGACAGCGAGACGGTCGTCGAGACGGTCTCCCAGACGTCCCAGTACTCGGTGGGCGGGAACGTTAGCTGGCCGGCCTCGCTGCCGTCGACCAGCACCGTCGCGGTGCGGTCGGTGTCCGGCGAAACGGCGTTCTCCTCGGCGTCGCTGGCGTACCGGAAATGAACCTCATACTCGCCCTCGCTCGCACCTTCGACAGCCCAGGAGACGGTCGCACCGGGCGCGGCGCTGTTGGGGTCGATGGCGACGTACTGCTCGCCCTGGGCGTTGGCCCAGCGGGCGGCCGTCGAGAAGCCCTCGATGTCGCCCCACTCGGCCTGGGCGACCTCGCCGACGGCGGCCGTCGACGGCTGGTCGGCCAGATAGGAACTGGGTAGGTCGGCGGCCATCTGGAGGCCGCTGAAGTACGTCGGGTACATTGCCAGTTGCTTGGCGCGGGTGGTCTCGATGCCGCCCGACCCCGAGTCCATGTCGAAGATGCCCGGCGTGTACTCGACCGGCCCGCCCAGCATCCGCGTAAACGGGAAGGTGACGTGGTGTTCGGGGCTCACGTCGCCGAAGGAGTCGTACTCCTGGCCTTTGACCCCCTCGCGGGTCATCAGGTTCGGGTAGGTCCGCCGGCGGCCGGTCGGGTGAATCGGCTCGTGAATGTCGAGCATCTGGCGGTTGGCCGCCGCGGTCTCGGCGACCAGCGTGTGGTGGTTGACCAGCACCTGATTGTGGTGATTAAAGTCGTCGCCAGCGAGGCCGCCGCTGTCCGAAACGTAGCCGTTCTTGATGGTCCGGATGCCCAGGCCCTCGTACAGCGAGAAGGCTTCGTCTAGCTGTGACTCGTAGTTCCGGAAGCCACCCGCCGTCTCGTTGTGCATCGTCATCTGTGTCGGTGGGTCGAGACTTGCCCCGTAGCTCGTGACCGCTTCGAGGTCGAAGTCCGGGTACGGCTCGGTGAAGTCGAAGGCCCTCCCGCCGCCGTCGGGATAACTCGACCAGCCTTCGTTCCAGCCCTCGATGAGGACACCGGGGATGTCGTGCTCGCTGGCGAAGTCCATGTACTGCGTGGCGCGGCCGGTCTGTGCGCCGTGGTTGCCGGAGGTCTCCCCGGTGTACTCCCAGTCGGCGCGGCCGGTTATCATCAGCCACCAGACGCCGATGAACTTCTGGGGCTCTATCCAGTCGACGCCCTGCGTGAACACCTCCTCGTCGTAGTCTTCGTTGAGGTTCACCACCAGATTCGACTCGACGAGGTCGCCGGCGCTGGTCCCCACCTGAACTGTTCGCCATGGGGTGACGTGCGGGGCCGACGCCGACACCTTGGTCCCGTCGGGCAGCGGCGCGAGCGTCGATTGGAAGGTCGTGTCACCGGCGTCCGACGGTGTGAGCGCGAGCGAGGCGTAGTCCGTGAGGTCGGCCTCGTGGACGGCGAGGTGACGGCCGTCGTCGGTTCGCATCGTCATCGGCGTGTGGACGCCGTCGAAGCCAGTGCCGTCGAGTTCGCCGGCCACCTCGCTCAGCGGCGTCTCCTCGTACTCCACCTCGAAGTTGTTGTAGTCGTTGGGAATCCACCACGAGGTGTAGTCCCCGGCGAAATTGTACTCGGTCCGCTCGGATGTGACGACGAACTGGTCGCCGAAGGGCTCCCCGAAGATGAATCGGAAGCCGACGCCGTCGTCGAACACCCGGAAGACGAGCGTCCCGAACCGCTCCGCCCCGGCCGACTCCGCGACCCCCAGCCGGAGTTCCGTGTACCGCTCGGTGATTTCGTCGTAACGGTCCCAGACCGGCGTCCAGCTGGTGTCGACCTCGGTCCGCTCGCTCCCGGTGACTGTCAGGCCAGCGGCGAAGGCATCCTGATTCCGGAACTCGAAGCCCAGTTCCGACGCCCCAATGAGCGTCGTCCCGTCGTGTGCAACCTCGTATGTTGGCACACCGTCGCTGACATCGACAGTGAGTGTGACTGTCCCGTCGGGCGACGAGACAGTCCGTGTGGCCGAGTCGTCGCCCGCTGTCACCTGTGCGGCAGCGTCGTCGGAGACGGAGACCGAGAACGCCGACGCGGCGAGGAGTGAACCAATCCCACCGAGGAACTGTCTTCGGCTCGGTTTTGATTTAGGCTGTGATCTTTCTTCAAACATCGAGTCGTTCCTGCCACGGGTCAATAATAAAAGTTCACCTAGAATTACGTACCAGTTGGTCAGTGAGGCAGTGAACACCATCGGAATATCGCGTTGCAGCCGAAATGAGGGGTGGCTGAACGCCTATCCGGCTCGCACCCATAATGTAGATATGGACCGCAACGAGGTGCGTCGCGCATGGGACAGCGTCTCTGAGACCTACGCCGAACGGCGCGACCCGAGCGGGTCGGACGCAGCCCTGCTCGACGACCTGCTCGAACGGCTCCCCGAAACGCCGACAGTCCTCGACGTGGGCTGTGGCGACGGCGCGCGAACGCTTGCGAATCTTCCGTCGAACAGCGTTGGGCTCGATTTCTCGCGTGTGGGCCTGGACCTCGCCGCCGAGACGGTGCCGGACAGCCGTCTCGTTCAGGGGGATATGACGGCGCTCCCGATTGCGACCGACGGCGTGGACGCCGTCACGGCCTACCACGCCGTCTTTCACGTCCAGCGAGACCAGCACCCGGAAGTCTACCGGGAGTTCGCCCGCGTCCTCCGGCCGGGCGGCACTGTGTTGATGACGCTGCCGAGCGGCCAGTTCGAAACCGTCCGGCGCGGCTGGATGGGCGGGTCGATGTTCTTCTCAGCACCGGGTCGGCGAACGACCCTCGACCAGTTGGCCGACGCCGGCTTCAGCGAGACGGAGACGGTCACCGCGACGGACCCCCTCGGGAGCGATAGCGAGTTCGTCTTCGCCACGCTCGACGGCGATTAGCGACCGCCTACTCCCCCAAGTCGTCGGCCGTGCTGACGTGCATCCCGACGAACTGCCACTCGCGTGCCCCACCGGTGGCTTCCAGCGTCCCGCTCCAGCGCGTGTCGTACTCGTGGCGGACCCCGGCCTCGGTGTCGAGCCAGCACAGGTCGACGGCGTCGCTGAACCATGCGTAGCCCTCGCGTTCGGTCACTCGGAGCGCACGGCTCTCGACGGTCCAGTCTCTCGTCGTCTCGGTCTGCTCCTGTAGGCCTGTCGTGGTGGCGTCAGTCCCGACCAGCTGTTCGGAGATGCCGAACTTGACGACCGAGCGGTCCGCGTCGTCGGCGAAGAAGGGACCGAGCGGCTCGCCGGCCCGGAGCGCCGCGTAGTAGGCCTCGATAGTCTCGCTTGCGTTCATGTGGTTCCGTACAGCGGCCAGGCACTTCACTGATATACCCGATGCTCTGGCTGTTCGAGACACCAGTCCCGGTTTAATTACTGCTCCTCACACCGGACCCGCAATCCTTACGCCGCGGACGGCCACACGGACGTGTATGACAGAGGCGACGGGAATCGTCGGGGAGTTCCTCACGCTCAAGGAGGGGACCGACGCGGACCTGCTGGCGATGCAGTGTGGCGACTTCTACGAGTTTTTCGACGAGGACGCCGAAATCGTCGCCGACGAACTCGACCTGAAGGTGAGCCAGAAGTCCTCCCATGGCTCGTCGTACCCGATGGCGGGGGTGCCGGTCGACGACCTGACGCCGTACGTCTCTGCGCTGGTCGAGCGGGGCTACCGGGTCGCCATCGCCGACCAGCACGAGACCGAGAACGGCCACGCCCGCGAGATAACGCGGGTCGTCACACCCGGGACGCATCTGGAGACCGGCAACGAGTCGGCGCAGTACCTCGCCGCGGTCGTCCGAGAGGCCAGCCGGGACGGCGGTGACACCTACGGCATCGCCGCGACGGACGTGACCACGGGCCAGTTCCAGGTCACGCAACTGGACGACGCCGACGCGGGCGAGGCGCTGACGGAGCTGTACACGTTCGCGCCGGCCGAGATTCTTCCCGGACCCGAACTGCGCAACGACGACGAGTTTCTGGACCGCCTTCGTGAGCGGACGGACGCGGCACTGACGCTGCACGACTCAGCATCGTTCGAGCCGGGACGGGCGAGCCACACCGTCCGCGAGCAGTTCGGGGGCGAGACGGTCGACAGCGTCGGCATCGGCGACCAGGACGTGGCGGTACAGGCCGCCGGTGCGGTGCTGTCCTACGTCGAGGACACCGGCGTCGGAACGCTGGCGGCGGTCACGCGCCTGCAAGCGTACGGCGAGCGCGACCACGTCGACCTCGACGCGACCACACAGCGCAACCTCGAACTCACCGAGACCATGCAGGGCGACAGTTCGGGGTCGCTGTTCGACACCATCGACCACACCGTCACGGCCGCCGGCGGGCGACTGCTCCAGCAGTGGCTCCAGCGACCCCGGCGCAACCGGGCCGAACTCCGGCGTCGGCAGTCCTGCGTGGCGGCGCTGTCGGAGGCGGCGATGGCCCGCGAGCGGATTCGAGAGACGCTGTCGGACGCCTACGACCTCGAACGGCTGGCCGCCCGGGCCACCTCCGGGAGTGCGGACGCGCGGGACCTGCGAGCGGTCGAGGAGACGCTGGCACTGTTGGGGCAGGTCGCCGACGCCGTCACCGAGACCGAGCGGCTGGCCGAATCGCCGCTTGCCGACGCTCTCGACGGCGCTGACCGCGAGGCGGCCGACGCGCTGGCCGCGGAACTCGACAGTGCACTGGTCGCGGACCCGCCGGGGACGGTCCGACAGGGTGGGCTGTTCAAACGGGGATTCGACGACGACCTCGACGAAATCATCGACGAGCACGAGGCCGCGCTGGAGTGGCTGGAGACGCTGCCGGACCGCGAGAAGGAGCGGACCGGCATCACCCACCTCTCGGTCGACCGGAACAAGACCGACGGCTACTACATCCAGGTCGGCAAGAGCGAGACCGACGCGGTCCCCGACGGCTACCAGCACATCAAGACGCTCAAGAACTCCAAACGCTACACGACGCCCGAACTCGACGAGAAGGAGCGGGACGTGCTCCGGTTAGAGGAACGTCGCCACGACATGGAGTACGAGCGCTTCCAGGCACTCCGAGAGCGGGTGGCCGAGCGCGCGACGCTGTTGCAGGACGTGGGCCGGGCACTCGCGGAACTGGACGCGTTCGCGTCGCTCGCGGTCCACGCCGTCGAGAACGACTGGACCCGGCCGGCGGTCGTCGAGGGCAACGAACTCTCTATCGAGGCCGGCCGCCACCCGGTCGTCGAGCAGACCACCGAGTTCGTTCCGAACGACCTCTACATGGACGACGACCGGCAGTTCCTCATCGTCACCGGGCCGAACATGAGCGGGAAGTCGACGTACATGCGTCAGGCGGCGCTCATCACGCTGCTTGCCCAGGTGGGCAGTTTCGTGCCGGCGCGGTCGGCGACGGTCGGCCTCGTGGACGGCATCTTCACCCGCGTCGGCGCGCTGGACGAACTCGCCCAGGGCCGCTCGACGTTCATGGTCGAGATGCAGGAACTGTCGAACATCCTTCACTCGGCCACCGACGAATCGCTGGTGATTCTGGACGAGGTCGGCCGCGGGACGGCTACCTTCGACGGCATCTCTATCGCCTGGGCGGCGACGGAGTACATCGTCAATTCCATTCAGTCCAAGACGCTGTTTGCCACCCACTACCACGAACTGACGGCGCTGGGCGAGGAATTGCCGACCGTCGAGAACGTCCACGTCGCGGTCGACGGCGAGCCGCGGTCCGCGGAGGGCGACGGCGACGTGACGTTCCTCCGAACGGTCCGGGACGGGCCGACCGACCGCTCCTACGGCGTCCACGTCGCCGACCTCGCTGGCGTCCCCGAGCCGGTCGTCAGTCGCTCACAGGAGGTGCTCGACCGCTTGCGCGACGACAAAGCTATCGAGATTCGGGGCAGCGAGCGGGACGACGGCGGGACGACGCAGGCCGTGTTCGACCTGGATTCGGGGCAGTTCAGGGACGGCACGGCTCAGTCGTCGAACACATCAGCCGGTTCGACGGCTGAGCCGGTCGCGACCGACGGTGACCCCGAACACGCGACCGGGGAGGCCGCGGCCGAGGCCCCTGACGGCGACGAGGCGGCAGCGTCCCTCGACCCTGAGACGGAGACCGTTCTCTCGGAGCTGACCGAACTAGATGTCAACGAGACGCCGCCGGTCGAGCTGATGGCGAAGGTACAGGAGTGGCAGGCCGAACTGGACGACGAGTAGCAGACGTCACCCGATTTTCAACGGAGATACTCACGCCCGAAAGGGTATACGGGAGTTGTCACTGCTAGAAGGCAATGACCGACCGGATCCGCGTTCTCCACGTCGACGACGACCCGGCTGTCGTCGAAGCGGCCACGAGCGCTCTGGAACAGGAGCACTGTGGCATCACGGTCGAGACAGCGACGAGCGTTGCCGACGGCATCGAACGGCTCAACAGCGACGCGTTCGACTGTGTCGTTGCCGGTTACGACCTGCCGGAGCAGACCGGCGTCGAGTTCCTCGACGCGGTCCGCAAGCGAGCGCCGGACCTGCCGTTCATCCTGTTCACCAGCGAGGGGAGCGAAGCAGCCGCCAGCAACGCGATTTCCGCCGGTGTCACCGAGTATCTCCGGGTCGACGGCGGCGCCGAGCCGTACGCACGGCTCGCACACACCGTCGTCGACGCCGTCGAACGGACAGCCGACAACATCGAACACGCACAGAACACGCGACGCGAGCGCGCTATCGAGGAGCTACACTCCACCGCCAGGGCGTTCATGCGAGCCACGACTGAGGATGCGGTTGCCCAAGTCACAGTGGACACCGCCAGAACCATCCTCAATATGCCGGCCAACGGCGTCCACTTCGCTGACGGCGACAGCCTGTATCCGGTCGCCTGGACCGAACAGGTCGAGGCGCTCATCGGCACGCCCCCGGTGTTCGAGGCCGGAGAAGCGCTCGCGTGGCAGGCTTTCGAAACCGGCGAGGCCCGGGTCCACGACGATATCACGTCGAGCCCGGACCGGTACAATCCGGAGACGGACATCCGCAGCGAGCTCATCCTTCCGCTCGGGGACCACGGCGTCCTCCTCATCGGGTCGAGCGAGGTCAGTGCGTTCGACGACACGGACGTCACACTCGCACGGACGCTCTCGGTCCACGCGACGGCGGCCCTTAACCGTCTCGACCGTGATCGCCAGCTCCGCGAGGAACGCGAGTTCATCGACCAGGCGCTGGATACGCTCGACGACCTGTTCTACGTCATCGGCACGGACGGCAGCCTTCGGCGGTGGAACGAGCGCATCCCCGAAGTCACGGGATACAGCGACGACGAAATCGGCGAGATGGCGGTCGCTGACTTCTTCCCCGATGACGAGCACGGGGCAGTCGAAGCAGCGATAGACGAGACGCGAACCACCGGCCGAGTAACTCTCGAAGCCGAGATTCTGACTGCCGATGGAGAGCGGATTCCGTACGAGTTTGCCGGCACCCGGTTGACAGACGCTGATGGAGCGGTCGCCGGGACCGTGGGTATCGGGCGGGACATCTCCCAGCGCAGGGCGTACGAACGGCGACTGGAACGGAAGAACGAGCGCCTCGACGAGTTCACCAGTATCGTCAGCCACGACCTCCGAAACCCGCTGACAGTCGCGGAGGGGAATCTGGAACTGGCCAGAACAGAACGCGACAGCGACTATCTCGACGAGGTGTCGCGTGCCCACGAGCGAATGCGAGCGCTGATAGACGACCTCCTCACCTTCGCACGCGCCGGCGAAACGGCGACCGACCTCGAATCCGTCACGCTCGCGAACATCGTCGAGGAGTGCTGGCAGACCGTCGAGGGGGACCGGGCGACGCTCGTCGTCGAGACCGACCGTCAGATCCGGGCTGATACGGCGAAACTCCGCCGGCTGGTGTCGAACCTCCTCCGGAACAGCGTGGAACACGGATCCACGCGCGCTCAGGCACCGTCCGACCGCACCGCGGAACACGACGAGGAGAAGCTAACTGTGCGGGTCGGGACAGTCGAAGACACGGATCGGCACGGTTTCTACGTCGCCGACGACGGGCCGGGCATTCCATCGGAGGACCGCGAACAGGTGTTCGAGGGGGGCTACTCGACCGGCGAGAACGGGACCGGGTTCGGGCTCAAAATCGTCAAGCGGATCGCCGAGGTCCACGGGTGGACGGTCACAGCCACCGAGAGCGAGGCCGGCGGCGCGCGGTTCGAGGTAACGGGGCTCGAACCTGCCTGAGCAGGCAGACCAGTCGCCGAGTGTGGGCCAGCGACATCTGCGGCAGGCCCACTGCGGGACGTGACTGGCCTTTTGGTTCTGAAGCCCTCAGTATGGGTAATGTCATCCCAGCGCCCTCCCCGGCGGGGCTCGCGGCCCGCCGAGCAGTCGGCTGCGCCGAGGGACGGAGCGACGCCCGCACTCGCCGTCGAGGGGTTGTCAAAGCAGTTCGGCAGCGGTTCGGACGCGGTGACGGCCGTCGACGACGTGTCGTTTCACATCGAGCAAGGCACCGTTGTCGGCCTGCTGGGACCCAACGGGGCGGGCAAGACAACGACGATAAAATCGATTCTCGGGCTGGTGTTGCCGGACGCCGGCAGTATTCAGGTCCAGGGCATCGACATGAGCGAGAACCCGCGGGCAGCCTACCGCCACGTCGACGGGATGCTCGAAGGGGCGCGAAACGACTACTGGCGGCTGACCGTCCGGGAGAACCTGCGCTATTTCTCGACCATCAAGGGCGTCAAGCCGGATGCCGTCGCCGACCGTCACGAGCGGCTGCTGGCGAAACTCGACCTCCTGGAGAAGGCCGACGAGCCGGTCCGGGACCTCTCCCGCGGAATGAAACAGAAGGTGTCGCTGGCGAGTGTGCTGGCCAGCGAGTCCGATCTGGTGTTTCTCGACGAGCCGACGCTTGGACTCGACGTGGAAAGCTCGCTGACGCTGCGTCGGGAACTGCGCCGCATCGTCGACGAGCGCGACCTCACGGCCGTCGTCAGCAGCCACGACATGGACGTCATCGAGGACGTCTGCGACCGGGTCATCATCATGAACGAGGGAGAGATCATCGCCGACGACAACGTGGCGGCCGTCCTCGACCAGTTCACCGCGAACGCGTTCGCCGTCACCAGTCCCGACATCACCGACGACCTGCTTGCGACCATCCGGGAGCGCTTCGAGGTGGCCGACGTGACGAGCGTCGAGCGGGGCCGGCGCGTCGAGGTAGCGACCGACAGCGACGGGTTCTACCGCCTGCTTGCGCTGTGTCGCGACCACGACGTGACGCTTGCCGCTGTCGGCACGGTCGAACCGGACCTGGAGGACGTGTTCGTCGAAATCACGGGCCAGGAACGATGAGGGAGGGGGAGCCAGACAGATGACTGCGAGCGCCGACACGCACGCGGGCGACAGTGACGGCAGCGATACCCCGACAGTCGATGCCGCCATGCAGGCGGGCTATCTCGACCTCGCGCGGGCGGTGCTGTACCGCGAGTACCTCATCTTCGTCCGCTATCCGGCCAACGCCGTCGGCGGCATCGTCATCTCGGTGTTCTTCTTCGGCCTGCTGTTCTACGGCGGCCGGATGCTGGCCGGGCAGGCGATAACCGACTCCATCGAGGGCATCATCGTCGGCTACTTCCTGTGGTCGCTTTCCGTCGGCGCGTACCAGTCCATCTCGAACGACATCGGAAGCGAGGCCCAGTGGGGCACGCTCGAACGCCACGTCATGACGCCGTTTGGCTTCGCGCCGGTCGCGTTCTGCAAGGGCGTCGCGAAGGTCGTCCGGACGTTCATCACCTCGACGGTGGTGCTGGCGGTGATGCTTGCGATTACCGGGACGACGCTCCAGTTGAACGTCCTGACCGTCGGCGTCGTCGCGTCGCTGACCATCGCGTCGGTGCTTGGTCTGGGATTCGCTGCCGGCGGCGTCGCGGTGCTGTACAAGCGCATCGGGAACTGGCTCAATCTGCTCCAGTTCGGGTTCATTATCCTCATCTCCGCGCCCGTGTTCGAACTCGGCTGGACGCGGGTACTGCCGCTGGCCCACGGGAGCGCGCTCCTCCAGCGGGCGATGGTCGACGGGACCCGACTCTGGCAGTTCTCGGCCATCGACCTCGGGCTCCTGGTCGGCGTTCCGGCCGGCTACGTCCTGCTGGGGTACGTCGTGTTCCAGTACACGACCCGTCGGGCCAGACGACTCGGCGTACTCGGCGACTACTGACTTCGGTAGACAGGAGGTTTTACTTGAGGTGCCGGTTATGTGATAGGTAACACTCTCGCTCGGGCTACGCACACAGCGTCGGGCGGTCCTCTGCCCTGCACCCCACAAATGGTCACTCGATATCTCTCATCGGAACGGCTGGTGCCCACCATTGCGACAGTGGTCGTCGTTGGTGTGCTGGCTGTTGCGACGTGGTCGCTCGTGTTCGCGAGTGACGGCGCCGCCGACCAACCCCAGATCGACAGGGACGTACAGCAACGCTACGAGTCGATAGACGGTGTCAGCGCGACCCAGACGACGATAGTCTCACAGAACGGGACAGTTACGAGCAGAACAACCTACGACGCGACGCTCCAACCGGGGACCCAGAAGAGACGGCTCGTACTCGTCAACAGTACGTCACAGGCGAATGACGTGCGGATCTCGGACGGGTCAACGCTGTGGCTGTACAACGACAGTCGTGGAAGGGCGACACGAATACCCCTCTCCGAGACTGAGTCCGACAGAGGTGAGCGGCTACAGCGCCTCTTCACGAAACTCGACGAGTCGACAGCGGACCCCCGGTCAGTTGAACCACTACCCGTTGTCCCTCGAGGCGAGCGACGGCCGGTCAACTCAACCGAGGGGATGACCGTCAGCTACCGGGGCACGGAGCCGGTTGACGGCCGCGAAGCGTACGTCGTCCATGTGACGCCGAGAAACGGGACAAAAGCATACGAGCAAACCGTCTGGGTCGACACACAGCGGTTTTTCCCGGCCAAGCAGCGGACTGCCTGGACGGCAGACGAGAAGCACACAGTCGTGACGACGAGGTTTGCGAACGTCACCTACGACACCGGAGTTCCCCATGACGAGTTTGCCCCCGACTTCCCGGACGACACAGCAGTCAGCGTTCCGGAACCATCAGATAGGAGGTTTTACCTGCGCTGCCAGTTATGTGCTACATAATATTGTCGTTCAGACAGACCGAACGCAGTCGGGCAGTTCCCCACACCCGGTAACCTGACATATGGCCACTCGACACCTCACATCGGAACGACTGGTCCTCACCGTCGCGACGGTCGTCGTCGTTGGTGTACTGGCTGTTGCGATCTGGTCGCTTGCGTTCGCGAGTACCGGAACCGCTGATCAGCCCCAGATCGACGCGGACGTACAACAACGCTACCAGTCGATAGACGGCGTGAACGCGACACAGACGACGACAATCACCCGGAACGGGACAGTTGCGAGCCGGACGACCTACGATGCCGCGCTCCGGCCGGGGACCCAGAAGAAACGGCTGGCGGTCGTCAACAGCACCGTCGAGCGATACGACCGCCGGGTGTCGAACGGGTCGATGCTGTGGCTGTACGACCAGCGCCGCGCGAAGGCGACACGCATCTCTCTCAGCAGAACCGATTCAGACCAGGGTGAGCGGCTGCAGCGTCTGTTTGCGAATCTCAACATGGAGACGACAACCAACACGACGACCGACTCACCGTCGGTTGAGCCGCTGCCCGTCGTTCCCCGCGGCGAGCAGCGGCCGACCGTCTCTGCCGGCTCGATGAGCGTCAGTTATCGCGGTACTGAATCAATCGACGGGCGTGACGCCTACGTCATTCATGTGGCACCGAAAGACGACACAGCGGCCTACGAGCAGACGGTCTGGGTGGACACAGAACAGTTCTTCCCGGTGAGAAAGCGCACTGCGTGGACAGCCGACGGTGAGCGAACAGTCGTGACGACGACGCACACGAACGTCACCTACGACACCGGTGTGTCCGAGGACGTGTTTACCCCCAACTTCCCCGACAACACGACTGTCACTGTCCCAGAGACGCCCGAAAGACAGACCTACGAGTCGGTCGGTGCGCTCGAAGCCGACACCGAGATCCAGGTTCCGGAGCCCGACATCCCGCCGGGGTACGAACTGACCTATGCGACGCAGACGCGGGGGCGGATCCACAGCGTCGGCCTCCGCTACATGAACCGGACCAGTCTCATCACTGTCGGCAAATACGACCGGCCCGCTAACAGGGACAGCGCCAGCGGAGCGGTGACAATCGACGGGCAACCGGCACAGGTCAGCTATGGACTGACAACCTCAGTTTCGTGGAGCTGTGAGCGCTACCGATACACCGTTCGCGGTGAGGGCGTGTCCGCGGACCGACTCGTCACGGTCGGCCAGTCAATCGGCTGTCCCGGCGGCGAGTGAGCACCCTCGCTGGCATATCAAGCCGCCGTTTTCTGGGCCAGAAGTTCGACTGCACGTTATATTATGGAACCGCTCCTCAATTCGAGTGCAGCGGCCCTGACAACACCGTGCCACCAGCGCCCTCCGGCAATAGCCGCTGTCTGTCCACCATACTGCCCTATGGTTCCCCAGGGCCGCCACCCTGGGGGGAATGTGGGCCAGGCCGCCCGCGAACTGGTCCCCTACCTCGCCCCACCTTCGCCCAAGGGCGGTGCCCTGACCCCGCCGGTCTCCGCTGACACTGCGCCCTTCTCTGACGCGGCTGACTTCTGACTCGGAAACTGACGGGACCTTTTATTCGGGGACGGGACGTTGGTCCAGTACGTGAGTGAGGACCCGGCCGTGGGCGACATCCTCGACCTGCTCAGTGACGAGTACGCCCGGGACATCCTCGCAGCAACGAGTGTCAAACCCATGTCCGCGAAACAGCTCGCCGACCAGTGTGAGATGTCACAACCGACCGTGTACAGACGGGTCGAGTGGCTTCAGGAGTACGGCCTCATCGAGGAACAGACCCAGATAGAAACGGGCGGCAACGACTACAGCGTGTTCGCTGCCACGCTCTCGGAGTTCTCGCTGGCGCTTGCTGACGGTGACTTCGAAACCGATATCGAGCGGACCGAACCGCCGGCGTTCCCGGGACAGGACGAACAGGACACCGCGGACCGATTCACAAAAATGTGGGA
Source organism: Haloarcula sp. CGMCC 1.6347 (assembly GCF_037078395.1). NCBI lineage: Archaea > Methanobacteriati > Methanobacteriota > Halobacteria > Halobacteriales > Haloarculaceae > Haloarcula > Haloarcula sp. CGMCC 1.6347. The sequence continues at coordinate 1,114,531 of NZ_JAYMGX010000002.1, forward strand.
GAATCTCTGATATGGTCGCCATCGAGACGCTGATGGACTGGCTCATCACCGCCCTGGCGTTTGGCTCGACAGTACTGGGTGGGTACGTCGGCTACCAGGCCTACCGGGGGTATCGCCGGCACAACAGCCGCGCGATGCAGTACCTCTCAGTCGGGCTGTTCTGCCTCACGGCGGTGGCCTTCGTGGTCGCGTTCGCCGGCTCAGTCCTCCTTCGTCAGGGTCTGCTCTCCAGTCAGTTCCAGCAACCGCTGACACTCGTCACTCGCGCCTTCCAGTTCGTCGGCGTCCTCTTTATCGCGTACTCGCTCCACTCCCGGGAGTGAGAGTCGGAATGTGTGTGGCGAATCACAGCCGTCCCGAACCGCTGAAGGGTCTCAGGCGGAAAGGATACGTATGACGCAGACACCGGAGGGACGGCCGACGGTCCGCATCGACGGGGCTGACCCGATATTGCTCCCCTGGGACGTTGCACCCGAAACGCTCCCGTTCGATATCGTCCGCGGGCCGGTCGCGTTCGAGTGTGCCTCCGGCGACCGGATCGAACGCGAATATACCGGCGTCGCCGTATTCGACCTGCTGGAGGCGGCGGCGATGCCCGGCGATACGACCCACGTCCAGTTCGAATCGGCGAACGGCGACCTGGCGTGTATCCCGCTCGCCGACCTCAACGGTGCGGTGCTCGCGCTGGGCGACGGCCCCGGAACCGAGCCGGGACGACCGCGGTTCGTCTCGCCACACATCCTTGGCCCGCGGACGGTCAAGAACGTCTGCCGGCTGCGGCCGCGGGCGCTCGCCGCCAGCGCTGACCGCGAGGCCTACGAGCGGCTCCCGCTGGACGACTGACGCTGACCGACGGACTACTCCAGCAGACCGATGTCCTTCGCCAGACGGTCGGCGAGTTCTTCCAGCACATCGGGGTCGACCTCGGCGACCGGCTCACCGTCGTGAAGCTGTTCGTTGTGGCGCGCGACGGCGTCCTCGACATCCTCGAACGCGACCGACGTTCGCGTCCCACACTCCTCGCAAACGACCGGAATCTCGGGCTGGTCGGCTGTCATTGGCGGCAGTTTACCTCGCTCCCCGATAAACGGACCGGAGCGTCCGCCGGGCACAGGCTGACAGTCACTCCAGCACGCTCTTGGGCCGTTTGAGGTAGAACGCCTGCTCGGTGACGCGTTCGTAGACGGCATACAGCGTCTCGACGGCGTCCGGGTCGGGGTCGAACTGCAGGTGCGGGGCCATGTGGTACGCCTTGCAGCTTGTCAGGAAGAAGTACAGCGTCCGGTGGTGGGCCGGCGTCGCGTCGACGACGCCCATCGACTGCCCGCCCAGGTCGTCCGAAAAGTCGTTGAGAAGACCGGCGATATCGTCGTGCAGTTGCTCGTCGGGCCGTGTGAGCGGCGCACCGAGCGTCTGCTGGAGGAACTCGCTGGTCGCCCGCAGAAACGGGTTCGAGTCCATGCCTGTCGGGTCCACAGCACTGAAGGCGTCGTACAGGTCGAGCAGCGCCGTCAGTTCGTCGTCGGTCAGCGCGATGGGTTTGACGGGGTCGCCCTGCGGGAGCGAGTAGTCCGGGAAGGAGTACGACTGCGGGTCCGGCACCTGCCCGAACACGGTATCGAGACTCATGGTTGTAATTCGGCGGGGAGACGCCTAATTGTTGGGTAGTGAAGGGGGAACGAGACGCCAGAGCGGCCCCACCAGAACACATATCAAATCGTGTGCGGATATCTGAGCCGATGCCCTCCACCAATCGCACAATCGCTGCACAGCGACGCCTCGAACCGGGAGCACTGCGTGGACCACGGTCAGTACCAAACGAACACTCCAGTCCGGCGCGGGACCGCAACTGATGCCGACGTTCACCGTCCGACTGGCCGATGGCTGGAAGAGAGCGGGCGATCACATGTCGTTAATCTTGGTCCCGATACTGCTGGCGGTCATGCAGACGGATAGTATCCGGCAAGTACTCACCTACGACGGGGTCCACTTCGGTATCAAGTTCGGCGTCCCCGCGTCCGTCGTGACCATCTGGCAGTTCGTTGACCCGCCCAGTACCGGCGTGTCGGTGAACGCCGGCCTCCCGCTATCGCTTCCGTTCGCCGTGGTGGTCGTCCCGTTGGCGGTCCTCTTGCGGGCCGGCCTGAGCGCGGGCTATTTTGGCGCTATCGCCGCGCATCTCGTCGGCCGCGACGACGACTTCGCTACCAGCGTCCGGACCTATTTCCTCCCGTTTCTCGCGATAACCGTGTTGCCGTATCTGTTCGTTGTGCCGTTCGCGCTGGGCGCAGTCGGCGTCGGAGGGGTCGGTGGCGGTGGCGCGGTTCTCGGGGTAATCGTCATCCTCGTGCCGCTGCTGCTGGCCGTCGGATATCTGTTCTGGGCCACGCCGTATCTGATCGTGTTGCGCGAAACCGGCCTGCTGGCGGCGGCTCGGGGCTCGTACGAACTGGCTGTCGACGGTGGAGCCTACCTCGCCTACACAGTCGGCTACGCGGGACTCGTTTTGCTCGTCTCAGCGGTGGCGACCGCTGTCGTCGTCAACGTCCCCGCGGTCGGCCTCCCCATGGGGATCGTGGGCGGCGGACTGCTGGGGCTCGTACTCAATATCACGACGATGCGGTTCGTCGCGGATGTCGACCCGCAGTCACCGTCGGCTGGCGAGTGGCCCGAACGGCACCGCAGCGGCAAAGCCGCGGTCAACACGTAGGGCGTCGGCTCACTCGCCCTGCTCGTCCAGTTGCTCGACGAGGCTGATACCGTAGATCGTCCGCAGAACCGTGCTGGCGTCGCCGGCCTCGTACACCAGGTCGTCCCTCGAACTGACGTGGTCGAGCACGTCGGGCGAGGAATGGGCGGGAGCAGCAGCGATACCGGCGTCATTCTCGTCGACCCAGCGCATCACCCGCAGGTCGCTCTTGCTGTCGCCCATCACGAGCGCGAACGGGTCGTCGATGCCGAGCACGTCGAAGGCCTCCTCGACGCCGGCGGACTTGTCCAGTTCGAGGCTCACGAGTTCGGCCGCGTCGCCCTCGTAGTAGCCCAGGTCGACGCGTTCGAGGATGTCGCGGAACGCCTCGGGCGCGTCGTCGATGTCGGCGTCGGTCGAGAGGCCGCCGGCCTGGAGCACGTCGAGGATCTCCGGGTCGTGGCTGAAGTAGGCCCGGGCGTACGCCGCTGGGTCCGCGACCTCGGCGTCGACCTGCGCGGCGATGGCGTCGCCGACCAGTCCACAGAGGTACCGCAGCGACTCGTCGATGATTTCGACGGCGTTGTCGCTGCCGACCTCGGCGTTGGGTTTCAGCGTGACGTTGAACTCGTTGCCCTGGAGGTGACAGCGCTTGCCGACGGCGTCGGGGGCCTCCGAGAGGACCCGCCGGCGGACGGTCTCGAACACGTCCACGACCGCATCGTCGAGGCGTTCGTAGAGGAGTCGCTTGGTTTCCTCGCCGTGCTTGGGCGTGAACACGCCGTTGCCGGACTCGTAGACGATGCTCATCTGGCCGGAGGAGACGAGGTCGTTGCCAAGCCCCTGTATCATGAACCCCTTGACGTTCTCTAAGGTCTGGCCGGTACAGACGACGATAGGGACGCCCGCTTCGTGGAACTGCGTCAGGAGATACAGCGTGTCGCGGGGGATTTCGTTGTCGGTGTCACCGGCCGACCGGAGCGTCTCGTCGACGTCCAGCACGAGCACGTTCACCGACCGGTCGTACTTCGAGTAGAGGTCGAGCGCGGTAAAGGCCTCGTCGCGGGTCAGCCGCGCTGCGATTTCCGCATAGGTCTCGCCGGTCCCGGGAAACTCGTCAGTGATGTCGGATTTGAGGGCGTCGAGGCGGTCACTGGCGGTTTCCCACTGTTCCAGCGCGACGGTCGAGCTGAGCGGGGGAAACAGGTCGACGAACTCCTGATAGCCGCGCAGCGTCGTCGTGTCTACGCTCTTATACAGACGGTAGAGTTGGTCGTATTGTTCCATGTCGATATCCACAGGATAGTGGCGACTGACGGCGGGCGCACTTTAGCTATCGGGTTTACGGTACTCGCAGCAAAAAACGGCTGGTTTGCCAACACCGCTGCCGAGGGGCGGGCCGCTGCTACGCCTCGTCGCCGCCGTCGGTCAGCACCTCGGTTTCGGTCGCCTCCTCGTTGAGGAAGGACGGGAGTTCTTCCTCGTCCTCGTCAGTTGCCTCGTCGTCCGCCGTCGCTTCGGTCCAGGAGCGTTCTCTGTGGTGGCACATGGGTCGTCACCATGCGAGGGTCAGGACTGTTCTGTGTTAACTATTTTCATGACTATGCTGATAGGCGCGGCGAAGGCAGACAGTATCAAGTCGCTTCGCCCGTTAGCCGGTGGCAATCACATGCGGAGGCACGTATGACCGATATCCAGCGACTCGACGACCGGACCGTCGAACGCATCGCGGCCGGCGAGGTGGTCGAGCGGCCGGCCTCCGTCGTCAAGGAACTGGTCGAGAACGCCATCGACGCCGACGCGACCCGGGTCGAGGTCGTCGTCGAAGCCGGCGGAACCGACGGGATTCGCGTCACGGACGACGGCGTCGGGATGGACCGCGAGGCCGTCGAAACGGCCGTCGAGAAACACACGACGTCGAAGATCCGCGACATCGCGGACCTGGAGGGCGGCGTGGGAACGCTCGGCTTCCGCGGCGAGGCCCTGCACGCAATCGGGGCGGTCTCACGGCTGACGGTCCGAACCAGGCCCCGCGGCGGCGACGTGGGAACGGAACTCGTCCTCGAAGGCGGCGACGTCACGTCGGTCGGCCCCGCCGGCTGTCCGGAGGGGACGACGATAGCAGTCGAGGACCTCTTTTATAACGTCCCGGCCCGCCGGAAGTACCTCAAACAGGAGTCGACGGAGTTCGCACACGTCAACACCGTCGTCGCCAGTTACGCGCTGGCTAACCCGGATGTGGCGGTCTCGTTGACCCACGGCGACCGCGAGACGTTCTCGACGACCGGTCAGGACGACCTGCGCGAGACGGTGATGTCCGTCTACGGCCGGGAAGTCGCCGAGTCGATGATATCGGTCGGAGCGGGTTCGGAAGCGAACGCGGATGGCGACGAGAGTGATAGTTTCCCTGACGGGCCGCTCGACGGCGTCCACGGCCTCGTCTCGCACCCCGAGACGAACCGGGCCGGCCGCGAGTACCTCTCGACGTACGTCAACGGTCGCTACGTCCGGGCCGGCACCGTTCGCGACGCCGTTATCGACGCCTACGGCACCCAGATCGCGCCGGACCGCTACCCCTTCGCCGTCCTCTTTCTGGACGTGCCCGCGGGTGATGTGGACGTGAACGTCCATCCCCGAAAAATGGAGGTCAGATTCGCCGACGACGAGGGCGTTCGCGAGCAGGTCCGGACTGCCGTCGAGGACGCGCTGTTACGGGAAGGATTACTGCGCTCGACAGCGCCGCGTGGCCGATCAGCACCCGAGCAGACGGAGATAACGCCCGAATCGGACGGAGCGAACGACAGCGAGCGCGAACGGTCGAGTCCGGACGGCCCCGATGCCGTAGACGAAGCAACAACGTCGGCACGGACGGATACCACTGCGAGGGCGAGCAGTACTGATACGACAGTACAGGAGCCGGGCACGGAGCCCACAGACCGGCCCAACAGTACCCAGACGGAGACGGCGGATCGCCAGTCCGCCGACACGACTTCGTCAGTGCAATCAGCCGACACGAAACAGCCCCGCGAGACCAGAACGACGAGCGGTGCATCGGGCGGATCGGGGACGGGGCAGACAGGGGGTGGCGTTTCGAGTGGAGATAGCGATGATGAACGCCCCGAAGCGTCCGCGTCGGGCCGGACAGCCACAGAGAGCGGGGAACGGAAGTTCACCGGCGGCCAGGAGCAGGCGCGCCTCGGCGACGACCCGGAAGCGACCCACGAGTCGCTGCCCTCGATGCGGATTCTCGGACAGTTAGCCGACACCTACGTCGTCGCGGAGACGGACGACGGCCTCGTGCTGGTCGACCAGCACGCGGCGGACGAGCGGGTCAACTACGAACGGCTCAAGGCCAAGTTCGAGGGCGAAACGACGACGCAGGCACTTGCTAACCCTGTCGAACTGGAACTGACCGCACGCGAGGCCGAGGTGTTCGACCGGCGCAGCGACGCGCTGGCGAGTCTGGGGTTCCACACGGCGCGGACGGGTGAACGCAGCGTCGAGGTCCGGACCCTTCCGGGCGTCATCGCCGATGCGGCCGGCCCGGATATCGTCAGGGACGTACTGGGCGCGTTCGTCGCCGGCGACGACGAAGCGGCGGCGACGGTCGAAGCGGCGGCCGACGAACTGCTCGGCGACCTGGCGTGTTACCCCTCGGTGACCGGGAACACATCGCTGACCGAAGGCTCCGTCCGGGAGCTACTCGCCGCGCTGGACGAGTGTGAGAACCCCTACGCGTGTCCCCACGGACGACCGACGGTCATCCACATCGACCGGCAGGAACTGGAAGACCGGTTCGAGCGGGATTACCCCGGACACGGCGGTCGGCGGCGATAGCCTGAGAGGGCGGCACCGACACAACAATCGATACAGCCGATTGAACTAAACCTCCGTCTCCCGATGCACGCGGTATGTCACTCGTAACGTTCGGTGAGACCGCTCTGAGATTTGCACCCCCTGACGGACAGCGATTCGAGACGGCCCGCGAGGCGTCGATTCGCGTCGACGGAACCGCGAGCGGCGTTGCGGCAACAGCCGGCCGACTCGGGGCTGACGCACGGTGGCTCTCGAAGATCCCGGACACACCACTCGGGCGGCGCGTCGTCGCGGAACTCCACGAGTTCGGGCTGGAAACGGACATCGTCTGGGCAGACCCGGACGCTGGACGGCAAGGGCTCACGTTCCACGAGGACGCCGACCCGCCCCGTGCCGAGCGGCTGCTACAGGACCGCGGTAACACCGCGATGGCGACGCTGACGCCCGGTGAACTTCCGATGGGCGAGATACAGAACGCGGACGTAGTGTTCACCTCGGGCGCGACCCTCTCACTCTCTGACACAGCCGCTGACACGACGGGAGCGCTGCTCAGAGCGGCCGCAGGGATGCGAGCATTCGATCTCGATTTCCACCCAGGGCTGTGGGACGCTGAAGACGCCCGCGACGCGCTTGCAGACCTGCTACCGGCCGTCGATACCCTCTTTGCCGCCGAAGAGCAGGTTTCCGCGGTGTTTGACACGACGGGGAGTCCGCGCGAAGTCGTTCACACGCTCGCGACGGAGTACGATCTCACCCGCGTGATTCTCACACGGAGCGAGTACGGCGCGGTGGCCTACCACGACGGCGTCATTCACGAGCAGGATGCCATCGAGACGACCGCCGTCGACGAGTCGGGACAACACGAGGCCTTCATCGGCGCGACGCTCCAGCAACTGGCCGCCGGCGCTGACACGGACGAAGCGCTGCTCCACGGTGTCGCAGCAGCAGCCCTCTCCCGGACACTGTCGGGGCCGCTGACACCGCTCGAACCGTCCGAGGTCGAGCGTCTCGTCGATTCACAGCAGTCCAGACGGCCGTAGGTGGCACGTACCGGCCGGCCGTACCGATCTCTGTTTACTCCGCTATGAGCCAGGGACATCCGCCGTGACGCGGTGACAATTAGACCGTGGACGCGACAGACGGCAGCGGTCAGCGCGTCACCGCCGCCGTGACGATGGCCGCACGGCTTGTAGCCCCTTCCCGCACACACCGACGGCGCTAACGGGACGTTTTTCCCCACGAGGGCCGCATGCCCGTACAATGACTGTTCTCGAGTCCGTTCACGAGGCCCACGGAGCGACGTTCAGGGAGGTCGGTGGTCGGCGCGTCGTCGACAACTACGGGCGACCGGAGCGGACCCACCGCGCAGTTCGGAACGTCGTCGGAGCGATGGAGTACGGCTACGGCGTGATTGTCGTCACCGGCGAGGACCGCGTCGACTACGTCGACAATGCCGTCTCGAACCGCGTGCCAGACGATGACGGCGCGGGCTGTTACGCGCTCCTGCTCGACCCCGACGGCCGCGTCGACACGGACATGTACGTGTACAACGCCGGCGAGCGCCTGCTCGTGTTCACACCGCCCCAGAAAGCCGAGGACCTTGCCGCGGAGTGGGCGGACAAGACGTTCATTCAGGACGTCGAGTTCGAGGTGGCGACCGACGACTTCGCCGTCTTCGGCGTCCACGGGCCGAAAGCGACAGAGAAAATCGCAAGCGTTCTCCACCAGACCGGTACCCCGCCGGCACCGCTGACCTTCGAGCGGGGCGAACTCGGCGACGCCGGCGTCTCCGTCATCCGGACGGACAACCTCGCCGGCGAGGAGAGCTACGACGTGGTCTGTAGCGCTGACGACGCCGAGGCCGTCTTCGACACGCTCGTCAACCGCGGGCTCAACGCCGTTCCCTTCGGCTACCGGACCTGGGAGACGCTGACGTTAGAGGCCGGCACGCCGCTGTTCGACACCGAAATCGAGGGGGCGCTTCCAAACAATCTGGGCCTGCGGAACGCTCTCGACTTCGAGAAAGGGTGTTACGTCGGTCAGGAGGTCGTCTCCCGCATCGAGAACCGGGGCCACCCCACTCAACGATTAGTCGGCCTCGCCGTCGAGGAATGCCCCGAATCCGGTGCCGCGGTGTTCGCTGGCGACGAGCACGTCGGCGACGTGACCCGGGCCGGCCGGAGCCCGATGCGGGAGGCCCCGATTGCGCTGGCGAATCTCAGTTGGGAACGGCCCGAAGACGCGCTGACCATCCGCATCGACGGTGAACCGGTCAGCGCACAGCAGGTCGACCTGCCCTTTATCGACGGCTCGGCGCAGTCGGCGCGGTTGCCGACCTACGAGTAGCGGGGGTCACGCCAGTTCGATAGCCGCCCGCCCGCTGGTCGCGCTCCGAATTCGGTCCCGCAGTTCGCTGCCCTCCACAGTGGGCACCCGAACCTCGAAGACGACTTCTGCCTCGTAGTCGGCCTCGAACTCGACACCTGCTGATTCAAGCAGGCTCCGAACGGTGCCGGAGTCGTCGTAGGCGACGGTTACGGTGAACTGCTCGTGGGGCACCTCCTCGACCACGCCTGCGTCGTCAACGCCCTCTTTCACCGCTCTGGAGTAGGCACTGGCTAGGCCGCCGACGCCGAGGTTCGTCCCGCCGTAGTAGCGCGTGACGACGGCGACGACGTTCTCGATATCGCGTTGCTGGAGAACGTTCAGCGCGGGGTCGCCGGCGCTGCCGCTCGGTTCGCCGTCGTCGCTGGCATACTCCCGAAAAGGGTCCGCGCGGACGCGGTAGGCGGGGACGTTGTGGGTGGCGTCGGCGTACTCCTCCCTGACGGCGTCGACGAACGCCTCGGCGGCTTCGACGGTCGTCGCCGGGGCGACGTGGCCGATGAACTCCGAGCCCCGTACCTCGAAGCGCGCCTCGCCGCGGCCCGGAACGGTCCGATAGCTGTCCGTCACGGGCCGGCGTACGCCCGGCGTCGGAATAGCGTTTGTCGTTCGCGCTCCCAGCAGTGAGTCAGTCCGTCCTGCCGTCCGGTTGCCGCGACCCCCAGACCCGCTTGTCAAGCAGTTTGACCCGCATTCCGTCCCGAACCCGGAGCTGACAGGAGAGTCGCGGGTAGCCAAAGCGGTCGGCGAGGTCGTCGTGCCAGTGGTCGGGGTCGGGCGGCTCGGCGAGACGGACGCCGCAGGTGGCACAGATGCCGCGGCCGCCGCAGTTGACCCGCTTGGCGTAGCGGCCGTGCGGCGAGAGGTCGGCATCGAGAAGCACGTCCCGGAGGACAGCCCCACGTTCGGCGGTGAGTTCGTGGGTTTCTCCCGCGGGCGTCTCGACGGTGAGCGTTGCTGCCATTACGCCAGTTCGATGGTCCGGACGAACGCCAGACGGCGGATTTCGTTGATGAGGTCGCCGGGCAGTTCCTCGTCAGTGATGACGTACAGTTTCGGTTCGTCGGTGAACTCGGGGTCTTCGCTCAGGACCTGGCGGATAGAGATGCCGTGGTCGGCGATAGCCGACGTGACCGTCGAGACGATGCCGGACTCGTCGGCGGCGCGGACGGTGACGGTCACTGCGTGCAGATCGAGCACCGGGGCGAGATCGAGCAGGCTCGGCACGGAGGAGATATTGCGGAAGATGCGCCGCAGGTCGTCGTCGTCGAGAATCGCGTCCGTCGTCGCGTTGACCACGCGGCGGTCGACGTCGGCCTCGCGGGCGATACCCGTGTTCGGGATTTCGATACCGCCCGAGACGACGCGGCCGTCCTCGTTGACGGAGAACCCTCGTTCCAGCAGCAAGCGGATGACGTCCTGCTGACCGGGAGAGTCCTCGAATTTCTGCATGATCTCGTCGAACATACGGAACGGTGGACGCGGGGCCACTAATCGGTGCCGACAGCGGTCGAAACGAGGGGTCGCGGTCGGCTACAGTTCGCCCTTCGTACTCGCCACGTCGGAGCGTCGCTCGTCGATACGGGTCGCATCGTCGAGCGCCCGCGCCAGCCCCTTGAACAGCGCCTCGATCTCGTGATGAGCGTTCTCGCCCTCGACGCCGCAGTGCAGCGTCAGCCCGGCGTTCATCGACAGTGAGCGGCAGAAATGCTTGGCCATGTGGCTGGTCATCCCACCGACCGAGTCCTGTGAGAACTTACCGTCGAACTCGAAGTACGGCCGGCCGGAGATGTCGACGACGACGCTCGCAACAGCCTCGTCCAGCGGGACCTTGCGGTCGGCGAACCGACGGATGCCGCGCTTGTCGCCCAGCGCCTCGGTGAACGCCTCGCCGAGCGTGATGGCGACGTCCTCGACGGTGTGGTGGTCGTCGATGTCCAGATCGCCGTCGCACTGCACGGTCAGGTCGAACAGCCCGTGGGTCGAGAACGAATCGAGCATGTGGTCGAAGAAGCCGATGCCGGTGTCGATGGTGCTGTCGCCGTCGCCGTCGACGTCGAGCGTGACCTCGATGTCCGTCTCGGCCGTGGTCCGCGTGACGGCCGCCGTCCGGTCGGTCATACGTATCACCTATCAGGCCGCGTATTTGTGGATTGCGTCCGGCCACCCGGTGCAATAGTTACTCTGTCTGCTCGTCCAGTAGCGCCAGCAATCGGTCAGTCACCGCCGGCGCGTGCTCGATGAAACAGCAGTGGCGGCCCTCGACGGCCTCGCCGGTCCCGCGGGGGAGGTCCGCCGCCAGTGACTGCGCGGCCGCCGGCGACACGACGGGGTCGTCCAGGCCGTAGTACACCTCGGCGGGCTGGGTAATCTCGTACAGCGGCGGCGGGTCGAAAGCCGTCATTGCGTTGGCCTGCGCGTCTCGGGCCGCGCCAGTAGCGTCCTCGTCAGCGCGCCAGCCTGCGATCCGCTCCATGAGGTCCGGGTCGTGTTCGCGGAACGCCGGCGAAAACGCTCCTTCGAGCGATGATGGGGCGTCGAGTGCGAGCGCGTCCAGTTCCGCCCGATCCACCGCATCGCCAGATCCCGCCGTACAGTACAGCGTCAGCGAACGGGCGCGGTTGTACTGGTGGGCGTATTCGAGCGCGACCATCCCGCCGAGGCCGGCCCCGACGAGGTGGGCGCTCCCGACGCCGTGGTCGGCCAGCACGGCTTCGAGGTCAGCCGCCAGCGTGTCCGCGTCGTACGGTCCCGCCGGCGCGTCCGACCGGCCGGTTCCGCGGAGGTCCCACACCACCGTCTCGTAGGGACCGGCGACGGCGTCGTAGTGCCAGCCCCAGAGCCACGCCCCGTACCCCACGTCGTTGATGAACACGACGGTGGGGCCGTCGCCGTCGGCTTCGTAGTAGAGGGACACGTCGCGGTTGCGTGCGGTCGGCATTAGCCGTCGATTCCCGCGCCGGCGGTGTGTCTCTTTCGGTGAGTAGGTCTTTAGCGCTGGCTGTCGAAGGGCCGCCAATCCCGTGTCCGGAGCAGCATCACTTATCGGCGCTGTCGTGTTGGTCGTGAGTCTGGGTGTCGCCGCGCAACTGGTCGCCGACTGGCTCCAGATCCCGAGCGTCGCGTTCCTGCTGGTCGCCGGCGTCTTCGTCGGCCCGCAGGCCCTCGACCTCGTCGACCCCGCGATATTCGGACAGGCCGGGCTGCAGGCTATCGTCGGCCTCAGCGTCGGTATCATCGTCTTCGAGGGGGCGTTCCACCTCACCGTCGAGCGAGTCCGTGAAGCGTCCAGGGAGGCGCTTGGACTGGTGACAATCGGCGCGTTCGTCTCGCTCGTCGGAACCGCCGTCGCCGTCAAGGTCGTGTTCGGGACGACGTGGCCAGTTGCCGTCCTCGTCGGGAGCCTGCTGATCGCCACCGGGCCGACGGTCATCACGCCGATCATGCAGGTGGTCCCAGTCAGGGATCGGGTCGCCGCAGCGCTGGAGACCGAGGGCATCATCAACGACGTGACCGCAGCCATCCTTGCGGTGGCGACGTTCGAGTTCGTCATCGCGAGCCAGTCCTCGCCGGTGGTCGTCGTCGAGGCGTTCGTCGCCCGGCTGGTCGTGGGCCACATCGTCGGTATCGCCGTCGGCGGCGGCATCGCACTCCTGCTCCGGCGGTGGCACCTTTCGGCGGACAACGCCATGCAAAACGCCCGGGCGGTGGTCCTGACCGCGGCGCTGCTGGCGTACGCGCTGGGAAGCATGTGGCTCTCGGAGGCCGGCATCGCGGCCGCCGCCGTTGCCGGTATCGTACTGGGGAACGCTGACCTCCCCCACGAAGAGGAGATCGCCGAGTTCAAGGGCGGTATCACGCTGTTTGTCCTCTCGTTCGTCTTCATCGTGTTGGCCGCCCAGCTATCGCTCGGTGACCTGCGTGCGCTCGGAATCGGCGGACTCGTCGTCGTCATCGTCGTCGTCACGCTCGTCCGCCCGCTCGGCGTGTTCCTCTCGACGCTGGGTGGGCGACTGACCGTTCGAGAGCGGATGTTCGTCGGCGCGATGGGGCCGCGCGGTATCGTCCCGGCCAGCGTCGCCACGCTGTTCGCCATCGAACTGCGTCCCGAGAACCCGGATGCCGCGACGGTCCTCGTCGGGACTGTCTTTCTCGTCATCTTCACGACCGTCATGTTTCAAGGCGGGCTGGCCCGTCACTTCGCGCAAGCGCTCGACATCCTTCCCATGCAAACACTCATCGTCGGCGGCGGTCGCGTCGGCCGGGAACTGGCAGTACGATACGAATCACGCGGCGAGGAGGTCGTCCTCATCGACAGCGACGAGGACACGGTCGAGCGGACGCGGGCCGACGGCCACCGCATCGTCCACGGGGACGCGACGAACGCGCACGTCCTCGAAGAAGCAGGGGCGGACCGGGCGTCCGTTGTCGTCGCCGCGACCGCAGACGACGACGTGAACCTGCTCGTCGCACAACTGGCGACGACTCGGTTCGACGTCGATACCGTGGTCGCCAGAGCGAACCAGCCGAACAACGTCGAGGCCTTCGAGGACCTCGACGTCGAAACGATCTCCGCCGGCTTCGCCGTCGCCGACGCCATCGACGACGCGGTCGAGCGACCGGCGCTGGCCCACTGGCTGTCGGACTCCGGGCGAACGGGGGACGTACTGGAGGTCGAACTCAGGAACGAGTCGCTGATCGACCGGACGATAGAGGAAACCGCCGACAAGCTCCCGGACGGCTGCCTGGTCGCAATGGTAAGCCGTAACGGAACAGACAGAGTCCCCGACAGCGATTTCCGCCTCGCGAGCGGCGACCACCTGACACTCGTCTGCGAGACCAACGAGGCGATGCGGGACGCCAGACGGCTGTGTCAGGGTAAATAGGCGAGCGTGACGCGCCGCTCAGCGCAGTTCGTCGAGAGAGACGGCCGCTGACCGATCCGCAGTGACCCACTCGGTCACGGATTGCTGGCGGTCCGAGGGGAAAATCGTCAGCTCCGAGGGGTTCTCGGGGTCGTCGTACAGGCAGTCCAGTTCGAACTCCGGCGCTTCGTCCAGGTCAGTGTCCGACGGGGGCGTCGTGGTCGTACTCATGGGTCAGGTAGCACGGGTGGCACTGCAGTTTTCACACAGTTCATCGGTAGCACGGCCGCTAGCAGCGGGAATACTGGTCCCACATCGCCGACACGTCCGTTGTGACCGTATGTATTCGGTATGGGACTGAATGTGTGCGAGGTCACGTTCTCCGCTCATATCTGCTATAGATGGGCAGTTACTGAAAATACTTTTGGAAACTCATCCAGATACACCTACTACAACTAAATGTAATTGTATCTCTTGAGTGTATTCGGACCGTTCGGGCAGAATATCGAGTCTTAATCGGACAACTGTCCGAGGTAACCGAGCGTAGAACGGAACCAGCGGTGAGAAAGAACGGGGACGATTCAGGCGGACGCTGTCCCTGGTTCCCGTGATAGTCGCCGTCCGCAGGTGGTCGATGCGGAAATGATGCAGCAGTCCGTCTCAGACGTTCGCCACAGTTCGCAGTATCTCCGGGGCGTCCTCAAGCGCCTCGTCCAGCGCGTCCGTGTCTGGGCCGCCGCCCTGTGCGAAGTCCGGCGGGCCGCCGCCGCCGCCGCCGACGCGACCGGCGAGTTCACCGACGACCTCACCGGCGTCGACGTCGACGCCGTCGGGCACGGAAACGACGAACTGCGCGCCGTCGAGGCCCGACCCGAGCACCGCGATGTTGCCCTGTTCGACGATAGCGTTCGCTTGGGCACGTAGCTCGTCCATGTCGGCGTCGATGCGCTGGACGACGGCGGTCGCCTCGCCCACGTCGACTTCCTCGCTGTCGCCGCCGCCGCTGGCGCGGGCCTCGGCGAGCTGTTCCTTGAGCTGTTCGATCTCCTTACCGCGGGCCTTCCACTCGTCGAAGAACCGCTCGGCGGTCTCCGGCACCGCTTCGGGCGCGACATCGAGGATATCCGCGGCCTCGGTGAGTGCGTCTTCGGTACGCTGGGTGGCCTCGATGGCGGCGTTGCCCGCCGCGAACGTTAGCCGGATGACGCCGTCCTGAATCCGCTCGGTGTTCAGGAGCTTGACAGCCCCGATGTCACCGGTTCGGGCGACGTGGGTGCCACCGCAGGCCTGCACGTCGTCGCCGACGGTGATGAGCCGGATCTGCTCGCCGGCCGGGATGCCGCCCTGGTAGAGGTCGAAGCCGTGGCGCTCCTCGGCCTCGTTGCGGTCGGGCCACTCCTGGGAGACGGCGATGTTGTCCTGCACGATGTCGTTCGCGAGGCGTTCGATCTCCTTGACCTCCTCGCGGCTCACCGACTCGTAGTGGCGGATGTCGATGCGGGCGGAGTCAGTGCCCTTCTGGGCACCGGCTTGCCTGACGTGCTCGCCGAGCACCTGCCGGGCGCTGTGGATGACGATGTGGGTCGCCGTGTGGTGTTGCATCAGGCGCTGCCGGCGGGTGGCGTCGACCTGGCCGCGGACGAACTCGCCCTTGCCAGGGTCGTCGTCGCAGGTGTGGACGATGACGTCGCCGTACTGCTGGACGTCGGTCACCTCGGCGGAGACGTCGTCGGTCGACAGTGTTCCCCGGTCCGGCGGCTGGCCACCGCCTTCGGGGTAGAACATGGTCTGGTCGAGCACCACGTCGTAGGTGTCGTCGTCGCGGTCGAACACCTCAAGGACGACGGCCTCGAACTCGGTCCGCTGCTGGTCCTCGTAGTAGAGCCGGTCGGTCTCGGGCAGTTCTTCGAGCCGGTCCTCGTAGGGCGTCCGTGACTCCTCGGTGGCGGTGTCGTCGCCGCCGTGTCGCTGGGCGACGACCGCGTAGAAGTCGTCGGGCACGTCGACCGCGACGCCTTTCTCGGCGGCGATCTCCTCGACCATGTCCGGCTGAATCCCGTGGGAGTCGTACAGTTCGACCAGTTCCGCGGTCGGGATCGGCTCGCCCTTCTCGGCGTACTCGTCGGCCAACTGGCGGACGCGCCGGCCACCCCGGTCCAGCGTCTCGCGGTACTTCTCGACCTCGGTGCGGACGATGTCGCGGATGGTGTCGCGGTTCTCGTAGCCCAGTCGCTCGGCCTGCATATCAACGAGTTCGTCGAGTGGCGCGTCGACGCCGACGCCGTCGACCAGTCGCTTCGTCCGGCGCAGCACCATCCGGGCCAGATAGCCCGTCCCGACGTTCGACGGGACGATGCCGTCGCCGAGCATGTACGCGAGCGTCCGGCAGTGGTCGGCGATGGCGTAGATGTCCTCGAGTGGTGCCATCAGGTCCCGCATCTCCTCGACCCCGACGCCGATCTCGGCGGCGATGGTGTCGCGTTCGGCCTCTATGTCTTCGGCCTCGTCGATGTCCATTCGGCCCGCGAGTTTCGCGGCCTCGTGGACGATGCGCTCCTCCTCGTCGGTGAGTTCAATGCCGGCGTTGTCCTTGAGGAAGGCGATCATGTCGGGGTAGACGGCCTCGTACACCGTCGGGGTTCCCTGGCTCATCCAGGTCCAGCGTTCGAGCCCGTAGCCGGTGTCGACGATGTAAGTGTCCATCGGCGAGTACCGGTTGCCGTCTTTCATCTCGTACTCGCCCTCGGGGTCCTGCTCCATCGACATGAAGACGAGCGTGGCGAGTTCCGCCCCGCGGTAGATGACCTCGATAGCCGGGCCGGCGTTGCCGCCACCGACCCACGGGTCCTCGATGTAGACGATTTCGTCCAGGTTCGCGCCCATCTCCTCGAACAGTTCGTCGCAGTACCGGACCGTCTCGTCTTTCCAGTACACCTCGCCCTCGTAGGCGTACTGCTCGGGGTCCTCGATGTCCTCGCGCGCGTTGAACGCGTGGTGGGCCATCATCTCGAAGGCCATCGTGTGCCGCCCCGTCTTGCCGACGTTGTCGATGTCCTGCATCCGGATACAGGGCTGGCTGATACACAGCGGGTTCGCCGGGGGCGGCGTCGTCCCCGAGGTGACCAGCGGCTGGAAGTCGTAGATCGACGCCTGGGTCAACAACACGTCGTCGCGCCAGCGGTTGGCCGCCACCGGGTACGGGTCGATGCGCTCGTGGTCACGGTCCTCGAAGAAAGAGAGGAACGCCTCGCGCATCTCCGTCAGCGAGTGGGACTCGTCGAAGCCGGGGTTGTCGATGAAGTCGTACTCCGCACACGGCGGTTCGCCGCAGGTCTCGCGCTCGACACGGGACCAGAACATATCGCCACAGGAGGCACACTCCTGTCTGTGGAAGCCTTCCTCTTCGAAGTAGTCGAGTTGGTAGGCCTCGTCGAGGTCGCTCATTGGTGTTCAGTTGGCCCACGTTCGCCTAAAACTGTTCCGAAGGGGCTGGCGGTATCCCTGGCCGTCAGAGCGTGACAGAGGATTCCCCGGAGAGCGTCTTCGGTGCGACGACTTCCTCGGTCGTCATCCCGCCGGCTGGCGAGGTAATGCGCAGCGTCGCAGTCTCTCCTTCGGGCAGTTCCTCACCGAATGGCTCAGCGCCAACGGAATTATCCGTCCCCAGGTCGAGCGTGATTCTGAACCGGTCTTCAACGTCGTTCAGCACCGGCTGGGAGCCGTCGTTGTCCTGCACGGTAGAGATAGCGAACCGCCCATCGGGGTTGCCGTCTGCGCCGCCAGCCGCGAGCTGGTAGTACGACCCGCTCGGGCCGATCCACTGGACGGTCGTCTTGTCTAGGTCGACGTTGCCTGCACCCGGTGCCCGCCTGACGACGATGTCAACCACGCCGATCTCGCTGTTGTCGGTGAAGTGGTCCCCGGTAATCCCCACAACCTGAATGCGGTTGGTCGTCGAATCGCTGGACTGCTGGCCCGTCGCCTGGGCGGAACTCTGCAGGAAGCCCGCAGTGTTGATGAGCACGCCCGCCGCGATTGCCGCGACCAGCACCATCGCGATAAACACGATGAGCGTCCCGATCCCGACCTGACCGCGGTCCTCACCCGTCCCCTCCGTAGATGGTCGTAAACGTTGCATTTCAGTTGTTGATATTCTTACTTTCCTTTCATCATAAAGCTCACCCGCCAGTTATCAGGTGTGAAAAATCGGATCGTAGCGGTAGTACAGCCTTACTCGCCCTGGGCGAGCGAGGCCAGCATCGCTTCGAGTTGCACGCGCTCGTTCGCACCGCGGGTGATCCGATAATCGGTTTCGCCGATGCGTTCGAGCACTCGGACAGCTGCTTCGTCCTCGATATCGAACTCCCAGATGGAGCGATGCAGTTGGTCGATTATATCGCCGCCGGCGATACCCTCTTCGGTCAGCAGTCTATCGAGGGTCGCACGGGAGGCCGTGAAGTCGCCGTCCAGCGCCGACTGGACCATCGTCCGGATCTCTTCCGGGCGGGCCGTCGAGGTGATCGCGTACACCGCCGACTCGTCGACTGTGTCACCGCTGACGGAGGCCGCCTGGAGGCCGTTGATGGCTTTCCGCATATCCCCGTCGGCGGCGTAGACGAGCGCGTCCAGTCCGTCCTCGGTCAGTTCGATGCCCTCTTCGGCGGCGATGTTTCGGATTTCCTCGGCAACGGCGTCGTCGGCCAGCGGGGAAAACCGGAAGACCGCACAGCGGGACTGAATCGGATCGATGATCTGGCTGGAGTAGTTACACGAGAGGATAAAGCGGACGTTGTTCGAGAACTGCTCCATCGTCCGGCGCAGCGCCGACTGGGCGTCGCTAGTCAGCGCGTCGGCCTCGTCGAGGAAGATGATACGGTATTCGACGCCGCCGAAACTCGTCCGGGCGAAGTTCTTGATGCGGTCCCGGACTACGTCGATACCGCGCTCGTCGGAGGCGTTCAGTTCGAGGAAGTGCTCGCGCCAGTCCTCGCCGTACAGTTCGCGGGCGATAGCGGTTGCACACGTCGTCTTCCCCGTCCCCGCGGGGCCGGAAAACAGCATGTGGCTCAGGTCGTTGCGCGAGACGTAGCTCTTGAGTCGCCCGACGATGTTCTCGTGGCCCATCACGTCGTCGAGCGTCTGCGGGCGGTACTTCTCGATCCAGACCTCCTCGCGTCCCGCCCGCGACTCGGACTCGGCCTCACTCATGGACGATGGGAAGCGTGGGCCGGTCTTAAACCCCGCGTGATTCGACAGTCTCAGGTACGTCGGCGGAGTAGTCGGTGTATGTACGTCACCGTCGAAATCGCCGGCGAGGACACCCACGAACTGGAGGTGGACGCGGATGCGACCTACGCCGACCTGCTTTCGCCGGTCGACCTGAGCCCCCACGAGGTGTCAGTCCTCGTCGACGGCGAGCACGTTCCGACGGATCAGCCCGTCGAGCACGACCACGTTCGGGTCGTCAGGCTCATCAAAGGCGGCTGAACCGCCAAGCAGCGCCCGCTAACAGATATGCACGTCCGCACAGCGAACGCCGACGAGATACCGGCGGTCATGAATGTCCTCGACGGGGCGGTCCTCTCAATAGCCGTTGAAACCGTGCGAGCGGGTGCTGAAGACGGCGGCACACTCGTCGCAGTGTCCGGTGACGACGAGACGGACGGGCGCGTCCTCGGCGCACTCGTACTCGACGACACTCACATCGAGGCCGTCGCTGTCCGTCGGCGTCGTCGCGGGCAGGGTATCGGGACGGCGCTCGTCGAGGCCGCGCTCGACCGGCGAGATTGTGTCACCGCCGAGTTCGACGCTGACGTTCGACCGTTCTACGAGGCGCTGGGGTTCGCCATCGAGCCGCTTGAGGAACCCGACCGCTACAGAGGGGTGCGTGAGTAGCCGTCACGATTGGGCAGAGAGACATACACTCGTTAACACAGCGTCGTAACATTTTTTAAATAGTTTCGAGAATGGTTTTAAAACGATGTCAGCAACTGTCTCTGAAAACGCGGTCGAAGCGCGGGGCGACCGCGTCGTCGCATACCTCATCGATTTCGCCATCCTGAGCGCCGTCGCGTTCGGGCTGTGGCTCGTCACATTCGTTCTCAACACGGTTCTCTCGGTCGGCGCGATGGCCGCCGCCTCACCCGAGAGTCCGGGCGCGATGGGCGGTGGATCGGTGATGGCTGCGGGGCTTCTGGGTATCGTCGTCAACTTCGCCCTCTGGCTCGCCATCGGCGCGGTACTCGTCTACTACTTCGGCTACTACGCCGAGACCAACGAGACAGTCGGGAAGCGGTCCCAGAACGTCGCGGTCGTCGACGAGACCGGGTCGCCGCCGAGCCAGCGTGACCGCCTGCTCCGAACGGCGGTACTGCTCGCCCCGTTCCCAATCATGCTCCTGCTCGGTGGTATTCTCGGCGGATTCGGGTTCGTCTTCGCGCTCGTTCTCATGGCCGGTTGGCTCCTCGTCGAAGCGGCCGTCATGTTCGTGAGCGACGACGCACAGCGCCTCGGTGACCGCGTGGCCGGCACGTACGTCGTCAGCACAACCAAGTGAGGTCAGACCAGCGGCTCGACCAGGTCCCGACCCGCCTCTAACAGGTCCTCGACGCGCTCCGCACTCGACGCCTCGGCGTACACACGGAGTTTCGGCTCCGTCCCGGACGGGCGGACCAGCACCCACGTCCCGTCTTCGAGCCGGATTTTGAACCCGTCGACGGTGTTAATGCCGTCGACAGCGACTCCCGCCAGCGTGTCTGGAAGTGCGGTTTCGAGGTCGGCGAGGACGGACTCCTTGCGGTCGTCCGGACAGTCGACGCTGATACGGTCCTGGTGGATTTCGCCGTGTTCGTCCAGCAATCGGTCGACACGAGCGTCAAGCGGTTCCTCGCGTTCGGCGGCGGCGGCGACCAGCGCCACCAGCACGCCGTCCTTGTTCCGCAGGTGGTCCGGCAGGCCGAAGCCGCCGGACTCCTCGCCGCCGAACAGCGCGTCGTGCTCGGCCATCGCCTCGGCGACCCACTTGAAGCCGACGGCGACCTCGTGGACGTTCTGGCCGTGGGCCTCGGCGACGCGGTCGACGATGCTAGAGGTCGAGACCGTCCGAACCACGTCGCCCGAGCCAGTTTCGAGCAGGAAGTCGTACATCGCGGCGAAAAACAGGTTCGGGTCCAGATAGCCCCGCTCGGGTGTGACGACGCCGATGCGGTCGGCGTCGCCGTCGTTGATGATTCCCAGCGTGGCGTCGCCGTCGCTGACTTCGCTGACGAGCCCCTCGGCGTTCTCCGCCGACGGTTCGGGCGACCCGCCGCCAAAGTCGGGGTCCTGTACGCAGTTGAGGCGTGTCACCTCGGCTCCGGCCGCTTCGAGCAGTGCGTCCGTGACGCCGCGGCCGCTCCCGTACAGCGCGTCGTAGGCGACTGACAGGCCATCGAGGTCGGTGTCGACGAAGTCCAGCGCGTGGTCGTGGAACGGCCCGATCAGGTCCTCCTCCGTTCGCTCGCCCCACTCGTCCTCGGGCAGCGGGTCGAGCACGGCGAGGTTCTCCTCGAAGGCGGCCGTCCAGTCCGGCAGCGCCGGCGACCCGTCGCCAGGAATGAACTTCACGCCGTTGTACTCCGGGGGATTGTGGCTGGCCGTAATCTGGAGCGCCCCTGCGAGGTCGCGGTCTTTCACCGTCCAGGCGACAATCGGCGTCGGTGTGTCCCGGTCCGGCAAGAGCACGTCGAAGCCGTTCGCGCGCAGGACGTGTGCGAGTTCGTCAGCGAACCCGGGCGAGGTTTCGCGGGCGTCGTACCCGATGGCGACGGTCCCGCTTGCCCCGCGTTCCTGCAGGGTGGTGGCGACGGCCTGTCCCACCATCCGGATCCGCGGCTTCGTGAACACGTCCAGCGTCGCCCGCCAGCCGTCCGTCCCGAAGGCGATCGAACCTGCGTCGACATCCGCGTCGTTGTCCATATCTCGCGGTTCTCAGCCCCTCGACAAAAAATCACGCCCCATCGCAAAACTGTCACTTCACGGCTACCGACGGGAAGAGGTGAGCCTCGGCATCTGAGGCGGTATCGCTGCTAATTCTTCAATCGTTTCGGCGGCTCAGGTATCGAAGTCAGCTTCGGCGTCGCTGGATTCGACGAGCCGTTCCTTCTGTGCTCTGGAGTACTGCTTGATCTCGTACTCACGGCTCATCGCTTCGGACTGTGAGTCGAACGACTCGACGTGGATCAGTTCGACCGGGGTTCGGCCGCGCGTGTACTTCGCGCCGTCGCCGGCGTCGTGTTCGCGGACGCGGCGCTCCACATCGGTCGTGTAACCGGTGTAAAACGTGTTGTCGCTACAGCGGAGGACGTACACGTGGTAAGGGCTCCGCGCGGTAGTCATCGCACGATGCTGGTGGCCCAGCGGGCCTCACACTTTTTGGGCGCGCTCTCTCGATACCTCGGCAATGCCAGCGTTCGCCGAGCAGTTGGGACACGCCCGGATATGTCCGCGTTCATCCGCGAACACTCGGGCGAACTGGTCTGAGACGTGCGCGCCGCAATGATCACATTCAGGCATCGTGTTCGTCGGCGACACCACCGCCGACGTATACGCGTACGCGCGTTGTTCTCATAGCTCTTTACCCAAATACTTGGGTATGCCTGCGGTTTGTGGGGGAGTCTATGTGCGCGCATCGTCGAGCTGTCTGGCGATTAGGCCGGCCTGTGTCCCGGCGGTGAAGCCGGCGTCGATGTTCACGACGGAGAGGGCAGTGCAGGACTGGAGCAGCCCCGAGAGGGCCGCCTCACCCTCGCCACCGTGGCCGTAGCCGGTCGAGACGGGCAGGCCGATGACCGGGACATCCACGAGACCAGCGACGACCGTCGGGAGCGCGCCCTCGCGGCCCGCCGCGACGATGAGGACGTCCTGGTCCCGGAAGCCATCGACCGCATCTATCGTCCGGGCGAGGCTCGCAACGCCAACGTCGTCGATACGGGTCACGGTCGCACCCATCTCCTCGGCGATGAGTGCGGCCTCACCGGCCGGAACGGCGTCGGAGGTCCCCGCGGTGACAATACCGACTGACGCGTCCAGCGACGGCCGTTCGAACGCGGGCGTCGTCGCCACCAGCCAGTTCGAGCGGTCGTCCCACCGGACCGTCGCGTCCGGAGCGGTCTCGTCCAACTGTTCCCGAACGGCCGTCGCAGTGGACGTATCCAGCCGCGTCACGATAGCCCGGTCCGTCGTTTCGATAGCTGTCGCCGCCAAATCCGCCACTTCCGCCGGCGTCTTCCCATCTGCAAGGACAGCCTCGGGAACGCCGGCACGGTCCTCCCGAGCGGCGTCGAACCGACCGGCCCCGCTGGTCGCGTAGCCCGCAAGCGCCGCCTCGGCCTCTACCGGGGAGAGGTCACCCGCCGCAACCGAATCGAGTATGTCGCGCATAGGACCCATTCAGTGATACGGCCACTCCTATCCGTCGGTCCGAGGCGAACGTATCGCCCGTTTCAGGGCCGACCTGTGCGAGCGCGCGTGAGCGACGCTCGGCCGGAGTAACGCAACAATAGCCGTCTAGCACAGCCGAAAGCACGGATTCTGATGGATTACAGAGGACACAAATGCGGATTTATAAGGGGTTATGTGTCGTATAATGCCTCAAACTGCCGGTAATAGGGTCGAGAGCGAACTAATTGGAGAAAGTATATAAGTAACCCCCGTCGATACCTCGTCTGTATGGCAGACCTAATCGTCAAAGCCGCCGTTAAGGAAGAGCTCAACGACATGAACGTAGCGTCCGACTTCTACGACGCACTCGACGAGGAAGTCGAAGAGCTGCTCCAGGACGCAGCCCGCCGAGCCGACGAGAACGACCGGAAGACGGTCCAGCCGCGCGACCTGTAAGGTCGTTTCAAGCAGTGTATTTTTTCGACGCAAGCCGACCAGCGACAGCTACTTCGATAGCGCTCGGACGGTGACGCCGTCAGTAGTGCCGACGTGGATTTCGTCGGCCACATCGACGAACAGCCCGTGCTCGACGACACCGGGGAGTGCGGCGAGGTCGCTGGCGAGCGCGGCGGGGTCGTCGATAGGGCCGAAATCACAGTCGAGCACGAGGTTCCCGTTGTCGGTGACGACGGGGCCGTCCTTGCGTTCTGCACACCGGAGCGTCGGGTCACCGTCCAAGTCCGCAACCGCCGTGGCGACCGTCGAGCGGGCCATCGGAAGTACCTCGACCGGCACCGGCACCGAGAGCCGCTCAGCCTCCTTCGTCGGGTCGGCGACGACGAGGAAGCGGTCGGCGCTCGCGTCGACGACCTTCTCCCGGGCGTGAGCCGCGCCGCCGCCTTTGATGAGATTGCCGTCGGCCACCTCGTCGGCCCCGTCGATGGCGAGGTCGACCGACACGTCGTCGAGGTCCGCGAGCGGAATCCCGCAGTCCCGGGCCAGCTGGCGGGACTGAAATGACGTTGGGACGCCGACGACATCGAGTCCTGCGTCGACCGCTCGCCCGATAGCGCGGATAGCGTGGGCCGCCGTCGACCCCGTGCCGAGGCCGACGACCATGCCGTCCTCAACGGTCTCGGCCGCCGATTCCCCCGCCGCCTGTTTCGCCGCATCAGAGCCGCCCTGTTTCATGTGCGGTGGGTCGACAGACGCGGACAAAACGTTTGTTCTCCCGGCCGCAAGCGTACGTATGACCGACTGCACGTACTGTGGCTCCCCGGTCGAGGACCACGACCCCGTCTACGTTAGCGAGACGCCCGACGGGAAGCCGACAGCGCAGTTCTGCAACTACGGCTGCCTCTCGGCTCACATCGACGAAGCGGGGCTGACGACCGGGACCGCCTGTGAGTGGTCGCCGACGCAGTAGCGGAGCGGCGTCGGCACTACCGGCCCGCAGTACCTGTCTGATGCCGGATGGATTTTAGGGGCGGCCCGCCCCAGAGAGCAGTAATGACACAGTTCGGAACGAGCGGGATTCGGGGTCCCGTCGGCGAGACAGTCACGACCGAGGTGGCGCTCTCGGTGGGGCGGGCGCTTGGCATCGACTGCGAGCGGGTTGTCGTGGGTCGGGACCCGCGAGCGAGCGGCGAGTACTTGCAAGCGGCGCTGGTGGCAGGACTCCGTGAGAGCGGCGTCGACGTGGTCGACCTCGGCGGCGCGGCGACGCCGACTATCGGCCGGGCGGTGGCGTGGCAGGACGCCGACGCCGGCGTCGCAGTGACGGCGAGCCACAACCCGCCCCAGGACAACGGTATCAAGCTCTGGCAGCCCAGCGGGCAAGCCTTCGACGCGGACCTGCGGGAGACGATTGAACAGCGACTGGACGAGGATGCGTTCCAGCCAGCGGCGTGGGACGAGAGCGGCGACAGCGAGTCCTGGGACGCCGGCCAGCGCCACGTCGAGGCGCTGGTCGCGGAAGTCGGCGAGACGGACCTCGACAGCCACGTCGTCGTCGACCTCGGCAACGGCGCGGGCCGGGTCAGCGTCGACGCACTCACCGAACTGGGCTGTTCCGTCGAGACGCTCAACGGCCAGCCCGACGGCGCGTTTCCCGGTCGCCCCTCGGAACCGAAAGCCGAGAACTGCGAGTCCCTGGCGACGCTGGTGGCCGAATCCGACGCCGACCTCGGCATCGCACACGACGGCGACGCCGACCGGATGCGGGCGGTTTCGGCCGACGGGACCTTCCTCTCGGGCGACGTGTTGCTGGCCGTGTTCGCCCGTACTGCGGCGTCACCGGGCGATCGGGTCGCCGTCCCGGTCGATACGAGCCTCGCCGTCGAGGACCACCTCAGCGACATCGACGTGGCCGTCGAGTACACTCCGGTCGGGGACGTGTACGTCGCCGAGGCCGCGAGCGAGGACGGGGTCGCCTTCGGCGGCGAGCCGAGCGGCGCGTGGATCTGGCCCGAGCGAACGCTGTGTCCAGACGGGCCGCTGGCGGCCTGTACCGCCGCGGCACTGGACGGCGAGCGCCCGCTGGGT
The DNA here is from genome assembly GCF_037078395.1 of Haloarcula sp. CGMCC 1.6347. NCBI lineage: Archaea > Methanobacteriati > Methanobacteriota > Halobacteria > Halobacteriales > Haloarculaceae > Haloarcula > Haloarcula sp. CGMCC 1.6347. The sequence continues at coordinate 1,140,250 of NZ_JAYMGX010000002.1, forward strand.
GACCGCGCCGACGACGTGCCGGAGTACCCCATCCGCCGGGACAGCGTCGAAACCGACCAGAAGGAAACCGTGATGGACCGGGTTCGGGAGACAGTGACCGCCGCCTACGACGACGTGACGACGCTCGACGGGGTCCGGGTCGACCTCGGCGATGCGTGGTTCCTCCTGCGGGCCAGTGGGACCCAGCCGCTCGTTCGGATCACCGCCGAAGCCCGTGACGCGGACCGCGCTGACGCGGTGTTCGAGGAAGCACGGACACGCCTGACAGATGCATTAGCATAGCCGCTGAAACGCCTGTGCAGTAACACAGCGGTTGGTAGCGAGTGCAGCCGGCGAGGAAAACGTCCCCGCAACCGTCAGGTCACAGGGCGGCAGTTCCTGACCGGTTCTATCCGCGACGTGTGGACCGGGCCTCACGGACGTCTGCCCCGTCGCGAATCTTGTCCTCGCACTGCGGACAGACCCTGGGCTTTTCGACCCCGTTCGGCGTGAACACACGCGCATAGTCAGCCGTTACAAAATTACCGCAGTTCTGGCATTCCGGCATACAACCCTGTATGTGGGTCATACCCTCTTAATTGTTGTTGGTCTGGTAAGAGTTGGCATACGGGGTGTTGGCGTCGCTGCCGGGTGAAAACACCGTTTCGTTCGAGAGAGGGGAACGGCATCGAGGTACTCGATGGGCGAAGTAGTGTCGGCCGGCTGCCACAATTTCATCGAAGGAGCGGCGGATTCAGGAACGCGTGTCCAGTTACTCCTCGAAGGAACTGGTGATGGTTCCGTCCTCGGACAGTTCGATGACACCGTCGAAGAGTTCCCGGAACGCCGCGACCGTCTCCTCGTCGTGGACCTCGTCGGCGAGGTGGAACATCCCGACAGCGTCGTACTCCGCAAGCAGGTCGAGGATGTCTTCGACGGCCGAGAGCGCGCCGTCCTCGTCGGCGTAGTAAATGAGTTCCGTCAGGGAGTCGAACGTTACGCGGAGTTTCCCGTCGTGTTCCTGCAGGAACGTCTCGGTCTCCGAGACGATGCCGGACAGGTCATCCGGTGCAGAAACGTACCGAACGCCCTCGGAGCGGCGACGGGTGTAGCCGCGTTCGACCGACAGCGTGTCGAGGATGGTCGCCTTCGACTCGTCGACCTCGTAGTACTCCAGTTTCTGCTTGACCTCCCGGGCGGTGGTCCGGGTCGAGATGACGAGCATCGAATCCGTGTCGGTCGCGAGGAAATCCGTGTCGAGTCGATCCGTCTCGCCGGTACTCGGATGCAGGAGCAGTACCCCTGTGCCACCCGGAACGGTCTCCGGTGCGTTGTCGATAGCCAGCGTATACTCCATATGCACATCAAGGAGAGTGGCACCCAATTAAGTGTGCGGGTCGCGGTCAGAACACGCTGTCCGCCGTCGCAGCCCCGACGACGCTGAAAATCGCACCGACGATGATCGCCTTCAGGGTCGTCAGGGTGACGGCCATCGGCGTCGGGTCCGCCAGAATCCCACCGTCGACGAGAAACGTGTCCGGGGCGGTCAATGCTGTCGCGAGGATAGCGACTGAGCCGAACGCCACAATCATCAGCGAGACGAAGCGGACTGGAATACCTGCCACCTCAGCCTCTGTGTCGATGTCCCGGCCGGCGTCAGCCTTGTACAGCGCCCCGTAGCCGATAGCGAACACGATACCGACGACGACTACCGCGTGATACCAGGACATATTCTCGGCCAGCACCCATACCTCTTCGGTCACGACGAACGGCCCCGCGAGCAGGAACCCCCCGACGAGCTGCTGGGCAGTGTCCGCGACGCGATATCGGCGTCGAGCCATACGGGGTTGCCGTGCCGTCAGTACGAAAGCCTCCCGGTCCACCACTGTCCGACAGGAGCCACGCCCGGTCGCCGCGGGGCGGTTCACGGCCGTCATTCTCGTTTCAACTGGACCGAAATTACGCTGCCGTCTATCGGTTTCCATGTGAAGCGAGGGGGTACAGCGGCTGGGAGCTGACGGAAAATCGCGACATCATCGGCTGATTCGGGCCACAAATAAAAACGTTTCGTCCCGCAGTTGAGAGGTCGAGCGGACCGCGACCGCTTACGTCGTCCGGAAGGCCCGGTCACCGGCGTCGCCGAGTCCCGGAACGATGAACCCGTCCTCGTCGAGTTCGTCGTCGATAGCGACGCTAATGATGTCTGCGTCCGACTGGGACTCCGAGACGCGGACGATGCCCTCCGGCGCGGAAACCGCCGCCAGAACGAGCAGGTTCTCCGGTTCGGTCTTCTCCGAGGTGATGTAGTCCAGTACCGTGGCCATCGTCGACCCGGTCGCGAGCATCGGGTCCGCGATGATGACGGTGTCGTCCTCGGTGATTTCGGGCAGTTTGACGTATTCGACTGAGATAGGGAACTCCCCGTCGTCGTTCATCCCGGCTTCCTCGTCGCGGCTGGCAGAGATGACGCCCTGCCTGGCGCGGGGGAACGCCTTGAGCAGTCCCTCGACGAACGGCGTCGCCGCACGGAGGACGTTGACGATGACCACGTCGTCGAGTCCCTTGACGCGCTCGCCCATCATCGTAGTCAGCGGCGTCTGGACCTCCGTGTACTCGGTCTCCATCCGACCGTCGATGATCTCGTAGCCACAGATGCGGCCGAGACGGACCAGTCCCTTCCGGAACGCGACCTGTTCGGTCTCGACGTTTCGTATCCGCGTCAGTTCATCTCGCGCCAGCGCGTGCGTGACGACGGAGGCGTCGCCGCGCTGTTCGATTGGCATATCGTGCCCGTTGACCCCCGATGGGTTAAACGGTTCTCACTCACGCCGGCTCAGCCGTGCCGGACCGTCCCGCAGGGTCACCGCCGCGCTGGCGGTTCTTCGCCATGAGGAAGAGGAACAGGGCGAGGCCGACGCCGCGGAGTACAACGTCGAGCAGGACCGTCATCTCGCCGCCGGCGATGCCGACGAGACCGAGGAGGTCGTACACCCCGGACACAGCGAGCGCAGGAGCCATCAACAGGAGCGAACTGAACGCGAACGCCGCCCGCTCGCCCCGGGAGACCGGCGCGTACGCGAACCCGATGACTGTGGCCGCGAGCGCGATGACGCCGAGGAACACACCGACGACGGGAATCAGTATCTCGGGGATGGAGTAGCCGACATCGAGGAGGTCCGCGGTCCCGACGACCCGGTATTTGTCTCCGACGTCGAGGCTTGCAGCGTCAGGGTTGCGCCGCAGCAGGATGATGCCCGGCGTGACGATGAACGCGAACGGGACGATAGCCTTGTTGAGCGACAGCGAGAACGCCTCGATACCGGTCTGGAACGCGTCTGACTTCGCGACGCCCGAGGCGGCGTAGGCGGCCACCGCGACCGGCGGCGTGATGTCGGCGATGACGCCGAAGTAGAGGATAAACAGGTGCGCCGCGAGCAGCGGAACGCCGAACGCCGTCAGCGCCGGCGCGAGCAGAGAGACGAGGATGATGTAGGTCACCGTCGTCGGCATCCCCATCCCGAGGATAATCGACGAGAACGCGGTGACGAGCAACAGCAAGACCAGCGACCCGCCGGCGACAGCCGTGATGAGCGAGACGAGGTTCGGGCCGAGGCCGGAGACGCTGATGACACCCGGGATGATGCCGGCAGCGGCGACGGCGATAACGACTGGAACGGCGGTTCTGGCCCCACTCTCCATAGATTTCCCGAGGAAGATACCGAGCTTGTACAGCCCGTTGGAGGCGAGGTCCGGCCGGCCGACGGCGTCGGCGGTCGTCTCGGCGGCGTCGTCGACGGCATTGTCGAACGACAGCAGCGGCGAGTCGAGTCTGGGCCGGGAAATCAGCGTGAGAACGCCGGCGAGGATGATCAGCGTGCCGACATTGCCGAGCGCCGCGGAAAACGCGGCACCAAGCGGTTGGGGGCCGGGCAGTGCAAGCGCCCCTTCCGCTGCCAGGTCTGCCGCGACAAGGCCATCGATGCGGTTGAACAGCGGCGGGAACGCTGTCGTGGCCTGTACGAACCGATTGAACAGGTATCCGAAAATGCCTTGCCCAGTGAAGTACTGCGTGAGCGTCGTCAGCCCGAAGAGGGACACAAGTGTAATGCCGAGTCGGGCCCGCGTCTCGTCGCTGTAGGCCGCCACAAGTGCGATGAGGGCTCCGATTGCGATGAGCGTAAACCACGCCGAGCGGGCGACAGACAGCCGCTCGATGATGAGGTAGTACAGCAAAAGAACGAGCGGGACGAGGTAGAACCATCCGCTCCGGAGGTGGCTACGGATGTTCACCAGTTCCGAAGAGTCGAGGCCGCCGATATCCTCCTTGACCGCCTCGAAGTGGACCATCACCCAGACGCCGAAGAAGAAGACGATGGCGGGAATCGTCGCGACGACGATGACGTCGGCGAACGGCGTCGCCGTGTACTGGACGATGAGGAACGCGGCGGCCCCCATCACCGGAGGGAGGATCTGGCCGCCCGAGGAGGCAGAGGCCTCCACGCCCCCGGAGAACTCCGGCGAGTAGCCCGACCGCTTCATCAGCGGAATCGTGAACGCGCCGGTCGTCACCGTGTTCGCAATGGAAGACCCGGAGATGGTTCCCATAAATCCGCTGGCGAGAATGGATGCCTTCGCCGGGCCGCCCTTTCGTGTGCTAGTACACAGTCGTTATTTGACTATATCGTGCGATACCGTATGACAACGTATTCTCGGGGACGACGACCGGACGGGATAACTCGACCGGGCGAGATGTCCTTTGTTCGGAGAAATTCGGATTCTTTGACGTGTGTCAGTAGCTGACGTTCCGGATCCCGTTACGCGGACGTCTCGATACCGAGTTCGTCGAGGAGCGTCCGGGCGGCCGCAGCCGACGACGGCGGGCCACGAGCCGTGATGAGGTCGCCGTCGACCGTGACGCTGGTGTCGGCGTCGAGTTCGGCGTCCCAGTCAGCGCCGACAGCCTTCACTTCGTCTTCGACCCAGTACGGGAGCTTCCGGCCGTCGGGGAGCAGGTCGTTCTCGTCGACGATGCCTTCCTCCCAGGCGTTCGGGAAGCCGGTGACCGAGCGGCCGTCGGCGAGGAACTCGCCGTCAGCGTTTCTGGTGAACGCCAGAATCCCGACCGTGTGACAGACGACGAGCGCCTTGCCGTCGTCGCCGGCGACGCTCTCACGCAGCAGTCCGCGGGCGTGGACGTCCTGCGTGATATCCCACTCCGCGCCGTGGCCACCGGGGAACACGACGGTGTCGTAGTCCTCGGCGTCGGCCTGGGCCAGCGGGATCGGGTTGTTCAGGCGCTCGTCGGTCTCGTGGACCTCCCGAACGTGCTCCGAGAGGTCTTCGCCGACTTCTTCCGGGTCGACGGAGCGTTCGTCAAGCACCGGCGGCTCGCCGGTCGGTGTCGCCACCGTGATATCCAGACCGGCGTCCGAGAGTGTTGTCAGCGGCTCGATACATTCTTCGCCCCAGTACCCGTGTTCGCTTACGACGAATAGTGCGGATGGCATCATACAACCGTTCGCGTGCAATCCTTATAAGCGGCCGTTCGGTGTTGAGCGAAGCGGGCCGAGCGGGCGGGTCGCTATGCAGTGGCAGCACGTCGTCTGCGTGCCGGTATCGAGGGCTGGGGAGGAGTAGGGCGGGTAAGTATCATGTCTACCGCCATGGCGGAAACGTTTAACCCTACTGAGCAGCAATCCGCTGTGTACAGATGGACAGCCCACTGCAGCAGGTCCCGCGGCTGTCATAGACCGATCTATTATACCATGGCAGACATCGAAGAGAGCGTTTCAGGATTCAAGACGAAAGGCGGCTGGGTCGACATCGTCGAGCACGGCGAGCGCATCACGCAGGCGCTGAAAGACATCGCTTCGAACGAGGATGTCGACGACGACGCCCTCAGTGAGTTCGACGAGTGGCGACCGAAAAGCCACGAGCGACTGGACGAGGACGTCAACGAGAAAACCGCCGACCAGGCGAGCGTCGCCGAAGGCAAAGGGGAGCAAGCGGGGAAAGGCCCCGACGAGGACCTCCAGACCGCCGGCGAGAAGCTCAGCGAGTCCTACGAGAACCTCGACGAGCCCGACGAGGCGATGGAGCGCTGGAGCGAGTCCGTCGACTACGTGGCCCGCGCGGCCGACTCCGCCAGCCGGAAGGCCCTGCGGAAGGTCGAGGACACCGTCTACCGCAACGTGATGACACAGATCGCGCCCTACTACTTCGACAACGACCTCATCAGCGCGAACCTCCGCCGCGTCGGCGACGGCGACCGCCCCGAGTACGTCTTCGAGGTCAACGTCAACGACGACGACCTGAAGATGCGCGTCTCGAACAAGCTCGCCGACTTCGAGCAGGCCGTCGACCGCTGGCACGTCGACACCGAGAAAGTCACCGACGCTGTCGAAGCGGCGGAGGGTGTGGATGCGACAGAGCCGGGGGAAGAGACCGATGCGAAGACGAACTAAGCTCGCCGCCGGGCGAGCGGCATCGGCTTCCAGCATCGCCGACGCAAAAACGAACTAAGGCGGCGCTCTGCCGCCGGCATCGGTTTTGCGTCCGAGAGGCGAAGACGAACGAAACGCGAGCGTGGCTCTGCAGACAGTCAGATAGCGTCGTCGGGGTCGTGTTTCTCGGCCATCCGCGTCGCTTCGGTCGCGTACTGCGCCTGGAGGTCGCCGTCATCGACAGACCCGAGGTTGTCCGGGTCCGCGTCGACGGCAGCTGTGGTCTCTCGCACGTCGGAAAACGAGGTCAGGGCGCGCTCCTTACGGAAGTACTGTTCGCCGTCTAGCGTCGCGTACGTGAGGATGATGAGGTTCTGTTCGTCGTCGGAGTACGTTCGTTCGACCAGCCAGACGCGGACAGTCTCTTCGGAGGCGGACATACGGGATTGAACTACGCACTGGCACCTGAACGTTTGCCTGTGACGCCCGCGTCAGTGTCGGCAGTCGGCCTCACAAGGGCGCGCGAACGGTAGGCTCATTGCAGGCCGGAGCAAACGCCGTGACAGATGGTCGCGACGAGTACGATTGCGACGCTTGTTGTCGCGTCAGCCGCGAGTCTGTTCATGGCCTGGGCCATCGGTGCCGGGTCGTCCGGGTCCACTCCGTTCGCGCCGGCCGTCGGTGCGAACGCGATCTCGGTGATGCGGGCCGGGTTCTTCGTCGGCATCCTCGGGCTGGCTGGCGCGGTCCTGCAGGGGGCCAACGTCACGGAGGCTGTCGGGAGCGAACTCGTTCTGTTCCCGAGCGGCGGCGGCCTCTCGGCTATCGCCGCCATCGTCGCCCTCATCACCGCGGCGGTGCTGGTCGCCGTCGGGATTTTCACTGGCTACCCCATCGCGACGGCGTTCACCGTCACCGGTGCGGTGGTCGGCGTCGGACTGGCGATGGGCGGCCAGCCGGCGACGGCCAAATACATCGAAATCGTCTCGCTGTGGGTCCTGACCCCCTTCGTCGGCGGGGGCATCGCCTTCGGGACGGCGTGGTCGCTCCGGCACGAGGCCACCACCGAAGAACGGCTCGTGCCGCTGCTGGGCGGGCTGGTCGGTGTGATTCTGGCGAACATCGAGTTCGTGCTGCTGGCACCGGGTAACGAGCAGGCATCGGTGGCCAGCGCCGTCGCGCAGGCGGCCGGGACGCCGATGGTCCCGTCGATAGTCGTCGTGACGCTTCTCATCGGGGTGCTCGCCGGTGGACTGCTGTATCTGGATATCAGAGCGGATGCGGCCGCCGGGCAACGGCACTTCCTGCTGGTGATGGGCGGGCTCGTGGCCTTCTCCGCCGGCGGGAGCCAGGTCGGTCTGGCGCTGGGGCCGCTGGTCCCGCTACTCGGGGAAGGGCCGACGGCAGCCATCCCCATCACCGGAGTCCTGTTGTTCGGCGGGCTCGGCCTCCTCATCGGGTCCTGGACGGGCGCGCCGCGGATGATCAAAGCGCTGGCACAGGACTACTCCTCGCTCGGGCCGCGCCGGTCTATCGGCGCGCTGATTCCGAGCTTCATCATCGCGCAGGCAGCCGTCTTCTTCGGCATTCCGGTGTCGTTCAACGAGATCATCGTCTCCGCTATCGTCGGCTCCGGCGCGGCCGCCGGCGGCGGCGAAGTCAGTCGAGAGAAGATGGGCAAGACGGTGCTGGCCTGGATCGGGTCGCTCGCGCTGGCGTTCGGACTGAGCTACGGCCTCTTCTGGATTATCGACGCACTCCTCTGACTCGCTTAGCGACCCCAGACGTAGCGACTCACGGCCTCGTTGACGCGGGTCGAGAGCCGGCCCATCCAGGCCTCGGGCGAGATACGCTCGATGTCCCGCTGGTCGACCTCGATGCGGTCGTCGCCGAAGGGGTCGTGGGGCTGTTCGTCCGCAGTTTCGTCGACGGCGTCGACGACAACGGTCATCGAGCAGCGGCCGCAGGCTTCGGTGTCTTTCGCCATGATTGTTGGTGATTAATTCGGAGGCCAGCGTCAAAAACCTGCCGCGGCGGTCGTGTACGGCCCGTGAACGACCGTCGGCTGACCGACGCGCTTAAGACGCCGACACGGCATCGGCATGGTATGAGCTACCGCGGCATAGGGCCGGTGCGAACTAAACGCCCACGCGGCTCGACACGATGAGCGAGGAAACAGAGCCCGGGCCGGTCGAGGAACCTCCGGACTACGGTGCGGACGACTGGGAGGACCCCGTCACTGGGGCGGTCCCGAAATCGGAGCTGCCCGACGAAATCATCGAGGAAGTCCCACACTGGACAGACGACCCGTACTTCGACCGGGTGAGCGACCGCCTGATGTACAACTACACGCTGGAACGGGACCACCGGCTCCGTGGCGAGCGCTGGGACCTCTACGGCGAGATGCGGATCCTCAATCAGAAGCAGTTCTTCCACCCGGCGCTGTCCTACGGCGACCACGAGTCAGAGGAGTACCTCTATGCTCGCCGCGTCACCCGGCCGACGGTTGGCGAACTGAAGCGGCTGGTCGAACTCGGCCACGACCTGGCCGACGAGCGCGTGACCGCCAACGAAGAGCATTACCGCACCGACTTCACGTTCGTCCTCGTCGCCGACGAACTGCCCGAGGAAGTCCGGTCGTTCGTCGAGGGCCAGCGCGAGCGCACGCTGTTGAAGTACGGCTACTACGGCCATTACGAGGTCAATCTGGGCGTCGTCGTTCCGGGCGAGCAGGAAGCCGTCGCCGGCGAGGCCGCCGACGTGGTCGAGGCGTTCGTCCTCTGGGAAGACGTGACCCAGCCCGAGGAAGGGGTGCTCTCGCGGCTCGCCAAGCGGTTCTGGAGATGACGCTCGGGTAGCAGTCGCTGTCAGTGCCGAAAAAACGGAGAAGTGATCGGTTGCGTCAGTCGTCGCTCGGTTCGACGGCACCGCCGCCGTAGCTCTCGCGGACGGTGCTGATGTTGTCGTACCCCTTCTTGACCAGCGCCAGAGCGAGGCCGATGAGGGTCAGTGCCAGAAGCGTCTGGATAATCGTTGCGAACAGTTGCACACCGCTCGCACCGCCCACGATAATCGTCTGGTAGATGTTCTGGTAGAACGCGAGCCAGCCGAGGCCGAGCACGGTTATCGCCACCATGACGGCCATCGGTACGCCCGTGGAGTACAGCTGTTTGCTCTTGTCCCAGTTAGCCAGCCAGACCGTCGCGGTCAGCAGTGCGAGCGCGGCCAGCAGCTGGTTCGCACCGCCGAACAGCGCCCACAGGACGACCCACTGGCCGGAGATGACCATCACGTACGCGAGGACACACTGGATGATCGGGTTCGTGTACCGACCGCGGCCGAGTTCGCCCAGCGTCGAACGGATGCCGCCGCCCACGTCGAGGCCAGTCGACGTCTGGCCGGCCGGCAGGCCGACGATCTCTTCCATCATGTAGCGGCCGAGCCGGACAGCCGTGTCAGTAGACGTAAGCAGGAAGCTCACGAGGACGAGCGCCATGAACGGCGCGCCGAAGGACTGTGGGAGGCCGAGGCTCGTCAGGATGATGCCACCACCGGTCGCGAAGTTCGGCAGCGCCGCGCCGATACCGCCTGCGGGGTCGGGGAAACCGGCGACCGCGAGCGTCGACAGCGCGACGGCCGCGAGCAGGCCCTCGCCCAGCATCCCGCCGTAGCCGATGAGGCGGGCGTCGGTCTCCTTATCGAGTTGCTTCGCCGTCGTCCCGGAGGAGACCAGCGAGTGGAAGCCGCTGATGGTTCCACAGGCGATGGTGATGAACAGCAGCGGGAACAGCGGGTACAGGCCCGCACCCTCGACGCCCCAGAAGCCGTTGAACGCACCCAGCGAGCTGTCGATGACCAGCGGCTGGCTCGACGAGCCGAGGATGGTCCCGACGATAATGGCGAGCAGCGCGCCGCCGACGCCGGTGTACAGCAGGAACGAGGAGAGGTAGTCACGCGGCTGGAGCAACACCCACACCGGGAGCGCGCTGGCGACGGCGGCGTAGGCCATGATGACCGGTATCCACGCCGCAGTGTTGCCGCCCAGTGCGCTCGCGCCAGGCACCCAGGAACCGCTCCCGCCGAGCAACACGATGACGGATATCTCCGCGGTCCGTTCGGCCGTCGGCTCGAACAGGGCAATCGGGAACTGAATCCCGGCGTAGACGCCGGCGAAAACGCCTGCGACGAACAGGACTGTGCCGGGGATGAACGGGCCGTTGAGCTGGTAAAGGTACACGCCGAACGCCAGCGCGAGGACGATGTAGACCAGCGACGCCGTCACCACCTCGGGATAGGCGTTGAACACGATCCCGACCACCAGCGCGAACACTGCGACGACGAGGATAATCGTCAGGAACGCGAACCACAGCAGCATGTTCTTCCCGCCCTCGCCGACGTACTCACCGACGATGTAGCCGATGGACTTCCCTTCGTGTCGGAGCGACCCCGACAGCGAGACGAAGTCGTGGACGCTGCCCATCAGCGGGTTGCCGATGGCGATCCACAGCAGTGCGGGAACCCACCCCCAGATGGCCCCCGCAGTAATCGGTCCGACAATCGGTGCCCCACCCGCGATACTGGAGTAGTGGTGACCCAGCAACACCGGTTTCTTCGACGGGACGTATTCCTGCCCGTCTTCGTACTTGTGTGCCGGAGTCTCGTTGGCGTTGTCGAGTTCGAGGAACCGCGCGAGGTACTTCGAATACCCCAGGTACCCCACGCTGAACGTCACCAGTACTGCCAGGACGATCCAGATTACCTGTGTCATGTATGTGCATGAATGGTAACCAACATCAAGCTATTAATAGTTATTATATATTTCTTATATATCTCAAATCCGTCAGAATACGCTCGGTCACACGGCTTCGACTATCAACGAAAATCTAATATCTGATTACTTATCGGTTATGCGCGGCCCACACATGAGCGGCGGGTCGCCGGCTCAGACGAACGTCGGTGCCTCGGCGTCCGTCTCGACGTCGAATTCGGCGGCGACATCGTCGAGCAGGTCGCCTTTCACCTCCGCCGTGCGGGTCGTGATTTCCGCGACCAGCGGCGGGTCGAGCGTCTCTCGGACCTCCTGAAGCCGCTCGTTCTCAGTGGCGACGCGGTCCCTGAGATAGCGGGCCCCGCGGCCGTCCTCGTCGGGGTCCGGTTCGGGCGTGAGCTTGTTCGCGACGAGGCCCCGAACCGAGAGGTCGCGCTCACGCATCTCGGCGATGGCGCGCCGCGTCTCGTTGACCGAGAGCTGGTCGGGATTGAGCACGAGGAAGAAGGCGGCGTCGGCCTGGAGCGCGCCGCCGGCGAACTCGAAGAACTCCTTGCGGTCCTGCAGGCGGGCAAGCACCGGGTCGCCGTCCATGACGCGCCGGGGCTCGTTGCTGCCGATAGCGGCCTTCTCGAAGAGGTCGATGCTCTTCTCGCGTTTGTGCATCAGCCGGTCGATCCACCCTTCGAGGAACTCCGGCAGGCCGAGCAGGCGGAGCGTGCTGCCGGTCGGGGAGGTGTCGAAGACGACCCGGTCGTACGGGTCGGCGTTGCGCATCACGTCGACGAAGCGGTCGAACAGCGCCGACTCGTAGGCCCCCGGCGTCTGGTGAGCCATCTCTAGCTGCTGGTTAATTTCGTTGACCATCGCCGCCGACACCTGCTCGGAGAGGTCGTTACGGATGCCGTTGAGGTGGCGCTGGGTCTCGGTTTCGGGGTCGATCTCCATCGCGTCGAGGCCGTCGATGCCCTCGACGGACTCCGGGTCGTCGCTGAACGACTGGTCGAACACGTCCGTGACGGAGTGGGCCGGGTCCGTCGAGACGACGAGCGTGTCGAGGCCCGAACGTGCGGATTTGACGCCGTAGGCACAGGAGACCGTGGTCTTGCCGACCCCGCCCTTGCCGCCGAAGAAGACAAACGGCTCCATCAGAAGTGGTACTGCTGGCCTTTGCGTTCGATGTACGAGCTCCGGTCCCACAGCCGCCGCTCCCAGGCCTCGAAGGTGTCTTCGAGGTACGGCAGCAGTTCGGCGGTGTAGTACGACACCGGCGAGGGGATGCCGAAGGCGTCGGGGAAACAGGCCAGCATGAACGCGTCCTCGGTGTCCTCGGCCTCCTTCTCGATTTTCTCGTAGGCCGGGTGCGTTATCATGCCGTGGTACAGCCCGCGGGCCCACTCCCGCAGCGTCCGGCGAAAGCGCTCGATTCGGTCGGCCAGTTCCATCGTGGGTCGTGTGTGCGAGAGCCACGGAGTAAAAGCTGTCGCAGTTACCCGTCGACAGCGCCCATGCGTATGGCCGGACGCGGTCGTGTTTGACTACTGGAAACGAGGCGCGATTTGAAGGGAGGCGACGCACAACGGGAGGTATGCGCGACACCATTCCCGTCACGATTCTCTCCGGAAGCCTCGGGGCCGGGAAGACGACGCTGCTGAACCACCTGCTGACCGAGGCCGGCGACCGCGACATCGCCGTCCTCGTCAACGATATGGGGACGGTCAACGTCGACGCCGAACTCATCGCGGAGGGGTCGGAACTGGACGTCGACGACGGCGTCGCGGAGCTATCCAACGGCTGTATCTGCTGTGAACTGCAGGACGACCTCGAAACGGCGGTCGTCCGGCTGGCGAACGACCGGGACTTCGACGCGCTCGTCGTCGAGTCCTCTGGCATCTCCGAGCCGGCACCGGTAGCGCGGCTGTTCACTACCGAGTCGCGCGTGGCCGCGCTGTATCGGGTCGACACGCTCGTGACCGTACTGGATACCCGACTGTTTCTCGACTCATTCGCCGGCGAGACGCCGGAGCGCCGGGGGGCCGTGGAAGCGAGCGCCGATGGGGATACCACCGACGCAGCGGCCGACGACGCCGACCGACCGCTCTCGGACCTCATGGTCGAACAGGTCGAACTGTCGAACCTCGTTGTGATGAACAAGACGGACCTCTGTACGGACGCGGAACTGGACGAAGCCGAAGAGTTGGTACGGGCGCTCCAGCCCGACGCCGAGACCATCCGAACGACCTTCTCAGAGGTCGCTCCCGACCGGCTGTTCGACCGCAAGCTGTTCGATCAGACCGAAATCAACGACCTGCCGGGCTGGAAGCGAGCGCTGGCCGACGCTGGGCATAGCCATGGCGAAGACGGCCACGACCACGGTGTCGAGGGTGATGCAGACGACACCGGCCACGGACACGACGGCCACCACCATCCCGAGGACGTGTACGGCGTCACCTCCTACACCTACCGCCGCCGCCGGCCGTTCCACCCCGACCGGCTCGCCGACGTGCTGCGGGACCTCCCGTCGGGTGTCGTCCGCTCGAAGGGCACCGTTTGGCTGGCGGGCACCGAGCGCCGCGTCGTCATCGGCCAGGCCGGCCCCTCGATACGGGCCGAAGCACAGGGACCCTGGATCGCGAGCCTGCCCGAAGTCGAGCGGGATATGTACCGCTCGAACCGGCCGGAACTCGACTGGCACGACGAACACGGCGACCGCCGGACTGAACTGGTGTTCATTGGAACAGACTACGACGAAGACGCCCTTCGGACGGCGCTCGACGACGCGCTCGTCACGGACGAGGAATGGACGGACAGCGAGTCGCTCACGGGGCCGTTCCCGGCAGAACAGGGGGATGAGACGGTTATCCGGAGCCCTTAGCAGGCGCAGTCACGACCGGCCGCACGCTCGAACCGCATCTCCTCGCCGCAGTCCGGACAGACCGGTTCGCCCTCCAGTTCGACGTCCCTGATGCGAACGCCGCAGTCGTCACACCAGTACGCCCCCTTGGACCCGTCGTCCGGCCGGGACTTCGTGTCCGACTGTGACGTGAGTGCGTCCTTGACGCTGTCGAGGATGCTCATGATCGTATATTGAAATTACGGCTACTAAACGTACCGTGGTTGTGTGCAGTCGTCTCACGACCAGCGACAGTCGTGGCGTTCAGTGCTTTTGCAGTCGCTTCACGCTCCGGGCACGTCCGCCGCCAGGTCTTCGATGGCCCGCTCTAGCTCGTTGCCGCGCTTCCAGGCGGCGATGCGGTCGGCGAAGGGGAGCGGCAGGTTCAGCGAGACGGTCGAACGCATCGTGAGCCGGGACCCGTTTTCCTCCGGTGTAACGATGACTTGCGTCTCCAAGTGGTCGAACGGACCGACCTCGCCCTCGGCGGTGTACCGGAGGCCGTCGTCCCGCGATTCGAAGCGCAGCGGGACCGACATCCCGGGGCCGGCGGCAGTAACCAGGGTTCCCGTATCAGTCTCTTCGACGGCCGTCACCGTGAACGTCCCCTCCGCCGCGACGACCGCCTCCGGCGAGAGCGTGCGGTGGACAGCCGGCGGCCGCGCCATCACGAACCGAGAGCGTTCGACCTCGCGCATACCAGTCCACATGCGTACCGGGGTAGTAAATCACAGGGCCAGCGGAGCCGAGACGGCAACCAGCAAGACAGCGAAGCCGATACCGATGTAGATGAGCCGCTGAAATCGGAGTTCCGGGGCGATCTGTACCCAGGGCGGCGGGGCCGTCCAGACCAGACGGTGGTACGCGACGGCGGAGACAGCGACGGTGCCGGCTGTCGCAACGGTCAGGCCGGCCCACACTGGCAACCCGTACGCGAGGCCGTACAGCGGACCGACGGAGAACAGCAGCATCACCGCCATCGCGGTGCAGACCAGAAACGGGACCGGGTCGACCGGGTCCCCATGACGGTTTTGAACGTTCATACGCCCGTGTTGGGCTCCGAGCGTGTTTAGTTGCGCGACTCGACCGCGCCCGGCCGGAGCGGACAGGACGGGCACGCCGGGCACTGCCAAAGAGCTAAGGGGCGTCCCGTCCGTGTTCGTGGGCATGAGCGACGCGGACGGGTTCGAGGAGGGGGCGAGCGGGTCGCAGGGTGACCCACGGGTACTCATCGCGATGAACGTCGTACTCTCGACGGTGTTTGCGGCCACTATCGTCTGGGGGCTGAGCGTCATCGGCGCGGCGGAACTGACGGCTATCAACGTCGCGACCGGCGCGATACTGCTGTTCGCACTGACCTATGCCATTACGCTCCAGTAGCGGGCCAACGGAACGATCTCGACGCTCGGCTTACTCGGGGTCGTACGGGTGGACGTCGTCCACCGCGGGCGCGCCGACGACGAGCGTCCGTACTGATTCGGTCGCCGACTCGGGGTTGTGCGCCCGCTGGGGGCTGTCCGGTTCGACGACGAACGCCTCGTCTTCGCCGACCTCGTAGGTCTGCTCCGGCGTCTCGACGGCGAGCGTCCCCGAGAGGACGTAGAACAGTTCCTCCTGATTATCGTGGTAGTGGTACGCGAGCGGGATATCCTCGCCGGGAGCGACCTCGTAGACGTTCACGGCGGCGTTTTCGAGGCCGGCCGCGTCGCTGATGGAGCGCTGGACACTGGGTCGGTCCGGTGTCGGTTCGATGTCGTCGACTGCGAGGTGGTGATAACCCATACCACTACTGTCGACGGCGACCGAGGTAAAACGACTGCTACCGACTGGAATCAGTCCGTGGCCTCTTCGGCGTCGACTGACTCTGTTTCGTCGGTTTCGAGGCGGACAACGCGAGCCTTCATGATGCGCGTGTTCTCGACCTGTTCGACACGGATTTCAACACCGTCGTAGGTGATGGTCTCGCCCTCCTCGACCAGTCGGCCCGCCCGGTTGAAGATGAAGCCGGCGATGGTCTCGAACTCCTCGCCTTCGGGCAGTTCAAGGTCCAGTGCCTCGTTGACCTCCTCGATGTTGACCTCGCCTTTGACCGTGACCGTGTCGTCGTCGACGTACTCGATCGGCTCTTCCTCTTCGCCTTCGAGTATCTCGCCGACAATCTCCTCGGTCAGGTCCTCCATCGTCACCAGCCCCTCGGTGGTCCCGAACTCGTCGATGACGATGACCATGTGGAGGCGCTCGGCCCGCATCTCGGTCAACAGGTCGTCGACGTTCTTCGATTCGGGGACGTGCAGGGTCGGCTCGATGAGGTCTTCGAGGTCCATATCGCGGGCCAGCGCCTCGCCGTAGTTGAGGTCCCGAACGAGGTCGCGGATGTGGATGACGCCGATAACGTTGTCCAGACTTCCCTCGTAGACCGGGATGCGGGCGTGGCCGCTCTGGATACAGGTCTCCAGCGCTTCCTCGACGGAGGCGTCCTTGGCGACGGCCGTCATGTCCAGCCGCGGCGTCATCACTTCCTTGGCAATGGTGTCGTTGAACCGCAGCGTGCGCTGGAGCATCTCCCGTTCGTCCTCGTCGAGGACACCTTCGCGCTCTCCCGTCTCGATGATGTCCTGTATCTCTTCGCGGGTGACGTAGGAAGTCTCGATGGCGGAGCGGCCCCCGGTGATCTTGTTGACGACGCGAGTGAGGTAGTCGAACAGCAGGATGAGCGGGAGCAGCACCTTCTCGGCGACCTTGAGCGGCTTGGAGATGCGCAGCGCCCAGGATTCGGTATTCTCGACGGCGTAGCTCTTTGGCGCGCTCTCGCCGAACAGCAGCACGATAGCCGTGATTCCGAACGTCGCGACGGCGACGGCTTGCCCCTGTGAGAGATACATCGCCAGTAGTCCCGTCGCGATAGACGACATCGCGATGTTGACGAGGTTGTTCCCCACGAGAATCGTCACGAGCAGGCGATGGGGGTCCGCTTTGAGTTGCTTGAGCGTCTTCGCACCCGGCACGCCGTCCTCGACGAGTGACTCCGTCCGGTGTGCGGGCAACGAGAACATGGCGATCTCCGAGGACGAGAAGAACGCCGACAGGACGATGAGGAAGACGATAGTGGCGGTACCACCGACCAGCACCACGGTTTCGGGAATCATGACGCCGGCGTATTCGATAGCCTGCAACATCGCTGTAGACAGCTCAAACGGCGCAGGTGGATCCAGGGCCATCAACGGTCGAAGTTGTAATGGGTGCGGATTAAGGCTTGTCATGAAGGGGTTGTCAGCGAAGCCCTTACCCGGCTTTCACGCGTATCACTCCACAGAGTATGAGCGAGTCCGATATCACGCTGTACCGGTTGCAGGCGTGTCCGTTCTGTGAGCGCGTCGTCCGGAAGCTGGACGCCTACGACCTCGACTACCAGTCGCGGTTCGTCGAGCCGATGCACGCCGACCGCGACGTTGTCAAGCGACTGTCCGGCAAGCGGACCGTCCCGGCCATCGTCGACGAGAACACCGGCGTCACGATGTCCGAGAGCGCGAACATCGTCGCGTATCTGGAACGGACGTACGGAGAGGGTGAGGAGACGGCAGGGGGTGCGGCCTGATGGAACTCGATTTCGACGTCGTCGACCTCGACCCGGTCGACCACCCCGAGGAAGGCGACACCGCGCCGGATTTCACGCGCCCGCTCGTCAACGACGAGTTCTGGGAGGACGAGTCGCTCGCGTCGCTGTGTGCCGACAGCGACCGGGTCGTCCTCGTGTTCCACGCGATGGACGGCGCGTTCCCGGCGACGTACATCTGGAACGAGATCCGCGACCGCGCGTGGCACGAGCAGGCCACCGTCGTCGGCGTCTCCATCTCGACGCCGTACGAGCACAAGCAGTTGCTCGAAGAGCGGGGTATCGAGGGGGACTACCGGCTGTTCTCGGACCCGGCCAACGGCGTCGCAGAGCAGTACGACATCGACATGGACCTCGACGGGATGGCCGGAATCGAGGAACCGCGCCCGTCGGTGTTCGTCCTCGATAGCGACCGGACCATCGAATACGCCTGGGTGGCCCAGGAGTGGCCCGACTTCCCGAACTACGACGAAGTCGAAGCCCAGCTCTGACGATGGCGACAGTCGACGACGCCGCGTCGGCAGTCCGCAACGGAGAGCTGGTCGTCTATCCGACGGAAACGGTGTACGGGCTCGGTGCGGACGCGCTCGACGCTGCTGCCGTGGAGCGCGTGTTCGAGGCGAAAGGCCGCGAGCGCGACAAGCCGGTGTCGATGGCCGTCCCCGATGTCGAGTCCGCCCGCGAGTACACGCGCCCGAGCGACCGCGAACTGGCGTTCATGCGTGAGTTCCTCCCCGGCCCGGTCACCGTCGTCGTCGAGCGCCGCGACGCAGTGCCGGACGTGCTGGTCGCCGGCCGTGACCGCGTCGGGGTTCGGGTCCCCGACCACGACCTCGCGCTCGAATTGCTTGCCGAAACCGGGCCGCTAACCGCCACCAGCGCCAACATCTCCGGTAACCCCAGCGCCCGCACCATCGACGATCTCGACGCCATCCGTGAGCGCGCCGCGGTAGTACTCGACGCCGGCGAGACCGACGGCGGGACCGGGTCGACGGTGGTGAACGTCGACAGCGGGACGATACACCGCCGCGGCGCACACGCCGACGCCGTCGAGTCGTGGCTCGCGGCCCGGGACTGACTGGCGGGTCACTCGTCCAAGCCCTGCCGACTCACCGCAACATCGATCTTAGCGACCGCGTTTTCACCCCGCAGTCCTCACTGAACTCACAGGGCTGGCATTTGGCGTCGTTACGTACTCGCCCCGGTGGCCCGTCGATGCTGTCGGCGGTTCTGACCGCACGACGGTAGACGCCGGCCCGCCGTGCGTTCACCTCGATACGTCGGATGACGCCGTACGCCGGATACTCAGCGTAGGCGACGTCGATATTTCGATCGCGCTCCCAGGAGAGCGCCTTCGCAGCG
Source organism: Haloarcula sp. CGMCC 1.6347 (assembly GCF_037078395.1). NCBI lineage: Archaea > Methanobacteriati > Methanobacteriota > Halobacteria > Halobacteriales > Haloarculaceae > Haloarcula > Haloarcula sp. CGMCC 1.6347. The sequence goes on from NZ_JAYMGX010000002.1 coordinate 1,159,308, forward strand.
GCGACTAACCGCACGGTCTGGGGATCCCAGACGCCCTCCTCCGGCGGTCGACCGGCGAACACGAGCGACGGCGCGGGGCCGTCCCGCCCTGCGACGACCTTGTGTGCGATACCGCGGGCGTCCTTCCCTTCGAGATACGCGTCCGTCGCCGCCGGCGCGACCAGCGCGTCCCAGTCGGCCAGGCGCTCTCGAAGCCCTCTGAGGCGGTCGCGGTACTCGTCCGGTCCCACTTCGATAGGGGCGGCCAGCAGGGCGGCGTCGTCGGTCAGCAGCCGCTCGTAATCGCGGGCGAGCCGGCGAACCGACTCGATTTCGTCTGGAATCTCGCTCGCACCGTCGCGGCGGCGGTAGTAGAGCTTTCGCGGACAGTAGGCGGCCGTTTCCAGTTCCCGGAACGTATGGGTCGACATGGCCCCGCCTGGTCGTGTACTCCTACAAGAAGGTTCGGCGGGACGGAACGGTCGTGTTTCGCACAGCCAGAAAGGCCCGCCATCTCGGCCGACCGCTAGCACAGAAGAATGCGCAGCGTTACATCGACACGTCAGCGCCGGAATCCAGCGAGTCGATGTCCTCAGTGGCTTCGTCGAGACCGTCTTCGCGGAGGCCGGCAGCGTGCTGTGTCGACAGCCCGGCGTCGGTGAGCACGTCCTCGAACTCGCTCTGGAACCGGTGGGAGACCCGGCGCGCGGCGTCCTGTGCGGCGACGACGCGGCGGTAGTGGGCGGCCCAGGACTCGTCGATGTCGAACTCGGCGGCGAGGTCGGCGACGGACGGGTCGTCGTCGGCGACGCGGCGGCGGAACTCGGCCAGGTCGAACGGTGCCTCTGTGTCCTCGTCGCGGAGGAGATGCAGGTCCAGCCGCGCCTCGACCACGTCAGGCTCGTCCGCGCCGATTTCGGCCGCGATGCCCGCATCGTCGCTTCCCTCGTAGAACAGTCGGACCACTGTCACCAGGGCCTCGTCGGCGAGTTCGGTTCGGAACTCGTACCGCTCGCGCATCCGCGCGATGATATCACCGAGTCGGTCCGCGACACCGGCCTCGTCAGTATCGGCCAGGGACCCTCTCGACGCTTCCTGAGACTCCGTCACAGCCTCCTCGTCGGAGACGTCCATGAAGATGTCACGGAGTTCTTCGGTCTTCTCGTCCATCGAACATGAAACTACTTCTCGGGAGTGATATATCTGTCGGATGGGCAACGTGACGCGGGAAAACTTTCAACAAATCCCTAATTCTCGCAAGACCGCGACGGGGCGTGGCAAGATTTAAGCGGACACGCAGTGCGTGTTACCGTATGTCATCTATACTCCAGACGACCACGCGCCCGACGTTCTGGCGTATCGGCGACGTGGGGAAAGCGCTGTTCTACTATCTGGCGGCGCTCGCCATCATCGTCTTTCTGTACGGTGTGTACGACCGCGTCACCCGCTATGCCCAGGGCAGCGACGACCCTTTCGACCGCCTGGACGAGTTGCCCCAGCGGACCCTCGCGGCGGCGCAGTTGGCGCTGTCGAACCGGAAGCAGTTGGACCGCGATACCGTCGCCGGCGTGATGCACGCGTTCATCGTCTGGGGCTTTCTGACGCTACTCATCGGGACGACGATTCTGGGTATCGACATGGACCTCTATCGGCCGCTGACCGGTGAATCCTTCTTCGTCGGCCAGTTCTACCTCTCCTACTCGTTCGTCATGGACGCGATGGGGCTGCTGTTCGTCGTCGGCGTCGGTGTCGCGCTGTGGCGGCGCTACGGCCGCAAACTCGACCGCCTCCACGACCGCCACACCTCCCGCGAGGACGACCTGTTTCTGGGCGCGCTGTTCGTGCTGGGCGTCGGCGGCTACCTCACCGAAGGCATCCGGATTCTCGGCACCTCGACGGTCCGGGACGTCTCCTTCGAGACGGTGAGCTTCGTCGGCTGGTCGGTCAAGGAAGGACTCGTTATGGCCGGGATGACGCCGGAGATGGCAGCGGGTGCGTACCCGTTCGTCTGGTGGAGCCACTCGCTCGTCGCGCTGTGGTTCGTCGCCTGGATACCCTACGCGAAGCCGTTCCACATGCTCTCGTCGTTTGCCAACCTCGTCGCCCGCGACGAGAAAGCCGGCGTGCGACTACCCGGCGTCCCGGCCGACGCTGACCCCGACGATATCGGCCCCAGCGACATCGACGACTTCTCCTGGAAGCAACTGCTCGACCACGACGCCTGTACCAAGTGTGGCCGGTGCTCGTCGGTCTGTCCAGCAAAAGCCTCCGGGCGGCCGCTGGACCCGCGAAACGTCATCCTCGACCTGAAACGCTACCGCGAGGAGCGCGACGCCGGCGGCGAGGACGTGCCTATCATCGCCGACGGCGGCACCTCGGTCATCGACGCTCACACGATGGAGTCCTGCATGTCCTGTATGGCCTGCATGGACGCCTGCCCGGTCGATATCGAACACGTCACGCAATTCACCGAGATGAACCGCCGGCTCACCGAGGCCGGCGAAATGGACGAACACGTCCAGGACGCGATGATGAACGTGTTCCAGCACGGCAACACCTTCGGCGACCCCGAGCGCGCCCGGCCGGACTGGACCGAGGACCTCGACTTCGAGGTGCCGGACGCCCGCGACGAACCGGTGGAGTTCCTCTGGTACGTCGGCGACTACCCAAGCTACGACGAGCGCAACCAGAAGATAGCACGCGCGCTGGCTCGCGTCTTCGAGGCCGCCGGCGTGGACTACGGCATCCTCTACGAGGCCGAACAGACCGACGGCAACGACGTGCGCCGGGTCGGCGAGGAAGGGCTCTACGAGATGCTCGTCGAGGACAACGCCGAAGCGATGCTGGACTGTGAGTTCGACTCCATCGTCACGACGGACCCCCACGCTTACAACACGTTCATGAACGAGTACCCCGAGTTCGAGGCCTGCGAGTGGGGCGAAGACGACGTGTTCCACTACACGCAGGTCGTCGCCGACCTCGCCAGTTCGGGCGCGCTCGGTCTCTCGGGCTCGGAACTGGACTACACCGTCACCTACCACGACCCCTGTCACCTCGGGCGGTACAACGGCGAGTTCGAGGCCCCGCGGGACCTCATCCGCGCGACCGGAGCCGACCTCCACGAGATGCCCCGCAACAGGGACGACTCCTTCTGCTGTGGCGGTGGCGGCGGCGGCCTCTGGATGGACCTCGAAGAGGAGAGCAAACCCAGCGAGGAACGCCTGCGCGAGGCCCTCGAAGACACCGAGGCGGGCGCGGCCGTCGAGAAGTTCGTCGTCGCCTGCCCGATGTGCATGACGATGTACGAGGACGGGCGCAAAACCGGCGGCTACGAGGACGACATCGAGATCGTCGGGGTCACGGAGCTACTCGCTGAAGCGGTCGGGGACGCGGGAGTCTGACCGCTCGGATGTGAATTTCCAAGTAGCTGAAACGAAAAGGCCCACCATGGCCCTCCTCCAGATACCGGGACTCCCCGGCGCAACGGAACTAGTCCTCATGGTACTCGTACTGGCGGTGTACATCGGACTACCAGCCGCTGGCATGGTACTCGTCTACAACTTTCTCGACGGTAAACGCGGCTACGAGAAGCGGGTTTCCGAACTCGAACGGCGGGTCGAGACACTCGAATCCGAACTGTCCGAGGACTAACGACTGACCTGGTATCGGATGTTTGCCGACTCCCAGACACAGGTGTCAACGTCGCACTGCCCCGTCATGTGACGGATCCGAGCACACCGGCGACCAGTCCGACAAACACGAGAAACGGTCTGGAAAGCTGCTGGGGCAGCGACCGGTCCGGCCCTGTACTGCTATCGCTACGTTCCCTTGCTGTAGCTCTCTGCTGAGCTATCGGTACGACACATCACGGCGGGTGGTGCCAGTCCCAGTGGCGGGCTAGCGCAGTGCGCCGCTGGCAGCGTCAGTCTGTCAGCGTTCCAGCGCGTGTTGTGGGCATTTCGTCGACTGGGTCAGCACTGTCGCGGTCCGCGTTCGACACACGGCTTCGGTTCGGGTACACCCGTTTGACGCAATCAGCACAATTGGTGACAAGTACCATACTTTTGCTTTGCCGGACCCAGTATATGTATGTTACCGAAATATGGCTAGGCGAGATATAATGTCATTATACGCATTTAGATGCGGTCAACCCGCAGCAGGACGACGACGTCGGAGCCTGTGTCCACCTGCGTCCAGCCAAACGCTTAACGCCGCCAGACTCTCACAGCGAGATGATGGAGGTCGCACTGCTCACCGTCGGTGACGAACTGCTCGCTGGCGACACGGAGAACACGAACGCGTCGTGGCTGGGCCGTCAGCTTACCGAGGCCGGTGCGAGCGTCACCCGCGTTCTGACTGTGCCCGACGACGAGGCGGTCATCGCCGACGCTGTGGCGCAATATCACGACGCCTTCGACGCGGTCATCGTCACCGGTGGCATCGGCGGAACGCCCGACGACATAACGAAGGCCGCTGTGGCGCGGGCGTTCGGCCGCGACCTCGTCGTTCCCGACGACGTGCGGGCACACCTCGAAGCGAAGGCCGAGCGGTTCGCCGACGACAACCCCGAACTGGTGGACCGCTACGACATGGACCTCGACCTCGACGCGTGGGCGTCAGTTCCCGAGGGCGGGCAGGCGCTGCTGACCGACGAGAGCTTCGCCGCCGGCTGTGTCATCGACCGCGTGTACGTCCTGCCGGGCATCCCCGAGGAACTGAAAGCGATGTACGAGACCGTCGCCGACGAGTTCGATGGCGACCGGACGACGAAGACGATTCACACGCCCGCACCCGAGGGCGCGCTCGTCACGCACATCACGGCGGCCCGCGAGCAGTTCGCGGTTGCCGTCGGGAGCTACCCGCGCAAGGACGACACGCCGGGACGGGTGAAGATCACCGGCGATGACCCCGCGACCGTCGCCGACGCGGCGGCCTGGCTCCGCGAGCGAATCGACACGAAGTAGTTCAGTAAGCGGTGGGTTCATGCCAGTCACGGACTGAAATGGCAGTATGAATTTGACACAGCGCCCGCGCCGCCTGCGAACCGACGGCGTGCGTCCGCTGGTGCGCGAGACGGACCTCTCGGCGTCGGACCTCATCGCACCGGTGTTCGTCGACGCGACAACCGACGAGCGCGTCCCCATCGAGACGATGCCGGGCCACGAACGGGTCCCTGTCGATGCGGCGGTCGACCGCGTCGCGGAGATTCTCGAAACCGGCGTCGAAGCGGTGATGCTGTTCGGCGTCCCCGAATCGAAAGACGAGCGCGGGAGCCGCGCCTGGGCCGAAGACGGCGTCGTGCAGGAAGCCACGCGCCGCATCACGAGCGAGACGGACGCCTACGTCATCACGGACGTCTGCCTCTGTGAGTACACCGACCACGGCCACTGCGGCGTCCTCGAAGACGACGCCGCCGAGGACCCGCGGCTGACGGTGCGCAACGACGAGACCCTCGATTTGCTGGGGGAAATCGCCGCGAGCCACGCCGCGGCCGGAGCTGACATGGTCGCGCCGTCGGGGATGATCGACGGCATGGTCGGCGCGATTCGGGAGGCCTTAGACGACCAGGGCAACACCGACGTACCCATCATGAGCTACGCCGCCAAGTACGAGTCGGCCTTCTACGGCCCGTTCCGGGACGCCGCCGACGGCGCGCCGGCCTTCGGCGACCGGCGGCACTACCAGATGGACCCCGCGAACGCACGCGAGGCCCGCCGCGAGGTCGACCTCGACGTCGAGCAGGGCGCGGACGTGCTGATGGTCAAGCCCGCGCTGCCGTACCTGGACATCGTCAAGGAAATCCGGGAGTCCTACGACCATCCCGTCGCCGCCTACAACGTCTCCGGCGAGTACGCCATGCTGCACGCCGCTGCCGAGAAGGGCTGGCTCGACCTCGAAGCGGTGGCCTACGAGTCGCTGCTGTCCATCAAACGCGCCGGCGCAGACCTGATTCTGACCTACTTCGCCGAGGACCTCGCGGACGAACTCTGAATAGCCAACTCAGGGACGGTTTTAGAGAGGGGCTCGGTCACGCGACGTGCGAGCCCGCTGTGTTCGCCCTCGCAGCGCTCGGTCCCTTTCAGCCCCACCCAGTCCGGATTGGCCGACCAGTTGCAGACAGGTCCCTAACCTATTCATGTGCCAGGAGCGGAGTGGCTGTATGCAGCGACAGTCCCTCCTCGTGGCGGTTGTCGCCGCGATTGCGCTGCTGTCGTTCAGCGTCGGGGCCGCGAGCATCGACGCTGCCACCGGGTCCGACCAGGCGGAGATGACCCGGGACGACAGCGAAATCGACAACCCCGACGGACAGGGCCTCAGCGACCCGCCAGGTAGCATCGATCCGCCGGAAAGCGAGAACGGTGCCCGCGCGCTGCTGCCGAGTGTCCCCGCTCCGGCAGTCGGTGCGCTCGCCGTCGGCCTCGCAGTGGGTCTGGTCGTCCTCTGGCGGCTGGCCGGCCAGAGCCGGACCATCGACGAGACGGGCGGCGAGACGCCAGCCGTCGCAACCGCGGACGCCGCGGAAACCCCCTCGCATAGCGCGGCTGCAATCGACGTGCCCCTGACCAACGACGTGTACCGCGCGTGGGCTGCCCTCGAAGACGCGGTGACCGTGGACGACGATGCGTCGTCCCCGCAGGACATCGAGGCGGACGCGACGGCGGCCGGGGCCGACCCCGACGCCGTCGCCTCGCTCCGGTCGGTGTTCGAGCGGGTTCGCTACGGCCGGGAGCGGCCGGACGCCGACCTGGAGTCCCAAGCCCGTGCGGCGCTGGAACGGGCCGCCGACAACGCGGACGATATCGCGGCGAATCCCGACGAGATGCCTTCTGCGGACAAAGACGCCGACGGGTCAGTCGGGGAGGGCAAGGCGTGACACTGCGCCGGGTCCCGCTGGCGCTCGGCCTCGTCGCGACGGCCATCGGAATCGGACTCGCCGCCCTCGGCGCGCCGCTGTTGCCCTCCGGCGCGGTCTCGGACCTCCCGATACTCGCCGTGGCCGTCTTCGCCGGCGGTGTCGCGCTGCTGGCGCTCCTCGTTCGCTCCCTCGACAGCGAGCGCGGCGTGGCGCTGCCGGACACTGACAGCCAGTACGTCACGGTCCCCGGCGACGATATCGACGAGGCGCTTGCTGCTGGGGCCGGACAGGAAGCCATCCGGCAGCGTGTCGAGGGAGTCGCGGTCACCGTCCTCCAGCGCGACGGGCTCTCTCCCGACGAGGCAACGGACGCGCTCCGGTCCGGCGCGTGGACGGACAGGGAGCCAGCGCGGGAACTGTTCGACGGCACGCCGATATCGCTCCGGGCGCGGCTGTCCGGATGGCTCTCGGGCGTCCGCCCGTTCCAGCGGCGTGTCGCCCACGCGACGGCCGAGCTCCGGCGGCGCGACGAGGAGCGATGAGCGAGACCCAACGGACCGGCCGCTGGTTCGGGCTGGCCGGGGCCGCGCTGGTCGCCGTCGGCGTCGGGCTGGTGGGCCAGGTCCCCGCGCTCGTGTTGCTGGGCGGGCTCGGCGTCACGCTAAGCGCGTACGACCGGGTCGCTGTCCCGCCGGCGGCGGACGTGTCGATACAGCGGTCCATCACACCGACAGAACCCGCGCTCGGCGAGCGGGTCACCGTGGCGCTCACCGTCCGCAACGATGGGAGCCGAACGATTCCGGACCTCCGGCTCGCCGACGGCGTGCCCGACACCGTGCGGGTCGTCGAGGGGTCGGCGTCGCTGGGGACGGCGCTGCGGCCCGGCGCGTCGACGACGATTACCTACGAGATTACCGGCGGGACCGACCGCTGCGTGTTCGACCCGGCGACGGTCGTCGTCAGGGACGTGGTCGGCGTCGTCGCCCGACGAACGCACGTCACGGCCGAACCCGACACCGTCACCTGGGAGCAGCCAGCGAGTTCGGCGCTGTTGCCGCTGGTCCCGGCGGTCGCCCGTCGGCCTGGGACAGTCCCCGTCGATGAGGGGGGTGAGGGAGTCTCCTTCTACGCGGTCAGGGAGCACCGCTCGAACGACCCGCTCTCGCGCGTCGACTGGAATCAGTATGCCCGGACCGGGGACCTGCGGACCGTCGAGTTCCGCCGCGAGCAGTCCGCGACGGTGGTGGTCGTCGTCGACGCCAGGTCGGCCGCCGCGCTGGCCCCGCGACCGGACGCCGAGACGGCCATCGAGCGGTCGACGATGGCCGCGGTCGCCCTCGTCGAGGGGCTCCCCGAGGACGGCCACGAGGTCGGCGTCGCAGCGTACTCGCCACATGACGCGTGGCTCGCACCGGGCACGAGCGCCGCCCACCAGCAACAGGCCCGGGACCTGCTCAGGACCGACCGCGCGTTCGCCGCGACATCGGTCACCCGAACACCGGACACAACGAAGCTCATCGCACAACTGCCGACAGCGGCGAACGTCGTCTTCCTCGGCCCGCTGTGTGACGACGACAGCGAGGCGCTGGTCCGCCGGCTGGCCGCCAGCGGTCACCCGGTGACGGTCCTGAGCCCCGATCCGACCGCGACGGACACGGCGGGCCACCGGCTGGCGCGGCTCGAACGCCGCGAGCGGCTCCGTCGGTTGCGAGCCGCCGGCATCGCCGTCCACGACTGGCCCGCAACTGAGCCGCTGGAACGAGTCACTGAACGGGTCCGGCGAGGTGGCCAATGATACCGCGAACCGGAGCCGTCTGTGGCAGCGCAGCGCTGGCGGCGGGTGTCGTGACGCTGTTCGTCGCCGGCATTAGCGCCGTCTCGACTGCCGCCGCCCTCGTCGGCGTGGTGCTGCTCGCCGGCGGGCAACTGATTCAGTCCGGGCGGCTGGTCGACCTCGCCAGCGCGTCGCTGTTTCTGGCGCTGTTAGTGGCCGCCCTTCAGGGAGCAACGACGACGACAGTACTGGTTGCCGGCGGCGCGACGGTGCTGGCCTGGACGTTCGCCCATGCGGCTATCGACCTCTATGCGGACCTCGGAACAGCGCCCGGAACGCCCGTGGAACTCACGCACGTCGCGGGGACGACAGGGCTGGTCGGGGGAGCGGTCGTGGTGACGACGCTGCTATTTCAGCTCGATGTGCCGCCGCTGTCGCCGCTGGCGCTGGCAAGTGTCGTACTAGGCGCAATCGCACTGACCGCAGCGCTCAGGCGGTGACCGGTCGGGCAGTGCGTGCGGAGACCGGCAGCGCGCGCAAGCGAAATCGGCCTATTTAGCCCCCTCCGGCCGGAACTGGGGTCAACAAACGTCCAAAATCCCAGTGTGCATATACGGACTTTCTTGACGGAGAACAACCTTATATCCATAATATCATACCATAATCTGGACGGTCGTCTACCACATCCCCTCTAATTTCCGTATTCATAAAGGCAAACCTTATGTAGTGGTGTTACCAGAGGCTTTCTCGTGAAAGAGTTGAAGAAGTTGAGCCAAAGTGGAGCAAAGTTGGACATCCAGACGGATGCCGATGCGAAAACGAAACAGGTGAGCTAGAAATGAGCTACACTGCACTACAAGTAGATCCGAGCGTACTCGCAGAGGGGGTTAACCTGCTGTGGGTACTGGTGGTATCGTTCCTGATCTTCTTCATGCACGCGGGCTTCGCCATGCTTGAGGCGGGGCAGGTGCGCTCGAAGAACGTCGCGAACCAGCTAACGAAGAACCTCCTGACCTGGTCGGTCGGCGTGACGGTGTTCTTCCTGATCGGCTCGGGGATCAGTGCCCTGGTCGGCGGGAGCGGCTTCTCGCCCGCCTTCGGCGCCGGGGCCGCAAACGACTACGTCGGCTGGCTGTTCGGTGCCGTCTTCGCGATGACGGCAGCGACCATCGTCTCCGGCGCGGTCGCCGGACGGGCCAAGCTCCGTGCGTACATCACGTACACGTTCCTGCTGGCGGCGGTCATCTACCCCGTTGTCACCGGGATCACGTGGGCCGGCGCGTACATCAGCTTCGGCGGCGAGGCGTTCCACGACTTCGCCGGCGGGATGATCGTCCACGGCATGGGCGGCATCGCGGGCCTCACGGCGGCGTACGTCCTCGGCCCACGCATGGGCCGGTACAACGAGGACGGCTCCGCGAACGTCATTCCGGGCCACTCCCTGACCTTCGCCGTTCTGGGAACGCTCATCCTCGCGTTCGGCTGGTACGGTTTCAACGTCGGGACGGCGGCGACCGTCTTCGTCGTCGAGGACGGATCGCTCGCCCTCGGCGCGTTCGCGACGGTCGGCCGTGTCGCGATGACGACGACTATCGCGATGGCCTGCGGTGCGATGGGTGCCGGACTGGTCGCGTGGCTGAAGACCGGGAAGGTCGACACCCTGTACGTGGCAAACGGACTGCTCGCCGGGCTGGTCGGCATCACGGCGATCCCCGACACCACGACGTGGTGGGGCGCAATCGTCGTCGGCGGCCTCGCGGGCGGACAGCTGCCGGTCGTGTTCAGCTTCATCGAGAACCGGATGAAAATCGACGACGTCTGTGCCGTCTTCCCGGTCCACGGGAGCGCCGGTGTGCTCGGCACGCTGCTGTTCCCGTTCGTCGCCACGTCCGGCACGGTCGGGTCGGTCATTAACGCCTTTATCGCACAGCTGATCGGTGTCGCCGCCATCGCGGGCTGGACGATTGTCGCAACCGGAGTCGTCTGGTACGCCCTCAAGGCGGCCGGCCAGGCTCGGGTCACGCCCGAACACGAGCAGGAAGGGCTGGACGTCAGCGAGCACGGCGTCGAGACCTACCCCGAGTTCGGTGGTGGCGAAAGCGTTGTCGCCGATGGTGGTAAAGTGAGTCCGAGCATGCGTACTGACGGAGGTTCCAAAGATGACTGAAACCGACGACTCAGAGATCAAGATGGTAGTGGCAATGGTTCGACCTGACAAACTCGGGGACGTGAAGAAGGCGCTGGCGGAGGTCGGCGCGCCCTCGCTGACAGTGACGAACGTCTCCGGCCGCGGCTCACAGCCCGCAAAGAAGGGGCAGTGGCGCGGCGAGGAGTACGTCGTCGACCTGCACCAGAAGGTCAAAGTCGAGACGGTCGTCGCGGACATCCCCGCGGAGGATGTCGTCGACGCCATCGCCGACGGCGCTCACACCGGCGAGAAAGGTGACGGTAAGATATTCGTCCTCCCCGTGGACAACGCCTACCAGGTCCGAACCGGCAAAGAAGGCCCAGAGGCAGTCTAAGCGGACGAAATGGTCGATGATACCGACAGACAGGTAGTGAACGCACTGCTCCAGGACGGCCGGGCGAGCGCCCGTGACGTCGCCGCCGCGACCGGTATCGCGGCGACCACGGTATCGCGCCGGATGGACGACCTGGAGGCGACCGGTGTGATCGACGAATACACCGTCGACATCGATTACGGGGCGCTGGGTTACGACGTGACCGCCGTGTTCCAGCTCTCCGTCGAGGGCGACGGACTCGGACGGGTGGTGGACCAGTTACGGGATCGACGCGAGATGATCGCTGTCTACGAGGTGACCGGCGACCACGACATCGTGGCCGTCGGGAAGTTCACCGACACAAAGTCGATGAACGAGCGGATAAAGACGCTGCTGACCGACGAGGATATCCGATCTGCCTCGACGTCAGTCGTACTGAATACGGTGTGCGAACACGAGCAGTTCCCGGTCGACGGAACTGACGCCTGAGGACGACGCCTGTTTTTCCGACTGGCAACCACAGCAGTGAGTAGCGTCCCGTATCGGTTTGGAGACCTATTGAGCGATGAAGGAAGGTTTAATTACAGCAGTAGTAATGTATTTTTCATCATGGATTGGGATGCTCGGGGGTCAACGGTGACGCGACGGGAGCTACTCGGAGCCGTCGGAACGAGTTCGCTCGCCGGACTTGCCGGCTGTGGCGGGGGCAGTCGCGCCACGACGCCGACAAGCAGTGCCACAGCGTACGCGAACCAGCCGGTCGACGACGACCAGGTGACGCTTGGCCTCACAGTCCCGCAGTCGGGGTCGTTCTCGCCGCTTGGGACCGGCCAGCAGCGCGGGTTCGAACTGGCCATCGACCACCTCAACGAGGGCGGCGGCTGGGTCGACACCGACGCGTGGCAGGCGCTGTCCGGGGACGGCATTCTCGGCCGGACGGTCGAGAGCGTCATAGCTGACACGGAGTCCAGTTCGAAAACGGCCCGGGACGTGGCGGAGACGCTGGTCGAGCAGGACGGTGCCGTGATGGTCGCCGGCGGCGGGTCGACGAACACAGCCCGGGAGTTGCTCAAGTACTGTCCGACCCGCGGCGTGGTCCACATGCTCGGGTTCGCGCCGGGGACGAACGTCACGGGGATCGGCTGCTCGCGGTACGGGTTTCAGGAGATGCACAACGGTCGGATGGCCGCCAACGCGCTGGCTCCGGTGTTGACCGAGCGGTTCGACGGGCGAACGGAGTTCTACCAGTTGCACGCCAGCTCCGATTTCGGCTTCACGCAGTCCGAGCAGTTCAAGCGCCGGTTCCAGTCGGAGAACTGGAGCGAGATGGGCGCGACGAAGACGCGGGTCGGAACGGAGAACTTCAGGCCGCAGTTGCGGGAGGCCGTAGACACTGACGTCGACGCCATCGTGTTGTCCTACCGCGGGCGCGACGCAGTCACCGCGCTGAACCAGGCGACGGATATAGTCCCGGAACAGATGGACATCGTCATGCCGATCGTGAGTCGGCAACTGGCCCGCGATGTCGGCGCCGACATGGCCGGTATCGTCGGCACTATTTCGTGGGATTACAGCATCGAAACACCGCTCTCAACGGCGTTCACGGAGGCGTTCGATGCGGCGTACGCCGAGGATCAGGTCCGGGTCCCGTCGGACCAAGCCCGACTGGCCTACGCGCAGACGCTCCAGTACGCCGCGGCCGTCGAGCGGGCCGGGACGTTCGAACCGCCGTCCGTCATCCGTGAACTCGAAGGCACCACGTACCAGACCGGACGCGGCGAGGCGACGCTACGAGCGTGCGATCACCAGTCGATGGGGCCTGTTCCCGTCGTCGAAGGAGCCAATCAAGGCCCCGAGGTACTCGACGTCATTCAGATTTCGACTGACGTCGCGTACGGCTGCGAGGAGTATCCCGCAAGCGAGTGTACTGACCTGGGACCGTACGAACCCGAGACGGCCGACAGTTGAGGGGCGGTGGCGTTAAGCCGCTCGCGCCGCTCCAGAAGATATGGGCTTGAAAGTGGACGTGCGGAAGCTGGACCTTTTCAATCAGATGGCAAAGGAGGGGTCTGGGACAGTCGCGGAAAACCTCGGGCAGCTGACCGGGCTCGACGCGACAGTTCGGACCTCACAGATCAATTTTCTCGACATTGAGGACGTCAAAACACACATCGGCGACGACAAGGGCGTCGGCATCTACGTCGAACTGAACGAACCGCCCTACGGCTACGTCCTGTTTCTGCTCGAACCAGACGACAGCAAGCAGATGGCCAGCGCGATGATGGGTGGAATGGGTGAGCCAAGCGAGGGCGAGGGGTTCTCCGACATGGAACGGTCGGCGATGCAGGAGATCGGCAACATCATGACCTCCGCGTTCATCGACGGGTGGGCCAACGTGCTGGAGACGACCATCGACATGGGGACACCGAACTTCGTGTTCGGGCCGGCCGACGGCATCGTCGACGAGATGGGCGGCTGGCCGGACTCCGACCTGGTGTTCGTCGTCGACTCGCGTATCACCGTCGATGACGGCGACCTCGGGATGACCGTGTACACGTTCCCCGAACTGGAGGACCTCGTCGCGCTCATCCAGGACATCGAGCTCGATACCGACGTCGCAGTAGACACCGAAGCCAGCGACATTCTCGACTGACATCGGTCCCCTATCTCTTTTCCCCGTGTTCCTCGCGCGGCCAGGGTGGATGTAATCGCCGAGAAGACAGTCTGAAGACCGTCACTACCAGATACCAGCGCCTTCTATGCTAATTGTTCACCCATTCCTACTGAAAAAAGTATTATATATATTTACCATCAAAACAGCTGGTATGGGATCGGAAAGAGGGGGAGACGCAGTTGACAGGCGGTCCGTACTACAGATTGCCGGTGGGGTCGGTACCGCAGGCCTCGCCGGGCTGGCGGGGTGCCAGGGCGGGGGTTCGACAACCGAAAACACACCGGAGCATCCACCGCTCGGGAACTATCCGGTCGAAGGTGACGCGGTCACACTCGGCTTCAACGTCCCACAGTCGGGGACCTACGCCGCCGAAGGACGCGACGAACTCCGGGGGTACGAGCTCGCCGTCACACATCTCAACGAGGGCGGCGGCTGGGTCGGTCAGCGCTCCTTTGACGTACTCAGCGGCGACGGCGTGCTCGGAAAGACCATCGAGTACGTCACTGCGGACACAGAGACGAAGCCGGAAGTTGCGACGGCCAATGCCGAGGAGATGATCGAGCAAGACGACGTCATCATGTTCTCCGGTGGCTCGTCCAGTTCCGTCGCCATCGCCCAGCAGGACGTCGCACAGGCCCAGAAGGTCCCGTACATGTGCTGTCTGACCCACTCGAACGACACGACGGGACGGGACTGTGTCCGCTACAGCTTCCGGGAGATGTTCAACGCGTACATGACCGCACAGGCGCTGCTTCCGGTGCTCAAGGAACGGTTCGGCCGGGAGGCTCAGTACGTTCAGATCTACGCGGACTACAACTGGGGCAAGACCATGGAGTCGTCGATACGTGATTTCTTCACGTCGAGCGGCTGGGTCGAACTCACGAGCATCCCGACGCGTCTCGGGACGACGGACTACGAGGAGCCGCTCAAACAGGCCCGGGACGCCGGCGCGGAGGTCGTCTTCCTCGATCACTACGGACTGGACGCCGCGAACTCACTGACAAAAGCCCAGGAGATTCTTCCGGACGAGGTGGGGATTGTGGTGCCGCTGTACAACCGCATCGTGGCACAGAACGCCTCGAAGGCGCTCGACGGCGTCGTCGGGACGGTCGCGTGGGACACCAGCGTCTCGTCTGACCTCTCAAACGAGTTCAAGAACGCCTTCACCGCCGAGTACGGGAACGCACAGCGGCCCTCCGGCGTGGCCCATCTGGCCTACGCGCAGACGCTCCAGTACGCCGCGGCCGTCGAGCGGGCCGGCACCTTCTACCCGCCGGCGGTTATCCGGGAGCTGGAAGACCACGAATACTCGGTCGGGCTTGGCAGCCAGACGATGCGGAGCTGTGACCATCAGGCCCAGCGTGGCGTGCCGGTAGTCGAAGGGCTTCCCGAGTCCGGGCAGTCTCTCGGCCGATTCTACGACCTGCTCAGCGTCACGAAGGCGGTCGGGTACGACTGTGACGGCGGCCCGGCCGCCGAATGCGAACTCGGAGACTACGGCGAGTAGTGCTGTCAGCTGTAACTACTGTAAGGGCTTCGCGGTGGCGAGATTCGGTACAGGCGTATAGCCGACAGTGTACGGCCACGACTCGATGGCTGTTGAGCAACGGAAAAAATACGGCAAACGGAGAACCGAGCGGGGACGTGGACACGAGCAGTCCCCAGCTGTCAGAGGCAGACGGACGCGCCCTGAGACGGGCACGTCACGTCGGCGTATCCGGCTGTTCGGAGCCGGGGCCGCGTTACTCCAGTAGCTCCGGTGCCGCGTCGTATGCCACCCCCTTGACTACAGATTCCGACCGGTCGGCCGCCTCGTCGTTGTCGGTCGAACTGTCCGTCATGGTCAGTCGTCCGCCGAAATCGGCTGGCCCTCGGCGTCGGTCGGGGCCGGGCTGTCGCCGTCGTCGAAGGGGTACCACGACTGCTTGCCGTCGGCCAGACACGGGTCGGTGTACCCCTCGACCTCGTTGGGTTCGGCCAGTTCGACGATCGTCTCGTGGCCGGTGGCGTCGACCCACTCCCGGAACGTCTGGCCCTCCGAGCGGAGCGCCGCGTAGGCCTCGACGATGTTAGCTATCATCCCCGGCACTTCGTCGGCAGGGACACGCTGGCGCACCCACTCGATGAACGTCGGCTCCTCGCCGATACCGCCGCCGACCCCCACGTCGACGGCCTCGACCATGCGGCCGTCCTTGCGGGCGCGCATCCCCTGCAGGCCGATGTCGGCCGTCATCGCCTGGCCGCAGTCGGCCGTACAGCCCGAGAAGTGCATCTTGATGCGGTCCACGTCGTCGGGCACGTCGACGTTGTCACCAAGCCAGCGGAGGAGGCGGGCCATGCGCGCCTTTGTCTCCGTGAGCGCGAGCGAGCAGAACTCCGTCCCGGTACAGGCCATCGCGCCCTGGACGAACGGGTTCGGCTCGGGCGAGTGCTTCTCCAGCAGCGGCTCGTTGAGGAGGTTCGAGAGCTTCCCGTCGGGTACGTCCATGATGAGCGGGTTCTGCCGGCGAGTCAGTCGTACCTCGCCGGAGCCGTAGGCGTCGGCGAGATCCGCGAGCTCGATGGCGTCCTCGGCGGAGAGTCGGCCGACCGGCACCGAAAGTCCGACGTAGTTCTTGTCGCCTTGCTGGTCGTAGACGCCGACGTGGTCGTGGGCCCCGTGCTCGGCCGACTTGCCGGCGTTGTACGTGTACGCCCCGCGGAAGTCGGTGCCGGCGGTTTCGAGTTCGAAGTCCAGCCGCTCCTCCAGTTCCTCGCGGATGGCGTCGGTGCCGTGCTCGTCGACGAAGAACCGGGCGCGGTTCTTCGAGCGGTTCTGGCGGTTGCCCGCTTCGTGGTAGTATTCGACGAATTCCCGGACCGTTTCGACGGCGTGCTCGGGCCGGATGAACAGGTCGAGCGGGCGGGCTTCGCGCGGTTCGCGGCCGCCGAGGCCGCCACCGACACGGACGTTGAATCCCTCGACTTCCTCGCCATCGATGATCTTGTGGGCCGGCTCCAGCCCGATGTCGTTGATGCTGTCCTGGGCACACCCCTGCTTGCACCCCGTCACTGAGATGTTGAATTTCCGGGGCATATTGGAGAGGTCGTTGTCGTCGCGGATGGTCTCCTGAATTTCGTCCAGAATCGGGCGGGACTCGACGTACTCCTCGGCCTTGCCGGCGACCGGGCAGCCGGAGATGTTCCGCATCGTGTCCCCGCCCGCCGAGCGCGAGGAGACGCCGACGGCTTCGAGCTTCTCCCAGATCTCCGGGATGTCCTCGAGCTTGAGCCAGTGGAGTTGGATGGACTGTCGCGTCGTGAGGTCGATCCAGCCGTTCCCGAACTCGGGGTTCTCGGCCGGTCCCTTCGCGTAGTCCCGGGCGACCTCGCCGATGACCCGGAGCTGGTCGGGCTCCAAGACGCCGCCGCAGTTGGTCAGCCGCATCATGAAATACGACTCCTGCCCGCCGCGGTGGTGGAACACGCCCCAGAACTTGAACCGCGAGAACCACTTCTCGCGCTCGTCTTCAGGGATGGAGTCCCAGCCCTTCTCGGCGAACTCCTCTAACTTTTCCCGTACCTCGTCGCCGTACAGCTCCGCCTTGTACTCCTCCTTTTTATGTGCCATCTTCGCGCTCCCCCGTTCTTAATGGATGTAGCTTTTTATCTCTCATATTTATCTGAATGTCCGCTAATTCACGTCTAAGTACTGAGCTTGACTCCTTATAACGGTATTCGTTAAAGAAGTAAAGAGTTAGAGGTGGTTAGGAAACGACCGTCCAGAATTATACCGTCTGAGAGGTCTTTAAAGAGGTTATACACTGCCCCAGTGAAACGGGCAAAAACGCAGGACGGCAGTCGGATAGTCGGTCGAGTGCCGGACCGGTACTTCGGGCGCACTCCGCGTGCGTGCTTCGCCCGACCGGGCCGTGACCCCGCAGAACTGGGGGCAGTCGCGCGCGCGGCGAGCCGACGGAGGACGACACGCGGCACAGCAGTTGGTCCACCGGTGCTATAGTAACAATTGAAACGATTTACACACTGATCGCACTGCAGTCGTGCGATCAGGTGTGCATTGATTTTCAATGGCTACTATAGCGTGTAGGAAAGAGACAAAAAGGGTCTTCGAGGCCGATAGGCGTCAGTCGTCGCCGGAGGCGGCGGTGGGGCTTTCCTGCGTGCCCCCGACGAACCCGGCCGTGTTGGCGACTTTGGCGATTTCCGGCTGGAACACCCACGCGGACAGCAGCACTATCGGAATCATGGTGACGGCGGCCACGGAGTACCCGATGTGGAGATTCGCCAGCCACGGCGCGGAGTAAAACAGCGGGTAGACGATGCCGCCGACGGTGCCGACGCCGCCGACGACGCCCGCGACCGACCCCGAGTCGTTCGGGAACATCGCCGGTACCTGCGCGAAGATGGCGCCCTCGGCCCAGGCACAGCCCGTGCCCACGAGGAAGCCGATGACGACAGCGTTCAGCAAGACGCCGGAGAGGCCGGCCAGCGTCATGGCGAACATCATCAGCACGATAAAGCAGAGGCCGAGGAACGTCCACTGCTCGCGGTACTGGCCCTCGAAGAACGGCAGGATGTCCTTCTCCTTGCGGGCCAGCAGGTCGCTGCCGTAGCCACCGAACGGCCGGAGCAATCCCGCGGCAATCGAGAACGTCGCCGCGAACGTGCTCGCGATGACGAGGTTGTCCTGGTTGAACGCCTCGCGGTAGTAGGTGGCGAGCCACCCGTTCATCGACAGTTCGAGGCCGAAGGACATGATGTACGCGGCGGCGAGGACGACAGTGCCGTACCGCGTGGCCGTGTGCATCCAGCCTTTGAAGCTGGTGTTCTCCTTGGTCGCCTGACGTTTCGCCTCGCTTTTCGCGGCCTCGCCGAGCGTGTAGTAGGCGATTGCGAGGAAGATGGAGACGATGCCGGTGTAGAAGAACGCGGCTCGCCAGTTCGTCGAGAACAGCGGTCCGCTCCAGCCGGAGCCGAACACGCGGGGGAGAATCAGTGCGCCGCCGGCGGCACCGGCGTTCCCGACGCCGGCGTAGATGCCCTCCGCCAGGCCGAGGTTCTCCTCTTCGAACCACTCGGCGACGTGCTGAATGCCGATGACGAACGTGATGCCGGCCGTCGCCACGATGAGTCGCAGCACGAAGAACACGGAGTAATCCTGTGCGAAGGCGCTTCCGATCGAGAATACGCCAACGTACGCCAGCACGATGGCGAAGATGGCCGGCGCACCGAACTTATCCGAGAGCCACCCGGTGAGCATCCGGCCGAACGGTGCCATCCAGATGGCCGAACTGGCGAGAATACCGATTTCCGCGGTCGAGAGCCCGAACTCCTCGGCCATCGGGCCGGTAAACGGCGCGAAGGAGAACCAGATGAGAAACGAGAAGTTGAATCCGATAGTCGCAAGCAGCAGCGTCCGGTACTTCGTCATCTTGATCAGTCCCATGCCGACACCTCGGTTACGGACCCGGCATTGTTCACGGTCGGTAACGAGACTTTGTCCACCAATCCGCTTTTATTTTGGATGTGTGCCCACATCAGCACATGAAGTTCGAAAGACCCACCATTTAATAACAGTAACCCTTTACAGAGCGACTATTCTCTCCGGTCTGAGTGGATAGACCGCAAATATATCATCGGATATCCCCTCTTTAAGGACATTGAACGCCCAGCGGACGAGGGAATAATTGGACATATTTGGATTACTTGGGACGCCGATGGAGAAGCGTGTGTCGACGAGCCGTCGGGGATGCGCCCGATATCGGCTCAGTCGGCCGTGGCGGGCGGCAGTTCAGCCTCGGCGGCGACGAGGCGGGCGGCACATTGCTTGAAGTTCGGTTCGTCGGACTGGGGGTCACGGTCCGAGAGCGTCAGCCGGTTCGTCGCCGGATGGTGAATCGGCAGCCAGACCATCCCGCGGGGAACGCCCTCGTCGCGGTCGATGTCGACTGTCGCGGAGCCGCGACGGGTCTCGACAGTCAGTGTCTCGTCGGTGACGAGGCCGCTGTGTTCCGCGACCGTCTCGGGGTGGATGCGGGCCACCAGCGGACCGGCCTCGCCCCCGCGGGACCGGACGCCGGTGTTGTACCCGTCGGCCTCGCGGGCGGTGGTCAGCGTCAGCGGGTAGTCGTCGTCGGTCGGTTCCGGGAGCGACCCCTGCCGGCCGGTCGAGAACTGTGCGCGGCCGGAGGCAGTGGGGAACGACCACGACCCGTCGTCGTAGTAGCGGTAGCCGCCCGAACTCTCCCCGTCGGGCGCGGGCCACCTGACGGCGTGGCTCTCTTCGAGGCGCTCGTAGGTGATGCCCGAACAGTCGGCGACCGTCCCCTCGGTGAGGGCGGTGAACTCGTCGAACACGGCCGACGGGTCCGGCGACGTGCGCTCGAACAGGCCGGGGAACAGCCGTGAACCGATGGTGGCGATGATGTCCAGGTCCGGCCTGACGCCGCTTGGCAGGTCAGTCGCCGACCGGACCCGAGAGATGGTCCGCTCCATGTTCGTCGTCGTTCCGTCGCTCTCGCCCCACGTCGCGGCGGGCAGGACCACGTCGGCGATTTCCGTCGTTTCAGTGTGGAAGGCGTCCTGCACGACGACGAAGGCGTCCTCCAGTGTCTCGCGGACTGAATCGGCTTCCGGCATTCCGGCGACGGGGTTCGTGGCGACGGCCCAGACGGCGTCCGGCTCGCCTTCGAGCATCCCGACCGGGCCGGGGCCGGTGTCATCGGGGAGGCGGTCGACCGGCACGTCCCAGTGGTCGGCAACGAGGCGGCGGTGGTCGGGGTCCTCGAAGGCCCGCTGGGCGGGCCAGGACCCTTTCGAGGAACAGATTCGGGTCCCCATCGAGTTGGCCTGGCCGGTCAGCGAGAACGGGCCGCCGCCGGGCCGGAGGTTCCCCGTCGCCAGCGTCAGGTCGATGAGCGCCCGGGCGGTCTCGGTCCCCTGGACGTGCTGATTGATGCCCATCCCCCAGTAGATGAGCGCCTGCTGGTCCATCGCGTCGGCCAGCAGGTCCACCTCGGCCATCTCGACGCCGGCCTCGGCGGCTGCGTCCGTGGCGTCGGGCAGCGTCGCGAGCAGATCCTCGAACCCGGCGGTCGCCTCGGCGACGAACTCGCGGTCGACTCGGCCCGTTTCGACAATGCGGGCGAGGACAGCCCGGGCCAGCGCGAGGTCCTTCCCCGGGTCGGGCGCGACGTGGTGTTCGGAGTTCTCTGCGGTCTCGGAGCGGACAGGGTCGACGACGACGATTTCCACGCCGTCCTCGTCGGCGGACTGCTGAATCCAGCGGAACATCACGGGGTGGGCGACCGCCGGGTTCGCCCCCCAGACGACGTGTCGGTCGGCGTCGCTGATGTCGGCGTAGGTACACGGCGGCGCGTCGCTGCCGAAGGCCTGGTAGTAGGCGGTAACGGCGCTGGCCATGCACAGCGTCGTGTTGGCGTCGTAGTTCGTCGTGCCGAAGCCGCCGCGGGCGACCTTCCCCAGCGCGTATGCGGCCTCGTTCGTCTGCTGGCCGCTGCCCAGTACGGCGACGGAGTCGGGGTCCTGCTGGTGGACGGCCTGGAGTCCCTCGACGGCGCGAGCCAGCGCGACGTCCCACTGTGTCTGGCGGAGTTCGCCGTCGCTGCGGACCATCGGTCGGGTGAGCCACTCCCCGTCGGGGGCCTTGCTCTCCCGGAGGCCACGCGCACAGGCGAGTCCCTGACTGACCGGATGGGCGGCGTCGCCACGAACAGCGTCGATACCGTACCCTTCGTCGGCGCCCTGGTGCATGTGGCCACAGCCAACGGCACACCGCATACACGTCGTCGGTACCCAGTCGCTCACAGCCGCCCACGCGCCGTCAAGACGCCCATTTGTCCAGTTTGGCATGATATCGCAGTACGTTCGGATGCCATTATCGTAATTACATAGATGAATACGCACCGTATAACAGTGACTCTTTACGAAATATTTATTTTACCGGTGAACGCATGACATCCGTCCACTAGGTCGGTGGGACCGCGAGCTAACAACAGTTTCTTTCTGACAGCGGTCAAACGGCAGCGTATGAACCACGAGCAGTCGCGAGCGCTGTATGACCGCGCCCTGTCGGTGCTGTCTGGCGGCGTCAACTCCTCCGTGCGAGCGACACGGCCCTACCCGTTCTTCGTCGAGAAAGGGGACGGCGGGCACGTCATCGACGCCGACGGGAACCGATACATCGATTTCGTCATGGGCTATGGTCCGCTGCTGCTGGGCCACAGCCTGCCCGAGCAGGTCCAGTCAGCCATCCAGCGACACGCCGCTGAGGGGCCGATGTACGGCGCACCCACCGAAGTCGAGGTCGAACTGGCCGAGTTCGTCACCCGGCACGTCCCCAGCGTCGAGATGCTCCGGTTCGTCAACAGCGGGACCGAGGCCACAGTCTCGGCGGTCCGCCTGGCTCGTGGCTACACGGGGCGGGACAAAATCGTCGTGATGCAGAGCGGCTACCACGGCGCACAGGAGTCCACGCTGGTCGAGGGCGAGGGAGACCACACCGCCCCGTCCAGTCCCGGCATCCCCGAGAGCTTCGCCGAACACACGCTGACCGTGCCGTTCAACGACGAGGAAGCCGCCCACGAGGTGTTCGAGGAACACGGCGACGATATCGCGGCCGTTCTCACCGAACCTATCCTCGGGAACTACGGCATCGTCCACCCGGTCGAGGGCTACCACGACACGCTCCGACAGCTGTGTGACGACCACGGGTCCCTGCTCATCTTCGATGAGGTCATCACCGGCTTCCGCGTCGGCGGCCTCCAGTGTGCCCAGGGCGCGTTCGACATCGACCCCGACATCACCACCTTCGGGAAGATCATCGGCGGCGGCTTCCCGGTCGGGGCCATCGGCGGCAAAAGCGAAATCATCGAGCAGTTCACCCCCGCTGGCGATGTGTTCCAGTCCGGAACGTTCTCTGGCCACCCCGTGACGATGGCGGCCGGCCTGGAGACGCTGCGGTATGCAGCTGAACACGACGTATACGACCACGTCAACGACCTCGGCGACCGCCTCCGGTCGGGGCTGCAGGACATCCTCGAAGACCAGGCTCCCGAGTACACCGTCGTCGGCCGGGACTCGATGTTCAAAGTCATCTTCACCCGTGACGGCCCGGATTCCTTCGACGGACATTGCGAGGCTGGCTGCCGGCAGCGGGAGTCCTGTCCGCGCTTCGACTACTGTCCGAAGACCGGCCACGACGTGACACAGGCCGAGACCGAGCGCTGGGAGCGGCTGTTCTGGCCCGCGATGAAAGACCGGGGCGTGTTCCTCACGGCGAACCAGTTCGAGTCACAGTTCATCTGTGATGCCCACACAGGTGAAGACATAGAGGATGCGCTCGAAGCATACAAAGAGGCGATATGAGGTGAGCGACGACGACATCGCACTGTCCGAGAAGCGGATGTACGGGGCGAAACGTCCGGAGACCCACGCGTACGTCGCGTCAGGACTGGGCGTCACCCGCGTCGAGACGGCCGGCGGCCAGATCGGGCGGTTCAGCCTGAGCGAACGGTGCAATGCCCGTGATGTGGCCGGCGCAAGCGGCGAAGTCGCGGTCGCCACCGACGAGGACGTGCTCGTGTTGACCGACGACGGCTTCGTTCCGACCGGGTTCGGGCCGGCCACCGCCGTCGGCTACGACAGCGACGGGCTGCTCGCAGCCGGCGACGGCCGCGTCGCTCGGTACGACGGGGAGTGGCGAGACGTCGGCGAAATCGCGGACGTCCGTGCCATCGACGGCGACCACCTCGCCGCGGCCGAGGGCGTGTACGCCCTGCCGTCGCTCGACCGACTCGGCCTGGTGGACGTGGCCGATGTGGCCGGCGACTACGCCGCGACCGAGAGCGGGCTGTACCGCTACGACGGCGAGAGCGCCGACAGCGACGGCGAGTGGAGCGAGGTCCGGTCGGGCCGACATCTGGCGGTTGCAAGCGACGGTGAGCGCGTCCACGCTGCCGCGGCGGACGGCCTGTATGAACTGTCAAACGGCGCGTGGGAGCCCTGTTCGTTGCCGGCGACCGAACGCGTCGTCGACGTGACGTACGGCGACGACACCTACGCTATCACCGAGAACGGGACCTTTCTCGTCGCGACCGCCGCCGAGGCGACCGCCGACGGACAGGGCGGCTGGCGACAGCGCTCGCTGGGCGTCCCCGATGTCGTTGGCGTCGCTGTGGCCTGACACCCGGCGGTGACGCGGCCCGGCGGAGCCGAGCGGCCGCGTGCCTGTCTCACGGGACACACCCGCTTACGGAATCGAAAAGAGGTTTAGCCCGGACAGCCACCCACCGCACATGATTATCCCCGGGGCGGACACGCAGGCGTTCGCGGCGACCCTCGCCGAGGCGACGGGCGAGCGGCTGGGACGGGTCGAGTACGAGCGGTTCCCGGACGGTGAACACGTTGTCCGGGTTCCCGAAACAGTCTCCGGCGAGCGCGCTGTCGTCGTTGCCTCGACCGTCGACAGCGACGCGCACCTGCAGTTACTCCAGTTGCAGGACGCGGCCCGCGAGAGCGGCGCGAGCGAGGTCGTCACCGTCATCCCGTACATGGGCTACGCCCGCCAGGACGAAGCGTTCAAGCCCGGCGAGCCGGTCTCCTCGCGGGCGATGGCCCGCGCCATCTCGACGGGAACTGACCGCGTACTGACCGTAAATCCCCACGAACCGGCCGTCTGCGATTTCTTCGACGTGCCAGCCACCAACGTCGACGCGGCGAGTGTTCTCGCCGACCCGCTGCCTGCGGACCTGACGGACCCGCTCTTTCTCTCGCCCGACGAGGGCGCAATCGCCCTCGCGACGACGGTCCGAGACGCCTACGGCGAGGGCGAGACGGACTTCTTCGAGAAGGACCGGGACTACGACACCGGCGACATCGAGATCAGCCCCAGCGACGCGCCGGTCGAGGGCCGTGATGTGGTGCTGGTCGATGATATCATCGCTACCGGGTCGACGATGAGCGAGTCTGTCGGCGTCCTCGACGACCGCGACGCCCAGCGGATCTTCGTCAGTTGCGTCCACCCGATGCTCGCCAGCAACGCCCTGACGAAACTCAACAGCGCCGGCGTCGAAGCAGTTTACGGGACGGACACGCTGGAACGCGCTGTCAGCGAGGTCAGCGCCGCGCCGGTCGTCGCAGACCAGTTGTAGACACCTCGCGGCCGGCCGTGCCGTGAACAGACTTAATCCGACGCTTCCGCAGCCGCCACGGCTCGCGGCTCCTCTTAGTCGCCGCTCGCCTGTTCCGAGGCCTCCCGCTGGTCGGCCTCGCACGGCGCAATCGTAATCCCGCATCCACCTTTTTCAGCGTCGGGTTCGCTCGCGATACTCGCGAACCGCTCCTCGAAAAACGTGGGCGAAAAAGCAGCACGCTCCCGCTGGTCGCGTGCTGTTCTAATCAGACGCTTCAGCAGTAGCGACCGGTGCTATCGCGATTTCCATCTCGGTTCCTTCGACGTCCCACGTCTTGCGGTGGCCGTCCTCAACGCTGCCGAGTTCGTCAGCACGGACCTCCTCTTTGATCAGGGATTCGTGCTCGCGAACGAGCGAATCCACGCGTTCGTCGTCGATAGCCAAGTCCACCAGAATGCGCGCCTCGATGTCCAGCTCCAGGTCTTTCCGCATCTCCTGGACCCGGCGGATGACCTCGCGGGCGTACCCCTCGCTCTCGATGTCTTCGGTGAGCGCCGTGTCGACGTAGACGACGCCGCCGCCATCGAGCGCAGCGAACTCCGTCCCGGTGACGCCCTCGGGGGTCTCGCGGCGGAACTCGACCATCTCCTCGGTGAGGTCGATGTCCTCACCGAGCGCCTCGCGTACTGTGCCTTCGAGGGTATCGAGTGACTGCTCGGCGACGCGGGCCTCGTTGAGCGCGTTCATGACGCGGCCGGCGTCGTCGCCGAAGGCCGGGCCGAGTTCGCTCATGTCGGCCTCGGCGGAGTACTGGAGTTCGCCCCACTCATCGGCAGCGCCGACGACCTCGACGGCGCGGGCGTTGAGTCGGTCGGCGATGATGGCCTCCTGGGCGCGGACCGCGTCGGCCACGTCGTCGCTGTCAACGTCGACGACGACGCGGGTGACGGGCCAGCGGAGTTTGCGCTCGGCCTGCTGGCGGGCGTTCGAGCCCGCTTCCTCGACCTCGCGGACGACCTCGATCTCGCGTTCGAGTGCGGGGTCGTGCAGGTCGGCGTCAACCTCGGGCCAGTCGCACATGTGGACCGTCGGGTGGCCGGCATCGCCGGTGAGCGCGCCGTACACCTGTTCGGCGACGAACGGCGTGAACGGGGCAAACAGCGCGGCCACGGATTCGAGCACGCGGTAGAGCGTGGCGTAGGCGGCCTGCTTCGAGGCGCTGTCTTCCTCCTCCCACATCCGCTCGCGGACGACCTGAATGTAGAACCGGGAGACGTCCTCGACGACGAATTCGAGCAGTTCGTCGACTGCTTTGTCGTTCTCGAAGTCCTCCATCGAGTCGGTCATCGCCTCGGTCACGCTCTGGAGCCGGGAGAGGACCCACTCGTCGACGAGTTCGAGGTCCTCCCGAACGTCCTCGACCGTCGTTTCCTCTGGGTCAAAGTCATCCGCACGCATGTACGGCAGCGGGAACCGGGCGACGTTCCAGAGGATGTTCAGCCGCCGCTGCATCTCGGCGGTCTCCTCCCACGAGAAGTTCATGTCCTCGCCCTGGGCGGTCACCGACAGCAGGAACAGCCGCATCGGGTCGCGGCCGTGCTTCTCGATGACCTCGTGGGGGTCGATGAGGACGCCCTTCGATTTGGACATCCCGCGCCCGTCGGGCATGTTGGCGTAGCCGTGCATCAGCACCTGCTTGTACGGGATGTCGCCGGTCGCGGCGGTGCTCATGCCCAGCTGGGACCAGAACCACCCGCGGGTCTGGTCGTGGGCCTCCATGATGAGGTCGGCGGGCCACAGCTCCTCGAAGTCCTCGGTCTGTTCGGGGTAGTTGACGGTCCCCCACGTCGCGACGGAAGAGTCGAGCCACACGTCGAACACGTCACCGACGCGGGTGTAGGTCGTGCCGTCCTCCGTGATGGTGAGGTCGTCGACCGTGCCCTTGTGCAGGTCCACGCTCTCGGGGTCGATGTCCTGGTCGACCCGCTCGGCGAGTTCCTCGCGGTCGCCGACGACGATGGCGTCGGCCATGTCGCCGGACCAGTCCTCCGGTAACCAGATGGGGATCGGAATGCCCCAGTAGCGCTGCCGGGAGACGTTCCAGTCCGGCGCATCCTCGACGAAGTCCCGGAAGCGGTTGTCCCGCGCCCACTGCGGGTACCACTCGCTGTCCTCGATGTTCGCCAGCAGTTCGTCCTTGATATCGGTCACTGTGATGAACCACTGGTCGGTGACGATGCGGACGATATCGGTGTCACAGCGCCAGCACTGCCCCTCGCGGACGGTGTGACCCTCCTCACTTGAGAGCAGGAAACCGTTGTCGTCGAGGTCGTCGATGACCGTGTCGTTGGCGTCGCGGACGAACGTGCCGGCGTACTTCCCGGCATCGTCGGTGTAGACGCCGTCGCTGCCGACCGGGCAGAAGATTTCGAGGCCGAGTTCCTGGCCGCGCTCGAAGTCCTCCTCACCGTGGCCGGGCGCGGAATGGACGAGGCCCGTGCGGTCGGCCTCGACGTAGTCAGCGGTGTAGACCTGCCCGGAGCCCTCGCCCTGGGCGTGGTCCGGCACTTCCTCGGCCAGCGGGTGGTCGTACTCCCAGCCGACCATGTCTTCGCCTGTGAGTTCCTCGACGACCTCGTAGTCGTCGTAGCGGCCGGCTTTCAGCACGTCCTCGACGCAGGCCTCGGCGACGTAGAGCCGCTCGGTTTCGCCGTCTTTCTCAGCGTCGACGCCCACGTAGTCGAGGTCGCCGTCGACGGCAACGAAGGTGTTGGCGACGATGGTCCACGGGGTCGTCGTCCAGATGACCAGGCTGCCTTCCTGCTCCGATAGAGGGAATTTCACATAAATCGACGGCTTGCCCACGTCATGGTACTCAACCTCGTTGTTGGCGATGCCGGTCTCACACCGCGGGCACTGGTTGATGGAGCGCTGGCCCTGCTCGACCAGCCCGCGTTCGTGGGCCTGCTGGAAGCCCCACCAGGCGGCCTCCATGTACTCGGGGTTGACCGTCTTGTAGGGGTCGTCCCAGTCCATCCAGACGCCGAAGTCTTGGAAATCCGTCTGGAGGCCTTCGAGTTGCTCCTCGGCGAAGTCCTTGCACTCCTCGATGAAGTTCTCCTCGCCGAAGCGTTCGATGTCCTTCTTGTTCTCGAAGTCGAGTCGCTCCTCGACTTTGGTCTCGATGGGGAGGCCGTGCATGTCGTAGCCCGGTCGGTCGGTGACGTCGTAGCCCTGCATCCGCAGGTAGCGGATGTAACAGTCCTTCAGGGTCTTGTTCCATGTCGTCCCCATGTGGGCCGCGCCGGAGGTGTAGGGCGGTCCGTCGACGAAGAAGTAGTCCTCGCCGTCGGCCCGGTGGGCCTTCGTCTGCTCGTAGGCGTCGACGTCGTCCCAGTACTCGAAGACGCCGTCCTCCACGTCCTCGGGGTCGTACTGGTCGTCGACAGCGGCGAAACGTTCCATACCCGTTCCATCCGCCGCCGGCAATAAAGGACAATCGATTGTGTGTGTGCCGTTCAGACAGTGCAGTCGGCAACCCCGCGGCGACGGTTAGCGCTCGCGCTGGAGGAGTAAGCCGGCCGTCTGCCCGCTGTTTTCGGTTATCGGCGCGACGACTTCCCAGCCGTCCGCGCCGAGGTCGTTCAGTTCGTCTGTCGGGACGCTACTGCTGCCGAACATCCCGGTATCGACATCGAGCGTCTTGTATTCGTAGGAGGGCATACACGCGTTGTGATAGCGGCCACCGACAAACGTTTTGTGCCGGGTGACGACTGAATCGTGCGCTGACCGCCACCGATTTGCCCTTCACAGCCCTCACACCGAACGTGCCAGAGTTGCCGGAGGGAGCGGAGCGAAACGCCCTCGCGGAAGACTGCCAGCGCTGTCCCGAACTCGCCGAGAGCCGGACCTGCATCTCGTGGGGCAACGGACCGCCGTCGGCCGACCTCGTGGTCATCGGCGAGGGCCCGGCCGAGGGGGACCCCGACGCCGAGCAGTGGCGGGGCGGCAACCTGACCGGGATGGCCTACACCTCGCGGCGCTCCGGCCGGAAAGTCCGGCAAGTGCTCGCCGACGCCGGGTTCGGCCACGACGACTGCTACTACACCAACGCCGTGAAGTGCCATCCGCCGGAGAACCGCGACCCGACCGACGCGGAGTTGGCGAACTGCCGCCCCTCCCTCGTCGAGGAAGTCGAAGCAATCGAGCCAGCGGCGGTGCTGACCACCGGCAAGCACGCGACGAAGACCGTGCTGGCGCTGGACGACGACAGCCTCGACGGGTTTCTCGACAGCGTGCTCGACCCGCTGCAGAGCGAGGCGCTGAGCGTTCCCGTGGTCCCGCTGCTCCACCCCTCGTATCAGGAGGTCTGGCTCTCGCGGCTGGGCTACAGTTACGACGAGTACACGGCGGCCATCGCCGACACGGTCACCAGTGTCGATGACACCTAGAACCTTCTTGTGACCGCCGGACACAGGGACGACCATGAGCGAGGACTGCATCTTCTGCCAGATTGTCGCCGGTGACATCCCGAGCCGAACCGTCTACGAGGACGACACCGTGTTCGCGTTCCTCGATGCAAATCCCCTCTCGCCGGGGCACACGCTCGTCATCCCGAAGGCCCACCACGAACGGCTGAACGACACGCCGGCTGACGTGGCGGGCGAGGTGCTGTCGACCCTGCACGAACTCGTCCCCGCCGTCGAGGCGGCCGTCGACGCCCCCGCCAGCACGGTCGCGTTCAACAACGGCGAGGCGGCCGGCCAGGAAGTCCCGCACGTCCACGGCCACATCGTCCCGCGGTTCGAAGACGACGGCGGCCGGCCGATCCACGCGCTGGTCACCGACCGTCCTGACCTCTCCGACGACGAACTAGACGACATCGAGGACGACATCGTGGCCGAGCAGGCGTAAAATTCCGTATCTTTTTATCGAAAGATAATCCAACAGCGACGCATGGGGGTTCCGACGCTCGCGTTCGTGGGGTGTACCGGTGGGGCTGGAACGACCAGGCTGACAGTCGAAACGGCGGCGACGCTGGCCCGGGGTGGGCGGTCCGTCGCCGTCGTCGACGCGGCCTTCGGCACGCAGGGGCTGGCAACGTACGTCGACGGGCGGCTCGACGCCGACGTGACTGCGGTGGCCGTCGGCGACGTGCCGGTCGACGACGCGCTGTTCGAGTGGGATATCGACGCCGACGGGCGGGTCGCGCTCTGTCCGGCCCACGCGCCGTTCGAGCGCCTCGCGCGGGCGAAAACGGCCGAGAGCGCACAGACGCTCGAACGGGTTATCGAGGAGGTGGCCGGTCGCTACGACCACGTCCTGCTCGACGTGCCGCCGATTGCGTCGAATCAGGGCGTCGCCGCTGCCACGACCGCACAGCGGCGGGCGCTCGTGGTGCCAGCCAGCCGGCGCGGCGGCGACCTCCTTCCGAGACAGCAGGGCCGGCTTCGAGACATCGGTGCGCCGGCCTCTGCCGTCGTCGCGACGCGTGTCCACGGCGATGACAGCGAACCCGTCGAGGACGCCGCACACACGGTTCCGCACATCGGCGCGGGCGCGTCCAGACCACTTGCGACGGACCCCGATTCCGATGTCGCACCGACCGTCGCTGCGATGGCCGAGGACCTGCTTGATGTCGACCTCGGCCTGACCTTCGAGGACGACGGCCTGTTCTCCCGCTAGGGAAGTGGGAGGACGATGACTGGGCGGTCAACGCGGGTCAGGAGGTCCCGGCCCGTCGAACCGATACCATCGCTACCGTCGGTCCCGCGGCTCGGGCCGATGAGGAGTTCGTCCGGGTCGTGTTCGTCAATCGCCGCCAGTATCTCCGTCACGGGCTCACCGTCTTTCGTTTCCGTTACGGGCATAAACGACGCGAGTCGCGAGCGGGCGACATTGACTGCGTCACCCGCGTCACGCGGCGGAGCATCAGGGTCGCGGACGGCGACCACGACGATGTCGTCATCAGCTGCCGGATCGAGGCGCTTCTGGAGGTAGTCAGCGGCGGCCGCAGTAACGTGAACCGAGTTGGTGGCGAGCAGAAACGTCGTCATGGGCTACACTGTGGCGTCGCTCGGCTTCGTGCTTTCGCTCGTCAGCAGCGCACCACAGCGAAGGACAACTATACAGATAGCAACAGAATCGGGGCGTAGCATACACATAGCGGCTGGCTACTCATATACGGGACTCCTTGCGAAGCCATGCCCCTATCCGAAACCCCGGACCCGGTACGGTTCGTCTGTCCGTTCTGTGAGCGGACGTTCGGCCGGCCCCAGTCAGTGTGTGACAGTTGCGATAGCACAGTCGTCGTCTCCGTGGAAAGTCAATCAGTGTACGACAGCATCCTTCCGATGTGTGGACGGTAGGCCGGGTGGGACATGACGCTCCGGTCGCCTGTCACGCGCACCGACGGGCTTACATACAGCCCAACCTGTACCCGAGAGCGTGCGCGTCGAGAACAGTTTCATCGGCACCGACGGCGTCGGGGAGAAGACCGAGCGGTCGATCTGGGAGCAGGGCGTGACTCACTGGGACGAGTTCGAACCGTCCGTCGTCGGCGGCCAGCGCGGCGACCGCATCCAGCAGTTCATCGACGAGGGGCGGGACCGCGTGGCCGAGACCGACGTGACCTACTTCGACCACGCGTTCCCGAACAGCGAGCGCTGGCGGCTGTACGAGACTTTCCGCGAGCGGGCCTGTTTCTTCGACATCGAGACGACCGGACTCGACCAGGACCGGAATCAGGTGACCACGGTGAGCCTCCACCAGAACGGGGAAACACAGACGCTCATCGCCGGCGACGACCTGACCGCGGAGAACCTTCGGGCCGCGTTCGACGGCGCGGACCTGCTGGTGACGTTCAACGGCAAGCGATTCGACGTGCCCTTCCTCGAAGCGAACTTCGACGTCGACCTCGACCGCCCGCATCTGGACCTGATGTACACCTGCAAGAAAATCGGCCTCTCCGGCGGCCTCAAACAGGTCGAGAAAGACATCGGCATCGAGCGGGACCGACCGGACATTTCGGGGCGAGACGCGGTACGGCTCTGGCGGGAACACGAACAGGGCCGAGACGGTGCACTCGAAACACTGGTATCATACAATCAGGAGGATACGGTGAACCTCAAGACGCTGGCCGAAACCGCCACTCAGCGGCTTGACGAGCAGGTTTTCGTCGGCTGACAAACCGGTCGTGAACCGTCACCATACCCCCATTGTTTCGAGTGGAGTGTGGAAGTGTGACGGAATATCAAATGATCCTGATGAACCCAGGCGTATCGAGTTATCGACTCCAGAAGGGCGTATGCCCGTGTCCGAGAACGATAGAAGCGACGTGCCAGGCAACGAGTTCGAGGAACAGCGCCGTATCCTGTCCGATGCCGACGCCGTAGAGCGACGGGAGATACAACAGCGGCAGTAGTACGGCTCCCCAGAACGCGAACGGTCGGACACCGACGAGCGTCACGGTCCAGAGCCCGCGGACCGCAAACACGAGCGTATCGAGGTATCGGCCGGTGTCCGTCGGTCGTAATCTATCGGTGTCGCTCTGGTGGGGTAGCGGGGGGTTATCGCTGCTCGATGACCCCACCGTCACTCACCCTGTCTGGCCTCGGTATCATTGGTCGAAACAACAGTATACCGCACCTAATCGGTGGTTGTTACACATATAGGCGGCCGCTTCGGCGTGTCTATGTGTATTCACGTCCACGGTTTCTGTCATGTCTGTTCCAGCAGGAATCACACCGGATTCACCGCGCCCTCACAATCCGGGCACGTCGCGAGCATCCGCGGCCAGTCGCCAGCCGTGTCGTACGCGATGACGAGATTCGTCGCGGGAATCCTCACGTCACAGGCCGGACACCTCCCCAGCGGTGGGTCGGCCGTTTCTATGTCACTGTCCCACATACACTGCGCTACGCGCTCAGTACATATTGTTACCAGGCTCCTACGAAGTGTGGGGCCAGTATCAGCAGCGTCCTATCAGAACTGGCGTGGCGAAGCTGTCTCGGAACGACGTGCTGCTCAGTAGTTGGCGGCCTCTGGCGTCTGTGACGAGTCCGTCGGCCGCAGCAGGTGGACGCGCCCGGCAAGGAACCCTAGCAAAAAGCCGGTGAAGTGTGCGATAAGCGCGACGCCGGGGTTCGCGGTCGCGAGGGTGATTGCGGCGGCAACAATGCCGGCCAGCGCCAACTGGACGCGCGGCGCGAGTTCGAAGCCCCCGATGACAGTATCGGTCAGGCGGTTGGCAGCGAGCAGGTAGCCGAAGAGGGCAAACACCGCGCCGCTGGCCCCGAGCACGGAGACGTGGCTGACCATCCCAGGAACGAGCGGGCCGACGAGACTGGTAATCGAGACCTGTGAGACGCCGGCGAGCGCGCCGGTCGAGACGAAGAAGGCGTGGAACCGGAGCGGCGACGTCCGGCGTTCGAGGACGACCCCAGCGAGAGCCAGCCCGACGGCGTTTGCGAGGAGATGCGACGGACCGGCGTGGGCGTACACGCTGGTGACGAGCGTCCAGGGACGACTGAGCAGCGGGGGCGAGAGGGCGAACAGGCTCCGCGGGGCGGTCACCACGCCGGCAGCTTGCTGTGCGAGGAACACAGCGACGATGACGGCCAGCGTGACCACGGTGGGGCTTTGTCGCAGCGGCTTCATTGCGCCGATATTGTCGCCCTCGATACAAGAAACGCTCGGACAGCCCCCCGTTTCAGAACGCATACGTGGCATCGTCGCGTTATGTCGCGTATGTCCGAGCTGACCGATGCCCTCACCACGGCGTTCGCCGACGAGACCGACGAGGAAATCGCACAGACAGCCGCCGAGAACATCGCCGCCTTCGCCGAGGAGTACGACGAGGATCTGACGAGCGACCGCGTCACCGACCTGCTCGCGGACGCGCCTTACGACGGGTTCGACCGCCAGTTCAACTGGGTCATCGGCGAACTCGCCGCCGAGAACGAGGACTGCACCGACTCCCGGGCGTTCCGTATCGACGGGTTCGGCGAGATCGCCGCCGACCCCGACATCGGGACCTGAGCGGGCACATGCCCGGCGGAACCTACACGCTGATTCTCGAACGGGATGCCAGCGAGTCGATTGCGGTCGGCGCGCTGGGCGAAATCGAGTTCCCGGCGGGCTGGTACGCCTACACCGGGAGTGCGCTGGGTAGCGGCGGCTTCGGTCGCATCGACCGC
Organism: Haloarcula sp. CGMCC 1.6347; assembly: GCF_037078395.1. Taxonomy (NCBI): domain Archaea; kingdom Methanobacteriati; phylum Methanobacteriota; class Halobacteria; order Halobacteriales; family Haloarculaceae; genus Haloarcula; species Haloarcula sp. CGMCC 1.6347. Next base: position 1,193,442 of record NZ_JAYMGX010000002.1, read on the forward strand.
CACCGCGCGGTCGCCGCCGGCGACAACGACACCCGACACTGGCACATCGACTACCTGCTGGGCGACGCGGCGACGGCCGTCGACCGGGTCGTCACGACCGAGGCCGACGTCGAGTGCGCCGTCGCCCAGCGGGTCGACGGACCGTCAGCGGAAGGGTTCGACCGCGTCGATGCCTTCGGCTGCTCGGACTGTGACTGCCGCTCACACCTGATTTACCACGAGCAGCGGGAGCAACTGGTCAGCGCGGTGACCGACGCCCACGAGGCCGCCCAAGCGGAAACGGCGGCCGCGACCGAGTAGTCAGGAGATGTGAATCGCGGGCTTGTTCGGTCGCGCTTTGGCCGCGAGGTCGTCGTCAGGTGCGGCCCGTCGGACGACGACGTCACAGCCGAACTCGTCTTCGAACAGCCACGCGGCCTGCTGGAGCGTATCGAGTTCGCGCTCGCCGTCGATTATCGGTTCGAGTCCGGCGCCGCGGTCGGCCAGGCGGTCGGCGAACTCGGCCGCGGTGTCGCCGTGCTGTTTGATGGCGTCGTCGGCCATGATCTCGCCGACGATAGCGTCCTCGGGGTCCGACTCGCGGGCGATCTCGTAGGCCCGGTACTTCCAGTCGGCGGCGACGACGAGTTCGATCTCGTTCGGCGCCTCGATGTCGACAACCTCCGTGATTTCGCGCACGTCGTCGAGGGTCTGCCGGACGACCTGGCGCTCGATGCGGTAGTCGTCCACGTCCCGGAGCGGTTCCGGCCACCGGCTCTCGGCGACGAGGCCGTCCTCGTCGAGCAGCTGCCACATCTCCTCGGCGAGGAAGGGGGCGATAGGCGCGACGAGGCCGGCGAGCACCCGCAGGCCGCGGCCGTAGGCGAACTGGTAGGGCCGGTCGTAGCCCGCGTAGCGCCCTAACAGCCGGGCGAAACGCTGTATTTCGCCGATGACCCGATGGAAGCGGAAGCGGTCGTACTCCTCGGTGACGGCCGCGATTGTCCGGTCGATTTCCCGCTCCAGGTAGGCGTCGTGGTCAGTGCTCTCGGTTCGAGTCTCCGTTCTGTCAGTGTACTCCGTGACGAGCCGATACAGCGTCTGCTGGAAGTCGTAGGCCGTCGAGACATCCTTGACGGTCCACTCGAAGTCCTGGGAGGGGTGGGCTGCCGAGAGGACGAACAGCCGCGTCGTCTCGGCCCCGTACTCGTGGGGCGCGATGTCGTTGCCCTTGGACTTGGACATCTTCTCGCCGCTGTGCAGCACCGTCCCCTGATTGATGAGTCGCTCGACCGGTTCCTCACGGTCGAGCAGGCCGATATCTGAGAGTGCCCTTGTGAAGAATCGAATGTACAGCAGGTGGAGCACCGCGTGTTCCTCGCCGCCGACGTACACGTCGACCGGGAGCCACTCGTCGGCGGTTTCCTGGTCGAAGGGAGCATCTTCGAAATGCGGCGAGAGGTACCTGAGGAAGTACCACGAAGAGTCGACGAACGTGTCCATCGTGTCCGTCTCCCGCTCCGCGTCGGCCCCGCAGTCGGGACAGATCGTCTGTTTCCACTCCTCAGCGGCATCGAGTGGATTCCCGGTCGTCTGGACGTAGTCGGGCAGTTCCACCGGCAGGTCGTCCTCGGGAACCGGGACGTGGCCGCAGTCGTCGCAGTGGACGATGGGAATCGGCGTCCCCCAGTAGCGCTGGCGGGAGATGAGCCAGTCCCGCAGGCGGTAGGTCACCGCGGACTCGGCAGCTTCGTGTTCGCGCAGGCGCTCGCGGGCGGCGGAACTGGCGAGGCCGTCGTACTCGCCGCTGTCCGTGAGCATCCCGTCACCGGTGTAGGGCGCGTGCGGGAGGTCCGTTCCGCTGCCGTCGACCGGTTCGACAGCCTGTTCCACGGGCAGGTCGTGCTCCGCGGCGAAGGCGTGGTCCTGCTCGTTGTGGGCCGGCACGCCCATGACCGCGCCCGTGCCCACGTCGTCCAGCACGTATGCCGCGACGTACACCGGCAGTTCCGCGCCGGTGTACGGGTGGGTCGCGGTGCGGTCCGTCTCGACGCCGCTCATCCCGGCGTCGTCCGTGCTCGCCACTGATTCCACGTACTCGGCGACGGCGTCGTCCTCGTCGGCCAGCGCTCGCGCGAGGTCGTGGCCCGGCGAGAGCGCCAGATACGTCGCGCCGTACACCGTGTCGAGTCGCGTCGTGAACGCCTCGACGGTGTCGTGGTCGTCGTGGCCGACGGTAAACGAGACGCGAGCGCCCTCCTGGCGGCCGATCCAGTTGCGCTGGCTGTCCCGCACGCCGTCGGGCCAGCCCTCCAGGTCGTCCAGCCCGTGATACAGCTCCTCGGCGTAGTCGGTGATGGCGAAGAACCACTGGTCGAGGTCGCGCTGCTCGACGCCGGTGCCACAGCGCCAGCAGACGCCGCCGCCGTGAGTGTGGCTGTGGCCGGTGCCGGCAGTCGTCTCGCCTTCGTCCGCTTCCGGCGGCGTCTCGACCTGTGCGTCAGCAAGCACCGTCTCACAATCCGGACACCAGTTTACCGTCGCCGCGCCGTAATCGACCAGTCCCTCGTCGTAGAACTGGGTAAACAGCCACTGGTTCCACTGGTAGTACTCGGGGTCGCAGGTGGTGATCTCCCGGGACCAGTCGTAGCCAAAGCCCATCTCCCGGAGGTCGTCTTTCATCTGGTCGATACACGTCCGAGTCCAGGACTCGGGGTCGGTGTCCCGCTCGTAGGCCGCGTTCTCCGCCGGCAGGCCGAAGGCGTCCCACCCCATCGGGTGGAGTACGTCGTCGCCTGCCATCCGCCGGTATCGGGCGTACGCGTCGGTGATAGCGTAGTTCCGGATGTGTCCCATGTGCAGTGAGCCGGACGTGTAGGGGAACATCCCCAGCACGTACGTCGGGTCCGCGGCGTCAGTGGGGCACTCGAAGACCTCGTCTCGCTCCCAGGCCTGCTGCCAGTACTCTTGAACCCGGGCGTGGTCATATCGGCGCGACATTTGCTACCTCGTCCTGTGCCTGCCGCGCACATGAGTGTTCGGCTAGGAAAGGTGGCGAGTCGTAGTGAGACAGTGGTTGTGTACAGCCAGAAAGCCCCGGCTGTCATCGGACGCGCAGCGTCCGATTGCCCGCGAGAGCGAAGCTCTCGCCCTGGCTGAACTCGGGGGTGGTTCGAAAGACGCGAAGCGTCTTTCGTCATCACGAGAGAGCTTCGCTCTCTCGAACGACAGCGAGTCGCGGGAGCCGAGACGGCAGGGGCTTTCTGGCTGTTCGCATTCGATCAACTGCTGCGGGCAGAAACAAGTCCAGAGAAGGTTGTTCCTAGCTCATTCCTCGCCGGACTCGTAGTGCTCGCCAGCGGCTTCTGGCAGGCGGGTTTTGCCCACCAGCGCGAGGACGACGATGACGGCGACGAACGGAATGGCCTGGACCAGTGAATCGGGGACGGCGATGACATCGGCCGTCTGGAGGCGCAACTGGACGGCATCGAGGCCGGCAAACAGCGTCGTCGACAGCAGCGCGCCGACCGGGTTGTAGTTGCCGAACAGATAGGCGACGATGGCGATGAACCCCTTGCCGTTGACCATCGTCGGGCCGTTGCCGGTGAACTGGCCGATGTTGATGGCCAGCGCGGCCCCGCCCATCCCCGAGAGAACGCCGGAGAGGAGGACGGCTGCGTAGCGGACGCGGGACACGTCGACGCCAGCGGTGTCCAGCGCCTTCGGGTTCTCGCCGGCGGCCCGGACCCAGCGGCCGAAGGTGGTGCGGTTCAGCACGTACCACGACGCCGCCACGGCGAGGAACATGATGTACACCGCGGGCGAGGCGTCGAACAGCGCGCCGAAGAACGGGATGTCGGCCAGCGCTGGGACTGTTATCGTATCGAAGGTGCCGACGTTGCTGGTGTTCGGCCCGCCGTAGAACACCTGCGAGGCGAACGGCGCGAGGCCGAGCGCGATGAGCCAGACGGCCAGGCCGGCGATGATCTGGTCGGCGCGGAACTCGATACAGACGACGGCGAACACGGCAGCGAGCAGCGTCGACGCGACGATGCCGATGAGGAACCCGAGCCACAGCGACCCGGTGGCGTCGGCCCCGAAGATAGCTGCGAAGGCCGAGATGATGAGCAGGCCTTCGAGCCCGATGTTGATGATGCCGCTCTTCTCGGCGAAGATACCACCGAGCGCGGCGAGCACGATCGGGACCGAGAGCCGTAGCGTCGAGGACAGCGTCGATTTCGAGGCCAGTACCCAGAATATCTGCCCGGGCGTCGACGCCGGCGCAAGGAGGCCGAAGCCGGCGAGGACGGCCAGTGAGAGGACCGCCGCGGCGGCGATGAACAGCCGGCCTGACATCGACGAGAGCCGATCCATTGCGCTGTCGTTAGTCATCGGCACCACCTCCCGCGGTCGCGGTGGCCTGTCTGTCGCTCTGTCCCCTTGCGAGCCGCCGACCGATGATACGGAAGAACTCCGGCATCGCGACGAACAGGATGATGAGCCCGCGCAGGACACCGACCAACTGTGGCGGCACGTTAGTCGCGAACGCCACCACGTTCGACCCGGATTTGAGGACGCCGAAGAGGAACGCGGCGAAGACGGCCCCGATGGGGTTGTTGCCGGCGAGGATAGAGACGGTGATCCCGTCGAAGCCGTAGCTCGGGATGCCAGTCTGGAACTTCCCGAGGGTCATCATCACGAACACGGCCCCACCGATGCCGCCGAGCGCACCGGACAGCGTCAGCGAGGTCAGGATGGTCCGGGCGGAGTCGACACCGCCGTACTCCGCGGCCGCGGGCTGGATGCCGGCGGTCCGCAGGTCGTAGCCGAAGGCCGTGTGTTCGAGCAGGTAGTAGACGCCGCCGACGAACACGAGCGCAATCAGGAGCGCGAGCAAGGAGAAGTCCGTCCGCGGGTCGAACAGTATCGAGGGGAACTGCCCCTCGACGGGCAGTGTTCGGGTCTGTGTCGCCTGGCTCGTCGGGTCGGCGAAGTGGTTCCGGACGAGATACAGCGAGACCCGGACAGCGACGAAGTTGAGCATGATAGTGGTAATTACCTCGTTCGCGTCGGCGTAAGCTTTCAACGCGCCGGGTATCGCACCGTAGAGGCCGCCACCGATTGCGCCGGCGAGCAGCCCGAGCGGGATGAACAGAACGAGCGCGATCGTTCCGGAGACCAGTGAACCGGCCCACAGCACCGTCAGTGCGGCCGCCAGCGCGCCGATGATGAGCTGGCCCTGCGTCCCGATGTTGAAGATGCCCGCACGGAAGGCTAAGGCCACCGAGAGTCCGGTGAACACCAGAATCGTCGTCTCCCGGAGTGTCGCCGCGAACTGCGCGTTCAGCGGCGACCAGCCGCCCGTGAAGGGGTCACCCAGTGCGCCGAGGAACAGGCGGTTGAACACGTAGAACGGGTCGTAGCACAGCGTCGTGGAACCGAAGGTAAGGACCGGCGACCGGCACGTCGCCATCAGTCCCGCAGCGGTGACGATAATCGTCCCGACGACGAGAGAGAGCAACAGCGCCGAGACGGCGATGAGAATCCGCTCGCCGACGGAGGTCTGGCCCAGCCTGATGAGTCGCTGCCGGTACTGTGACCATCGGTCGTCCGAGGCCGGTGCCGGCGGGTCGTCGCCGTTCCGCGACGGGCCGTCGTCGCTCATTGGTGACCCTCCCCGTTCGCCGCAATGGTCGGGACGGCGTCAGGTTGCTGCCCGGCCATCAGCAGTCCGAGCTGTTCCTCGGTCACGCGCTCGGGGTCGACGATGTCGACGATCTCGCCCTCGTAGACGACGGCGAGACGGTCCGAGAGCGACTGGACCTCGTCGAGGTTCGAGGAGATGAGCAACACGGCCCGTCCTGCTTCGCGGAGCGCGTTGATCTGATCGTGGATGAACTCCATCGACCCTACGTCCACGCCACGGGTGGGGTGGGAGGCGACGACGAGACGCGGGTCCCGGGCGAACTCCCGGCCGACGACGAACTTCTGCTGGTTCCCGCCGGAGAGGGACTTGGCGTGGGCGTTGGCATCCGGCGGCCGAACGTCGTACTCTTCGATTATCTCCTCCGCGTGGTCGCGCGTGTGGTTCCAGTCGATGCGCCCCTTCGAGGTGTAGTCGGCCGCGTGCTGGCTCCCCAGCAGGCCGTTCTCGACGAGGTCGAAGTCCATCACCAGTCCCCGCTCCTGTCGGTCTTCCGGGATGTAGGCCAGCCCGGCCTCGATGCGCTCCCGACGGCTGTCGGTGGTCCGGTCGACGTCGTCGTACGTTATCGTCCCCTCGTCAGGCATCTGGAGCCCGGTGATCGCTTCGACCAGTTCCGACTGGCCGTTCCCGTCGACGCCAGCGATACCGAGTACCTCGCCGGCCCGGACCTCGAGCGAAATCCCGTCGACCGCGCGGACGCCCCGGTCGTCCTCCACGACGAGGTCATCGACGTCGAGGATAGACCGGCCCGGCTCGGCGGGCTCCCGGTCGAGATCCAGCAGCACCTCCCGGCCGACCATCATCTCGGCCAGTTCCTCCCGAGTAATATCGTCGGCGGGCACCGTCCCGACGTTTTTCCCCTCGCGCAGGACGGTGATTTCGTCGGCAGCCTCCATCGCCTCGCCGAGCTTGTGCGTGATGAAGATAATCGTCTTGCCCTGGTCGGTCAGCTCTTCGAGCACGCGAAAGAGGTCCTCGACTTCCTGTGGCGTGAGTACTGCCGTCGGTTCGTCCAGAATCAGGACGTCTGCGCCGCGGTAGAGCGCTTTGAGGATCTCGACGCGCTGTTGGACGCCGACGCCGACGTCTTCGATGCGGGCGTCGGGGTCCACGTCGAACCCGTATCGCTCGGACAGTTCACGTACCTGTTCTCGGGACTGTTCACTGTCAACCGTGAGTCCAAGCCACTTGCGGGGCTCGTTCCCAAGCGTGATGTTTTCGGTGACGGTCATCGGATCGACCAGCATGAAGTGCTGGTGGATCATACCGACACCCTCGTCGATGGCGTCGCGCGGCGAGTCGAACTGCTGTGTCTCGCCGTGCACGTTGACCGTCCCCTCGGTGGGCTGGTAGAGCCCGTAGAGGACGTTCATCAGGGTGGTTTTTCCCGCACCGTTCTCGCCGAGCAGTGCGTGAACCGTCCCCTTCTCAACCGCCAGATCAACGTCGTCATTCGCGACTACCCCCGGAAACCGCTTTGTAATACCATCGAGGTGGACGGCCTGTTCCATACTCTGAGCCGTTACCTTCCCGTTGTTTTAACTTCACGGTTCCACATGTCTGGCAAAAATATGCGGCAACTGCGTGTGTGGCCGCGGTGACTGGGACGGGTTGTTGTATATTATTTTCGGATAATTCCGACCGCGGGGCGGAACAGATCGACAAATCGCTTTAACAATCCGTCTCAGGCATTGTCGGGGTCAGTCGGCACGCTGATGTCGCCGTCGATGATGCTCTGGCGGACCTCGGACACCTCGTCTTTGACGCCCTGTGGGATCTCCGAGCCGATCTGCTGGCCGTACACCGCTTCGACACCGTTCTGTTCGAGACCGAGCGTGTTCACGGCACCGCCCTCGAAGTTGTCGTTGACGACCGATTCGACCGACGTGTACACCGCGTTGTCGACGCGTTTGACCATACTCGCGAGGATGACGTCGCTGAAGTCCTCTTTCGTGACCGACTGGTCGCGGTCGACGCCGACTGCGAAGCGCCCCGCCTCCTGTGCCGCACGGAACACGCCAGTCCCGGTGTTGCCGGCCGCGTGGTAGACGATGTCCGCACCGGATTCGTACATCGAGAGGGCCGCCTCCTGTCCGCCGGAGGGGTCGTTGAAGTCGCCGACGTAGGCCGACTGTACCTCGACGTCCTCCTCCGCGTGCTTGACGCCGGCTTTGTAGCCGGCTTCGAAGCGGCCGATGAGGTCACCCTCGACGCCGCCGACGAAGCCGACGCTCGCGGAGTCACCCTGCGTGGATCCGGCTCCAGCCGAGAAGTCCTGACTGGTCAGCTTAGCGGCCATCAGTCCGATGAGGAACGAGCCCTGATGCTCACCGAACACGTACGAGCCGACGTTGTCCGCCTCGACGACGGAGTCGACGATCATGAAATTCTGGTCCGGGTATTGTTCGGCGGTTTCTGTAAGGGCGTCCGCCTGCAGGAAGCCGATACAGCAGACGAGGTCGTAGTCCGGGTTCGAGGACTGCGCGTACTGCTGCTGGAGGCTGCCGAAGTCCTGTACCGCTTCCGGCTGAGACTCGTCGTATTCGATACTCAGCTCGTCTGCCGCCCGGATAGCGCCGGTCTGAGCCTGGTCGTTGAACGACCCGTCACCGAGCCCGCCCGTCGCGTACACCATTCCGACACGAGCGGCCGGGCCGCTGTCGCCGCCGTCCCCGCCATCGCTGTCGGTGTCCCCGCCGTCGCCTCCGCCGCCGTCCCCGCCATCGCCACCGAGGCATCCGGCTAACCCGATTGCAGTTGCGGTACCAACACTACTGATGAACGTGCGTCTCCGCTGTGACATGTCCCACCAGCGGTGTCGATAGGCGTTAAAGACTTCGGTGTCGCACATTAGCCACATCGGCGACAAATCATGGCAAGGCGGGCCGATCGGCTGTCGATACCGACGCCGCGGACATTTTATGTACTGGGTGTGAACGGCTGGCAATGACAGTCTGGTCGCGTTCACACAGCAGCAACTGGCAGGCCCTGACGGGGCCCAGCACGCGGTGACTACCGTCGTCTTCGGGGCGCTGGTCGCCCTCGCGACGCTCACCGGGCTGGTGACAGCCTGGACACTCGGTGCGAACAGCAACTCACCGCCCTTCGCCCCGGCTATCGGCGCGAACGCCATTTCGACGATGCGCGCCGCCTTCATGATCGGCATCCTCGCCGCGCTGGGCGCACTGACCCAGGGCGGGAGTATCTCCGAGACAGTCGGAGCCGGCCTCATCGACGGTGTCGCCATCACATCGCTCGCGGCCATTGCCGGCCTGTTGACCGCGACGGGGTTCATGGCGTTCGGGATCTACTCGGGCTACCCCGTTCCGGCGGCGTTCGCAACGACGGGCGCGATGGTCGGCGTCGGGCTCTCGCTGGGCGGCCAGCCGGTCTTCGACACCTACCGCCGCATCGTCACGTTCTGGCTGCTCGTCCCGCCAGTGTCGGGGAGCCTGGCCTATCTCACCGCGACCGTGTTGCGCCGGGACGACATCCCCGAGACGGTCGGAGTCCCGTTACTCGCCGGCGTCGTCGGCGGTATCGTCGCCAACGTCCAGTTGAGCATCATCCCGTCGCCGGCCGGCACCGACCAGGGCTCGCTGGCCGGCTTCGCCGCGATGGTCACCGGAACGGATATCGCCGCCGTCGCCGCGACGCTGCTGGTTGCCGCCGGGAGCTTCTACTACATCCGCCTGCAGACCCAGGCCTCCGTCGACAAGGGTATCAAGACCTTTCTCGTCGTTCTCGGCAGCGTCGTCGCCTTCTCCAGTGGCGGGAGTCAGGTCGGCCTCGCGACCGGACCACTGGAGAACCTCTACCGCGCCGAACTCGGCCTGCCCGGGTTCGTGTTGCTGGCACTCGGTGCGGTGGGTATCCTCGGGGGTGCGTGGATGGGCGCGCCCCGCCTGCTACAGGCGACCTCCCGCGAGTACGCACAGCTGGGCGTCCGGCGCTCAATCGCCGCACTGGTCCCCGGCTTCATCATCGCGCAGGCTGCCATCGCGCTGGGCATCCCCATCTCGTTCAATAACATCATCATCTCCGGGGTCATCGGCGGCGGCCTGGCCGGTGGCTCCGCTGGTGTCTCGCGCCGGAAGATCGGCGTGACTGTCGGGTTCTGGCTCATCACGCTCGTCACCAGCGTCGCGCTCGGCTTCGGCGTGTATCAGGTGCTGGAAGCGGCCCTCGGCAGCCAGGCCTGAGACGGTCCCGCGTGCTGTCTCCGGGTCGACGGCTACCGGACGACCGTCACCGTCACCGGCGCTTCGCTGACGACCGCCGTCGCAACGGTCCCGAGCAACCGCCGGGCGATCTCGTTTCGCGTCCCGCCGTGACCACCCATCACCACCTGGTCCACGTCGACCGCCTCGACGTAGTCCAGGATCGTTTCGGCTGGATTACCGGTCTCGACGGCCGTCTCGACCTGTTGACCGGCCTCGCTGGCCTGCTGTGACGCCCGGTCGACGAGAGTCGCGGCCCGCTCGTCGGCCGCCGCCCGGCGATCCGCGCCCGGTTCGAGCATCCCACCTTCACTCATTCCGGTATCGAGCGGCGCGACGACGTTCAGGACCGTAATCCGACAGTCGAACGTCTCCAGCGCGTACGTCAGCGCCTCGTCAGCCAGCGGTGAGCCGTCCAGCGGGACGAGGACGTGCGTCGGTGCCATATGTTCTCTCTGGCAGGAAGCTACAAGTAGCCACGGGCAAGCCGGCGCTTGCCAGATGTGTGTCAAGCCCGTCCCACATGAGTTCGAACCAGTGGAAGACTCGCTTCGCTGTGTGCGACTGGTAGGTTTCGAATCAGTAATTACGATTTCGCGGCTCGCCAGTTTGCTCGCCGCAGAAATAGTCCATCCTGGATTCGAACCGGAGGAAGACTCGCTTCGCTCGTCTTCCAGGGCTCGAATCCACTAATCACGACGCTGTCGCTCACGGTTTGTTCGCGACAAGAGTAGTCCATCCTGGATTCGAACCGGAGCCAGACGTGCTCGCTTCGCTGCGCGCGACTGGCGGGGTTCGAATCCACTAATCACGACACTGTCGCTCACGGTTTGTTCGCGACAAGAGTAGTCCATCCTGGATTCGAACCAGGGTCGAAGCCCCCAGAAGGCTTCAGGATTGGCCTCTACCCCAATGGACTGTGCGCACTCTACAGTATCGGGTGCCCCTTTGTAAGCGTTGCGCGATTCATCGCCGTATGGCGTATGCCACCAGCCCTCAAATCCGCTCCCCACTCTCACTTCAGGTGGAACCCCGCGGAGCCGAACATCGACAGCGCTTTTTCGGGGTGCTGTGCACACCCGCATATGTACGTTGGACGATTCGTCGTCGTCAGTCCCGAGGTCGGCGCGTACCGCGTCTCCTCGCGCTCGTTCCCCAACCGCCAGACAGTACAGCGCGACGGCACGGTGACCGTCGAGCCGACGCCGGACGCCCCGGAGACGGACAACCCATACATCTCCTACAACGGCGTCCGCGTCACTGAGCACGGCGCGGTCGTCGGGAACGGTTCCCACGTCGACCCAATCGCGGAGAAGCTCGAACTCGGCTATCCGGCACGGGACGCTATCGCGGAGCCGCTCCTCTCGCTCGACTTCGAGAAGGACGACTACGACACGCCACGGGTCGCCGGCATCGTCGGCGTCGACGGGGCGGACCCGACGACCAACGCCGACGGGCCGGGAGCGGTCATCGGGACCGTCCGCCGAGACGCGCTGCTGGTCGAGGAGGTCACCGAGCCGACGCTGGTGGCGACCTACGAGGAGAACAGCCCGACGGCGTTCGACCTGGCTGCGACCGAGGCCGGCGAGGTGGCCCGCGAGGTGTACGACCACGAGTACGAGCACGCCGTCTGTTCGGCCGGCGTCGCGGGGTCAGCGGGCGAGTTCGACGTGGCAGTGTACAACGGGGAGTGAGCGGATGGCCGCACAGCGGGCACAGATACTGAGTCAGGACCGACACTCAAGACCCCACAGGGGGTAGACACTAGCAATGAAACTCGGCATACTCTCTGATATCCACGGCAATCGGGTGGCGCTAGCGGCGGTGCTTGCGGACATGCCGCCGGTCGACAGGCTGGTCTGTGCGGGCGACGTGGTCGGCTACAACCCCTGGCACGCCGACTGTGTCGACGCGATGCGGGGGCACACCGATGGGCTCCCAGCGGACGTTCCCTGGCCGACCGAAGAAGTCCCGACGGTGATGGGCAACCACGACAGGGCGGTCGCCGCCGAGACGCCGTTCGCGTTCAACGGGATGGCACAGGCCGGCGTCGAACACGCCACGGAGCAGTTATCCGACGAGCAGATCGAGTGGCTGGCGGCGCTGCCCGACGAGCGCCGCGTCTGTGACGACCGGGTAAAACTCGTCCACGGCCACCCTGACGACCCGGACCACTACACCTACCCCGAGGAGTTCGGCCCGGACCTGCTGGGCGACGAGGACGTACTCGTGATGGGGCACACACACCATCAACACCACGAGGTGTACGAGGACGGCATCGTGATGAACCCCGGCAGCGTGGGCCAGCCCCGCGACAAGGACCACCGGGCGGCCTACGCCGTGCTCGACCTCGCGGACCTGACTGTCGAGGAGCACCGCGTGGCCTACGACACGAGCGAGGTCATCGACGCGGTTACCGACGCTGACCTGCCGCGGCAAATCGGCTTCCGGTTGACGCAGGGCCGGTAGCCACAGGGAGTGTACGTCGCCTGTTGCCGGCAGCCTGCAGAAACTGCAGCGGGAGGAGGGAATTTATGTCCGTGACCGCTACCGTGTGGTGTGGAGTCCCCATTCGAGGTCCTCGGAATTCCGCCGGACGCGGACGACGGGGAGATCGTCGATGCGTACCGCGAGCGGGTGAAGGAAGCCCACCCGGACCAGGGCGGCTCGACGGAGGAGTTCCAGGCGGTCAAAGACGCCTACGAGCGACTGCAGAACGGCTACGAGCCCGGGGACCCGCTGCCGGACGAGTCACCGACGGCCGAACCCGGGTCCGAGACCGAGCAAGCCCCGCCGGAACCGGACGACCCGCTGGTGGAGTTTCTCAACTTCGAGGTGCTGGAGGACCACGGCTGGGCGCTCGAAGACGATGACCTGTTCGAGAAAGCCGCCGACGCGAACCTGCGGTCGTCTGATTTCGGGCGGTTCTACGTCGATCCGAACGACACGCTGCTGGAAGCGGCCGAGAAGAACGGTTTCGCGTGGCCCTTTGCCTGTCGCGGCGGCGCGTGTACGAACTGTGCCGTCGCGGTCGTCGAGGGCGAGATGCCGTCGCCGGCGAGCCACATTCTCCCGCCGGACCTCACCGAGAAGGGGATTCGGCTCTCGTGTATCGCCGCACCGGTGTCTGACGACGCGAGGATCGTCTACAACCTGAAACACCTTCCCGAAGTCAGCGAACTCCTGCTGCCCGCGAGTCGGTTCGAGCAGGCCTCCTCGACCGATTAAAAAGAACCCAGCGGTCAGAACACGTCCTGTACGAGCGAGAGGGCCTGTTCGCGGTCCTCCCACGGAACGAACACCGAGACCGACGTCGCGGACGTGATCACGTCGTAGAGGTGGATGTGAGCGTCGGCCAACGGTGCGACGACCTGATGGGCGAGCGCCGACTGGCTCGGATCGCCGCCGGTGACACGGATGACGGCGATATCGTCCTCGACGGTGACCGACGAGAGCGTCTCGTCGTCGACGATACGGGCGTGCAGCAGTGCTTCGGCTTCCTCGGCGTCGTCTTCGTCGACGTAGAACGTCAGCGAGTCCATTCCCGAGGAGTTGGCCTCGATATTTATCTCCTCGTCGGCGATAGCGCTGGCCAGGTCCGCGAGGATGCCCGGACTGTTCCGGATAGCGCGGCCGGCGACGGTCACGCAGGCGATGGGCTGTTCCTGCAGGTCGATGAGGTTCTGGAACTCGCCCTCGATGGACGTGCCACCGGCGAGCAGGTCGCCGTGCTGGTAGTGGACGACGCGAACGCCGAGGTCGTCGCTCTTGTACGACAGCGCCGACGGCGCGACCACCTCGGCCCCGCGGAACGACAGCGAACGGAGTTCGTCGACGGAGATTTTGCCGACGTTCCGTGCGCCTTCGACGACACGCGGGTCCCCGGTCATGACACCCTCGACGTCGGTGACGATGACGACTTCGTCGGCGTCCATGTAGTCGCCCATCATCACGGCGCTCGTGTCGGAGCCGCCGCGGCCGAGCGTCGTCACGTTGCCCTGATAGTCTTGTGCCAGGAAGCCGGTGATGACCGGGACGACGTCCTTGAGCTGGCCGGCCAGCGCGTGGGCGCGCTTCTGTGTCTCCTCGACGTCGACCTCGCCGTACTCGTCGGTGATGATCGGCCAGTCCTCGCTGCCGGGTTCGAGGAAGACGGCCTCGATGCCGCGGGCGGCGAGTGCCCCTTTGAGCATCCGGACGGAGGTCCGTTCGCCCATCGAGACGATTTCGGCGCGGTCCGCGGAGTCGGCGTCGTAGTTGATCTCGTCGAGCAGTTCGTCGGTCGTGTTGCCCATCGCCGAGGCGACGACGGCGACCTCGTGGCCCTGCTGGACGGCCGCAGCAATCGAGTCAGCGGCCCGGTTGATGCGGTCGCCGCTGCCGAGGCTCGTCCCACCGAACTTGGCGACTACGCGCATGCTACCACCGTGTCCATGTGTACGTGAGTCATTGCCCTCGCGTTATCCGTCGCTCGGGATAACTGTGTCCATCTGTTTCCACACCGCACTGTCGGCAGGACCCGACAGAGTCCGTCGCGTGACGACCTATTGCTACGGAAGCGAACGCGACCCGAAGCGTCCGACACACCGTTTATTTGCGTGGGGTTCCCACACATATGCATGGATATCCGCGACGCTATCGAGGACGACGCCGAGCGACTGGCCACCCTCGCTGACGGGCCGCCGGACGTAATGCAGAACCTCGTTCACGACCGCACCGTCCGCGTGGCCGAGGAGGACGACGACATCGTGGGGTTCGTGAGCTTCGACGCCGAGCGTGGGACCGTCCACGTAACGCAGCTGGCCGGGTCGAGCGACGCCTGCGAAGTACTCCTGACCGACCCTATCGAGTTCGCGCGCCGGGAACACATGTCCGTGGAGCTACTGCTGCCGGAAGACGAGTCAGAAGTCCGGGCCGCCGTCGAGGCGGTCGGGTTCACCTCCACCGGAAACGGCCCCCGGTTCGACGGACAGGAGACGACGCGCTACCGGTTAGAGCCGGAGCGAGCGGAGCACTGACCGGCGTCACTGGACCGAGAGCCGCCACCCGAGCGTCGCACACAGCCCGAACCCGAAGGCGTTGAGCGAGCCGTGGAGCGCGACCATCGTCGAAATCGTCAGACCCAGCGAGCGGCCGGTGAACGTCGACACCCCGTAGCCGAGCGCGAGCGCCATCGAAATCGGGAGCGCCACGGCCGCGATGCCAAGCAAGACCCCTTGCGGTCGAGGGCAGGTGAGGGCGACGCGACGCAGGACCACGACGCCGAAGGCCGCGACGGCGACGGTGAAGAGACTCACTGCGACGACCTCCACCAGCGGCGAGAAGGCGATGCCGACCGCGATGAGCGCCGGGCCGACGAGGATGACACCCGCAACGGTGCGGAATCCCCGCGAGCGGTCACCGAGGTGTCGTCCGGTCAGTCCCGCCGCAACCGGGAGGACGAACCCGGCGTAGTGGAAGTGGACCGCCGTCAGTCGAATAATAACGCGGTCGAACCAGAACGTCAAGTCGAGATGTGCGAGCAGGAGTGCGACCGCACCGACTGAGACGTAGGCGAAGCCGGCGTCGATAGCAGTCTCCGGGAGCGTCAGGTCGCCTCGAACCCGCGTCCGTGCAAGCGCGGCGAGTCCGAGGAGACCGGTGACGGCCAGCCACGGTGTTGCGAGCCCGGCGGCCAGGGGGGACGGGGACGGGACGAGTAGCGATACCGCAAACAGGAGTGCGCCGACCGGCTGAAGCCAGATGGTCGCGGTCGTGAGTCGACTCGCAGCCCCCTCAAACGCCCCGGTCGCCGCCGTTCGGAGCGCGAGCGGGACCAGCACGAGCGGCGCGAGTGCGAGCGCCCGTTCGATGGCGGTCAGTTCGCCAGCGACAGTCAGCGCCAGCCAGGCCACCGCCCCGAGCGCCGCGCTCAGGTCCGCCACGGCAATGCTCCCGATTGTCGGCTGGGCGACGCTGCCGGGCGCTGGCTGCCGGGACCCGCCGGCGCGGTCGCTCATCGCGGCGGGAGCCGGTCGAGCCCGCGGACGATTCGAAGGTCGTCGGGCGTCCCGTCACCGCTGGTCTGCTCCTGTGTGAACGTCCCGCGGTAGCCGAGCATGTGGCCCACGAGGTCGTTCTCGACGGTCGCGGTGACGTGGTACCGCTCGTCGGTCTCGTCGTAGCGGTCGCGCACCTCGACATCGGCGGCCAGCGGCCCCGGCAGGGGAACGTACCGATTACCCAGCCGAGCCCACTGCCGGCCGCCGGCCACCACGAGCGCACCGTCCTCGACCCGCGGGTGGAGTTCACTGGCGATTCGCCCGTGGGTCCCCAGGAAGTCGAGCAGCCGCCCGGCCTCGGCGTCCCACACGGTCAGCGAGTCGAACAGGCGGGTGGTGTCGCCGAAGTCGAACGCGCGGCGGGTCGTCATGGCCTCGTGACCGCCATCGGTCGTGTAGGCCACCGTCGTCACCGAAAACGGCACGTCCTCGCCGGCTTCGGGAAACAGCATATTCTGCGTCGTCATCGCGTACAGCGCGGGCAGCACCAGCGTTCCGCGGGTGATGTCCATCTCGCCGCGGCCGACACAGACGGTCCCGTCGTCGGGGCCGAGACTGTAGCGGTCGCGGACCTTCGGATGGAGGTCGGCCGCGGCCTCGCCCAGCGCCCGTTCGTAGACGCCCGTCACAGCACCACCCGAGCCGGTGGCGTCGCCAGTACAAGCGGCGTCTCGACGGCAGTGGTCCGGTACGGCGCTCCCGTCGCACCACGGGTCCGTTCGTCCATCGGCTCGCTATTTCCGTGGCAGATAGATATTTCTACTGGGTAGGTGGTAGGAAAATATCGAACGGAGCGCCGGTGCAGTCAGTTTTCCGCCGGAGGCATCAGTACAGCCGCGGAGCGGTTTGCGACCGCGCTCGCCGGCGTTACTTCTTCGAGAGGAACTTTCGGTAGAGGTACGCGACGCCGAGGCCGCCGGCGACCAGCGCCGGGACCAGCGGCGCGTCGGCGGCCTTCGACGCCTGTCGGCGAACCGTCTGGGCGACCGACGACGGTTCTTCGATGAGGTCCAGCACGGCTTCGGTACTGTTTTCGACCGGCTCCGGCTCGTTCCCGGCCTCGGCGGCCGCCTCGGGGTCTTTGAGCAGGTGGCCCGTGGTCAGGCAGACGACCGACTCGTCGCTACCGACCTCGCCCTCGCGCCGGAGTTTCCGGAGGCCGGCGACGGATGCCGCGGAAGCCGGTTCGACGCCGACGCCCTCCCCAGCGATGTCGCGCTGCGCTTCGGTGATCTCCTCGTCGGAGACGGCGACGGCGGTGCCGCCGGTCTCCCGGATGCCCGGCAGCGCCTTCGGCGCGTTGACCGGATTGCCGATGCGGATGGCGGTCGCGCGGGTTTCCACGTCCTCCCAGCGGCGGGTGTCCTCGTACCCGTTCTCGATGGCCTCGACCATCGGGGCGGCCCCCTCGGCCTGGACGCCGGTGAGTTTGGGTACCTGGTCCTCGGTGATTGCGCCGGCTTTGACGAGTTCGCGGAAGCACTTGTACAGCGCCGCGGTGTTGCCGGCGTTGCCGACCGGCAGGACGATGCGGTCCGGATACTCGCCGTGGTCGGCGTAGAACTCCTCCATGATCTCCAGCCCGATGGTCTTCTGACCCTCAAGACGGAAGGGATTCAGCGAATTGAGGAGATAGGCCTCACCGCGCTGTGCGAGGTCCTGCACGATGTCGAGACACTGGTCGAAGTTGCCGTCGACTTCGAGGATGCGCGCGCGGTGGAGGCTCGCCTGTGCGATCTTGCCGGCCGCGACCTTCCCGGCGGGCAGGAGGACGAGCGTCTCCATCCCGCCGCGAGCGCCGTAGGCCGCAAGCGCCGCGGAGGTGTTGCCCGTCGAGGCACAGGCCAGTCGGTCGACGCCGACCTCCTGGGCGACCCGGACACCGACGGTCATGCCGCGGTCCTTGAACGAGCCGGTGGGGTTCATCCCCTCGTGTTTCACGCGGAGCGCGTCGACGCCGATGTCGTCTTTCAGGCGCGGCATCTCGTGCAGCGGCGTGTCACCCTCGGGGAGCGTGACACCCTCTTCGAAGGGCAGGGCGGCGTTGTACCGCCAGACCCCCGACCCCTCGAACTCGTCGAAGGTCGGCAGGTCGTCGTAGCGGACCTCGAGCAGACCGTCACAGTCGTCGCAGGTGTAGCGAATCGCGTCGAAGGGAGCGAACGTCTCACCACACTCGATACAGGCCAGCCAGACGCCGTCGTCGGCAACCGGCGGCACGTCGTCGGTGAGTTGCAGGTCAGCCATTGTCGGGACCATGCTCCCAGTGGGCAAAAGTCGGACGGTTGTCGGCCATACCACCGGCACTCACGGCACGGAGGCTGTCACTCGCTGGGGCTGGCGTCGAACTCGTCGATGCGGTGGTGGACCGCGGCAGTCCACTCGTCGAGGGTCTCGTGCATCAGTTCACGGGCCTCCGACAGCGGTGTCGCGGCGTACTGGTAGACGTGGCCGCCGCCGTCGAGCAACCGTCGTTTCCGCGTCGCGAGCCCCTTCTCCCGGAGCGTCGACAGCGACCGGTTGACGTTCGAGCGGTCCCGACCGAGTTCGTCAGCGAGTTCCTCGACGGTGCTTGCAGGAGTCTCAAGCAATGTCTGGTACGTCCGTACTTCGTGTTCCTGAACGCCGAAAACACAGGCCATCACGTCCGAGAGGTTCGGTTCGTCGTCGACCATCAGCTCGTGGAACTGGTCCGGAGAGGGGTTGACAGACATACCCCTCTGTATTATTCCAACCCGGATAAACTGGGTCGTTACCTCAACCTCACCGCGACGGAATCGTCGCTGTCCGCTTCCATCCGGTTCCGAGCTGTCGGCAGCGGATCGGGAAACAGACCCCTGTGAACAGTTGTCGAATATATAGGGATAGTTACTGTTTCAGCTAGAGGGACCAGCTAGCAGGATTCCAATAGTAACTAGTACTGTGTGAAACAATGCCGAATACATCGAAAAGGGTGCTGTTTCGGGTGGAAATTGTCCTCATACGAACCAGAGCTGCCACAGATCACCTATATACGCATAAGAATGTCTCGTCGAAGTACATATCAAAAGCATTAATACTCACCGGCTAATGTCACTTTAAAAAGAAGTAAGCGCATTTCTCCTCGTGGTGTCCGAGCTACGACGAGGATGCTAATACTTCCCGATCCCAGAAACCAATGAACTACAGGAGTTTCGACCACCTCAGTGCTGATACGCAGGAGTGGATCGTCGATCTACCAGACGACCTGGATCTGATCGTCGGAATACCGAGAAGCGGGATGCTAGTGTCAAACTTACTTTCGCTGCATCTCAATCTCCCGATGACGGATATCGACGGGTTGCGGGAGGGCAGACTCCTACAGACGGGGGAACGGTACGACGGTGAGTTCGACCTCTCGGAGTTCTCGACGATACTGGTCGTCGACGACACCGTCTACACCGGGAGCGAAATGACCGATGCGAAGTCGACCATTGACGGGTTTGATCTGTCCGCGGACGTGTACTACGGCGCTGTGTACGTGGACGAGGGTTCCGAGCGGTTCGTCGATACCTACGCCCAGACCCTACCGTTCCCGAGGGTATTCGAGTGGAACATGATGCACCACGACTTCCTCGTGGATTCCTGCGTCGACCTTGACGGCATCCTCTGTCGCGATCCGACGCCCGAAGAGAACGACGACGGGCCGAAATACCGGGAGTTTATCTCGACTGTCGACCCGATCTGTGTTCCCTCGGTGGAAATCGGGCAGATCGTCACCTGCCGACTGGAGAAGTATCGCAGCGAGACCGCCGCCTGGCTCGACGAGCACGGAATCGAGTACGACGAACTGGTGATGATGCAGTACCCGGACAAGGCTACGCGGGTCGCCGCGGGCAACCACGGCGAGTACAAGGCCGAGGTGTACGGATCTTCGGACGCCAAGCTGTTCATCGAGAGCTCACACTCCCAGGCCCGAACGATCGCTATGCAGACGAACAAACCAGTCTACAGCAAGGAGCAAAACCGAATGCTCCAGCAGGGGTATCTGACCCGCGTCGCCAGAAACGGTCGGATGTCCATCGAAGCCGTCAAGTCCGACCCGCTCAGGTACGTCGACCAGCTCAGGTCAGACCCAGTGGACTTCGTCAAGCGGGCCTCGTCGGTGTTTCTCTAGGCCACGTTTTTGCTGAGCGGAGCGAAACGAGTCTTTCGGTGGGAAAACGCCGCCCCTCGCTCCGCTCGGAACGGTCTACGCCTGCTCAGACAGCCACACGAGCAGCCCTTTCTGCGCGTGCAGGCGGTTCTCCGCCTGCGCCCAGACGATGGCGTTGTCCGATTCGATGGCGTCGTCGGTGACCTCCTCGCCGCGGTGGGCGGGCAGGCAGTGCATGAACGGCCGGTCTTCCAGCAGGTCCGTCGTGATCTGGAACCCCTCGAAGTCTTCGAGTTTCCGGCCGCGCTGGTCCTCCTGCCCCATGCTGACCCACACGTCGGAGTACACCACGTCGGCGTCAGCCACAGCAGCGTCGGGGTCGTGAGTCGTTTCGGGCGCGTTGCCGAAGGCGGCGGCGCGGTCGGCCACGTCGTCGGAAATGCCGTAGCCCTTCGGCGTGGCGACGGTGAGGTCGAGACCGACCATCGCCGCGCCGATGACGAACGACTGGCAGACGTTGTTGCCGTCGCCGACCCACGCCACGGACACGTCCTCGAAGTCGCCGAACTGCTCGCGAATGGTCAACAGGTCGGCGAGTGTCTGGCAGGGGTGGGCATCGTCGGTCAGCCCGTTGATGACCGGGACCTCGGCGTATTCGGCCAGTTCCTCGGCATCGGCGTGGTCGAACACGCGCGCCATGATGAAATCGACGTAGCGCCCGAGCGCGCGGGCGGTGTCCTTGACCGGTTCGCCGTGGCCCAGGTGGATGTCGTCGGGGCCGAGGAACACGGCGTGGCCGCCCAGTTGCGTCATCCCCGTCTCGAAGGAGACCCGGGTTCGTGTCGACGGCTTCTCGAATATCATGCCGAGCGTCTGCTGATCCAGCAGGTCGCTCGGGCTCCCCCCGCCGTGGTCGGCCTTGATGGCCGCGGCGCGGTCGAGGACGGTCGCCAGTTCGTCGGTCGTGAGGTCGTCGACGTCGAGTATGTCCATGTCAGTCCTCCAGCAGGCGTTCGGTCGCGGTTTCGAGCACCGCGACGGAGCGGTCGTACTCGTCGAGCGGAAGGTGCTCGTTCGGTGCGTGATCGAGGTCCGAGTCGCCGGGCCCGTAGGTCACCATCGGACAGTCCCACACCTTCGCGTAGACGTTCATGTCGCTGGTGCCGGTCTTGCGAAGCAGCGTCGGTTCGCCGTCCGCCTGCCGAATCGCGGCCCGGAACGCCCGGGCGGCGCTGGTCCGGGGGCTCTGCATCACCGGTTCGACCCTGTCGTCCCAGTTGACCGTGCCGTTCTCCAGGAACCCGTCTGCGATTTCCCGGATCTCGTCAGTGCTGTACTCCGGCGGGACCCGAAGTTGCACGTCCATCGTCGCTTCGACGCTCAGTCCGTCGCTGGACGTGCCGCCCTTGAAGTCGACGGGCTTGCAGGTGACCCGTTCGAAGACCGGGTGCCACTCGTCCGTCTCGAACTCGTCGTCGACCGCCGACCACCAGTCGATAGCGTCCTGAATCGCGTTGTTCTCCGGGCGCGAGGAGTGGCCGGACTCGCTGGTGGCGACGTACGTTCCGGCCAGCAGGCCGCGGTAGCCGAGCGTGATGCCCTCCCAGCCGGAGGGTTCGCCGTTGATGACGGCGTCGGGTGCTGTCTCGCGGTCCTCGACCAGATAGCGGGCCCCCTTCGAGTCGACTTCCTCGCCGACGACGCCGACAAAGGAAGCGCCGGTGCGGACGGCCGCGACGGCCATCGCACACAGCGGCCCCTTCGCGTCGACGCTGCCGCGGCCCCACAGCACGTCGCCCTCGTCAGTTTCCTCGACGCGTACCGGGATGTCACCCGGGACAGTGTCGATGTGGGAGGTGAGCAAGACGCCGTCGTCGGCTGGCGCGCGGACGTTGCCGACCTCGTCGAGATACACCTCGCGGTCGTGGGCCTCGAAGAACTCCGCCAGTCGTTCGGCCGCCTCTGTCTCGTTCCGCGAGACCGACGGGGTGCGGACGACCGCTTCGAGGAGGTCGCGGGCCTCCGTGTCGGCCTCGCGGCTCGCGGCTTCGCTCATTCCACCACCTCCGCCATCGCGTCGACGACGGCGTCGGCGTGGGACTCGTCGATGGTCAACGGCGGAAGCAGGCGGACGACCGTGCGGCCGGCCGGCAGCGCGAGCACCTGATGGTTCAGTGCGAGTTCCTTCAGCGCCGCATTCGCGCCGCGGCCGACCTCGACGCCGATCATCAGGCCCTCGCCGCGGATGTCCCGCACCTCGTCGCCGATGGCAGCCTCCAGTTCGGTCAGGAGGTAGTCGCCCATCGCGGCGGCGTTTGCGGGAACCTCGTCGTCGATGACGGTCGAAACGGTCGCGCCGGCGGCCGCCGAGATGACCGGCCCGCCGGAGAACGTCGAGGCGTGGGAGCCGTAGTTCTCGGCGATCCAGTCCCGACACAGCGTCGCGCCGACGGGGAGGCCGTTGCCCAGCCCCTTCGCCGCGGTTATCATGTCCGGCGCGACGGCGGCACGCTGTGAGTTCCACAGCGCACCGGTCCGGCCCATCCCGGTCTGGACCTCGTCGAAAATGAGTGCGGCCCCGGCGTCCTCGGTGATCTCCCGTGCGGCTTCGAGATAGCCGTCCGAGGCCGGGTTGATGCCGCCCTCGCCCTGGACCGGTTCGACGATGAACGCGGCCGTGTCCTCATCGACGGCCTCGTCCAGCGCCTCGCTGTCGTCGTAGGGGACGAACTCCACGTCGCCGATGAGCGGCTCGTAGGGCTTCTTGTACTTGTTCTTCCACGTCGTCGCCAGCGCGCCCATCGTCCGGCCGTGGAAGCCCTGCATCGTCGCGACGATTTTCGAGTCCCCCGTCGCCGACCGGGCGAACTTCAGCGCGGCCTCGTTGGCCTCGGTCCCGGAGTTACAGAGCCAGGTCTTGTCGATGGGGTCCGGTGCGGTGTCGGCGAGCAGGTCGTACAGCGCCGTCCGCTCGGCGTTCGGATACGACGCCTGGACGTACGTGATCTTCTCTAGCTGCTCGCTGACGGCGCTCTGGACCGCCGGATGGCCGTGGCCAAGCGGGACACAGGCGTAGGACGCGCCCATGTCTAGATACTCTGTGCCGCCGTCGTCGTATACGTAGGCACCGTCGCCACGTTCGATCTGGATGGGTTTCTCGTTGAAGACGAATCCGCTCATTGTTCCTCCGTCGCTGTCTGGTCTGTGTCCTGTTCGAGTGCGCTCGCGTGGACGTGGGTCCCGTCGCCGTCGAGCGCCGACAGAATCGGCTCGTCGGCGTTGGCGTCGGCCACCACGACCTCGGGTGCGCCGCCGTCGAGCGCCTCCTCGGCGGCCATGATTTTACGGCCCATGAACCCCTCAGCAGCGGCTTCTAGGGCGGCCCAGTCGCTTGCCGTCTCGACCGACTTGATGAGCGTCGACGGGTCATCTGGGTCCGCGTAGACGCCCTCCACGTCGGTCAACAGCACCAACTGCGCGTCGAGTTCGCCGGCAATCGCCGCGGCCGAGCGGTCGGCGTCGGTGTTGACGGGAATCACTTCGCCGTCGTCATCTCCCGCCATGGGTGGCGCAGCGACCGGCGTGTACCCGTCGTCGAGCAGCGTCTCCAGCAGGTCGCCGTTGACCTGCTTGATGGTCCCCGAGTGGTCGCCACGACGAATCTTCTTCTTGCCGTCCTCGACGACCCGTACTGCGGACTTGCGCGGTCCGTAGAGCAGTTTGCCGTCGACGCCGGTGAGCCCGACCGCGTCGACGTCCTCGCTCTGGAGGCCGGCGACGAGCTGGGTGTTCAGGTGGCCGAAGGCCATCTCGAACACCTCCATCGTGGTCTCGTCGGTGAACCGGCCGACGACGCCCGACGGCGTCTCGACGTATTCGGGCTCGACGCCGAGCCGTTCGAGCGTCTCGTCGACTTTGGTGGAGCCGCCGTGTACGACGACGACGCGCTCACCATCGGCCACTAACGATGCCACGTCCGCAAGCGCCCCCGCGGGGTCGACCGCGCGAGCGCCTCCGACTTTGATAACGACTGTCATAGAAAATCACTCCAGGGGTTACGGTGCGCCGACGGGGTGGAGCCCCTGGAACTCCAGGCCCGCCGTCTCTTCGATGCCGAGGGCGACGTTGGCCGCGTGGACCGCCTGGCCCGCCGACCCTTTCATCATGTTGTCGATGGCCGAGAACACGACCAGTCGCTTGTTGCCGGGGTCGAGTTCGAAGCCGACCTCGGCGCGGTTCGTCCCCGCGACCGACTTGGGCTCAGGGTAGCGGTAGACGCCACCGCCGCCGGCGACGAGTTCGACGAACGGTTCGTCCTCGTACTCGCCGCGGTAGGCCCCCCAGAGGTCGCCCTTCGAAACCGGGCCCTCCGGAAAGACGTGGCAGGTCGCGCTCGCGCCGCGGATCATGTCCACCGCGTGGACGGTGAAAGACACGTCGAGACCGAGGAACTGCTGAATCTCGGCCTCGTGGCGGTGGCCCGTGGGCGCGTACGGGCGGACGACGCCCGAGCGCTCCGGATGCGAGGATGCCTCGCCGCCGCCGGCCCCGCCCTCGCTGGAGCCGACTTTCACGTCGACGACGACCTGCTCGTCGCCGGAAAGGATGTCGGCCTCGAACAGCGGGAGCAGGCCCAGAATCGTCGCCGTGGCGTTACAGCCGCCGGAGGCGATGAGGTCGGCCCCTTCGAGATTGTCGCGGTTGAGTTCCGGCAGGGCGTACTCGCTCTGGTCGAGCAGTTCCGGGCGCGTGTGCCCGTCGTACCACTCGTCGTACTGGGCCTCCGAATCGAGTCGGAAGTCCGCCGAGAGGTCGACGACCGTGCCGGCGGCCTCCTGGAAGGCATCGATCTGCTCCATCGAGACGCCGTGGGGCGTCGCGGCGAACAGCACGTCGACCGACTCCAGGTCCGCCGGCGAGGAAAACCGCAAGTCCGAGTGCCGGAGGTTCGGATGCGAGTGGCCGATGGTCTTGTTCTCCTTCGAGCGGCTGGTGGCCTGGGCCAGTTCGAACTCGGGGTGGCCATCGAGGATGCGAAGCAGTTCCCCGCCGGTGAAGCCGGAGCCGCCGACGACACTCGCCGTGTACGTCATGCTGTCACCTCGGCGTCGGCTTCCGTCGCCGCCTTCTGTTCGAGCCAGTCGACGACCTTCGCGGGCACGTCCACGTCGGTGACCTCGTTCAGCGCCTTGAACTCGACGGTGTGGTTGACCTCGTGGACGGTGTAGTCCTCGAACTCGCGCGCGTCCTGGGTGTCGCTTTGCGACACCCCGACTTCCATCAGGTCGATACCGAGCAGTCCGCCGCCGACCGCGTCGGAGGCCTTCTCGACCAGTTCCAGTGCGCGGTCGTCCAGTTCGAACTCGGCGGTCTCTGCGCCCTTCGCGGCGTTCGTGAGCCAGTGGTCCGAGGAGCGAACCATCGCCGCGATGGGTTCTCCGTCGACGGCCAGGACGCGCATGTCGCGACCGGGCTTGTCGACGAACTCCTGGACGTAGAAGATCTTGTGCTCGTAGTGGCCGAGCGTCTCCTTGTGTTCGAGGATGGCCTCGGCGGCCGAGCGGGAGTCGATCTTCGCCATCAGGCGACCCCAGGAGCCGACGACGGGCTTCAGGACGCAGGGGTAGCCGAACTTCTCGATGGATTCCAGCGCCGCATCCTTTGTGAACGCCACGTCGGTGTTGGGCGTCGGCACGCCCGCCGCTTCCAGCGCGAGGCTGTTGTTGACCTTGTCCGCGCAGGTGTCGGCGACCTCTGGCCCGTTGACCACGGGGACGCCGTAGGCCTTCGCGAACTTCGTCGCGTACACGCTGCGGCTGGTCGCCAGACAGCGGTCGACGACGATGTCCAAATCTTCGAAGGCCTCGGGGGCTTCGTGGATGTTGAACTGCTGTTTGCGAACGTCTATCTTCTCGATCTCGTGGTCGCGCTCGCGCAGTTCCGACAGCAGGAGCTTCTCGTCCCGGCGGATGCGCGAGTAGAGGAGTCCGACTTTCATACTGAGTCCTCCGTGGGTTCGCGGCTCGCGGCGTCGAGCGCCACGGTCACGTACGGCGTCGAGCGCCGCGCCACCGCGAACACCTCACTCACCCCAGTCCTCTTCGAGCTCGGGTGCGCTGTCGAGCTCGACGGGGTCGGCGCCGACGACTTCGAGTTCGGCACCGCAGGTGGCACAGTCAACGATCTCTCCGACTTCGAGGTTGTCGTGCAGGGACACGTCCGCCCCGCACTCGATGCATTCTGCCATTGTAGTTCATCCTGTGACAGGGACCCACTTAAAGCCTTCGAACATATCAGAATAAATTTACTACACAGACAGCACTCTAATGGTGTGAAAGGCCCGAATCCACTACGTTTCTGAATCGTATATCAGAATTATGGCATAATTGTCCCACGAGGGGACGGTGGTCGCTCAAACATACCGGTCCACCTCCGTCTGGCGGCGGTCAGCCGCCTGTGAAACAGCCTGCCGGCGGTCAGCCAGTACCTCGCGGTCAGCGGCGAGAGCGTCCGCTGCTACCGACACCTGCTCGGCAACAGCGTCGGGGGCCGGGCCGCCGCGAGAGTCCCGCATCGCGACACTTTCGGTCGGGTCGAGTGCGGCCGAAAGCGCCTCGCGGTCGACGTAGGCTGACAGGGGTTCGCCAAGCACGTCTTCGGCGACAGCCGACAGCGCCTCGTACTCGGGCGCGTCTTCCTCGGGACCCAGCTGCGCGGCGGCCTCGGCGACGACCTCGTGGGCCGTCCGGAACGGCACGCCGGCCATCGCCAGCAGGTCGGCCACGCCGGTCGCCGTCGCGAACCCGTCAGTGGCCGCGGCTTCGAGCGTTTCGGCGGGCCAGTCGGCGGTCGCTACTGCGCCGGCGGCTACCGCGGTGCTCTCGGTGACGCTATCGATTGCGTCCCAGGCGTGGCGACCGGCGCGCTGGAGGTCGCGGTTGTACGCCCGGGGCTGGCCCTTCAGATTGGTCAGCAGGCCGTTCAGCCCGGCGACGGCGTCGCCCGTGCGACCGCGGACCAGTTCCAGCGTGTCGGGGTTCTTCTTCTGGGGCATAATCGAGGACGTCGAGGCGTAGTCGTCGTCGAGGTCGACGTGGCCCTTGCTCGCCATCACGACCACGTCCTCGGCCAGTCCTGACAGATTCGTCGCCAGCGTTGCGACGGCGCTGGTGGCCTCGACGAGGAAATCACGGGTCGCCGAGGCGTCCATCGAGTTCTCCGCCACCGAGTCGAATCCGAGCAGTTCCGCGGTGCGCTCGCGGTCCACATCGAAGGGCGTCCCGGCGAACGCGGCCGACCCAAGCGGGTTCTGATTGACCCGCTCGTAGGCATCGAGCAGACGTGCGGTGTCGCGCTGCAGCGCCTGCTCGTAGGACAGTACCCAGTGGGCGACCGTCGTCGGCTGGGCGGGCTGGAGATGCGTGTATCCCGGCATCACCGTCTCGCGCTCGGCGCGAGCCACTTCGATGAGTTGCTCGCGGGCCCCGACGACAGTTTCGACGAGGTTCAGAACGTCCGCACGCAGCCGGTAGCGGATGCAGGCCGCCACCTCGTCGTTGCGCGAGCGGGCGGTGTGCATCTTCCCGCCGTCGGGACCGACGCGCTCGATGACCGCGCTCTCTATCGCCTCGTGCACGTCCTCGCCGTCGGGCAGCGCCTCGTGGCCCGCGTCCTCCACATCCGCCAGCGCGGCCAGTACCTCGCCGGCCGTCTCGCGGTCGATGATCTCCTGTTCGGCCAGCATCACGACGTGGGCGCGGTCGACGGCCAGGTCGGCCGCGAAGATGCGCTCGTCGTCGGACAGCGAGGAGAGGAACGACCGGGCGGGCCCGCCCGCGAAGCGGTCGCGGCGGACGACCGCCTCACCGCCGGAGTCGGCGCTCGCGTCTCCCGTCTCGTGGTCCTCGCCGTCGCTCATTCGCTTACTCCTCCGTGGCCTCGCTCGCGGCGTGGTCGCCGCTGCCGTCCGTCACGGCGGCCCCTTTCTTCGCATCGTTCAGAATCTTGTTCGCGAGACGGGACTGGAAACCGTGGTACTTCGCGACGCCGGTCGCGTCCTGCTGGGTGATACCGCCGGAGACGTCCTCCTCGTTGAACGAGGCCGCCGACTCGCTGTAGACGGCGTAGTCGGATTCACGCGAAACGGCGCGGCAGTGCCCGCCTTCGAGTTTCACCGTCACAGTGCCGGTGACGCGCTCGTTAGTGTCGTCAATGAACGCTTCGAGCGCGCCGGTCAACGGCGCGTCGACGAGACCCTGGTAGGCCTTCTGGGACCACTCCTGATCGACCTGAGCCTTGAACTGGCGCTCTTCCTGCGTGAGGACGAGGCCTTCAAGCGCCTCGTGGGCCGTCAGCAGGACGGTGGCCGCGGGGTGTTCGTAGTTTTCGCGGACCTTGAGCCCGAGCATGCGGTCTTCCATCATGTCCGTACGGCCGATGCCGTGGGCGCCCGCCTGCGCGTTGAGTTGCTCGATGAGTTCGACGCCGCCGAGTTCCTCGCCGTCGACGGCGACCGGGATGCCGTCCTCGAACGCGACCTCGACGAGTTCGGCGTCCTTGTCGGAGGGGTTGTCGGTCCACTTGTAGATGTCGTCCGACGGGATAGTGCTTGGGTCTTCGAGTTCGGAGCCCTCGATGGAGCGGCTCCAGAGGTTCGTGTCGATGGAGTAGCGGCCGCCGTCGCCGCCCTCAACGGGCAGGCCCTTCTCCGCGGCGTACTCGTTTTCCCACTCGCGGGTGAGTCCGAGTTCGCGCACCGGCGCGATAACATCCAGGTCGGAGTCACGCCAGACGGCCTCGAAGCGGAGTTGGTCGTTGCCCTTGCCGGTACAGCCGTGGGCAACGGCCGAACAGCCCTCTTCTTCAGCGACCGAGAGAATGGCCTTGGCGATGACCGGGCGCGCGAGGGCGGTCCCGAGCGGGTAGCCCTGGTAGTCGGCGTTGGCTTTGACGGCCTCCATACAGAGGTCCGCGAACTCCTCGGTCGCGTCGACGACGTGCTGTTCGACGCCCAGCGCCTCGGCGGTCTCCTCGGCCTCCTCGAACTCGTAGTCGGGCTGGCCGACATCGACGGTGACGCCGATGACCTCGTCGTAGCCGTACTCTTCTTTCAGCAGCGATACGCAGACTGTCGTGTCGAGCCCGCCCGAGAAGGCGAGCGCGACGGTTCCGTTTCCTTCTGGCATGGATGTGTTCTGAATTGGTTCCGTGGTGTGCCTGTCGGTTTCTCGATCGAACAACAGATCGAGTATCCCATCGAACCGACGACGACGGCGTCTAGCGACGAAACGAACCTGTCGAGTGAAGAGTAAGTAGTAGTGGGCCTAGAAACGGCCCGGTCGTCGTCGTCGTGGGGAGAAACGGAGGGACCCCTCGCTGTCCGCAGCGAGCATCGTGGAGCGAGAGGTCCGCGTCATGTACTACCTGCTGTGTGATTCGAGTACTAATAGTTTCCGTGTTAGTAGTGGCGTGTGTATGGTCCCCAGACACATGGACACAGTAGCCATCGCATCGCCCGTAGCGGCCAGTAGCGGCACGCAGACCGCTGTGTGACGAGCGTTAAACAGTATCTTCGCCTTCTTTTGTGCTATTGGCCAGCGTCGACAGTGTCGGACCCGACGTCGGTCGGCGGCTCGGTTTCACCGCCATCGGTGGCCGTCTCGTTGGCCGGCGTGGCATCGATATCGTCTGTCCGTTCACCTGCCTGAGTTCGTTCCCGCTCGACCCCGGGACGGTCGTCTGCCTCGGAGCGGTTCACCGCATCGCCGCCGCGGTCGCCGGCAGCGTCAGGTCGAGCCTGCTGTCCGACGTTCGGCCCGGCGATACCCTGTGCGATAGCGGCGACTTCCGGACCACTCAGTTCGCTCGCGCGCTGTGAGAGGGTCTTGATTGCCGCCGCGTCGACGCCCTGCCTATCCAGGGCTTCGGCGGGGAGCTGGCTGGCGGTTTCG
Organism: Haloarcula sp. CGMCC 1.6347; assembly: GCF_037078395.1. Lineage (NCBI taxonomy): Archaea > Methanobacteriati > Methanobacteriota > Halobacteria > Halobacteriales > Haloarculaceae > Haloarcula > Haloarcula sp. CGMCC 1.6347. The sequence goes on from NZ_JAYMGX010000002.1 coordinate 1,223,453, forward strand.
TTCGTTTCGTTAGCCAGTCGCTGAACGTTCTTCGTTTCGGCGTGGAGCTGTGCAGCCTTCGCCCGGTACTCGCCCTCCCTCATCGAGCCGTTCTCGCGGGCCTCGGCGAGCGCCTGCTTTCGCTGTTCCAGCTCCGCGAGTCGTTCCTCGGAGTCGTTCAGTTGGTCGGCGACGACAGACGCCTTCGCGTCGTCAGTGTTCGCCTGCGCGATGCGGATCCCGAACGTCCGTGACTGGACCTCACCGTCAAGTTCAGCTTCCTGCACGCTGACGACGCCCGCCAGCTGTGCGCCGGGGGCCGTCGCGTTCTCGTCGGCCTGTTCGGTCATCGTTTCAGTCTCCTGTGCCATCGTCGCGGCGGGCACCGCGGCGAGCGTGCTCACCACGAGCACGACTGCCAGCACTACCGGAGTGGCTCGTCTCATTATAGCCGTTACTTGACCACCGAACACCCTATAAACAGGAGTCAATGATGCCGGGTTAGCGCCGATTAAGCCGAATTAAAACCGCAGTACTGCGACCGTATCAAGTGATAGGTTCGGGTGAACTGTCGGTACCTTTATTACTGTGTTTCGCCGCCGCTGTCGGCTCCGTCGCTCCCGTCACCGTCCCCACCAGTCACGTCGGTGTCCGGCAGCGTCACCACGTTCTCCCGGCCGATACGGAACGTCTCGACCTTGTCTTCGTCGCGCAGGCCGCCGATGACCTGACTCGTCTTGGCGTCGGTCCAGTCGAGTTCGCCGGCCACCTGCTGCTGTTTGAGCCGCCCGCCGTTCGATTCGAGCAGTTGCAGGACCTGCTCCTCGTTGCTCAAGAGTTCGGCCGGCGGTGCGCCAGCGTCGGGGTCCGTGCCGGCGGCCGTCTCCGCTTCGGAACCATCCGACTCGACCATCGACGCCGGCGGTTCGGCCGGCTCACCGCCGCCGAGCACGCCGTACCGCCGAAGGGCGTACGCCCCGACGGCGATGCCAACCAGCGCGAGGAGTCCGCCGATGAGGAGTCCGTTCGATCCGTCCTCCCCGCTAGCGGCGTCCCCCGGACGGACGACCACTCGCGGCTCGTTTTCCCCGAACGTCTGTTGCCCCCGCCAGGTGACAGAGGCGTTCTCCCGTTCGTCGGCCTGTGGCGCGACGGAGTCAGCCTGGTAGTTCGCCGGCCAGCGCACGGTCAACGAGGTCTCGCTGTCCAGAAACAGCCCCGAGAGCGCGTCGCCGATCTCGATGCGGTCGCCGGAGACACCGGCGAAGTTCGTCCACTGGAACCGATAGGTGATGACGCCGTACGTCTGGCCGAACGTCTCCTCGCGCGCGGTCACACTGACGTTTTCGATAGCCATCTCGCGGCCGGTTGCGTTCTCCGCGGCCCCAGCGGTGCTTTGCATCCGGCTCTCGAAGCGGTCCGTGTACGCCGACGGGTTGGCCTGAATATCCGCCCGCAGGTCCTCGAATGCCTGCGTTGCGTTATCGTCGTCTAGTCGGATTCGGTAGGCGACCGTCCAGTCGGCCGTTCCATCGGGGTTCACGTCCGCCGTCATCACGACCACGTCCGCGTCGACGGACTGCTGGCCGAGGCTGCCGAAACCGACTCCGGTCGCTGTCGGTACAAGCAGTGCTATCGCGACGAATACGACGACCAGCGTTCCAGCGCTCCGGCCCATCCTACCGCGGCTATCCCCTCAGCAGGTATATCGTTTATTGCCGATTGTGTGAACTGATAGTCAGCGGCCTTGCATCACAGGCCGCTTCCGTGCCGCACCCGAATGGTCAGCCCCCACAGCCACAAGGGGTTTGCCCCACGAGGGAGTCCTGTCGAGCATGGACAGAGCCAAACTGGACGTGGACACACTGCTGAAGATTGTCCTCGTCCTCGTTGTGGTCTGGTTAGTGCTCGAAATTATCGGTGGGATTCTGGGGGTATTGGGGTGGCTTCTCGGGCCGCTCCAGCCGATACTCGGCGTAGTGCTGATCGTCCTCATCGTCCTGTGGCTGCTCGACCGGCTGTAGGACCGCGCTCTTTTTGCCCGCAGCGAGCGACCCGCTCACTGTGTACAGCATCAACGTCCCGCTCCCGTCGGCAGTCACGTCGCTGGCGGCCGACCTCGCAGCCGAACTGCCGCTCGCACAGCGGCGGGGTCGGGGCGAGCACACGTTAGTCGCCAAGCGACTGGGCGGCGGCGACCACGCGGCCTACGCGCGACTGGAAGCGCAGGGGCGTGAGGCGCTTCGCGGCCAGCCGGCGTTCGAGGCGCGGATTTCGGGCGTCGAGCAGTTCAAGACGGCCGTGACCGGTCCATCGCCGGTGGTGTATCTCGCCGTCGAGAGCCCGGGGCTTGTCGCCCTGCACGAGCGGCTCTGCGAGCGGTTCGATCCCGTCGACGGCATGGAGGGCGACGAGTACGTCCCGCACGTAACCGTCGCCCGCGGCGGGGACCGCGACGCGGCCGCTCGGCTGGTCGAGCGGGACATCGAGCCGATCCGGTGGACCGTCGACGAACTCTCGTTCTACGACGCTGACCGGAACCAGCCGGTCAGTCGGGTGTCGCTGCCGGGGTAACGCCGGTCGGTCGTCTGTCCCGGCACAATGGCGAACAGGCGGCACGGGTCGGTCCCGGCGCGGTGTGCCGCGCAATCGCTGAGCGCGCCGGGTCGTGGCTACGTCACGGCGGCGGTGATCCCGGCCTCGGATATAAACGGTCGCACCGAAAGCAACGCTTTTGGAGCGGCCTGCCATCGAGTACGTATATGGATTACCGGGAAGTCGACAGTACGTCCGAGTACGTCTGCCGACTGGCACACGGCGCGGACTGGCGAGGCGAAATCGAGGCCTTCGCGGACGAACAGGGCATCGACGCCGGCTTCTTCTACGGGCTCGGGGCGGTCCAGGACGCGGAGCTCATGTTCTACGACCAGGACCGGACCGAGTACGACTCGCTGACCTTCGACGAACCGCTGGAAGTCGCCGCCTGTATGGGCAACATCTCGCAGCTGGACGGGGAGCGGTTCGCCCACACTCACGCCGTTCTCTCGCGGCCCGACGGCGAAGCGATTGCCGGCCACCTGAACGCCGGCACAGTCTGGGCGGGCGAGCTGTACGTCCGCGGGTTCGACACGGCACTGGAACGGGAGCACGACGAGCCGACCGACCTCGACCTCTGGAACATCTAAGATGCGGGAGGCCGACGAACAGTACTTCGAGACGCTGGAAACCCAGCTCGAAGCCGCCTTCGACGTCGCCGAACGGGCCAAGGAGCGCGGCGGCGACCCGAAGCCAGAAGTCGAAATCCCGACCGCGCGCGACATGGCCGACCGGGTCGAGAACATCCTCGGCATCGACGGCGTCGCCGAGCGGGTTCGAGAGCTGGAGGGGCAGATGTCCCGCGAGGAGGCCGCGCTGGAACTGGTCGAGGACTTCGTCGAGGGGACTGTCGGCGACTACGACAGCCGCGAAGGGAAAGTCGAGGGGGCGGTCCGGACCGCCGTTGCCCTGCTGACCGAGGGTGTCGTCGCCGCCCCGATAGAGGGCATCGACCGCGTCGAACTGCTGGAAAACGACGACGGGACGGAGTTCATCAACGTCTACTACGCCGGCCCGATCCGCTCCGCCGGCGGGACCGCGCAAGCGCTGTCGGTGCTGGTCGCCGACTACGCCCGCGCGCTGCTGGGTATCGACCAGTACAAGGCCCGCGAGGAGGAGATCGGCCGCTACGCCGAGGAGATCGACCTCTACGACAAGGATACCGGCCTGCAGTACTCGCCCAAGGAGAAGGAGACGAAGTTCATCGCCGAGCACATGCCCATCATGCTCGACGGCGAGGCGACCGGCGACGAGGAGGTGTCCGGGTATCGCGACCTCGAACGTGTCGACTCGAACTCGCCGCGTGGCGGGATGTGTCTGGTACTGGCCGAAGGGATTGCCCTGAAAGCGCCGAAGATCCAGCGCTACACCCGGAACTTAGACGAGGTCGACTGGCCGTGGCTGCAGGATCTCATCGACGGGACCATCGGCAAGGACGAGGCCGACCAGGCGGACGGCTCGGAAGACGCGAGTGGAGACGACGCGAGCGAGGGAGCGGACGACGGCGGCGAGGACGACGCTGACGAGCAGTCGGGGCCGCCCCGCGTCGAGCCAGCCGACAAATACCTCCGGGACCTCATCGCCGGCCGACCGGTGTTCTCCCACCCGTCGAAGGCGGGCGGGTTCCGGCTTCGCTACGGGCGGTCGCGCAACCACGGCTTCGCGACCGCGGGCGTCCACCCGGCGACGATGCATCTCGTCGACGACTTCCTCGCGACCGGCACACAGATCAAGACCGAGCGGCCGGGGAAAGCCGCTGGCGTCGTGCCGGTCGACACCATCGAGGGGCCAACAGTCCGCCTGGCCAACGGCGACGTGCGCCGCATCGACGACGCCGAGGAGGCGCTGGAAGTCCGCAACGGCGTCGAGAAGATACTCGACCTGGGCGAGTACCTGGTCAACTACGGCGAGTTCGTCGAGAACAACCACCCGCTCGCGCCGGCCTCCTACACCGTCGAGTGGTGGGAACAGGACCTCGACGCCGCGGGCGCGGACGTGCAGGCGATGCAGGACTCGCCCCACGTCGACCTCGCCGACCCGAGCGCCGAGGAAGCCATCGAGTGGGCGACCGACTACGACGCCCCGTTGCACCCGAAATACACCTACCTCTGGCACGACGTGAGCGTCGACCAGGTGTGTGCGCTCGCCGACGCCGTCGAGGATGCACAGGTCGCACAGGCCGACGGCGCGTACGCCGACCCGGAGGTGAATGGTACAGCGGGCGAGACGTACAGCGACGACGGCGCGCTCGTCCTGCCCCGCACCGATGCCGTCCAGGAGACGCTGGAACACCTCCTCGTCGAGCACACCCAAGACGACGACACGATTACCGTCACCGACTGGGTGCCGCTGGTGCGGACACTCGGGTTCTCCCGCTCGTTAGAGCGGGACTGGACGCCTGCGGACCTCTCCGAGCGCGCCAAGACCTACGGCGAGAGCGAGTCGCTCGACGCAATCGGGGTTGCCGAGGACGCCGAACGCGAAGACGGCCAGAACGCCATCGAAGCCATCAACGAGATCGCGCCGTTTCAGGTCCGTGAGCGCGCCCCGACCCGCATCGGCAACCGGATGGGTCGCCCCGAGAAATCCGAGCGGCGGGACCTCTCCCCGGCCGTCCACACGCTCAGCCCCATCGGTGAGGCCGGCGGCGCACAGCGTGACGTGGCCAAGGCGACGAAACACGCCGACGGGATGAGCGACACGCCCGGCCGCGTCGAGGTGGAGATCGCCCGCCGGCGCTGTCCCGACTGCGGGACCGAGACCCACCAGGCGAACTGTGTCGACTGCGGCGGCACCACCGAGCCGGTGTACGTCTGCCCCGACTGCGAGGCCGAGGTCGAGCGCGACGAGTCCGGCCGGGCGGAGTGTTCGCGCTGTGAGACGCTCGCTTCGCCGACCCAGTACAAAGTGCTCGACCTGCAAGAGGCCTACCGCGATGCCCTGCAGAACGTCGGCGAGCGCGAGACAGCCTTCGAGCAACTGAAAGCGGTCAAGGGGCTCACCTCCGAGGAGAAAGTCCCTGAGCCGATGGAGAAGGGGATCCTCCGGGCGAAACACGACGTCTCCGCGTTCAAGGACGGCACCGTCCGCTACGACATGACGGACCTGCCGGTGACGGCGGTCCGGGCCGCGGAACTGGACGTCTCCGCCGAGCGACTCCGCGGCCTGGGCTACACGGAGGACATCCACGGCGACCCGCTGACCCACGACGACCAACTGGTCGAGCTGAAGGTTCAGGACATCGTCCTCTCCGACGGCGCGGCCGAGCACATGCTCCAGACCGCTCGCTTCGTCGACGACCTGCTGGAGCAGTACTACGGGCTGGAGCGGTTCTACGAGTTCGACGACCGCGAGGACCTCGTCGGCGAACTCGTGTTCGGGATGGCCCCACACACCAGCGCGGCGACGGTCGGCCGCGTCGTCGGCTTCACCTCCGCCGCCGTCGGCTACGCGCATCCGTACTTCCACGCCGCCAAACGCCGGAACTGCTTCCACCCGGACACCCGACTGTGGTATGAGGACGAAGGCGGCAGCTGGGAATACGGTCCTATCGAGGAGCTGGTCGAAGACCGGCTGGACGACCCCGAGGAAGACGACTTCGGCACGCTCGTACAGGAACTCGACGGCGAGGTGACCGTGTCGTCGCTGGGCGAGGACGGCCCCTGTCGCCAGCCCGTCGACGCCGTCTCGAAACACCCCGCACCGGACCACCTCGTCGATATTTCCGTCGGGGACCGAACACTCCGGGTCACGCCCGACCACACGATGCTCCGGGCCGGTCCCGATGGGATCGAGGAGGTCCCGGCCAGCGACCTGACCCCCGGCGACGAACTCCCGGCCTACGACGGCGGCGAGACGACCACGATGACGGCACGCGGCGAGGCCTCGACGGCAGCCACCGACGGTGCAGCCCCGACGGACACCGTCGAGACTGTCGAGTACGTCGAAAGCGACGTGGACCACGTCTACTGTCTCACGGTCGCCGACACGCACCGCGTTGCCGTCGAAGGAACCTACGTCGGCCAGTGCGACGGTGACGAGGACTGCGTAATGTTGCTGATGGACGGTCTGCTGAACTTCTCGAAGTCCTACCTCCCGAACCAGCGCGGCGGACAGATGGACGCCCCGCTGGTGATGTCCTCGCGCATCGACCCCAGCGAGATCGACGACGAGGCCCACAACATGGACATCATGGCGTCCTACCCTCGGGAGTTTTACGAGGCCACCCGCGAGATGAAAGACCCGACCGAGGTCGAGGACGTGATGAAGATCGCCGAGGAGACGCTGGGGACCGACCGCGAGTACACCGAGTTCCGCCACACCCACGACACGGCGAACATCGCCGCCGGGCCGGACCTCTCGGCGTACAAGACGCTCGGGTCGATGGAAGACAAGATGGACGCCCAGCTTGAGATCTCCCGGAAACTCCGGGCCGTCGTCGAGAGCGACGTGGCCGAGCGCATCATCGAGTACCACTTCCTGCCGGACCTCATCGGGAACCTCCGGGCGTTCTCCCGGCAAGAGACTCGCTGTCTGGACTGCGGGGAGTCGTTCCGCCGCGCGCCCCTGACCGGCGACTGCCGAGAGTGTGGCGGCCGCGTCAACCTCACCGTCCACGAGGGGTCGGTCAACAAGTACATCGACACGGCCATCCGCGTCGCCGACGAGTTCGGCGCGCGCGACTACACGAAACAGCGGCTCAAGATACTGGAACGGAAAATCGAGTCGGTGTTCGAGAACGACCACAACAAGCAGTCGGGCATCGCGGACTTCATGTGAGCGACAGTAGCACCCGGATTCATCAGGTCGACAGACGGGCGCGTGACGGCCGTCCGACGGGTGTTTTTGCCTGTGGCGGTCCTGTCACGGGTATGGCCTCGTCCCGCGATTCAGCGCCGCCGTTCGACTCCGGGGACCGGTCGGGCTCCCCGTCACCATCGGCCCGACAGACGCCCAGTACGATCTATCAGATACAGATCGCGCTGTTGCGCTCGCAGGTGGCGACACTCGAAACCGCGCTCGAACAGGAGCGCGAACACCGCCAGGCCGTCGTCGACCGGTACGAGCGCCTTATCGACAGCAAATAACCCGCGACTGGCTTTCGAAAAATTCCGCCGCGTGTTACTCGTCGCCGAGTTCGACGTAGGTCGTCTCGATGATGCGGCTGTCGCCGTTGAGTCGCTCGATGATGTCCTGTGGCGGCTGTTCGTCGAGGTTGTAGACGGACAGGGCCTCTCCGCCGATGGTCTCGCGGCCGTTGAACATCCCGGCGATGTTGATGTCGGCCTCGCCCAGCACGGTCCCGATGTACCCGATGGTGCCGGGCTCGTCGCGATTGCGGACGACCAGCATGTGCCCGTGGGGGACGGCCTCGATGCGGTGGTCGTCGATGCGGACGATGCGGGGCTCCTCGCCGCCGAACTGGGTCCCACAGACGGAGACGGATTCCTCGCCGTCGGAGACGGTGACGGTGATGAGGCTCTGGTAGTCCTCGGAGGTGCGGGTCTTGGACTCGGTCACGTCGATGCCCCGGTCCTCGGCGATCTGCGGGGCGTTGACGGCGTTGACCTGCAGATCCGAGGGTGCGAACACGCCCTTCAGCGCGCTGGCGGTGACGTACTCCACGTCCTCCTCGGCGATGTCGCCAGCGTAGGTGACCTGCACTTCGGACATGTGACCGCCGAACAACTGCACGGCGATGCGACCGGCAGTATCGGCGAGGTCGAGGTACGGCCCGACCTGCTTGAACGTCGCCTCGTCCAGCGACGGCGCGTTCAGGGCGTTGGCGACGGGCTGGCCGTTGGCCGCGGCGATGATCTGGTCGGCCGTGGAGGTGGCGACGTTCTCCTGTGCCGCCTCCGTCGACGCGCCCAGGTGGGGCGTGACGATGATGTCCTCAACGTCGAGCAGCGGGCTGTCATCGGGCAGGGGTTCCTCGCCGAACACGTCGAGCGCTGCGCCCTTTAGGACGCCGTCCTCGACGGCCTCGGCCAGGGCCGGCTCGTCGATGATGCCGCCGCGCGCGCAGTTGACGACGTAGCCGCCTTCGAGTTCGGCGAGCTCTTCCTCGCCGATCATGTTCTCTGTCTCGGGAGTCAGCGGCGTGTGGATGGTGATGAAATCGGACTTGGCGAGACAGTCGTCGAGGTCATCGACCAGTTCCGCGCCGAACTGGTCGGCGCGCTCCTGGCTGATGTAGGGGTCGAAGGTGACGATGTCCATGCCCAAGCTACCGAGCCGCTTGGCGACCTGCTGGCCGACGCGGCCGAAGCCGACGACGCCGAGGGTCTTGTTGTTGACCTCCGTTCCGAGGAACTCGCCTTTCGCCCACTCGCCGCTTTTCAGGCGGTCGTGGGCCTGGGGAATGGAGCGCGCGGTGGCAAATGCCATCGCAACAGAGTGTTCCGCGGCGGCGCGGACGTTGCCCTCCGGGGCGTTGGCGACGATGACGCCGTGGTCGGTCGCGGCGTCGATGTCGATGTTGTCCACGCCGATACCGGCCCGACCGACGATGATGAGGTCGGGCGCGGCCGCGAACACTTCCTCGGTGACCTCGGTGCCCGAGCGGACGATGAGCGCGTTCGCGTCGGCCACCGCGTCGAGGAGCGCGTCGCCCTCGACCTCGTAGGCTGTTTCGACGTCGTGGCCCGCCTCACGGAGCCGCGTGAGACCGGCATCAGCGATAGGGTCCGTAACGAGTACCTTCATACCGAATCGAACTTACTGGGGCGGCATAACGCTTGTTTTCTCCGTCCGAACGGAGCGGCGTCGGTGCTGGTGGCTGCCCGACAGAACAGATGTGGCGTACGTGCGTCGCCACCCCTACTCCAGGGACTCGTCGACGACAGTCGCTTCCGGTGAGTTCGCCATCACACTGCGCAGGCCCTTCCAGGCGTTGTGTTTGCGGGTGTACCCCTCACCGCTGGTCGCCATAACGTTGCCGTTTCGGTGTCGGAGCCGCCAGCGCCACTCCTCGCGCCTGTCGCGGAACACCTCGAACCGGGCGAGCGACTGCGACGCGTCGGCCGCGGCCGCCGGAACAGCGGCGGCGTCGGAACGGCTGTCGGTGTCGGTTTCCGTTGCTGCGCCGTCTTCCGGTTTCGCCTCCGCATCAACTCCCGATTCTGCCGCCGTGTCGATCCCTGTCTCCCCGTCCGGGTCCGACTGTCCATCGGCCGCCGCGACTCCTGTCGACACTTCGGCCGGTGACACGGCCACCCCGGTCTCAGTGGAGTCCACAGTAGCAGCGGACCACTCCAGTTCGAGTTCCAGGCTCACCTCGTTGTCGTCCGATTCGAGTTCGATTTCGAGCGAGAGCGACTCCGGGGTGTCGACTGTGATAGCCTCCTCACCGCCTTCCAGGCGGATAGCACCTGCGAGCACGCCGTCTGCCACGCCGTGTATCGCCGCCGCGATGTCCGTTCGACTGCCTGTCAGTTCAGTTTCGTACTCGTCCTGTGACATTTATAGACAAACGTGTTACAGCGCCTTAAACTACCTCGCTACGAGTCCCCGGGACGAGAACCAGCGCCAAGGCCCGTCCACGGCACGGCCGGGGGCTGTTGACTGGGTTAATTAACCGGAAAACCTGTGCCTCGGCCGGGCCACCCTACCGCCAGGCCGGCAGCGAAGCAGCGTCCGCGAGCGGGGTTGTGAGATAGGCGTCGTCTCGGGTCACGTCAGCGACGATAAACTGGTCCGTTGGACCCTCTTCGACGGATGCCATGATGTCTCCGTCCGCGGCCATCTCAACCGGAGCGACAGTATCCGACTCCATGCATGATAATATGTAACAACCATATAAAAACTTAGCGAAACCCATAGAGGGCAAGAGTATGATCCAGCGCCAACTGTCTGACAATAGTTCGTATCCTGTCAATATTGGGACGATATGGTCCGTGAGCCAGTACACACAGAGCCTTATACATCAACCATCAGCGGCTGTCTCCGTGGTTCTGTTCATACCAAGATGCGGAACATCAATATGGCAGAAGACGAAGGGTTTTCGAGGCGGCACAGTCCCTGGGTTTCCGAGAAGGCGTCTGCACGGTCGTCGGCGAGAGCCGATGGCCGGCCGGCGTGCTACCCGGATGCCGAAAACGGACGGATGTTAAGGACTTAGTAGATGCGGGAAGGAAGTTCTGGCAGTATGAACGTCGCAGACGCTATGACGCCACGCTCGGAGGTCGTCACGGTCACCATTCCTGGGACCCGTGATGACGCACTGGAGTACCTCCAGGAGCAGGCCTTCTCGTCGGTCCCGGTCATCAAGGAGACCGACGGGGGCGAGGAGTTCAGAGGGATTATTTCACGCGATGCGCTCATCGAGAGCCCCGACGAAGACCAGCTAGCCCTGCTCGTCGAGGAAGTCCCGGCGATCAGCGAGGACACGTCTATCGAAGCCGCCGCGCAGGTGATGGTCGAGGACGGCGAGCGACGCCTCCCCATCGTCGACGGCCAGCTCAAAGGGATCATTACAGTGACCGACGTGATTCGGTCCATCGCCAACGGCGACGTCGACGGCGACAGGATCGTCGGTGATCTCGCCAACCGCGACATCAACTGCGTGTACGAAGGCACGCCGCTGACCGTCGCCGAACGGGAGCTTTCCCACGCGAACGTCCCATACGGCGTCGTGCTCGGCGACGACGGCGACATGTCGGGGATGCTCACCGAGGTCGATATCATCGCGGTCGCCCGCGTCGTCGAGGGCGAGGACGACACCGGCGACTCCATCGCCAATCAGGACGACGACTGGGCCTGGGAAGGCATCAAAGCCGTCGGCGGTCGGTACATGCCCACTCGCAACGTCGAGCTCCCTGCCGAGCCCGTCCGCGAGTTCATGACCGACGAGGTCGTGACGGTGAACAAGCGCCGCACCGCCGAGGAGGCGGCACAGCTGATGATCGAGCACGACATCGAACAGATCCCGCTGCTGTCGGGTGACGAGCTCACCGGCATCGTCCGGGATATCGACCTGCTGCGAGGCCTATGAGCGAGGGCGAACGCCTCACCGAACTGGCGAAGCGTCGCGGCTTCTACTTCCCCTCGTCGAGCGCCTACGGCGGCGCGGCGGGCTTCTGGACCTACGGGCCACAGGGCGCTGCGCTGAAATCGAACATCGAGGACGCCTGGCGGGACCGCTACGTCGTCAAGGAAGGCCACCAGGAGATTTCGGCCCCCGACATCATGCCCGAGCCCGTCTTCGAGGCCTCGGGCCACCTCGACGGCTTCGACGACATGATCGTCGAATGTGGCGAGTGCGGGGCGACCCACCGCGCGGACCACCTGGTCGAGGACAACACGGACATCGAGGAGGCCGAATCGCTCCCCAACGAGGAGGTGATGGACCTCATTGCCGACCACGGCATCGAGTGTCCCTCCTGTCACACGTCCCTGGCCGACCAGCCGGTCGACAACTTCAACCTGATGTTCGAGACCAACATCGGCCCGGGGTCGTCGTCGCCGGGCTATCTCCGCCCGGAGACCGCACAGGGCATCTTCGTGGAGTTCCCGCAGCTCTCGGAGTACGCCCGGAATCAGCTCCCCTTCGGCGTCGCCCAGATCGGGAAAGCCTACCGGAACGAGATCTCCCCGCGGAAGTCGCTGGTCCGCGTCCGGGAGTTCACCCAGGCCGAACTGGAACACTTCATCGACCCCGAGGAGGACGAACCGCCGCTGGCCGAGGTCGAGGACGTGACGCTGCCGCTGTACTCCGCCGCGGCACAGGAGTCCGAGGACGGCGGGATGCAGGAACTGACTGTCCGCGAGGCTGTCGACCAGGGTATCGTCGAGAGCGAGTGGGTCGCCTACTACCTGGGCGTCTCCACGGAGTGGTACGAGCGCATCGGCGTCGACATGGACCGCTTTCGCTACCGACAGCACCTGGCCGGCGAGCGCGCCCACTACGCCTCCGACTGCTGGGACGCCGAGAGCGAGGTCGACGGCGACTGGATAGAGATCACGGGCTTCGCCTATCGGGGCGACTACGACCTCTCGAAACACGCCGAGCACTCCGGCGAGGACTACACGGTGTTCAAGCAGTACGACGAGCCGATCACCGTCGAGCGCGCGACCGTCGATCCCGACATGAGCTACCTCGGGCCGGAGTTCGGCGGGGACGCCGGCGCGGTCGCCGACGCGCTCGAAGCGCTGGCCGAGCGGAACCCGGACGCCTTCGATGACGACGAGGTCACCGTCGAGGTCGACGGCGAGTCCCACACCGTCCCCGTCGAGGAGACGAACTTCAGCGTCGACGAGGTCACCGAGAACGGCGAACACATCCGCCCACACGTCGTCGAACCCTCCTTTGGCGTGGGCCGGATCATCTACACCGTGCTCGCACACGCATACGAGACCGACGAGGTCGACGGCGAGGAGCGGACCTACCTCGACCTCCCGCCCGAGCAGGCCCCGACCACGGTCGGCGTCTTCCCGCTGATGGACAAGGACGGAATGGCCGAGCTCGCAAGCGACATCGCCGACGACCTCCGGGCCGCCGGTCTCTCGGTCACCTACGACGACTCCGGGGCCATCGGGCGGCGCTACCGCCGCCAGGACGAGGTGGGGACGCCCTACTGCGTGACCATAGATTACGAGAGCTTGGAAGACGGCGAGGTCACGGTACGCGAACGCGACACGACCGAGCAGAAACGCCTCCCCATCGACGGGCTCGCCGACCGGCTCGAACGGCTCGCAACCGGCGACCTGACCTTCGCCGACCTGTAGATGGCCGACGAGGTATCCCGGCGGCTCGTCCACGTCACCGGTGCGGCGGTCCCGCTCGCGCATCTGCTGCGGCCGGACCTGATTACGTGGCGCGTCGTACAGGGATTCCTAGCCGTGGCGCTCGTCGTCGTGTGTGTTCTCGAAGCCGTACGGCTGACGACCGGCCTGGACTGGGTGGTGTACGACCGGCTCACCCGCGAGTACGAACAGGACAACCCCGCCGGCTACGCGCTGTACATCGTCGGGATAGCCATCGTCGCCTTCGCCGTCGAGCTTCCGAGTATGACCGAGACGGTCGCCGTCCCGGCGATGTTGATGCTCGCCATCGGCGACCCCATCAGCGGCCTGCTGGGCTCGGCTGATGCCAGCAACGTCAAACAGGCCTGGGTCCTGCTCGTGATGTTCGGCGTCTGCACGCTGCTTGCGGCCCCGTTCGTCCCCCCCGCGGCAGCCGTGCTTGGCGGTATCGCGGCGACGTTCGCCGACGGCGTCAAACCCCGGATCGCCGGCTACGTCATCGACGACAACTTCTCGATTCCGGTGCTTGGCGCGCTGGCGATGTGGGTCGGCGTCCAGTACCTGCCCGGCTTCGGCCTCTGAGGCCGTCCGTTCACTTTCACCCTGGTATCTGAACCCTTAACCACCGGCAGGACGAACGCGTGGGTAATGGCGACCACCGACGCCGGTGGCGAGCACGTCGAGCGCCCGCTGGTGACGCCGGAGTTCCTGGAGAACCGCCGCTACCAGACTGAACTGGCGGAGACGGCGAGCGGAGACCACACGCTCGTCTGTCTTCCGACCGGGCTGGGCAAGACGACTGTCTCGCTACTGGTGACCGCCGAACGGCTGCACGCCGTCGGCGGGAAAGCGCTCATGCTGGCCCCGACGAAGCCGCTGGTCCAGCAACACGCCGAGTTCTACCGCGAAGCCCTGGAGATCGACGACGAGGACGTCGTCGTGTTCACCGGCGAAGTCCGACCCGACGACCGGGCCGCCCTCTGGGAGGACGCCCGCATCGTCATCGCGACGCCGCAGGTTGTCGAGAACGACCTCGTCGGCAACCGCATCTCCCTTGCCGACGTGACCCACTGCACCTTCGACGAGTGCCACCGGGCGACCGGCGATTACGCCTACAACTACATCGCTGACCGCTACCACGCCGACGCCGAAGACCCGCTTGTGACGGGCATGAGCGCCTCCCCCGGCGACGACGAGGAGGCGATACTCGAAGTGTGTGAGAACCTCGGCCTGTCCGAAGTCGCGGTGATGACCGAGAACGACGCCGACGTGGCCGAGTACACCCACGACACCAGCGTCGACTGGAACCGCATCGAACTGCCCGAGGTCGTCGTCGAGATCCGCGACGCGATCAACGAGGTCATCGAAGACCGGCTGGACCAACTACGGGAACTCGGCGTCACGAACAAATCCTCGGCGGACATCTCCGAGCGCGAAATCCAGCAGATTCAGGGGCAACTGCGGGACCTGATGAACAACGACCAGAGCGAGGGCTACCAGGGGATGAGCTTTCTCGCGGAGGTCCGCAAGCTCCGGACTGCCGTCACGTACGTCGAAACGCAGAGCGTCGAGTCCCTGCGGCGGTACTTCGAGCGGCTAAAGGAGGCTGCCCGCTCCTCCGGCGCGTCGAAGGCCGACCAGCGCCTCGTCAGCGAGCCGAAGGTCCGCGAGGCGATGCGGAAGGCCAGTGACTACGACGACCTGCATCCGAAGTTCCGACAGACCCGGATGTTGCTGGCCGAGACGCTGGGCATCGAGAACGGCGAGCGCGTCATCGTCTTCACCGAATCGCGGGACACCGCCGAGACGCTCGTGGACTTCCTCTCGGACCACTTCACGACCCAGAAGTTCGTCGGTCAGAGCGACACCGACGGCAGCGAGGGGATGAGCCAGAGCCAGCAACAGGAGACGCTGGACCGGTTCCGGGACGGCGAGTTCGAGGTGCTCGTCTCGACATCCGTCGCCGAGGAGGGGCTGGACGTGCCGGAAGTCGACCTGGTGTTGTTCTACGAACCGGTGCCGACCGCAATTCGGGCCATCCAGCGGAAGGGCCGGACTGGCCGACAGGCCGAGGGCCGCGTCGTCGTCCTGCTGGCCGAGGACACCCGCGACGAGGCGTACTTCTGGAAGGCCCGCAACGACCAGAAGCGGATGAAACGCGAACTGAACGAGCTCAAAAGCGTCGCCGGCGAGTTGGAAGCCCGCCTCGACCAGACCGGTCTCGACGAGTACGAGGACGCCGAGGGGACCGCTTCGAGTGGAACCGGGGAGGAGGAAACCGCAACAGTGCAGTCGGGTTCCACTGGAAACGAGAGGGGTAGCGCAGCTAACAAATCAACCAGTGAAAACGACGACGGCGACGGGCAGGCCGGGCTGGACGCCTTCGCAGACGACCCGTCGGAAGCGGCCGAAGTCGACGGGGACGCGACGCAGAGCGACGGGGAAGACACCGGGACTGCAGGTGGCGAAGGGACCGCTGGGACAGCGGCCGACGAGGGAACGGTCGCCAGCGCCGGCCGCGACGACGAGGACGACCCCGTCGAAATCGTCGCCGACCAGCGGGAGCTCGATTCGAACATCGCCCGGGACCTCTCGACGCGGGACGGTATCGAGACCCGACTCGAAACGCTGGCCGTCGGCGACTACGTCCTCTCGGACCGCGTGGTCGTCGAGCGCAAGACCGTCGCTGATTTCATGGACACGCTGACGGGCGGCGACCGGTCGATGTTCGAGCAGGTCGGCGACGCCACGCGAAATTACGGCCGGCCCGTGGTCGTTATCGAGGGGGAGGACCTCTTCGGCGCGCGTAACGTCCACCACAAGGCGATTCAGGGGGCGCTCGCGTCGCTGGCCGTCGACTTCGGCGCGAGTGTCCTCCGGACCAGCGACGAAGACGAGACCGCCGACCTGCTGGAGGTCATCGCCGAACGGGAACAGGAGGTGGCCGACCGCGAGGTGAGCGTTCACGGGGAGAAACAGTCGAAGACGCTCCCGGAACAACAGGAGTACGTCGTCGCCTCGATAGCCGAAGTCGGGCCGGTGACCGCGCGCACGCTGCTGGAAGCCTTCGGTAGCGTCGAGGCGGTGATGACCGCCGACAAAGACGACCTGCTGGGCGTGTCCGGCATCGGCGACGTGACCGCCGACCGGATTCGAGAAGTTATCGCCAGCGACTACGACCCGTAGCTAGGGCTCCGTTCAGAACCGCGCCGCGTCCAGCGCTTCCGCTGCTTCTCGGGCTGCCTGTAGATGTTCGCGAGCCTCGCGCGGGTTCTCGGTCGCGGCCGCACGCTCGGCGAAACGGTGGGCAGTCTCGGCTAGCAGCGCCGACGCCGCGTCCATATTCGCCGCAATATCGTCGGTATTGCTATCGGACGGGACTGTCTGTCGAGCGGAAACGGGGGGGTTCTGTGTCTCCGTCTCAAACGGCTGTTCGTTTGCAGTCTGCCGGTCCTGCTCCGATGAAACGCCTGTTCGGGCGGTCTGTGTCGCTGGCTCCGAGTGGCCGGACTGCTGAGGCGTCTGGCTACCCCCCGCTTCGGGTGGAGCGGCCGGGTCGCTCGTCGACGGCGTCGCCCCGGATTCGTCCGTCGCGTCCGGCGCACTTTCGGTTGCCCCCTCGTCGGAGTCGCCGAACTGAACGCGGGCCTCGTCGCTGGGGTCGGCGACCTCAATCTGGTCACTGTCATCGCTCTGACCCGCCTGTTCGGGAGCGTCCGACGCATCCGTGCCGTTGGCCTGCGTATCACGAGCGACCGGTTTCTGGCAGCTGGGGCAGAACTCCTGGCCGTCGTAGCGGAAGATGGGGTCGCCACACTCGCTGCAGTGGGCGTTCGTCATCGTCGCGCCCTTCAACAGGAGTTCGCTCATCTGCTCTGTCGCCGCCCGGTTGTCCTCCTCTTGCTCGAACTTCTCGCGGAGTTTCTCGCGTTCGGCTTCCTTGTCGAAGTCGCTCATACAAGTCACAACGCCACGGGGCTGAAAACAGTTTACGGGTGCGAGATGTCGGTATTGCCTGAACGCTGTGCGGCGGAATCGGGGTTTCGACACGTTTAACGTTCGCGCCCGAGCCTTTCCGAATGGTATGACAAAGGTAAGCGTAGTCGGCGCAGCCGGCACAGTCGGCGCAGCCGCAGGGTACAACATCGCGCTCCGTGACATCGCTGACGAAGTCGTTTTCGTGGACATCCCGGACAAGGAAGACGACACGGTCGGGCAGGCCGCCGACACGAACCACGGCATCGCCTACGATTCGAACACGCGTGTCCGCCAGGGCGGCTACGAGGACACCGCCGGCTCCGACGTGGTCGTCATCACGGCCGGCATCCCCCGCCAGCCCGGCCAGACCCGTATCGACCTCGCCGGCGACAACGCGCCGATCATGGAGGACATCCAGTCCTCGCTGGACGAGCACAACGACGACTATATCTCGCTGACCACGTCGAACCCCGTCGACCTGCTCAACCGCCACCTCTACGAGGCTGGCGACCGCTCGCGCGAGCAGGTCATCGGCTTCGGCGGCCGCCTGGACTCCGCGCGGTTCCGCTACGTGCTGAGCGAGGAGTTCGACGCGCCGGTTCAGAACGTCGAAGGGACGATTCTCGGGGAACACGGCGACGCACAGGTCCCCGTGTTCTCGAAGGTCCGCGTCGACGGCACCGACCCCGAGTTCAGCGACGACGAGAAGGAGGCGCTGCTGGGCGACCTGCAGGAATCGGCGATGGACGTCATCGAGCGCAAGGGCGCGACCGAGTGGGGGCCGGCACGCGGCGTCGCCCACATGGTCGAAGCTATCCTCCACGACACCGGCGAAGTGCTACCGGCGTCGGTCAAGCTCGAAGGCGAGTTCGGGCACGAGGACACCGCATTCGGTGTCCCGGTCCGTCTCGGGAGCAACGGCGTCGAAGAAATCGTCGAGTGGGACCTCGACGACTACGAGCAGGACCTGATGGCCGACGCCGCCGAGAAGCTCTCCGACCAGTACAACAAAATCTCGTAACCCGGTATCGCTCGCGACCGACGGGTTTCGGGACGGTATCCGTCCCGAGCTGTATTTTTCGCCTCGCCAGCGGTGTGAGAGACGTGGCTGTAACTGCGAGAGGTGCTCCCTGACGAACCGTGATCGTTACGGGAAAACGAGGAGAAAGCCTCGCCGTTCACGGCGGCCATGAATCCGACAAATTGGCGTCATGCTACACCCGTAGCTACGGCTGGATATTCCACTATTAGACATCACCCGAACAATTATATAAGTAATAATACTATGCTTACGTGTGTCGAATCAGGTCGTCACTCGGACACTGAAAGCGAGTGTCACTAATCACTCGCAAGTCTCTGACGACCTTGATTCGCATGGCTTCGCCGCCAGCAAACTCTGGAACATCGGGCGATGGACAATCTCTCGTGTTTGGGACGCTATCGACCATATCCCAAGCGCCGACGAACTCTGCTCGTACCTCAAAAATCACGAACGCTACGCGGACCTACATTCTCAGTCCAGTCAACGAGTTCTCCAAGAACTTGGTGAGGCGTTCGTCTCGTGGTACGAGCAGGACGATCCTGACGCGAATCCGCCCGGTTATCGCAAACACGGCGACGAACACCCGCGTTCAACCGTGACGTGGAAAAATAAGGGCTTCAAACTGGATACCGAGTACAACCGCGTTCGTCTCTCAAAGGGCACGAATATGAAGGAGTCTCGGTACGCCGCAGACTACATCCTCTGTGAATACACGATCCAAGCAGACGACCAGACGCTTTCCGATGTTGAAACCGTCCAGACGGTGCGTTCTGTCTGGACTGGCAACCAGTGGGAACTGCATTTCGTCTGCGAAATGCAGATTGAAACGTCGGAGAGTCCCGGCGAGAAGACGGCTGGTGTTGATCTTGGTATCTGCAACACGGCGGCTGTCTCTATCGGTGACGAGACGCTATTGTATCCGGGCAACGCCCTGAAAGAAGATACTCACTACTTCCGTCATGAAGAATACAACACAGAGGGTGAAAACGGCCCGAGCAATGAGGCACAGCGACTTCGACAAAAGAAGTCCCGGCGGCAAGACCATTTCTTGCACGCACTATCGAAAGATATTGTGGAGCAATGCGCCACTCGCAATGTCGGGACGATAGCAATAGGTCATCCGAAAAAGATTCGTGACGACTCTGATTGGGGACGCCACGGGAACAAGCGGCTGCACGATTGGGCGTTTGAAACGCTGTTGAGCCACATTGAATACAAAGCCGAAGAACGCGGCATCAGTATAGAGCGCGTTCCCGAAGGCGGATTAAAAACCTCGAAAACATGCTGTGAGTGTGGCACAGAAGCGGATTCTAACCGTGTTGAGCGCGGGTTGTATGTGTGTTCAGAGTGTGATTTGGTTGCGAACAGTGATCTGAATGCGGCGGAGAATATGCGAGCGACGGTAACTCCGAGTCCGTCACAGGATAGGAGTAACGGCTGTTTGGCACAGCCATCGGTGCGCCTGTTCGATAAATCAACGGGCAGATTACGCCCACAAGAACAGGTTGTCCCGTAGACCACAATATCCCAACGGCAGTCGGGAATCTTCGCCCTTCAGGGCGGAGAGGATGTCAAGCGGGGTCGTCCTGGTCGTCAAGCAAGTCGCTGTCGCGCCCGTCGTCGTCGATATCAGCACCGAGGAGTGACGCCCACTCTTCGAGGTGTGAATCCGATGTCGAGAGTTCTCGGTGGCTCATGGCGTTATCCGAAGCATCCACGGCATATTATATAATGGTTGTGCCCGCGTTGATACTCAATGGAGTGTGCAGCCGTTCTACGGCGTAATTCGGGCTAACGAATGGGTGAAAGCGGCGAGAAGACCGTGTCGGTCACTCGGAGCGGATGGTTTCGGGGACCTGAATCGAGTAGTGCCCGTCTTCCTGCAGCGCGATGATGTACTCCTCGCGGTCGTACAGTTCCATCAGGTTCAGTTCGTACTGGCCGGGTTCCAGTACCTTGATCGACTCGAACTGGTCGTTGAGTTCCGCGCGCAGTTCCTCCAGGTCGGGTCGGTCTTCCTGCTCTGGTTCCGCCGGTGGGTCAGGGTCCGCACCGACAGGGCGGAACTGGTGTTCTGATTCGGACGCCGACGGTGCGTCGGACGGGAGTTCGTCCGGTTCGACGATATCGCCGCGGGCACTGGCCTGGGCTGAATCCTCAGCCGCAGACGTGCGGTCGGGTTCGGTCGACGGCGAGCCGGACGTGTGGGATGGGTCACTCGGCTGTGAGTCAGCCGACCGGTCGGCGTCGAGATGGGACTGTTCGGCGGGACGGTCGCCGTCCGGAGCGGAGCCACTGACGAAGTCACGTACCGAGGCGGCGGTCTTGCCGACGGTACGGGCGACAGTGCTGTCAGGTCCCGGTGGTTCCGGTGGCTCCGCGTCCGGCGTCTCGGAGATGTCGGCCCCCTCGGGCTGATACTGGAACTTGTTCCCGCCGCAGTTGGGACAGCCCGAGAGCATCTCCTTCGACCCGTCGTCGAAGCCACGGCCACAGTCCGTACACTGGTGGGGCATTATTTCCGGGAGACGAGCGCGCTGATGAGCGTTTCGTCCTTATGGAGCGTCTCTATCTGGTTCGCCGGCCCGATGACTGTCAGCTTCTGGGTCGACTGTTTGCCCATCAGCCGGTCGAGGATGCTAGCGTCGGCAGCCTCGGACTTGGGGTAGGTCTCGATTTCGATGCCGTTGAACTCGTCGGGGCTGATCTCCGTCATCGTGACTTCGATCAGGCGGGACTCCTCGTCGGGGGAGAGTCCCTCTTCGAGGATGACGATGTTGCCGTCACGAACCCCGTCGAGAATCATTCGGATCTTCTCCATCGAGGCCAGTCCGGCCATGCGTTCGCCGCTGATGAGGTCGATCTGGACGCCGTCGTCTGGGTCTTTGACTTCTGCCATTATATCACCCGAAGTACTCCGCGATTTTGTCGTAGACTTCGTCCATGTTGTCTCCCTCGAGCGCCGACAGCGGAATCGTCTCGTGCTGGGGGTAGGCGTTTCGGATGCGCTGGACGGAGGACTCCTCCAGATCGATCTTGTTCGCGAGGATCAACACCGGAAGGTCCTGGCTCTCGATGATGCCAATGAGCATGGTGTTGACCTGCGTGAACGGATCGGTCGCGGAGTCAAGCACGTAAATGACACCGTCGACGTCCTCGCGGAGCCAGTGCATCGCTTCGGCGACGCCCTCGGTCGCTTCGCGGGAGCGACGGACGGCGTCGTCTTTCTCCATGTCGTGTTCGAGGAATTCGGTGTAATCGACCTTCGTCGTCACGCCCGGCGTGTCGACGATGTCGATTGTCACTTTCTTCCCGTCGCGTTCGATCTCGACGTTCTCCTTTCGGCGCGCACGGCGAGTCTCGTGTGGAACGTGACTCTCCGGACCGACGGCGTCGCCGGTCCAGTCGCGTGCGATGCGATTTGCCAGCGTCGTCTTGCCGGCGTTCGGCGGGCCGTAGATACCGATCCGCTTCGGATCCTCTTCGGAGAACAGCGTCGATGCCGCGCGTGAGATGCTATCTTTGAGGTTTGTTAACAATCCCATCCTATCCTCCCGCCGCCCGGAGTCGTCCGGTATGGCGGCTCTGCCCGTAAAAGATAGGCGAATTCACTTAAGCCTACGTCAGACATTAGTCCTTTTTCTGACATGGGGAGGCATAGCACAGATCAGCGTGTGCGCGTTTCCGCGGATGCGATCGTGACGGGAACTGTTCGGGTGGAGTCCGGTCATCCGAAACCCAGCGATTCGGATTGGGGGTGGACCATCCTAGCCCCCCACCCCTTTGTTTCAGGTGGAACGACAGACTCCCCTGGGGAGGGGGTGGAGAATTACCGATCAAATCGGGAGCGGACCAGCTGTTCAAATCGGCGCGACTTGCGATACCACTAGTTAGAACGGCCTAGACACTAGAAAACTGAACACTACCCTCTACTAGAAATTTGTTTTATCTAGTACGGCTTTGGTTTTTGAGGTAGTGTATTAAACCTTTCTTCTTACTAGAGGACATTTTCGCCCCCCTCACCCCCTCCCCCCGGGCCTGTTTCCCGTTCCACCGGAAACGAAGGGGTGGGGGGGTTGGCCCGTTACGGTCGCTTTGTCCTACAGGTCCCGTCCTTCCGTGGTACCACCAGTCGTGTTCACACAGCGTACCAGCTCCCGGAACCACTCCATGGCTTCCCTCCCCTCCACTCATTCCCCTGCCGTACCATGCCCGTCTAACCCAGTGAAACTGAAGCTATAGTCCTCTTTACGACAACGGAACCCATGCGGGAGAAATCATAAATATGACAACATATATGTTTCATGGGTGGTGTACCGAAATATTTAATATCGACTCACGGTACGGTTCATGTGGTTCAACTGGACGCACCGGAGAGCGCTGATGCTCACTAACGACGGCACTGACGCACTCCTCGCTCCCTCTGTTCCGGTGTCTCCAACTCTCTCCACACGAAACGAAGGGGACTCTCTCGACTATGACTGACGAAAGCGACAACTCGGCCCCGGCATCCGACCCGTCGACGACAGAGACGTCGAACGACGCCGACGGGTCCGACGAGCAACTCGATGTCGAAACGGACTCCGGGACATCGACCGGGCCGTCCGATCTCGATGACGTTATTCTCGACAATCTCGATGCCGGATCCGACGATCCCTCAGACGAGGCGTCCCGCGGCCTGTTCGACGACCTTCTCGAAGGGGAACCCATTTTCGAGAACAAGGAGGTCCTCCGCCCCTCCTACACGCCGCACAAACTCCCCCACCGCGAGGAGCAGATCAACAACATGGCGACGATTCTCGTCACCGCCTTGCGCGGTGATACGCCGTCGAACATCCTCATCTACGGGAAGACAGGCACTGGGAAAACCGCGTCCGCGAAGTTCGTCAGCGAGGAACTTGAAACGACCTCACAGAAGTACGAGGTCCCCTGTGAGGTCGAGTACATCAACTGCGAGGTGACCGACACCCAGTACCGCGTGCTGGCCCAGCTCGCGAACAAATTCATCGACAAGAACGTCCAGCTCATCGACGACCGCATCGCCGAACTCGAAGACCTTCGGTCGCGCGCACGCGAGAACACAGTTGCACTCGAAGAGACGGCGTTTGGCTCCCTCGACGACATCGAAGCCGAAATCGAATCGCTGGAAGCAGACAAGGCGGAGTTCGAGGAAGTCCCGATGACGGGGTGGCCGACGGACCGGGTCTACAGTTCCTTTTTCGACGCCGTCGACTACCACGAGCGCGTGGTCGTTATCATGCTCGACGAGATCGACAAGCTCGTCGAGAAAAGCGGCGACGACACGCTGTACAACCTCTCCCGGATGAACTCCGAACTGGAGAACTCCCGTGTCTCCATCATGGGCATCTCGAACGATCTGAAGTTCACCGACTTCCTCGATCCACGGGTCAAATCCAGCCTCGGCGAGGAGGAGATCGTCTTCCCGCCCTACGACGCGAACCAGCTTCGGGACATCCTACAGGCACGCTCTGACGTGGCGTTCAAAGGCGACGCGCTCACTGAGGACGTCATCCCGCTGTGTGCGGCCTTCGCCGCACAGGAACACGGGGACGCACGCCGGGCGCTCGACCTCCTCCGGACGGCCGGCGAACTCGCCGAGCGTGACCAGACGGACAACGTCCTCGAAGACCACGTCCGGCAGGCTCAGGAGAAGATCGAACTCGACCGCGTCGTCGAGGTCGTCCGGACGCTCCCCACGCAGTCGAAGATCGTCCTGTTTGCCATCATCCTGCTGGAAAAGAACGGCGTCCACAACATCAACACCGGCGAGGTGTTCAACATCTACAAGAACCTCTGTGAGGAGATCGACGCCGACATCCTGACACAGCGCCGCGTCACAGACCTCATCTCGGAGCTGGACATGCTCGGCATCGTCAACGCCGTCGTCGTCTCGAAGGGCCGCTACGGGCGCACGAAAGAGATCTCCCTCTCGGTTCCAACTGAAGAAACGGAGGCGGTGCTCCTGTCGGATTCGAGACTCGGCGATATCGACGACGTCCAGCCGTTCGTCCAGGCCCGGTTCGACAACTGACCTGCGAACTGTATTCGCGCTCGACAGCTCGGCCGTTCCAGGTGAAACAGTCCCCTTCGAGTGCTACGGCTACCCGGCCGCGGTGCCGTTCACCGCTGTGGGTCCCGTCTCGTCCGTCACCGTCGGCCCCGCCTCGTCCGTTACTACACCAGTCGCTCCGGCCTTGTTCCACTGGAGTCGGACCTGTCCCAGCAACGGGACGCGTATCTCTGCCGTACCGACGACCCACCCGGGTTTGACCGGTTCGCTGATCGGGGGAGAGCCGACCTGATCGTATCGGCCGTTTTTGTCGCCCTTGGTGATGAAGCCGGCGTGGTCGGCCGGACAGGAGCTGAGGTCGTCACAACTGTCCGCACTGCCGATGTAGTCCTTGTTCGCGCGGTCGTACCAGTTCTCGTCCTCCTCGACCCACAGCATCGCTCGGTGGATGATCGGAGTCTGCCGACTGTTGCCGTCGGGCTCGTATACGATAACGTCGCCCGGACGCTGGAACGTCCGATAGCTGTCGTCGTTCGCTGCGGTGACGACACCCTCGTGATCACCCGGGCCGGAGAACCGCTCCTCTTCCATCACGAACACGAGGTCGCCTTCCTTGATATGGGGGTCCATGCTCGGGCTTTCGATAGCGACGAGCGGGGGCCACACACCGCTGACGGCGAACAGCAACACCCCGACGAGCAGGACCGAGCCGGCGCTACTGACGATATCGGCCACGTACATCATCCCTCCCGGTCCTTCGGTTTCGTCTCCGTCCGACGACCGACGGTCTGACCCGGCCATTCGTACCACGAATACTCGGAGGCGGCCAATCAACTTTCTGTTGTTGGACCGAACGCTATCTTCCGGTTTGGTCAGGCTGCCGCTGGTGCTGTAGCTCCTCCGACCGGTATCGACACCGACGTGTGCCACAGCTGAGACGGCTGGACCCGCACGTATCCCAGACGCGGAATTCGGAAAGTACCGGTCCCAATGACCCACTCAGGACGGACAACGGTACTCGCCCCGGTGACCTGATCGTATCTAGTGTTGGTTACTTTGTTGTCACCTTTCGTAATAAATCCAGCATGCGGCGCCGGACAGTTCTGTAGTTCGTCGCAACTGTCCGCGCTCCCGACGTACGTCTGGTTCGCGCGGTCGTACCAGTTCTCGCCGGCATCGACCCACAGCATCGACCGGTGGATGATCGGCGTTCGCTGCTCGTTACCGTTAGGTTCGAAGACGATGACGTCCCCGGACTGCTGAAAGGTCCGATACCCGGTCTCTGTCCCGGCCGCTGCCGTTACAACGCCGTGACGGGCCTCCTGTCCCGAGAACCGCTCCGCGTCCATGACGAACACCATATCGCCGGTGTCGATGTGTGGCTCCATGCTCCCGCTTTCGATGGCGACCAGTGGCGGCCACACCCCGCTGACAGCAAACAGGAACGCGCCGACGAGCACCACGGCCCCGACGCTCGTACCGATGTCACGGACGTATAGCGCGAGACGAAACGCAGGGCTGGCCTCCACAGACTCCTCTGTCCCGTCTGGAGGCGTGCTACTGGTCGGTTCGTCCCGGCCCATCCTATCTCGGATTGCCGACAGCGGCGTATCAATCTTGTGACGGCCGTTGGTTCGCTATCCTTTTGCCCGCAGACACTGAGTGTGGAACGTGCCTCTGGAGACGCCGGCACGAATCGTCAGCGAACTCGCGAGCCACGGCTACAACGCGGAGCGCGAGGCAGTGACTCGGATCGCCGACACACCGGACCCATCGGCGACGCTGGAACGCGCACTCGAAACCCTCCCCGACGACGCGCTGAAGCTGACAACAGACCACGTCGAATCTGTGATTGAAGCGACAGAAAACGGTGAGGGAACGTCAAATACCGAACCAGACCGCGGAAACGAAACAACCGGCGCTCCGACTCAATCACACCCCTCCGTTTCAACTGGAACTGACGCAGCCTCGTCGACCGAACCGGGTGCGTCCGCTCCACCTGAAACGGGGGGGTCACGAGACGTGGACACATCCCTCCGGGCAATCGAAGTCGCGAACGATATGACCGGCCAGTCCACTGGGACCGGGGAGTACTCGGACTTCGTCGCGGTGTTCCGGGACCGCTACGAGAAACTGGCGAGCAAACTGCGGGGCCGAGTGAACCACCGCCCGACCGACGCCATCGAGAACATGGGCGGCGGCAGCGACGCCGCACTCATCGGGATGGTCTCGGATATTCGGTCGACCGCCAGCGGGCACTGGCTGGTCGAACTGGAAGACACGAACGGGACCTTCCCCTGCCTCGTGATGAAAGACCGCCCTATCGCCGACCTCGTGCAGCAGTTGCTCATGGACGAGGTTATCGCCGTCGAGGGGACGCTGGCCGACGACGCCGGCATCCTGTTCGTGGACTCGCTGTACTTCCCGGACGTGCCCCGAACGCACAGCCCTTCGACCGCTGACCGGCACGTCCAGGCGGCGCTCATCTCCGACGTTCACGTCGGGAGCCAGGAGTTCATGGAAGACGCCTGGCACCGCTTTACCGATTGGCTCCACACTTCCGAAGCCGAGAACGTCGAATACCTGCTCATCGCCGGCGACATGGTGGAGGGCGTTGGCATTTATCCCGAGCAGGACGAGGAGCTGGACATCATCGACATCTACGACCAGTACCGCGCGTTCTCGGAGTACCTCAAGGAGGTCCCGGGCGACATGGAGATTCGGATGATTCCGGGCAACCACGACGCCGTTCGGCTGGCCGAGCCCCAGCCCGGCTTCGACGAGGAACTCCGAGATATCATGACCGCCCACGACGCCCAGGTCCACTCCAACCCCTCGCTGGTCACCGTCGAGGGCGTCACCGTTCTCATGTACCACGGCGTCTCGCTCGACGAGGTCATCGCCGAACTCCCGGACGAGGAGGCCAGCTACGAGGAGCCACACAAGGCGATGTATCAGCTCCTGAAAAAGCGCCACGTCGCGCCGCAGTACGGGGGCCACACCCGGCTTGCCCCCGAGGACCGCGACTATCTGGTGATGGAGGAGGTCCCCGACGTGTTCCACACCGGCCACGTCCACAAGCTCGGCTGGGGCGAGTATCACAACGTCGTTGCGCTGAACTCAGGATGCTGGCAGGCCCAGACCGAGTTCCAGAAGAGCGTCAACATCGACCCGGACGCCGGCTTCGCGCCGATTCTGGACCTCGATACGCTTTCGATGACGGTCCGCAAATTCAGCTAAACCACGTTTTTCCACGGGGGCCTCGCGCTCGCCGGGGCCGAGCGCTCAACCCCCGTACAAAAACGTGGGCGAAAAAGGCCGGACGCTCACTCCGTTCGCGTCCGGTGAAACCGGTCGCCAGGCGACCGGTATGCTAACCGCCCGGCACGACCGCAGGCCTGCCCTTCCCCGGGTCGCTTCGGGTGCGACAGTCGTCGCACCACTCGCTCCCGGCCGTCCGCCTGTTTGTACGTTGTCTCGACAGCACCGCCCAGATTGTACCCTGTCGACCCATGGCCGAACCCATTCGGCATTAGTGCGAAGAATCACCGGTATCTCGTAGCAGTGGCGGGGCTGACCGGTGTGGCTGTTATTAAGACCTATCAGGCGAAAGCGGGGTGTATGAGTGACGACCAAGACCACGGATTCGAAACCGACGCGCTGCACGTCGGGCAGGAAGAGCCGGACGCCGAGACCCGCTCTCGCGCGCCGCCGCTGTACCAGACCACCTCCTACGTCTTCGAGGACGCCGAGGACGCCGCAAAGCAGTTCGCACTGGAGAAGCCGGGCCACATCTACTCGCGGCTGATGAACCCCACCGTCGGCATGCTGCAGGAACGGCTGGCGGCGCTGGAGGGCGGCGTCGGTGCGGTCGCCACCGCGTCGGGAATGGCGTCGCTGAATCTGGCGACGTTCCTGCTCGCGGACGTCGGCGACAACGTCGTCACGGCGTCGTCGCTGTACGGCGGCACCTACACCTACTACACCCACACCGCGCCGCGCAACGGCGTCGAGACCCGCTTCGTCGACACGCTCGACTACGACGCCTACGCCGAGGCTATCGACGAGAACACCGCCTACGTCCACTGTGAGACTATTGGCAACCCGTCGCTCGTCACGCCCGACTTCGAGCGCCTCGCCGAGATCGCCCACGACCACGGCGTTCCCTTCTTCGTCGACAACACCTTCGCGACCCCGTACCTCTGCAACCCAATCGAGCACGGGGCCGACCTCGTCTGGAACTCCACGACGAAGTGGATTCACGGCCACGGCACCACCGTCGGCGGCGTGCTCGTCGACGGCGGCTCGTTCCCGTGGGAGGAACACGCCGACAAATACCCCGAAATCGCCGGCGACAACCCCGCGTACCACGGCGTCAACTTCCGGGAGCGATTCGACGACGCGGCCTTCACCTACGCCGCCATCGCCCGCGGTCTCCGGGACCTGGGCTGCCAGCAGTCGCCTTTCGACGCCTGGCAGACGATGCAGGGCCTGGAGACGCTGCCCGCGCGGATGGACCGCCACTGCGACAACGCGATCGGTGTCGCCGAGTTCCTCGCGGACCACCCCGAAGTCTCGTGGGTCACCTACCCCGGCCTCGAAGACCACGAGACCCACGACACCGCCAGCGAGTACCTCGACGGCGGCTACGGCGGCATGATAACGTTCGGCCTCGAAGCGGGGTACGACGCCGCCCGAACGACTGTCGAATCGACGGAGATCGCCTCACTGCTGGCCAACGTCGGCGACGCGAAGACGCTCATCATCCACCCGGCCTCGACCACCCACCAGCAACTCACCGACGAGGAGAAGGCCGCTGCTGGCGTCACCGACGACATGGTCCGTCTCTCTGTCGGGACCGAATCTGTCGAGGACATCAAAGCCGACCTCGATCAGGCTATCGGTCAGGCAACCAACTAACCGAAGATACAGTATTCTGGGGAAAATATCTGGACACTCGTACCAAAGCGGCGCAAGAATCCTCCTGTTCACTAGGTTTATTACGGGAGAGGATAATGTATTCAATGAACCGTCGCCGATAGCGAGCACGCGTCGGTTCACGCTCAACCATACTCTGTCATTGGTCCGACAACGAATGCTCGCATCCGTGGGGAGCGTGCCTCTCCCTGCTTCAATCTCTCATCCGATACTGTTCAGCGGCGAGAACGGCTTCAATGCGCTATCCGGAGCGCGAGCGCGGAAACTGCGCTACAGGACGTCTTCGGCTTCCAGCAGGTCGTACAGTTCATCCATCGTCTCGACTGACGTGTCACACGACGGGGCGACGGCCGGCTTCGGATCGAAGCCGATAGCCAGGTTTGCGACTTCGAGCATCGGCAGGTCGTTGGCTCCGTCGCCGACGGCGACCGTCGTGTCCCGGTCCTCGCCGGTGACTGCGGTCACGACCTCCATCGCGTCGTCTTTCGTTCCGGTGATGAGCGGGCCGCGGACCTCGCCGGTGAGTTCCCCGTCTTGCATAACCAGCCGATTGGCGACGATGGCGTCGACCTCGACCCCCTCCGTTTCGAGTGCAGCCTCGACGCCGCGCTCGAATCCTCCGGTGAGGATAGCGACGTAAACGCCGGCGTCCCGTAGCGCCTCGATGACCCGCGCCGCACCGGGGCGCAGGGCGACCTCGTCGAAGGCGTCCTGTGCCTTCTCCTCGGAGAGACCTTCGAGGAGCGCACACCGCTGGCGGAGGCTCTCGGCGTACTCGATTTCGTTGTTCATCGCGCGCTCGGTGATGTCGGCCATGTCCTCGGCCGTCCCGTTCTGGCTCCCCAGCAGGACCGTCATCTCCGAATCGGAGAGCGTCCCGTCGAAGTCGAAAGCGACTAGCATTGCCCCCGAGTTTCGCGTGGAGGGTTTCAAAACATCCGGTTTCGGCTGGTCAACCGACAACGCCGAGCGGGTATCCGACGATCCGCAGTGGGCTCTCCATCTCGCCGGACCGGTCTCACAGCGCCTCTCTCGGGTCCTGATTTGGGAGCACCAGCAGTCGCCGCGAATACGGGACATACTGACGCGAACCTGAACCAGCCGTCGTGACCGGTTTGTAAAAAGACGACTTCGCTGTGGCTACGCTGACCCGGAGAACGCTGCGGGCGAGACCTCGCGGACGAAAACGACGCCATCCATCAGTTCGTAGGGAGGTACTGGAATCCCCATCGCACCTTTTTGGGGTGCCTTCGGGGCCGTCACCTGCATCTTCGACGTATTCGCGACCGAGCGGTCGATCGAGTCCCGCTCCCGTACGTCTTCGAAATCAAGGAAAAACTGTGGGTGTGACGCCTCCGCCAGCGTCGCTTCCAGCGTCTCGGCGACTGGGCCACCGAGGTCGAACGTCTCGAACTCGGTTCTCTCGTGGTTTGCCGGCACTGCGAACGAACCCGACCCGAACAGCAGTCCGAGCGAGTAGTAGTCCGAGCCAAACCGTTCTGTCAGGTGCTGCCCCATTCGCGCTCCGTTCTCCGATGCGTCCCCGACATTTCTCATCGTGTGGTTGGCGTTCCCCATCACGATGGCGCGCTCCGAACCCGTCCACTCACGGAGCCACGCGACGTTGTCGGCCATCGCTGCGTCTCGGATCGTTTTACCCTGTGTGTACTCCTCGGCAGCGAGTTTCTCCACGAACCGTAGCCCTCGCTCCAGCGTCCAGACGTGGCGCTGCATAAGCCGGAACTCGGTCTCCGAACGCTGCTCCACGTAGCGACTCTCGTGGGTCCGCAGCCGCTCTTCGAGATCCTCGATCAGTGCCACCTGGGAATCGGTCGCGACCGCGGAGGGATCGGTCGCCTGAAACCGCGTCGTCAACGGTTCGAGCGAGTCCTCGATCTCCGCCAGATACTCCGGGTCCACGCTATCGAGGTACGACCGGATGGCCCTCGCGTTGATGTGATAGAACTGGGCATCGTACCCCCGCACGACAGCCTGGTCCGCACTGGGTCGCCCGTCGTTGAACTCCCGTAGCCACTGGAACAGCCGGCGAATCTCGTCGGTCTGCCAGAAGTAGAATTCGAGTGACGACAGCGCCGCGTCGAGGTCACCTTCCCCGCCAGTGACGTACGCGTTCACGGGAGCGAAGTCCCCGAGTGTCCCTTCTATCGCCACCAGACGGTAGCCGTGGTCGCCGACCAGTCGCTGAACGAGTTGTCGAGGGATCGCTTTGAATTCCTTCACCCCGTGTGAACTCTCTCCGATCCCGACGATAGGCGTCTCAGCGAGTCGGGTGGCGATGTCGTCGAGCCCACTGGACGAGGATCTCAGTTCGAACGGAACTGCCTGGCTATCGATAGCCTTGACGAGGTCGTTTGTCTCTGTTGCTCCGCCATCGGTCGTATTCGCGCCTGTTGTGCTCCCATCAGTGGTCTCCATCGCTGATTCCGTTGTTTCAACGGTGCTCCCGGAACAACCCGCTAGCGCACTGGTAGTGACTGCGCCGGCCACCGTGACGAACTCGCGACGTGAGATGTCTGTCGTTGGTTTCATCGCACTTTCTCAGGACGTCCGGTTCAAAACACCGGAGAATAAAGTCACGAGCAGTTTTCCAATCCTTGCAAACGATCCGACGTATCGACAACTTTATGATCAAATTGACATCAAAATTAAAATTATCCTGTGACGAACACAGCGACAAGAGCAGGGAGCAGCACCCCTCTCTGAGTCTGAGGCTCTTTATGCAACGGACTCACGGGAAGACGTCACAGATCCGCTCTACGGCTTCGGTGGCGGCCCGTCGTAGGCGTCCATGTCCTGATAGAAGTTCAGCATCGCGAACTTGAGTTTCTCGGGGCCGATGTCGACCATCTCGCGGCGCTCCTCGGGCGGAAAAGTTCCGCGAACGGCGTAGTCGTGCATCTCCATCTCGGCGGCTTCGGTGTAGCGCTTGTCCAGCAGGATGCGCGCGCCGAAGTCGTCCGGCGAGCGGACCACGCGACCGAGGGCCTGTCTGGTCTTGCGGACGGTCGGAATTTCGACGGCGTAGCGCCAGCCGGCATCGTCCTCGCCATCGCCGAAGGTCGTGTCGTAGGCGTCCTGCACGGCGTCCATCCGGTCGTCGAGGTGCGGGTAGGGAACGCCGACGACCACGACCGTCCGGGCGTCGTCGCCGTCGTAGCTCACCCCTTCGCCAAGCGTCCCCCACAGCGAGGTGTACAGAACTCCGTCGTCGCCGTCGGTAAAGGCCTCGCGGAGGTCACGCGCCTGGGTTCCCGGTTCGTCCAGATACCGCGTCGCGCTGACGGCGGTCATGTCGTGGTAGCGCTCGGCCTCGCTGTAGGAGGGACAGAAGACGAGCGTATTGCCGGGCGTGAAGCGAACGATGTCTTCGAGCGTGCGGGCGATGCGTTGCTGGGTCTGGGGGTCGTCCCGTTCGCTGGAGAACAGCGCGGGGCCGTCGACGGCGTAGGTTCGGCGGCGCTCCTCGGGGAACTGCGCGCCGTAGGCCATCGTTACCGGGTCCTCGACGCCGACCACGTTCTCGGTCACGTCGAACGGCCGGAGCGTGGCGCTCATCAGCACCGCCGCGTGCAGGTCCTCGAACAGGTCGCGGGTGACTTCCTCGGGGATGCAGGTGTACAGCTCCGCGCGGCCGTACACGTCGTCGGTCGACTCGTCGCGGCGGACGCTGACCACGGGATACTGGCCGGTGTCGTCCGATTCGTCGAGCCAGTCGGAAATGAAGCCGGCGGCCTGCAGGGTCTGACACTCCTTTCTGGTGTCCAGATCGCCCTCTTTGAACGCCTTCTGGTAGCGGGCGTCGAGGTCCCGGCCGAGTTCCAGCGCGCGGTCCAGTTCCTCGTGGAAGCCGGGGCCGGTGTACCCCTGGAGGAAGGCAAGCGTCAGGTCGTCCTTCCGGTCGTCGTTGGCGATGGTGATGTCGTCCCAGTGCTCGTCGACGGCCGCACGGCCACCGAACTCGAAGGAGTCCTCGTAGGCCTCGACGAGCGCGTCCCGGAACGTCTCGATGACGTTGGCCGCGGCGTCCGTTCGGGCGTCCTCCTCGCTGTCGAGTTCCTCCAGCGCCTGATCGAGCGTGTTCTCGGTGAGCGTCCGCCGGGCGTGGTCGCGGGCGGCGGACTCGACGTTGTGGGCCTCGTCGAAGACGGCGATGATGTCCTCGGGGTCGCGGCCGATCCAGTTGAAGAACTGCTCGCGGATGGTCGGGTCCAGCAGGTGGTGGTAGTTACACACCACGAGGTCGACGCCGTCCATCCCCTCCTTCAGCAGTTCGTAGCCACACAGCCCCTGCTGGTGAGCGTACTCGTACACGTCGTCGGGCGTCCGCACGTCGTCGAACAGCCACG
Source organism: Haloarcula sp. CGMCC 1.6347 (assembly GCF_037078395.1). NCBI lineage: Archaea > Methanobacteriati > Methanobacteriota > Halobacteria > Halobacteriales > Haloarculaceae > Haloarcula > Haloarcula sp. CGMCC 1.6347. Next base: position 1,257,129 of record NZ_JAYMGX010000002.1, read on the forward strand.
CGTAGAACTCGCTGGTGTCGACGGTCAGGTTCCGGTAGTAGTGGTCGCAGGTCGACCGCTCGGTTTCGATTTCCTCACGCTCGTCCTGCAGATCCCGGAGTTCCTCGACCACGGCGTTCCGAGCCTCCATCGCCTCGCTGCTGCCCGCCTGGCCGTCCGAGAGCAGTTCCCCCTCGCGCTGTTCGAGTTCGGCGATGTCGCTCTCGACTTCGACCAGGTCACGGGTCGTATCCCGCAGCGCCTGGCACTCCTCGTAGTCCACGTCGATGTGACACATCGACCCTTTCCCCCGGAAGACAACCGCTCGCAGTCGCTCCTGGGCGGTAATCGCTCTGGCGTCCTCGACGAACTGACGCATCTGCTGGTGGACGTTCGTCGTGATGACGACGGTCTTGCCCGTCTCACGGGCGTGTTCCAGCGCGGGGACCAGTGAGGCGAGCGTCTTGCCGGTCCCACACGCCCCTTCGAACAGCACATCCCGGCCCTCGTCGAGGGCATCGTATATCGTTCCCATCGCCTCCTGCTGATGGTCGTACGGCTCCTCGAAGGGGAAAAACCGCATGTAGCCGTCGTCCGTCGTTGCCACGTACTCTCGATTGGCCGTTCACCGGCAAAAGGGTTCGGCCCACAGCTACTTGCCGCGAGCGCCCTTCCTGAAACGTATGTGGCGTGTCACGCTCACTGTCGCCATCGCGCTTCTCGCGGGCTGTTCCGGGCTCTTTTCGGCCGGGTCGACAGCGGACGGCGGCGACCCGGTGACGCCAGCGCCCGTCCCCACTAGCTCGCCGGACGCGACAGTGACAGTCCCGACTAGCAACGGAACCGTCGACGTGGACCGACTACTGGACCGTCACCAGCAGGTGCTTTCGACCCGGAGCTTCCACCGCCATGTCGAACAGGCGGGGCCACAGAACACGCTCGACGTCTGGGTAGACCGTGAGCGAGAGGTCCAGCGCGTCAGACGGCGGTTCGGTCCGATATCCGACGACGTGGTCCTCGCCAACGGGACGGTGTACACCAACGTCCGAGACGATCCCGATACGCCGTACGCCACCACGCCCGCGACACCGAACACGTCGCTGGTCACCTCGACAGCCGGGACTAATCTGCTCCGACAACTCCTGTCGAATACCGAGTACCGGCAGGTGGATTCCTTCCAGTGGAACGGACGGCCGGTCGCTGTTCTGGCCGCGACGGAGACGGTCGAGACGCCGATTGGCGAGAACGAGTCCGAAATCGGGCGGTCGCGGCTGTACGTCGACCGACAGGGGGTAATCAGATACGTCGAACACACCGAACGTCGACCGGACCGGCCGGACATCGATACGACAGTGACGGTCACGACCGACACCGAGCGCGTCCCGATTCCGTGGTGGCTCGAAGACAGCGACCCCTACGACTCCGGCTCGATGTAGACTTTCCTGATGTCGCCGTTAGTGTCCTGCATCGCTGATTCGAGGGTCGTTATCTCGTCGTCCATCAACTCAGTATCGAGTGCCGGGTCGAACTGTAGGTCCGCGAAGACGATGACCTCGTTCGGCCCGAAGTAGACCGTCCGGAAGCCGATGATCCCCGTCACGTTCTCGTTCTGCATGATGACGTCACGGAGTCGCTGTTCCTCGTCCGTCGGGAGGCTTTCCCCCAACAGGAGGCGCTTGTTCTCCCAGGCCAGGGCCAGGGCGAAGCCCATCAGCATAATCCCGATGAGCAGCGCGGAGATCCGGTCGAAAAACGGGTTGCCGGTCTGCTGTTCGAGGAACAGGCCGACCAGCGCGATGACGATACCTGCCAGCGCGATGGTGTCCTCAGTGAGCGCGGTCAGCGTCGTCACGTCGCTGGTCTTGCGGAACGCCTCGCGGTAGCCCGACCAGTCGTTCCGGTCGATCTGGCGTTTCATTTCGGCGCGGGCCTTTATCAGCGCGTACGTCTCGAAGACGAACGCACCGAGGAGGACGGTGTAGTTGACCCACAGCGGGTCCAGCCATGCCGGCGGCTGGAAGGAGAAAAACAGGAACTCAACCGCCTCGCCGGCGTGTCCACCGCCGCCGTGCCCGCCGGCGGTCAGTTGGTTGTAGCCGTGTTTCGCGCTCTCCCAGCCGGCGATGCCGAACAGGAACACGGAGACGAGAAAACTGTAGAAGAACTGCGCCTTGCCGTAGCCAAAGGGGTGGCGACGGTCCCGCTCCCGCTCGCTGAACCGAATCCCGATGAGCAAGAATACCTGATTTCCGGTGTCTGAGATGCTGTGGTACGTCTCCGACAGCATCGCGGCACTCCCAGTAAGGAGGAAGCCGAAGAACTTCAAAATCGCAATCGCGCCGTTGGCTATCAGTGCGGCGATGACGACTGATTTGCTCCCTGCCATTATTTTTCCGTCACATCCATCACGCAAAATGCTTCTGGATTTATACCTGGCTCCGTTACCGGCGGTATGCTCACTGTCATCTCAGATACGCACGGGACGGACGACCATCGACTGTCAGGTCGGACGCTCGATGCTGTCCGCGAGGCTGACCATGTTCTCCACGCGGGCGATTTCATGACCGAGCGGGTCCTCGACGCTATCGACGCCGAATGCGACGAACTGACCGGCGTCGTCGGGAACAACGATAGACCGGCGGTCCGCGCCCGCCTCCCCGACGTTGCGACCGTCTCCTGGGAGGGGCTGACCATCGTCGTTGTCCACGGCCACGAGCACACCGAAACCGCCCTCGGGATGCTGGCTCGGCAGGAAAACGCCGATGTCGTCGTCGTCGGTCACTCGCACAAACCCGTACTGACTGATTTCGGCGGCTGGACGCTGGTCAATCCTGGCAGTTACGCGGACCCGCGGCGCTATCAGCCGGCCCACGCAGAACTCGATGTCGTGGCCGGCGACGTTCGCGTCCGTCTCCGCTCCCCGGATGGCACGCCGATATCGACGACTATCGTCGAACGGTAAGTGTACCGTAGAGACGTTTCTGGGCGGTTCTGTGTATCTCGGAGCAAATGTAACCTCAGACAGCTACTGGCGCATGTACCACAGCGCAGCCATGCCTGCGATGACGAACGCGCCGCCGGCGAAGAACGCCAGTCCCGGCGGAATCACAGCAGCGGCGGCTTCAGCGCCGCCCTGTGCGGCGGTGTCGAGCGCGCCCGCAGTGGCCTCGAAGCCGCCGTCCGTCACGGTTGCGTTCTCGGCGTAGAGACTCGGATTCCGGGGGTCAGTGTCCGCACTCCCGGAGGACACTGTCGGGCCACCGAACAGCGACCCAAGCCCGTTCCCGAACACCTGCTGGACCAGCAGGCTGGCGAAGCCGATGATCGCGAGCCCGCCGATAATGTTCGCTAGCGCCGCCCGCAGCCCCGACGTCTCCTGTTCGTCGCCGGCACAGATAACGAGCGGCTGGTTGGCCGGCGCGAACACGTCCATCTCGCGTCCCTTCTCGGAGTAGGCCGTATCGACGACCTCGACCGCACCGGCGTTTTTGAGTTTTTTCAGGTGATACTGTGCGTTCTGTAGCGACGTATCCACCCGGTCGGCCAGCTCCGACGGCGGTGCTGGCTCCTTGTTTAGCTCTGACAGTAAGTTGCGCGCTGTCTCTGCCGAGAGTGCCGACAGCACGTCGTCCGCATCATCACTGTCGACACCGATTACTCGGGGTTCGGCGTCCGGGGTCGCCGGGTCCCGAGAGGGCAGCAACGACATGACTATCTGTATGTTCTATGGGATTATGAGTCTTTGCCAAAGCACAGTGATCGTTGTAGCTATCGGTCAAACCCGTATTTTACCCTCCGATATCGACCGGTAGACGCCCGAAGGCGGGTCTCCCGAAAGGACTTTGATGTCGGCTCGACAACCGCCGGTATGGCTGACCTGCTCACCTACGCACTCCTCGCTGCTGTGCTCCTGTTTTTCTTCTTTATGTATCTGATGCTCCGGCGGACCTTCCAGGGATTCAAAGAGGGGTTCCAGCAGAGCAAGAAGAAGTAGCCGGGAGGGTAACGATTAGGGGCCGTCGGTGGTGCCTATCTGTATGGACCCACGTATTCGCGAACACGCGGAAGTCATCGTCGACCACTCTATCGACCTGAGCGAAGGCGACAACCTCGTTATCGACGCCCACCCGCAGGCTTCGGACCTCGTCACCGCGCTACACGAGTTCGCCGCCGACCGCGGCGCGAACCCGCTTGTCGTGCAGGACCGTCTCGGCGAGCGGTTCCGGCGCGCCTACCTCCGCAACCGGGACGAGTTCGAGACACCGAGCCACATCGAGGCGCTGTACGAGGAGATGGACGCGTACATCGCTATCAAGGGCAGCGACAACGTCACCGAGACCAGCGACGTTGACCCCGAAACGACAGCCGCCTACCAGCAGTCCCAGCAGCCACTCTTGAACGAGCGGCTCTCGAAGACCTGGTGTCTCACGCAGTACCCCGCGCCCGCGAACGCCCAGCTCGCCCAGACCTCCACAGAGGGGTACGAGAACTTCGTCTGGGACGCCGTCCTCAAAGACTGGGACGCCGTTCGCGAGCACCAGGCACAGATGGTCGAGATACTCGACCCCGCCGAGGAAGTCCGCATCGTCTCGGGGGAGACGACGGACGTGACGATGTCTGTCGCCGGCAACGAGACGCTCAACGACTACGGCGAGAAGAACCTGCCCGGCGGTGAAGTGTTCACTGCGCCAGTCTCCGACAGCGTCGAGGGCGAGGTGCTGTTCGACAAGCCGCTGTACCACCAGGGCCGAGAAGTGACCGACGTATTCCTCCGCTTCGAGGACGGCGAAGTCGTCGAGCACAGCGCCGCCAAGAACGAGGCCCTCCTGACAGAGGTGCTGTCGACTGATGACGGTGCGAGCCGACTCGGCGAACTGGGTATCGGAATGAACCGGGATATCGACCAGTTCTCCTACAATATGCTGTTCGATGAAAAGATGGGCGACACCGTTCATATGGCGGTAGGGCGAGCCTACGACGAGACGGTTGGCGAGGACAACGAGCAAAACGAGTCGGCAGTCCACGTCGACATGATTGTCGACATGAGCGAGGACTCGTTCATCGAAGTCGACGGCGAAGTCGTCCAGCGGAACGGGACGTTCGTCTTCGAAGACGGGTTCGAGGACTGAGTACCGACCGCGAACGGAGTGAGCGGTCGGCCTTTTCATCGACGTTTTCAAGGAGCGGTCGCCAGCGGCGACCCGACGCCGAAAAAGGTCGGTGCAAGTCGTCCAGCGGAACGGGACGTTCGTCTTCGAAGACGGGTTCGAGGACTAACGGCTGGGTAGGGTCCTCGTCGGAGAGCCGCTGACCGCTCAGTCGTCTCCTGTTGACTCTACTTCTGTCTGGTTCTTGATCGCTGCATCGAACACGTCGGTCTCACCGTCGATGCTACCGAGCTCTTCGTCGACAGTGAACGCTTCGAGCAGCTGCCCGAGATCAGTGGCGCGCTCGGAGAGCTGTGTGACGGAGGATTCGACGCTATCGACGGCCGTGACTTGCTCGGTCGCCGCGTCGGCGACGGCTGCCGCTTCGGTCGCTGTGGCGTCGCTGATATCGCCGACTCCCTCGACCATCGAGACGACTTCCTGCGTGGACGCCGCCTGTTCGTCGGTCGCCCTGTCGATCTCCCGCATTCCGGTGGTCGCGTCCTCGATGTCGTCGACGATGCCGTCGAACGCCGCCAGCGCCTCGCCGACGGTCTCGGCCCCGGTGGCGACCTTCGACTGAGTGGTGTGCATCTCGTCGACGGTGCGTTCGACCTGTTCGCGCATCTCGCCGATGGCGGTCTCGATGTCGTCGGTCGCGGCGACCGTCTCGTCTGCGAGAGCCTTCACCTCGTCGGCGACAACGGCGAACCCGTCGCCCTCACCGCTGGTCCCGGCACGGGCGGCTTCGATGTTTGCGTTCAGTGCGAGCATTGTCGTCTGGTCCGCGATGTCCGCGATGAGGTCGGTTACGGCTTCGACCTCACTCATCAGCGCGTCGAGTTCCTCGACCTGAACGACGGTCTCTCCGGTCGAGATCTCGATTTCGTCGAGGGCCGTCGCTGCACGCTGGGCCGCCGCGCGCCCGTCTTGCGACCGGTCGAGCGCCTCGTCGGCGCGGTCCCTGACGGTGTCGGCGGCGGTCGATACCTCTTCGACGGTGGCAGAGAGGTCTTCCAGCTCCGCCAGAACGGTATCGAGCTTCGCCGACTGGGCCTCCGCGCCGTCGGCCATCTCCGTCGCCGAGTCCTTGACACCGGTGCTGCGGTCGTGGACCGCGGCGACGTTCTCGGAGACAGTCCCGCTGGCGGCCTGGACCGACTCACTGAATGTCCGGACCTCGCGCATGGTGTCCTCCCACTCGTCGAGCATCGCGTTGTACGTCGTCGCGATGTGGGTCATCGACTCGTTGTCCGCGTCTGTCGCCATCCGCGCCGTCAGATCGCCGTCGGCGCAGGCGTCCATGACGTCACCGTAGGCCGCGGCGCGGTCCTGCAGTTGCTCACTGAGTTCCAGCGCGTCCTCGCGAGCCGATTCGGCTTCCCGCTTGGCCGATTCCGCCTCGCTCCTCGCTGACTCGGCGCTTTCCCTGGCCCGTTCGGTGTCGGTAATCTGCTCCCGCAGGGACCGACGCATCTCGTCGAACGCGTCGAACAGGCGGCCGATCTCGTCGTCGCGGGCCGTGTCGAGCGTCACGTCGAGGTCGCCTGTTTTCATCCTGTCGGCCGTTTCGGCGAGGTCCGAGAGAGTCGTCGCCGACCGCTTCCCCATGCCGATGGTCACGCCCCCGAGGACGACCAGCGCGGACGCGAGCGTCAGGAGGAGGCTGGTCCCGATTTGGTTCCGCATGGCGTAGGCGCTCGACGCCGGTACCTGGGTCACGACAGTCCAGCGGACGCTATCGAGGTTCGCGTAGCCGTACACCGTTCCCGAGGACTGCTCGAACCCGTCCCCGTCGCCGCTCGCAAACGCCGTGGCCGTTGCCGAGGGGACGCTCTGGCCGACGACTGCTGACCCGTCCGGTCCGAGAATTGTCGTCTCACCGTCGGTCATCGATCCGCGGAACTCCTCGGTCCGGGCGGAGAGGTTCGCTTCGACGACGACGACGTGTTCGGTGTTTCGCGGGGGCGAACTGACGAACGCGAGAACGTTGTCGTTGGTCACCGGCGACTTGTAGGGCTCTTCCGGCACAACGACGGCCCCCGACGTGTCGGTTTCGCTGTCGACCCCCGCCATCTCCGAGCCCCACGGTACACCCAACTCGGCGAGTGTCTGCCCGCGGATCCCGTTCGCGGTGCTTGCCTCCACCGTCCCGTCCGACGCCTGTACGTAATGCACGGCGACGAACTCGGAGGTAAGGTCACTCGACTCTAGCAGGAGATAGTCCTTGATGACGCCCGGCTGTCCGTTCTGGAACTCCTTGACCGACGAGAGCGTTCGGGTCTGCCGGCGGAAACCGTCGACCCAGTTGTCGAGACCGTCCGCCTGTAACTCGGCGGTCGAGACGACCTGTGACTCGACACGGCGGTCGAGCGTTCGCGTGGTGTCGACGTAGAACGCCGCTCCGATGCCACCGGCGACCAGTACTGCCACTAGCACGGCCGCGAGAAACTTCCTGACGAATCGTTTCCGGATAGCATCCGGGACGAACCGTGAAACCCGGAACCGGGACGGACGAAAGCGTTGGCTCACCATTCGTCCGCCGGTTTCTAATTATTATACAAAAAGCTGCCACATATATAGAATTACTGACTGAGGCATATACGAACATATTGGCCAGAGAACGGCATTTTCAGGCGATCTGATGGACGATATACTCATCCCATTTTTGAGACCTGTCCGTGAATATATCATCTGCTATGCGTCGGGTATCACCTCTGATACTGATCTGGTAGACGCCCGACAGTGTGGGTACACCTATGATGACGCATCCCGCCACCGAACCAGAAACTTATGCCGGCAGGTATGGTAGCTCCTGTATGAGTGAACAGCGGTCCCTCCTCGTTCGGGCGGTGTGGTTTCTGCTCGTCGGCTGGTGGGTCACTGGCATCTGGCTCTCGGTCGCGTGGCTACTGAACGTCACGATCATCGGCATCCCGCTGGGCATCAAGATGATAAACAGGGTACCGCTCGTGCTGACGCTCAAGCGGCGCGACCGACTCGTCACAGAGACCGACGGTGGCTCGCAACACTCGCTGCTCGTCCGCGCCGTCTGGTTCGTCTTCGTCGGCTGGTGGGCCAGCGGCGTCTGGACCGGCGTCGCGTACGCGCTGTCGGTGACGATCATCGGCCTCCCGCTGGCGATCTGGATGTACAACAAGCTCCCGTTCGTCGTTTCGCTGTACCAGTACTGACGGTCAGTCCAGATACGGCTTCTCGATGTCCGTCTCGACGGGGATGAGGGCGTTTATGCGACTGGTAATTCCGTCGAACAACGTGATAAGCGGGGAGAGCACGCGCTCGACGATCCGGACCGGCGATGCGACGGTCAGGGCCCATTCTTGCGCGTTGCCGAGGCCGAACGCCTTCGGCACGATCTCGCCGAAAATCAGGATGAGGAAACTAGTGACGACCGTGGTCGCGACGACCGCCGGCCCTGGGGAGAGATAGCTCGCGACGAGAACGGTGATGATGCTCGAAATCGCGATGTTGACGATGTTGTTGCCGACCAGCAGTGTCACCAGCAGGCGGTGTGGGTTGTCGTACAGCTCTTCCAGCACCTGGGCCTGTCGGTCGCCCGTCGCCGCCTGCTGTGCTATCCAGTCCTTCTGTAGCGAGAACACTGCGATCTCCGAGCTCGAAAAGAACGCGCTCAACCCGAGGAGCAAGACCACGGCGAGTCCGCCACCGACTGCCACGATAGGGCCACTCATACCCTGTCTTCAGCGAGGCGGGGCAAGAAGGCGTCGACGCGGCCTGACGGCCCGCGAGCCGACGGATGCGGCGAAGGATACTCGACGCTTCAGCCCATTGTGACTGTATGCCACCCGGCCAGGTGGAACTGGCGTTGCGCGTCATCATTGGCCTGTTCGTCATCGTCGCGCCGACGCTGCTGTTTCTGGGACTGTGGCGCGGCCTCGAAGCGATGCGTGACGACGAACTCATCCAGCAGGCCCACCAGCGCGCCGAGATGCGGGACCAGTCGGCGACTGGACCCGACTGGCCGGTCGACGCGCTCACCGATGCTGAGGTGTCGCCGCTGTCTGAGACCAATATGTCGGTCGTGACCTGTAGCACCTGCGGCACGCCGAACATGCAAGACGCCACTTACTGTCAGGAATGTCTCACGGAACTGGAGTAGTCAGTCTAACGTGTCGCCTTCGTCGACCTGAATCGCTATCGTCGGCTCGGAGCGCTCCGCGCTGCAGTCGATGTCTCGCTCGACGGCGTACGTTTTTGACTCCGTCCGGTTCGGGTCAATCGGTAACTCGGCGGTGACGGCGTAGGACTTCGTCGTCGAAGCGCCGATGGTGTCTTCGTCCCACTGGATGTCGGTGTCCACGTACACGCTGTCCTGCGGGTGGTCTGTCGGCCCGACCAGACAGCCCGAAAGCGAGGGGAGGTCTAGCGCTCGCAGGAACGGTGACGGGTTCGATGCGGTAACGGCTCCGATCTCCGCCTCGATGTACGGGTACCTGTCCGGGTTCTCCGGCTCTGGGACCGACACGGTGACCGACTCGTTTGTCTGCACGTCGTAGGTCACCCCGCCACTGAGCGCGTCGGCTCCCACGAGCAGGACGCTCACGACGAGGAGGCCGCCGAGGGCGACTGCCGCTGTTTGCCGCGACGGTGTCGGAATCCCCGCTCGGAGCGCGTAGCCGAGGCCAACGAACAGCCCCGCGGACGCGGCGAGCAACAGGAACGTGCCAGTTTCACCCGGCGAATACCGGACGACGACGTAGCCGGCGAACACGACGTAGGTCACGCCACTGAGAGCGAAGGCGACGACGTCAAGCACGTCCCGTTCGACGGCCACACCTGCTACGAAGAACGCAATAAAGCCCAGCAACAGCAGCGCCGCTTTCACCGTTATCGAGAGATTGAACACGACGTCCCGGACGAAATACAGCAGCGCCGCCGCGGCGAACAGGACACCGAGTGCGTACAGGAGTTTGCCGCTGTCGATAGCCAGGCGCATGGAGGGTCACTGGCATTTCTCTTAGCTGATAAATAAAGCCACGGCTGGAGAGTACAGGCCTGTGTGATGCAGAAACCGGGCAGAAAAACGGAACCCGGGTCTCAGTCGTCGGCCGTCGCTCGTCCAGCGTCAGCACCGTTGGACAGCGGCGTCCGCTCGACAACCGTCCCGTCGTACGTCGGGTACTGCCGCGAGTACCTTTTTCATCGTCGGGTTTCCTCGCTCGCTCCGCTCACTGCGGGAACCACTCCTCGAAAAATCTACGCTAAAAAACCGGACGTCTCACTCGCTTCGCTCGTTCGCGTCCAGAACGACTCAGTCCCCCACCGCCGACTGCTCCGACTGCGGATTCGAAGCCGACAGCGGCGTCCGCTCGACAACCGTCCCGTCGTACGTCGGGTACTGCTCGACGATTTCGCCCTTCTCGACGTCGCCCTCTTCGACCATCTCTTCGAGCAGCCACCAGGCGAGTTCGACGTGCTCGGATTTGACTGTGTAGTACTCCTCGGGGACGCCGAGGGTTTCGAGTCGTGCTTCGGAGGTCCACGCCTTCCCGTAGACGAGCGTGCCGTCGTCAGTCACGTCGTCGAAGGGCCGGCGGATGTTGCGGGCCATCCGCTTGAGCCGTGAGCGGTGCTGGGCGGCGTCTTTGAACACGCTCGTACAGAAGTACACCTTCTCGTGGTCGCCCATCTTCTCCAGGATGTCGTGGGAGCCCTCGACAGCGCTCATGTGGTCTTCCTTCAGTTCGAAGCCCTCCTCCTGCATCCGGCGGTAGTTCCCGTCGGACATCTCGAACTCGTTGATGTTACAGAAGTCGGCCGCGCCCTCGTCGAGGAATTCGAGGAACTCCTCCTCCGCGCGGATGCCGGGAATCTCGAAGGCGGGGGTCAGCCCCTCCTCGCGGGCGATGTAGAGGATGTCCTCCCACTCGGTCCCGTGGAGGTCACCCCACTGCTCCAGGGGCGGGTGGAAGCGGATCTCGTCGAGACCCGCTTCCGAGAGGCGGCGCATGTTCTCGCGGCCGCCGGGGATGCCGGTGTAGAGGTGCGTGTGGTGATCCTCGCCGAACTCGTCTTTCAGCAGTTCCAGATAGTGACAGGTCCGGTCGAGCACTTCTTGGGGTTCGCCGCCGGTGATCGATGTGCCGAGCGCGCTCATGCGCTTGGCCTCCTCGATGACGTCCGAGTCGTCCTCGACGGGACGCTCGTTGGCGTACATCTGGGTGACGTTCTTGCGGTTTTCCCCGAGGGGACAGTAGAAGCAGTCTCGCTGGTCGCAGTAGCCGTAGACGAACAGCACCATCTTGCCGCCTTTGGCGCACTGTTCGCAGCCCTCGGAAATCATTGTCTCTAGCCACTCCGCCCAGCGGGAAAAAGCGTGCGCATCGGTTCTGGCGTGGGACGGGACGGCATGGGTCGTCCCCCTGACTGTCCTGGCCTCCCTGGCTCTTATCCCGCTCCCCGACGCAGACGGTGGTATGACAGACACCGGGACCGGAATCACCGGATCCCGCCGCCGTCGCGGCCTCGCGGTCGTCTTCTTCGTGGTCTTTCTGGACCTGCTGGGGTTCGGTATCATCATCCCCATTCTGCCGTACTACACGCGCACGTTCCCGGGCGGCACGGAGTTCGTCATCGGACTGCTCGCGGCGTCCTACTCCGCGATGCAGTTCGTCTTCGCACCGCTGCTTGGCTCGCTGTCGGACCGCGTCGGTCGCCGCCCGGTGCTGGTGGTGTCGCTGTGTGGCTCCGTCGTCGCGTGGACGGTGTTTGGGCTGGCCGACGCGCTGTGGCTCCTGTTTCTGTCCCGGATGCTGGCCGGCGCGATGGGCGGGAACCTCTCGACGGCACAGGCCTACGTCGCCGACGTGACGCCGCCGGAGCGGCGGGCCGCGGCCCTGGGGTTCATCGGGGCCGCGTTCGGCCTCGGCTTCATCTTCGGCCCCGGTATCGGCGCGGTGTTGAGCTTCGACGCCACGGTTACCGCCGTCGACGGCCTTTTGCCGGCGGCCGTCCCGATAACCCGGTTTTCGCTCCCGAGCTTCGCCGCCGCGGCCGCGAGCCTGGGTGGCGTGTTCGTCGCACTCCTCTTTCTCCCCGAGTCCAGAAGAGCGTCCACGTCCACGGACACGACGGAACGTACGTCTGCGGTTACGCAACTCCGCACGGCGGTGGCGACGCCGGGTCTCCGTCCCCTGCTCGTGGCCTTCTTTCTCGTCTCTTTCGCCTTCTCCGGCGTGCAGGTGATGTTCGTCCCCTACGTCGCCGACATCTACGGCTACACCGCGGCCCAGAGCGCGCTGCTGTTGACCTACATCGGCGTCGTCGCGGTCATCACGCAGGGGGTCCTCGTTGGCCGGCTCTCGGCCCGCTACAGCCCGGTCCGGCTCTCGGTGTTCGGGACCGGGCTGCTCGTCGTCGGCGTCGGCGCGATCCCGATTTCGCGGCCCATCGGGTCGGTACTCCCCGACCTGACCAATCTCGTCCCGTTTCTTACTGCTGACCTGCTTGGCTTGCTTCTCGTGCTGACAGTGCTGCCGCTCGGCAACGGTATCCTCTCGGTGACGCTGACAGCGCTGGTTTCCCAGCAGGCCAGCGCGGCCCTCCAGGGGAGCGCCTTCGGCGTCACGCAGGGCGCTGGCAGTCTCGCCCGGACCGTCGGCCCGCCGGTCATGGGGGGACTGTACTTCGCCGTCGGCTACTGGTCGCCCTTCGTCGTCGGGAGCGTCCTGTTGCTCCCGGTGCTGTGGCTCGTCGCCAGATTGGGCGCGACACCGGAGTCCTACGAGCCCCGGCCGGCGGACCCACGCTAGATGGGGCCTGCTTTGAATGGGCTGGCGTTCGTTTCGTGCGTATGGACGACGAGGAGTCCGACCCCGTCGGCGGGCCGCTACCGGCGGCGAAGTCGTTTGACGACAAGGTGCTCGGAATCAGCGAGACGGCGATTCGGTACGTCGAAGTCGTCGCGGCACTGGTGATCGTCCTCCTCTTTGCTATCGGCGTGTTCGACCTGAGCCTCCAGATATTCCAGAGCGCGCTCCGTGGCGACATCACCGACCCGCTGGTCGTCGTCGGTTTCATCGACACTGCCCTCCTCCTGTTCATCATCGTCGAGGTGTACCAGACCGTCGTCGCGTACACGCAGGAAAGTGAAACCCGACGTATCGTTCGCCTGGTCATCTACACGGGCGTCATCGCGATGGTCCGGAAGGCTATCATCTTCCGCACCGGTGAGTACAGCTCCGAACAGGCCGCGCTCACCGCCGCAGCGGCGTACACGCTCATCATTCTCGGGCTCGCCGCACTGCTGCTCGTCGAGCGGCGGACCCGCGGGACGCTGCCGGAATCAGAGTGAGGCGGTCCCGAAAGAAGTTAAACACAGACGGCGTAGCGCCGGTAGATGCTGCTGGTGCTGTGTATCGACCTCGACGACGACCTCGGCCGCAAGACCGGTATCGAGACGCCAGTCATCGGGCGCGATGCCGTCGTAGACGCAGCGGTGGCGCTGGCCTCGAACGACCCGGAGGACTCCGACGTGAACGTCCTCTTCGAGGGCGTCCACATCTACGACGACATCACCGACGAACCGGTCGAAGTCGCGGCCGTCACCGGTGTCGACGGAAGCGACGTCGCCGCCAACCGGGCGGTCGGCGAGGAGGTCGATACCGTTCTCGCGTCGCTGGCGGCCAGCGAGGACGTGCGGGCGCTCATCGTCACTGACGGCGCACAGGACGAATCGGTGGTCCCCGTCATCCGCTCGCGGGTCCGCATCGACGGCGTCCGCCGCGTCGTCGTCCGCCAGGCACAGAACCTCGAATCGATGTACTACACCATCAAGCAGGTGCTCGACGACCCGGAGACCCGCGGCACAATTTTGGTTCCGCTCGGTATCCTCCTGCTCATCTACCCGCTGACAATCGCCATCGAGGCGCTGGGCTACCCCGGCTCCGCGCTGGGTGTCATCTCTGGCCTGCTTGGGCTCTACATCCTCGCCCGGGGCCTCGGCGCTGAGAAGATACTGGACGAAGCGGTCGAACGGGTGACTTCAGGGCTGTACGCCGGTCGCGTGACGATCATCACCTACGTCGTCGCGGCCGCGCTGCTCGCCATCGGCGGCGTCAGCGGCGTTCAGGAACTCGAACGCCAGACCGACCCCGACGCCCTCGAAGTCATCGCGTCGCTGGTTTCGGGAGCGATCCAGTGGTTCGCCGCCGCCGGCATCACCTCCAGCCTCGGCCGCGTGACCGACGAGTATCTCGACGGCAGCTTCCGCTGGCGGTATCTCAACGCCCCCTTCTATGTTCTGTCGATTGCCGCCGTATTGCACGCCGTCAGCGCCTTCTTCCTCGGGGTTCGGGACCTGGAGTACCTCGCGGTGATGCTCACCGGCGGGACGCTGCTCGGCCTGGTCAGCACGCTGGCCTTCGCCGTCGCGGAGGCCCGCTTCGACCACCCCGAACAGCACAATCAAGGCCCCGGCGGTCCCTCGTCCGAGTGATGTATGTCTCCCGTGCCGTCGAGAGTCTGCGTGCGGACCCCATCGAAGGCGAGCCTGTCGACCTGGTTCTCGAAACGGCCGACGACGCCGACTCCGAGCGTGTCGCCGCGGCCGCGGCGGCCGCCGGCGCGACCGTCGAGCGCCGCCTCCAGTTCGACGACCTGCTGGTCTCGACCACGCAGGACGAAATCGACGCCCTCTGTGAGCTGGACGGGCTGACCGCGATTCAGACCGGGAACGTCAACGCCATTACGACGGCTGATGACGTCGAAGAAGACCTCGACCACGGTGACTAACCGGCGACCGCGTTCCGCATTTCTTTTGTCACCACCGGAAGTACACGACAGCGAGGGCACGTAGCTCAGTCCGGATAGAGCGTCGGACTTCTATCTCCGCTGGCTGTGCCATCGGGGGAAGATATCCGACGGTCGTGGGTTCGAATCCCACCGTGCCCGTGAAGCCGCTGAACGATAGTGAAGCGTGCTGAACCGCAGCACGCAGGGGATTCGAATCGCGCCAGACTGAACGGAGTGAGGCCTGGCCTCGGGTGAGAATCCCACCACCTTTGTCCTCAAGACGTTGGCCTAGAGCTTCTGCGTCAATACGGTGAACCAGATCGAGAACAACGGCGCTCCGGCGTTCCTCACTGCTGCGGGCAACCCGAACACGGGTAAGACCAACACGGCTATCCTCCTGATCACGCTGCGGGCGCTCGATCTCGATGACCTCCTGGTACTCTCGAACGTCCGGACGTGGGAACAGACGGATATTGTCGTCACGTCAGCTCACGATCTCGCCGTGCAGCTGCTCGAACATCGGGACCGACCGAAAGCCATTCTGATCGACGAAGGTTCGACACACTTCGACGCCAGGACGAACCGTCGAGAGGTGGCTGAACAGTACACGCCGCTGGCGAAGCGATACGCAAAGATCGGCGTGGACATGGAAGCTGTCGTTGTCCACACTGGGAAGGACCTACACCTTAGCGAAAACGTCTCTCGATACTGGTGATGTACAAAGCGGCCAAGAGGACTGCGGAGTTCTTTGAGACGTGGCCTGCTGACGGTGATATTCAACTGATCGACTCTTTGGCGGTAGTCTTGAAGGGATTGAGAAAGCTACTGGGTATGACCCTGATGATGCTGCACCGTGGGAATGGGATCTGCGAACTGGACTTTTCGAAAAAATATAGATTGGGATGAGCTGTTAGAACTGTTGAAAATAAGGCCTAAACGACATATAATAGTTAATAATATATGACTGAATTAATGCTGTTCATGTTCACGGTGTATTAAGGTATCACGCATTTCATTCATCACCCAGTTTGTCGCTCGCTGACGAACTTCATCAATCGCTGAATCAATGTCTTCGTCAGGAACCGTTTCAAAATCTAAATCAGTTGTATTTGGGATTCCACTTATTACTGAACCTATATCTGAATAAATTCCGTTTTCGAATAGTATCAGTGTCCGGTTTTGAGGATTTGGTTTTGTCTGGATCCAGTTTTCTAATTCTCCAGCTACAGAAATGTTGATTTCTCGAGGATTCATATCCTCACCAACGTCTTTGGCCTCCTCTCGTGCTTTTGTCTGCAGGTTCTCCCGCTCAAATATGTGATTTAAAAAAATGAACACTCCTACATCAGAATCATCAATAAATCTTAAACTTTCTTCTCGCCAAAAGCCTGCTTCCTCGTCATCTGAGAGATGAGGAGGGGGTGAGCCATCACGGTCGGTACATAGTGCTGTCTTGACGAACCCTTTCTCTTGTAGTTCCCATTTTAATTGAGTCAGGTATGCGTAACAATCATTTTGATAAGGTCCAAAAATATGCAACTTCAAATGTTTATACAGTGCCTTCTCTGATTGCCTTTCTGCGTCACGGGCTAAATCCTCTATATTCCGAGAGAAATCATCCTCTACCATTTATTTAGGTTCTATTCTTTTGCTCAACAGTGCAAAGCATTTAACACCGCAGGTCAAGATATATTGAGTGCCATGGCTACCACGAATGTCCGGAAAGATCTGGACCAGTTTCCAGAAGAATTGACGGAAGCAATAGATGGATTGAGTGGTGAAGCAGAACGTGCAGTCTTTACGCTCTTATTCAATGAGGGTGAAATGGCGTTTAGTGAAATTCAAGAGAGAGTCGGTGCCGGTGACGAGTTACACGGCCAAACCCTTACTGATGCTATCTCTGAGCTAAAATCTGGGGGCCTTATCCGCAAGCGAATAGCGGATGCAAAAGAGAACGAACTAACTGCTTACTACTCTACAAGCACATTCGGTGAACGATTCACCTATTCTCTTTTTGACTCTTTAGGTACAATCAACGGCTCCGGTGGTAGACGGCACCGCATGGATTCTAACAAGGTTCTTGATGACGATTTATTGGACTCTGGTCAAGATCTTGTAGCTGATCTTAAGGAAGAAATGGCTGATGCATGACTGATCAAAAACATCCTGAACGAATTGACGAGCTCAGGGAATGTGTTGAGAATATTGGAGGCGAGGTTTTATCTACAAGAGCTGTTGACAGTCATAATGGAGAGCTTTGGGTCCTTCTCTGTAGACACGGAAATGATACATACAATATAATTGAACAAACGAACATAAACGCATTTTTAATCAGGTATGATTTCAGTCTCATACGAATTATTGCTTCTAGACTTTCTGATGAGCAAATAGAGGGAAGAATAGAAGATGAATTAGATGATGACAGAAATGTCAATATACCTGAAAGCCTCTTGGAAGCTTCTGAGTCTGAGGACGCTGAATTAGTTGTTCAGACCTCAGATGACGAACTCCCTCCAGAAATGCAGGCAGCTGAAAAAATTATTGAATCATTAGAAAACGACAGTCTGGAACGATTTGGGCTGAATCTTTTTCAAAAAGCCTCACATCCAGAAGTTGCTACTGAATTGGTTCGAACTACGGACGGATTTTTTGAGGGATTTAGAATATCACGCAAAATATTCCCAGATGATGAGGGATTTAACCTTACTGAATTTAATAATTCTGTTCAATCAGTAATGAGTGTCGGGACCTTTGGAAATAATTTGGTTGCAGATCTCTTCGAATCTGAATTAGAAGGATTAGCTGAATTAGGTCTCGAAGCTAGTGAGTCAAGCTAGAGCGATTCTTTACATATATATGACAATTAATTGAATCTGGTTACAGACCAACCCACCGACCCACCCACCGGGTCGGCCTATTCCATCGCCTTCGGATGCCGCGGATACGGATACAACTCCACGTCGATCTCTCCCTCCAGGTACTGCTCGCCTTCCGTCGTCAGCTCAACAAAATCCTGATCCTCAGTCAGAAATGCGATCAGATCCGCATCAGCCAACACTAAACACCGATCTTGTACTTGCGCTTTCGTAGCATGAATTGTATCACGACTAGCCATCTGCTCGGCTGTCGACACTGAGTTATCCCGTAGATACTCCAGTATCCGGTCGTCGATACTCCATTGCCAACGGGCGGTCTTTCGAATCGTCATGGTGGAGGGTGATTACACGTCGTTTGTCTCTGCGTCAAACCCTGCAGATGGCTCGGACGGCCCATTGCCGTTGATATAGACGCCTTCTTCGGCGTCGTATTCTTCATCGAGGTACGCTTTTCCTTCGTCAGTGATAACGTAGGCACCGTTCCCGATTTCACGCAGTAACCCGTTTTCTGCAAGCGTCCGACAGCGACGGGAGATATGGGCTTGAGAAACTCTGATCAGACCGCTTTCTTTGAGCTTCTTGGGTGTTCCTGCACCGTCGTTCTCCCGCATCCATTCAAGGATACGGTCGTCCCAGACACTTTGCCAAGAGCCAGATCTACGCATTCAACTAACGCATCAATATCTAAGAACCTAATTCATGTTAAAAATACACTCCAGTTTGTAGACGATGCACTAATCTGTTCGTTACATTTATGCAGCCAGATGGTAACAGGGTAGTTACGGGCCGCCCGCTGATGGCTCTCGTCCATCGAGAACCGGGCCGTGCTGGAACACGGCCCAGAAGGTGGCTCCGCCCGGCAAACCATGACGTACGGAACCAGCACGGGGCGTCTGCCCCGCAAGACGACAGTTGTATCGCCAGATGAAAAACCCGACGTTCGCGGGTGTATGGAGGTTGGTTTCTGATGAGCGGTCTTGACCCGATCCCGCCTCATGAGGCCGTGGAAATGTTCCACGATGCGATGGTCGATGAACATGCAAAGTCGACCCGGGAGAGCAACAAGCATCGTCTCCAGGCGTTCGTACAGTTCTGCGATGAGGAAGGCATCGAGAACCTGAACGAACTCACTGGTCGGGACCTCTACAAGTATCGGATCTGGCGACGCGAAGGCCAGGGCGACGGTCGTGACCCTATCAAAACAGTCACGCTCAAGGGCCAGCTGGCGACACTCCGTCGTTTCCTCCAGTTTGCTGCTGACATTGATGCTGTCCCGCAGGGTTTCTATGAAAAACTGACGCTGCCGACGATGACCAACGGCGAGGACGTATCGGAGACCACGCTTGACCCTGAGCGCACAATTGAGATTCTGGATTACCTCGAAAAAGCTCGTCCTGGCACGCGCGACCACATCATCCTCGCTCTGCTCTGGGAAACCGGTGCGCGAACTGGCGCGGTTCGTGGCCTCGATCTCGAAGATGTGGACTTAGAAGGCGACCACCCGCGGTTCTCTGAGCCCGCTCTACAGTTTGTCCACCGTCCTGAAACAGACACGCCGCTTAAGAACCGAGAGGCAGGAACTCGGTGGAACCGAATCAGTGAGAAAACCGCCCGGTACATCGAGGACTACATCGATTTCCACCGGAATGATGTGACCGACGATTACGGACGTGACCCGCTAATTACAACACAGCACGGTCGACCAGCTGGCAACACTTTCCGAACGACACTGTATCGGATCACTCGTCCCTGCTGGCGCGGTGAAGACTGCCCGCATGACCGCGATCTCGATCAGTGCGAAGCCACGCACATCGACCACGCCAGTAAGTGCCCTTCGGCTCGATCTCCTCACGATGTTCGCAGTGGCCGAGTGACCTACTACCGTCGTGAGGATGTTCCCCGTCGGGTCGTGAAAGACCGACTCAACGCCAGCACGGATATTCTCGACCGTCACTACGACCGGCGTTCTGACCGCGAACAGGCTGAACAGCGAAGCGACTTCCTCCCAGATATTTGAGAACAATGAGTACTAAAATCAACGTTGCGAATTGGCGATATTCAGGTTCCCACCGTGCCCGTGAAGCCGCTGAACGATAGTGAAGCGTGCTGAACCGCAGCACGCAGGGGGATTCGAATCACGCCAGACCGAACGAAGTGAGGCCTGGCCTCGGGTGAGAATCCCCCCATCCCGCTCTCCGAATAAAAGCAACGTAGACAGCCACGCTACACGCCGAGGAGTCACATTCTCAAAACAACCAAGCGCGCCATCGGTCGCATTCCAGCGTCCCCCACGGTTCGCTGCCGGCTGACCGCTCTGAAAATGCCTGTCACCGCCGGTATGTCTCACCAGAACCAGTCTTTAGAATGTCGCAGTGAAGGGTGCACTACTGCCAATACCTAGTCGGCTCGCATGACCTGTCAGAGGCACGGCAACCCGACTTGGGGGGATGGTATCAGTTTCACACCCTCCACAACCATGGTTTTCCCGGCGAGACGTATGAAACAGCGACATTTTCACACCCAGCTATTGTTTTGACAACACGGGTGAACCATCGGTACTGCTACTACTGGGGCTGTGCCTGCTCACAGGGCCAGCCCTACAGCGACACCGAGCTGTTCCGGTCTCCGAACGGCTCCGGCGCTGTGTCTGAATGCGTCCGAACCCCGGTGCTACGCTTCTACGATGTCGTCTTCCATGGCAGCGACCTCAGTGAGAATCGCTTCGACGTCGTCGTCGGGGACGCCGTTCTCCCGGAGCGCGGCTTCGAGGTGGGTCGCGACGTTGGCGAACGCTTCTTCGGTGATTCCCATGCCTTCGTGGGCGGTCTGCATGTCATCGCCGTCGTAGTCGACCGGTCCGCCGGCGACGGCACTGATGAACTGCGCCTGGTGGCTGCGGAGCTGGTCCATGTCGGTCGCTTCGAAGTACGGGTCGAGTACCGGGTCGTCGAGTACCCGGTCGTAGAAGTCCGAGACCACCGCGTCTACCGCGTCGCGGCCGCCGATCCGCTCGAAAATGGACTGTGATGCCATTGTCAGGTGACAGGTAAGCGGCCGGCATGACAGTTGTGGAAAAACATATTCGGCACAGAACGCCGCGTTAGCGCTCCGACGCGATGCGTGGCCTAGCGACGCTCTCAAAGTAGGCCAAGCGCTCATCGAAGCGCTACAGCCGTTTGCGCCGTCGCTGCCGATCGACCAGTACCACCGACAGTATGCCGAGCGTCCCGAGCATGGTCCACTCCCCGTGACGGTCGGTGACGGGCCGTGCGGTACCGACGCCGTGCTTGCCCTCGTCGTCGCCGCTGGTCGCTGTGGCCGGGCTGCTATCGACTGACGGCGCGAAATTCGCCTGCCGGTCGGTCGTATCCGCTACGCCGCTTCGCCGCAGGTCACGATCAGTGAGCGCGTCGGTCTGGACCGACGGCGCGGTGTCAGTGACAGCCTGTCGAACGAACGCGTCGAGGTCGTCCCCGGCGACAGCCGACACTGTCTCGGCGAACAGCCTGAGTGTAATTCGCTCGTCTTGCCGAGTCAGCCCGTCGAGGACCGCTTCGAACGTTCGGTTCCCGTCGGTCGCCTGCCGGAGGCGGGCGTCGATAGCCGCGACGACACGCGTTCCCTTGTGGTACTGCGCGCCCGGTCCGACCCAGCTATCGGGCTGTGTCAGGTCAGCGGTTTCGTGGCGCTCGGTCGTAATCCTCTCATGAAACTGGTCTTTTTCGATACCGCCCGCGCTGTAGGTGAGTGCCGCGGTGTGATAGTCCGCGCTCCCCTCACTGAGCCAGTCCATCGCCGGTGTCGTCTCGAACGTCTCCCGGGTGTGGCGGTACTCGTGGACCCAGACGTTGACCGGTGTCCGGACGGGTTCGCCGGCGTTGACGATGACATCTGACTCGCCGTTCGACGGGGTGTACCCGCCCGGTGCGAGTTCGTTCGGCGCGACAAACACGCGGATGTGGTCGTGGTCCGCTCCGGCGGTCGAGGCACGCTTCGCGTGGCTGATGGAGTCCAAGACGGCGGTTCGGTTGGGTCGCAGGTCCGAAGCCGCCGGGACAACGAGCGTGATTCGGTCCCCGTCGACTGTTCTGGTTTCTGTCTCGTGGGGACCGATGTAGGCGGCCGTACGCCCGGCGACACCGTTCTGGCCGGGCGCGAGCGCGAGCGACTCGTTCCACGTGGGCCGCGGCCCGACGTGCCAGCGCCAGCGGGCACGCAGTGACACTTCCTGTCTGGCCAGCAGCGTCCAGTTGTCGGTGTCGGCGGTCCGCTGGCCGAACGTCGTCGAGAGTCCGACCGGCACAGTGTAGGTCAACTGTGCTGTCCTCGTATCGCCGCTGAGACGCCAGCGGTCGCCATCGGACTCGAGGCCGTCGGCTCGAAGCACAGTCATCTCCGCCGGCGTCCGAACTGACAGTCCAGTGACGTGCCGTGGTCGCTCAATCGTCGCGGTCACCCGTACCCGACCGGTCTGGTTCGGCTCTCTGTCGACTGTGTACCGGACATCAATCGAATTATCGCTGTCGCTGGTGCCGATTTGTGCCGGTGGACTCGACTCGACACCGAGGGCGACTGGAGACGTGCAAACCAGAAGCAGGCAAACCAGCCCTGCCGACATCTGCGTTCTCATAGCTCTGGGCACTGCCGAATGCTACGCGACAACCAGCGAGTGGCAGTAAAGTGTGTGCCGGTGAAAATCTCAAACGTAATAACAGGCTGTGCGGCGCGGAGATGGGGTCGCAAGCGTTTTGCCAGCGGCCACGTTATCCCCTGATATGGCCGATTGTCCGCTCGCAGACGACTGTCCCAAATTCACCGAACGAATCCAGGGGATGGGCTGTACCCACTACGGCGACCGTGGCGGCGCCGAGTGGTGCAATCACTACAACCAGCCGATCTCGGAGCTCAAGAGCCAGCCGGTCAAGATGGGCGAGGAAGTCGCCGTCGACGTCGAGGACATCCACGAGAGCGGTGCCGGCGTCGGTCGGACCGAGGACGGCTTCATCATCATGGTGGACGGCGTGCTCCCGCCGGCCCGCTCGCTGGTCAAGGTGACCAACGTCCACTCGAACCACGCCCGCGCCGAGGAGGTCGAGCGACTGGAGATGGACGAAGAGCTCTCCGAATCCGAAACCGACGAGAGCGACACCGAGACCGACGAGACGGACGACGACCCCGACGACGGCCGGCGTCTCGGGAGCCGGGACAACTTCTGGGGCAGCTAGGACAGTCCGCGGTCGACAGTCATTGGGACAGTTTGCGAGCGGGACTTCTTTGGGACAGTCGGTACTTCTCCCGGACATGGACCTCGAACTCGATGGCAACGCAGCGCTGTGTACCGCCGCGACGAGCGGCCTCGGACTCGCGAGCGCCGAAGCCCTCGCCGCTGAGGGAGCCGACGTGGCCGTCTGTGGCCGAACGCCCGAACACGTCGACGAGGCACGGGACCGGCTCGAATCGGTCGGCGACGGCGATGTACTGGCCGTCGAGGCCGACATCACTGACCCCGACCAGATCGAGGCGCTCGTCGAGGAGACCGTCGACAGCTTCGGCGGCCTCGATCACGTCGTCACCAGCGCCGGTGGCCCCGCCCCCGGACCGTTCATGGAGACGACGGAACGGGACTGGTACGGCGCGTACGACCTGCTGGTGATGAGCGCCGTCTGGACGACCAAGACCGCCTACCCCTACCTCCGGGAGTCGGAGGCCGGGACCATCGTCAACATCACCTCCCGTTCAGTCCGGGAGGTCATCGACGACCTGGTGCTCTCGAACGCTGTCCGTCGAGCCGTCATCGGCCTGATGAAGACGCAGGCCCGCGAGTTCGCACCGGAAGTCCGCGTGAACGCGGTCCTGCCCGGCGCACACGAGACGCCCCGCATCGAGGAACTCGTCGAGGCGGCCGTCGAGCGCGGCGAGTACGACTCCTACGAGGAGGGCATCGAATCCTGGTCCGACGCGCCGCTCCAGCGCGTCGGCCAGCCCGAGGAACTCGGAGACGTGGTGGCGTTCCTCTCGTCGGCCCGCTCCTCCTACGTCACCGGGACGGCCCTGCCCGTCGACGGCGGCGCGATGCGGAGCTAACAGCCCTGGCCGCCGATCCGCTCAGAATCGCTCGTCATCGCGTAGCTCCGACACGACCTCCCGAACGCGCTGAGCCTCGTCTTTCGGGACGACGAGCGTTCGGTCGTCGAAGGTGGCTACCACGAGGTCTTCGACGCCGACGGCGCTGACGTGCCCGTCGCTCACCAGCACGTTCCCATCGGCGTCGATGGTGACCGCCTCCCCCAGCACCGCGTTTCCGTCCTGTTTGTTGAGGATGCGCTCGAAGGCGTCCCACGACCCCAGGTCGTCCCAGTCCAGCGCCGCCGGGACGACGAAGGCGTTCTCGGCGTCTTCGAGCACAGCGTAGTCGATGCTCACCGGGTCGACGGCGTCGAATGCGGCGTCGTAATCGCCTTGATCCAACCGCTCGATCATCGGTGCAAGCGGCGAGGACGCGGCAGCAGACAGGAAAGCCGTCGGCGTCCACGCGAACAGCCCGGCGTTCCAGTAGAACCCCTCCCGGACGTACCGCTCTGCGGTCTCCCGGTCGGGTTTCTCGTGGAACGTCTCGACCGGCGCGAAGCCGTTCTCGGACGTCCCGGGCTTGATGTAGCCGTAGCCGGTCGCCGGCCGGTCCGGCTCGATGCCGACGGTGACGAGCCCCTCGGTTTCCACTGCGACCCGCGCTGCCGTGCGTGCGACTTCCGCGAACGGCCCCGAAATCCGGTGATCGCTCGGCAGACACAGCAGAACGCAGTCGCCGACCTGTTCGCGGATGCGGTGTGCCGCGTACGCCAGCGCCGGCCCGGTGTCTTTGGGCTCGGGTTCGGTCAGCACTGCCGCACTAGGGGCGCGTTCACGCACCCCGTCGGCGAATGACTCCCGGGTCAGAACGTATGTCTCGTCTCCGAATCCCACCCGACTGACCGTCTCGGCGAGCAGTGACTCCTCTTCGCCAAACGAGAGAAACTGCTTTGGCCGGTCGCTCCGGCTCGCCGGATACAGCCGTGTGCCGGTTCCCCCGGCCAGGACGAGCGCGACGATTGGTCGCTCCATACTCGGCGTTCGCCCGGCCGGTGCTAAAGTGTTGTACTGGTGACCGAGATGCGACCCGGTGAATCCACTGCCGTCGGTTGGCTACCACGTCTCTATCGTGCCGTCTCTGATGTCTTCGACACAGCCCTGACAGTCCGGGTTCTCGGCGTCGTAACACACCGGCCGGCGCTGCTCGTCCATCGACACCGCGCGGTACTCGGCGTGGCGGCGACAGACGATGCGGGCCCGCCCCTCCTCGTCCCTGGGCAGGCCGGCCTCCGCCGACCGCTTGCCGTTCTGATAGGCCTTCTTCGCGTCCGAGAGCTGCTGCTCGGCCGACCGCAAGGTATCTCGGATGAACCGTGCGAGGCGGTCGTCGTCGGCCATACCGACCGTTGTGCCCGCCGACAAATCAATCTTCTCGCGTGGCTCTCACAGCTCAATTCAGGGGCCACGACATCCGAACGCAGCTTCACTTTCACTCCGCCGGGCGAGTGTTTATTACCGAAGGCGACCAAGCGTCGGATGTCTCCCAACGAAAACCAGGCGGAGACAGTGAAAGCCAATGACTGAGTCAGATTTGCGTACCCACGCGACAGAGATACACGAGCAGTTTTCCGACCAGCTAGAGATCGACGTCGACGACGTCGTCGAGCGGCTCGATACGCTGGTGAACGACTATCAGGTCCCGATCAGCGAGGCCCGCCGAAGCGTCGTTAACACGTACCTCGACGAGGCCGGTATGGACCGCGACCAGCTGGGCGGCGGCGACGGCGGCGGCAACGAGCAGGTGGACGTCGCCGACGTCGACGCCCCCGAGGAGTGGGTCGACGTCCGCGCGACGGTCGTCGAACTCTGGGAGCCGCGCGCCGACGCCGTGGCCCAGGTCGGCCTGCTGGGCGACGAGACGGGCACGATCAAGTTCACGAAGTGGTCGAAGTCCGACCTCCCGTCGCTCGAAGAAGGCAAGTCCTACGCCCTGCGCAACGTCGTCACCGACGAGTACCAGGGCCGCTTCTCCGTGAAGCTCAACCGGACGACGACCATCGAGGAACTGGACGAAGCAATCGAGGTCGGCGACGACAGCGTCGAGGCCGAGGGCGCACTGGTCGACATCCAGTCCGGCTCCGGGCTCATCAAGCGCTGTCCCGAGGACGACTGCACGCGCGTCCTCCAGAACGGCCGCTGTAGCGAACACGGCGAGGTCGAAGGCGAGTTCGACCTCCGCATCAAGGGCGTCCTCGACGACGGCGAGGAGGTCACCGAGGTCATCTTCGACGAGGAGGCGACCGAGGAACTGACCGGCATCGCCCTCGAAGAGGCGAAAGAGATGGCGATGGACGCGCTCGACACCACCGTCGTCGCCGACGAGATGCGACAGAAGATTCTCGGCCGGTACTACCGCGTCCGGGGCCCGACTTTCGGCCGCTATCTGCTCGCCGACGAGCAGGAGCGACTGACCGGGGCCGTGGATGCAGACGAGATTCTCATCAAAGCGAGGTCGATCTAAATGGCGAGTACACCCACCCGCGAGGTCGCACGGCGCGTCTTCGCACGCGAGTTCAACGACGCGAGCTACACGTTCAAAGAATCCGACGACGACCGCGCGCCGGTGTACGTCCTCCTGCCGACCGGCCAGCGCGCCAACCGCGTGTTCCTGGTCGGGACCCTCACCGAGACCGAAGACGTCGGCGAGGACAGCGAGTACTGGCAGGGACGGGTCGTCGACCCCAACGGCGACACGTTCTTCATGTACGCCGGGCAGTACCAGCCCGACGCGGCGTCGATGCTGCGCGAACTGGAGCCCCCGGCCTACGTCGCCGTCGTCGGCAAGCCACGCACCTACGAGACCGACGAGGGCGAGGTCAACGTCTCGATCCGCCCCGAGTCTATCTCGGAGGTCGACGAGGCGACGCGGGACCGCTGGGTCGTGGAGACGGCCGAGCGCACGCTCGACCGGGTCAAGCGGTACAAGGAGGCCGACCTCGAGGACCCGGCCACCGACGAGTACATCGCGATGGCCGACGAGGAGTACGAGCAGTTGTCAATCGAGAACTACCGGCAGTCGGTCGTCGGCGCACTCGAAAGCCTGCAGGACGAACAGGCCGAAGCCAGCGCGGACTGAAACGGACTGGTCTCGGCCCGCTTTTTCGACTTTAGCGGTTTTGCCGACGCTACGGCTCTAGTAGCTCGATTCGGTTCCCTTCTGGATCGACGACGAACATGATCGTCGTCCCGCTCTCGGTCGTCTGCGGGCCGCTGAGCGTTTCGACTTCGTCGGGCAGTCGGTCGGCGACGGCGTCGAGGTCGTCGACTTCCAGCCCGGGATGGGTCGCTCCCGGTCGATTGAGGTCCGGGTCCGGCATCGCCTCGCCTTCCGGCTCGTAGGTCGCCAGTTCCAGGCGTACGCCGCCAGCGTCGAGGTGGACCAGTTCGGCGCTGGCTCCCTCGATGTCGACAGCGGTGCCGAACGCCTCGTCACCGACCGAGAAGCGCGTCAGCACGTCGAGTCCGAGCACGTCGCGGTAGAACTCAATGGCACGGTCCAGGTCGCTGACGATGATACCGAAGTGGTGAGCGGTTGCGTCGATGTCTGTCGCCATCTCTGTCCGGAACCGGGGTCGGCCGGCTGTTAAATCACAGCGGTTCGACTGTTGCGACTCACGGCTACCAGGGAATCGGTCCGGTAGCGTCTGACAAACGATTAAATACGTTGCTACTAAAACAGTACGTAACTATGGGCAACAAAAACAAAACAATCTCCTTTCGCGTCAGCGAGGACAAATTCGAAACCCTCCGCGAAATCGCCGAGGAACGCGATATCTCGCTGTCCGCCGTCTTCCGGGATTACGTCGACACGCTTGTTTCCCACGACGGTCAGGTGAAGGTCGCGCCGGAACACGAGTTCGAAGACGACGCAACCGAGACCAGCACCGAGAGCTTCCCGCCGAAAGTCGAAGTTCCGAAGAGCTTCGTCCGCGAACACGAACGGCTCGAACTCGAAGCCGAACACCTCCGCGAACAACTGGAAGAACACAAGCGCTACGTCACGAAGCTCCGCCAGCAACTCGACGAGATGGATCAGGACGAGGTCATCCACCTCGAAGACCTCGATCAGGGCGAGGAGGAAGACGCCTCCTATCGCATCGGCAGCTTCGACGACCTAGAGTAACCGCTGGCGTTTCTGCTGTACGTCCTCGGCGACGTCGTCGCGCCCATCGACGTCGGCCAGGGTCTCCACGGCTTCTAACGTTCTGACGGAGTTATCGAGGAACGAGAGCACGTCGCCCGGATAGGCATACAGCATGTAGTCGTCGCTCATCACGTCGACGATCGCGTCCGGCCCCATGCCCTGCTCGCGCAGTTCCAGCAGGTACGAGATGAACTTCCGCTCGGCACAGCCACAGTGGGGGTTGGCCTCACAGTCACAGTCGAGGAAGTCCTCAGCGAAATCGAGGACTCGCTCCCTAGAGGCTTCGTCGAGCTTTGCCAGCCCTTCGCCCTGAAAGAGGATGTCCAGCGTCGCACCCTTGAACGCCCCTTTCGGGAAGCTCGTCTCTAGCTGGGAGGCGAGTTGCTGGTGATTCTTGACGTATATCTTGTCCGTGATGGCCACGCGTGCCTCGCTGTACGCGTCGGCTGTGTAAAAGCGTCTCGAAGCAGCCGGTGACCTGGACGAAATCCACTCCGAACCGATGTACAACCGCTGTCATGCGCTCTCACGACTCACTGGTTTCCAGATTCGTAACGTATTTCTGTTCCAGCGGAATATCTATGAATGCTTCAAAAGCGTGTCCGGGCTGGGGTAGTGGCATCCTTTAGCCTTGTGGTGGCTAAGAGGCGGGTTCAATTCCCGCGCCCGGACCTAGACCTTCTTCCCGTCGATTTCGACACCTTCAGCATCTGTCGGTTTTCACTTTCATTCCCGTCTCCGCTTATTTATAATGTGTCAGGATGTAGTACTTTCTGATGGCAAGCCACGACTGCCCCTCCTGTGACCGGACGTTTGACTCTAAACGCGGCCTCGGCGTTCACCACAGCAGTGCTCACGGCGAACGCCTGCCAAACAGGGAATGTGACCGCTGTTCGGACAGATTCTACTCTGAATACGAGAAACGGTACTGCTCTGACGAATGCCGCGACACCGCAGTCTCCTTTTCAGGGGCCGATAACCCGAACTATTCCAGCGCGAAGGAGGAAACGACCTGTGACAACTGCGGCACGAGTTTCGAGTACTACCCATCAGAAAAGGAGGGGTGTTATTGCCCGGACTGTGTCGAGAACGCTGAGTGGCGACACACGCGACAGATTTCCGGGGCTGACAACCCGAACTGGAACGGCGGAACGCTCAGCTTCGATTGTTCTGTCTGTGACAGCCCCGTTGAGCGATATCCGAGCGATGTGACCGGTGAAGCCGTCCTTTGCAGCCGCGACTGCCACGCCGAGTGGCTCTCGGCGGCGTTCACCGGCGACGGACATCCGAACTGGCGCGGCGGTGGCGTCGGCGAATACGGGCCGGGATGGCGGGCGGTGCGCGAGCAGGCCCTGGAGCGCGACGACCACGCCTGCGTGCTGTGTGGCGCTGCTGCCGACGACCTGGGGCGGAACCCGGACGTGCACCACATCGTGCCGGTCCGGCTGTTCGCCGCGATGCCGGCCCTCGCCGTCCGGGACGCACACACGCTGGACAACGTCGTCTCGCTGTGTCCGGGCTGTCATCGCCGCGCGGAGTTCGGTCGGGTCTCGCCGTCGGAACTGCGCTGGCGGGCCGGCATCCCTCGGACTGATGCCCCCGTCGCAGGCGGCGCGATGGCGTAACCGGACCGGAATCTACACAATCAGTCCCGCCGCCAGTACGCGTATGTCACCCACTGTCGACGAACTGCGGAACGAGATCCGTGAGGCTGTCGGGCGGTACGAACGCCCGGTCTCGACTGCCTTCACCAAGGAAGCCCTGGCGGCTATCTGCGGGGCTGTCGGGTACGATATCGACACCGACCGGTTGCCGTCGAAACCACAGATGCGGGCGGGAATTCTCTGGCAAATCGGCGAACGAGACGACGATGACCCGGCGGACGCGGAGCAGCCCTTCCGGAAGGGGGAACTCGAAACGATTGCCGCGGCGCTGTCCGACGAGTAACGCCGTCGTCGACTGGGGCGAGAGTCCAGTTGGCAATCCAGCAGTCGTTAGAATGCGGAGATATTTGCTTCCCGACAGCGAACTAACCAGTATGGGACGCAACCGCTCCCCGACGTTCGAGAACAGGCAGACTGCCGGTCGGCGGCTGGGAGAGGCGTTGCGCGAGCGGGACATCGCGGTCGACATCGTCCTCGCGATACCGCGCGGTGGGCTGCCAGTGGCGCGTCCCGTTGCTGACGCGCTGGACGTGCCGCTGGACATCGCGGTCGCAAAGAAGATCGGCGCACCGAACAACCCCGAGTACGCTATCGGCGCTGTCGCCGCCGACGGGTCGGTCTGGCTCAACACCGATGTCATCGAGCGACGAGAGGTTCCCCGCGACTACGTTGCGAGCACACGAGCGGAAATGGCGGACGCCGCCCGACAGAAAGCCCAGCGCTACCGCGACTCGGAGTCGTCGCCGCTCACAGGCAAGCGGGTGTGTCTCGTCGACGACGGCGTGGCGACGGGCGCGACGGCGCGGGCCTGCATCGAGCAGATTCGACAGGCCGGTCCCGAGCGACTCGTGCTTGCGGTGCCGGTCGCTTCGCCGCGGGCGATTTCGGACCTCGAAGCGCTGGTCGACGAAGTGGTCTGTCTGGAAGTCCCGTCGGCGTTCCGCGCTGTCGGCCAGTACTACGAGCAGTTCGACCAGGTTTCCGACGAGGACGCGATGTCGTATCTCGACGGCGAGTGACCGTTACCGCTCTATCCTTGATTCCGGCCGGACAGTCTCGGTCTCCGTCTCACCGATGGGGGTAAAGTCGCCGCTGGACTTGATAATCGAGAGCGCTGTCATGATGTCTGTCCGGGTGAGTAACCCCTCGAAGGAGCCGTCCTCGTCGGTGACGAGCAGGCGACCGACGGAGTTCTGCTGGAGCGAGGTCAGCGCGTCCATCACATCGGTGTCCGGGCTGATCGTGATGATCTCCGTCGTCATCACGTCGCCGACGGTGTAGGCCTCGCGCTCGACCTCCTGGACGGCGCGGGCGTCTTCGAGCGTGACGAGGCCGACGACCTCGCCGCCGCGCTCGACCGGATAGCCGGTGTGGCGCTCCTTGAACATCGTCTGGATGAGCTCCCGGACGGACCTGTCCTCGGGGACTGTCGTTACGTGGTCCGCCGGCGTCATCACGTCCGCGACGGTGACGCCCTCGAACGCGGCCCGCATCGAGGTCTGGCGGGACTCGCCCGCCGCGCCGATGTAGATGAAGAAGGCGAGGCCGGCGAGGAAGATGTTCCCGAGGACGAAGATGCCGAAGAGGCCGAGGAAGACGGCGAACACCTTTCCGACTTCGGCGGCGATGGTGGTGGCTCTGGCGTAGGACCGCCGGCGGGCCAGCAGTGCGCGCAGGACGCGGCCGCCGTCCATCGGGAAGCCCGGAAGCATATTGAACGCCGCCAGTGCGATGTTCATCAGCGCCAGATAGCCGAGGATGAACCGCGCCGATTCGACGATGGTCCCCACGCCGCTCGGGAGAATTTGGAACGCGACGAAACAGACGGCACCGACGGCGACGCTGACGATTGGGCCGGCAATAGCGATGACCAGTTCCTGCTTCCAGTCTTCTGGCATCTCGCTGAGCTGGGCGATGCCGCCGAACAGCCAGAGTGTGATGGAGTCGATGGGGAAGCCGTACCGGATTGCGACCAGCGAGTGGCCGAGCTCGTGGAGGACAACGCCAGTGAACAGCCCCACGGCCGCCCCGATGCCGAGCACCCAGACGAGCGCACCGTCGGTGAGGATGGCCACGTCCAGCCCGGCGTTCAGCGTCCCGTTCAACAGCTCAGTCGTCTGTTCGATCTGTGTCCCGATAATCCAGGCGAACAGCGGTAGCACGAGGAGAAACGTCAGATCCAACTGGATCGGGATTCCGAACGCGCTTCCGATACGAAACCGGCGCATATCGGGGGATTGATGCGGGACAGTCTTAAGACCCCTTGGCGGAAGTCCAATAACCGCCTTCGGGCCGCCGGTACGCCTTTGCGCCGAGCCCGTGATGGACCGCATATGAGCGACCCACTGATTCGCCGCGCGGACGACATCGCGTACGAGGCTGTCGACGCAGCCGACGGGCTGGAAAAAGGCGTCCTCATCGGCGAGGACAACGGTGGCGGCACTCTCGCAATCCGTCGCTTCACGCTCGCCCCCGGCGGCAGCGTGCCGAAACACATCAACGAAATCGAACACGAGCAGTACGTCCTTTCCGGACGGTACACCGTTGGTATCGAAGGTGAGGAGCACGAAGTCGAGGCCGGCGACAGCCTCCACATCCCCGCCGGCGTTGTCCACTGGTACCGTAACGACGGCGACGAACCGGGCGCGTTCCTCTGTGCGGTTCCCGCCGGCGACGACGAAATCAAACTGCAAGGGTGACCCGGAGCAACAGTTCACTTCTCCCCGTACTTGGAACAGTGCGGGCCAGACTGCCCTACCCGTCGCTCGTTGGACAAGCCATGCTGGGTGGGACTGAAAGGGGCGGTCGGCTACGCGAACCCCGACGACGCAAGCACTGTACCGAGCGAAGCGAGGGAAGCGCACAGCGAGGCGCGGGAGCGTAGCCGACCGGGGCTTTCCGGCTGTTTAAATCAACTGTCACAGCACCAGTAACACCCACAGCTAGTCCGAACCGCTCAAGTAGCGCAGTCGCCTCTAGACGACTGTGTCACAGCAGGCCGCACAGGTAGAGACGCTGTTCCTCCACGAACACGGCGAGGAGTTCCGCGTCGCCGCCCACCGGGACGGCGAGCGCCTCTTCCACGGCATCCTCGAACTGAAAGAGACCGACGCCGGCCCCCGCCCGCGTCGGCTCCGAGTCAAGGACGGGACCAGCGAGGAGCTTCGCTCGCCCGACCAGTTCGTCGACCTCGCCCGCCGTGCGGCCCGCATTCGTATTTCCGAGCAGACTGCTCCGCGTGCACGCGAGCGAATCCGCGAGATGCTCGACGCGTACCAGATCGAGGCCAAGGTCGTCCGGACCTGCCGGCTGTGTGCCTCCGACGGGCGCTACTCGCCGATTACCAGCGAGACGGCTATCGAGACTGACGACGAGACCATCTGCCCGGAGTGCGCTCGCCACCAGCTCGACCGCGAACTCGCGTTCAAGGGGAGTATCAGCGGCGACGCCCGCGACCGGCTCGAAGAGCTCTTACTCGAGGTGCAGGACCTCGACCGGGTGACGAACCTCCTGTCAGGCCAACTGGACCCAGACCTGACGAAGTTCGACGAGATTTCGGCCACCGTCGACGAGGTCGACCCCGTTCGCGTCGACTCGCTGGACCTTCACCCGGGAATGCAGGACCATCTCGAATCCCGGTTCGACACGCTGCTGCCGGTCCAGAGTCTCGCCGTCGAGCACGGGGCCACCGAGGGCCGCGACCAGCTGGTCGTGAGCGCGACGGCGACGGGGAAGACGCTCATCGGCGAGATGGCGGGTATCGACCGCGTCCTGAACAACAAGGGCACGATGCTGTTTCTCGTCCCGCTGGTCGCACTCGCGAACCAGAAGTACGAGCAGTTTCAAGACCGCTACGGCGACATGGTCGACGTGTCGCTGCGCGTGGGCGCGAGCCGCATCGCTGACGAGGGTGGGCGGTTCGACCCCGAAGCCGATGTCATCGTCGGGACCTACGAGGGAATCGACCACGCGCTCCGGACCGGCAAGGACCTCGGGACGGTCGGGACGGTCGTCATCGACGAGGTCCACACGCTCGGTGAAGACGAACGGGGACACCGGCTCGACGGCCTGATTTCCAGACTCAAATACTACTGTGAATCAGGTGGCGCACCTGACAGCGGCGACACGCAGTGGATCTACCTCTCGGCGACGGTCGGCAATCCAGGCCAACTGGCCGACCAGCTCCGGGCGACGCTCATCGAGTTCGAGGAGCGGCCGGTCCCCATCGAGCGCCACGTCACGTTCGCCGACGGCCGCGAGAAGATCGAGACGGAAAAGAAGCTCGTCAAGCGGGCCTTCGACAACAAGTCCAGCAAGGGGTACCGCGGTCAGACTATCATCTTCACGAACTCCCGACGGCGCTGCCACCAGATTTCACGGAAACTGGAGTACAGCTCCGCGCCGTACCACGCCGGGCTGGACAACCGGAAGCGCCAGCGGGTCGAGCGGCAGTTCGCCGACCAGGACCTCGCGGCGGTTGTGACGACGGCGGCCCTCGCAGCGGGGGTCGACTTCCCGGCCTCGCAGGTCATCTTCGACTCGCTTGCGATGGGTATCGAGTGGCTCACCGTCCAGGAGTTCAGCCAGATGCTCGGCCGGGCCGGCCGCCCGGACTACCACGACAAGGGCACCGTCTACATGCTGGTCGAGCCGGACTGTTCGTACCACAACAGCATGGAGATGACCGAGGACGAGGTGGCGTTCAAGCTCCTGAAAGGCGAGATGGAGCCGGTCATCACCCGCTACGACGAGGGCGCGGCCGTCGAGGAGACGCTGGCGAACGTCACCGTCGCCGGCAAGCAGGCCAAGCGGCTCAACGACCGGATGGTCGGCGAGGTGCCGACGAAACACGCGCTGGGGAAGCTACTGGAGTACGAATTTATCGACGGCCTCTCGCCGACGCCGCTCGGCCGAGCCGTGACCCGGCACTTCCTCGCGCCCGACGAGTCGTTCCAACTGCTCGACGGCATCCGGAAGGGACAGCACCCCTACGAGATCGTCGCCGACATGGAACTGCGCGACGAGCACTGAACCGTTTTCGTTCCGCAGACCTGTCGGCCGAGTATCCTTTCGGCGTACATTCTTGTAGCGGCACGTACTTCCGGTGTCCATGGGCCTGTTCGATACGATCCGTCGCGCCGTCGGTGGCGATGACTCGTCGACCGACGGGGACGAGCGGGCGGCCAGGGGCGACCCGCCGTCCGACGACGGGCCGGACCTTCTGGATACAGCGACGCTCGACCCGACGACGTTCCGGGAGTACGCCGAGCACGTCGTCGACGGCGCGGACCCGCTGACCTTCGACCCCGATGCGCTTGCCCGCCTCGATACGGCTATCGAGGAGAGCTACGACGGCAAAACCGTCGGCGACGCCGCGAGTGTGACGACCTACACCGAGAACACGGTTCGGTTCGGGAGCTACCTCGGCGAACTCCTCGTGCGAGCCTACGACGGCGAGTGGGTCCAGTCCGACGGTCGATGGGGCGTCGCCGTTGCCGGGCCGGACGACGAGGTGGCGGTCGCGGTGTTCGACGTGGCCGCCCGCTCGTTCGGCGACGAGCCGGTGTTTGCGGCCGTCGTGACGCGCCTGGAGTCCGAACTGGAACTGGATAGCATACAGAGTACCGACGACGAAGGTCTGACAGAGCCGGGCGCGGACGAAACCGACGCCGACAGCGCCGTCTCCGACCCGACGCGGATCGTTCGCCGCGTCGACGACGGACAAGCAAACGAGCGCGACGCGCCTCCCGAACCGGCGGCGACAGACGAGCGAGGTGAGGCAACTGCCGGCGACACCGCTGCTACCGATTCGTCCCAGGCCATCGAAACAGAGCCGACCCGAATCGTCCGGCGGGTCGAATCCGAGTCGGAAGGCGACGACCGATCGGACGACACCGACCCCACACCAGCCGTCAGTGAGGCCGCTGACGAGCCAGAGAACGAGCCACCGTGGGGCAGTGACGACGCCGACGGTTCGACCGCTGACATCGGCGAGGACGCAGATCCAGAGACGACCGAGTCAGCGTCAGACGATGCCGGCAGCGAGCCGTCGGCCGCTGAAACCACCGAGGAGGGGTCGACTATCGACTCAAGCGATGCAGGGTCGGGCACCGACACCGCTGCCGAGCAGTCGGCTGTTGATACCGCCGATGAGCAACCAACCGCCGAAACACCGGCAGCGGACTCAGCCCTCGACGCCTCTGAAGACGGACCGACTGCTGACACGACTGATGCTGTCGAGACGACGGCCGATGATACCGCTGATATGGCCGCTGCCGACGAAGCGGCCGCGTACATCGACGAAGCGGAACCGGCAGCCGACAGTGCTACAGCGGACCCCTCGGACGAAGCGCCGGCGGCCGAGACACTTCCCGAAGACTCGGCTGTCGACACTCGCGACGAGGACCGAACTGTCGACGCGTCCGCGGGAGCGGCAACTGACACATCTGCTGACGAAGCAGCGACCGATACAGCCGACGACGGAGCGGCCGGGATATCGATAGACGACGAATCGAAGCCCGATATCTCGCCGGATGCGTCGTCAGACGCCGCTACAGACGCGGAGGCGGTTTCCGAAACCACGGGTGACGAGTCGCCTGCAGACACCGCTGACGCCGCGGGAGTCGATGACACGCCGGCAGCCGTTGCGGAATCCGATGCCGTGGAACAGTCCGATGATCGTCCCGACACATCGGCTCCTGTCGGGGATGTCGAGGCGTCTGATGCCACTGAGACTGCACCGTCACAGAGCGCGGCCGCTGACGAGACGGCTGAGACAGCGGCCCCCGACGAGGGTGAGACAGCCATCCCCACCGACGGCGACTCGACCGCTGACTCGATGGATCGCTCGTGGGAGCCCGGAACAGTCCGCGCAGAACACGCCGACACCGCCGTCGAGTTCGCCGACTTCTGGGGCGAACACGACCTCGACTTCTCGCCGGCCTCGCTTTCGCGGCTCGACGATCTGGTCGACGCGGAGTGGGACGACGAGCGCTTCGCCGAGACGACGTTCGGGAGCGACGCGTCGTTCGACGACCGCGCGTTCACCAGCGTCGTGCGGGAACTCGGCGGCTACTTCGGCGAGGTGCTCGTCCGGCAACTCGACGGCGAGTGGACCGATGAGACGGATCACGAAGCGGCTGTCGTCGTCGGCGGGCCGGCCGGGCAGTTCGCCGTCCCCGTCTTCGAGGTCGCGATAACGTCGCTCAGAAAACAGGCGGTGTTCGGCCGGAGCTACGACGCTCTACTCCAAGACCTGGGTCGTGACGGGCCGACGCGGTGAGCGACGCGACGCCGGCCACGTTCCCCGCTGTTCCTAGTCGGACAGGGGTATGACCGATGTACTCCCACATTCGGGACACTCGTCGTGGTCCGTGTAGAGGAGCGTGTCACACTCGATACACCGGTGGGTAGCTTCGTCGTCGGTCGCGCTCCCGACCTCCTGTTTCAGCTCCTCGACCTTTCGACCGAGATCGTTGAAAAGGCTCATTGCCACTCCTTCGGCCCGGACAGGGATAAACGTCGGCTGCCTGGTCAGGGTGTGAGCGGACGCCCTCGCTTGCAAACGACCCATGCTTTTGTCACTGGCGGCGCAGGGGCCAGACGTGTCGCTGCCACCTGTTACGCCGGGGATGTTGTTCGTCTTCGCGGTTATCGTCGCTGCGCTGGTGCTGTTTGCGACGGAGGCGCTGCCAGTCGACGTGACTGCTATCGCCGTCATGGTCGCGCTGATGCTGGCCGAACCGGTGACGGTGCTCGCGGTCGACCTCGGGCTGCTCGCCGAGCCGGTGTACGTGTTACACCAGGCCGGTGACGGGATTTCGCCGCTGGACCGCGGGCTCTCCGGCTTCGCCTCGACGGCGACGATAACGGTGCTGGCGATGTTCATTCTCTCCGACGGCGTCCAGCGGACGGGTATCGTCCAGATCCTCGGCGCGAAAATCGCCTCGCTGACCGGGGACAGCGAGACGAGACAGCTCGGTGCGACCGTCGGTCTGGTCGCGCCCATCTCCGGGTTCATCAACAACACCGCCGCCGTCGCCATCCTGCTGCCGATGGTCACCGATATCGCGCACAAGGGCAAGCTCTCGCCGTCGAAACTGCTGCTGCCGCTGTCCTACGCCTCGATGTTCGGCGGGATGCTGACGCTCATCGGCACCTCGACGAACATCCTCGCCTCGCAGCTCTCGGCGGAACTGCTCGGCCGCCCGTTCAGCATGTTCGAGTTCACCCAGCTCGGCATCATCGTGACCATCGTCGGGACAATCTACCTGCTTACCGTCGGGCGCTATCTGGTTCCATCGCGCATCCCGGCGGAAGAAGACCTCACCGAGGAGTTCGAGATGGGCGAGTATCTCACCGAGGTCATTGTCCGCGACGATTCTCCGCTCATCGGCCAGACCGTCGAGGAGGCGCTCAGGGTCTCTGAGTTCGACGTGGACATCGTCCAGTTGGTCCGCGAGAAACGCACGTTCCTCGAACCGTTCGGCCAGAAAACGATTCGAGCCGGCGACGTCTTCGCGATTCGGACGGGCCGGGACACGCTCGTCGACCTCCTCGACGTCGAAGGGCTGGACGTGATTCCCGAAGTCGAGGTCGGTGAGGCAGAACTGGAGGCCGCAAACGAGCGAAAGAACCTCGTCGAGGTCGTCGTCGCTCCCGGCTCCTCGCTCATCGGTGAGACGCTCGTCTCCACGAGCTTCCGCCAGCGCTACGACGCGACCGTGCTGGCACTTCGCCACGGCCAGGAGCTGTACCGCCAGCGGATGGACCATGTCAAACTCCGCATCGGCGATACGCTGTTAGTGCAGGCCACCCCCGACAGCATCGACCGTCTCAACCGCAACAACGACTTCATCGTCGCCCAGGAGGTCGAACGGCCGGACTTCCGCCGGTCGAAGATTCCCGTCGCAGTCGGCATCGTCGCCGCCGTCGTCGGCGTCGCCGCGCTGACGCCGATTCACATCGTCATCTCGGCGCTGGGCGGCGCGCTCGCGATGGTCCTCACCGGCTGTCTCCGCCCGTCGGAACTGTACGACGCCGTCCAATGGGACGTCGTCTTTCTGCTTGCCGGCGTCATCCCGTTGGGTGTCGCCCTGCAGGAGACCGGCGGTGCTGACCTGCTCGCGGAGCTGTTCGTCGTGGGTGCCGGCAGCGTCCTCACCGCCGGGGGCGGCCTCGCCGTCGTCCTCGGGCTGATGTACCTCGTCACGGCGCTGCTGACGAATATCATCTCGAACAACGCATCAGTCGTGCTGATGATTCCGGTCGCCATCGAAACCGCCCAACAGCTGAACGCCAACGCCTTCGCGTTCGTCCTCGCCGTCACCTTCGCCGCCTCGACGGCGTTCATGACGCCGGTCGGGTACCAGACGAACCTCCTCGTCTACGGTCCCGGTGGATACCGCTTCACTGACTACCTTCGCGTTGGAGCGCCGCTACAGGCCGTCTTCGCCGTCGTGACCACGCTCGGCATCGCGTACTTCTGGGGCCTCGCTCCCGCGTGACACGGCGGCCTCGCAACGAAACCCTTTACTCGCTGTCCGGTCGAGATGTTGATGCGGGATCGTGGGGTAGCTTGGTAACCTTCGGGCCTTGGGTGCCCGCGCCCCTAGTTCAAATCTGGGCGATCCCATCCCTACCACACTCAAAGTGGCCTTTTTGCCGCTTCTACTGTCGTTCCTTCAGATACTCGTCCTGATCGTCCTCGGAGTCATCGCTCTTCGTCGTCGTACTCGCGTTCCGACTTCCGCCGACATGCTACCAGCGAATACCCGAGCTACACTGCGAAAAGAAGCTGTAGCGATGGCACGCCGCGCTAGTCGCCAGTCTCGTCGGGGGTGGAACGCGGAGTGCGCTCCTCGCCGGCACCGTCGGCATCGCCGTGGTCGTCGCCCTCGCCACTGGTGTCGAACTGATCGACAGTCGCGGCCAGCGAGTCGGCGCGGTCGCGGAGTTCGTCCGCGCTCTGGGCGATTTCGGCGACGGACGCGGACTGCTCCTCGGCGGCCGCCGATACCTGCTCGGCGTCCTCTGTCACGTTCTGGCTGATCTCGGAAACACCGTCGACGCGGTGGACGACGCTCTGTGTCGCGTCGGCCTGGTCTTCGGTGGCATCCGCGATCTCCTGAATCCCGTCGTTGGCGTCCTCGATTGCCTCGACGGTATCCTCGATGGCGTCGGCAGCCTCGCGGACAGTCTCGACACCGGTGTCGATGTGGTCGCTGGTCGCGCGGATGTCCGTGACAGTCTCGTCGGTCTCCGTCTGCACGGCCGCGATTTCGGCCTCTATCTCTGCGGCCGCCTGTTTCGTCTCCTCCGCGAGGGTCTTGACCTCGTCGGCGACAACGGCGAAGCCCTCGCCGTCCTTGTCGGCACGGGCGGCCTCGATGTTGGCGTTCAAGGCGAGCATATTCGTCTGCTCGGCGATATCCGAGATGAAGTCGACGATCTCGCCGATGTCGTCCATCCGCTCCTGTAGCGCGAGAATCTGGTCGACCGCGTCTGCCGACCGGGACTCGATTTCCGCCATGTCGTCGATAGCTGATTCGGCGGCTTCCCGGCCCGTTTCGCCACGGTCGACGGCTTCCCGGGCCGTCTCTGCGACCGTCGTCGACGACGCTGCGACTTCCTCGAT
This sequence comes from Haloarcula sp. CGMCC 1.6347, assembly GCF_037078395.1. NCBI lineage: Archaea > Methanobacteriati > Methanobacteriota > Halobacteria > Halobacteriales > Haloarculaceae > Haloarcula > Haloarcula sp. CGMCC 1.6347. The sequence continues at coordinate 1,297,478 of NZ_JAYMGX010000002.1, forward strand.
GCTCGCCGATAGCTGGTCCATCTCGGCGGCGGCCTCCTCGAGGTCGTCGTGCTGTCTGATAGCGCCGTCGGCGATCTCCTGTATGCGATCGCTGACGGTCTGGCTCGTCGTCTCGATTTCCTCGGCCCCGGTCGCGACCTCGATTGTGGCGTTCGCGACTTCGTCGGCGAACGCCGCGACCTCGCTGACGGTGGCTTCGAGGCCGTCGAGCATCGCGTTGAACTCCACCGCGACTTCTCGCATCGCTGTCTCCTCAGCGTCCTCGTCGAGTCGCTCCGTGAGGTCACCGTCGGCGATGTCTTGCATCACCGCGCTGTACTCGGTGGCGCGCTCCTGCAGACGCTGGCTGGCTTCCTCCGCTTCGGCCCGTGCGTCCTCCGCTTCCGTGCGGAGCTCCTCGGCCTCCGACCGCGCCGTCTTCGCTTCCTCGACCGCATCCTCCGCTTCCTGAATGCGGTTCTGCAGAGAGACTCGCATATCGTCAAACGTCCCGTAGAGCCGGCCGATTTCATCGGCGCGGTTCGTCGAGAGGTCGACATCGAAGTCCCCGGCCTCGATGCGTTCAGCGCGGTCCCGCAGTTGCTTCAGAGGGTCGACCGTGCGTTTCCCGAGCACGAGGCCGACAGCCGACAACGAAACGAGCGCCAGCAGGACAAGCAGTCCGACTGTCTGCCCGACCGTGTCCCGGACACTGAACGCCTGCGCCGTGTCCAGACTCGTCACCGTAACCCAGTTTGTGGTCGGGACGGGCGCGAACGCGTACACGCGACCATCGGAAACCGCTGTCACCGGCGCCGCAGTGCCGTTCGCGTCGCGGATCGCCGCGAGGCTCTCACTGTGCGTGTCGGCATCGAACTCGCGGTCGATGTTCAACACCGTCTCGTCGTTGGTGTTCAGAATCGTGGTTTCCTTCGTGGAATTGGTATCGCTGAGCCGGTCGACCTGGCTCTGGATGCGCGTGACGACGACGAGGTGCGAGCCGTCGCGCTTCGGGACCGAGCTAGCGAACGCCATCACGGGCTCGTCGTTGAGAACCGGTGAGCGGTACGACCGACTACTCGACCACACCTGACTGTTGTTCCCGGGTCCTTCCGGCACTTCGGCGGCCGTCCACGGCGCGTCAAGTTCGGACAGCGACCGTCCCTCGAGCGGGAGTTCCGTGCTGGCGACCACTTCGCCACGAGTATCGTTTACGAGGTGCATACTGACAACATCGTCGGGCAGTAGCTGGTCTTGCAGTAGGATGTACGCCGCGGCGCGCCGGTCGCTCCGGAGCGGTTCGCCCTGTGAGACGGAGCGCGTGTGCGTGCGTTGCTGTTCGACCCACGAACCGATAGAGTCCCCCTCCAGCTGGCTGGTCTCGGCGAGCTGTCCGGTCGTCTGGCGTTCGACGGCTGTGGATGTCGCCTGGAAGGTGAACGCGCCAGCGCCCGCGATGACGAGCAACACGGCGAGGAACGCAACAGCGAACTTCGCAGCGAACCGCTGCCGGACGAACTCGGGGGCGACCCGGTCAAGCGCACTCGCCAGTCCGTCGAGCGGACCGCCCGCCATCAGGCACCACCTGTGTTGGAGCGCTCAGTGGGCACGACGATGTCGCCGGTGGCGACCTGCTCCCGCGACGTCGACAGCGCCTCCCTGACGTCGTCGGGAATTGCCGGTTCGAGGGAGGTGCCATAGACGACGCCGACGCCGTCACTATCCAGCCCGAGAGAGACGACCTCACCAGCGGGGAGGTTGTCCGCGACCGTCGCCGTCGCAGCGTCGTAGACGGCTACGTTCACCCGCTTGACCATGCTCGCGAGCACGACGTCCGCGTACCGGGGGTTACTGCGGGACTGGTCCGAGTCCACCCCGATTGCGTACCGGCCACTGGCCTGTGCGGCCTGGAAGATGCCGACACCTGCGCCACCCGCTGCGTGGTAGACGATGTCCGCCCCATCGTCGTACATCCCGGCTGCGATGTCGCGGGCACCCTGCACGTCGTCGAAGTTCCCGAGGTACTCCGTGAGGACATCGACGTCCGTGTTGGCGTGTTCGACGCCGGCTCTGAAGCCGGCCTCGAACTTGTGGATGAGAGGCTGGTCGAGGCCGCCGACGAACCCGACGGTCGTCTCGTCCGGGTTCGTTGCGCCTGCCCCGAGATCGACCTCTCTGGTCGTGAGCAGCCCAGCGAGGTTCCCGGCCTGAAACGACCCCTCGTGTTCGCGGAACACGTAACTCGCCACGTTGTCGGCCTCCACGACAGAGTCGACGATCATGAATTGCTGGTCTGTGTACTCCGGTGCAGTCTCAGACAGCCCCTCGGCCTGCAGGAATCCGATACAACAGATCAGGTCGTATGGTGGGTTCGACGAACTCGCCAGTTCGGCCTGTACCTCCGCGAAGCCGGCGACGCTGTTTGGCTCGTGGTTCGTGTATTCGACCCCGTCATCGAGCCGCGCGCGCTGAATGCCGCGGTTCGCCGCATCGTTGAACGAGCGGTCATCGAGCCCGCCCAGTGCGTACACCATTCCGACAGTCGCCGCCGCATCGCTCACGTCGATGTCGCTTTCGGTCGCTTGCTGGCTGTCGCTGGTGTCCTCGTCGCCGCTCCCTCCGAAATCCCCGAAGCGGCCTGCACAGCCGGCGAGCGTTGCGGTCGCGGCCGCGCTGCCGCTGGCGAGGAGCCGACGCCTTGTGATTTTTTGATCGCGCACGGTTATTCTACTCTGAGTGAATCAGGTATATCAGCAAAAACTACTGGTCCCAATTCTCGGCACTGATATTGGTAGCGCCTTTGTGACGCTACAGTGGTGAAGCTATTATCCGAAATTGCCCGTGAGGCAGTCTCCTGTGCAGTAATTGTCGATTAAACCGACAGTCGTTTGCAGTAGTGATTGTGTCGATTGCAAGTCCTACTAAAGATAATCTCAGTCAGTTTCGTTACCCCCAGTCACCCGATTCGATCAGAGCCTCGTGGGGAATCCTTTGTCTTCACCGGCCCATATCACCAGCACCCGTGCGCCCGCTGGTTCCCTCGCTTCAGTTCCACCCCGGTTTGCGAACCTTCTTAGGCCAGTGGGCATAACCACTGTCCACTCAAATGGCGACCGCCGAGAACACCGAACTCATCGACCGCTTCGAGGAGTTCTACCGCAACTACTACCGCAACGAGATCGGTGAGCTCGCCCAGAAATACCCGAACGACCAGAAATCGCTGTATATCGACTGGGACGACCTCTATCGCTTCGACCCGGACCTGGCCGACGACTACCGCACCAAGCCCGAGCAGATTCAGGAGTACGCCGAGGAGGCCCTGCGACTGTACGACCTCCCGGTGGACGTCTCACTCGGGCAGGCCCACGTCCGCGTCCGGAACCTCCCCGAATCCGAGGATATCCGCGATCTGCGCCACGAACACCACGGCAACCTCGTCGCCGTCCGGGGCATCATCCGGAAAGCGACCGACGTGCGTCCGAAAGTCATCGAGGCGGCCTTCGAGTGCCAGCGCTGTGGCACGCTCACGCGCATCCCCCAGACCGCCGGCGACTTCCAGGAACCCCACGACTGCCAGGGCTGTGAACGACAGGGCCCGTTCCGGCTCAACACCGACCAGTCCCAGTTCATCGACGCACAGAAGCTCCGCGTCCAGGAGTCCCCCGAGGGACTGCGCGGCGGGGAGACGCCCCAGTCCATCGACATCAACATCGAGGACGACATCACGGGCCACGTTACCGCCGGTGACCACGTTCGCGTGACCGGCATCCTCAAGCTCGACCAGCGGGGCAACGACAACGAGAAGTCCCCGATGTTCGACATTTACATGGAAGGCGTCAGCGTCGAAATCGAGGACGAGCAGTTCGAGGACATGGAGATCACCGACGCCGACAAGAAGGAAATCGTCGAGCTCTCAAACGAGTCCGACATCTACGACAAGATGGTCGGCGCTATCGCGCCCTCCATCTACGGCTACGAGAAGGAGAAGCTCGCGATGATGCTCCAGCTCTTCTCGGGCGTGACGAAAGAGCTTCCTGACGGATCTCGAATACGTGGAGACCTCCATATGTTGCTGATAGGAGACCCGGGGACGGGGAAATGCGTCCACGGTGACACGCGGGTAACTCTCGCAGACGGCCACGAACGGCCGATACGAGAGGTCGTTGAATCGAACTTAGATGATCCCAAACCAGTCGACGACGGCGTGTGGGACACTGTTGATTTCGATGTCCCGTCACTCCAATCCGATGGAACAGTAGCCACGCAAAACGCGACCAAGGTTTGGAAGCGCGAGGCACCGGAAACACTGTATCGGATACGAACCGCGACTGGTCGTGAACTCGATGTAACCCCGTCCCATCCACTGTTCGTCCAATCTGACGGACGGTTTCAGGCTAGGAAAGCCGAGGAATTAGAGAGTGGCACACACATCGCAGTTCCCCGGAAGCTATCCACAGATGGCCACGACGACCTGGACATCACGTTCCGACAATCACAGGCCCACAACAGAATCGATCTTGACCTTCCACCGCAGTGGACACCCGAACTGGCCCGTCTGATCGGTTATATTGTTGCCGAGGGGTACGTCGAGCAACGTCCGGATAACACGGGGTATGTTTCGATAACCAATAACGACCGCGAAGTTCTCGATGACGCGAAATCTGTTCTGGAGACACTGAACCTCAACGTTACGGAACGAAGTTCACACGAGGGGAAGACCGCCCGCGAACTGTTGTGTTCTGCCGGCGAGTTCGTGAGCTTCCTCGCATCTCTGGACGAAACGTTGCTCCAGTCCTCGGCGGAGAGACGCGTTCCGCAAGATATCATGCGAGCCAGCAACAACGTTGTCACCGGGTTTATTCGTGGCTATATCGAGGGAGAGGGACACGTTTCGACATCACAGCGAGAGATTACTGTTGCTTCGATGAGTAAACCGCTGCTGGAAGACGTTCGAACCCTGCTCGTCACACAGGGAATCACGGCACAACTCCAACCCCGGAACAACGGCAGCTACCGGCTTCGAATCTCCGGCAACTCCTTCCACGACTACGCCGAACAAATCGGATTCATCACAGCGCGAAAGACCGAAGCGTGCCGGCAATTCGAGGGAACCCACGGAAATACGAACCTTGATATTGTCCCCAATCTGGGTCCGGAACTCCGTCGCATCCGAGAAGCACTTGGACTGACGCAATCCGAGTGCGGCCTCCCGCGTTCGACGTATCAACACTACGAGCGGGGACGCCGAAACCCAAGCCGTGACAGTCTCGAATCGGTTCTCGATGCGTTCCAGGCACGGTTGGCTGAGATGAACAATGACACACCTATCAGCGACACTGCGCGTAGCGACGGCGGCGGAACGGGGTCACTCCGTCAAGACCTGAACAGACTCGCTGCATTCGTCGAAGGTGACATCGCGTGGGACCGAATCGAATCGATAGAACCCATCGAACACGATGAAAAGTGGGTCTACGACCTCGAAATCGAGGGGACACACAACTATCTCACTAACGGCGTGGTCTCGCATAACTCACAGATGTTATCATATATCGAGAATATCGCACCACGCTCTGTCTACACCTCCGGCAAAGGGTCGTCGAGCGCGGGGCTCACTGCGGCCGCCGTGCGCGACGACTTCGGCGACGGCCAGCAGTGGACGCTGGAAGCGGGGGCGCTCGTGCTCGCCGATCAGGGCATCGCCGCTATCGACGAACTCGATAAGATGTCACCGGAAGACCGATCGGCGATGCACGAGGCGCTGGAACAGCAGCGTATCAGCGTCTCGAAGGCCGGAATCAACGCGACGCTCAAATCCCGCTGTTCGCTACTCGGTGCGGCTAACCCCAAGTACGGCCGCTTCGACCAGTACGAACCCATCGGAGAGCAGATCGACCTCGAACCGGCGCTCATCTCCCGGTTCGACCTCATCTTCACCGTGACGGACAAGCCCGACGAGGAGAAAGACCGGAACCTCGCCGAGCACATCATCCAGACCAACTACGCCGGCGAACTCCACACCCACCGGACGGAGAACCCGACCTCGAACTTCAGCGAGGAGGAGGTCGGGACCGTCACCGAGGAGGTCGCGCCGACCATCGAACCGGATCTCCTCCGGAAGTACGTCGCCTACGCCAAGCGGAACTGCTTCCCGACGATGACTGAGGAGGCGAAGACGCGCATCGAGGATTTCTACGTCGACCTCCGGATGAAGGGACAGGACGAGGACGCGCCGGTGCCCGTCACCGCCCGGAAACTGGAGGCGCTGGTCCGGCTTGCCGAGGCCTCTGCACGCATACGCCTCTCCGACACCGTCGACGAAGCCGACGCCGACCGAGCGGTCGACATCGCCCACTACTGCCTGAAGGAGATCGGTGTCGACCCCGAGACCGGCGAGTTCGACGCCGACGTGGTCGAGACCGGCCAGTCGAAGACCCAGCGCGACCGTATCCAGAACATCAAGGGCATCATCTCGGACATCGAAGACGAGTACGACGAGGGCGCACCCGCCGACGTGGTCATCGAACGCGCCGAGGAGGTCGGCATCGACGAGTCGAAGGCCGAACACGAAATCGACAAGCTGAAACAGAAAGGCGAGGTGTACGAGCCCCGAACAGACCACCTCCGGACGACCTGATATGGACCGCATTTCCGCACTCCGCAACATCGAGGAGGCGCTGGCCGAGTTCGAGACAGGGTCGAAGTCACTCAGTGACCTCGAACAGGACGTTCGCGGGACGCTCCGGACCTACGCGACTGAGTTCGAGGGAGACTTGCAGGCCTACCGGGCAAGCGGTGAGGCCGCCGTGGACGGCCTCGTCGTCCTCGCGCCATCCGAGACAGCAGCCCGCGAACGGGTGCAAGCCCTCGTCGCGGACGCCGGCGAATTTACCGTTACAGTCGTCGAGTAGGGCGTTCTCTAGCACCGGGGGTACTGTCGGCGTCTCCATCTGCTGTCCACAGTGTCGACTCCGGAGTCCGACTGCCGCCGCTATCTTTCTGGCCAGTCGTCATATATATTCAGTTTAAACCAAATTCAATTCAGTAAAATTTTATAGTAATAATAGTAATGTCTACCCAGTGCTACTCGTCGTCACGTACTCCCGGGCGGCACGCACAGACCTGCGGAACGTCTGTCGTGCCCACGAAGACTGTGTCGTTCGGCAGTTCGGGAGAGCAGCGCTGTTCTCCGGAACCGAGTTCGGGGCCTTCCAGGCGCTCCGACTCCACGAGAAACACGACCTCGACATACAGATCGAACACGTCGAGCCGTTCGAGCCGACAGACGTCCCGAAGCACGTCCGCGAGGCGGCCAAACGGTACGAGGCACGCGAGGAACCGGCGACGCCCTACGAGCGGTTCGCGTCGGGGCGTGACCTCCCGGACCCGGACCAACTCCGAGGCGTCGACCTGTGAAGCTCCGCGTCGCTGGAACCACTTACGCGGGCGCTGTCGTCGACCTCCGAGCGCGAGACGTCGACGGTCGAATCATCGCCGCAAGTATCCGTGGGCAGCGGTGCTTTCCGGCCCTTTCCTGTCCGGAACCACCGGCCGTGTACGCCTACGCCGGATACGTCCACCCGTCGATGGGACTCCGAACGCGGACCGCGCTCGCGGCCGCCGCTCGGTCACGGGGACACGAGACCCCGCAGGACGACGCTATCGCTGAGTGCCGCGCCCAGCTGGCCGACCTCGAATGTTCGCCGCCGGATCTGCCGGACTCTGTCGACCCCGTCCCGGAGTCGACCATCGACGGCTTGCAAGAAGCGGTCGCGACCCACCGCGGCCGTCTCACCGCTCGGCAGGCGGTCGGGGCGGACGACGGGGCGGTACAGGCTGACCTCCGGGACGCGGCGACAGAACTGAGCGAACGGGAGACACGTCGGGCTGCCGCCAGAGAGACCCGCGAACTCCGCCGGGAGCGGGCACGCGCCTACCGGGATACGCTGGAGGAGCAGCGACGGCTTGCTGACGAACTGGCGAATCTCCGACGGAGTGCCCGGGCGACCCTCGTCGACCGATGCGCCGATGCGTTCGCTCGGGCCATCGAAGCCGTTCCGGGGCCGGTCCCGGACAGCCCGTTCGACGCCGACCCACTAACGGCCGCGCTGGCCGTACTCCGGGTCGCCCGGACACCCGCACCAGTCGTCCTCGGAACGGATCGGTTCAGGTCACCGACGGCTGCGTCGGACTGCCTCGACGCCCCTGTCGTCCGCTGCTGACTTTTAAATCGGAAGGCCGGGCCACCCCCCCCTATGGTTACCTTCGACTGTCGCGCCGAGCGAGTCGACGGCGTGACGCTCGTCACGGCGACCGTCGGCGACGTTGCCGAACCGACTCGAATTACTGTTCGGAACTGTCTCGATGGCCCCCTCTGGCCGCCGAGAAAGCAGGGCGTTCCCGAGGCCGGCTGGTCCGATGACGGGTTCGAGGGCGTCGTCGGCCCGGGAACGCACGCGCTCGGTTACGCGACCCCGGCCCCACTATCTGACCAGCCGGCGGAGCTGGTGCGTGCCGACCCGACGTCCGATACTCCCCCGGTGGACGAGCGACTCGACTCCGCAGATGCCGTCCTCAGGGAACTGGGCGACCCGTCACCGCCTGTTGATGCTGTGCCTGCAGGCGAGCCATCGCAGGCGGCCGAAGCCGCGAGTCGGCGGTCGAATGAATCCACGGTCGAACATGAGATGGACCCGCAGCGAGCGACCGTCAAATCGCCAGCCGAGTCGAGGACTCCAAGCGGCCAGCGACCGGACCAGCAGCTCCCCGACGCTGTCTCGCAGTGGCTCGAAACCGTTGCTCGACGCGTCGACCGCGCAGAGCGGCTGGCCGAGGCGGACTCGCTGTCGGCGGCGACAGCTGCGGTTCGCGCGGCGGACGGCCTGTCCGGCGTCCGGACGGTCGCGACACGCGGCGATACTGACGAGCAGATGCTCCGTGCGTTGGCCCGGCGGGCCGAACGGCTCGCCGACCGACGGGCGGCCGCCACGGTGCCGACCGAGACGCTGTCGCGCCTGGCATGATCTTGGCAGTCACCGGCGGCAAGGGCGGCGTCGGCAAGTCCACTATCGCGTACAATCTCGCGGCGGAACTCGACGCGCTCGAACGGGCTAACAGCAGGGACTCGCGCTCGAACGCGAACGCTGGGAGCGTCGTCGTCGACGGCGACCTCGGGATGGCGGACCTCCCGTCCAGTCACGGCCCCGACCTGCACGACGTGCTCGCCGACCGCGCCGACCCGCACGAGGCTGTCCGTGAGACCGGCCCCGTGACCCTCGTTCCCTGCGGGCGGACGCTGGCCGGCGCTCGAAGCGCCGAGCTGCAGGGCCTCACGGACGTATTCGCCGCGCTGGAGCGGACCTACCGCTGGGTCATCGTGGACTCGCCGGCGGGTCTGCACGCCGACGTGGGTCTGCCCCTCGCAGCCGCCGACGCCGCGATACTCGTCACGACGCCGGAGGGCGCGGCGCTCGCTGACGCCCTCCGGGTCCGAGCGCTGGCCCGTGAACTCGACGCCGGACTCTGTCGGGTCGTCCTCAACCGTGCCGGTCCGAACCCCGCGACCGAGGCCGTCGCGGACCGGTTCGGTGCACCGACCGTCGCTGTCCCGGAGAGCGAGCCGCTGGCGACGGCGCAGGCGCACGGACAGCCGCTTCGAGAAACAGCGCCGGACACGCCGGCGCGGCGCTCGCTCGAATCGCTCGCTGACGCCGTCTACTCCTGTAGCTCGGTGTAGGTTCCCCGTAGCGTGACCGGCGTCACGTCCGCTGTCTCCGCCGCCTCGGCCTGCGTGAGCGCCACGTCCCGTTCCTGCGCCGCGGTGTAGAGACACGCCGCCGCGACGCCGGCCGGATTGCGGCCGCTGACCAGCCCACGGTCCTGTGCCTCGTCGACGAGCCGTTCCGCGCGCTGGCGGACCGCCGTCGGCAGGTCCAGTGTCGTCGCGAACCGAGGGACGTACTCGCGTGGGTCAATCGGACCGGTCGGCAGCCCGAGCTCCCTGTTCAGAGCGTCGTAGGCCGCGCGAAGCTCCGCCTGGGTCGCCTTGGCGACGGTACAGAGTTCATCGACGGTCCGGGCAACGCCTTCGGTTCGGCAGGTAGCGTAGACGGCCGCGGCCGCGAATCCTTCCAGCGTTCGCCCCTGCAGCAGGTCCTCGTTCTGTGCGGACTCGAACAGCACGCAGGCCCGGTCCCGAATCGCATCAGAGAGTGCCATCGAACTGATGATACGTCGGATCTCGGTGAAGGCGTACACCTTGTTTCGCTCGCGTTTCGAGCTGATCTGGGCGCGGTTGTGCTCGCGGCGGAGGCGGGCGAACTGCCGGCGCTTGCGCCCTTTCAGCCGTGTCGACCGGCCGATCTTCGTCGAGAGGCCGCGGTCGTGACGCGACCGCGTCAGCGGCGCGCCCGTGCGTGCCCGGTCAGTGTCATCGTCGTCGAACGACCGCCACTCCGGCCCGGGGTCGATGGCGTCCTCGCCGACGACCAGTCCACAGCTCCCACAGACCGATTCGACGCCCTGCTGTTTGACTGACCCGTTACACTCCGGACATTGCGTTACCGTCGCGCTCATATTCCCACCTACGGCTGGGTGTGGGGTTAAAAAACCGATGCAAAGGCGGGCTTCCGGGCGGTTTTCGATGCAACTGCCGACCGGTAACCGGTAGGTAGTTATCGGGATCGACGCCCGTGCCTATCGGGATACCGACAGCATTAAATTCCGGCACAAAGAACGAAATTTTAATGGCGCTGTCGGATATCGCTGCCGGTGTCGAGGTCACGACCCACCAGCGTGATCGCGGCGTCGCTGCCGTCGACGAGACGGACGCCCCGCTCCCGGAGCGATTGGCCCCGGTGGCCGACGACCTCCCGTGCTCGGCGGCGACAGCGGCGACCGTCGTCGAGGCCTACGCAGCCGGCAAGAGCGTCGGCGATGCGGGCCGCGCCGCCGGTGTTGCGCCTGTGATGGCCGCCAAGACGCTCCATCTCGTCGGTGAGCAAGTGTCACCGGTCGGCCCACAGGGCCGTGAGATAATCGCCGATTGGCTCGCCGGGGACCTCTCTCGCAGCGATGCCATCGCACTCGCTGACGTAACTGAACAGGAGTTTGCCCTGGCGGTGTACATCGAAACGCACGAGCCGTTGCCCGCAGCTCGCGATGCGGTAGAGGGGGCGCTTACGACCGAGGAGCGGGACCCGTTAGGGGAGACGATGAGCGACGTCGGCGAGCTGCTGTGAGGATGTGTGATCTGCATTCTCGGCGAGGTCGGGAGTGAAAGTGTTACCAATCCGTTATGACGGTGTAGAAACCGTTTTCTCGCTCTTCGCGTACTGTCTGGGGCACGCTTAACACTCGTGACTGCAAACCCGGAGATATGTCGGCTTCGGAACTGGCAGACCGGGTGGCCGAGGTGCTTGCAGCGGACAGCGAGTCGTTCAACGAACAGGCCCGCGAGGAAGCCGAAGCGCTCAAATCCGCGGTCCGGAGCGGGACCTTCGACAACTCGGAGGCGATCGTCGGCATGGAACTGGAGCTGTATGCCGTCGATGAGCAGACCGACGCGCTCCAGCGGGTCCCGCGTCAGTTGCTCGAACTCATCGGGTTCGAAAAGGAACTCGGCCTGCACAACGCCGAGATGCAGACGAGTCCGCAGCCGCTGAACACCCACGGGCTGGCGGCCCAGCGCAACGAACTGAAGGCGTCGCTGATGCCGGCCCAGCAACGGGTGCGCAACGAAGGTATCCGCCTCGTCTCTGATGGCATGTGGACCGTTCCGCCCGCCGGCGAGACGGCCCGGGAGTACCTCTGTGACTGCGTCGAACAGAGCGGCGTCCGCATCGGGACGAACATGTCGGACTCCGTCCGCTATCATACGATGGCCAACACGGACTACCCCTCGGCGTTCGAGATCGATGCGCCACACGTCTCGCTACAGGCCGAGACGGTGATGCCGGAGTCGCTCATCACCTCGATTCAACCCCACTATCAGATTCCCCACGCCCCGGACCTGCCGGAGTATTTCACGTACGCGCTCCGCATCGCCGCGCCGCTACTGGCGCTTGGCGTCAACTCGCCGTTTTTCCCACCGGACCTCTACGACGACGCGCCCGACCCCGAAATCGTCGCCGGGGCGAACATGGAGAACCGCATCGGCGTCTTCGAGTCGGTACTCAATCCGCCCGACGGCGACTCGACGCCGCCGAAAGTCTGCTTCCCGCCGGATTTCGACTCCGTCGAGGAGGCCATCGACGATATCGTCGCCGACGACACCATCGTCCCGGTCGACCTGCAGGCCGGGACCCGCTTCGACGACGACTTCGTTCACTTCCGGCACAAGCACGGCTCGTACTGGCGGTGGGTCAGACCGGTGTTCGAGGGGGCCACGCGGTCGGCGGCCAACGCCCGCATCGAGTTCCGCCCGCTGGCCGCACAGCCGACCGTCGACGACGCAATCGGCTTTGCGGCCGTCTTCGCCGGCCTGATGGAGAGCCTGCCCCAGCTCGAACACCCTATCCGGTCGCTGGACTGGGAGACGGCGAAGCGGAACTTCTACACCGCTGCGCGGAACGGCCTGCGGGGGAAAATCGAGTGGATCACCGCCGACGGGGCGACGACGACCAGCACCGAGGAGATATACGGCGAACTGTTCGAACACGCACGCGAGGGCCTCGAACAGCGCGGCCTCTCGGCGGAGGAAGCCCACGGGTACATCCGGCCGTTACGCGAGCGCGTCGACCGCCGGCTCACGCCCGCGCGCTGGAAACACGACTACGTCCGCCGCCGCGTCGAGGAGAACGTCCCGCTGGCCGAAGCGATCTGGGGGATGCAGGCCACCTACATCCGCCATCAGGAGGAGACGCTGCTGGAGGGCAGTTTCGTCGACTGGTTCGAGTGAGTCATACTGTTGGCTGTACTCCCCTGACGAATATTGCCACCCCGAGCTGGCGACTGTCTTCACGAAGGGACAGTCAACAGTATCAGTCGCCGGTCGCCAGTTCCGACTGTTCTGTTTCTTCGCGTCGGTCCGCAACACCCGTGTACGCGACGACGTTTGAGCCCAGTTCCTCGACGCGCGCTGCGATGTCTTCGTCGGCGATGTGTCCGTCCTCGAAGGCGGCCCACGATTCGGGGATGGCAACGGCTTGCGGAAGCGGCCAGCCCTTCAACTCCAGTACAGAGGCGCGAAGATGCTGTAGCGTCGGCGTGGGGAACCCGCCGCCGGCCACTGCGAGGATACCGACGGTCGTCCCTTCGACGTCGTCAATACTGCAGTAGTCAAGCGCCGTCTTCAGCGGTGAGGCGATGGTGCCGTGATACACGGGAGTTCCGAGGACCAGGGCGTCGGCCTCGCGGACACGGGCGGCGAGTTCCGGACCCTCACCGGAGTCGGCCTCACCCGCGTCGGGGTCGAACAGCGGGAGGTCCCACTCCCGGAGGTCGATGTGCTCGATCGTTGCACCATCCCCCACTGCCGCGTCGAGAGCGCGCTGGACGGCGATTCTGGTTCCGCTGTCGTCGCGGAGGCTTCCGCTGATACCGATAACGTGTGGCGTGTCGTGCATCGTGTGCCTGTTCGTAGCCACCGCTAATTAGTAAGTACTCTGAGAAAAAAGTTTCAGTGCGTATTCTGACAGGAAGTCACGGGTCAGGCCGTAGTGACATCGTGAATCAGTCCCGACGGCTGATATCGATGAACATAGACCGAATTCTATCGGTCACACCGCTGCCGAGATTCACTGCTGAGGCCGATACGCACCTGTGATTTGACAGCAGTTCACCCGTGCTCCTGGGGGTGCCCTGCCCCACGTCCGTTGCTGCCCGCGACTACTCCTGGTCTTCGTCGCCGCCTTCTGTCTCGTCCACCTCGTCGCCGGTTTCGGAGGCCGCCGTCTCGTCTTCTGTCTCGTCCATCTCCTCGTGTTCGTCGTGTTCGGCGAACTCGACTTCGGCCTCAAGTTCGATTTCGACGCCCTTGCCTTCCAGTTCGGCTTCGAACTCCGCCATGTCTTCGACTTCGGCTTCCAGTTCCGCTGTATCTACCGCTACCTCGACCTCCACTTCGACGGAAACGTCGTCTCGGTCCATACCGACCTTCCGAGGGGCTGACATAACTCAGTTTTGCAACCGGCACGTTGCGACCGACTTCGACATCGCTATGTGTGTCAATCGATGACCCATTGCTATGAGCGACCCCGTGGACGTGACCGTCGACACCGACGACGTGTCGGAATCGGTCCGTATCCACGACGACGGTGGCGAGGTCGAAGCCGGCGACGCAACCGTCCGATTCAGTTTTTCCGGCACTGGCGACGATGGGCAGGCGGTTGGCGGCGACGACGAGCAGTCGCCCGGCGGCAACGACGATCAGTCGCCTGACGACGGCAACGACGACCCGCGCCGCATCGCCGAACTCGACTCGGTGCCCACCGACAGTACGCTCGTGTTCGAGGCGCGCGACGGCCGGCGCGGCGTCAACTGCATCCTGCACCGCTCGGGTGACGCCGTCGCCGCCTGGCGAAACTCCTGTCCCCACCAGCCCGAAGTCCCGCTTGACCCGGGCCGTGGCGCGATTGTGCGGGGTGACCGTCTGGTGTGTCACAAGCACGGCGCGCAGTTCGAACGCGACGACGGCGTCTGCACGCACGGCCCCTGCGCCGGCGACGCCCTCGACAGTATCGAGGTCACGGTTCGGGACGGCGAGGTGTACCTCACGGACGAACGCTTCGAGCGGGCCGAGCGGCGCTGACACGCGATTTTAGAACGCTTTTGCGGTTGTCTCTCAGTGACCAGTGCCATCAGTCGTCTGCAACGGCCGGTTCGCTGCCGGCCCGGGGGTCGGCCTCGCGCCACGTCCCGCGGAGGAACCAGGCCGCGGCGAGGCCGGCCGCGAGGACGTTCGAGACGGCGAAGGCCAGCCAGATGCCCTGTTCGGCCAGCGAGTACGCGAAGAGGTCGACAACCTGCGGGCCGAGCCACGCCGGCACCGTGACCGGGCGGGATGCGACCCAGGCGACCGGCAGGCGGATGATTCCCAGCATGGTAACCGCCAGCGCCGCTGCGGTGAGCGTCTTGCCGGCCCCGCGGAACCCGCCGGAGTAGGCCCGGACGACGCCGATGAAGCCGAAGGTCGGGGCGACCCACTGGAGGAACTCGGCCCCGATGCGGACGACCTCGGGGTCGTCGCTGAACACGCTGACGACGGCTGGTGCGGCGAATATCGTGACGACACCCAGCACAGAGAGGATGGCAAACGAGACTTTTGCGGCGAAGTGGTTGGCCGTCGCCGCGCGGTCCGGCCGCTCGGCCCCGAGGTTCTGGCCGGTCATCGTCTCGACACCCCGATCCATCGCGATAGCCGGCATGAACACCAGCGAGAACACGCGGATGCCGACGCCGAAGGCCGCGACAACGGTGACGGAGAACGTCCCGACGATGAACAGCATGGCGTTGACCGACACGGCGCGCCCGGTGCCTTCGACGGAGGCCGGGATGCCCAGTCTGAGCAGTTTCCGGAGGTACTCCAGGTCGGGGGCCATATCACTGAGGTGAATCCGCACGCCGCGCCTGCCCGACAGCAGGATACCGATGCCGACGACCAGCGCCACGGCACGCGAGAAGATGGTCGCGACGGCCGCGCCGACGACGCCCATCTCGGGGAACACCCACCAGCCGAAGATGAGGAACGGGTCGATGACGATGTTCAGCACGACAGTCCCGAACATCACGAGCATCGGCGTGATGGTGTCGCCGGCCCCGCGCATCAGCGAGATGAACACGAAGAAGCCGAACATCGCCGTCAGCCCGAGCGAGACGACCTGCAGGTAGCCCGTCGCGCCCGGCAGCACCTCGCTGGACGCGCCCAAAAGCGACAGGAAGTCCTCGACGAAGAAGTAGCCGGTCGCGCCGAGCAACACGGAGGCCAGCAGCGCGAACGTCACGGTCTGGGAGGCGGCGTACTCGGCCTCGCGGTGCTCCTCGGCCCCGGTGTGCTGGGCGACCAGCACGCTCCCGGCCACCGACAGCCCCATCCCGAGCGAGATGAGCAGGAAGATCATCGGGAAGGCAAAGGAGATGGCCGCAAGCGCTGTCGTGGAGTACTGGCCCAGCCAGAACGTATCCGCGAGGTTGTACGCCACCTGTAGCAGGTTCGTGATGACGATGGGGAAAGAAAGGAACAGCAGCGGCTTACCGATGTCGCCGCTGGTCAGGTTCAGGTCCTCTTGCCCCTTGAACAGGTTCCCGAGCCGCGCACCCAGACGGCCCAGTTTCTGCCGGACGCTCACGCTGTGACCTCCTGCTGTCCGTCCAGGAGATGCGTCTCGACGTACTCGGCGAGCATCCGTCGGGTACACTCGACCGGGCGACCGGTCGTGACGCGCTCGGTCGCAGCCCCGGTCAGGACGGTGACGATGAACTGGGCGGTCTCCTCGGCGTCGAGGTCCGATTTGAACGTCCCGTCAGTGATACCATCTTCGAGGATCACTTCGAGTTCGTCGACGAGGTAGTCGTCGAATTTGGTGAGTCGCTCGCGAAAGCCGGGTTCGTAGGGCGCGTGGGCACGGATTTCGAGAATCGCCGTCCCGAACTCCTCGCTCCCGTCGTCCGGTTTGTCCAGCACGGAATCGATGAGCGCCAGCAGGCGCTCGTGTGGGTTCTCGCCGTCGGGGTCTTCGATCCGGTCGACGAACCCGTCATAGAGGTATTCGAGGAACGCACAGAGGAGGTCGTGCTTGCTGTCGTAGTGGTAGTGGAGGGCAGCTTTGCTCTTGTCCGACTCGTCGGCGATGTCCTGCATCGTCAGATCCGCGTAGCCGTGCGTACACAGCGCACGGTAGGTCGCATCCATAATATCGTCGGCCGTGTCGCCGTCGTTCATTACGCGTAACTAACTGACTGGTCAGTCAAGAATGCGTCGGTACCATTTGAGGGTGGGGTCGCGTGCCATGCCACCCGGCGATCAGACTCGCGGGAGCTGTCGCTCTGAGAGCGTTCGGAACGATGGTAGAAGGACGGTCGCTACTCCTTCAGGTCGAGGTCGAACTGCTCGTGTTCGCTTGCGGCGTTGAGCACGACGGAGGTGTTCGACTCCCTGATGTCCGGGTCGGTGAGGAGTTCTTTGATCTGGGCGTTCATGCCGTCGGTGTCGGTGAACTTGCCGACCGCGATGACGTCGTAGTCGCCAGTGACCTCGTACACCGATATCATCTGCTTGTGCTCTTCGAGGTCCTCGGTGACTGCCGGGAGCGACGACCCTTCGACCTTGAGCTGGATGATGGCCGTCACGTCGTAGCCGAGCTTGTCGTAGTCGACTTTGGGGGTGTACCCGTTGATGATTCCCTCGTCCTCGAGATCGGAGAGGTGGTTTGAGACGGTCGTTACCGACACGTCGAGGTCTTCTCCGAGGCTTCGGAGGCTGGCGCGGCCATCCCCCAGAAGTGCATTCACTAGCTCACGGTCGAGATTTTCGTACGTCATTACATTGGTGGACGCCCCCCAGGGATTAGAATTTTACGAATGTCCAAATGTAAGCGAAAGCGTCGAAACCTTTGCGCAAATCAGCAGGGTTTTAGTAGTAGCACCGTTCCTATCGGGTGTCCAAAGATGACAAGCGAACTTTCAGAGGCGGCACAGGAGGTACTCGACGAGATCGAAGAGAAGAACGTCGACTTCCTCCGGCTCCAGTTTACCGACATCCTCGGCACCATCAAGAACGTCTCGATCACAGCCGATCAGGCGGAGAAAGCGTTCACAGAGGGGATCTACTTCGACGGCTCCTCGATCAACGGCTTCGTCCGGATTCAGGAGTCCGACATGCGTCTGGACCCGGACCCCTCGACGTTCTCGGTGCTTCCGTGGAGGGAAAACGTCGAAGGCGGTTCCAGTGCCCGCCTCATCTGTGACGTCATCGACACCTCGACCGGCGAGCCGTTCTCCGGCGACCCGCGCGGCGTCCTGAAGCGTGCGATCAAGCGCGCAAACGACATGGGCTATACGGTCAACGCCGCCCCCGAGCCCGAGTTCTTCCTGTTCGAGGAAGACGAAGAGGGCCGTGCGACGACCAAGACCAACGACGCCGGCGGCTACTTCGACCTCGCGCCAAAGGACCTCGCCTCCGACGTGCGCCGTGACATCATCTACGGCCTCGAAGACATGGGCTTCGACATCGAAGCCTCCCACCACGAGGTCGCCCAGGGCCAGCACGAGATCAACTTCACCTACGACGACGCGCTCTCGACGGCCGACAACGTCGCCACCTTCCGCTCCGTCGTTCGCGCCATCGCGGCCGAGCACGACCTGCACGCGACGTTCATGCCGAAGCCCATCCCGAAGATCAACGGCTCCGGGATGCACACGCACCTCTCGCTGTTCACCGAGGACGGCGAGAACGCGTTCCACGACGAGGACGACGAGTTCAACCTCTCCGAGACGGCAAAGAGCTTCACCGCCGGCATCCTCAAGCACGCGCCGGCTATCACGGCCGTCTCGAACCCGACGGTAAACTCCTACAAGCGTCTGGTCCCGGGCTACGAGGCACCTGTCTACGTCGCCTGGTCCGACCGTAACCGCTCGGCGCTCATCCGCAAGCCGGCCGCCCGAACGCCAGCTGCAAGCCGTATCGAGGCTCGCTTCCCCGACCCGTCGTGTAACCCGTACCTCGCCTTCGCCGCGCTCATCCACGCCGGGCTCGACGGCGTCGAGCAGGACCTCGATTGTGACGACCCTGTCCGCGAGAACATCTACGACTTCGACGAGGAGAAACGCGAGGAGTACGGCATCACCACGCTCCCGTCGAACCTCGGCGAAGCCGTCGAAGCGCTTGAAGACGACGAAGTGATTCAGGACGCTCTCGGCGAGCACGTCTACGAGAACTTCGTCGAGGCCAAGACCCAGGAGCACAAGGAGTATCTGGTCGACGTCTCCGACTGGGAACTCGACCGCTACCTCGAGAAGTTCTAACGGCTGCCACTCACACCTTTTTCGCGAGGCGCTCACCGGCCAGCGGCAGCGTCAGCAAGACGCCGGTCCCGACCGCCGCAAGCAGCGTGACGGCGACCGGCGACGGGTCTAGCCCGAACGTCACGCCGAGAAACGCTCCGACCGAGACAACGCCCAGCAACGCCGTGATGCCGACACCGTGCCGGCTCGGCTCCGGCATCGCATCACCCAGTAGCCACCAGACCACAGCGCCCGCGACGGCGACACCCAACGCCCCGGCCGAATTACGTGAGACACCAGTGACGAGTAACCCAGCCGTGGCGATGACGGCGGCGAAGCCGAACACCCGTTCGGGCGTTCTGAGCGCACCGAGGGCGAGCGCGAGGGCCGCACCGGCGATGGCAAAGCCCGCGAGGATATCGGCGAGGTAGTGGACGCCGAGCACCAGCCGGGAAAGCCCGATGAGGGCGATGATCGTCGCGGCGACGGCGGCTCGTTGCCGACGCGTGCCGACCCGGAGCGCCCACGCGATGCCGCCCCAGACGAGCAGCGAAAGGGTGGCGTGGCCGCTGGGGAAGCCGAACCCTTCGCCGGTCGCCATGGACTCGTAGACGCCCCGCAGCGCCGCCGGAAGCAGTTCGGCGTGCGTGGCCGTACCCGCTCCGGGCGGCCGCGGCAGCGCGAACACGCCTTTCAGTGAGACGACGAGCGCGACGGCGACAGCGAGCAGGGCGACCAGCATCGCCGTCCGGTCGCGAGTGAGGCCGCGACCGAGTTTCGGCGTCCACGGGCCGAGCCAGTACAGCAGGCCACAGGCCAGAAAGGTGAACCAGAAATCCCCGAGTTGGGTGATGAGGGCGAACAACACGACGACTGCGCCGGGCAGCGCTGACAGCACCTCGGTGACGCCGACAGCCCGTATCACTGTCGCCAGTCGCGCACGCGGTCGATGAGCCGTCCGGGCATGCCGGTGGCGGTAAGCGTCACACCGACTGTAATCATCACGGCGTAGAGGCCGAGCGTCGACAGCCAGATGACCAGCATCGCCAGGACGGCCCAGACGCCTTTCAGGTAGTAGAACGCGCCGAGAGTCATTATCGTGCCGTACAGCAAGACGATGTAGGGGCCCCACTGTCGGGCGTGGCCGCGGCGCATCCGGCGGCGGACGTACTGTTTGAGGTCCGACCGCACCTCGTCACGGTGGAGCGTCCGGCCCTCGATGTCCTCGCGGAACGACTCGAACTCCTCTCGGAGTTCCTTTAGCTCCTCGTCTGTCAGCGCATCAGTGTCTCGTCCGGTCGGCCCGGTTCCGGCTGGCGGGGGTGTGTCGGTCTCGTCAGCGTCCTCACTCATCGCTTTGCCGGACCGTCGGCGCGATACCTGTTGTAGTTGCCGGTCCGCGAGCGCCGCGTTGACCGCTGCGCCCACGAGTAGCACCTGTCCGGCGAAGTAGAACCACGTCACGAGCAGGAGGACCCCGCCGATGACGCCGTACACCTGGTAGGAGTCGGCCTGCGCCGCGTACACGTTGAACCCCGTCCCGAGCAGCGTCCACCCGGCACCGGCGAACACTGCGCCGGGGACGGCCTCCCGTATCGTCATCTCCTGGTCGGGGAACAGGTAGTACAGCGGGAGGAAGGCCACCGTCAGTACAGGGATGAGTGCGAGTCCGCCCAGCGCGACCTGGACGCCCAGCACCGTTCCGAGAGCGCCGATGACGCCGAGCCCGACCAGCGCCACGACGATGCCGCCCAGCGCGGCCAGCCCGTCGACGAGTTCGCCGACAATCGAATCGGGGCCATCGGTTCCGTAGACGCGGCTGAAGGCCGTATCCAGCCCGCGGAACACCTTGAGCGCGCTCCAGAGCGTGACGCCGACGCCGAGCACAGTCGCGCCCCCGCGGCCGGCCCCGCTGGTCAGCGCGTCTTCGAGCAGCGTCGATGCGGTCGGCGAGAGCACGTCCCCCGCAGCCGTCACGATTCGCTCGGCAAAGGCCCCCCCGCCCGCCAGCGTGCCGACGACCAGCGTCAGCAACAACAGCGGCAGGAGCGAGACGAACATGTAGTAGGCGATGCCGGCCGCGAGAAAGGAGACCTCCTCCTCTTGGACAGTGCGGACGACATCCCGGGCGACGGAGACAGCGCGTGTGCGATCCACGCGAGCATGTCGGGGTGGAACCCCAAATATACTGTCGACTGGCTGACGACAGACCGTCGTTCAGGCCGTCGACACGCGTCAGTCGTCGAGCGCCGCGTCGGGCCGGTAGGACCGGCTCACGACCCGCCACGTCCCCGACCGGAAGCGATAGTAGGTCACTGCCGCGGGAACGGCCGTCTCGACCACCAGCGAGGCGTACAGCGCGAGTTCGCCGAGCGGCGTGACGTAGCCGAGATACGCCAGCGGGAGGGCGAACAGGTACATCCCGGCCAGTTGGGAGTAAAACGGCCAGCGCGTGTCGCCGCTGGCCCGGAGCGGCCCGACCGAGCCCCCGTCGATGCCCCGGAACACGACGCTGGCACACGCGACGGCGACGAACACCGTCACCAGCGGGAGCACTGTGGGGTCCGAGACGAACAGGCGGGCGATGCCCCGCGAGAACGGGAGTAGCGTCGCTGCGACGACGATGTACACGCCGATACTCAGCCGGAGCACCGTCTGCGCCCAGACGGTCGCCTCGGCCTCGTCATCGTCGCCCAGGGCCTGTCCGACGAGGCTGCTCGACGCGAGGCTCAGCCCCCAGTTCGGCGTATCGAGCAGCGCCCGGACGCGGAGCGCCACGACGTAGGCCGACACGACGCCGGGCCCGAACAGGCCGACGATGAACAGCCGGGGGAACTGCGCCCCGGTCCGCGCGAGGTTGGCCCCAACCAGCGGCGTCC
Organism: Haloarcula sp. CGMCC 1.6347; assembly: GCF_037078395.1. Taxonomy (NCBI): domain Archaea; kingdom Methanobacteriati; phylum Methanobacteriota; class Halobacteria; order Halobacteriales; family Haloarculaceae; genus Haloarcula; species Haloarcula sp. CGMCC 1.6347. Next base: position 1,319,272 of record NZ_JAYMGX010000002.1, read on the forward strand.
CGGTTTTCGCGAGGTCCCGCCCCAGTCCCCGGTCGAGGAACGGCCGCGACACCGGAACCTGGACCGGAAACGCGCCGATTATCGGGAGGCCGCCGCGAGCCAGCCCGACGGTGAACCCAGCCGTGACGAGCACGTTCGCAATGACCGTGCCCAGCGCCGCACCGACGACGCCGAGGCCGAACCCGAAGATGAAGACGGCGTTCAGCGCGATATTGACGACCGCGCCGCCGGCCCGCAACAGCATCGGCGTCCAGGCGTCGTCGGCTCCCACGAGCGTCCGACTGGCGATGAGGTTCAGTGCGGCGAAGGGGACTCCGAGGGCGACGACGCGCAGGTACTGGACCCCGTACCCGACGGCTTCGGACCCCGTTCCGACGAGGTCGACGAGCAGCCCGGGGACGACCCAGTACGCCGCCGTCAGCGGGAGTGTCAGCCCCAGCACGACGGCGGCGCTGGTCGTGACGGTGACCGCCAGTTCCTCGTCGGCATTGGCCCCGTAGCGCTGTGACACCATCCCGATTGTCCCCCCGGCGACGCCGCCGCCCAGCGCGAACACCAACTCCCAGAACGGCGCGGCGAAGCCGACGCCGGCGATGGCGGTCGGCCCGAGCGCCAGCCCGACCATCGCCACGTCGACCGTCGACTTCGACATCCGGGCGAGCCCGGTGACGATCCGGGGCCAGGACAGGTCCGTCGCTCGGCGGACCCGCTCGCGCTCGACGAGGCCGAACCGCGCGAGCAGGCCGCCGATGAACAGCAGGACGCCACGGACCGGATTGTACGTGGAGGGCACGTGTTCGCCACTGCTTTGCGGTCGAGGCAAAAAGGGGTTTAGAATGTGGCCAGCGGGTGTAGTTGTTTCAGGAGACGTGACTGGTTCCAGTCCAGAAATACCGGCATGCTCGTTTCAGTCCCACAGAGACAGCACTGACAAACCGGCCGCGGGTGGGACTGAAAGGGGCGAGACGCTGGGCGTTCGAGAGGAAGCAAGCACTGGAGCGAATGAAATGAGCGAAGCGCGCAGCGAGTCGCAGGAGCCCAGCGTCTCGGGGCTTTCTGGCTCTTTGCGGCTGTCGCCAGTGAAACAATGCCGACTCTACCGCCACAGACTCGAACAGCTAGCCGCCCTCACAGGGTTTATACAGCGCCGCTGCAACGACCGGATATGGATACGGAAGCGGCCATCCGGCACGGGACGATGCAGGTGACCGTCCTGTTGCTCGTCGCGGCCGCACTGGCTATCGGTTTCGGCGTCGCCGGCGTCGGCGCGTCCCTGCCGATTGTCGTGGGCCTGCTGGTACTGACGGCTGTTCTATTCGCCGCCCGACCGGACGAGGACCGATTCGGTCCCGTCGCCGGTGTCGACATGGACGGCATCGTCCAGTCGCTGTGGCTCGCGCCGCTCGTCACGGCCCTACCGCTGCTCGTCCGCCTGTCGGCCACACCCGGCGAGGTGCAGGCCATCGGCGGACTGCTCGGCCTCGCGGGGATGGCGAACTACTTCCTGCGGCCGGTGTATCTGCTGGGCTACGATCTCGTCTCCGCGGTTCGAGAGAGCGTTGGCCGGGCGAACGGTCGGTAGTACGAGTCGAGACGGAACTGAATTCCCGCCCTGCTACTCCGCCGTCGCCTCGCGGATTTCGACCACGTCGGCGTCCGTCTTGAACGTCGTGCCGCCGTAGTGCGTTCGGGAGGCCTCGTAGCCGGCATCGCGGAGTTTCTCGATGAACTCGTCCATGGCCTCCGCGCCGCGACCCCAGCGCTTGCAGAGGCGGTGCTGGTCGTAGTGGGTCGGCGTGTCGATCTCCTCGCTGAGCGTCGCCAGCAGTTCTCTCGCTTCGTCGGCGGTGCCCATCTCCTCGGTCACCTGTTCGGACACGGCGTCGGCGAACGCCGGGTCGCAGGTCCGGCCGAGCCAGATGGGGCCGGCCGTCTGGAGGTGCTCGTCACAGACCGGACAGGCCTCGGGCGGGTCGGCGATGAGGCCGTAGTCGTGGTCGCGCCAGAGGCAGTGCTGGCAGTGGTGGACGTAGCCCAGTTCGTCGATGCAGTCGTTGGCGACTTTCGCCCCGTGGTCGAACTCCAGATAGGTCCGGGCGTAGTGTTTCGTCGCGTGGCTGAGAATCGGCCGGGCGGCGATGTCGTAGCGAGCGGCCGTCCGGACCATCGCCGACAGGAGGACGCGCATCCCCATCTCGGCGTGGAACTCGGTGTTGCGCGGGACCGCGCCGTAGGACCGGACGCCGCTCTCGAAGTGTGCGCCACACAGCGGCGCGGTGTCGGTGGCCGTCACACAGAGGAGGTGTTTGGTGCCCTGCACCGCCGCGTCGGCGAAGGGAATCGGCGTGCCGAAGGGGTCCACGTCGACCACGTCGAACGCCTCGGAGTGCATGAGCACGTTCGCGTCCGACCGCCGGACCGAGGCCGCGAGGTCGTTCCGTTCGAGGTTCTGCTCGCACAGCGCCGTCGCGTCGTCGTCGATGTCACACAGCGTCGTCTCCCAGTCGTTGGCCGCCGCGCGGACGCCCCGGATGCCGCTCGCGGCGGTGGCGTCCAGGTACGTCGACACGCGGGGGGTTCGCTCTCGGTAGGCCCGCAGCGCCGCCACGGTGATGTCGCGGTTCAGCTCCTGGACGGGGTTGAAGAACACGTCCGCGCCCTTCCCCGCATCAGGCTGTTCCGGCACCGTGACCGTCACCCGGCCCTCACTGACGCGCATACTCTCCGGTCCGTGCGTGCGCCGTTAAGTCGTTCGAACCTAGCTGTTGTATCTGTGGCTGAGTTGTCTCACACGAACGGCCAGAAAGCCCCCTCGCGGACGACTCGTCTGACTCCGTGCGCTCCTCGTCACTCCCGTCGGTCGTTCCTGCGGTGCTACAGCCGCCAGACTCGCCCTCCGTTCACGGGTCACTTCGTTCCCCGTTCACGCGATTCGAGGGCTCACTGTGTTCGCCCTCGCAGCGCTCGGCCCCTTTCAGTCCCACCCGTATCGGCTGTGTAATCGCACTGAGAATGCCGGCTGTGTAATCGCACTCAGCACGGTCAGCGGACCGTATCCCCGACTACCACTCACGCCGCTTCGGCGGTCGTCCGCTCTCGGGGCAGTCGAACGGTCACCGTCGTCCCGTCGCTCGTGTCGAAGTCGAGATCACCCTCCAGCGTCGTGGCTGTCCAGCGGACGAGCCAGAGACCGATGCCGCTGCCGTGGTTCAGGTCCGTCTCGCGGCCCCGCTCCAGCACGCCGAGTTCGTGTTCTGGAACGCCAGGGCCGTTGTCGCTGACGGTCAGTACGACATCGTCGCCATCGACCGCGGCGCTGACGGTGACGACGGGGTCCGGGACGTGCTGGAGGGCGTTCTCGACGAGATTGGCGAGCAGAATCTCTAACAAGGCCGGCTGGGTTGTCAGTTGGAGAGAGCCGGGTATCTCGACCGCGACTGAACCGCTGTGTCCGTCGCGGGCAGACTCGACGACTCCGGTGGCGAGGTCGGCAAGTGCGACGGATTCCAGGCCCGCGTCGCCAGCACCCGCTTCGGCGAGCGTTCGAGCCTTCTCACCGGAATCGACGAGGCGACCGACCGACTGCTCGATGGTCGCGGCGTAGTCAGCCTGATCGCCGTCGAGTTCTGCCGCCAGCAGTTCCGCCCGGGCCTGGATGACGACGCTCTCGTTGCGGACGTTGTGTCTGAGAAAGCGGTTGAGCACTTCGAGGCGGCGCTCGCGGCGGATCTCGTCGGTGATGTCCTGAAAGACGACCGTGTACCCCAGTTGTGTGCCCGCCTCGTCACGGAGCGCCGTCTGCCGGATTTTGAACTCGTGGCGTCGACCACCGGCCTCGATGGACGCCCGCGAACTCCCGCCGTCAGCTGTGATATCGTCGCCTACCAGGAAGCCGTTCAGTGGCTCTGTCAGACTCTCGCGCTTATCCACGCCGAGCATCCGCTCGGCGGCGGGGTTGAGGTTCACGACCCGACCCTGTTCGTCGACGATGGCGACCGGCGTGGCGATGTCGTGGATGGCCGCCCGCTCGCCGGCCCGCCGGGTCGCCGGGTGGAACTCGAACATGTCGCTCCGGACGAACGCATACAGGTCAAGGGCGACGTGGGGCAGGAACAGGAGCGTCGTCAGATTGATCGTCGGAACCGGCCCGATGCCGCCGGCCCACAGCAACACCGCGGCCCCGGGCGGTATCGGGCTCAGGCCCACCGCCAGCGCCTCGCGCCGGTACAGCGGGCCGTAGCTGACGACCGTATCGAACACCAGCAGGGTCCCGAAACTGACGAACAGCATCGCGACGATGATCGTGAGCAGTCCGGCCGGCAAGACGGCGTAGTCGGCCCCCGCGCTGCCGGCGGTCGGCACGACCCGGAATCCCTGCCAGACCACGGTATGCAGTGGGTTCGTGACGACGAGCGCCGTTCCGGCGAGCGGGAGCACCGCCACGGCCCGGTACCAGCCGCTCTTCAGAACGGTCGTCCGGCCGGTGTAGCCCAGCGCGAACGAGAGGAAACAGAAGCCGATCCAGATGATGCCAAGCCAGGACACCATCTCCAGGGCGAGGCGCAGTGTCGGGTCGAACACCAGCAGCGCCGCGCCGTAGCTGAAACACCAGCCCGTCTGCGTGACGATGGTCGCCACGAACCACTGTGCGCCGGGCTTGCCCCAGTGTGTCCGGAGCTGGGCCAGCAGATACAGCGACCCGAATCCCGAGGCAAACGAGCCCAGTGCCAGCCACGGGAGGTCGAGGTTCATGCCGGAAGAAACCCGTATTCCGTGTTTATTCTTCCGGGCACAGTACAAGCACTGATAACTCCCTGCTGCGGCTGCGAGCCAGCCGGGACGTGGCTGCTGAAGCCGACGCCGTTTTGTCACCCCTTTCCGTAGCATGGATGTGACCGGAGTCGAGGAGTGGGTGGCCGACCTCGAAGCCGCCGGGGAGCTGACCCCCGACGCAGTGTCGGCTATCGTCGACGTCCACGATGACCGCGGCCACCAGGCTATCGAGGCTGTCGGCGAGAGCCGCGTCAAGCAGTACCGCGATTTCACTGTCGTCGTGGGCCACGACGACGAGTATATCGTCGAGGACGGCGGCTGTACCTGCGCCGACAGTGAGTACAACCTCGACGCTGAGGACCCCGACCAGCTCTGCTGGCACGCCATCGCCGTCCGCGTCGCCGAGGCTATCGACGCCGTCGACGAGCACGACATGTGGTACTCTGAGGTCCGCGAGTTCCTATAGTACCTTTTTACTTCGTCGCCCTTCCTCGCGGCGCGTAGCGCCGCTGCGGGAGGGCTCCTCGCAAAAATCTACGCTAAAAATGACCTTCTCGCTCCCGCTGGTCGCGAGAAGTGAAACCGCGCTCCGTCGGCGCGCGGTATGCTATGCGGTACGGCTTCCTCACCGCTCTGCTACTGCTACCGCACTGCTCCGCTCCTGCTACTGCCCCCGCTACCGCTCCACTGACCGCCCAGCGCCGTACGCAATCCGCCCCTCCAGCGAGAACCGAAGCACTGACCGGGAGCCGAGATCGAGCGAGCGGAGCGTGTTGGCTCGCTCGTGGTCGCCCAGGTCCACGTCGACGCGGTTGCTCAGCGGCGCGGCCCCCAGTTTCCCCTGGAACTCGATTGGCGTCCGTTCAAGCTGGCCCTCCCGGACCGCGTAGCTCTCGATGGATTCCCGGCGCTCCCAGGTCCGGGGCCAGTCGATGCCGACCGTCGCCACGCGGTCGCCGTCCTCGACGACCGTCGTCTCGCGGCGGGTCGCGTCGTCGTGGTGCGTGATGTCGGCGACCGTCTTCGGGTAGCCCCAGATCTCGTCGCCGAGGGCGCGCGCGGGTTCGGTCGTCACCGGGAGCGACCAGATGTAGCTGCCGGCCGCCCGAGTCAGCAGCGGGAGCAGCGGTGGCCGCCAGCCCACTGTAGTCGCTGGAATCATGGCGGCGAACTCGTCGTAGGGGGCCATCGCGTCGTCGCCGATGCGGTGGTACTCGACACAGAGGAGCACGACTGCGGCCCGCCGGCCCGTCGCCCGAACTGGCGTCAGTCCATCGGGCAGCAGCGATTCGGCAACGTCGTATCGTGCCGGCAGCACCGCGCTGGCGACCGTCGCCTCGGTGACCAGCGGCAGCGTCACCTCGTGGCCGGTCGAGAGCCGAACTCTGTCGCCGTCGGTCAGTTGGGTCATAGCCACCGCCCCAGCAACGCACTTACTCGACCGAACCCGCGATGAATCGGGTCCTGCAGTCGCGCCGGCAGCCAGTGGGTCCAGCGGACGAACGTGGCGAACGCGCCGACGGGGTAGCGGGCCTTCGGTGGGTCGTCGGTCGCCGCGGCCAGCACCGTCGCGGCGACGGTCTCCGGCGTCGTCGCCAGCGGCCCACCGGTGAGCACCCAGCCGGTTTCGAGCGCGTCGTACGTCCGGTCGTAGGTCGGCGTCCGATCTTCGTCGTTCAGGCTTCCCAGCGCGCTGTCGGCGAAGCCGGTGTCTACCCACGCCGGTTCGACGAGCGAGACGTGGATATCGTCCTCGCCGGCGATCTCTATCCGGAGCGCGTCGGTCAGCGACTCGACGGCGGCCTTGCCGGCCGAATACGCGCCCAGGCCCGGCGACGCGGTGTGACCCAGCACGCTGGATACCGTGATGATGCGCCCGCCGTGTTCGCGCATCTCGGGGAGCACTGCCTGTGCGAGTCGGTGTGGGCCGTGGACCAGCACGTCGAACTGCTCGCAAACGTCGTCGCTGGCTATGTCTTCGACTGGCCCGGCGACTCCGTAACCGGCGTTGTTCACCAGACAGTCGAGTCGGCCTGTCTCCTCGATGACCTGGTCGACGACGGCTTCGATCTGTGCTTCGTCGGTCACGTCGAGTTCGAGATAGCGACAGCGCTCGCGGATGTCCGCAGGGAACTCCGCTCGAACGTCCGTCGCATACACTGTCCAGCCGTCGTCGACGAACGCCCGCGCCGTCGCCGCTCCGATACCCGACGCTGCACCAGTGAGCAGAACGACAGAATTACTTGTAGACATACGGACACATACCGAGTCCAGAACTCAGTGGTCGAGGCAGTAGTCGACGAAGTTCCGGAGGATGCGCAGCCCCGTCTCGCCCGATTTCTCCGGGTGGAACTGCGTGCCGAAGACGTTGCCGGCGTCGTTGGCGACGATGGAGGCGAAGTCGGCCCCGTAGTCAGTCGTCGCCACCGTCGCGTTCTCGTCGTCGGGGACGGCGTAGTAGGAGTGGACGAAGTAGGCGTGCTCGCCGTCGACGCCCTCGACGAGCGGATGGTCCCGCGTCACGTCGAGTTCGTTCCAGCCCATGTGTGGCACGGTTTGGTCGCGGCTGAACCGGACGTTCTTCCCGGGAATGAGGTCGAGCCCTTCGGCGTCGCCCTGGCCTTCGTGGTCGGCCTCTTCGCTCGTCGTCAGGAGCATCTGCATCCCGAGGCAGATCCCGAACAGGGGCTTGCCGGCCTCGGCCTGTTCGACCAGCGCCTCGCGGAACGGCCCGGCGTTGTCCATTCCTTCGGAGAACGCCCCGACGCCGGGCAGGACGATGCCGTCGGCCGCGTCGAACTCCGCAGGGTCCTCCGAAAGGGAGACCTCTGCGCCGGCGCGTTCGAGCCCGCGCGTGACGCTCCGGAGGTTCCCCAGTCCGTAATCGACGACGACCACGTCCGCGGTCGTCTGTCTGACACTCATACGGGACCGTAGGCGAACAGGGGCTAAGTGACTTCCTGTTCGAACAAGCCTTCGGCACGACCACTGTCTGGCGGGAGGTGTCGCTTACAGTCAGACACCCGGACCTGATAAGGATATCAACTATGAAAATAGGCCGGCCCAGTTTTATTCACCTACCGCATACGCCCGCTGATGGTTGATATTACAGACGTTCTGTACGTCGACGGTAACGTTCTCATCGCTGAGTTTCCCGAAGAGATGGAGATGACAGACGAGACGTTTGCGAAAGTCAATGAGCGGTTCGAGGAACTCGCCTCACAGCCGGCGGTCGATACGCATATCTCGAACCTCCAGATGGAGGCGTCACTGAACGACGACGTATTCACGCGAGCACAGGAGGCCGCTGAGGCGGGCAAGGAGTTCGGTATCACGGACTGGGTCATCGTCTCCGAGGGGATCAAGAAGATGGCGCTCAAGAGCCGGGTCGGCGAGATTTCTGGTGTCGACATTTCGCTGGTCGACACGAAGGCAGAGGCGATGGATATCGCAGCGAAGTAGCGGTTCCGGGCCGCACTACCCGACTATTTTAAAACTCGCCGAGTCGCGACTGTCCGCTCTGGGCGTCGGTGAACTCTGCGGCAGTCGTTATCGCGGCCTCAAACGTCTCCTGCTGGCTGGGGTCGTACAGCGTCGCCGCCGGGTGGACGGAGACGAGCACGCGGCGTGGCTGGCCGGCGATAGCCACGTCGAACACGTCGCCCGCTTCGCCGGTGACGGCGACGTCACGCTCCAGCAGGTGCTCGGCCGGCACTTTCCCGAGCGTGACGACGACTTCGGGGTCGACGCGGTCGATTTCCGTCTCCAGATAGTCGCGGCAGTTCGCGAGTTCACCCGTTCGCGGGTCGCGGTTGTCCGGCGGGCGACAGCGCACACAGTTGGTGATGCGCACGTCGCCGCGGTCGAGGCCGGCCTCGCGCAGCGCCTCGTCGAGCACGTCGCCGCTCCGGCCGACGAACGGCTCGCCCTGTTCGTCCTCGTTCGCGCCGGGGGCCTCCCCGACGAACAGCAGGTCCGCGTCAGCCGGGCCGACGCCGTTGACGATTCGCGAGCGCGAGCGACAGAGCTCGTCACAGCGCTCACAGCCGACGACGTCGAGGCCGTCCATCTGCTCCATGCCCCGTCGTTTGCGCCGGGGGCTCTCAAACGCAGCGGTCCATCGCCACGCTTTCGGTCGGAATCCGGTTCCGCTGGCTTCAGCGACAACAACTGTCCAGATCTGGCAGCGATTACCGCTTTACACCCGTCGCTTCGATCTGTACCGCCGCGTCGTTCGGCAGGCGTGCCACGCCGACGACGGTCCGCGACGGTCGCTGCCCGTCGAAAAACGCCGCGTACGCTCGCTTGACCGCTGGTAGCTGGTCCATCTCCGCGAGGTACACCGTCGTCCGCATCAGGTCACGCGGTTCGAGACCGGATTCGGCAGCCATGGCACGAATCTGGTCGAGCGCGGCGAGCGTCTGTTCCTGAACGTCGCCGCTGCGAACCGTTTCCGCGTCGGGGAACTGGCCGTCGAAGAACACGAGTTGGCTGTCCTGCTGGCGCGTGCCGTACACGCTGTGCTCTGTCGGCTGGTCGCCCTCGGACCGGGTCACGCTACTGTTGATGTTCGTCTGTTCGCTCGTTTCTGCGGGCTCTACAGCATTCCTCGCCTGCGTTCTGCTTTCTGCCATTGTATCTCTACAAACACAGTGCCGGACAATCAGGCTATCTTTAGCTATTGCTAAATACAATCTACGATAGAATATTGCTACCGCGTTTGTCGTTCAAATCCTCATCTCTAACTTAGTAATAGCTAATAAGTCGTTGGGGTAGCTGAAGTAGGTGAATCCGGGCGGTCCATTGTACCGATGGGCAATACGATACCGCATCCGGTCGGTCGCTCCCGCTGCGTGAGTCACTCCATCTCGACCAGTCCCCGCGCAGCCAGTCGGGCGACCCGGAGGGGTTCCGGACGGCCGCCCTCTGGTGTGAACGCGCGGACGACATCCGCGGCGGCGCTGTCGTCGAGGCCGATACTCCGGACGTACACTGTCTCGTCGTTCACCGTCACCGGTCGGCGTTCCGGCTGGGCACGGTAGGTCGCCAGCCGGTCCTGCACGACATCGGGGTCGTCGAACGCCTCGCGGATGGCTCCCGCAAGCCCCGGGGAGGATTCGAAGGTGACCGAGACGACCGGCAGGTCGGTGTGGTCGTGAATCTGTTCGAGGTCAAGTATGTTGAACCACGCCGGCGCGATACCCGCCACCAACAGGTAACGAACGTCCTCGCGGTCCAGTCGGTCGACCATCGCACACACCGTCTCGGTCGCGTCGCTCCCGCCGACTGTAGCAGTACTGAAAACAAAGCCGTCGGCCACTCTGCTGGCGCGGACGACGGCGCCAGCGAACTGACTGGTTTCCGCCCGATACGACTCCGCGACGCCGAGGGCCCGTGCCCCTGATTTCACGTGTTCTGGTTGTCCTTGATGTCTTCCAGTCTATCGAGTAGTTCGTCGTTCGACGCGGTGAACTCGTACTCGATGTCGCCCTCGTGGGCGTTTTCTTCAGCATCGAGGCCGTCCTCGTCCTCGAAGTCTGTGTCGTACTCCTGATTGTCTTGTTCCGATTCGTCGTAGCTCCCGAACCCCATGGTACGTGTACAACTATGACGTTCTTAGTGAAAAATCACTCGGCGACACTATCGTGTTTGATACTCGATATTTTCTCGACACTGTGAGTCGAGATACCCAATTCCGGTCGGGTTGCCGGCGGACAGTACACTCAAGCGGGCCGCGCCACAGGCTTCGTGTATGGACGTTCACAACGTCACCGCCGAGGCCGAGACGTTCACCTGCAACGCCTATCTCGCGACCGGCGAGCAGACGACGCTGGTCGACGCCGGCGCGATGCGCGGCGTCGTCGACGTCATCCGCGAGCACGTCGATACGCTCGACGCCGTCGTCTTGACCCACCAGCACGGCGACCACGTCCAGCAGCTCGACGCCGTCCTCGACGCCTTCGACGTGCCGCTGTACGCCTACAGCTCCCACCCGCGTCGGGACCGCGAACTCGCCGACGGCGACACGCTCACGGTCGGTGACGAGGACTGTGAGGTCGTCTACACGCCGGGCCACGCCGACGACCACGTCTCGCTCGTCTCCGAGTCGTCCCTGTTCTCCGGCGACGTGGTCGTCCACGACGACGGCGCGTTCGAGGGCGGCTCCTTCGGCCGCACTGACCGCCCCGGCCAGTCCCGCGAGCGCCTCATCGAGAGCATCGAGCGCATTCTCGACCGAATGCCGGCAGGCGTCGAACATATGTACTCTGGCCACGGGGGCGTCTTCCACGGCGACGTCCGCGAGGTCGTCGAGCGCGCCCTCGAACGAGCCCAGCGCCGCGAGCCGAAGTACCCCGACGAGTAACCCCTCGAAACCGGCGCAACGCTCTAGTGATAGGGCCGATATTCGACTCCATGAACCAGCGACTTCTGACGGGGGCGGCCCTGGCGCTCTCCGGCGTCGTACTGGCCGCTATGCAGGTGTTCCATGCGTTCCAGCAGACCCGGATTCCGGTGGCGGTCGCGGTCGATGCGCTCCCCTTTGCGGCGATGGGGCTGGCGATAGCGTACGCGGGCGTCTGGCTCGTTCGCGACACGGTGTTCGAGGGGGCCACGTCCCGAGTGGCCGCGTGGGCCGCCGGCGGGACCGTGGCGTTTGCCGCCATCGCGGCGCTCCTGTTGTTCAGCCAGCGCGTGACCTCCGGCTCACTCGCCCGAGCGTCGTACCTGACGGTGGACCTCGTCACCGTCGGCGCGCTGGCGGGCGTTCTGGTCGGGCTGTACGACGCCCGGAGCCGCAGTCGGCTCCGCGAACTGGCGGCCGAGCGCGACCGCATCGAGGCCTTCGCTGGCAAGGCGGCCGACGTGAACAACTACGGACGCGCCATCGCCAGCGCCCCCAGCGTCGACGGCGTCGCCGCCTTCGTCGTCGAGGCCTTCGGGACGATGACCGGCATGGAGGAGACGGCCGTCATCCGGCTCAGGGACGGCGATGCAGTGGCGCTCGCGAACACTATTCGAACCGTGCCGGTCGACGTCGTCGGCTCGCTCGCACAGGAAGTCCGGACACAGCAACAGGGTGAGGTCACCGTTCACGACCGGCCGTTTTCCACCGACGTCCCCGAGTCTGTCACCGATTGCGTATCGGCAGTGGTTCTGGACGATGAAGGCACGACGACGGTCGTCATATCGGTCACGACGGACGGGACGGCTGTCGGGGAAGAAGATCAAAAGCTGCTGGAGCTCATCGTCTCACACGCGTCGGTTCGCATGGCGACGCTCGACCGGCAATCAGCGGACAGAGAACCCACTGAGAAGTAGCTGATTGGCGACGAACCGCCACCGAATGCCGGCGGCAACTGACCCGAAAATCAGGCGCTGCGGGTCTCTTTCGCCTTCGGACGCAGGTTTCCGTAGCCGCACTTCCGGCATTGCTGTGCGCGCTGTGGGTTCCGAGCGTTACACCGCATGCAGATCTGCTTGTTGAGGAGTCGGTCGGACGCAGTCTCGAAGCTAGCCATGCGCGCTTCTTTCCGGTGCGCGCGTTTAAGCTTTGAGTTTCGGTCCGGGAAGAATTCCGTGAGGGCTTTCTGGCCGTTTGCGAATATCGCGACACTTCAGGCCGCCGCCGGCTTTAGATGCCCGAGCGGCGAAGCCGGAGTATGTACGATCAGGTCGCGGACCTGTCGGTCACCGTCGAGAGCTGTACGTTCGAGCGGCTGGAGCGGGCGACTTCCAGCGGGTTCGACCGAGTAACGACCGTTATCCGGCTCTCCGGTGCGGGCGAGACCGGCAGCGGCGAGGACGTGACGTACACGACTGAAGCCCACGACGCGCTGCAGGACAGCGATACGTTGCAAGGTGCGGACTCTCCGCTGGCCGGCGAGTACTCCGTCGACTCGTTTTCCGCGGTACTGGAAGCGGCCGACCTGTGGCCCGCCCCTCCCGACGAGGAGCGCTTTCGCCACTACCGCCGCTGGGGGTTCGAGAGTGCGGCGCTTGACCTGGCGCTGAAGCAGGCCGACACGGACCTCGGGACGGCGCTCGGCCGGCAGTACGACCCGGTGAACTTCGTCGTCTCGACGCGGCTCTCTGACCCGGACGACGACACACCACCGACGGCTGACAGACTGGCGATGCTGTGCGAACGTTACGGAGACCTGGCGTTCAAGCTCGACCCCACGCCGTCTTGGAGCGAGGCGCTCGTCGACGAACTGACGGACTACGACGTTCGCGTGCTGGACCTGAAAGGGCTGTACGAGGGGACTGATGTCGATGTCGAGGCCGACCCGGAGTTCTACCGCCGCGTCGTCACCGGCCTCCCGGACGCGCTGGTCGAGGACCCCGACCTGACCGAGGCGACCCGGCCGATTTTCGACGGTCGAGAAGCGCGCGTTACCTGGGACGTGCCTATTACCGGCGTCGAGAGCATCGAGGCGCTGCCGTTCGAACCGGCGTGGCTCAACATGAAGCCGTCCCGCTGTGGCACTGTCGAGTCGGTGCTCGAAACCATCGACTACTGCGAGGAACACGGCATCGACCTGTACGGCGGCGGGCAGTTCGAACTCGGCGTCGGCCGCGACCACATCCAGGCGCTGGCGTCGCTGTGCTACCCTGCCGGGCCGAACGACGTCGCGCCCGGCGGGTACAACGACCCCGACCCGGACGCGGACCTGCCGACGAGCCCGCTTACGCCACCCGACGCGCCGGCTGGAATCGGGGCCGGGTTCTGGTAAGTACCCTGAAAAATGAAGGCGAAGCTACATTATTGTCTGGATGCTAACTACTTTCATGCGGTGCCAAGCCTGCGGAGAACGCATCGAAGATGTACTGGAGGCACACGCACGGCGGGCCTGTCCACACTGTGATGCGCCGCTCCTCGAAAAGCCAGCAACGCCCAAATGACTACTCCTCGGCGAGGTAGTCGTCCTGCACGTCGATGACGTCGCTCGAATCCTCGCAGTTCGCGTACCGCTCCAGTGGTTCCTCGTTCAGTTCCAGAAACGTGTGGCCCCAAGAGAACGTCGAGAGAATCCGCTCGGCGTGGTCGTGCTCCCCGAGAATGGCGAGCGCACCCGCGAAGGCTTCGACCGTATTGAGCTGAAAGGCCGTGCCGTAGTTGACCGGGTTGCCGGCGACGAGGAAGGGGAGCGAGCGGTGCACCCCTTCGAGGTCGAACGCCTCCCGTTCGGCGGTCTCCCAGGAACAGTCGAGTGCAACCAGACGGCTGTGGCGAGCGCCGTCGCCGGCGGTCGGTCGGTCCGCCGGAGACAGTGCCTGCTCGGCGAAGGGGTTGAGCACGATGCCGGGCGGCGTCGACCGCGTCGCGCGGTGGAGTTCGGCCTCGTCCAGCCGGGCCAGTTTCCGCGCGCTACATTTGTCGGGGTCGTCGTCACCCTCGTACCGGACGTGCAGTTCCACACAAGCGCTACTACGCTGGCGAATAAAAGCGACTCGTTCAGTGACACTGTGCAAACACTGTTATAGCCGGGCTTGGTTGTACAACGTGTGCTTTCAGAGGGGACGGCGGCACCACTGTTCGAACTACCGGCGCTCGTCGACGGCGACTGCCAGCGAGTCGGGCTGTCGGACTACCTCGGCGAGGACGTGGTCATCCTCGCGTTCTATCCGGCGGATTTCAACCCGGCCTGTGACGACACCGCCTGTGACCTGGACGAACTCGACCTCTTCACGATGCAGAAGGACGTGAGCATCCTGGGTATCAGCCCGGATTCGGTGTACAGCCACCGGGCCTTTGCCGACCGCTACGGCCTGAACATCCCGCTGCTGTCCGACACTGACCACGATGTCGCACGCGAGTACGGGCTCGATTTCGTGGACGACATCGGCCAGCAGCTCATCGAGCGCGCCGTCGTCGTCATCGACCACGACGGCGACGTGCAGTACGCCTGGAGTACCGACGACCTTCAGGAACTCCCCCGTGTCGGGGAGATCAAGGACGCCATCGCCGACACCGGCGGCGACGACACCGCGTTCGCCCGCTACCGCGTCGGCCACGCCCACTACACGGAGGGCCGGCGCGCGTTCACGTCGGCGATGGGGGCCTTCCGCGAGTCGGAGTGGATGGTCGCACAGGGCGACTTCCAGCAGGCCCGCGAGGAGTTCGAAGCCGCCGAGGACCACTTCGACACCGCTGTCCGGTTCGTCGACGACGAGTCCCTGAAACCGATCTACGAGGACGCAAAGACAAAGGCGAACTCGCTGTGGCAGGCCAGCGATTGGCTCACACAGGCCGCTCGCGCCTACTCTAGCGGGAACGGAGCCGAGGGCCAGCAACTCCGGGACGACGCCGAGGGGCCGCTGGAAACCGCCCGCGGCTACGAGGAACCGCCCGACCCCGACGGTCCGTGGCCGCCGGACCTGGAGACGCTGGAAAAGGAGGAGGACGACGACCGGCCGGCGTTCCTCACACAGGACGAGACAGCTGTGGACACCTCGCTCGACGTGGATATCGACGAGGAAGTCGAACGGACAGACAGCGAACTGTCGGAGACAGCATCGTCGGCTACCGAGTCGGCGCTGGATTCGATGCCATCACCCGAAGCCGCCGATGCGGCCGACGAAATGCGAGACGCAGCCGACGGACCGGCGGCAGAACCAGCCGAGGAGACGACACCAGCGGGGACAGCTGACCAGTCGACGAATCCGCCGCCTTCGACCGACGAATCGACTGCACCCGTAGACCAACCGTCAGCGCCGGAATCTGAGGCGACGTCGGCCGGCGGCGCGCCGCCGGAGTCAGTGTCGGTACCCGACGGAGAGGGTGATATCTCGGACGTCGATGACGCCGATATCGAGGAGATACAGGCCGAACTGGCCGCCAGTGAAGCCGACACCGAGCCGACGGACCCGCTGGAAGAGACTCCGACCACGATGGTTGAGGCGCCACCCGACACGGTCATCGATGGAAACAACGACTCCGCGGCACAGGACACGCCGGACGGCGAGCAGTCGACTGCCGGCCCGTCGCCGGACGCCGCCGCCTCCGAGACGGAGACCGACGACGCAGTCGAACTGGACCTGGCCGACCCGATGGCCGACGACGGCGACACGGGAGCAGCGGTCGACCCCGAGCCGGACGACGGTTCGGGCCCGGAAACAGACGGCGAGCCATCTGACACGGAGAGCGATAGAGACACCCCTGAGGAACCCGAATCAGGCCCGTGACGCGACCCGATCTCCGTCAGCGTACACGGGCCTATTACCACGCCATCGACGGCGACGACTACGACCAGTTGGCCTCGCTGCTCGCCCCGTCGTTCGTCCACGACCGCCCCGATCAGACTATCGAAGGCCGGGACCGGTTCGTACAGTTCATGCGTGAAGAGCGACCCCAGACAGACACCACGCACCCGCTGGACGGCCTCTACTGTCGCCAGAAAGACAGCGCGGGTGAGTCGACCGACGGCGACGACACGACGACAGCCGAGGTCGTCGCCCGCGGCCGCCTGCTCGATACGGACGGCGAGTGCATCGTCGGTTTCGTCGACGTGTTCACGTTCGCCGGGGACGATATCGAGCGCATCGAGACGTACACGCGCTGAGGCTCGACTGCTTTCGGATTTGCTGTGTCACTGTCCCGGCAGCGACAGCCGAACGCCGTACGCCGACCCGTCGGTTTCGGTCCCGATGAACGCGTCAACGGTCCATGGCGTCTCGCTAACCGCGGCGCGGAACCTCGATGGTGTAATCAGTAGCAAGTCCGTCCATGGGCCGGCCAGCCCGTCGTACTCGACGCGGAAGGTCCGGTAGGCGACACCGGGCTGGGCGAGGTGGGCCGCGCCAGTCTCCGGGTCCGCCCGGTCGAGCGCGTCCACGTCGGCGACGAGACGGCCACCGGGCCGTGTCACCGCCGCCAGTTCGCTGAGCGTCGTCCGGAGGTCGGCCAGCGAACTGCCGAGGCCGAGTTGCTTGCCCAGGGCGACGACGGTATCGAACCCATTGCCCGGCGGCCGCCGGAGGTCGCCGACCACTGCGTCCGTGACCCCGCGCTCGCGGGCGAGCGCGACGGCCCCCGGACTCCGGTCGACGGCCAGCACGTCGTGGCCACGCTCCTGCAGCGCGAGCGCGTGCCGGCCGACGCCACAGCCGGCGTCGAGGACCCGTCCCGTCACCGCCGAGAACAGGTCCCGCTCGATGGGATGCCAGTCCGATGGCTGCTCGAAGTAGCCCGCCAGATGCGCCTCGGTCAAATCGTCGTCGTCGCGGCGATAGCGGGGCCGCTCGGCGAGGTCGTCGCGGCGGAAGTCCAGTACCATCTGCCCGAAAGCGTCGTCCGGCATACCTCGACGGTGCTGACGGATGAATATAATGGTGTGTTGAAATATGGTGCCGTGTAACGCACCGCATACGGGAACGCGGAACGCTGGCCGAACACAGCGGACCGCGGCCGCCTACTCCTTCTCGCCGGCACCGACGGCGCTCTCGCCGATTTTCTCGGAGCCTTCGATGACTTCCTGGCCGCCCATGTACGGGCGAAGGGGTTCGGGAACGGTGATGGTGCCGTCGTCGTTCTGGTAGTACTCCATGATGGCGACGAGGACACGCGGGACTGCCAGACCAGAGCCATTCAGCGTGTGGAGGTAGTCGGCGGATTCGTGCCGTTCGGGACGGTAGCGAAGGCCGGCGCGGCGCGCCTGAAAGTCCTCGAAGTTCGACACCGAGGAGACTTCGAGCCAGCGGCCGCCGCGGTCGGGGCCGTTCGCCATGTCGTCGCCGGGGGCCCACACCTCGATGTCGTACTTCTTGGCCTGTGTAAAGCCCATGTCGCCGGTACACATGTCGAGCACGCGGTAGGGCAGTTCGAGGCGGTCGAGCACTTCCGCGGCCTCGTCTAGCAGCCCTTCGAGCCGGTCGTAGCTGTTCTCGGGCCGGACGAAGTTGACGAGTTCGACCTTGTGGAACTGGTGGACGCGGACGTAGCCCCGCGTTTCTGTCCCGTGTTCGCCGGCCTCGCGGCGGAAGTTCGGCGAGAACGCCTGGTGTTTGACCGGCAGGTCGTCGTCCAGCAGGATCTCGCCGCGGTACATGTTGGTGACCGGCACCTCCGCTGTCGGAAGCAGCCACAGGTCGTCGCTGTCGTAGTCGTCGTCCTGGCGCGCGCCGACGCGGTAGGCGTCCTCGTCGAATTTCGGGAGCTGGCCGGTCCCTTCCATCGAATCGGAGTTGACGGGAATCGGCGGAAGCACGTCGACGTACTCCTGCTCGCGGTGGACATCGAGCATGAACTGGATGAGGGCGTGTTCCAGACGCGCGCCCTCGCCCTTGACGAACTGGTAGCCGCCGCCGGACACCTTCGCGCCGCGCTCGAAGTCGAGCAGGTCCAGGTCCTCGCCGAGGTCGTAGTGTGGAATAACCTCGTCGGGCAGGTCCCGGAGGTCGTCGAACCCCTCGCGGTAGCGCTCGACGTTATCGGCCTCGCCCTCGCCGGTCGGGACCGACTCGTGGGGGACGTTCGGCAGTTCCAGCAGGGCTTCTTCCAACCGGGACTCCAGTTCGTCGGCGCGCTCCTCGACCTCCTGCAGTTCGTCTTTGAGTTCCTGCGAGCGGTCGATGGCCTCCTGTGCCTCCTCGTCCTTGCCGTCCTGTTTGAGCTGGCCGATCTTGCTCGACACTTCGTTGCGTTCTTGCCGGAGGCCGTCGCCTTCGGCCTTCAGTTCCCGCCACTCTTCGTCGATTTCGAGGATTTCGTCGAGGTCCACGCCCGTGACGCCCTTCCGTTCGATAGCGTCACGGACCGTCTCGGGGTGCTCCCGGACGAACTGTCTCGATAACATGGACGACGGTTCTCGACGGCAGAAATTAGTCGTGTCGGTCCCGCGGTGGGGCTGGCCCGACTGTCGACTTGTGCGTCTCCTCCGTTACGTTTCGCCGCCGACCTTGACCGCCAGCACCGGCACCGGTGAGGCCCGAACCACCGACTCGGTGACGCTGCCGATGAGTTCCTTGGACGGCCCGGTCCGCCCCTCCGTCGCCATCACGACGACGTCGATGTCGTTGCGCTCGACGTAGTCTACGACTTCCTCGTGGGGGACGCCCTGCTCGACCGCCGTGGTCACCGTGTCGATGCCGGCGTCTTCGGCCTGCGCGCGAAGGTCGTCGACGGCCTGCTGGCCGGCGGCGGCGAGGCGGTCGAAGATGCTGCTGTCCTCGAAATCGGGAATCTGCTCGACTACCTGCTCGGTTTCGAGGACGTGCAGCGCGTGCAGACTCGCGTCGTGGCGCTGTGCGAGGTCGATGGCGTGTTCGGCCGCGGTTACGGACCCCTCGGAGCCGTCGGTCGGAACGAGTACGGCGTCGTACATACAGTGGTGTTTCTGATTCCGGGTAAATGGCTTTGCCCTTCTTGACTATTGGTTGTCAGGACAGCCGCAGCACAACGGTTTTGCCCCCGCCGGTCACGAGGAAGTGTATGGGAATCGGTGACGTTTACGAGGTGACGGTCGGGGACTGCACAGACGTCCACTACGTCGACACCGGGATGTACGACGTAGCCGAGTACGGCTCCGTCTACATCATCGACGCCGAGCGGCCGGCGCTGGTCGACACCGGCATCGGCGCGCGCCACGAGAACATCCTCTCGGCGATGGAGTCGGTCGGTATCGCGCCCGAGGACCTGGAGGTCATCGCGGCGACGCACGTCCATCTGGACCACGCCGGCGGGGCCGGCTACCTCGTCGAGGACTGTCCGAACGCGACGGTGTACGTCCACGAGTCCGGAAAGCGACACCTCGTCGACCCCCAGCGGCTCTGGGAGGGGACCAAACACGCCGTCGGCGACCAGATCGAGTACTACGGGAAGCCGATTCCAGTCCCCGAGGACCGCATCGAGACGCTGTCCGACGGCGACGTGATCGACCTGGGCGACCACTCGCTGGACGTCATGCACGCGCCGGGCCATGCCCCACACCAGGTCGTCTTCTACGACCCCGTCGTCGACGGTGTGTTCACCGCCGACGCCGCCGGTATCTACACGCCGTCGACCGACGAGATGCACGTCACGACGCCGCCGGTCAACTTCACGCTGGAGGGGGCCCTCGACGACGTGGCGATGTTACAGGACCTCGACCCCGAAATCCTCATGTTCGGCCACTACGGCCCGGCCGAGACCGGCGACAAACTGGAGACGTACGCCGAGATACTGCCCGAGTGGGTCGCCGAAGTCGAGCGCAAGCGCGAGGAACTCGACGACGACGAGGCTGTCATCGATTACTTCCTCGAGCGGGCCGACACCGACCTCTGGGGCGAGCGGAAGGGTCGCGCCGAGATGCGGCTGAACGTCCGTGGCGTGCTCGTGGCCCTCGACAACCGCGAAGCATAGCCAGCGTCACATCGGCCGTGGACTGGGCTCCCGATAGAGTCCTCGTGTACCGCTGAGTGAGTGCGTTTATACGAGGGCGACGCGATAGGCCGGACAGATGGAGGCCAACTGTGGCTGGTAGTTCGGGGATACTGATTCCGCTCGTCGCCGGCATCATCGGACTTGGCGTCCTTGCACAGGTCCTCGCCGCGCGCCTGCGGGTGCCCAGTATCATCTTCTATTTACTGGTCGGTGTCATCATCGGCCAGCCCGGACTGAAAATCATCGGTGACGGCACCTTCGGCGGGGCGCTGTCCGCCATCGTCGGCTTAGCGGTCGCAATCATCGTCTTCGAGGGGGCCTACCACCTCCGGTTCGACCGCCTGCGGGAGGCCCCGGCCGCGACGTTCAGGCTTGTTACCGTCGGTGCGGCCATCGCACTGGTGGGCACCGCTATCGCCGTCAAGTTCGCGTTCAACTCTGCGGCCGTCTCCTGGAACCTCGCGTTCCTGATCGGTGCGCTGCTGGTCGCCACCGGGCCGACGGTCATCACGCCGATTCTCAACGTCGTTCCAGTTCGGGACCGCGTCGCTGCCGCACTGGAGACGGAGGGGATCGTCAACGACGTGACCGCGGCGATCATCGCCGTCGTCATCTTCGAGACGGTCAACCCTGCGGCGTCGAGCGAGGGGCTGTTGCGGGCGTTCGCACTTCGACTGGGGACGGGGCTGCTCGTCGGTCTCATCGTCGCCGGCATCGTGTACTACCTCCTCCAGTACGTCGACCTCTCGCCCGGTGACGCACCGCGGAACTCCCGACTGCTCGTGCTCGCCGGGGCGCTCATCGCCTACGCGGGCGCGAACACGATAGCGACCGAAGCCGGCGTCGCCGCCGCCGCAACGGCGGGGATGGCGCTCGGGAACGTCGACCACCCCTACGAGGAAGACATCGAGGAGTTCAAAGGCGACATCACGCTGCTGGTGCTGTCGTTCGTGTTCATCGCACTGGCGGCGCAACTGGAACTCGCCTCGCTCATCGATGTCGGGCTGGCGGGCATCATCGTCGTCCTCGCCGTCGCGCTGGTCATCCGGCCGTTGCTGGTGTTCGTCTCGGCCGTCGGTGACCGGTTTACGACCAACGAGAAACTGTTCGTCAGCTTCGTCGGCCCGCGCGGTATTATTCCGGCATCTGTCGCCACGCTGTTTGCCGTCGAACTGAACGCTGCAGCCGAAGAGGTCACCGGGGCACAGGCCGAACTACTGGGGACGCAGGCGGATATCCTGCTGGGCACTGTCTTCCTCGTCATCTTTGCGACCGCCCTGTTCGAGGGCGGGCTGGCGCGATTCATCGCGGAAAAACTGGATGTGATACCAATGCGAGTCATCATCGTCGGCGGCGGACAGGTGGGCCGAGCGCTCGCCGCACGCCTCGAAGACCGGGGCGAGAACGTCGTCATCATCGAGCAGGAAGAAGAGAGCGTCGAACGAGCCCGCAACGAAGGCTATGCCGTCGAAATCGGCGACGGCACCGACACCGACATGTTGCGGTCGGCCGGGGCTGAAAACGCCAAGACTGTCGTCGCGGCGACCGGCGACGACGACGCGAACCTGCTGGTGTCTCAGCTTGCGAGTTCGAAGTTCGGTGTCGAGCGCGTCATCGCCCGCGCGAACAACCCGGACAACGTCGAGGCCTTCGAGGACCTCGGCGTCCGGACCATCTCCTCGGCGATGGCGACGGCCTGGGCCATCGACAACCAGATCGAGCGCCCGGCCATCGCCCACTGGATGACCGATATCGGTCGCAGCGGGGACGTTCAGGAGGTCGAGGTCAAGAACCCGGACCTCATCGGCAAGCCGATCAGCGAGGTCGGACCGATGCTGCCCGACGCCTGTCTGGTCGCGCTCGTCAGTGGCGAACTCCACGATAACGCCGAAGTACCCACGGCCGACTACGTCCTCGAAGAAGGCGACATGGTGACGCTGCTGGGCCGTCGGGAGTCCGTCCGCGACGGGATGAAAATGGTCAGTGGCGACTAGTCGTCGGTAAGCCGTGTAACGTCTGACTCGTCGACGCCTTCTGTCCACGGCGACTCGCCGCGGTCGCCGTCCGTCTTGTACGTGCCGCGAGCGCTCGCGATGTGATGGCCATCGGTGTCGTACACTTCTGCGTCGACGACGGAGACGCTCCCGCCGCTCCGGATTACCTCCGCCTCAGTCCGCAAATCGGCGGTTGCGGGCGCGAGGTAATCGATCCGCATGTCGACCGTCGGCGAGACGGTGCCGGATTGCGAGACGACGGCCGCCCCGCCGACGGTGTCGACGAGCGAGTACGTGACGCCACCGTGTGCGATTATCGACTCGGGGTTCGAGGAATGACCGTCTTCCAACGGGAGTTCGCCTGCTGCATAGCCGTCATCGACGGCCGTGATTTCCATCCCTAGCTGCTTGACAAACGGGATGTCATTGAACATCGACTGAAGACTCATGGCTATCTCAACGGAAGCGAGTCTGATAAGTCTCCGAGAACGAACAACAACGGGTCAGGTGTGGTCGGTTCTGCAGAACACGGCTTCCTGTCAGTCGCCCGCGACCGCTCCGTCCACGCTCTCTTCGTCCTCCGTGGCTTCTTCGGGGAGTAGATGCTCCGGGCGGCGCAGGTAGCTCGGTTTCTGTGCGAACGCTTCGATTCGCTCCCACTCCTCGGGTGTGATGTGACCGTCCATACACAGTACTCCTGGTTGACACTACTTTAA
This sequence comes from Haloarcula sp. CGMCC 1.6347, assembly GCF_037078395.1. NCBI lineage: Archaea > Methanobacteriati > Methanobacteriota > Halobacteria > Halobacteriales > Haloarculaceae > Haloarcula > Haloarcula sp. CGMCC 1.6347. The sequence goes on from NZ_JAYMGX010000002.1 coordinate 1,342,116, forward strand.
TCCTTTTAATATTACCTAAAATTAATATTTAGAGAGGATCATCTACTGCCGGAACTGCCACCATCACAGTGCGTATCCGCTACCGAGAATGACGGCGTCAGTGTACTGGGGTGCCCCGCTACCGGCGTACTGCGCCCGCTCACTCCTCCTCTCAGCCATCCGGTGTCCTAATATGATTTTAGGCAGATATGTGGATAGTACTATATGTCTGCTGTCGCTACCGCATAGTATGCAACCAGAGCGGGCGACGTACGTGAAGAAAGCCTGCGCCTACATCACCAGAAACGGATCGGAACTCCTGGTGTTCGACGGGCCGGGCCACGACGGGCTACAGATACCGAAGGGAACCGTCGAACCGGGCGAAAAACCGAGGGTCGCCGTCCAACGGGAAGCCGTCGAGGAGAGCGGTCTCGCCTCCTTCGAGCGCCTGCAACACATCGCCACCGACGTCTGGACGCGTCGCGAATCGCCCCCGAAGCGGTACGTCCGGTCGTTCTACCACCTTCCCGTCCACGAGTCCCGGGACCACTGGGTGCACACTGTCACCGGGACGGGTGAGGAGCGCGGCGCGGAGTTCGAATTCTCGTGGGTCGACCTCCCGACCGACGCCACTTTCGCGCTCGACCTCGACGACTACATCCACTCACTGACGAGTCCTGCTGAGGCGACGGCGGCCGGCGATATGGCTGCCGATTAGCGACTGTCTTTTCTCTCATATCGTTCGCGCGAGCGCCTCACCGTTCGCAAACAGCGGACTCGAAAACGATGGAACGCACTCGAAAACGACGGCCCGCGGTAGAGTACTGAAACCGCACCGATAGCAGCCAGTCAGGGCAGTCGGAACTCGATTGCCGCACCCTGGCCGAAGCCGACACACTCCGTCGCCAGGCCAAGTTCGGCGTCACGGCGGTTCATCTCGTGGACGAGCGTCACCGGGAGGCGCGCGCCGGAGGCCCCGAGCGGGTGGCCGATGGCGATTGCGCCGCCGTTGACGTTGTAGATGTCGTCGTCGAAGCCGAGTTCGCGCTGGCAGTACAGGCACTGGGAGGCGAAGGCCTCGTTGAGTTCCACGAGGTCGTAGTCGTCCGTCTCACGGTCGGTGCGCTCGGTGAGTTTCCGGACGGCGGGGACCGGCCCGATACCCATCACGGTCGGGTCGACGCCGGCGACTTCGTGGGAACCGATCTCCGCCAGGATGTCGAGCCCGCGGTCTTCTGCGAACTCGCGTGACGTGACCATCAGTCCCGCCGCGCCGTCAGAAACCTGCGAGGCGTTGCCGGGTGTGACTGACCCGTCCGACTTGAACACTGTCGGTAGCTGGGACAGCTTTTCGAGCGTGGTGTCGGGACGGATACCCTCGTCCGCTTTGAACTGCCCGTCCTCGGTCTCGATGGGGACGATCTCGTCGTCGAAGCGACCAGACTCCGTCGCGTCGGCGGCGCGCTGGTGGCTCCGGAGCGCGTACTCGTCCTGTTCCTGCCGACTGACCGCCATCTCGCTGGCGACCTTCTCGGCGGTCATTCCCATCTGAAGCTCGCCGATGTTGTAGTGCTCGGCCAGCCGCGGGTGGACGTTGTGGGTGTTCTCGTCCATCTGTACGCGGGACATCGACTCCACGCCGCCGGCGATGAGCACGTCGCGCTGGCCGGCCGCGATGGCGTCGGCGGCCCGCATCAGCGCTTCGGCGGAGGACGCACACCAGCGGTTGATCGTCGACGCGGGGACGCTCTCGCCGAGGTCCGACAACAACGCGATGACCCGGGCCATGTTGTTGCCCTGTTCCCCGCGCTGCTGGGCACACCCCCACAGCAGGTCGTCGACGTCGTCGGCCTCGACGCCAGTCGACGCGAGCAACTGGTTGATAAGCGGCACCGAGAGGTCTTCGCTCCGGACGCCGGCGAGTGCGCCGTCCTCCTTTCCCTGTGGCGTTCTGACTGCATCCACGATGACAGGTGTGGGCATGGACAACGGAACGTCTCGGCCTGTGTTAAAACCTGACAAACTCTACACAGTGGGGGAACCGTTGTCTCCGACCGGGCCACCCGCTTCCCGAACAGTCGAACAGTGGGCTCACTCCTGTTCGAACCCCGGCGGCAGGCCGGCGTGTCTGAGCCCTTCCTTTTCGTCGATGCGGAACCGGTAGACTGTGATGTCGCCGTCCTCGATGGCGTCCTCGAACAGCTCCGGCCGCCACGCCGTATCGAGCACGTCCGCGAGTTCGTCCCACTCGGACTCGGGGACGGCTTCGATACCGCCCTGTAGCAGGACGCTCTCCCAGTGGAACATCGACTCGACCTTGTACACGAGCACGGCCGCGTTCGCTGCCGCCTCGGTCAACTGTTGTTTGCGACTCGCCGACCCACCGATGAAGGTGAAATACAGCGAGCGGTCACCGTCGTACCCGAACGACAGGGGAATCATGTACGGTCCGTTCTCGGTCGGCAGGCCCAGCACGCCGACCCGCTGGTTCGACAGAAACGCCGCGATGTTGCTGTCGTCCATGCGCGTGAGTCCGGCCGCTTCGAGGGCATCTATTGTCATATAGGTGTAACTTCGACCGAACCCTGTTTAATTAATTCGGCTATTCCTCGCTACGGGGAATTGCCCGCCGGGGCGTCTCGGTCGCCGCTACTCTTCCTGTGTTGCACCGGGGGCGTGGCGCTTGATCCGCTCGATGGCGGCGACGGCTTTGTTGCGCTCGGCGTACCCCTCGCCGGAGTCAGCGATGATCTCGCCGTTCCGGTGGCGGAGCCGCCAGCGCCACTCGTTGCCCTTGTCCTCGTACACTTCGAACGCTGCGCTCCCGATATCCAGCAGGTCGGCGTCGGCGGCGTATGACTGGACCCGCTCGACGGCATCCATGGCTTTCGACCGGTTCGCGTAGCCTTCGCCGCTGTCGGCGACAAGTTCGCCGTTGGCCGCACGCAACCGCCAGCGCCACTCCTCGGCGTTGTCCTGATACACCTCGAAGCCGTCGTCGACCTCGGAGTCGGGCGCGAGTTCGCTCACCCGTCGGGCCGCCCGCCGGGCGTTCGACCGGGAGCTGTACCCCTCGCCACTGTCGGCGAGGATGTTGCCGTTGCGGTGGAGCAAGCGCCAGCGGAACTGGCCGGCGGCGTCGGCGTACACCTCGTAGGCGACGGGGTCGACCCTGAGATACGCCGCGCCGGGGACGTACGCGCGAACGCTCTGCAGCGCCCGTCGGACGTTCGACTTCGAGGCGTACCCCTCGCCGCTGTCGGCGAGGATGTTGCCGTTGTCGTGGCGCAAGCGCCAGCGGAACTCTCCGGCCGAATCCTCGAACAGTTCGAACGTCGCGTCGCTTTCGGGAGCCGGCACGACCGGCACGTCCTCGGCGGTGTCGTCCTCGGTCGCGTCTTCGAAGAAGACGACGGTCCCGCCGGCGGCGTTGGACTGGACGCTGCGGAGCCCCTGCATCGCCTTCTGGCGCGACGAATAGCCCTGTGCGCTGTCGGCGATGATATTGGAGTTCCGGTGGCGGAGCCGCCAGCGGTACTTGCCCGCCGAGTCCTCGTACAGTTCGAACGTCGCCTTGCTGTCCATCGCGGCCGCGATGGTGGCGTGGGCCGCGGCGAGTTCCGCCTCTGTCGCCTCGGTGACGGTCGCGAGTTCCTCGCGGGCGGCCTCGCTGGTCGCCAACTCCTCTGCCAGCCTGTTGCGCTTGCGGGTCGCTCGGTCGGCAACTTCAGACTGCTGTGTCGCTTCCCGGGACGCCTGGTCGGCGTCCTGTGTGGCTTGCTCGGCCACTTCGGTTGCTTCCTGCGCTGTCTGAACCGCCTCGTCGTAGGCTTCCTTCCGCCCGGTCAGCAGCGGGGAAACGACCGCACCGACTGCCATCAGCCCGAGGCCGACGATGTACAGCGTCACTGCCGGGTTCCCCTCGGGACCGGTCCAGTTCGATGGATAAAACATGGTGAACCACACCATCGCGACCAGTCCGATTACGGCACCGAGATAGGTGAGTATCAGCCCACGCCGTGTCAGCGGCAGTCTGATCGTCGGTCCCGCAAACAGCAGTATGAGCCCGATAGCTCCCAGCAGATAGCCGAACTGCCGGGGCGTGCTCCGCGATGCTGTCAGGTAAAACAGAAGCAGGCCGACGATTCCGAGTACGATGCCGATGACAAACAGCCAGTACCCGTAGGCCTCGTCGTCGGTCGTCGGCTCGCCGATGCGGCTCCGATACACTGCGAGTAATGTGTTATCAGCTGCCATGTTTGAAACACACAGAGGTGGTATATTACCTTGGTGTCGGCCATCGGGGCTTCGAGTGACTTATACCGGTTGCGTGGTAACATCAGTGGGAATGAGCAATCCGGAACTGGATGTCGTTGAGTTTCTGCTGACGGCCACTATTTACAGCGAGCGGCGGGACCTTGAGCCGGACGACCTGCCGGCCTCGTACCGGTCCGTCTTCTGGAGCGACGGCGAGATCGAACGGCCGCTGTCGGTCACCAACTCAACCGCGAGCGAGGCCACCGGTGTCGAGCGGCCCTGGGCGGCCATCTCCGGCTTGATGTTCACCGACCGCGACGACTTCTCGGGGAGCATCTCCATGACGGACCGCGACCTCGCCGAGGAGTGGTTCCTCGAACGGGTCGACGCCGCGGCCCTCGAAGACAACCCGGTTCTGGCGAAAGCCTTCGAGGACCAGGTCGAGGGTGCGGATTACGAGCGGGCCCGCGAGCAGAACCGACCGTCGCGCGCCGACCGCGCGTTCATCGACGCCAAACTGGAGGAGGCGTTCGACACCGACGACGAGGACGACGAGGAGATGCTGGACCTGGTCGACGTGCGCGCCCCCGAAGAGGTGGAGATGACCCTGGCCGACCTGGTGTTGACCACCGACCAGGAAGACGAGATTCAGAAAATCGTCAAAGCCATCGAGCACCGCGACTACCTCGCCCGTATCGGCCTGCGAGAGATCGGCAAACTCCTCTTTGTTGGTCCGCCGGGGACCGGCAAGACCAGCGTCGCTCGCGCGCTGGCCCACGACCTCGACCTCCCCTTTGTCGAAGTGAAGCTGTCGATGATCACCAGCCAGTACCTCGGCGAGACGGCCAAGAACGTCGAGAAGGTGTTCGAGGTCGCAAAGCGGCTCTCGCCGTGTATCCTGTTCATGGACGAGTTCGACTTCGTCGCCAAGACCCGGTCCTCCGACGAACACGCCGCCATCAAGCGCGCCGTCAACACCCTGCTGAAGAGCATCGACGAGATATCCCTGATTCAGGACGAGGTGCTGCTCATCGGCGCGACGAACCACCCGGACCAGCTCGACGCCGCCGCCTGGCGGCGCTTCGACGAGATTGTCAACTTCCCCAAGCCAGACCACGGGATGCGCGCGGACATCCTTCGTATCGTCACCCAGCAGATGGAGATCGACGACTTCGACCCCGAGACGCTGGCGGAGCTAACCGAGGGGCTGACCGGCAGCGACCTCCGACTCGTGCTCCGTGAGGCCGTCCTCAACGCCCTGACCGAGGAACGGACCACGCTCACGCAACAGGATCTCGAAGACGCCATCATCGACTTCGAGGAGCGGGACAACCTCAAGAACATGGACATGATGGACGGCGACGCCGACGCCCTGGTCGCCGGGAGCGGCGGCTTCTCCGGCGACGGCGGCAGCGACCACGATCACGACCACGACCACTGAGCGGCGTCTCACTTGTTTAAGCGTCCGTTTTGGCCGTCGGTACCAGCGATTTACTTATCAATACAGGGGACATTCCCTGTAGCCATGGCTGACGACGACGTGTTCACCGAGACAGACGACCCCGCGGAGTCGTGGGTCGACGTTCGCATGACCGACCCCGACGAAGGCGAGTGGGACGTAGACGTGGTTATCGCCGGGAAACAGGTCGAGTACGTCGACCTGCGCATCCGACCGGCGCTGCTCGAAGGGTTTTTCGACTGCCTGTTCGACGACCTCTCCGACGAGCGCGCACAGTCCCTGCTGGCGGCGACGATGGAACGACAGGGCGTCGATCCGGAGGACATCGCCGACACCCAGTAACGAAAGCGAGGGGCTTAGGCGGGTCGCCCTCCGAAGGGACGGTAATGGAGGTCACGCTGCTTGGGACCGGCGACACGACGGGGACGCCGACTGTCCAGTGCGACTGCGAGACGTGTGAACGGGCGCGCGACCCCGACCAGGAACTCCGGGCCCGCGTCCGCGAGCGCGGCATCGACCCGACCGGGGGCGTTGAGCGGTCGCGGTTCTCCGTGGCCGTGGCGAACGACGAAACCGGGGAGTCGCTGCTCATCGACCTGAGCCCGGACTTCCGCCACCAGTTCCTCCGCGAGTCGGTCCCGCTGCCGGACGCGGCTATCGTCACGCACGTCCACTTCGACCACCTCGACGGCCTCGGCAACGCCTATCGCCTGTTCGACGAACTTCCGGTCCACGCCGCCGACGAGACAGACCCGGTGACCGGCGAGAGCGTCGCCGAGGGCGTCCGGAGCCGCTATGACTACCTCGATACGGTGTCGGTCCACGCACAGACCCCCTTCGAGCCGTTCACCGTCGCTGGCTTCGAAGTGACGCTCGTCCCGGTCACCCACCCGCCGCTTTTGTGCTACGGCCTGCGAATCGAGGAACCACAGACCGGCGCGGTGCTGTCGATTTCAGGCGACACCTGCTACGACGTGCCCGACCGCTCGAAATCCGTGCTGACCGGGGCCGACCTCGCGCTCGTCGAGGGCATCGTCCATCCGGAAGCCTGCGAGTATCACCCGAAAGGCGGTACGCACCACGACGAGGACGGCGTTCCGCGGACCTTCGGGACGAAACACATGACCCTGACCGGTGCACGGGACTTCGCCGCCGACATCGGGGCCGACGACTACCGCATCGTCCACACCGCGCACTACGTCCCCGCGGACAGGGCCTTCGCCGACGACATCGGACTCGACGGCGAGCGGTTCACGCTCTAATGGCCCGTTCGGCTCCGTGAAACAGGCCGTAGCTTATAGGTACTGGCGGATAATGCCGCTATATGGACAGGCGCGGCATCGCGGAGGTCGGTGGGCTGTCGCTGGGTGGCGGCGTCTTCGCAGTCGCCGCCCAACAGGGCATCGTGGGCAGCATCGACTGGGTGCTCGTCGTCGGACTGGTGGCCTGCATCGGGCTCGCGGCCGCGGCGAACTATCAGGCCAGAAGGAAGCACGCGGCGCAGGTCGCAACCGAGGCTCCGACGGTGACCGAAGACAACTACGAACAGCACGGCCGTCCGACCGCTGGCGATGGCGGCGTCCCGCCCGATAACGCGTCGTCAAGCGACGACGACCGGTAGCGTTGACGACTTTTCCTAGCCGAACCGATCCAGTCCCGACTGGCGACGCCTGCGCCCGTCGGGGTCCGCCCGCCACGGCGTCCGCTCGGCCCGGAGCGAGTCGCCGTCGACGGCCGGCGGGTCGGCCGCCTCGTAGCCCCCGCAGTCCGGGCCGCATTCGTCGCTCTCGCGGACAGCTCGATCCTTCCACTGGCAGTACGGACTCCCGTCGCTGTCGGGCGAACAGTGGTCACACGCTGGGTAGTCGAAACTCCGCCATCCCTTGCCGTAGGCTCGCTCGGCCAGTTTTCGACGCGCGCGGGCCTTTTCAGCGGAATCGACGATCCGCACGTCCGTCCGGACCGGCCCCTCCTCCAGCAGTTCGACGCCGGTATCGTCGGTCGGCAGTGGTGTCGCCTTCCGACGGACGTCTATCGTTCCGCTGTCGGCGTCGAACCGCCAGACGCCGACTTCGTCGGGGATCCGGTTGAGGTGGGCTCCAGTGACGTAGGAGGCCGTCGCCAGCACGACGCGGTCGGCGAGCGCGAGCGACACGTCGGTCCGCAGTTGCGATTCGAGGTCGCCGGGCCGGCCCAGGTCCGGCTTGTTCTCGATGGCGACGATTTCGCCGACCCAGTCGGGGTATCGCGTCGTCTGGCGGACGTACGTCCGACCGCCGCGACGCTCGCGCTCGAAGAACCCTCGCTCGACCGCCAGTTCGACGGCCCGTTCGGCGCGGTCGGGGTGGCAGTCGAAGGCGTCCTTCCAGTACCGCGCCCGACCCGGACCGACGTCGCTCTCGATGGTGGCCGTCGGGAGCCGCTCGGCGGTGATGGCCGCCCGCTCCTCGAACTCCGGTCCCGGCTCGACGACGACGGTATCGAGCACTCGCCGGCCGTGGACCGCGCCGCCGAGCTGGCGGCTCACCAGGTGGCCCTCGCGTTCGAGGTGGGCACACAGCGCCAGTTCGAAGTCAAACTCCCGCACGGCCGGACGGAGGGCTGGGACGGGCAAAAGCCCCGCGCCCGGTTACCACATAGCGACGAAGAGACAGGCCAGCGCCGCCAGCACAAGGACCGGACTCAGTGAGAGTATCGCCAGGAAGCCGAGATACACAGTCAGCACTCCGAGGAGGGAACGAACGGTCAGCGGCGGATACGTCGGTCTGTACAGTTCGGGGTCGGCGTAGGGCGCAGGCTGGTACATTACAGTGAAACGATGGTCCCGAAACGCGATAAATATAATCTGAATGATATTTCTGCGGGAGATGCGTACCGGCCCTCTCCTGAAGACGATTTCAGTCAGCGGGAAAATAGCTCGCTGGGCACAGCCCCAACCGTATATCCGGCGGGTCGGCTCAGTGCCCGCAGGCCTGCCGCTCGAACTCGACTGGCTGGAGGTCCCTGTCCAGATAGGCGGTCAGTTCCGCCTCGGCCAGCGGAATCCGGACCGCGAGTCGCCACGGGTCGGTGCCTTCGACGGTCGTGTACTGGTCGTCGACACACCAGGGGAGCGTCCAGTAGGGGCGACTCGACAGGTCGACGCCGTGGTCGTCGTAGAACGCCGTGACGCGGGAGTCGTCCAGTAGTGTCAGCCCGACGGGCGAACAGAGTTCGTGCCGACACTGTTCACAGACGAACTCGGCGCGGACCGACACGTCGAGACAGCAGTCGCCATCACGAGATATATCTGTCCGCATCCGGCCGGCGCAGTCCGGGCAGACGCCGTCAGCGGCCAGACAGTGGAGGTGTCGCACCCGCTCGGCGAAGGCCGTCGCGACTTCCGCCGGTGTCCGGTCGACCAGGCCGCCCGGCGGGAACGGATACTCGCCATGGGCCTTCCCGCAGTCTTCGCAGTCGATAGCGAACTGTTCGTCGGCGTACTCGGCCAGCAGGCCGCCGCCACACCGCGTACAAGCGCCGGTCACCCGGAACGGGTCGATGTCGGGCGTCCGTGTGAACGTTCCCGCCCGCACCGCACGGATGACCTGCGCCCCGGCGTGTCGGAGGTCGTACCCGTCCGCTCCCTGGCTGACGAACTGGCCGGTGAGCTCCTGCAGGTGATAGTTGAACTGCCCGCTGTCGGACAGATCCACGGCATCAAACAGTTCCGAGAAGCGAACCGGGCGGTCCTCAGCGCGCCACAGCGCCTCGAGGATGTCCAGACGCGTCTCGCTCGCGATGACCGAGAACGCCGTCGCCGGGTCGATGTCGGCATCAGTTTCGGGGGACTCATCGACTCGCATCGTATGCGAACTTGTTCTCGTGGGAACAAAAGCGTTCACAGAAACACAGTTACGTAACACTTCTGACGGGAGCGGGCTGTAGCCACGCTCGCCTCAGCGGCGGACTCTCACTCACCAAACCGGAGCTATCGGAACGGCGACTGCCGGCGTGACATCCGACTCGTACAGCTTGTCGCTCGCACCAACCGACAGGGGTCGCGTCGCTATATCGAGGGCGATACCGAGCAATATGGTGACGTTGCCGCCGTCAGCAGAGACCAAACCGGCGATTGAACCGGGTTCGGCGGGGGTGCTCCGGGCGCAAACAGTAGGTTTATCAGTTGCACGCGGCGAAACTCCACCAAGATTACTCTCGAAATGACATCGAACAAACAACCGGAGGTGAACATCGGACTCGTCGGGCACGTCGACCACGGAAAGACGACGCTCGTACAGGCGCTGTCCGGCGAATGGACCGACCAGCACTCCGAGGAGATGAAGCGCGGTATCTCTATCCGACTCGGCTACGCCGACGCGACGTTCCGTCGCTGTCCGGAGGCCGAGGAGCCGGAGGCGTTTACCGTCGACGAGCACTGCGACGACCACGACGTCGACACCGACCACCTCCGGACGGTGTCGTTCGTGGACGCGCCCGGTCACGAGACGCTGATGGCCACGATGCTGTCCGGCGCGGCTATCATGGACGGGGCCGTCCTCGTCATCTCGGCAACGGAGCCCGTCCCGCAGGCCCAGACCGAGGAGCACCTGAGCGCGCTCGACATCATCGGCATCGACAACATCGTCATCGCCCAGAACAAGGTCGACCTCGTCGACGAGGACCGGGCGATGCAGAACTACGAGCAGATTCAGGAGTTCGTCGAGGGAACCGTCGCGGAGGGGGCACCGATTGTCCCCATCAGCGCGGGTCAGGAGGCCAACATCGACCTGCTCATCGAGGCCATCCAGTCCGAGATTCCGACGCCGGAACGGGACCCGGACGAGGACGCCCGCATGATGGTCGCGCGCTCGTTCGACATCAACCGCCCCGGGACGACCTGGGACGACCTGATGGGCGGCGTGCTCGGCGGCTCGCTCGTAGGCGGGCAACTGGAAGTCGACGACGAAATCGAACTCCGACCCGGCCGCGAGGTCGAGGAAGGCGGCAAGACTGAGTGGCAGCCCGTGACGACGACGGTCCGCTCGCTGCAGTCCGGCGGTGACTTCGTGGACACGGTCACGCCGGGCGGCCTGCTCGGCGTCGGGACCGGTCTCGACCCCGCAATCACGAAAGGCGACGCGCTTGCCGGCCAGGTCGCCGGCCCGCCCGGCAGCCTCCCGCCGGTCCACGAGACGTTCACGATGGACGTGGACCTGCTCGAACGCATCGTCGGCGACGACGGCGGCGAGGTCGACGAAATCTCGACCGGCGAACCGCTCATGCTGACTATCGGTACCGCTACCACGGTCGGTTCGGTCACGAGCGCGCGCGACGACGAATGTGAAGTCGCGCTCAAGCGCCCGGTCTGTGCGGCCTCGGGCTCGAAAATCGCCATCAACCGCCGTGTCGGCGCTCGGTGGCGGCTCATCGGCGTCGGCACGCTGCGGTGATGATCGTGCTGGACACGAACGCGCTGATGATGCCGGTCGAATGCAACGTGCGGCTGTTCGAGGAACTCGACAGAGTGCTGCCGGACGCGACGGACTATGTCGCGCCCGCCGCCGTCCGCGACGAACTGGCGAAACTGGCCGACGGAGCCGGCGCGGAAGCGACGGCCGCCTCGGTCGGGCAGGACCTGCTCGACCGGTGTACGGTTCGGGAGACCGCGGCGGACTACGCGGACGACGCCGTCCTCGAACTGGCACAGGCAGACGATGCGACACACGCGGTCACGAACGACACCCCCCTCAAACGACGCCTGCTGGACGCGGGCGTTCCAGTAATTAGTTTAAGGGGCCGGAACAAACTGGGTATCACTCAACCATAACACATGTATAAACGGGTACGCCTACGCGATACGGTCGAAGTCCCGCCACGCTTTCTGGCGGAGGTCAGTCCGGGGCTGGTCAAACGGCTCCTGCAAGAGAAGCTCGAAGGTCGAATGGACGAGGACGTCGGCAGCGTCGTCTCCGTCATCGAGGTCCACGACATCGGTACCGGTGCCGTGCTGCCGAACAAGCCCGGCGTCTACTACGAGGCCGAGTTCGACGCCCTCACGTTCGACCCACAGATGCAGGAAGTGGTCGACGGCGAGGTCGTCGAGGTCGTCAACTTCGGGGCCTTCATCGGCATCGGGCCGGTCGACGGCCTGCTCCACGTCTCCCAGATCTCCGACGAGTATCTGGCCTACGACGAGGAGAACCAGCAACTCGCCTCACGGGAGTCCAACCGGACGCTCACCGTCGGCGACGCCGTCCGGGCGCGCATCGTCACCAAGAGCATCGACGAGCGCAATCCCCGCGACTCCAAGATCGGCCTGACGGCCAAACAGGTCGGCCTGGGCAAGCACGGCTGGCTCCAGGAGGAGCGCGAGCGCCGCGAAGGGACGGCGGAAGTCGGTGATAGCTGATGGCGGACCGACTCGTCTGCCGCGACTGTCACCGCGTCCAGGGCGCGGAAATCGAAAGCCAGTGTGAGGCCTGTGGCGGCACCGCACTGACCGAGGACTGGGCCGGCTACGTCGTCATCGCGCATCCGGAGCGCTCCGACATCGCCGCGGAGATGGAAGTGACTGAGCCGGGCAAGTACGCGCTGAAAGTCCGCTAACGTGTCCGACGTCGTTCTCGAACTCTCGAGTGACCTGCGACACGAACTCAAAGAGCCGCTCGGACGTATTTATACCGACACAGCGGCGCTACTGGCCGACGCTGGGGACCCGATCATCGCCGTCGGCGACATGGTCACCTACCACCTCATCGAGGCCGGACGGGTGCCCGACCTCGCGCTGGTCGACGAACGGACCAAACGCTCGGCCGTCGACGCGGACGTGTTGGCGGCTATCGACGGGTTTGACCGGAAGCGAGACGTGTCAAACCCGGCCGCGACACTCACCGCCGAACTGCTTGCTGCGCTCAGGGACGGTATCGACAGCGGCGACACGACGCTTCTCGATGTCGACGGCGAGGAGGACCTCGCGACGCTCCCCGCAGTGCTTGCCGCGCCTGCTGGTGCCAGCGTGGTGTACGGCCAACCGGACGAAGGGATGGTGCTGGCAGACTGTGACGCCGAAGCCCGGGACCGGGTCCGGTCGCTGCTGGAGCGGATGGACGGTGACGCCGAGCGGGCGATTGCGCTCGTGTCGGAGTAACCGGCGAGAAAACGGGACGCGACTGGTTTTATTCCGGCCGTGGCACGCTGAGGTTCTGCATTTCTGTCTCACAGCGGCCACAGGAGACCGTCGAGCGCTCGCTACAGAGGCGCTTTCCGCAGTCCGGGCATTCGAATAACTGTTCGTCGTCGTCGCACGGGGCGGGGTCTGACCACGTCGGCATACTTGGTACTAATTAGCATTTGTCATGGCATAAATCTTGCTCATACCGCAATAAATCACAACGCCTGTCCAGAGAAAGTGTACGTATGTTCACTCAAGAACGTGGACGTGCCTGACAAGTGAACGGTGCACTCGCCGCTGGAAGTAGTCGGTGACGGTCCAGCCTGCATCGCTCCCCGCCTCGCGCCAGTCGCGGTCGGCGACCAGCACGCACCGCCCTGCGACGCGGCTGGCTTCGCCGAGCGCACCGGAAACGAGGGGAGCCAGTTCGCCCTCGATACGGGACTGACGGCCGTAGGGGGCATCGAAGACGACGGCGTCGACGGCGTCGTCGGCCACCGGCAGGGCGGACGCATCGGAGCGGAACACCCCCCAGCCGCCCGGTTCGGGATAGGCGTCCCTGTTGGGATGGCCATCGCCGTCGAGCGCGTACCGGAGGTTCTCGCGCGTCCCCGAGACCATCTTCGGCTGTGCGTCGCCGCCGACCACGTCGGCCCCGACGAGGCCCGCCTCCAGCAGGAGGCCGCCGGTGCCACACATCGGGTCCAGTATCGTGACTTCCGGGCCTGCTCCGGCGATGTTGACCAGCGCGCGGGCCTCCAGCGGGTCCATGCTGCCGGGCTGGAAGAACGGGCGGTCCGTCGGCTGACGCCCCCCGAAGTCCCGCACGCTCTCGGCGGCGAGCCAGCCCAGCGCACAGCAGGCCTCGCCGGTCCCGTCCTCCTCGTCGCCGTCGGGATCCGAGAGATAGGCATAGAGGACGTGGTCGGGGTCGTCGAGGTCGACGGGAAAGCCGCGGTCGGTGAGCACGCCGCCCAGCGTCCGCTCGGCCTGTTGTGTGTCGATGCCAGTGCTCGCTCGCACGTCGACCGCGCGCACGGCGACGCTCCCCTCGCGGTCGATGGTCGCGGCCGACAGCAGCGCGGCGGCGCTTTCGATGTCGGGGTCCGCGGTTCCGATCAGGTCACAGGCCCGGTGGGTGAACGCGAGGTGGCGAACGCGGTCGCTGGTGCCCCGTGCCGTCGCCAGTCCGGGCGCGAGGGTGTCGACGGCGCTCGCGGCGCTTGCTGCCTCCCGCCGCGCGAACGCGTCGTCCTGCCCGCCGAGTTCGAGGACGTACACGCCCGAGCGGTGTGGCCGAGCGGCTATGAGCGTGCCGGTCGCGCCCGGGAACAAAACGCACAAGCGAGCGGCCGCCGAACCTCGGGTATGCTCCAGTCCGGGTTCTCCAGCCTGACCGGTGGCGGTATCCTCGCCGTCCTCGTTACCGTTCTCGTCACCTGGCTCTTCTACGCTGTCACCCTCCACCTGGCCGCGACGTTTTTCATCGGCGACGTGCCCAGCCAGCTCGCGGCCAAAGCCGCCACCGCACCGGCGGTCGTTTCCCTGATTCTCCAGCGCTGGGGGGTCGAGTCCGGGATCGTCTCGGCGGATCTGGGTGTGCTGGTCGTCCTCGTGCTCACGATGGTGGCCGACGGTATCGCAATTAGTACCACGTACCGGCTCTCGACCCGCTCGACAGCCCCGCTCGTGGCGCTGCACCTGGCCTTCGCCGCCGTTCTCGGGTTCGCGCTGAACAACATCTTCAACCTGGTGTGACCGCATCCCGGCGGGGCTTCCCACCCGCTGGCGTTCGATTCACCCGGATAATAAAAACCATAGCGAACGTGAAAACCACAACCAATTACTTAACCTGAATTATAGGATAAATGTAATGAAGCGCGAAGTGCAGCCCACTGAATCCGTGAGCGAGGCAGTCGTCCGTGCCGTGAGTACCGTCGAGGACCGTCACCCGCGGACGCTCCCGTCCCTGTACGACGTGGTCAACCCCGAAGCACTGAACGACCTATTCAGAGGCGACAGCGGGCCCGACAGTCGTCAGCGGGACCTGGTATCGTTCCAGTTCAGCGACTCCGTCGTCACGGTCGGCGCGGACGAGTGTATCAGGATCGAGCGGTCACAGACGTTTGCAGAGACGAGCTAACCCATCTGCGGCCTTCTATCGGTGATTTTTCTCCCTTCAGCATCTCTGATTTCGGACTTCTGGGGTAACCAGGTGTCCAGCCTTACTTCTGGTCTGCCCATCAAGGATGCTATTAGCCACCGTATCGGTGCGAAAGCGGTTGTAGCCGTACCGGTGTCGTGAGCATACGGCGGCCGCAGGCCGCCGTTTCACGCCGAGCGCGGCCGTGGCCGTGACTCGGCGGTCGTTTTTAGCGTAGATTTTTGCAAGCGGGGGTTCCCACAGCGCCGTAGGCGCGAGGAAACCCCCCGCAGTAAAAAGGTACTATTCAACCAGCCGCTCTATCTCTGTCACCAGTATGTCACTTGCGCCCACGTCTTTGAGCGAGCTAATCGTCTCGAAGACGGCGCGCTCCTCGACGACGGCGTGAACGGCGAGCTGCTCGGAGCCGGCGATGTCCATCACCGTGGGGCCGCCCATGCCCGGAAGCACGTCCTCCACGTCGTCGAGGGCGTCCTCGGGGGCGTTCATCATCAGATAGCGTTTGTCTTCGGCGGCGAGGACGGAGCCGAGCGCGGTGTCGACCTGCTGGACCTTTTCGTCATCAGCGGTGTCTTCGCGGGCGAACAGGCGGACAGAGCTTTCGAGGACTTCGTCGACGACGGCCAGCCGGTTCATCCGGAGTGTGGTCCCGGTCGAGGTGATGTCGACGATGCCGTCGGCGATGTCGACGTGAGGGGTCAGTTCCGTCGCGCCGGACACCTCGGTCACGTCCACGTCGACGTCGACCTGGTCGAAGTACCGCCGGGTGATTCTGGGGAACTCCGTGGCGATGCGGCCGCCCTCGAAGTCGTACACGGTCTCGATGTCGCTGTCCTCCGGCGCGGCGAGGACGAGGCGACAGCGGCCGAACTCCAGGTCGCGGAGTTCCACGAGGTCGTCGGTGTCGGACTCCCGGACCTGGTCGAGGCCGGTGATACCTACGTCGGCAGCGCCGTCCGCGACGTATTCGGGAATATCGGCGGCACGGGCGTACAGAACGGTCACGTCCGGGTCGACGGTGTCGGCGTGCAGTTGGCGGTCGGCCCCGTCGACCAGGTGGAGGCCGGCCCGTTCGAGCAGTTCCTCGCTTGGTTCGTGCAGGCGGCCCTTGTTGGGGACGGCGATTCGCATACGCCTACTGGCAGGCCGCGGGGCAACTGTCTTTCCCCTTGGACTGACCGGCTGTGGACGGAGCCGTTACAGGCGGTCCCGGCGTGGGAGGACGACGAAGGTAGCCGCGGCCAGGAGCGTCAGCCCGGCGAGACCGTAGAACGCGACCGAAAACAGGTTCTGGTCGGCGAGCAGGCCGACAGCGGTCGAGCCCAGCGAACTGATCCCGAAGAAGCCGGTCCGGAGCAGGCCCCAGCCGGTGCCTTCGGCGGCGTCAGGCAGCGTATCGACGATGTAGGCGTTTGCCAGTGGGCCGACACTCATCCGAACCCCGATGACACCGGAGACGATGGCCAGCGGCACGACGCCGTGGACGGACGGAATGAGTACGAGCGGAACGGTACTGACGAGCGCGACACCGGTCAGGACACTGGGCGTTCCGTACCGGTCGGCGAGCCGGCCGGTGACGGTCTGTGAGAGCGCGCCACCGACGAACAGCACCGAGAGGAGCGCCCCGGCGGTCCCCTGTGAGAGGTCCCGGACCGTAACCAGATACGTGGTGAGAAACGCTGTCACGGCCTGGAACGCGAACAGCATCAGTGTCTTGCCGGAGACCGACAGCACGAGCCGGCGGTTGCGAAAGCCGACGAGGACCGTTCGGAGGTCCCGTCGGAGGCTCCGTTCGGACTCGACGGTCGGACGGTCCGAGACCGAGAGCCAGAGCGCGCCGGCGACAAGCATGAACAGGGGGGCGGCGCTGGCAAGCGCCAGCCGCCAGCCGTACCGGGCCGTGACGAACGCGGCGACGGCGGGCAGTGCGGCCGCTCCGAGAGAGCCGGCGGCCATCACGACACCGAAGGCGGTCCCCTCGCGGGCGTCGAACGTCCGCGAGAGGGCGGTCCCGCGGGTGGGGCCGTACAGTCCCGTCCCGAGCCCGAACGCGCCCGTCGCGATGAGGAACAGCGAGAACACCGGCGCGAAAAAGTAGCCCAGCAACCCGACGCCGGACAGCAACGCCGCGGCCACCAACAGCGTCCGCTCCCCGATCCGGTCGATCAGAACTCCGGCCGGAAACTGTACCGCCGCGTACGTGAGCCAGAGCACCGTGACCGCGAGCCCCGCCTGTGTGTTCGAGATGACGAACTCCTCGCGTATCGTCGGCAGAACCGCAGGCACGACGAACCGCATCCCGAGGACGAGGAACCAGCCGGCAGCGACGGCAAGCAGCATTCGGGCCGGGCTTCCGTGCCGCATCGCGCTGACCCGCTGTCGGATGCGCTCTGCCGTCGCCATGCTCTTGACCTTCCGAACGCGCCGGAGGGGAAAGACCCCTACGGAACAGGCACCGTCTCGGCGGTCAGCCTGTTCCAGGGATGTGGCAACACGCCACACAGCGGCGCTGTGGACCCGGCGAACTAAGACCCGCGGTTGCGAAGCCACCGCCATGAGTGAACTCCTCGTCACCGGCGGGCAGGTCCTCCGGCCGGACCTGACCGTCGAGCGTGCGGACGTACTGGTTTCACAGGACAGCGGCGATATCGTGGCGGTCGACGAACCGGGCACACTGGACGGCGACGACGAACTCGACGCCAGCGACGGCCTGGTCATTCCCGGGCTGGTCAACGCCCACACCCACGTCGCCATGACGCTGCTGCGCGGCCTCGCGGACGACAAGCCTCTCGACGCCTGGCTGCAGGAAGACGTCTGGCCCGTCGAGGCGGAACTGACCGCCGAGGACATCCGCGCCGGCGCGGAGCTCGGGCTGGTCGAGATGATCCGGTCGGGGACGACAGCACTATCGGACATGTACTTCGAGGTCGAGGAAATCGCGGACGCAGTCGACCAGGCCGGGATGCGGGCCGTTCTGGGCTTTACCGCAGTCACCGTCGGCAAGGACGACGAGGCCGCGCGATCTGACCTCCAGGAGAGCCTCGACGTGGCTCGGAAACTCGACGGGGCGGCCGATGGCCGGATTCGGACGACGTTCCAACCGCACTCGCTGACGACCGTCGGCGAGGAGTATCTGCGCGAGTACGTCCCGAAGGCCCTCGACGACGACCGTTCGATTCACCTGCACGCCAACGAGACGCGCGACGAGGTGACGCCCATCGTCGACGAGCACGACCAGCGCCCGCTCGCCTACGCCGACGACATCGGCCTGCTCGACGGCGACACCTACGTGGCCCACGGCGTCCACGTCGACGACAGCGAGATCGACCTGCTGGCCGAGACCGGCACCGGCGTCGCCCACTGCCCGGCCTCGAACATGAAGCTCGCCAGCGGGATGGCTCCGGTACAGGACCTACTGGACGCCGGCGTCACCGTCGGCATCGGAACCGACGGCGCGGCCTCGAACAACGACCTCGACATGTTCGACGAGATGCGCGATGCGGCGATGATAGGTAAACTCGCGGCCGACGACGCCAGCGCGGTCGACGCTGGCACTGTCGTCGAAATGGCGACCGAAAACGGCGCTGCCCTGCTGGGCTTCGACAGCGGCCGCATCGAAGTCGGCGCGAACGCCGACCTGGCCGTCATCGACCTCGACGCCCCGCATCTGACGCCGGCCCACGACCTCGTCTCGCATCTGGCCTACGCCGTCCACGGGAGCGACGTTCGCCACACGGTCTGTGACGGCGAAGTGCTCATGCGCGACCGCACTGTCGAGGTGTTCGACGAGCAGGCCATCCGGGAACGAGCGAGCGACCACGCGTCCGCGCTGGTCGAACGAGCCGGTGACTGAGTTGGTCTGATTAAACGCTGAGAACGGGTTTTAAACGGTATAAATATATTTCAGGCGGTGTTGTCGATGCTGCGAACGGCGTGAACGAGTTGAACGGGAGGGGGTGTTTATCGCTCTCTCGGCGAACGTATCGGGTACGATGCGCACCAAACTCTTCGCACTGTACGCCGCTGTCGGACTGGCCCTGCTGGCCGTCGGTCCGGGTCTGGCGGCCGCTGCGGACTCGGCCGGCAACACCGGCGCGGGGAACACCCTCGCGGTCGGTGTCTCACAGGCTGACGCCGGCAGCGCGACGGTATCGGTCACACAGAACGAGACGGGCGTCGAGAACGCCTCTGTCGCCGTGGCGACAGCTGACAACGCTTCCTACGCCGGAACTGGCAACTACACGACCGACAGTGACGGGACGGTCGGACTGCCAGCGCCCGAGCAGAACGTCACGGTCGACGTGACCGCGACGGCCGACAACCACACCGCGACGACGACGGCGGACCTGACCGTCGCGCCCGAGAACGTCACCGAATTCGACACCTTCGGACTCGAAGTGTCGGCCTACGTGAGCGACCTGTTGAGCGACGAGAACCGGACCGGCGGCATCGGCCCGGCCGTCGCCAGCTTCGTGACCGCGAACAACCCCGGCAACGCGCCGGACCACGCCGGCCCGCCCGCACACGTCACCGGCGAGAACGAGTCTGACGACAACGAGACCCACCCCAGCGAACGACAGGGCCCGCCGGCGGACATCTTCGGTGACGACGAGAACGAGACCGAAAACGAGACGGACGACCGACGCGGCCCGCCCGAGGACGCCGGACCGCCCGAGGACCGCGGCCCGGACAGCGATGACGACGAGAACGAAACTGAGAACGAGACGGACGACGACCGCCGTGGCCCTCCGGAAGACGCCGGGCCGCCCGAGGACCGCGATGACGACGACACGGAGAACGAGACCGAAGACGACGAGAACGAAACCGAAGCACCGGACGACGAGACTGAGGAGTCAGACGACGCTGACGAGGACGACGATGACGGCGGCAACGGCAACAACGGCGGCAATGGTGGCCCACCGGACGACGCCGGCCCGCCGGACGAGCGCGGTAACTGAGCGGCTTCGGTAGCGTTTTAGGAACTCTCTCCCTCTGTCGTGACATGACGACGCCTATTTCCGAGCGACTTGACGACCTCGACGAGGCTCGCGATTCCGGCCGCCGAAAGATGGACTGGGCCATCCAGCACATGCCCATCTGCGGCGCGCTTCGCGAGCAGTTCGAGGCCGACCAGCCCTTCGACGGCGAGCGAATCGGCATGGCGATGCACGTCGAAGCCAAGACTGCCGTCCTCGCGGAAATCCTCGCAATCGGTGGCGCGGAAGTCGCCATCACCGGCTGTAACCCGCTTTCGACACACGACGACGTGAGCGCCGCGCTCGACGCCGTCGACGGTATCACCTCCTACGCCGAGCGCGGCGTCGACGACGAGGAGTACTACGCGGCTATCGAGGCCGTCATCGACCACGAGCCGACCATCACTGTCGACGACGGAATGGACCTCGTCGCGGCTATCCACGAGGACTACCCGGAACTCATCGACACCATCGTCGGTGGTGCAGAGGAGACGACCACCGGCGTCCACCGACTGCGCGCGATGGACGAGGACGGCGAACTCGACTACCCCGTGTTCGCGGTCAACGACACGCCGATGAAGCGCCTGTTCGACAACGTTCACGGTACCGGCGAGTCCTCGCTGGCCTCCATCGCCATGACGACGAACCTCTCGTGGGCCGGCAAGACCGTCGTCGTCTCCGGCTACGGCGACTGTGGCAAGGGTGTTGCGATGAAAGCCAGCGGCCAGAACGCCGACGTGATTGTCACCGAGGTCGAGCCCCGCCGCGCGCTCGAAGCGCACATGGAGGGCTACGAAGTGAAGCCGATGGCCGAAGCCGCCGCCGAGGGTGACGTGTTCATCACGACCACCGGCAACCGTGACGTCATCGTCGAGGAGCACTTCGAGGCGATGCAGGACGGCGTCCTGCTCGCCAACGCCGGCCACTTCGACGTGGAGGTCGACCTCGACGCGCTGTCGGACCTCGCCGCCGACACCTACGAGGCCCGCGACGGCGTCCAGACCTACGAGATGGCCGACGGCCGCCGCCTGAACGTGCTGGCCGAGGGCCGGCTGGTCAATCTCGCGACCCCCATCGCACTGGGCCATCCCGTCGAGGTGATGGACCAGAGTTTCGGCGTGCAGGCCGTCTGTGTCCGCGAACTGGTCGAGAACGGCGACGACTACGAGGCCGGTGTCCACGCCGTCCCGGACCGACTCGACAAGGAGGTCGCGGAAATCAAGCTCGACGCTGAGGGCGTCGACTTCGACTCGCTGACTGACACCCAGGTCGAGTATATGGATTCCTGGCAGCACGGGACGTAGGTTCTCGCGCCAAGCGCGAGAACCGAACAGTCGAACGGGGAGCGATGCGACCCGTGAGACGTAGGGCGGGGCGCGACCGTAAGGAGCGGCCCGCCGGAACGCGCAGCGGGGAACGCAGCGACCCGCGAGACATAGCGAGGCCGACCAGCGGGAGGCCTCGAATACCCGTGCGGGGAGCGATGCGACCCGTGAGACGTAGGACGCTCCGAACGAAGCGAAGACCGCCTTTCAGTCGAGCGGCGGCATTCCTCCCAGAGCGCCGACCACTGGCGACTTTTTTCGAGCCGCGCTACGACTCCCATATCCAGTTCCGACACTGGCCGCCGCCACGATGATTACGGTCGGCGCTGACATCCGCATATGGCTGTTCACGAGACCGTCCAGGTCGAGAACGCGACGCTGGGCAACGTCGAGATTCGGGAATACGTGACGATCCACGACGCCGACATCGGTGACGGCGTCCAGATTTACGAGGGGGCATCAATCAAGAAGGCGACCATCCACGGACCGACCGATATCAACGCGAACGCCTACGTCGAGAACGCGACGCTTGGCGAGTCCGTCCAGGTCGGGCCCAACGCCTCCATCGTCGGCGTAACCCACGACCTCACCGACGCGGGCATGGAGTTTCAGAACGACACGTTCGACGAGATAACCATCGAGAACGGGGCTTTCGTCGGTGCTGGCGCGGTGGTTCTCCCGGGCGTCACGGTCGGCGAAAACGCCGTCGTCGGTGCCGGAACCACCGTCACCGAAGACGTCCCAGCCGAGACCGTGGTCCGGAGCGCCACGGAGACGGTACAGCGCTCCCTCTGATACTGTTGGCTGTAACTATTTTAAGATATTCGCCACCCCGGGTGGCGAAATTCTTCACAGACTTACAGCCGACAGTATGAGCGTTGGCACAGCATCCCGGTTTCAACGTCCCAGCGGACCGTCCCGGGAGATGGACAGCAAAACCACGCTGCGGCAGTGGCATGACCGGAAATGATATTTCGGCATTGTTCCGACCGAATCGGGGTTTGCGGTCCGGTTCCGGACACAGGCTACGATACTCAGACGATTTCTCGCCAGCGGACCGCCCACCGTGACTGATTGAACGAGCGGACGTTACGTCGCTGTCCCGTCGTCCTCGGCCGGTGATTCGGCGTCCGATGCTGCGTCGGTCGCGGTGGCCGGCTCGTCGTCCTCGGTCGCCAGCGAGTTGCCCAGCCAGCCGCCGTGCAGGAAGCAGACGGTCGCAGCTAGCGTCGAGACGACGTTCGAGGCGGCGATGCCGTACCACGCGCCGACTGCGCCGAGGCCGACGACGGTGATGAGGACCCCTGCCAGCGCGGCGCGGAAGCCCCACAGCGTCGTCAGGCCCAGAATCATGGAGAGCCGGGTCGCGCCAGCGCCGTGGAACGCGCCGTTCATCATGTGGAAGCCGGCCATCACGGCGTAGGTGGGCGCGACGATGTGAATGAACGTCACTACGTGGTCGGCCACGGGACCGCTGCTCGTGCCGGCAAACAGGCCGACGATGGGGCGGGCATACAGCGTCGCGACGACGCTGACGACCAGGAACGCCGCCACGAGGATGGCGCTGGCGTGGTAGACGACCCGCTTGGCGCGGTCACGCCGGCCAGCGCCGAGGTTCTGGCCGACGACGGTTTCGACGGCCATGCTCATGCCGACCATCGGGAGCCAGACGATGGTGGTAAAGCGGCTCCCGACGCCGTAGGCAGCAACGGCGTTGTCGCCGACGAGCGCGATCAGTACGGTCATCAGTGTGACCGACAGGGCCTGTGTGCTCTGCTCGACGCTGACCGGCGCGCCGATGCGGACGATCTTCCGCACGGGTGCCATCTGTGGTCGCAGTGCCGACAGCGACGGCGTGATGCCGACCCGACCGCTGAACAGGAGCCAGAAGCCCGCCACCGCGGCGAGCCCGCGGGAGCCAACCGTCGCAATCGCCGCCCCGGCGACGCCCATTCCCTCGAAGCCGGTGTGGGCGTAGAGCCACGCCGCCAGCGGTTCCAGACCGAGCCAGCCGAACAGGGGGTTGTCGGTGAACCCGAGGATAAACACCGGGTCGATGACGACATTGAGGGCCACGCTGCCGGTCATCAGGTACATCGGCGTCTTCGTGTCGCCCCAGCCCCGGAGCAGCGCCTGGAAGACGAAGAAGCCGAACATGAACCACAGACCGAGGAAGACGATGCGGGTGTACGACACCGCCATGGTGTGCACGGCACTCCCGGGCTGGCTGCCCAGCAGCGAGAGGAGCGTCGGTGTCAGCAGATAGCCGGCTATCGAGAGGGCGAGCGACAGCAGGGTCACGAAGCCCAGCGTCTGTCCGGCGACGAAGTTCACGCGGCCTTCGTTCTCTGCGCCGGTGTTCTGCGAGACGAGGATGGTCCCCGCTGCGGTCATGCCCCCGCCGACGCTGATGAGCAGGAACACGACGGGCCAGGAGTACGACAGCGCGGCCATCGCGTCGGTGCCCAGCCGGAGGACCCAGAACGTGTCCGTGAGGTTGTACACCGTCTGCAGGAGCTGGGTCGCCACCAGCGGCGCGGCAAGCGTCAGGAGGGGCCACAGCAGCGCGCCCTCGGTGAACCGCTCGGACTGGGCGGCGGCGTCACTCATCGCGCAGGCACCTCCACACGGGGACCATACCGACACGGTCGCTCCCCGTGGCGTAAATGCTATCGCTGGTTTGACAGAAACTCACATGCCCGTAGCAGGCAGGGCTCTCGCTTCACACAGATACAGAACCGCTCGCTCCGCTGGTGTCGCCGATAGACCGTCGCCCAGCCCTACTCGGTTACGTCGACGAAGACCGTCGACTGAACCCACGCGGACGGGTTTTCGGGGTCGCCGATGTGGGCGACCGTGTCCACGCCGACGTCGTACTCTTCGAATGTCGCTCTGATGCTCTCTTGTGAATCGGTATCGTGCTCGTGCGTCATCGATGTGCTCCGTGTCTCGTCTGGCAGTTCCCTCGTCGGGCATGACTGCACTGGTCCGGTTCCCCGACCGAACCGTGTGCAGTCGCCGACCCGCGTCCTTACCACATCTTATCACTGGAGAGTGGCGGGCATCCGTTTGTCTACTAGCTGTATTCACCCGTCGCCGGCCTGGGACTATATGTATAGCCTCGCGATATCGCCGCACTGACTCTCGAACCGGCTGTCGGGAATCCGACACCGACCGTCCCGGTGACGGCAATTTTATTCGCTCCCATCCGAAAGGTGGTGGCAATGGAACCGCTCCACGCACGCTACCCGTTTCTGGCGCGGTCGCGGGAGGCCGTCGAAGCCGCGGCGGTGGACTTGGGCGAAATCGTCGCCACGGACGAGACGGTCACGGCGCGCGCGCTGGAGCGGGTCGAATCGGCAATCACGGACGGTACTGTCGGGGAGCCACACCGGCGGACACGCGTCGAACTGTTGTCGTACCCGGTGGCCCGCGTGCTGGTGTCGCTCGTCGACGTCCACATCTGCACCCGGAAGTACGCGCAGGCGGAAGCCGAGGCGGCCTACGACCGGTTTACCGAGGAGTTCGAAACGACGACGGAGTTGAAATCGACTCAGCGCGAGACGCTGGACCGCACGGAACTCCTCGCGGAGTTCGACCTCGCAAGTGCCGTCAGCGACACTAGTGACGGCTACCGCATCGAGGTCGGCGCGTATCTCGACCTGGCGGCCGACCAGCGGGGCGATTCCTGGCGGCTGGTCAATCGGCCACTGGCCGACGGCGAGGTCAGGGTCACCGCCGAGGAACTGAACGTCCTGCTGAAGCAGGCAATACGTCACCGAGTCACCGACGGCTTGCCGTTCGACGTGCCTGACGCTATCGCGGACGAACTGACCGAGGAAGTCGACCGCCTCGAAGAAGTCCTCTCGGAACTGGAACTCACCCGCGAGATCGACACTGTCGTCCCCGAGCTGTTCCCGCCCTGTATGAAGTCCCTGCTCGACCAGGTGCAGAAGGGTGAGCATCTCGAACACCACTCCCGGTTTGCCATCGCGACCTTCCTCATCGGCATCGGGATGACGACGGACGAAATCGTCGACCTGTTCCAGGTCAACCCCGGCTTTGGCGAGGAGGCGACCCGGTATCAGGTCGACCACATCCGCGGGGATACCAGCCCGACGGAGTACTCGACGCCGGCGTGTTCGACCATGCAGTCCTACGGCGACTGTGTCAACATGGACGACCTCTGTGAGACCATTTCCCACCCGATGGGCTACTACGAGCAGAAGATAGACGACACCGACGAGGAGGAACTGGTCGACTGGCGCGAGGACGGGGACGACGAAGAGGCCGACGCCTAGAACTGCTGGCGTTCGAGCCAGAGGCCGGCAGCGGTCATAAACACGACGAAGAGGCCGATTGCGCCGATAAGCGCGTAGCCGCCCGTCGCCTCTACGGTTGACCCGTCCAGATACATCTGTGAGGCGGTGATAGTTGCGCCGACGAACAGCACGACGGCGACCGCCGAGATGACGATTTGCAGGAGCGTCTCCCGCTCGATATCCATGCTCTGCGGTTTCACAGGGCCGGCAAAAAGGGTATCGAAGCGCCGGAGCCCGACCGCCGAGCCATTTAGGGCCGTGTAGCACCTACGTTTCAACTGGACGCATTGGAAAATACAGCCGCGTCCGTACCTATGACGTTCATCGAGCCAACAGCCGACCGGCAGCATACCGCACTTGCACCGGACCTCCGTTCCCTCCCGGACCGGGCCGCCCGCGCCTGGACCGAGCGCATGGCCGTGCGCCCGCGAGCGGGCAGTACGTACGCTGTGACGACGGAGAGCGAAAGCACGTACCTCGTCGACATCGCACAGCACTCCTGTTCCTGCCCGGACAACCGCATCCGCGGCGAGCACTGCAAACACCTCCGGCGCGTCGCCATCGAAATCACTGCCAAGCGGGTCGCGCCGCCCGGCAAGGAACGAGCGATCTGCGACGTCTGCGGCGCTGTCACCTTCGTCGCCGCGGACGCACGGACGCCCCATCTCTGTGGCAACTGCCGACTGGAGACTGGCGACATCGTGCAGGACCGGGAATCGGGCGACAGACTCGTCGTCGTTCGCGTGGCCGACGAACGCGCCAGCGAGTGGACTATCGAGGCGACGGGTGAGACCGTTGCTGACCACGACACCAACGACGGCTACCCGCCCGACGACCTCGTGGTGCTGGCGACGTATCTCTCCGACGCCGTCAGCGCGACCGAGCCGCGAGAATACGCCTTTCCCCTGTCGCGACTTCGCCGCGTCGAGGACGCCGAACTCGTCGGCGGTGGGACCCAGTAACCAACGGCCTGCGACCCGCTATTCTAGCATCGCCGCGGCTTCCTCCTTGTCGAGGTCGCCGCGCTCGAAGGCCGACAACACGTCCAGCACGCTCTGGTCGGGGCCGTCGTCGGCCACCTCCGCCAGCGTGACCTTCTCGGAGTGGCCGACGAACTCATCGAAGTCCGTTCCGTCCGAGAGGGCCTTCTCCTTCTTGACGCGGTAGTTGCCGCCGTCGGTCGTGTGGAGGTCCGCCGGGTGGAAGAAGTACCAGTCCTCGCGGTCGAACCGGACGGCGATACGCGGCTTCGCGCCGAAGTTCCGGGCGAAAAACAGCAGCGCTTCGACCTCCTCGCCGGTGAGATAGATGGGGTCGCCGGCGCTGGATTTCGCCTCGATAGCGTAGAACGTCTCGCCGTCGCCCGAGAGCACGTCCGGCAGTTCCCGCTCGGTCGCGCTGCCGCTGGCCGGCGCGCGCATCACCGCAAAGCCCGCCTCGTCGAGTGCGTTGACCAGTTCGCGCTCGCGGCGGTCGCCCTTCGCGTTCGAGTTTGCCATTATCAGGACGTGGAGCGACGGGGGTAAAACCGTTCAGATACGGCCAGATCGTTCATTCCGTTCAGAGAGGTACAGTTCTATTTGACCTATCGCGGGGCATATACGCGCCAGTCCCATCCCACGCTATGGAATGAATACGTTCGCAACAGCAGCGATAGAATCGACAGCGACGACAGCGCAGACGGGACGTGGCCGATGAGACGACGACGGTTCATCGCCACGGGCGCGGGCGTCGGGGTCGGTCTTCTCGCCGGCTGTTCCGGGTCGAGCGACTCCGGCGGGTCTGACGGGACCAGCGGTGACGGAACCAGTGACGGCGGCTCCACCGACGAGGACGCGATGACGGACGACGGTGGAACTGTCGGGACGTTCCGGCTGCTGATCAGCGACCAGCCCGCGGCTATCGGCGACTTCGACTCGCTCGACGTGTCGTTCTCCAGGGCTCGTATCTTCCGGGCGAAAGACGACGAGGCGACGGAGGAAAGCGCAGACGCGACCGAGACTGACGCGACGGAAACGGCGACGGCCGAGGCAACTGAAACGGCCACGGCCGACTCAACTGAGACGGAGACGGCCGCGTCGACCGAGACAGAAACGGTAGATGACGCCGAGGACGAGGCCGAAGACGGCGAGGACACGGATGAGGAAGCTGACGAGAGTGAGGGCGGCTTCGTCGTCCGCGAACTCGACGGCGTGACCGTCGACCTCACCGAGGTCGTCGGGGACAAGGCCATCGGCGTCCTCGACGGCGAACTCGAAGCGGGCCGCTACAACAAGATCGAACTGTACGCCGAATCCGTCGACGGGGTCGTCGACGGCGCGTCGGTCGATGTGAAGATCCCGAGCGAGAAGCTCCAGCTCACCAAGCCGTTCGAAGTCGTCGCCGGCGAATCGGTCGACTTCGTCTTCGACATCAACGTCGTCAAGAAGGGCAACGGCGGCTACAACCTCCTGCCGGTCATCTCGGAGAGCGGCGTCGCTGGCAAGGATGTCGAAGTCGAGGAAGTCGGCGAAGGTGCAGATGCCGACGACAATGACGATGACGACGAGGAGACCGAAGTCGAGACGACGGAGATCGACGAGACAGACCGCGACTCGATGACGGAGTCGGACCGGAGCGGCAACGAAACGACGGCCGCCGAGTAACGCTCAGCTACGCTTAGTCTTCGATTCGGGACTCCAGTTCCTGAATGACCTCGTCGGTCGTGCCGCCGTCGCCACGAACCGCCTGCGTGTAGCGCTTGTACTCCTGTGGGGACACCTGCACAGTCTTGGTTTCGCCTTTGTGCGAAATTTCCAGTTTCACGGTGCCGTGTGGGTTGTTCCGACGCCGGAAGCTCGCCATCGCGGTAAAGACGAACCAGAACGCCACACACGTCCCGATGAAGTACGCCATCGTCGTTTCGAACGCCAGCGTCTGCCCGCCCACCGTCCAGTTGTAGGGATATGCTACCTGAAACAGCCCGACGCCGACTAGACAGAGGAATGCGCCGACGGTGACACCGCTCTGTTCCCGGCGGCTCGAGGGGAGCACGGCGACGACGCTCAGGAACATTGCGGGGATTCCCAGCCCACCCAGCGTCCCGCCGAGTTTCTCGGCAGCGTGGGGTTCGGTTGCGCCGACGACTGCCGACAGCGGCGTCGTCACCAGAAGTATCGCCACGACCACCGCCAGCGCGCCGACGAACCCCAGGGTCGCACCGGCAACGACGCGGCGGGGATCGCGTCCCTCCCAGCGCCGGTCGTTGTACGCGTCCCCGAGGTTCTCCATACCGGCCCGTTGGCACCCGACCCACAAAACGGTACGTCAGACGCGTGTGCGACGCTGTACGGCGGCCAGCGCGTCGTCGCCAGCAGCTGTCAACGTACCGAGATGGTCGCTGTCGACGAGGGCGAGCGAGGCGTCCGGAAGCCGCTGGGCGAGGGCTTTCCCAGTCGACGGGGCGACGTTGGCGTCGTCTCGCCCCTGAAACACGGTGACCGGCACCGAAATGTCTTCGAGGGCAAACGGCCACGGCTGCGAGAGGAGTCGCTGCTCGCGGATGATTCCGCTCGGACCGCGTGCCATCGAAGTGAGCATATCCGCACGGACGATCCGGGCCACCTCGTCGGCTGTCAGGGCATCCGTTTCAGGCGTCTCCTCGGCGACGAACCCGACGGCGTAGGACGGGTCCCGGCGGAGGGCGAACCATCGTTGCAGGCGAAAGAGCCGGCCGAGCGCCCACGGTGCGTGGCGGGACAGCGCCCCCACGAACTGCTGGACGCGCCCCGTCGCGCCGATCGACGGGGGGCCGCTGCTGCCGATGAGGGCAATCCGCTCTATCTCGGGCAGTCGGTGACAGGCCAGCGCGAACGGGCCGCCGCCGGAGAAGCCGACGGCACCAGCCGCGTCAATGTCGAGATGCGACAGGAGATGTGCGGCGTCGTCCGGCCAGTCCTCGAGCGTGACAGAAGCGTCTTCGGAGTTCCCGATGCCCGGCCGGTCCGGGGTGACGAGGCGGACGCCGCGCTCGCGGGCCGGTGCGGCGAGTAGCCGTGCGACGACGTGTGACCCGGGCGTCCCGTGACAGAAGAGGACCGGATAGCCGTCGGCGTCGCCGTACGTGGCGTAAGCCAGCCGCCGGCCGTCTGGCAGCGAGAGCGACCCCGTCTCGGAATTGTCCGGCAGCCAGTCGGTGGCCGGAATCGGCGGCGCGGACGCCATCCGTCGTTATTCGCTCTGGATGCGCGGCGCGAGCATGTAGGTGACCCGGCCCTGCCCCTCTGCGAAGCTGAAGTGCATCTTGACCGGGAACTCCTCGCCGAGTTCCATCTCGACCTCGGCGTCTTTCGGGATGGCCTTGTTCATGTTCTTCAGGTAATCCAGCGAGAACAGCGAGTGGGCGTCCCCGGGGGTGAGGTCGATGAGGTCGTCGCGGGTGAGTTCGAGGTGGACGTCGTCGGTGTCGCCCTCGGCGTCGACGTAGAACAGTTCCTCTGTCGCGTCGACACCCAGCGCGATGTGGTCGCTGACCATGTCCGCGGCGGTCACCGAGCGGTCGATGTCTTTCCCCTCGATGACGATGTTCGCCGAGAGGTCCAGGTCCGGGAGGTCTGGCTCCTGGCGGATGGAGTCGGGGTCGATCAGCGCGAGGGTGTATTCGAGGCCGTCGATAGAGATGTGGAGCTTTCGGGTCTCCTCGTCCAGGTCGAGGTGGACGAGCTGGCCGGCGTCGGCCATGCCGGCGATGTCTTCGAGCCGGGAGAGATTGACGCCGATGAGCCCACCGTCAGTCTCGTAGGACTCGAACGCCGCCGCGTCGAGCCGCAGGTCGACCATTCCAACGTTTGCCGGGTCGACTGCCCGGATTTCCAGCCCGTCTTCTTCGAGGTGGATCTTGCACTCGTCCACCAGCACGCTCACAGAGTCGAGAGTCGCCTGGAGCGTGTCTGCGCTCACGATGGCGTTGAACATCTTGAACCGGACTATGCCCCCATCCATTAAAAAGTCCCTCATTGAAACCGCGTGCGCGCGAGCGACCGCGGACGGGGCCGCGGTTACGAGCGATACCGGCTATCGAGTAATCGGGCCGAACGCGAAGCGGCAGTGCGGAGCGTTCCTCCGGCGAAGCGGTCAGACCTCCGGTTCGAACACGTCGGGGTTTGCCGCCCCTTCACGGTTGATGACGGCCATCATGCCCTTGCGGGCGACTCGCGAGAGCGCGTGATCGACCAGTTTGATGGGGCCGGGCACCTCGGCGTGGAGGGTCGCGATGGCACAGGACCCCGGCTTGACCGGCGTGGTCTGGACGAACTTGTTCGGCGGCCCGGCGATAGAGCCCTGTTGCCAGACCTCGTCCCAGACGGAGCCGATGGGGTGGAAACTGGAGTCGAGGTTCGGACCGCCGGTCACGAAGTACACCCGGGCTGTCTCACCCACCTGCATGCTGGGCGCGCCGTGAACGTCCGGCGTGATTGCGTACTTCTCGCCGTTCATCAGGACGTACGTCGGCTCTTCGGCCGCCATCGCCTCCATGTCGAAGTCGTGGTGCCCCTTCTCGCCGGTGTCGCCGGTGGTGTACAGTTCGTGCTGGCCGAAGTAGAACTCGTGGTCCACTTCGGGCAGCCCGTCTTTCGGCTCGACGAGTATCATCCCGAACATCCCCGAGGAGATGTGCATATCGAGGTTCGGAACGGCGCAGTGGTAGATGAACGCGCCGGGGTAGGTGGCCTTGAACCGGAACGTCTTGGTCTGGCCCGGCGTGACCATCGACGCCTCAGCACCGCCACCGGGGCCGCGGACCGCGTGGAGGTCGATGTTGTGGGGCATCGAGTTCCCCTCCTCGTTCGTGATGGTGAGTTCGACGGTGTCGCCACGGCGGACCCGGACCATCGGGCCGGGAATCTGGTCGTCGAAGGTCATGTACGTGTAGGTGACGCCCGGCTCAATCTCTGCGACCTGCTCTTTGGTGGTCATCTCGACCGACACGGTCTTTGGCTCCGACCGGTCGATGGGGTCCGGGATTGCGGTCGGGTCCGCGGCAATACGGTCGACGTCAGTCTGTTGTGCGGCGTTCATAGCTGGCTCCTGTGGGGTCGTCTTCGCCTCGGTCGGTTGCTCTTTTGCGCCCGGTGCGCTGGCACAGCCCGCAAGCGCGGCCGTGCCGACGCCCAGGGCTTTTAACACCCGCCTCCGCGTCGCCGTCGGAATGGTTGACATTGGGAGGTCACTTCCTACAGATAGGACTCAGCGCGTGACCTGTATATATGGAGACGGCAAATCTCAGCCGCTGAGACGTGTTCTTGCTCGGTAAGAACAGTACTGAACGTGTTCGGCTTGATGGTAAAGCACGTAGTCACGTCCTTGGCGCTTGCCCTGATTGTCGGTGCGGCGATCGACTGGCGACTGTCGTGCCGTGGCTCGGCCGGAAACTTCGAGTCGGCATCCATTTCAGCGCTGACCGCCTCCCCACTACTATGACTGCGATTTCGCCGCATTTCGGCGCTCAAAACGTGTCACAGCGCGGTGTGAGGTAACTATGTCGGGCAAAGACGACTACTACAACAGAGCGAAGCAGGAGGGGTACCGCGCGCGGTCGGCCTACAAGCTCCAGCAGCTAGACGACACGGCCGGCTTGCTGGGCGAGGGGCGGACCGTCGTCGACCTCGGGGCTGCCCCCGGCGGCTGGATGCAGGTCGCGGCCGAGCGCATCGGCGAGCGCGGGACGCTGGTCGGCGTCGACCGCCAGACCATCGACGAGCTGGAGGACCCCGAACCGACCGTCGAGTACGTCCGCGGCGACATGACCGAGGACAGTACGAAAGACGAGATCCGCGAGATCGTTGGCGAGGGAGACGGCAGCGGCGGCCCGGTCGACGTGGTCATCTCAGACATGGCCCCGAACATGACTGGCCAGTACGACCTCGACCACGCCCGGTCGGTCCACCTGGTCCGGCAGGCCTTCGAAGTGGCGACGGACCTGCTCGACGCGGGCGGGGACTTCTGTGCGAAGGTGTTCGACGGGCAGGACCTCGACGACCTCATCGCCGATATCGAACCGGAGTTCGAGTACGTCCGTGAGGTCCGTCCCGACGCCTCCCGTGACTCCTCCTCGGAGCTGTATCTGGTGGCGAAACACCGCCTGACCGGGCCGGTCCGCGAGGGTGACATCGTCGAAGTCACTATCGACGACATCGGCGAGGAGGGTGACGGTATCGCTAAAGTCGAGAATTTCACTGTGTTCGTCAGCGGCGTCGAAGCGGGTGAAACCGTCGAGGTCCGCATCGACGACGTGAAGCCCCGGTACGCGTTCGCCGAACCGGTCGAGTGAGCCGCTGGCAGTCGTTTTTCAGTCGGCCCGTGCCGGGGTCGGTGCGACGTCGTTTCGCCGGGCGAAGCCCACGACAGCGTAGACGAACGGCGTGTCGAGGACGGCGATAGCGAGCTTCAGCAAGTACTGGCCGACGATGAGCGCCAGTGCCTCGGCCGGCGGGACGCCCTGAAACAGGATGAAGCCGACGCCGACGAAGATGACCGTATCCAGTAGCTGGCTGGTGGCCGTCGAACCGATGTTACGGAGCCAGAGTTTCTCGCCGTCGGTTCGGTCCCGAAGCCAGTGGAAGACGAACACGTCCCAGTTCTGGCTCACGACGTAGGCCGACAGGCTGGCGACGACGATGGCCGTGCTGGCCCCCAGAACGTTCCGGAAGGCCGCGAGATCCACCGGCTGGGCCGCCTGCGGGAGCCCGGGGGCGAAGATGGTACTCCAGACCAGCGCCAGCAGGACGAAGTTCATGGCGAAGCCGACGTTGACGACGACCGTCGCGGCCCGCCGGCCGTACAGTTCGGCGTAGCAGTCGGAGGCGAAGAACGTCAGCGCGTACGCCAGCGCGGCCCCGGGCAGGACGAGCGTCGACCCGGCGAGCGGGAGCGAGAACGGCAGCGAGAACGCGAGCAGCTTCGAAGCGGTCACCTGTGAAGTGACCAGCGCCGTCACGAACAGCGCGACGAGGCCGACGCGCACCGCCTCCGACCGCTCACTGGTCATCGTCGAGTCGTCCCTGACGTTCATCGATGTCGTCAAGCACGTCGAGCGTTTTCCGCACCGAGGCCCGAATGGCTTCGCTTCGGTTGACGAACTTCCCGTCTTCGCCGACGTGCTTGTCGATGTCGTTCAGCAGTTCGGCCGGGACCTCCACGCTTATCTTGGGCATATCTGAGGAATATATCAGGGGTGAGCATATGTACTGTGGTTCGACGACCGTCTGTCTCTACGTAGACGGCATGCGCCGGGATGACTATCTGACTCGTTTTGTTTTGCAGTTACTGTTGTGGAATATACCCGCAGATTGAAGCGGCAAGCAACGCTCGGACGTCTACCGCTGGCGGTGGGGGCTCGTCGCTGTATTCGTGGTGGTAGCGCTGCTACCGACCGCTACGAGTATCTTCGTACGTTCCATGACAGCGACGACGGCGTAATCATCGTCGAATACGATTCCAAGCGTCCGTGGCTGCGGTCAGTCAGCCGGTTCGCTGCGGCGGTTCGTCGTCCGCCGGCCGCCGAGCGTGTACACCCAGAGGATGCCGAGACCGAGCATATACGCCAGCGCGGTCGGAATGCCGACGATGAACATCGTGAAGATGCCGCTGGGCGAGAGAATCGCCGAGAGGGCGACGATGGCGATGACGACCTCCCGCCAGCGCTCGTACATCAGGTGGAACGGGATGATGCCGCCCTTGTGGAACAGGAACATCGTCACCGGGATCTCCGCCAGCAGGCCGATGCCGATGGTGAGGAAGAACACGAGCCAACCGAACTTGCTCACGCGGTAGGCGATGACCATGTTCGAGTTCAGCTGGTCGTAGGCGATCCAGGAGATGGTCATCGGGGCCACGTAGAGGAACCCGAGCAGGCTCCCGCCGATGAGCGCGGCGAACAGCGTCCCGCCCCAGATGCCCAGGATGTTGCGGTTGCCGATGACGAGGCCGCGCTCGCGCATCGCCGGCCACGCGAAGTACAGCACCACGGGGATGACAGAGACGGCCCCGAGTATCGTCGAGAACTTGACGATGAACACCAGGTGCTCGACGGGGTGGAGCGTGACGATGCTCACGTCGGCGGCCATCTCCGGCGGGAGTCGGCTGACGAACGTCCGCTGTATCGACCCGATGCCGCCCTGGTAGAGGAACAGGAACGCGGCGGCGAGCACTGCCCCGAAAATGCCCAGAATCACGAACGCCCGGGAGGCCAGCGCGCTGAGGATGAACTGGATGTCGTAGTAGTAGCCGCCGATCTCGTCTTCGGTGGTCTCGTCCTCGGTGAAGGCGTCGACCATGCCGGCGGTCGTCGAGGTGAACACGCCCGCCTCTTCCTCGTCCGCTTCGGCGGTCCCGTCCGCGCCGTCGCCACCTTCACCCACCGAGTCGTCCTTGTGGGCCATGTCCCACCGGTCGAGGACGGCCTGGGCTTTCTCCTTGTTGTCGTCCGCGAGGGCGCGGTCGGCGTGAGCGAGCGCCTCGTCTTCGGTCATCTCCTCGAACACTTCCGGCGGGGCGACCTCGACGGCCGAGGCGTTGAGTTCGTCGATGTCGATGGCCGTCGGGTCGCCGACCTGCCCGGGGCCGGCCTTCTCCGAGAGGGCGGTCAGGACGTGGTAGTAGAGGACGACGACAGCGCCGATGACACCGAACACGGCGGCGAGAAGCAGCGCCGTGCTCTCGATGGGGAGCCCGAACAGCGCTGGCGGCTGGATGTCGCCGGTGAGCCGGTCGGAAGGGAACACCTCGGCGAACCGCTGAACGTACTGAAATGCCGGCGTCGCCAGGACGTAGTACACCACGCCGCCGCCCAGCACTGCACCGCCGAGAATCGTGTTCCAGTGCCCGCGGGCGACGCTCCACGTACTTACCAGGTCACCGGAGCGACGGACCAGCATCGCGAGCTTCGCCAGCGCGAGGCTGATGCCGTAGAGGCCACACAGCGGCGCGGCCCACATAATCTGGGTGAAGGGGTCCGGCGGCGAGAACAGCGCGCCGAAGGCGAAAATCCCCATCACCGCGTAGCGCCACTTGTCCCGGAACGTCTCGTAGGGGACGATTTCGGTGTAGGAGAGCACCGTCATCACGAGGGGCAACTGGGCGGCGAGTCCGAAGGAGACGGCCAGCAGGAAGACGAACTGGAACCACTTGACGATGGAGTACTGCGGCGTGAAGCCGGCTTTGAAGGCGTCGCCGGCGAGGAAATTGAACATCAGCGGGAAGAACAGCTCGTAGGCGTAGGCGACGCCGCCGAAAAACAGACCCAAGCTGATCGTGACGAACAGCGCGCCCTTCCAGGTCGGGATGTGTTCTGCCGGCCACCAGCCGCGCTGGCGGAGCCCGTCGCGGCCGAAGTAGATCAACAGCGGCAGCGACATGAGAATCCCGATGACGGCCCCGATTTTCACCTGCAGGAGGATGACGTCGAACGGCGTGACCGCCACGATGCTCGTGGCCTCCTGCGTAGTGAGGTCCATCTGCGAGTACAGGAGATCGGCACGTAGCGTGTCCCAGACACCGTACTGCAGTCCCATGATCGTCCCGATCATCCCGATGACGAAGACGATGAACACCTTCTGGAGGTGCACCTGCGCCGAGCGGAGCATCGCGCCGAGCGTGGCGCGCCCGCTCTGGACCGTCTGGACGGTGTCCTCGTCGATAGCACTCGCCATCTTCTCTGTGCCTAGCCCAGTGGGCGTTATCAATTTATTCATCCCGGTGACAGCCACTGCTCGAAAAGAAAGTTTACAACACCCACCGTCTAAGCCCGGGACAGATGGAGGACGGTGACGCAGACGACGAGCGGCGCGGGTCCGAAGAGCCGCCACTACCGTCCGACGACGAATCCGACGAGTCGTCGATCCCCACCGACCCCGTGGCCGAGGCCGATGCCGATCGGGAGACGGACGAAGTAACGAGCCCCGGTCCCGCACCGGCCGGCGGCAATGAGGATACCGTTGGCTCTCACGCCACGCCGACTGAATCCGAATCCAGCGCCGGGCTGTTTGACCGGAACGCGTCGGACATTGCTGCCGCTGTCCCGGCAGATGTCCCGACCGACTGGGGCAAGTCGACGCCGTCACCGGCTGGTGGCAGTGCCGCACCGACCCACGGCGGCGGGAACGCACCCACCTACGACCCGGATGAGGACATCGTCGACGAGGGCGCGCCCGACGACGAGGAGATGCCCCTCGCCGACCACGTCGAGGAGATGGCGATGCGGCTGTTCGTCGTCGTCGGCGTGATGGCCGTCGTCGCCGTCATCGCCCTGCCGTACTCAGACGAACTCATCAATTTCCTGTGGTACTCCTTCCTCGATGGCCCGGCAAGCCAATGCGGTCAGGTCGCGACGAATGCCGAGGGCAGTGTCGTCGAAGGGGCGGACTGTCCGAACGTGTACAACCCGCTTGCGCTGATTCTCGCGCGGCTGAAAGTGTCCTCGCTAGTCGGCTTTATCGCCGCCTTGCCGGTGTTCGTCTACCAGACGTACCTGTTCATGCGGCCGGGACTGTACCCCCGCGAGCGTCGCTACTACCTCGCGGCAGTCCCGACCAGTCTGGTCCTCGCAGCCGTCGGCGTCGGCTTCGCGTACTTCGCCGTGCTGCGGGCGATGTTCGACTACTTCATCACCTACTCCGACCGCGCGGCCGACCTGGCCTTCGGCCTGAGCGAGACGTTCAACCTCATCATCCTGATGCTCGGGCTGTTCGCGCTCATCTTCCAGATCCCGCTGTTCGTGATGCTCGCGGTGATGATGGGCGTGACGACGCGCCAGTGGCTTCAGGACCGGCGGCTGTACTTCTGGGGTGGCTTCGCCGCCGTGGCGTTCCTGTTCAGCCCGGACCCGACCGGGATGGCCCCGCTCATGGTCGCCGTGACGATGATCGGGCTGTTCGAGGGGACCCTGCTGCTCCTCCGCTGGACCGGCAGCACGTCGCCGGTCCCGACGGCGGACGACCTCGCCGCGCGCCGCCCCGCCGCGTGGCTGGTCTTCGGTATCGCCGGCTACGTGCTCAGCCCCGCGCCGGTACCGACGGGCTACTACGAGCAATTACCGGCCACGGTTACTGAGACGCTCGCAGCCGTTGGCCTCGGCAACGCCACACCGATGCTCGTCGGCGGTGGGATGATCGTCCTGTTCGAGGCGCTGGCGTACGTGAACAAGAACTACTACGGCTCGGTCAGGCTCTGGCGCGGGTTCCGGGCCGCCCGCCTGCCGGTGTGGGCCGTCGCCATCGTCGTCGGCTACCTCGGCAGCCCCGACCCGACGCTGTTCCGCCTCGTGAACCAGTTCAGCCTCCCGCGAAACGCCGCTATCGCCGTCGCCGCCGGCCTCATCCTCCTCTACGAGGGGACCATCGCCGTCGCGCGCTGGCGAAGCGGGGAGGCATAATATGGAGACGCTGCTCGTGGCCCGGCACGGCCAGACGACGTGGAACCGTGACGGGCGCATCCAGGGATGGGCACCGAGCAAACTGACCGACCAGGGACAGACGCAGGCCAGGGCGCTCGGCGCGTGGCTCGAC
Organism: Haloarcula sp. CGMCC 1.6347; assembly: GCF_037078395.1. Taxonomy (NCBI): domain Archaea; kingdom Methanobacteriati; phylum Methanobacteriota; class Halobacteria; order Halobacteriales; family Haloarculaceae; genus Haloarcula; species Haloarcula sp. CGMCC 1.6347. The sequence goes on from NZ_JAYMGX010000002.1 coordinate 1,380,293, forward strand.
GACCGCTACGACGTGGACCGCGTTTTCGCCTCGGACCTCCGGCGCACCCGCGAGACGGCCGCTGCGGTCGGGAACGGCTACGGCAGCCTGCCCGACCCCGAATTCGATACCGACTGGCGCGAGCGCGGCTTCGGAATCGTGCAGGGCCTGTACGCCGAGGAACTGCTCGGCGAGTACCCCGACCACGACCGGGACGCGAGCGTCATCTCGCTCGATGCGGCCCCGGAGGGCGGCGAGGGCATTCCGACCTTCCGCGGGCGGGTCGAGTCGGCGTGGGACCGAGCGATTACGACCACCGACACCGGCGAGACGACGCTGGTGGTCACCCACGGCGGCGTCATCAAAGTCCTGCTGGCGAAACTCACGGACAAAGATCCGGACGCGGCGCTGGCCAAGGACTCGCAGCCGAACTGCGCCGTCAACGAGATTCGGCTCGATGGGGACGGCCCTGAACTGGTCGGCGAAGAACTGACTGGCTGGCGGACGTTGCTTGACTGAGCGGTCGTCGCCGCTGAGAACTATGTTCGATGAGCGTGGGCTCCTCAGTCGACGGACGGGTAGTCGGCGTCGAACACGTTGCTGACCACGTCCTCAGTCTCCGCTTCGGCTGGCTCCTCCGTTTCGGGGCTCACACTGCCGGTTTCGTATCCGTGGAGGTCCAGCGTTACGTGGTCGAAGCCGCAGTCCTCGATGTGGTCGCGGGCGGTGCGGACGAAGTCGGGGTCGAGCGCGGTTTCGAGCTCTTCCTCGCCGACCTCGATGCGGGCGAGGCCGTCGTGATCGCGCACGCGGAACTGTTCGAAGCCCCACGTTCGCAGGAGGCGCTCGGCTTTCTCGACACGGGAGAGGCGCTCTTCGGTGACTTCGAGGCCGGTCGGAATCCGCGAGGAGAGACAGGCCATGGAGGGCTTGTCGGCTACGGAGAGGTCGTATTCGCGGGCGATTTCGCGGACTTCGGACTTCTCGATGTCATGTTCCAGCAGCGGGGAGTAGGCGTCGAGTTCCTCGACGGCGCGCAGGCCGGGGCGGTGGCCCTCGCCCACGTCGGAGGCGTTCGTCCCGTCACACACCACGTCGATGCCGAGCTCGCGGGCGCGGTCGTACATCGCGCCCAGCCGCATCGACCGGCAGTGGTAACACCGCATGTCGTCGTTCTGGATGAACTCGTCGCTGTCGAGTTCGGAGAACTCCACAATCTCGTGACGGATGCCGATTTCCTCTGCGACGCGGGTGGCGTCCGTCAGCTCGGCGGCGGGGAGCGTCTCAGATTTGGCGGTACAGGCGATGGCGTCGTCGCCGAGGGCGTCGTGAGCCAGTGCGGCGACGACACTCGAATCGACACCACCGGAGAAGGCGATCAGCACGCCGTCTCGCGATTCGAGGTCTTCGCGGGCGGCCGCTAGCTTCTCCGAAACAGCAGACATGGGATTCCCTTCTCGGTGGAGCGCAAAAACGCCTTCGCGTTCGGTGTTCAGCTGACGTGGTCGAAGCGGTGTCGGACGCCCACTCCGTCGCCGGAGCCGCTGGCGACGGGTTTTTTCTCGCTGGCGTCGAATGGGCGGGCAGATGGAGCTCGAATCGGTTCCGGGCGTCGGGGCGAAGACAGCCGCGGCGCTCCGGGAACTAGACGACCCGGAGGCGGCGCTCCGGGACGGCGACGTGGCGTCGCTCGCACGCGCACCGGGCATCAGCGAGGGCCGGGCCGCCCGCATCGCTCGCGGCGCGATCCGGGCCGAACACGACGACCCCGGCGGGTTCACCGCGACGAAACGCGCCAGAGAGATCCACGAGGACGCACTGGCGCTGCTGACCGACCGGACGGTGACCGACTACGCCGCGAAGCGACTGGAGACAGTTTACCCCAGCGGCGTCCGCAGTCGCATCGAGGAAGTCCGGGCGTTCGCCGAGTCGGCGATGGCTCGCGAGCCCGACCCGGCAGTTCTCGACGCCCTGTCGGCCGTCGAACCGCTTTCTGAACCCGGCGACGTGCGGGTCCGGGACCGCTGTCTGGCGACCCGCGACGCCGAACGGTACGCCGACGCGCAGGCCGCGATTCCGGAGGTCAGCGTCGAGGTCGTCGACGACGCCCGCCAATTGGCCGAGCTCGCCCGCTCGTACTCGACGGTCGTCGCGCTGGATGAAGCATTCGCCGGCGTCGACATCGAGGGCGACGTGCGGGTGGAACCGAACGCGCTCGAAGAGCCCGAATCCGTCGTGCCCGAGCGAGTCCTCACCTTCTTTGCCAGCAACCGCGACCGGATACGGGCCGCTGCCGAGGTCCACCGCGTCGCCGACCTCGACGCCTCGTGTGACCTGGAGACGCTCCTGTCGGCGCTCGACCAGCTCGACGAGGACGGGAGCGTCAGCGGCGACGAGGAACTCGACCGGCTCGCCACCGCCGTCGACGACCTCGACGCGGCGGTCTCGACCGCCGAGAGCGTCGCCAACGACCATCTCCGGGAGGCCATCGAGGAGCAGGACGTGACCATCGAGGGGACGGACCTGCTGTCGCTGGTCGAGCGCGGCGCGGGCGTCGACTCGCTGCTCCAGCGGGAACTGGCCGACGAGTACGCCGCCGCCGTCGAGAAAGCCCGCGACCACCTCGTCGACGCGCTGGCGCTCCGAGACATGGAGGCGACGGCGCGCCGGGCGTTCCCCGACGAGCCGGCCTACCCGGTCGAACACAGCGAGGATGTCGTCGCCCGCCTCCGCGAGGAACTGACTGCCGCACGCGACCAGCGCGCGACCCGCCGCAAGCGAGAGCTGGCCGACGACCTCGCCGAGATGCGCGACGATGCTGCCGCGCTGGTCGACGCGGCGCTGGAACTCGACGTGGAGCTGGCGATAGCCCGCTTCGCCGCGGACTTCGACTGCACGATGCCGGAACTGACCGAGTCCGAAGGCGTCGCCATCGAGGGCGGACGATCACCACTGCTCGACGTGCCCTTCGACGCCGTCGAGCCCGTCGACTACGCCGTCGAGGGCGTCACCGTCCTCTCGGGGGTCAACAGCGGTGGCAAGACCTCGACGCTGGACCTCGTAGCGCTGGTGACGACGCTGGCGCACATGGGCCTGCCCGTCCCGGCGGAGTCGGCCCGCGTCGGCCGGGTGTCAGAACTCCACTACCACGCCAAGACTCAGGGCACGCTCGACGCCGGCGCGTTCGAGGCCACGCTTCGGGAGTTCGGCGACCTCGTCGCGGACGTGGACCACCGGTCGACGGAAGCGGACGGGAACGGAGCGGAAGCTGACGGCGATGCGACAACGGACAGCGACGACCCGGCGGCCGGGACCGACGACCGCCCGGTGATGGTGTTGGTCGACGAACTCGAATCGATCACCGAGCCCGGTGCCAGCGCGAAGATCATGGCCGGTATCCTCGAAGCGCTGGGCGAGCGGCAGGCCACGGCGATTTTCGTCTCCCACCTCGCACGCGATATCCGCGAGGCCGCCGAGACCGACATCAGCATCGACGGCATCGAAGCCAAGGGGCTGGAAGACGGCGAACTGCGCGTCGAGCGCTCGCCGGTGAAGGGAAAGCTCGCCCGTTCGACGCCGGAGCTCATCGTCGAGAAGCTCGCCGACGACGGTGCCGACGATGCCGATGGGTTCTACAGCGACCTGCTCGGGAAGTTCGAGTAGGGACGGCCAGCGAAACCGCGGTCCCTCGTGTACCTGTCACTGATCGTGAACCTGTGGCAAATGGTTAAGTGGGCCGCGAAGCTCGGTGAAAGTGATGAGCGACGACCCCGAGGACCGGATGCTCGGCTGGGACGAGTCCGTCTTTCGGGACGAACACGTCTTCGAAATCGACTGGCTCCCGGAGACGTTCAAACACCGGGACACACAGATGGAGACGTTGAAGTACGCGCTCCGGCCGGCCGTCCGCGGGTCGCGCCCGCTCAACGTCATCGCCCGCGGGCCGCCGGGCACGGGGAAGACGACAGCCGTCCAGATACTGTTCGACGAACTCACCGCCCAGACGGACGTGAAAACCGTCCGGGTGAACTGCCAGATGGACTCGACGCGCTATGCCGTCTTCTCGCGGCTGTTCGCCGAGATATTCGACTACGAGCCGCCGTCCTCGGGCATCTCCTTCAAGAAACTGTTCTCCCAGATTACCGACAAGCTGGTCGAGGAAGACGAGGTACTCGTCGTCGCCCTCGACGACGTGAACTACCTGTTCTACGAGAGCGAGGCCAGCGACACGCTGTACTCGCTGTTGCGCGCCCACGAAGCCCACTCCGGCGCGAAAATCGGCGTCATCTGTGTCTCCTCTGACCTCGAACTGGACGTCATCGACGCACTCGATACGCGTGTCCAGTCCGTGTTCCGTCCGGAGGAGGTGTATTTCAATCCCTACGGACAGGCCGAAATCGCGGATATCCTGGGCGAGCGCGCCGACCGGGGGTTCAACGAAGGTGTCGTCGGCCCCACGGTGCTGGACCGCGTCGCCGAACTGACCGAGGAGCAGGGCGGCGACCTCCGGGTTGGCATCGACCTCCTGCGCCGGGCCGGCATGAACGCCGAGATGCGTGCCTCCCGCTCGGTCGAAACCGAGGACGTCGAGGAGGCCTACGACAAGTCCAAATACGTCCACCTCTCCCGCCGGTTGCGGGAGCTGTCGGACTCGGAAACCGCGCTCGTGGAAGTCATCGCCGCCCACGACGGCCAGCAGGCCGGCGACATCTACGACGCCTTCTCCGAGCAGACGGACCTGGGTTACACCCGGTACTCCGAGATCATCAACAAGCTCGCCCAGCTCGACATCATCGACGCCGACTACACCAACGTCGAGGGTCGGGGCCGCTCGCGGGAGCTGACGCTCAACTACGACGCCGACGCGGTGCTGGAGCGGCTGTAGTACAACGTAGTAAATCGTATTTACTGGAGCACCGACACGGCACTCCGTTACTCCATCTTCTCGAAGGTCGTCTCGGCCCACTGGACAGCGTAGTCAGCACCGTACTCCAGATAGGCGTCGGTGTCGAGCGCGGCAAACGGCGCGGGCAGGTCGAGTCCGTGCTTGACGCCGCTACAGGCGAGTTCGGCCGCCGCGGCGAACTCTGTCTGGCCCTGGGCGATTTCGCTGGGGAGGTCTTCGAGGCGGGGCTGCAGACGCTCGCCGGCGTCGTCCCACGCCGCGTGTAGCTCTGGGTAGCTGTCGGCCCAGTCGGTGAACTCCGCGCGGGTCTGGAGGCCCAGATACGCTGTGTACACCGCCGCTGCGAGCTGGTACCGGGCGTTCGCATCGAGGTGGTCCTCGGTGGCGGCCACGAACTCCGGGTAGCGCTCGCTGAAGAAGCCAAGGAAATGCTCAGGTTCGTCGAGACTGACCTCGACGAGCGCCTCGGCGACGAGAAACGAGACGAAGTCATCGGGCGACGTCTCCAGCCGGGGCTTGACGAACACGCAGGGGGGAACCGTCTGGTGTGTCCAGGCGACGCCGCCGTCGCCCGGCATCCCGATAGTGAGGCTGCTGCCGATGTACTCCTGTAGCACCTCTGGCGCTGTGGTCGGCAGCCACGCGCCGTCGTAGGAAATCTGATCTAAACTGTCGGTCACCAGCAGGAGTTCCTCGGCGACTGCGGGGTCCAGCGTCTCGAAGTCACGGTCGCAGTTCAGTACGAGCGTCTCCGGGGCGTAGGCCTCACGTACTGCCGGCAGATCGCCGGTCAGTGAACGCTCGGTGAACATCTACGCCGAGAACAGGACGAGGTTGATGACGATGCCGATGGATAGCAGTGCTGACACGCCGATTGTTCCGAGGACGATTTTCGTGGCCTTGCTCATGCCAATGAGTATCTCGGGCCGGACATTAAAACTTGAGAAACGATTTTGGGGGCCCACAGCGTCTATTGGGTATGGGTCGCGAACGATCTTCCACGGGCACAGACTGGGAAGAGCAAGTCGGCTACTCGCGGGCGATACGTGCGGGTGATACCGTCCGCGTTGCCGGTACCATCGCCACGGACGACGACGGCGAGGTCGTCGCGCCGGGAGACCCGTACGAACAGGCGAAACACGCCTTCGGTATCGTCGAGGACGCGCTCGCGGATCTCGACACCGCTATCGAGGACGTGGTCCAGACCCGGATGTACGTCACCGATATCGACGACCAGGAGCGGGTCGGCGAGGCCCACAGCGAGTTCTTCGGCGACGTGCGCCCCGTGGCGACGATGGTCGAGGTGAGCGGTCTGGCAACACCCGAGGCCGTCGTCGAGGTCGAAGCCGTCGCACAGGTCGAGTGACGCGGTCGACAGCGGGCCGGTGTGGACGATAGCGTTCGCCGTCAGTCGTCGGCCGTACCGACACCGGACCGTCTGGCTACGTCGCGCCACCCGCCGGACCAGAACCGGCCCGCGTTGACTGCGGCTTTCAGGTAGAAATCGCCGACGAGCGCAGCGAAGATGGCCGGCAGGCCGAGCCCAAGCCCCGGCGAGACGGCGATGTCGAGAACGGGAATTGTCACGACGAACGACGACGGGAGCGCGAGGGCAGCCACCGGGAGCCGGTAGCAGTAGCCGCCCAGAAACGTCCCGTACAGCGGCCAGCGGGTGTCGCCGGCGCCACGCAGGCTGCCCCGCATCGTCCGGGAGATGGAGAACCCGGCAACGAGCAGGCCGAAGACGCGGACGAACGCGGCCGCCAGTTCGGGGTAGGCGGTCCCGAACAGGGCGACGATGGGGCGGGCAAACACCACGAGCAGGAGCGCCACGACGAGCTGGACGGCGAGCGCTACGCGGAGCGTCTGCCAGCCGTAGGCGGTCGCCTCCCCCTCGTCACCGGCCCCCAGCGACTGCCCGACCAGCGTCGACGCGGCGGTGGCGTACCCCCACGCCGGCATCAGCGCCAGCAGCATGACCCGGCGGCCGATGGCGTAGGCCGCGAGCGTCGGCGTCCCCAGCACGCCCAGGATGAACAGGAACGGGAAGCGGGCGAACGTCTGGAGCAAGCGCATCCCGGACAGCGGGAGCGCGACGCGGACGATTTCGCGCATGAGGTCGGCACTGAACTGCGTCCCGCCGGGCCGGAGCGTGACGACGTAGCGCCCGGACAGCAACAGTCCGAGAAATATCACCGCCGCGAGCGTGTTCGCGATGGCTGTCCCCCACGCCGCACCGGCGATGCCGAGTTCAGGGAACGGGCCGACCCCGAAGATGAGGACGGCGTTGAGCAGGACGTTCGTCGGGAGCGTGAGCAGGCGGACGTACATCGGCGTTCGCGTGTCGGCGCTGCCGGCCAGTGCCCGGGCGGCGACCATGCTCCAGAACCGCGGGGCCAGCGACAGCATTACGATGGCGAGATACGTTGCACCGAACCGGATAGTCGCCGCGTCGTCGGTGAGAACCCCCACCAGAAGCTCCGGATAGCGCCAGCAGAGCGCCGACAGCGGCAGGGAGACGAGCAGTGCGATCCACAGCGACTGTTTTACCGCGAGGTTCGCCCGCTCGGGTTGATCGGCTCCCTGTAGCCGCGAGACGACGCTGATCGTCCCGGAAGAGACCGCAAGCGAGAGCCCGAACCCGACGAAGTAGTACTGGAAGCCGAGTTCGAGACCGGCGATAGCCGCGTCACCGAGCGCCAGCCCGACCATCAGGAAGTCGGCGAGGCGCAGCAGGATCCGGAGGCCGCCCGTGACCATCACCGGCGCGGCGAGGTCCGTCGCGGCGGTCGCCTTCTCCCGGTCGACGAGCCCTGCACTGGCCAGCAACGCGGGGAACGCAGTCAGAAGGCGGCGGAGGGGACCACCAGTCGACATCGCTCTGATCTGAGGAGCCCAGCCCCCTGTGGGTTTCGGGACGAGGCCGTAGATTTTTCTCCCGTAGCGCCGACAGGCCAGCACATGCCTCCCGTCGAAGCCGGCGAGACGTTCACTGAGACGCGGACGTTCCGGCCCGAAGACGTCGACCAGTTCGCCGCCCTCTCCGGAGACGACCAGGCCCGCCATACTGAGCCTGATGGGGACGGGCGGCGGATGGTCCAGGGGCTGCTCACCGCGTCACTGCTGACCAGCATCGGCGGCGATCTGGAAGTGCTCGCCTCGCGGATGGACCTGCGGTTCCAGCGCCCGGTGTACACCGGCGAGCGGCTGGTTTGTGAACTTACCGTGGCGAGCGTCGACCCGCGGGCGGACGGCGGTGTGAACCTCGTCGGTGACGTGACTGTCTGGCGCGTCAGCCGCGGCGACGAACCCAGTCAGGCCGACCCAGCTGTCGTGGACTCGGTCGATGAAGATATCGCTGGAAGCGTCGTGCTCGAAGCGACTGTCGAGGGAATAATCAGGGAATGAGCTGTTCGCCGTCGTCGTCGTAGATCGTGATTGCGTCGACCGGACAGGACCGGGCCGCGAACTTCGCGTCCAGTTCGGCGTCGTCGGGGACCTCCCGGACAAACACGTCCTCTCCGTGTTCCTCACTGTCTGCCAGCACCGCTTTGCCGGCGTCCTCGTCGCGCTCGAAGGCGTCCCACTCCGCGACACACTGGAACATCCCGATACAGGTGTCGTAGTCGTACTCGACTCGCATACCTCGTGTTAGCCGCTCGCGGGCAAAGGCGTTCCCCTCGGCGGTCGACACGCCGGCGAGTCGATGCGGTTGCAGTGCGACAGTTTAAATCACGGCAGGGCCCAAACGGGGTGTAATGGACGTTGCGGACCTGCCGGGCGTGCCCGAGTGGCTCCCGGACCACCTGCGCGACGACGGCATCGAGGAGCTGTATCCGCCCCAGGCCGAGGCCGTCGAGGCCGGCGTTACGGAGGGGGAGAACCTGGTCGCGTCGATTCCGACGGCGAGCGGGAAGACGCTCATCGCCGAGCTAGCGATGCTCTCCTCGGTCGCCCGCGGCGGCAAGGCGCTGTACATCGTCCCGCTGCGGGCGCTGGCCAGCGAGAAGCAGGCCGACTTCGAGGAGTTCGAACAGTACGGCCTCGACATCGGCGTCTCGACGGGGAACTACGAATCCGAGGGCGGGTGGCTCGCGGACAAGGACATCGTCGTCGCCACCAGCGAGAAGGTGGACTCGCTGGTCCGCAACGACGCCCCGTGGATCGAGGACCTCACCTGCGTTGTCACCGACGAGGTCCACCTGGTCGACGACGGTGAGCGGGGGCCTACCCTGGAGGTAACGCTGGCGAAGCTCCGCCGGCTCAACCCCGACCTCCAGACCGTCGCGCTGTCGGCGACCATCGGCAACGCCGAGGCGCTGGCGACGTGGCTCGACGCGGGGCTCGTCGACTCGGACTGGCGGCCCATCGACCTCCAGAAGGGGGTCCACTACGGGCAGGCGCTGCATCTCGAAGACGGGAGCCAGCAGCGGCTCTCGGTGCAGAACAACGAGAAGCAGACGGCGGCTATCGTCCGCAATACGCTGGAAGACGACGGGTCGACGCTGGTGTTCGTCAACTCCCGGCGCAACGCTGAGGCGGCCGCGGGCCGGCTGGCGAACACCGTCCGCCCCCACCTCACCGACGAGGAGCGGGCCCAACTGGCCGACATCGCCGAGGAAATCCGTGACGTGAGCGACACGGAGACGAGCGACGACCTCGCGGACGCCGTCGCGGACGGGGCGGCGTTCCACCACGCCGGCCTCTCGCGCGGCCACCGCGAACTCGTCGAGGACGCCTTCCGGGACCGGCTGGTGAAGGTCGTCTGTGCGACGCCGACGCTCGCGGCCGGCGTCAACACGCCCTCTCGGCGCGTCGTGGTCCGCGACTGGCGGCGCTACGACGGCTCGGCCGGCGGGATGGCCCCGCTGTCGGTGCTCGAAGTGCACCAGATGATGGGGCGGGCCGGCCGCCCGGGACTCGACCCATACGGCGAGGCGGTTCTCATCGCCTCAAGTCACGACGAAGTGGACGAGTTGTTCGAACGGTACGTCTGGGCCGACCCGGAGCCGGTCCGGTCGAAGCTCGCGGCCGAACCGGCCCTGCGGACCCACATCCTCGCCACTGTCGCCTCCGGCTTCGCCCGCTCGCGCGAGGGGCTGCTCGAGTTCCTCGAACAGACGCTGTACGCGAGCCAGACCGACGACAGCGGCCAGCTCGAACGGGTCGTCGATGACGTGCTCACGTACCTCCAGCGCAATGACTTTCTGGAAATCGAAAGCGGGGAGCTGGATGCCACGTCGCTGGGCCACACTGTCTCGCGGCTCTATCTCGACCCGATGAGCGCCGCCGAAATCGTCGACGGCCTCCGGGACTGGGAGCGGGGCGTCAGCGATAGCACCTCGGCCAGCGGGTCGCCGGCTGACGCACCCGCTGAACCGCCGGCTGACAGCGGTTTCACGACCGCCAGCGAACTGGCCGGGGACGGCGACGAAAGCAATAACGCCGACCGGGACCCGGACGACATCTCCGCGCTGGGCCTGTACCATCTCGTCTCGCGGACGCCGGACATGTACCAGCTGTACCTTCGTTCGGGCGACCGCGAGGAGTACGAAATGGAGCTGTTCGAGCGCGAGAAGGAGTTGCTCGGCCCCACGCCCTCGGAGTTCGAGGAGGGCCGTTTCGAAGACTGGCTCTCGGCGCTGAAGACCGCCCGCCTGCTCGAAGACTGGGCCACGGAGGTCGACGAGGCGACCATCACGGAACGGTACGGCGTCGGCCCGGGCGACATCCGCGGGAAGGTCGAGACGGCCCAGTGGCTGCTCGGTGCCGCCGAATCGCTGGCCAGCGAGGTCGATCTGGACGCCGCCCGAGCTATCAGCGAGGCCCGCATCCGCGTCGAACACGGTGTGCGCGAGGAACTGGTCGACCTAGCCGGCGTTCGCGGCGTCGGCCGCAAGCGCGCCCGCCGGCTGTTCCAGGCCGGCATCACCGACCGCGCACAGCTCCGGGACGCGGACAAAGCCGTCGTGCTGGCAGCGCTCCGGGGCCGCCGGAAGACGGCCGAGAACGTACTGGAGAACGCCGGCCACCGGGACCCGTCGATGGAGGGCGTCGAGCCCGCGCCCGACGTGGAGGTCGACCTCGACGACGGTTCGGATAGCGACACGAACGCTGAAACGACAGCCAACGAAGATCAGTCGAGCCTGGGTGATTTCTGATGCAGGTCGTCGAGGGCACTGCCGATATTGATGACGTGGGATCGTTCGTAGAGACGCTCAGTGCAATCGGTGACCGCCACGGCGTCACGGTGCAGGCGTTCGACGCCCGCTACGTCGTGGACCGCGCTCACCTCGAACTGGCCGTCGACCTCGCAACTCGGGCACATGGGCGGGGTGACACCATCGCCGAGGACTTCGGCGTCGAGATTCTGTTGTATGCGGCCGGCCGTCGCCAGATCAACCGCGCGCTGACGATGGGCGTCAGCGAGGGGGCCTGTCCCGTCGTCGCGGTCATCATCGACCACAAACGGACAGATTCTCACGTAGGAAAAAGAAACCAGAACGGTATCGAAGCAGCCGCGAGCGATGTTCGCGAGCAGCTTACGGCTGCGTCTACCCTGGGAGAGTACGATGAGGGCCGCGTCCGGTCGTTCTTCGACGTGACTGACACCGAACTCGCCGCGACGGCCGGCGGGCTTCCCGACGCCGTCCGGGAGCGCGTTGCGCTGTTGCCGGTCGAGAAGTAGCGATAGAATTTTGACGATAACTGTGCTATTCTCACACATGGACCCACAGCGGACGGCACGGCAGCGGGCCAGCGAGCGCGCCCGCCGGGTCGAGGCGACGGTCGACCGCACCACCGGCGGGGCCGCGTACCCGGTCCGCGTGGCGGAACTGGCAGACGAATACGGCAGCGCCGACCCGCCCGCAGCGGACCTCTCGGACGCGCTTGCGGGCAGTACCGACGGCGAGTTCGATTCGCCGACGGAAGTCCGGGCGGCCATCCAGCAGGTGACACCACAGGACGGCGTCCGTACCGAGGCGACCTTCGACGAACGCGAGCAGTCGTGACCGCGCTGGAGACGCCGCTGCAGATCGGCGGCGTCGAGATCCCCAACCGGCTGTACCGCGCACCGGTACTGGAGTGTGCGGGCAACGGCGAGGGGGCCGTCGACACGCTCATCGACGAACTCGAACCGACGGCCGCCTCGGGTGTCGGCCTCCTCTTTCAGGGGGCGAGCATCGTCACCGACCGCGGCGGCTGTGCCGCGCCGAACATGACGCGGGTCCACGACCCGGCCTTTGTCGAGCGCCTCGAACGGCTCACCGGGACTATCCACGACCACGGTGGCCGTATCTTCCTGCAACTGGCCCACGGTGGCCTCCGGAGCATGGCGACGTGGCACGCCGAGTATCGCCGACAGCATCCGGACCAGCGCCAGCTCGCTGTCAGCCGCCCGCCGTGGCAGCTCCGGGCGCTTGACCGGGCGGGCCTGATTTCGTTGCAGCCGGACGTGCTCTCGACGAGCGAGGTGTGGGACCTGGCCGAGCAGTTCGGACGGTGTGCCGGCTACGCCGTCGACGCGGGCTACGACGGCATCCACCTCTCGACGGCGAACATGAGCCTGATACAGCAGTTCCTCTCGCCGTTCTACAACCGCCGGGACGACGAGTTCAGGGACGGCGTTCGGTTCCTCGAAGCCGTCCACGACGCCGTGCGCGACCACGCCGGAGACGTGCCACTGGTCACGAAAGTCCCAGCCGAGACCGTTGCGCCGAGTTTCGTTCGACGGCATCTCACTCGGAGGGATGGCGTGGGTATCGCCGAGCGGGCGGCGGCCATCGGCTACGACGGGCTCGTTCCGGTCGAGGTCTCGCCGTTCTGGGACATGAGCATCGTCCGCGGCGCGTTCCCGGATCGGGCCTGGGACGCGAGCGACCTGCAGGACGACTACGCGGCGGTCTTCGGCGGCCGACTGCGAGCGCGTGCCGTCCGGCTGCTCAATCGACTGCAGGCACGCCGGTTCGGCCGCGATCCGGGCTGGAATGCCGACTTCTGCCGGGCGGTCCGCGAGCGCGTGGACGTACCGGTCCTACTGGAAGGCGGCCTCCGGACGCGCGACGACTGTGACCGGTACCTCGGTGCGACTGGGGCCGTCCCCGCAGCCGACGCGGTCGGGATGGCCCGCCCCTTCTATGCCGAGCCACGCCTCGGCGCTCGCTTGCTCGACGGTTCAGACGCGCTGTGTGAGAGCTGTAACAACTGCACCGTCCCGCAGGTCACCGGCGAACCGGGCCGCTGTCGGACACCAGCTATCGTCCGCGAGCAAGCCCGACTCCAGCGAGACGGTGCGTACGAGCGATCAGAGTGACCGATTTCGGACGCCCCCGCCGTCATAACTGGGCGGATACAAAGGCTCATACGCCCTCGGTCCCGAACGAACGCCGATGACGACAGGGATTTCGTCCGAGCGCGTCGAACTGTCCGTCGACGGCGAGGACGTCGATATTCACTACCGGACCGGCGGCGAGGGGCCGCCTTTGGTGTTTCTCCACGGCATCGGGCTGGACGCCGCGACAGTTTCGTGGCGTCACGCACTCCCCGCACTCGCGCCGGAGCGAACGGTGTACGCGCTCGATTTGCCGGGCCACGGCGACAGCGACAAGCCAGACCGCGCGTACACGACCGACTATTACCTTGAGACCGTGGCCGAGTTCATCGACGCGCTCGGTATCGAGGAACCCGCGCTGGCGGGCCTCTCGATGGGCGGTGCAATCGCGCTCGGCCACGCGCTCGATGGTGGCCCGGTCGAGCGGCTGGTACTGGTCGATAGCTACGGGCTGGGAGCCGACGCCTACTGGCGCACAGCGGCCAGCAGCGTCTTGCAGACGCCGATACTCGGAAATATGCTCTGGCAGGGCGTGGGATCGTCCCAGTCGGCGATCAGAAACAGTCTCCGAAGCATGGGTCCCGGGGAGCCACCCCAGCAACTGGTCGACGACGTCGACAGCGCCGTCGACCGCCAGACCGTCCGGGCGATGCGGCGCTGGCAGCGCAGCGAGTTCCAGTGGTGCGGTTTCCGGACCGACTACTCCGACCGGCTGGACGAGATAGACGTGCCGACGATGTTGATTCACGGGGCCGTCGACCCACTGCTCCCCCGTCGGTGGTCCGAGCAGGCGGCTGGAACGGTCACTGATAGTACGCTGAAAATCTTCGAGAACTGCGGGCACTGTCCGCCGCGGGAACACCCCGACCGTTTCAACCGGGCCGTTCGAGCGTTCTGCTGAGTTATTCCGGCAGGTCGTCGATGAGGACGACCGCTTCGCCGTCGATGACGACTTCGTCGTCTGCGAGGACGCGCGTTGTCAGCCGGTACTGTTCGTCGCCGAGGTCCTCGACGATTTCACACTCGGCAGTGAGTCGGTCGCCGATACGGACCGGGTTGTGGAACTCCAGGTCCTGCGAGAGATAGATCGTCAGCCCCGGGAGGCGTGCTAAGGCCGCGCTGATGAGGCTGCCGACGAGCGTCCCGTGGGCGATGCGGCCGCGGAAGCGCGTCTGCTCTGCGAACTCGTCGTCCAGGTGAAGCGGGTTCGTGTCGCCGCTCGCGGCGGCGAACTGTTGCACGTCGTTCTCCGAGATCGTCTTCGTGAAATCGACGTGGTCGCCGACGCCGAGGCGGCCCGGGTGGTCTTCGGAGATCGAGACGTGCCATTCTGGGAGATCTTCGTCCGGCTCGATACGGTCTGCGGGCGTGACGCCGTTCTCGTCCTCCTGCTGGACGCCGAACGCAGCGAACGCTGCCCGGTTAGCTGCAACGACGCTGTTGAACATATGTGACGATGTTTCAGTCCATGTGTCTAACAGCGGGTTTCGTGGCGATTCAGAACTCATCTGTTCTGCTAATTTATTGGTCGGAGTATTAAACCTTGGTGTTGGTTTCGCCTCAGCTGTCGGTAAATGCCGTCTAACGGGCGTCAGACGCGTATTTGGGGTTGCCGTTATCGGTGCTACAGAGCGTAGCACGTCCCTCGACGCTCCTCAACCGGTAATACCATTCTCTACCACTCAATGGTGCCCAATGGTTTTCAGCGGAAGGTTTATATTGTTGAGGAGAGTACATGTAGTTGACCGATGGCCGACGAGGATGATGGCCTGATGTGGCCTCCGATGTTCAAGGGGATGCAACAGGCGAGCGAGAACGCGATGGAACAGCAACAGCAGCTGATGAAACAGATGTTCGCCAGCGGTGGCATGCCGAGTTTCGATATGAATCAGCTCGGTGCCATGAGTCAGATGGCGACGTTCAAGACCCGCGTGCAAAGCGGGGGTCGGATCAGCATCCCCGATGCGGAGCGAGAGGCGCTGGGCATCGACGAAGGCGATATCGTTCAAGCCGTCGTCCTCCCGGTCACTAACAACAACAGCGAGTAATCCAACAATGGTAGACTACACAACCCCCGTCACGACAGCGTTCGAGATGCAGCGTACCACGATCGAGCAGAGCCAGAAGGCGCTCGAACAGAGCGTTTCCTTCCAGAAGAACGTCAACAGCGCGGTCATCGACAGCCTCGACACGCAGGAGTCGGCACAGCGCCGCGGCGTCGAGCTTCAGCAGACCGCGTTCCACAGCTACCTCGACGCGATGGCGTCGACGATGCCCGGCATGACCGAAACCGTCGAACAGATCCGCGAGACCGTCGACGAGCAGTTCGACTTCCTGCTCGAGAACCACGCCGAGGTCTTCGACAACATGGAAACGGAGCTCACAGAGGGCGCTGACACCTACGACGAGATGACCGACGAGTACGTCACCGCCGTCAACGATCAGGTCGATATGCTCGTCGAGGCCCACGAGGAACTCGAAGCGCAGTCTGTCGAGGCCGCCGAGCAGTTCGGCGAGCAACTCGAAGAAGTGCAGGAGCAGGTCGAGGAGATTCAGGAGCAGGTCGAGGAAGTGCAGGCCGAAGCCGCCGACGCTGTCGACGTCGAAGCGTAAATACGACAGTCGGTTTTTTTGTGCGCCCGCCGCCGAGGTACTATTATGAGTAATACAAACGACATTCAGGAGGAATGGACGGAGATGGTTGAGGAGATGAACAGCGCGGTCGCTGACTCGATGGAGCAGAACATGAAGGCCCAGGCGGCCTTCGTGGAGTCGTGGGCCGACGCCGTCGAGGACACGATTCCCAAAGAAGAGGACCTTGCTGACGGGATGGACGGCTACAACCGCGCCTACGAGGAGTGGATCGACGCCGCCGAGCAGATGGTCGAGCGCTCGACCGACGCCGCACAGGGCGAGGACGTCGACCCCGCCGAATTCCGTGATATCTGGCTGCAGTCCGCCAACGAAGCGTTCAAACACGTCATGGGCACCTCGGCCTTCGCGGCCGCCAACGGCCAGCTCGTCGAGTCGATGATGGAGATGCAACAGGAAGCGGACGACCTGAGTCAGGACGCTCTGGAGCAAATGGGTTTCCCAACGCGCAACGATGTCGACGAAGTTGCTGAGCGGCTCGTCGAGCTTGAGCGCCGCCAGCACGCGGTCGAACAGAAGCTCGACCGCATTCTCGAACACATGGAAGAGTAACTCATGTCCAGTAACCCGTTCAATCCGTTCGAGGCCGCGCTCAACTGGCAGCGCAAGACGCTGGAGAACATGACCGACGCCGCCGAGACCAGTCAGATCGCCGACGAGCGACTGGAGCTGATGGAGTCCGTCGAAGTCGGCCAGACGCCAAGCGACGTCGTCTACGAGGAGAACAAGCTCGAACTCCTCCACTACGACGCCGAAGCCGCCGGTATCGAGGTGCCCGAAGAGGAGAAGGAAGACGTTCCGATCCTCATCGTCTACGCCCTCATCAATCGGCCGTACATCCTCGACCTGCAGGAGGAGCGGTCGGTCGTCCGACGCCTGCTCGAGGCGGGCCACGACGTGTACCTCATCGACTGGAACGAGCCGTCGCGGCTCGACCAGCACCTCACGCTCGATGACTACGTCAACCGCTACATGGACAACTGCGTCGACGTGGTCCGCGAGCGCTCCGGCCAGGACGCCATCAACATCCTCGGCTACTGTATGGGCGGCACGATGTCGGTGATGTACACCGCCCTCCACAAGGAGAAGGTCAACACCCTGGGCCTGATGGCCGCCGGGCTCTGTTTCGACCACACCGGCGGCGTCCTCGAAGAGTGGGGCTCCGAGGAGTACTATTCCCCGCGGGACGTCGTCGATACGTTCGGCAACGTCCCCTCGGACATGCTCGACATCGGCTTCGCGCTGATGGATCCCGTCGAGAACTACGTCACGAAGTACATCCGGTTTGCGGAGAACATGGAGAACGAGGGCTTCGTCGAGAACTTCGGCCGGATGGAGCAGTGGCTCGGTGACGGCATCGACGTGGCCGGCGAGGCCTACGTTCAGTTCCTCGAAGACGTGTACCAGGACAACAAACTCTACAAGAACGAACTAGAACTCGACGGCAAGCACGTCGATCTGGACAACATCGACATGCCTGTCCTCCAGCTCATGGGTGAGTACGACCACCTCATCCCGCCGGAGGCCTCCAAGCCGTTCAACGACGTCATCGCCAGCGACGACACCCGAACCATCGAGTTCTCGACGGGCCACATCGGCCTCTCCGTCTCGTCGTCGACCCACGCCGACCTCTGGCCCGAGGTCGCCGAGTGGTACTCCGAGCGCAGCAAGGGAACCGATGAAGTCGATATCGAGGTCGAGTCCCCTGAAGCGGCTGAAGACGACACAGTGGACCAGTCGGAACTCACCGACATCGACGTGGACGCGGCCGACGATGTCGATGTCGATGCCACTGAAGACGACGCCGATGCGGCCGACGTCGATGCCACCGAGGACGACGCCGATGCGGCCGACGAACCCGCCGACGTCGATAGCGTCTCCGGTATCGGCCCGACCTACGCCGAACGGCTGCACGACGCCGGCATCGAGACGGTTGCGGACCTGGCCGAGTACGACGCGGCCGAACTGGCCGACATCACCGAGACCAACGAGTCCCGCGCGCAAGACTGGCTCGACCAACTGTAATCCGGGACGGTTTTTCTAGTCTCCCGCTGAACGACCAGCCATGCGCGTCTCGGTCATCGGCGGCTCGACAGTTACCGACGAACAGTACCAACAGGCACGCGAGATCGGGAAACAGCTCGGTGAGCACGGCCACGATGTCGTCTGTGGCGGCCTCACGGGTGTGATGGAAGCCGTCTGTCGCGGTGCGAGCGAGGCCGGCGGCCACACTATCGGTATTTTGCCGGGCGAGCGCCGTGCCGCCGCGAACGACTACGTCCAGACAGCCATTGCGACGGGGCTGGGCAACGCCCGGAACGTCCTCGTCGTGCTGAACGGCGCGGCCGTCATCGCCGTCGACGGCGGCACCGGGACGCTCTCGGAACTCGGCCACGCGCTCGACATGGGGCGGCCCGTCGCCGGCCTGGGAACCCACCGCCTCGACAGCGCGGCTGGCTGCGACGCCATCGAACACGTCGAGACGCCCGCCGACGCCGTCGACTACGTCGAGTCCACCGTGCAGTAACCGAACTTTTTAGCCGAATACCCGCTTGAGAACCGCCGCCGTTGCGAGAAATGCGACGCCGAGCAGCCTGACCCGGCGACGGGACCGTTCCTGTGGTCTGAACTCCACTGCCAGCACCCAGCGATAGCCCAGCCGCGCTAGCGACAGCAACGTGCCGGGAACGAGCAGATGGAGCACACCTGCTAGCGCCGTTCCGGTCCACAGCAGCCGCCGTTCGGTCCCTGTCAGGTCCATACCGTGTTAAGGGGGCGCGCTGGTTTGACCGTGGCGTCTGCTTGCGAAGTGTGTACTGTCCGATATCTTCGATAATCGAAACAGCGTCGTCACTCACTCAGACTAAAGACAGAAAATGTAGAACCGCAACGATTCTTTGCGAGATCGACGGGCGAGGCAGGCATCCGCGGCCGAAGGCCGCGGTTCTCGGAATCGCCGCATCGCGGCGATTCCGCCTTTTTCGCCCACGTTTTTGCGCGGGGGTTGAGGGCGCGAAGCGCCCGAGGCCCCTGCGCAAAAAGGTGGCTTACATCATGCCGCCCATACCGCCGCCCATGCCGCCCATGCCGCCGCCCATTCCGCCGGGCGCGCCGCCTGGGCCGCCGGGTCCGCCTTCGTCCTCGTCGTCGTCGCCCTGGCCACCCTTGAGGTCGCCAGCAGCGATGACGTCGTCGATGCGGAGGATCATGACGGCTGCTTCGGTTGCGCTTTCGACGGCCTGGGTCTTGACACGGAGCGGCTCGACGACGCCGTCCTCTTCCATGTCGACGACCTCACCGGTGTACGCGTCAAGCCCGGAGGTGACTGCGCCACCGTCGTGCTTGCTGCGGAGGTCGACCAGCGAGTCGATCGGGTCGAGACCGGCGTTCTCCGCGAGAGTGCGCGGGATGACGTCGATGGCGTCGGCGAAGGCCTCAACGGCGAGCTGCTCGCGGCCGCCGACGGAGTCGGCGTGGTCTCGGAGACCGAGGGCGAGCTGGGTCTCGGGGGCACCGCCGCCGGGCAGGACCTTGCCGTCCTCCAGCGTAGCGGCGACGACGCCGAGCGAGTCCTCGATGGCGCGCTCGACTTCGTCGACGACGTGTTCGGTGCCGCCGCGGAGGATCATCGTGACAGCGCGGGCGTCCTCGACGTCCTCGACGAAGATGCGCTCGTCGCCAGCGATGTCCTTCTGGGCGACGGAGCCAGCGAAGCCGAGATCGTCGGCTTCGATGTCGTCGATGTTCGAGATGATGCGCGCGCCGGTCGAGCGCGAGAGGGCCTCGATGTCGGACTTCTTGGCGCGGCGCACGGCCAGGATACCTTCCTGAGCGAGGTAGTGCTGGGCCATGTCGTCGATGCCCTTCTGGCAGAAGACGACGTCAGCACCGGCTTCTTTGAGCTGATCGACCATCTCCTTGAGCTGTTCCTCTTCCTGGTCGAGGAACTGCTGGAGCTGGTCGGGGTCGGTGACGTTGACTTCGGTGTCGAGTTCCGTTTCCGGAACCTCGATGGCCGTGTCCAGCAGGGCAACGTCGGCGTCCTCGACGGCGAACGGCATGTTGTCGTGGACGCGCTCCTTGTCGACGATGACGCCTTCGACGAGTTCGGACTCGTCGGTTGCGCCGCCGACGACGGTTTCGATCTGGATGTTGTCGGTGTCGACGCTGCCGTCGTCGTCGACGACGGACTGTGCGGCGCGAACGACGAGTTCGGCGAGGATGTCCTTGGAGGACTCCGCGCCCTTGCCGGTCATCGCCGTCGCGGCGACCTTTTCGAGGGTCTCCGTGTCGTCGGCGTCGACGTCGATGGCGTTGTCCTCGAGAATCTCCTTGGCCTTCTCTGCGGCCTGGCGGTATCCCTGAGCCAGGATGCTGGCGTGGATGTCCTGGTCGAGGAGTTCCTCAGCCTTCGAGAGGAGTTCGCCGGCCATGACGACCGCCGTGGTCGTGCCGTCGCCCACTTCGTCTTCCTGGGTCTGGGCGACCTCGACAATCATGTTGGCGGCGGGGTGCTCGATGTCCATCTCGTCGAGGATGGTGACGCCGTCGTTCGTGACGACGACCGAGCCCGAGTTGTCGACGAGCATCTTGTCCATGCCCTTCGGACCCAGTGTCGTCCGAACGGCCTCGGCGACGGCCGTCCCGGCCGTGATGTTCATCGACTGCGCGTCCTTTCCAGATGTCCGCTGGGACTCCTCGGAAAGTACAATCATGGGCTGGTTGCCCATCTGCTGTTGAGCCATAGTCAAACGATGATTGAATGTGATTCTATATAAATGCTACGGTGGGCGTTGGTGTATCGCCCTATTACACGCCACACTCGACGGTGTGATACCGAATAACGTGGGTGGTTTATATACCCATTCAGGGCCGCTCAGCGGCCCATTCCGAACCGACGGTGGCGCAGTTCGGGGGTGATCTGGATGCGGGAGATGTCCTGCCCGGTTCGGTACCAGACGAACGCCGCCCTGGTGAACAGTTCGCGACACTCGATACGGACCTCACGGGGGTTGCCCTCGGTCCGCTCGTGGATGTCCTCGATTGCGGCCCGTGTGAACAGGTCCGGGGCCTGCCCCTCGTAGGGTTCGCCCCGGAAGTACGAAAGCGAGCGGGCGGCGTACTCGGCCACGTCGTCCGGCGAGAACGGGTCGATGCCCTCGTAGTAGCGAAGCCGTGAGTCGAGCGTTCCCCGGATCTCCGCGACGCGGCGCTTCCCCTCCGGCGTCCCGGTGAGGAACAGGCGGACGCCGGCGTCGCCGGCCACCTGCAGCGGCGACAGCAGGTCCGCCTCCAGCACCTCGATCTCGTCGACGACCAGCAGTAGCGTCTTGTCGTCCTCGCGCACGCGACGGACGATTTCGTGGACAGCGTCTTTCGCTTCGGCGGTCGCCCACGGAATCCCGTCGCGGACCTGCGAGTAGTTTCGCTGGTCGATGGAGTAGCCCGCGGCGTAGGCGGCCGTCAGAACCGTCTGGTACAGTTTTCGCGGCGTCGTCTCGCGTGGGTTGTCCAGATGCGTGATGACAAAACCCTCGTGTTTCGAGAGGTCACGGAGGACGATTTCCCGGAAGGCCGTCTTTCCGGTGCCGTAGGGACTCACTAACCCGATGTGCTGGTCCTGAAGCAGCCAGGACGTGACCTGGTTCAGCATCTCGGTGTCGTGGCGGACGTACAGCGGCTCGGGCATGTGGTCCAGCCCGGCTTCCTCGGTAAACGGGAGGTCCGTCACGGTGTCGGCGGTGCCGCCCAGCGCCTCGCCGAAGGCAAGTAGCCGCTGTTCGACCTCCTGCAACTGGTCCAGTAGCACGCCGGCGGTAGCGCTCTCGGAACGTTCTTCTTCCTCGGACCGGAGCGATTCGAGCCGGTCCATTACCTCGGAAACCGACTGTCCCGCGCCGCTGGTCCCCGGTTGCTCTGTGTCGTCCACCACGGCTATCTCTCTCAGTGTTGCCCGTCCGGCGCGTTATATGTTACGCCCCGAATTTCGGGGAAGATAACGCGGCGCACCTGCATTAAAACGGGAGCGGGAACGGAACCGAGCCGTAGGCGTACCCTTCCATGCTGCCGTCCGGTCGGGCGCGGAAGACGATGGTCGGCGAGTAGCCGACATCGGGCTGTTCGCCGTAGACCCGCCGCCAGTCGTCGTCCGGGAAGGAACTGCAGTCGACGACGAGGACGGCTCCGGGGTGGGCCGCTAGCTGGTCGCGGGTCTTGGCGTCACCGGACGCTTTGACCGCGGCGATACCGGTGTTGACCTGTCGTCGGGACGGCGGCCGTGGGCGGGTGACCTCCACGAGCGTGTCCTCGACCCGGAAATCGACGGAGTGGCCCGAGTTCAGTTCGACCTCGGGTCTGATGTCGTTGCCCGCGTCGACGAGCAGTTTGGCGACGTTGAACTCGCCCATCGTCGCTCGCATCCGCGAGAGGTCAAAACCCTCGCTGGTCCCGAGTTTGCTCGCCATCGTGTAGCGGTAGTCGTCGAGTTCGCCGGTCGCGAGGAAGTCGTCGTAAAACGCCAGCCCGTCCGCCCGGTCGGCGTCCGGGAAGCCGCCGGCGTGGTCCCGGAAGAACGTCCGTGTCGACTCCCGGCCGTCCTTCGAGAGAAACACGGGCAGGAAGAAGTGCGCCAGCGTCTCGTACTCGGTGAGCCACGGGTCCTCCACCTCTAACTGGGCGAACAGCTCCCGCTGGACCCACTCGCTAATCTCGTCGGGCACCTCGTCGAACGTGTACTTCTCCGTTCGCCACAGCGTCTCCGGGGTCTCGGTGTTCCCGACCCAGTACGCGCGCTGGCCGTTCCAGCAAAACAGCGCGAGGTCGCCGTTGTCCATCTCTAGTCGGCGCGCGGCCCACCCCTCCGGCGGGGCGAACCACGGACCGTTCATCGTCGCACCGAAGGTGTTCTGCAGCGGCGTCAGCAGGTCTGTCCGGACCCGCTTCTCGCTCCATCGCTCGTTCGACCGTCGCAGACGTAAGGGACCAGCCACGGGTGCGTGTAGACGGTCAGTGGTCTTGGGCGTTCCGCCCTATCGAGACACCCCGATTCGGACTGTTCGACCCCTCTGTAGGTCGTGTGGTACGGTTTCTGGGACCACCGTTACATTGATAGTCACTACCAGCCAAGTTTCACTGTGGTTACCTATGTCGATGGGAGCGTACGACGACGACGAACACGAACGCCGTGAACGCAAGAACAGCGAGGTCGACCTGTCGGAAGACGACGACCGGAGCACGTACCACGGGAGTGTCGACTACGACGGTGACGAGTCGACAGAAGAGCTGCTCGACCAGTTCAAGCAGATCAACTCTGACTGACGGCGGCCGTTCTCGACCGGTAGCGCAATAGCCCGACAGAGGCGGCCGTCACGACTGTGACGGCTATCACATGGCCGACCAGCGCCGCGAGCAGTACCGGCTGGTCGAGCACGAACGGAACGAGCACGAGCTGGAGAACCCCAAAGCCCCATATCTCCAGATCCGCACGGATGAACACCCGTGCCGTCTCGGGGTCGAACCGGTAGCGTGCCGACCGCCAGAGCCCGGTGACGCTGGCCCACCAGCCCGTACCGATACGGTAGCTCACGTCCCAGAGGATGAGTAGGGTCAGATACACCACCAGTACCGGCGGCTCCGACCCGAACAGCTGGCCCAGAAGTGGCGTCGAGCTGACCTGCGGGTCGAAGACGAACAGGTGGGTGAGCAGGGCGACGTACGCGAGGACGGACAACACGACCTCGACGTTCGAGGCGAACAGCAGCGCGCGGTAGGTCGGCGGCACGTCGATACGGCGGATGAGCGTGCTGATACGGAGCATCTCGGCGCTCCCGATGGTGGCGACGAACACGACGACCGTTCCGGCGATTGCGGCGCTCCAGACCTCGTAGTACCACGACAGAGCGACGATGGCGACCTCGAAGATGAGGAGCTGTATCGCCATCGCTGCCCACGTCGGTAGCCGAATCCCCGGCAGCGCGCCGATGATGCTCTCGTACACCCACGTCTCGCCGTACTCCGGGCGGGCGCTGTCGCCGCTCATCTGCCTGCACCACCCGTGGCCGCGGCCGCCTGCGCCGTTTCGCGACTCCGCGGCTCGCTGAGGGCCAGCCAGACCGCGTCTGCGAACGGCGTCAGGTCGACCGTGAACTGTGCCTGAGCGGCCTCGGTGTCCGCGACCACTGGCGTCTTCAGCCCGTGGATGAGCGGCCGGGCGACGCTCGATGGCACGTCGGTCAGTAGACCGACCCAGTACGCAGACAGCTTCGGCGTCAGCACCGGTATCGGCACGATTTTCGGCTCGCCCGTGCCCATGATTCGCCCTGTCCGCCGCAGTATCTCCGCGTAGGTCAACACCTCCGGGCCGCCAATCTCGTAGGTCTCGCCGGCCGTCTCCGGCGTGTCGAGCACGTCGACCAGGTACGCGATGACGTCGTCGATAGCGATTGGGTGGCAGTCGGTCCGGACCCAACGCGGCGTCACCAGCACTGGTAGCCGCGTCGTCAGTTCGCGTATCATCCGAAAGCTCGCTGAGCCCGCGCCGATGATGATGGCCGCCCGGAACGTCGTCAGGTCGTACTCGCCCTCCTTGAGGAGGAACTCGACTTCGCGGCGCGACCGGAGGTGCTCGGACAGCGTCTCGTCGTCCTCGCCGAGGCCGCCGAGGTAGACGACTCGGTCGACGCCGGCCGCGTCGGCCGCCCGACGGAAGTTCCGCGCCGCGCGCCGGTCCCGCTCGGCGTAGTCGGTCCCGGCACGCATCGAATGGACGAGGTAGTACGCGACGTCGATTCCGGCGAGGGCGGCATCGAAACTGCCCGCGTCGAGCAGGTCGCCTGTCGCCACGTCGACGCCGTCGGGCGGGGCGTACTCGCTCGGGTCGCGAACGAGCGCGCGGACGCTGTGGCCGGCCGCGAGGAGCGCCGGGGCGAGGTGGCCCCCGACGAACCCCGTTGCACCGGTCACGAGGACGTGCATACCCTTCCTGCAGGACGGGACGCGGTTAAAACCGTGGCCTGTTCGTGTCGCCCGTCAGGACTGTCGAACGAGCGGCTCGTACCAGTCGCGGTTGTCGCGGTACCAGTCGATGAACTTCGCGACGCCCTCCCGGATGGTGTGGTCCGGGTCGTAGCCGAGCAGTTCCTCGGCGCGGTCGGTCGCGGCGTGGGTGTGCTCGGCGTCGGCGTCGTGGCGTTCCTCGTAGACCAAATCGAGGTCCGGGTCGATCTGGTCGCGGATCTCCGTCGCGAGCGTCTTGATTTCGATGTTGTCCGTCGACCCAATGTTGATTGCCTGGCCGTCGGCGGCGTCCTCGTGCAACAGCGTCATGTTCGCGTCGATGACGTCCTCGATGTAGGTGAAATCGCGCGTCTGCGTGCCGTCGCCGTAGATGACCGGCGGCTCGCCGTTGTGACACCGGGAGACGAAATTCGAGATGGCCATGTTCGGGCGCATCCGCGGGCCGTAGACGGTGAAATATCGCAACGCGACGGCGGGCAGGTCGTACACCTCGCTGTAGGCGCAGGCGTAGCGCTCGGCGGCGAGCTTCGACGCGCCGTAGGGCGAGACGGGGGTCGTGGGATGTTGCTCGTCGTAGGGCAGGTACTCTGGCTTGCCATAAACGGAGGAGGAGGAGGCCATCACGAACCGCTCGATGCCCTCGTCGCGGCAGGCGTCGAGGAGGTTCAGCGTGCCGTCGACGTTGACCTCGTCGTATTTTCGGGGGTTCTTGACGCTCGGGCGGACGCCGGCCTGGGCGGCCTGGTGGTAGACGTAATCGGCGTCGGCGACGAGGTCCGTCACTAGCTCCGCGTCACGCACGTCGCCCTCGATGAACTCGTAGCTGCCGTCGCTGTTCCGGGCGGCCGCCTGTCCAGCTTCGATGTTGTGTTGCTTGATATCCAGATCGTAGAACGGGTCGCGGTTGTCCAATACGACCACGTCGTGGCTGTCGGCGGCGAACCGCTGTGCCAGGTGGCCGCCGATGAACCCGGCACCCCCTGTGACCAGTATTTGCATTATCTGGACGGTGCCCATCGGACGACAAAAGTATGTCGAGAGTTAACTGCACTGAACTGTGCGAAGGGGCCAGCTACCTTGAAGTGTATACAGCGCATAAAAACTCGCTAATGGCCTCTAGAGCCTGCGACGGGTGCGATACGAACGTTTCGATAGCCGGCGGCATCGCCAACATCTGGTCGCAGGAGTCCAGACCGACCGAGGGAATCGTCCTCGAACTCGGCGACGACACCGAACACTTCCTCTGTTACGACTGCATCGACCAGCTTCCCGACGACCGCGAGGTGACGGCGGCGGACGTGGCCGCCCTTTAAGTCGTCACGTCTCCCGTTCGAATCCGGGCGTCCACCGCGTCACGCGCTCGTCGATTCCAAGACGGCCGTCGCGCCAGCGGAGAAACGCCAGTAGCAGGAGGCCGCCGACGACCACGAAGAGCGAGTAGACGATCCCTTCTTCGCCCATCCAGCGCGCGGGGCCGACGATATCGACTGCGATCAGTTCGGGCGTCCGTTGTGAGTGGCCGAGACCGAACACCGCGCTCTGGGTGAAGTTGTACCAGGCGTGAAAGCCGATCGGGAGGGCGAGGTCGCCGGTGAGGACGTACGCGCCGCTCAGGACCAGTCCGGCGAGCAGGTAATAGCCGTACTGGCTCGGGTGGTCGACCTTCCCGCCGTGCAGGAAGGCGAAGACGAGCGAACTCGCGAGCACCGCCACGCCGACCGCGGCCCACCGCGGGACGGGCCCGTCGGCCCCTTCGGCGAGGTTCTTCAGCATCGCCCCACGGAAGACGATCTCCTCCCACGCCGACGCGAGGGCGACGTAGCTGAAGACGACGGCCATCGCCGGCAGAAACGGGAGATCGCCGGCTCCCTCCGCGACGCCGACGACAGTGGCCCAGCCCGCGCCGACTGCGACGGCGAGCGCGCCGGCATTGATGACGGTCGCTATCGCGCCGCCGACGGCGAACGACCGCCACCAGTGACGGTCGAGCGACAGGCCGTACTCGCCGACGGGTCGGCGGTCGAGGACCCGCGCGCTGACGAACACCGTGGCGACGAGGACCACCCCGATCCCGGCCGCTTCGAGCGGTTCTCGGATGGGGTGCGTGAATCGGGCCCGAACGACGCTCTGTAGCGCCGCGAGGGCGAGAAACGACAGCACCGCCGGGAGAACCGCCCGAAGCGGCGCTCTGAGCCTGCCGTCCGCGCTGTTCCAGATCGGCCAGACGAGGCGAGAGACAGTCCGCTCGACGACGCTCGGGGTCGTCCGGCTGTCTCTTTGCTCCGGTGACTTGGGTGGCATGTCCGGACGACCGGCCGGGACCGACGTATCACCGCGGGCACTGCTTCTGATTCGGAAGCCAGTGGACCGTTTTTATTGCGTCTCGCTCGCTGGAAGCGAACATGGACGCGGTCGGCGACGACGAACTGCTCGCGCTGCTCGAAGACGAGTACGCGCGGGCCATCATCGCCGAACTCACCACCGGACCGATGTCCGTCTCCGAACTCTGTACGGCCTGCGAGATGTCCGACCCGACGGCGTACCGCCGCCTCGACCGACTGGAAGCCGCCGACCTCGTCGCCGAACGGCAGGCCGTCGACCCCGACGGACACCACTACAAGCGCTACGTCGCGACCGTCGACGAAGTGACCGTCACGTTCGCCGACGGGTCGTACGACGTGGCTGTCACGCGGTCCTCGTCGGACCCGGCGGATCGATTCACCGACCTGTTCGAGGGGCTGTCCTGAGATGTTCGCGACGCTACTGCAGATACGCACGGGTGGAACCGATCCGGAAACTGCGCTGGCCGTCGTCGCGCTGTCGATACTCTCCATCTTGCTCTCGGCCGCCATCGCCGTCGTCCTCGTCCGCGGCTATCGTCGCGGGCCGGGCCGGACGGGCATGCTGACGCTCGCCGTCGGGCTTCTCCTGCTCACGACTGTACCGGAGATCCTCCGCATCGCGCTCCCCACGGCCACCGGCGTCGGCGTCGTCCGGCGCTCGCTCCTCGTGAGTGCCTGCGAACTGCTCGGGCTCGGAACGATCCTGTGGACCGTCTACGGGGGTGAGTCGTCGTGACGGTCCCCTTCGACCTGCTCGCGCCGGACGCCGTCGCGGAACTCTCGCGAGCCCTGACGGCCGTCGTCGGACTGTTCGTCGCGTCGCTGGCCTACCGGGGCTATCGGCGTAACGACGCGCCGAAGATGCGGTGGCTCGCCGTCGGAATCGGGTCGCTGACCGCCGGCGTCTACGCCACCGTCACCATCGCTGTCTGGGCGGGCGCTGGGGCTGGCATTGTGTTGCTCGTCAGGGGTCTTGTGACCGTCGCAGGGCTCTGTGCCGTGCTGTACGCGCTGCTCGTCGAGTGACTTCAGATAAGAACAAGTGTCAGATGTGGTCGCCCGAAGGCGACCGGAAATCTGCCTTAGTTGCGGACGACGTTCGTCGCGCGGGGGCCCTTGTCGGCCTGTTCGATGTCGAATTCGATCTCCTCGCCTTCTTCGAGGTCAGGGCCGCCAACGTCTTCCATGTGGAAGAAAACGTCATCGTCCGCGTCCTCAGTCGAGATGAAACCGTAACCGCCTGTGTCGTTGAAGAAATCAACCTTACCGTTTGCCATTGCAAATATACGTACAGGGGGTATATGTATAAGACTTCCGAGAGTACCAGTGCCACGACCGTGTGTCTGTGAACACGACTCACACCCGTCATCTCGGCTAGCCGCCGACGCTCATCCGACGACAGGAAAGGTTTAGGCCGCCTCGTCCGTTGCCTTCTCGCGTGTACCCCGCGCGGATTACCGACGAGTTCCCGGCCCCGTCCTACCGGGGCAACCAGAAGCAGGCCCTGGCTGACATCCGTGCGGCCTTCGAGCGCGGCAAGGACGTGGTCCTCGTTCGCGCCCCGACCGGTAGCGGCAAATCGCTGCTCGCTCGGGCCATCGCCGGGTGTGCCCGGACCGCCGGCGAGGCCGCCGCCGAGCAGGTCATCGACGCCTACTACACCACGCCGCAGGTCTCGCAACTGGACGACGTGGCCGAGGACGCCCTGCTCGAGGACCTCTGTGTCATCCGTGGGAAAAACAACTACGACTGCATCCTCCCCGGCGAGACGGACACACCGGTGAACCAGGCCCCGTGCGTGCGCGAACGGAAGTTCGATTGCCAGGTCAAGCACCGCTGTCCGTACTTCTCCGACCGCGCCATCGCCTCGAACCGGCGCATCGCCGCGATGACACTCGCGTACTTCATGCAGACCGCCGGCAGCGACGTGTTCGGCAAGCGCGACGTGGTCGTCATCGACGAGGCCCACGGTTTGGGCGAGTGGGCTGAGATGTACGCCACCATCGACCTCTCGCCGCAGTCCATCCCGATGTGGAACGACATCGACGTGCCGGACATCGACGGGCTGGACGAGGCCGTCGCCTTCACCGAACGCGTCGAGCACCTCGCCGAGCGCCGCGTCAAGGAACTGCGGAACAAGACGGAACTGACCGGTGAGGAAGTCGCTGAGCGGGACTCGTTGAACACGCTCCGTCAGGACCTGGGGTGGTTCCGCGAGGACTACACCGACACCGAGAGCGCGACCACCTGGGTCGTCGACCAGGCCGACGGCGAGCACGCGCCGGTGACAATCAAGCCGATGAACCCCGAGCGGTACCTCAAACACACCGTCTGGGACCGCGGCAACCGCTTCGCCCTGCTGTCGGCGACCATCCTCAACAAGGAGGCGTTCTGTGCCAACGTCGGCCTCGACCCCAACAATGTCGCGCTCGTGGAGGTCGGCCACACCTTCCCCGTCGAGAACCGGCCGCTGTACGACGTGGCCCAGGGGAAGATGACCTACGAGCACCGCGACGACACGCTGCCCGACATCGCCCGGACCGTCGTTCGCATCATGGCACAGCACACGGACGAGAAGGGACTGATCCACTGCCATTCCTACGCTATTCAGGAGCAACTGAAGGACCTCCTCGACGACTTCGGCGTCGGCGCACGCGTCCGGACTCACGATAAAGAGGGACGCGATGGGGCGCTGTCCGCCTGGAAGCGCAGCGACAACCCCGACGTGTTCCTCTCGGTGAAGATGGAGGAGGCGCTGGACCTTGAGGGCGACCTCTGTCGCTGGCAAGTGCTGTGCAAGGCTCCCTATCCAAACACCCGCGACTCTCGCGTCGCCCGGCGGCTCGAAGACGACCAGTGGGGCTGGTACTACCGGACGGCACTGCGGACGGTCATCCAGGCCTGTGGTCGCGTCGTTCGTGCACCCGACGACTACGGGGCGACCTACCTCGCGGACTCGTCGCTGCTGGACCTGTTTGAGCGCGCCGAGCACGATATGCCGGACTGGTTTCGCGCCCAGGTCGACCGCCTCTCACAGCCCGATTTGCCGCGGTTCGCGCCGGACCAGGCGCTTTCGGCGCTCAGTTCGGGGACCAAACGCCGGCACGACCGCTCTCGGTCGCGGTCCGGGAACGGAAGTCACCCGCTTTCGGACGTGTGGGACTAAAAGAGGAAGCTCGCGCCGTAGACGAACGACGAACCGACCATCAGAATGACCAGAATAATTGCGAGTATCTGCTGTCTGTCCATGCCGTGTTCTTGATTACTGGCCTAGTTATGCGTTACGACCGTCTGTTCTGGGGCGTTATTCGTTCTCTAACCTTGGTTGCTTGCGTAAACCCGTCCTACTGGATCCGGGCGTCGACGACAACGTGGGCGACGCCCTCGCTGTACTCCTTGACTCGCCGAGTGTCCAGAATCTCGACATCCCGGTCGGCCTCGGCGACGGCCGCCTCCAGGCGCTCGATGGGGCGGTCGAACACGAGCGTGTCCGGCGTCGCCTCGTGCATGTGGAGGACGCCGCCGGGCGCGAGCGCGTCGAGCGCGCTATCGAGGTACTCGTGGGAAGCGTCGGGCGGAGCCCGACTGTCCTCCGCGCGCGGCGCGGAGGCCTCGTAGTATCCCATCACTACCCGGTCGGCGCGCGCCTCCTCAGCGAAGCCCGGGACAACGTCTCGACAGTCGGCCCGATACGGGTGAACGCGCTCGTCCACGTCGTTGAGCATGACGTTCTCGACGAGGAAGCGAAACGCGGTAGGGTTGCGTTCGACGGCGGTGACGTGCGCACCGGCACGGGCCATCGGGAGGGTAAAGTAGCCGATGCCGGCGAACATGTCGAGGACGCGTTCCTCGGCGGAAACGGTATCGCCCATCCGCGCCCGCTCGGCTTTGTTCCCGGGCGAGAACATCACCTCGGCAAGGTCCATCGCGTAGCGCGTGCCGTGTTCGGTGTGGACCGTCTCGGTGTCGCCGTCGCCGGCGATGACCTCGACGCTGGGTTCGCGGTGCTCGCCGGAGATGCCGTGGCGGGCCAGCACCGTCTCGGCCTCGCCGTGGAGCGCCAGCAGCGCCTCGCCGACCTCCGCCGGTCTGGGGCTGTTGCCGATGTCGACCAGCACGACGGAGCCCAGCACGGCCCAAGAACTCGGAGCGGCATCGATTTCCTCGTCGGTCCAGCCGCGCTCCCGGAGGTGGTCGTCGAGGGTCTTGAGCCGGCGCTCGCCGACCTGCCGGACGACCTCCCGGAACTGCGTCTCCTGTGGCGGGGCGGTCACCGGAACCGCGACGCTGTCTGCGGTCCACTCGGTGACGCTTCTGGTGTCATCGTAGACGCCTTCGGCTCGCAGGGACTCGATAGCGACCTGCGAGCGAGGTTTGGCGACGACGGCAGCAAGGCGCTGGCCGTCCGTCTCGCCCGGCTCGCGGCCGGCACCGTCGTCACTCATCGGCATCCGTGTCGTCCCCCTCAGATGGGAGAATGTGCAACCCCGCGTGGCTCTTCAGCACCGGCACTTCGTCGGTATCGGTGTCGAGGTAGTCCGGCCGCGGGACGGTCTTGCTCTCGAACGTTTCGGGGTCGAGCACCTGAACAGCGTTGTCGTCCTCGACAGCGACCAAGGTCGTCTGCTGGCTGTCTTCACGGAAGCCCAGCCGGCGGGCGTCGGGTGCTTCGCCGGCCTCGAAACTGGCCTCGTAGTCCTCGCCGGTCGCCAGGCGAACCCCTTTGAGGTTCCCCTGGACCGAGCGGACCAGCACCGGCCCGTCGCCGTCCTCCGGGTCGATGACCTCGCCCTGTCGGTAGCGGGGCAGCCGGACGGCGTAGGTCATCCGGTACAGTTCCTGTCCGTCCTCGTCCTCGGAGATGAGACGCCGCGAGTCGGAGTACGAACCCCCAAGCTGGGCGGTGATGCGCTTGGCGATGCCCAGTCCCATCTGATTGGTCGAGATTTTCATGTCCAGCCCGTCGTCGACGGACTTCGTCTCGGTGATGAAGGCGTTGCGATCGCCGGTCTCCTCGCGGGCGGCGATGTACTCTTCTGCGATCTCCTCGGCGCGCTCGCGCTCGTCGTCGGTCGGGTCGCGCCCGTCGGCCCGCACCTGAACGATGCTGGCGAAGGACCCGCCGGCGATCTTCCCGCAGCGCTTGCACGTCTGCCGGGAGATGCGGACGGGGACGGTGACCTCCTCGGTGACCGGCGTCCCGCGGATGACGCCGGAGAACTCCGCGTGCATCCGGATGTTGTTCTTGTCGAGTTGCTCGGGGGCGACCTGCCAGGCGACCGACTGGGCGTCGACGTGGATGCCGAGCGCCTCGCTGACCTGCTCGACGGCGATGTCGGTGTAGTCCTCCGCACCGATGTCGACCCAGCGGTTCCCCTTGTGGACCGCACCACATCGCGAACAGACCCGCACTTGGATGGTGTCGGGGGCATCCACCAGGTCGAACTCCTCGAAGTAGCAGGCGTCACAGAGGACGTGCTCGGAGTTGCGCTGGCCGCCAGCACCCGAAAGCTCCGGGCGCTCGTCGGTGCCCTCCGGTATCTCGTCACCGCAGCGTGGACAGAACTCTCCCGACCGGCTCATTACCGGGCTTACTGTACTGAACTGTTTAAGCCGTGTGTTCCGCCTGTCGAGGCACCACCCGCCGTGTGGCGCTTTCCCACGATAGCGAGGTTTTAGAGTGTCGACCGTCTATCGGGGGGCATGGAGTGGCAAACAGACTGGGGGCTCCGCGGCCGGATGGCCCTGACGATGTTCCTGCTGTTCGCGCTGTACATCGTCTTCCTCGGAGTGCTCGTTGTGGCTTTCGAGAACCTCGCGCTCATCGTGGTCGTCATGGGACTGTTCCTCGGTGCGCAGTTCTTCTTCAGCGACAAGCTCGCCCTGTACTCGATGGGAGCCCGGACGGTCGAACCGGAAGAGTACCCCGAACTCCACCGGACTGTCGACCGCCTGGCTCAGCAGGCCGACCTCCCGAAGCCGAAGGTCGCCGTCGCCGATTCTCGGGTGCCCAACGCCTTCGCCACCGGCCGGTCGAAAGACAGTTCGGCCGTCTGCGTGACGACGGGCATCATGGACACGCTGGAGCAGGACGAACTGGAGGGCGTACTGGCCCACGAGCTGGCCCACATCAAGAACCGCGACGTGATGGTGATGACCATCGCGTCGTTCCTCTCGACGATTGCCTTCCTCATCGTCCGCTGGGGCTGGCTGTTCAGCGGCGGTCGAGAGCGCGGCGGCCAACAGGTGCCGGTCATCGTCGCCATCCTCATCTCGCTGGTCGTCTGGATCATCTCGTTCCTCCTGATCCGGACTCTCAGCCGCTACCGCGAGTACGCCGCCGACCGCGGCGGCGCGATGATTACCGGCAAGCCCGCTGCCCTCGCGAACGCGCTGATGAAAATCGACGGCCAGATGGACAAGGTTCCGAAGGACGATATGCGCGACCAGGCGGAGATGAACGCCTTCTTCATCATCCCGATTAACGTCGGGTGGATCGGCCGCCTGGCCAGTACCCACCCGTCGACGGAGAAGCGCATTGACCGCCTGCAGGACCTCGAACGCGAACTCGAAGGTCGGTAACGTCTGTTTCTTATTTGATTCGGTGGTGATCGTCTATGAGGTAGTATGGATCCTCGTAGTTACCGCTATACAGAGCCAGAAAGCCCCCGTGCTCTCGGCTCCCACGGCTTGCTGCGCTCCAGTAGGTGCTTGCTACGCCGGGGTTCGCCAAGAGCACGGCCCCTTTCAGTCCCACCCGTAGTCGGTTGGACAAGCCATGTTGGGTGGGACTGAAAGGGGCGGCTGTCTGAACGAAGGCGGACGACGCAAGCACTACACGAGCGACTGCAAGGAGCGAGGAAGCGCGCAGCGAGGCCCCCAAGTTCAGACAGCCGGGGCTTTCTGGCTGTTAAAAGTCTAATTCACACAATCCGATTCACCGACTAGTCGAGAGACGCAAACCACCTTGGGCTCCGGCCCATAGAGGCACACATATGGGATTGCTCGACGGACTCAAGAGCGTCCTCGGGGTGAAAGCCGAGGCAGACGCGACACGCGACGCCGACCCCGACGACCTGTTCGGGATGAGCACCGCCTACGTCACGATGGAGGCCGACCTGGGGTACGAGCCGACCGGCGAGGCGGCACTGTGTTTCGCCGACGTCGACAGCACGGACTTCCAGGACGCCATCGACGAGGTCGAATCTATCCTCGACGCCGGGATGGTCGAGACGGGGACGCGGGCGACCTTCGAGACGGACGACCACGGCTACCAGTGGGTCGTGCTGCACGACAACGACTTCGAGGACCTGCTCACGTCGATCCACTTCGCCGCGGACACGCTCGTCGAGCGCCGCTACGGGTCGCGCCTGCTCGCGGCGCTGTTCTCGTTCGAGGACGCGCGGGAGAACCAGACTGTCTACTGGGTGTACTCGTTCCGTCGGGGCGCATACTACCCGTTCGCGCCGGACCCCCACGACAGCCACGAGCGCAATACCTCCGCAGAGTTCAAACTGGACAGTAACCTCAGCGACGAAATCACCGTCGAGGACGACAAGGAGTACTGGTACCCGCTGTGGCCGGACCGCCCCGGCTACCATCCCTGGGAGTGAAATGATCGACGGCGGCGTCGCTATCGGTGACCACGTCCGGCCGGTCAAGCCCAGCCGCGACGGCCACACTGGCGAAATCGCGACGGGCGCTCGCGCCGATCTCGACGCGTTCGAGTCCGCCGAGAAACCGGAAACGAACAGCTCGCTGGCCACACGATCTATCACACGGCTCACCGGCCGTCGGTGGTCGCTGTGGCTGCTCGGTCGGTCGATCCGTTCCAGACCGATCCCCAGTGCGGTTGCCATTGCGTTCCTGCTCGTCGGCACGTTCGGAGAGGGCCACGTCCCGCTATCCGAGACGGCGCTGACGGGGCTCGTTCTCGTGGGGCTGCTCCTGCTCGTCTACCTCGGTCGAACGGGTCTGGGCTGAATCTGTTCCACCGCACTTCGACTCCCCTTCGCATCTAAAACTCCCGATTCCGTCTCGAACCATCACGCCGCTGTCCCACACTTTCACTTTCACTCTGGTGTTAACGAGGCTTTATACCCCCGGACGCACAAGGCACGTCCATGTCCGCAAGTGAGGACCTCGAAGAACTGCCGGGTGTCGGTCCGGCGACAGCAGAGAAACTCGAAGACAACGGCTACGACTCCTATCAGGGGATTGCGGTCGCCTCCCCCGGCGAACTGTCGAATACGGCCGACATCGGCGAATCGTCGGCGGCAGACATCATCCAGGCTGCCCGCGAAGCAGCTGATATCGGCGGTTTCGAAACCGGCTCAACAGTGCTCGAACGCCGCGAGCAGATCGGGAAGCTCTCCTGGGGCGTCGACGAGGTCGACGACCTGCTGGGCGGCGGCGTCGAGACCCAGTCCATCACCGAGGTGTACGGCGAGTTCGGGGCCGGCAAGTCCCAGGTAACACACCAGCTCGCAGTCAACGTCCAGCTGCCGGCCGAACACGGCGGGCTGGAAGGGAGCGCCATCTTCGTCGACTCCGAGGACACGTTCCGACCCGAGCGTATCGAACAGATGGTCAAGGGCCTCGCCGACGAGGTACTGGCAGACACGCTGGTCCTCCACGGCATCGTCGAGGAGGAGGACGACGCAGACCCGACCGACGAGGATCTGCTCGATGACCTCGTCGCCTCCGTGCTGGAGAAGATCCACGTCGCGAAGGCGTTCAACTCCAACCACCAGATCCTCCTGGCCGAGAAGGCACAGGAGATCGCCAGCGAGAGTCAGGACGAGGAGTTCCCCGTCCGCCTGCTCGCCGTCGACTCGCTGACCGCCCACTTCCGAGCCGAGTACGTCGGCCGTGGCGAACTCGCCGACCGGCAGCAGAAGCTCAACAAGCACCTCCACGACCTGATGCGCGTCGGCGACCTCAACAACACCGCCGTCGTCGTCACGAATCAGGTCGCCTCCAACCCCGACTCCTTCTTCGGCGACCCGACCCAGCCCATCGGTGGCAACATCCTCGGCCACACCTCCACGTTCCGGATGTACCTCCGGAAGTCCAAGGGGAACAAGCGCATCGTCAAACTCGTCGACGCGCCGAACCTCCCGGACGGCGAGGGCGTCATGCGCGTCGAAGAAGACGGCCTGCTGAACGAGTAGCCCGAGTCCTAAGGACTACTACCGACGCGACGATTCCAGACTTTTTCTCCGGCGGTTTTCGAGACCCGCAACAGCGTCCGCCCGGACTGGCATGTGGACTGCTCCCGCGCCTCGAACCCCTCCGTTTCACCTCGAACCCGCTTCCGTCCGGCGTCTTGCGGCCGTCAGACGCACCGTGGTGAATGTGAAACTTCGCCACCCCAACCGCAAGACGGCGGTACATCTCCTGTCGAAACAGAGGGGTAACAGCTGGGAACCGACAGACGGCTGTCTGGTTGTCGATGTTCTCCAGGGGTAAACTGTCGACTGGAGATGTCAGCGTCCAACCGCCATGTTTGGACGGTACGAAAGTCGGTGGACAGCGAGAAAATCAGTCGCCTGCCTGGTCTGCCGTGGCCTGTGCGTCGGCGCTCCAACGCCTCGCCGTCAGTCCCCGGCAGATTTCATCCCGGTCTCTTCGAGGTCCGCACCGCCGACCGACGAGCGCAGGGCGTCCATCCCGTCGTCGCGGTCGATGCCGAAGTTATCACGGTATAGCTCCTGCACGCGGTCGTACTCCTCGTCGCTGAGCGGCGGCGTATCGGGCGCGCCGGCCCACTCGTCGATGTCGGCGTTCGTCCGGAACGTCGGGGTGACCGACGCCACCTCGTCGTTGTAGAGGAGCCACTGGATGGCCGCCTGGCCCATCGTCCGTGCTCCGTCACGTTCTAGGAACCGGATTTCCTCGACCTTCTCCCAGCCGGTTTCGTACCACTCGCTCGGCCGGTGGGAACGGTGGTCGCCCTTGCCGAGTTCCGTCTCCGGGGTCACCTGCTCGTTCAGCAGGCCCGAGGAGTGCGGGACACGAGCGAGTACCGACGTGTCGGCGTTCTGCTCGCGGATAGTGTCGATGAAGTGCTGGCCGGGGGTCTGCTCGAAGAGGTTGAAGACGGTCTGGAGCGCGTCGAACTCGTTGGCGACCGCGGCGTCGCCCTCGGCGAGCCAGCCGATAGAGGGGCCGAGCGCCCAGCCGATGGCCTCGACTTTCCCCTCCTCGCGGAGTTCGTCCAGCGCCTCCAGGACGTCCTCGTCGACCTCGTCGACGTTGGCGTTGTGGAGCATCAGGAGTTCGACGTGGTCCATGCCGAGGCGGTCGAGCGAGCGGTCGACGGCGGTGTGGACCCACTCGGGCGTGACCTTCTTCGGGAGTTCGCCGTGACCGGCCTGGGGGTTGTTGTAGAAGTCGTAGCCGATCTTCGTCGAGACGGTGACCTCGTCGCGGTGTTCCGCCAGCGCCTCGCCGATGATCTCCTCGCTGTCGCCGTGGCCGTACACGTCGCCGGTGTCGAAGAACGTCACGTCCTCCTCGAGCGCGTGCTGGACCATGTCGATAGCATCGTCGCGAGTGCGGTCGCCCCACCAGTCCGTGCCGACGACCCAGGCACCGAATCCGACTTCCGAGACCTCGACGCCGGAGTTTCCGAGTGTCGCGTATTCCATACCCAACGTAGCGGCGCTGTCCACTTAGCCGTCTTGGTTTGCGGTGTCGGACCGCGTCCGAATCCGGAGTTCGGGGGTGGCGATGCCATCGAGCAGTTCGACCGTGCCGTACTCGCGGCGGACCCACCAGTACAGCGCGGCTCCGCCGACGCCAAGCAGCGGGAGCGCGATGAGTCCGCCTTCGGGGCCAAAGTTGCCGCCGGTCACCAGCGTCGGGCCGGTCGCATCAGTCGAGAGCAGGGCGACACCCATCCGGAGGCCGCTCACGGGAAAACCAAGCAGTGCCAGCGTGTAGTTCCAGGCGACGTGGAAGCCGCTGGCGACCCCGAGTCGCCCGGTCAGGACGTAACACGCACCGAGCAGGAGGCCGTAGAGGGTGATGTTGGTCACGCTGAGCAGCGACGCGCTGGGGTTCGTCCAGTGGAGGACGCCGAACAGCGCGCCCGTCAGCGCCGTCGCGGCGATGACCGCGCGGTGCTTCCCGACCCAGCCAGCGAGCCCCTCGGCCGCATTCGTCAACAGGTAGCCACGGACGAGCACTTCCTCGGCAGTCGCCTGGACGATGAAGAACGCTCCCAAGAGGAGGACAGCGACCGGCGGTCCGAACGCGGTCAGTGGGAGCGGCCCGCTGTCGACGGTAGCGAAGATGACGCTGACTTCCACGAACCCGGCACCCAGTTCGACGAGTAGGACGAGCGTGGGAAGCCCCGCCCCGAGCGCGAGGCCGAACGCGGCGTCACGCCACCACTGTCGGTCGAACCCCAACCCGTAGTCAGAGAGCGTCCGTCGGTCCAGCAGATAGCCGAGTACGACAGCCACGACGGTTCCGGCCGCAAAGAGCGCAATCTGGCGCGCGACTGCGACCGCTGGCGTCACGCCCACCACGGACGACACCACTGCGACCACTCCTGAGAGCAGGACGAGGCCGAACCCAGCGAGAAACACCCACAGTGTGACCCGCCACGGCGCTCGCAGCCGGCGCTCGGCGGGATTGACGATGTAGCGCCGTATCTCCATGATGAAGTCCGACCTGACCATGTCGTCGTCTGGAACGGCGGCGTCTTAACTGTGGCTTGCTCGCCGAGCTGTGTGGTTCACGGTGTCGTGACACAGGTGTTACTGGGTAGGTTTCAGGTAACGGAAACCCCTATCTGCCCGCGAAGCCACGTACTCGACATGACGAAGCGTCACGTGTCGCTGCCACCGCTCGCTGAAGAGGGGCTCAGGGCGTTTATCGATGAGGTCGACGAACGCCTCTCCGGTGACGAGGACACCTGCGATGTTGTCACTGACGTGTTGGTCGACCTCCACGGCGACCGAGACGCCTACGAGCGCTGGCAGGACGGCGCGGATATCTCCCCGGCCGAACGGGTCCGGCTTCAGGGGTATGACCCCTGTAACACGACCCTCGAAAGCGAGTACTACGCCGAGAAAGACGAGGAGCGGTTCAAACGCTCGAAACACCTCCAGTGGCTCTGGCGGCAGTTCGACGCGACACCGATGGCGGACAACGTCGAGTTCGCGCTCCGGTTCCGGCGGATGCTCGCCAACCACCTCTTTGACTCCTGTGGCGAGGGCTGTCGCTTCTTCAAGGGCATCACGTTCACCTACGGCCACAACATCGAAGTCGGCGACAACGTCGTCGTCCACGACGACGTCCACCTGGACGACCGCGGGAAACTCACTATCGGCGACCGCGTCTCTATCTCCGACGACACCCACGTCTACAGCCACGACCACGACGCCGTCGACCAGACCCACGTCGACAACTACCACACCATCATCGAAGACGACGTGCGCCTGACCTACGACTCGATGGTCCGGGCGGGCGTCAAAGTCGGGGAAAACGCCATCCTCGCGGCGAAGTCCATCGCCGGCAAGGACATCCCTGCCCACCACATCGCCGCCGGCACGCCGGCGAAGTCCCTGACTGTCAAGGACGGCTGGGAGTCCGTCGCGGAGCCAATCGAGGG
This sequence comes from Haloarcula sp. CGMCC 1.6347, assembly GCF_037078395.1. Lineage (NCBI taxonomy): Archaea > Methanobacteriati > Methanobacteriota > Halobacteria > Halobacteriales > Haloarculaceae > Haloarcula > Haloarcula sp. CGMCC 1.6347. Next base: position 1,420,144 of record NZ_JAYMGX010000002.1, read on the forward strand.
GGCGAACGTCGACCGCCGTGCCGAACGGCAACTGTCCGTTACCCTGCCCGATAATCTGGAGCAGTTCGACGAGTTCCAGCGGGACCTCTCGCCGCCGGACCGCCAGTAGCCGGTGCGGCCACGCCGGCAGTCCTTTTGCCGCACCGACCGAACCCCTGGTATGCGAAGCGTCGCCATCAACGTCGGAGCGAACACGAACGAGCCCGGCTTTCGCGGGCCACTGTTCTCCGACGGCACCTTCGAGTATATTCCCATTCCCGAATCGAAACCGACCAGCGAGCCAGTGCCGACCTACGGCGACCTTGACCTGCGGACCGACGTTTCTGCGGTGGCCGACCAGCCGGTCCACTTCGACCCGGAGTTTCCCGAGGCCGGCGGCGAGCGCTACACGTACGGCGACGAACACGGCGTGAAGGCCGGACCGCTCTCGGAGCTGTCGGCCGGTGACTACCTGTTCTTCTACGCGACGCTGTCGATGGCCGACGAGCGTTCGGCCTGGGCGTCGCCGAAGTGGGGGGCCCACGTCATCGGCCACTTCCAACTCGCTCGTGACGCGGTGACCGGCGACGAGTACCGGGACCTCCCGTCCGAGGAACAGGCACAGTTCGCCTCGAACGCCCATGTGAAACGCGACCCCTTCGACGCTCGCGTTCTCATTCGCGGCAACGCCGACGAGTCACGACTGTACGACACGGTCGTCCCGCTGTCGGCACCGAGCGGCGGCACCGACGCGAACGAACTGGTCACCGACCTGTCGTCCGACTCGGGGAAGGGGCCGTGGTGGCGACGGCCGATGCGGTTCGACGAGGGTGGCACGGAGCGACTGCTCGAACTGGCTGAGAGCCACCCCAGCGCCCTCGAACGCTGAGGCAGCCGAATGAGTTATCACCGGTGAAAATAGAATGTGAAAGCATATGTCCAGACGGACTCAGGTAGCTGATATGCGTCTCTCTAGTGGGGTCCCCGGCTTCGACGAACTCATTGAGGGGGGGCTACTCCCGAATCGTCTTTATGTGGTCAGCGGCCCGCCGGGCAGCGGGAAGACTACTTTCTGCTCACAGTTCATTACACAGGGCGTCAAAGAGGGCGAGACGTGCCTGTACGTGACGATGCACGAGACCAAGACGGAGTTGATGCAGGACATGGCCGGCTACGAGTTCGGGTTCGACCGGGCCATGCAGTCTGACGCCATCCAGTTCCTCAACCTCGTCACCGAGAGCGGAAAGCGAACTATCACGCAGTTCGGCAGCGAGGGCGGCCTGACGAACCGCCTCGTCGCTTATATCAGACAGAACGACATCCAGCGGGTCGTCATCGACTCGACGATGCTGTTGCAGCATTTCATGAACGACGTCGAAGACGAGATCACGGGCTTTCTCTCCGCGCTGAAACAGACGGACGCGACGACGCTACTCATCTCTGAGATGACCGACCCGTCCTCCTACAGCGACGAACACTACCTCGCCCACGGCGTCGTCTTCTTCCACAACTTCCTCGAAAACGGGAGCATGACCCGCGGCGTCCAGGTCATCAAGATGCGAGGCACCGCCATCGACTGTGACATCCGGGAGATATCCTTCTCTGACGCCGGACTGCAGGTCCACTCCGATCGGAAAGTGGAGACATGAGCCGCTACGAGCGTGAGTTCGGCACCGACTGGGAAACTCTCGGCAAAGACGAGGCCACCGACCGGGCCTACGCCATCGGCGTCGCCGAGCGCCTCGGGGAGTACAACCGGGAGGAACTCGAAGCCATCTACGCCGAGATGAACTCGGCGTACCACAAGAGCATGGTCGAACTCGCGTACGACGAAGGCCGCAACGAAGCGAAGGAAGCGGCGGAGACGACCAGCGCCGACCGGGACGCCCTCTGGGCCGACCTGATCAACGGCGAGAAGACGTACATCGACGAAGACGACGTGCCGACCAGCGGCCGCGACGGCCTGCCGTCGGCGCTCGACTCCTCGGAACTGCTTGACAGGCAGTCGATCGACAGCACTGACGCCGTCGACAGACCGGACTTTCTCGACAGGTAGCTGGCTCCAGTGTGTGTACTCGCCGGCAGCGATAGCGCTGCTGCTCGCCCATGTGAAAACGAAGGAGACGGGAAACCCGTCCAGAGCTGGGGGCCGCGTGCGGGACGCGGTCAGCCGAAAGTAACCGGCAGGGCCGTTAGAAGGAGACTTCGTCCGGCCCGTCTTCGCCCATGCAGACCGGGTCGCGGTCGGAGTAGCCCTTTCGGCCGATGGCCTTGCTCGACACGCCCGAGAACGCCGCGAACTCGGCGTCTTCCGCGCTCTCGAAGGTTTCCGGGGCCGACCGGCTCAGCGCGTCGCCCAGCCGTTCGGTGCCGTTTGGCAGTTCGAGCTCCATGTCGCCGTCGCCCTCGATGATCTCTTCGGCGGAAACCGGGTAGTCGTACGATTGGAAGGCGTCCGTCGCGTTGCTTAGCATTCGCATATGCCGAGAAAGTTCATGGTCGATAATAAACCTTCACTATAGATAATCATAATGTCCCTTAATGCGTATAAGGAACTCACGTTTCGTGTGCCCACGACACATGACTCGACCAGAAGCGGCTTCCTGCTGGGGATTGTGGGAGTAGTATGGTCGTCGCTGACTTGCACGTACACACGACCCGCTCCGACGGGACGCTCTCCCTCGACGAAGTCCCGGCCGCCGCGAGACGAGCGGGCGTCGAGGTTGTCGCCGTCACGGATCACGACCGACTTCAGCCTGCACTCGACGGTCCTGTCTCCGAGCGGGATGGCGTGACGCTTCTCCACGGTATCGAACTCCGTGTCGAAACCGAGACCCAGCGACTGGACCTGCTGGGCTACGGTGTCGACCCGACCGACGAACTCCGGGCCGAGTGTGAGCACGTCCAGCGGAACCGCCGCGAGCGCGGTGCGCGCATCATCGACTGTGTCGAGGACCGTCTGGGCGTCTCGCTGCCCGTCGAACCGCGTGACGGCCTGGGTCGCCCCCACATCGCCCGCGCAGTCGCCGAGGTGTCGGACCACACCTTCCAGTCCGCATTCGACGAGCTAATTGGCGACGACTGTCCCTGTTACGTCGCCCGGGAGGTCCCGTCCTTCGAGCGCGGTTGTGCGGTCCTCTCGGAGGCGTGTGGACTGGTCGGCCTCGCCCACCCGTTCAGATACCCCGATACGGCGGCTGCGCTGTCAAAGTGTGCGTCGCTCGACGCCGTCGAACGGTGGTACCCCTACGGCCGTACGGTCGACGACAGCCTCGTCGACGACGCTATCGAGCGATACGACCTCGTGCCGACGGGCGGCAGCGACGCTCACGGCGAGACGCTGGGTGACACCGGCCTGGACGCCGCCGCCTGGGGTCGGGTCGAAACAGCGCTCAGCGTCTGACAACCGGCAGACGGAACCCGAGGGTTCAATGTCGTCCGGGACTACTATTCAGGTATGCAGTGTCACTACTGCGACCGTGAAGCCGATATCGCCGTCGAGAACGACGGCGTCAAGGTTGGTGTCTGCAAGACACATTTCCGTGAACAGATGGCGGAACTGGAAGACGCCGACTGGCTCGAAGACCTCGACGAAGAACTCGACATCGACCGACGCGAGTGACCGACGCTCCGTTTTGCTGCTTCTGCCGTGGCGTGCCCCCAGTGGCACCGCTGTGACTCGCCCTGACTAACGGTTAAGGACTGTCCGCTGTACATGGCAACTATGGAGAAAGTCAGTCTCGACGCCGTCGAATCGCGAATGGGGCCGGCGTCGGTCAAGCGGGCGCTCGCCGGGCCGCTCGGCACCGACGACATCGCGCTGAACTACTACGAACTGGCCCCGGGCGAGTCCTTCGGCTTCGGCTACCACCGTCACCCGGGTCAGGAGGAGGTGTTTCTCGTTCAGTCGGGCACAGCGACGTTCGAGACGGAGGACGGCGACGTGCGCGTCGAGGCCGGCGACGCCATCCGCTTCGCTCCCGGCGAGTGGCAACGCGGGTACAACGAGGGCGACGAGCGCGTCGTCGCGCTCGCGCTCGGCGCGCCACAGGAGATGGGCGACACCGATATGCTCCGGCACTGCGAGGAGTGTGGCGGTCGCACGCACAACTACGTCGAGATGACGGACGACCGGGACGCGCTGGTGACACGCTGTGCGGAATGTGACGCCGAGACCGGGCGGTTCACCTGATGTCCGTAGACCCACCGCACCGACAGAATCAGTCGTCGGCAGCGGTGGCACGGGTCGCGTCGCCCGTGTGACGCACGGCGAACTCGGTGAAGTTGTCGAACAGTCGCTTGGCCTCGCAGGCCGCGCGGTGATTCTCCTCGGTGATGCCGTCAAGCACCGCCTTGATGCGCTCGTCGGAGAGTTGTTCGTCCTTGCCTTTCGTCACCGTCTCGGCCGTCTCGGGGTCGTACTCGGGGTGGAACTGCACCGAGAAGACGTTCTCTTTCCGGAACCCGTGGACGCCGTAGTCGTTCTCGGCGAACGTGGTCGCACCTGGGGGCACCTCGGCGACACGGTCCGAATGCGTCGTGAAGACGGTAAACGACTCGTCGACGCCGGTGAGCAGTTCGTTCTCGCCGTCGTGTTCGACGGTTCGGTAGCCGATCTCGTACTCGTCCATCGCCTCGACGGTCCCGCCGAGCGCGTGCGCCAGCAGCTGGTGGCCGAAACAGACGCCCAGGAACGCGATGTCGCGGTCGACCGCGTCCGCGACCCAGGATTCGAGGTCCCGTATCCAGGGCTCGTCCCAGTAGACGGACGCGCGGCTGCCCGTGACCAGACAGCCGTCGAACGCGAAGGTGTCGGGCAGTTCGCGCTCGGTCACGTCGTATTCCACGAGGTCGGCGTCGAGTTCCCGCCGGAAGTTTCGGCGGTTGTCGTCGCCGTCGTGGGCCGCGTTCAGCAGGGCGATCCGTGGCCTCATTACCAGTACGCAACGGCTCAAATCGTAAAAACATGCATACCGACGGCAGTGATTGCCGCTCGCGGTGACGGGGACACCGTCGTCAAATCGACCGCGGATACAGCGGCTATCGGAGACGACTGGCCGTTCAGAACTGTCTCGCTACGGGACGTCGACGACTGCGATACGTGCGTTTACGTCTGGTCCGCTTCCGGGTTGTTCGTCCGCCGATAGGAGCCCACCATCTTCCACAGCGTGTCGTTGAAGTCGTCGTTGTTGGCTTCGCTCTCGATCTGCCGGTACAGGTTTTCCGAGACTTCGATACGGGGCATCAAGTGCGTATAGAGAGCGGGAGTAAATAAATCTCCGCTGACACGGAATCGAGTAAAAGCTTCAACGAACTCCTCTAGGGCCCGTATAACCATCTGGCACCGAAAGAGACGAACCAGGCCATCCAGATGCAGAAGACGACCAGCCACGCCCCGTACTGGACTGTCGGGTTCGGAACCAGGACGTACGCCACGACAAGCAAAGCGGCAATGCTCGCCGCGGCCGTGGCGTCCCAGCGGTCCAGTGCGGGCGGTGTGACCATCGGAGACTACTGCGAGATGCCGTAGGTGTCGTCGTCCCAGTCGTTGACGCCGGTGTCGTAGACCGCCTGCTCGCGTTCGATGGCATCGATTCGCTCGCGGTCGGCGGCGTCGAGTTCCCAGTCGGACAACGCGAGGTTCTGTCGGACGTGCTCGGGCGAGGAGGACTTCGGTAGCACCACCACGTCGTTCTCGACCGCCCACTTCAGGATGACCTGGGCCGGCGACTTGTCGTATTTCTCGGCTAGGTCCTGAATGACGTCGTCGGCGAACACCTCGGTCCGACCCAGCGGCGCGGCCGCCTCGACGACGGTGTCGGTGTCGCGGCAGAACTCGACGACCTGGTTCTGGGTGTTCCAGGGATGGTACTCGATCTGATTGACGGCGATGGGCACGTCGGCGACGTGCTGGGCGGCACCGAGCTGGTACGCGCTGAAGTTCGAGACGCCGACGTTGCGGATCTTCCCCTGGCCGTGGAGCGTCGCCATCGCGTTCATCGTCTCGCGGATAGAGACAGCGGGGTTCGGCCAGTGGACGAGATACAGGTCGAGGTAGTCGGTTCCGAGGCGGTCGAGCGACGCCTCGCAGGCTTCGATGACGGACTCGTAGTCGAGGTGCTTGGGCAGCACCTTCGACGTGAGGAACACGTCCTCGCGGTCGTAGTCGGCCAGGGCCTCGCCGATCTCCGCTTCGTTCTTGTAGCCCTCGGCGGTGTCGACGTGGGCGTAGCCCGCATCGAGCCCCGCTCGAACGGACTCCTGAAGCGTATCGCCGTCGATGTCCCACGTCCCGACGCCGACCATCGGTAGTTCGTCGCCACTCGGAAGCGTCACTGTTGGGGGTGTCACAGTACGTGCCTCATCCGCCGCAGTCAAAACCGTTTCGCGCTCGTCGTGTCGTGGTACACGCCCGATTTACGTTTCACTCGGGACTGGCGATGTCGACCGGCTGGCCGGTGTCAGCGCTCCGGGCCAGCGCGTCCATGGCGCGCATGTTCCCCAGCGTCTCGGCCCGGTCGATGGGCGGCGTCTCGTCGTTCTCGACGGCGTCCGCGAACGCCTCGACCTGCAACTGATAGTGGTCAACCGGGTCGAACGTCTCTGTGACCTCGCGGCCGTCGACGCTGTACGTCAGCGAGACTGACTCGTCGTGTTCCGGGCCGAAGCAGTTCGGCGCTTCGAGCCAGCCGTCGTCGGTCTCGACCCGGTAGTACTCCCGTCTCGGCCCGTCGAACCCGCAGGAAACCGAGGCGACGCGCCCGTCGTCGTACGAGAGGACGCCGCTGAAGTTCGTGTCCACGCCGCTGTCCCGGGAATCCCGGGCATGGGCAAACGCCCGGTCCGGCTCGCCGAGGAAGCCCCGGGCCGCGCTGACGGCGTAACAGCCCACGTCCATCAGGCTCCCGCCGGCCAGTTCCGGGTCCAGCCGGATGTTACTGGAGTCGTCAAGCGAGAACTTGAACGACGCGTCGACGGTGTGTACCTCGCCAAGTTCGGTTTCGACGATTTCCCTTGCCCGCCGGGTCCGCGGGTGGAACTGATACATGAACGCCTCCATCAGCGTGACGCCCTGCTCGGCACAGTAGTCGAAGAGGTCCACTGCCCCGGCAGTGTCGACGGTCAGTGGCTTCTCACAGAGCACGTCGAGCCCGTGGTCGGCGGCCCGCTGGCTCCACTCGGCGTGGAGCGCGTTCGGAAGCGGGTTGTACACCGCGTCGATGTCCGCCTCGGCGAACATCGTCTCGTAGTCGCCGAAGGCACTGTCGATACCGAGGCCCTCGGCGACCTCGCCGGCACGGTCTCGGGTTCTGGAGCTGATTGCCGCGACCGTGTGGTCCGACTTCTGGATGCCCGGAATCACGTCCTTGCGTGCGATTTTCGCCGTCGAAATAATGCCAAAGCGCATACCGATACCCGACTCTCCGCTGATAAACAATTACCGACCTTTGGACGCTGACTCGGCACTGACACCCTGTTCGGATACGGCGGCCAGTTCGTCCGCTGACGGCTCGCGTCTGTCGGGCACGAGTTCGGCGGCCACCTCGCGTGCGCGCTCGAAGTGTGCCGCTGCGTCTTCGCACGCGATTCCGGGTGCCTCTCGCTTCGACTCGTCGCTGGCCTCGCGTAGCTCCTGTCGCCCCGCTTCACGGTGTGCATCCACCAGTGCAACGGCGATGTCCGCGAGCGCTTGCCGGAGCGACGCCCGGTCGCCGTCGAAGCGGCGGTCACGACCCCAGTCCAGTTCGTACGCCGTCCGGTATCGGTCGAGGGCGGCTTCCCAATGTGTGGCCCGCGCTGCCGGGTCCGTCGCGGCTCTGGCCGCGCCCGCAGCCGCCTGTGCCGCGTCGACTGGGGCCGAGAGGAGCTCGGCGTATTCCGCCTCGACTGCGTCCCGTGCGTCCGTGATGGCTTCTACCGACGGCTCCGGTGCCGTTACCGCCAGCGCTCGGTCGTACTCGATGCTGGCCTGTGCGTACGCATCCGCGGCCCGCTCGTACGCCAGGTCCTCCCACGCGTACCGGGCCGCGTCGCGGTGCTCCTCGGCCGCCCTGACGTGCCGTCGGCGCTGGCTGGTGTCGATCTGTGCTTGCGTTGACTGGAGGCGTGTATCGATGGTCGCTGTCGCTCCCTCTCCCAGCGATTCGACCCGTTCCCGTCCGCTATCGAGTGCCTCCTGTGCGGCCGTGATGTGCGTGGCTGCTGCGTCGGGGTTCGCCGCCTCCAGTGCCGCCGTTGCAGCCTCGACCTGGGATTCTGCCCGGTCGAGTTCGGTTAGCGTACGGGTCCAGACCTGTGTGGCTTCGTCGATGAACGTCCGTACTGGCGTTAGATCGCCCTTACATTCGAACGCCCAGCGGTCTTCGTCGACGGTGACGATTTCGAGTGTCGACGTGCGGAGCCCCGACGTACAGTGTACGGCCACGATGTCTTCGTGGGGCAGCGAGATGGCCCGGTCACCGTTGTCGTCGCCGACGACGAACACGACCCGGATGTTCGTTGCAAGCAGATACGCGCGGTAGTCGCCGGCCGGCGTGAGCGACTCGTTGTTCCCCCGGGCAGCGACGACGCCGGACCGGTCGTTGTACGCGAGATATCGTGGCGTCTCTGTCCCCCGTAGATACTGCCCCAGCGGCTGCTGAAGGCGGCGCGTGCGTCCGAACAGCCCGTCGGTGTTCGCTCGCTCGAATATCTCCGGTCGACCCGAGGAACGTACGTCGATAACGGTTTCCACAGTCTACCCCCGTTCGTCAGTATATTCAAATATATATTTGGGGGAAATAAATACTTTGGCCGACAGCAGCGCTCAATCCGGTTGATTCGACCCCGGCCTTGTAAACGGTCAGTACGGCTGGCTTCGGTCCGTCGGCTGGCGCTGCGGGCTCCCGCTCGTCAGGTCGGCGACGCACTGCCGGCAGAACTGGTAGTCCTGCTCGTTCCTCGCCCCGCAGTGGGGGCAGTCGATGGATTCAGTGCTGTCGTCGGTGGCGCTGCCACGGCGCCCTTCAGTATCGCCCTGCCCGGTCGCACCGGCTGGGTCACCCCGGTGCCGGTACGCGTACAGCATGGTCAGGACGTGGAGCCCCACGAGAAGCGCGATTGCGCCGTAGAGCCACTCGCTCACCATCATATGTAATGATACGTGAACGTACTACTTGAGGGTTGTGCCGGGTTACCAATGGTCGACGATTTCAGTGGGGCTGGCGGGCACTCGATAGGCATCCTGTAGGCCAGCGTTCAAATAGGACCACGGAGCCACGGAACCCCATGCCCGCTTACACGCTCGGTGGTCCCTGATGGGTCGTCGAACGCTCGTCGCTGTCGCCCGTCCCGACGGCCGCTACGACTGCCGCATCGCACACTGGGGCGTCGACGCCGACCCCATCGCCCAGTCCCGACCGCTCGGAAACGACTGGACGGCGTCGGCTGTCCTCGCTGCCATCGATGCCACCCACGACCGGTTGGTCGTGCTTGACGGGTCGGTCCGGATCTACACCGTTTGCTGGCTCGATCCGACGCTGTCGGACCTCGACGATATCGTTCTGGCCCGCACTACCGACGCTGATGCGTTTCGGAGGTGGTGGGTCGACCGCAAGGACGAGGCCTGTCGCGCCCTCGATAGCGACGGCTGCGACCCGGAAACTGTTCGTCGCGCCCTGCTCGCGTCGCTCCGAAACCGCGTTTCGTCCGTCCACTGCCCTGACGACGCGTCCTTTTTACGCGGGGACCGCTAACCGCCACCCGTGACCGCCGTCGAGACGCTGACCTACCCCGACCCCACCGACGCGCTGGACCTCGCGTCGCGCAACGCCGACCGCGGCGCGCTGGTGACGCTCGTCGGCACCTGTACGGTCGAGTACGAGGGCCGAGCGGCCAGTTCGCTGGGGCTCGGCGACCGCCATGTGATGCTCAAGCCCGACGGGGCCGCGCTGGTCCACACCGACGAGGGCCAACAGCCGGTGAACTGGCAGCCGCCGGGCTGTGAGCACAGCATCAGCGTCGACGACGGCTCGCTGGTCGTCCGCTCCACGCGGTCGACCCCCGAGGAGTCGCTCGAAGTGGCCTTTGAAACGGTCGCCCACGCCGCCGCCTTCGACGTGACAGACTCCAAGGACCTCGCGCTCACCGGAACGGAGGCCGATCTGAAAGACCGCATCCTCGACGAGCCGGCGCTGGTGGAGTCGGGCTTTACGCCGCTTGCGACCGAACGCGAGACCCCCGCTGGTGCAGTCGACATCTACGGCGAGGACGCCGACGGCCGGACGACGATACTCGAACTCAAGCGCCGGCGCGTGGGTCCCGACGCCGTCGGCCAACTGGGTCGGTACGTCGATGCCCTGGAGCGCGACCTGCACGCCGACACCGAGGTCCGAGGCATCCTCGTCGCTCCGTCGGTGACTGACCGAGCGCGTCAGTTGCTCGCCGAGAAAGGGCTGGAGTTCGTCTCGCTCGAGCCGCCGTAACCGCTTTAGCCGTCCACAGTAACCGTTCCATCGGTGTCGACGACCACGCGGTAGCCGCTGTAGTCGAACGCCACATGGCCGTCGGTGTTCGAATCAGCGATGCACGTCGTCAGTGCATCCGGATTGATACTATCGGCCAGTGGGGGGAGCGTCTCGACCGGCCGTCTCTCCGCGGTCGCGACAGCGCGAACGACTGCCGTGACGATGGACTGGTCGGTGCCGTGGACTTCTATAACGGTTGGTGATATTCCGGACACGGTTCTCTGACCTCATGTTGTATTTGTCTTGTAGATGTAAAGTTCAGTGTGGCTAGCATAGTAAACGCCGAAACACGATATATGCCAACACTCTTCACAGTATGCCGGTTGCATTTATGTATGTCCCAACAGTCTGGTAACGGCCGGGCGGTCACCCGTGTGAAGTTTACCCTCTCTGATGGGTCGTATCCCTTCGTTTCGGTGTCTGCAGCCGAATCGTGTTCCGTGATTCTCGAAAAATGTCTCCCCCAGACAGACGACACGTACGCCGAGTTTTTTTCGGTCGAGGGTGCTCGCCCCGGCCGGCTTGTCGAACGCATCGAGGACGAAAACAGCGGTGCGGCGCGGGTGATTGAGTGCACCAGCGACGGTGGGCTCGTCGAAATCAACGTGCGGGACAACTGTCCCGTTGTCTCGCTCGCGGACGCCGGGGCAGTCCCACAGACTGCCCGGAGTGTCGATGGACAGGGGACTATCGTAGCCGATGTCCCGAACCAAACCGATACGGCCGCGGTTATCGATTCGTTCCTGACGGCCCACTCGGATGCCGAACTCGCGGCGAAGAAACAGCGCGATTCCATCGTGCCGCTGTTCGGGTTCCAGAACTACACGTCCCACACCGAGCCACTGACCGACCGCCAGCAGGAAGTTCTCGCGACGGCCCACGAAGCGGGGTACTACAACTGGCCCCGCGGGGCAACGGCCGCGGATCTGGCTGAACTCCTCGACATCTCGGAGCCAACGCTGCACAAGCACTTGCGGGCCGCCGAACAGAAGCTCGTCGCGACCATGTTCGCCTGCCCACACGACGAACGGGCCAGTGCCAGCGATAGTTGACCGCGGCTGTTATTCAAGTCGGTCCTGCAGGTCCGCGAGCGCGTTCATCGCCTCGATGGGCGTCATCGTCGCGACATCGAGCGACGCCAGTTGCTCTGCCACGGCCGCCGGCAGTTCGGCCTCGGAAGCCGACCCGTTCGTCCGAAGCGCCTCCTGTGTGTGGCCGTCCGCTCCACCCTCGCCGGCCGAGGCCACCGCTGTTCCGTTCTCCGTCGGCCCAGTCTCCGTGGCAGTGGAATCTGTGTCGGAGTCGGCCGTCTCGGCATCCGTCAGGAGGTCCCGCGACCGGTCGACGACGGATTCGGGCACGCCCGCCATGCTCGCCACCTCGACGCCGTAGGAGGCCGCCGCGGGACCGGGCGCGAGTTCGTGGTCGAAGCGCACGTCGTCGTCCTCGCGGCTGGTCTCGAAGTGGCGGTTGGTCGCGCCGGGCAGCGCCGCGGCGACGGCCGTCAGGTCGTGGTGGTGGGTCGCAAACAGCGTGTACGCGCCGACCTCGTCGTGGAGATGCTCCGTGACGGCGCGGGCGATAGCCAGCCCGTCGGCTGTCGACGTGCCGCGACCGACCTCGTCCAGCAGGACCAGCGAGTCGGCCGTCGCCGCGTCCAGAATCGTCGCCAGTTCGGTCATCTCGATCATGAACGTCGAGCGGCCGCCGGCGATGTCGTCGCTGGCCCCGACGCGGGTGAACACCCGGTCGAGAATCGGGAGGTCGGCCGCCTTCGCGGGGACGAAGCTCCCCGCCTGTGCGAGCAGGCAGATCAGCGCGACCTGACGCATGTACGTCGATTTCCCGCTCATGTTCGGCCCCGTGACGACAGCGAGGAAGGGCTGTATATCGTCCGCCGCGACGCCGCTTCCGTCTCCACTCGCCGGGACTGGCCCGCTGCCCAGATGCGTGTCGTTGGGGACGAAGGCGTCCTCGGTCCGCTCGACGACCGGGTGGCGGCCGGCGGTGATATCGATGCCGTCGCCGCCGACGGTGGGTCGGCAGTAGTCGTACTGCGCCGCGACCTCGGCGAAAGAGACCAGCACGTCCAGTCGGGCGAGGCGGTCGGCAAGCGCCTGCACGCGCTCGGCCTCGCCGGCCACCTCGTCACGGACCGCACAGAACAGGTCGTACTCCAGATCGTCGGCCGCGCTCTCGGCCCGGAGGATCTCCTCTTCGCGCTCCTTGAGTTCCGGCGTGTAGTAGCGCTCGCTGTTTTTCAGCGTCTGGCGGCGCTGGTAGTCATCGGGGACGGAATCGAGATTGGCGTTGGTCACCTCGATGTAGTAGCCATGCACCGAGTTGTGGCCGACCTTCAGCGAGTCGATGCCGGTGCGCTCGCGCTCGCTGGCTTCGAGGTCCTCGATCCACTGCTTGCCCGACTGCTCGGTCGAGCGCAGCCGGTCCAGTTCCTCGTCGTAGCCCTCGCGGATGACGCCGCCCTCCGTCACCTGCTGTGGCGGGTCCGGGCGGATCGCCGCCTCGATTTCCTCGCGGGTGTCGACCAGCGGGTCCAGCGTGGCGTGCAGGTCCGCGAGCAGCCGGGCGTCGGCGTCCGCGAGGTGGTCCCGGATGTCCGGCACGACCGACAGCGTGGCGGCCAGCGACCGGAGATCGCGCGCGTTCGCCCGGCCGCGAGAGACACGCGAGATGAGCCGTTCGAGGTCGTACACATCCGCGAGCAGACCCGAGAGCGCTTCGCGGGTCGCGGGGTCTCGCTGGAGTTCCGCGACCGCGCCGTGGCGGGCCTCGATGCGGTCGGTGTCCAGCAGCGGCCGGCGGAGCCAGTCGGTCAGCTTCCGCCGCCCCAGCGCACAGGCGGTCTCGTCGACCGTGTCCACTAGCGTGCGGTTCTCGTGGCCCCGGACCGAGCGCCGCTCGAACAGTTCGAGGCTCTCGACGGCCACGGCGTCGAGTAGCATGTACTCCCGCGGGTCGTACCGCGTGAGATGGTTGAGGTAGTCGAGCGTGCCGGCGGGGTCCACGTCCGCGTCGACCGGTTCGCCGTCGGGGCCGACCGCGCCGCTGCTGCCGCGGGTGTACTCAGCGTAGGCCAGCAGGCCGCCACAGGCCCGGATTTCCGCGTCGCCTGCGAGCAGGCGCTCCGGCGGGCCGAAGTACTGCCCCACGCGGTCCTCGGCGCGCTCCCGGTCGAAGGCGGCCGCGTCGTACCGCGTCACCAGACAGGCCGGGCCGAAGACGGCGTCCCTGTCTACGTCGACCTCCGGTCCGACGATGGCTTCCGCCGGGCCGAACCGGCTGAGTTCGTCGGCGACGGCGGTTTCGGAGCCGACACTGGTCGCGTAGCAGTCGCCGGTCGAGATATCCAGTAACGCCAGCCCGTACCGCTCGCCAGCGGTCAGGGCGGCGACGTAGTTGTTGTCCGCCCCGCCCAGCAGTTCGCTCTCCGTGAGTGTGCCGGGGGTGACGATCCGCGTCACCGCCCGCTCGACCACGCCGCTGACCTCGTCGGGGTCCTCGACCTGATCGGCGATGGCGACCCGATAGCCCGCGTCCAGCAGTGTCTCGACGTAGGACTCGGCGTTGTCGATGGGGATGCCGGCCATCGGGTACTCGCCGGTCGAGTCCTCGCGTTGGGTCAGCGTGATCTCACACAGCCGGGCGACCCGCTGTGCGGCCGCACAGAAGGCCTCGTAGAAGTCCCCGACCTGAAAGAGGACCAGGGCGTCGTCGTACTGACGGCACAGCTCGTAGTACTGCGCCATCATCGGCGTCAGGTCCTCCTCGAGCTCGGCCATCTTCTCGGGCGGGCCAAGCGCAGCGTCCATACCGACTGGCAACAGCCCCCTACTCATAGGCGCTCCGCTCTCCTGTGCGTGCTCTGTTCCCTCTGGGTGACACTGCGACCGCAACTGACCACTGATTTTTATACCGCCCGGGAGACGTAACCCGTATGTCACGTCGTGCCAACTACGCGCTCTGTCAGTTCCAGCAGCTCCTCGGCCCGTCGGCGGACTCGCTCGACGTTCCCTGGGCCGAGTACACCGGTGATTCGACCGATCCGGTTTCCTTCGACATCTCCACCTCGTCACCGGATGACCCGTACGTGCAGATGCAGGTGTTCGACGTCGAGGACTTCGACCACGAAATCGTTGTCAACGGCGAGGCGCTGTCGGGGTTCGACATCGCGCCTGGCGAGGGGTGGCAGCTCTGGATGGACACGATTGCGCCCGAGCGACTGCACCTCGGTAAGAACACGATCCAGTTCCGACGGGACACCGACTCGAAAGACGCCTTCGTCGTCGGGTCGGTCACGGTCCACTGGACGGAACCCGTCGAGTGAATATATAAACAGGTCGTCGCTCGCTTGATGGGGCGTGCCAACAGCTACCACTATCGACGGACCGTACTCCCTCTGTCTGGTGGTTTCACCTGTTCTGGCTGTCTCAATGGGTGACCGACGAACGCCCCATAACCCGTACTTTTATATAGAACCACATGCAATCTTCGCTTGATTATGAGCCAACGCCAGATGCAGGGCCAGCCGATGATCATCCTGGGAGAGGACTCCCAGCGGATGAAGGACAAGTCTGCACAGGAACACAACATCTCGGCCGCTCGCGCGGTCGCCGAGTCAGTACGCTCGACGCTCGGCCCGAAGGGGATGGACAAGATGCTCGTCTCCTCGATGGGTGACGTCACCGTCACGAACGACGGCGTCACCATCCTCTCGGAGATGGACATCGACAACCCGACAGCCTCGATGATCGTCGAGGTTGCCGAGACACAGGAAGACGAGGCCGGTGACGGCACCACCTCCGCCGTCGCCATCGCAGGCGAACTCCTCAAGAACGCCGAGGACCTCCTCGAACAGGACATCCACCCGACGGCGATCATCAAAGGGTTCGACATGGCCGCCACGCAGGCCAAGGACGAAATCGCGGATATCGCCACGGAAGTCGACCCCGACGACGAGGAACTCCTGAAGAAAGTCGCCGAAACCTCGATGACGGGCAAGGGCGCGGAGCTCAACAAGGAGCTGCTCGCCCAGCTCATCGTCGACGCGGTCAACGCCGTCACCGTCGAGGCCGAGGACGGCTCCGTCATCGCCGACCTCGAATACCTCAACATCGAGACCCAGACCGGCAGCTCCGCCGGCAACTCTGAACTCCTCGAAGGCGCGGTCATCGACAAGGACCCGGTCCACGAGGAGATGCCGACCGAAGTCGACGACGCCGACGTCCTGCTGGTCGACACGGCCATCGAACTCGACGAGACCGAGGTCGACGCGCAGCTCTCCGTCGACGACCCGAGCCAGCTCCAGAACTTCCTCGACAAGGAAGAAGAGCAGCTCAAGCGGATGGTCGACCAGATCGCCGACACCGGCGCTGACGTCGTCTTCTGCCAGAAGGGCATCGACGACATGGCCCAGCACTACCTCGCCGAGAAGGGCATCCTGGCCGTCCGCCGCGCCAAGAAGTCCGACATCGAGTTCCTCAAGGAAGTCCTCGGGGCCCGCATCGTCTCGGACCTCGACTCCGCGACCGCGGAGGACCTCGGGCACGGCTCCATCACCCGCGACGAGGCCGAAGGCCTGTTCTACGTCGAGGGCAGCGGCGACGAGGCCCACGGCGTCACTCTCCTGCTCCGTGGCTCGACCGACCACGTCGTCGACGAACTCGAACGCGGCGTCACGGACGCGCTCGACGTCGTCGCGGCGACGGTCGCCAACGGCAGCGTCCTCGGCGGCGGCGGCGCACCAGAAGTCGAAGTCGCTCGCCGGCTCCGCGACTACGCCGACAGCGTCGAAGGCCGCGAACAGCTCGCTATCGAGTCCTTCGCCGACGCGCTGGAGATCATCCCGCGCACCCTCGCCGAGAACGCCGGTCTCGACAGCATCGACACGCTGGTCGACCTGCGCGCCGCTCACGAGGACGGCGACGTCAGTGCCGGCCTGAACGTCTTCTCCGGTGACGTCGAGAACACGCTCGACACCGGCGTCGTCGAGCCGGCCCACGCCAAGCGACAGGCGATCTCCTCGGCTGCAGAGGCCGCGAACCTGGTCCTCAAGATCGACGACATCATCGCTGCCGGCGAGCTCTCGACCTCCGGCGGCGACGAAGGTGGCCCCGGCGGCCCCGGTGGCGCCCCTGGCGGTATGGGCGGCATGGGCGGCGGTATGGGCGGCATGATGTAAGCGAGGGGCCGAACGAAGTGAGGGGCCCTCGAATAGTGAGCGGCGAAAGCCGCGAACAGCGAGGTTCTGAGCGGAGCGAAGTCTCCGAACGAGCGAATCGCCGCTTGCGGTTCGGTTTTTTTGCGGTTCTGTAACGCGCCGAGTCATCTCAGCGTGTATATCGAGACGTGAAACCGGAGAAACAGTTAGGTACGTCTCTGCGAAGTATCGACTGTCCCGGTCCGTTTGGTGGGACGGACTGGTGACAGCGGGTGGGGGCCTCTCTCCGTTTTGTGACTGATTCGACGGCGTCCAGCCGTTGCTCGCGTCATTCGGGACGCGCTGTTCGGTTTCGATGGCGTTCGGTCCGCTGTCGGTCTTCGAACACCACGTCCGTCGTTCCGAGATCGCTGTAGCGGAGAATCTCGGTCACTCTGTGGGTATCCGTTCCGTTCACGACCGTGTACTGGAGCGCGTAGCCTCGGACGACGCCGTTGGGCGTCACGGTCGCCGAGAGGGAGACGTTGGTCACACGGTCGACGGGACGGGTGGCAACCGCGCTGTCGTCGGCCGACCCGGTTCCTTTGATGCGATACAACGGAACGCCGTACAGTTGCTTGATGACCTCGTCGCCGGGGCGGATGGATGTGATGTTAGTGGCGGAAAGCAGCGCTATGAGACGCCCGTTGAACGTGGGTTCGAAGAACAGCGCGGCCCGAGGTGAGCGTGGCGGGCCACCGATACCGCGGCTGTCCGCGACCACTTCCGCCGACGTCGGCCCGTTGATGGTCGTCCGCCTGAGCGCACGGCCGTCCCGCCAGGTGCTATGGATCTCACGCGCTGTCACACTCTCCCCGGATATCGTTCGGGTGGCCGTGTACGACTCGTAGCCCGCGCTGACGCTGGCACGGGTCCGGACGCGGCTGTGCAGGCCGCTGCCGTTCATGACGGTCCTGGTGTGGTGGACGCGATAGGAGGTGTTCGAGAGCTGGCTGACGTGGGCGCGGCCGAGCGCGGTGGCGTTGACGACGCGGTCGCCGACGACGCCCGGGGCCCGTTGTTCGGGGCTCGTCGGCGCGTCCGCGGTCGGGACTGGAGCCGGTGTCACCGTCTCCCTGGCGGCCGAGCCGTCCCCGAACAGACCGGCACACCCGGCGCTCAGCAGACAGAGACAGACCGCGGCAATCGCCGCCCCGCGACGCATACCCGTGACTGGTCGTGTGGCGATATAACCCCTGTGACGGCGGAGGGCTGAATATCGTCGAGTGTCAACATACCGTATGCAGACGCTACTTCTCGGCGCGGACGCGGTCGAGGATCATGCGACGATGCCGGCAGTCATCGACGCGGTCGCCGCGGCCTTCGCCGCCGATGCCAGGGAGAACACCATCATGCCGGCCAAGTCCTACGTCGACCTGCCGCAGTACAACGGCGACTTCAGGTCGATGCCGGCCTACGTCAACGCGGAGACGTGGGACGCCGCCGCGGTCAAGTGGGTGAACGTCCACCTGGACAACCCCCGTGACCACGACCTGCCGACCGTTCTCGGGACGCTCATCTACTCGGACCCCGAGACGGCGTTCCCGCTGGCCGTGATGGACGGCACCGTTCTGACGCGCCTGCGGACCGGGGCGGCGGCCGCCGTCGCCACCGATCATCTCGCCGTCGCCGACGCCGACTCCCTTGGGCTGGTCGGGGCCGGCACGCAGGCCCACACGCAACTGGACGCTATCTCGTCGGTCCGAGATATCGAGACGGTGGTCGTCGCCGACCGGGACGCGGAGAAACAGCAGGCGTTCGTCGACGCGTTCGCCGACCGGTTCGACGTGCGGGCGGGCACCATCGAGGACGCCGCCGGCTGTGACGTGCTGTCGACGATTACGCCCGTCGAGTCACCCATCGTGGACCGGGAGTGGGTCGGAAAGTGCACACATATCAACGCCATCGGAGCCGACGCCGCCGGCAAGCAGGAACACGACGAACGCACGCTGCTGGACGCGAAACTCGTCATCGACAACTACGAACAGTGCACCCACTCCGGCGAGATCAACGTCCCGTGGGGCGAGGGGGTCCTGACCGACCACAATCTCCACGGGGAACTCGGCGACATCGTCGCGGGCACCCTCTCGGGGCGGACCGACGACGACAGGATAACCCTCTTCGACTCCACGGGACTAGCTATCCAGGACGTCGCGGCCGCGCACGTCGTTTACGAGAACGCAAGCGCCGACGGCGACGGAACGCCGTTTTCCCTCGTCGATACCGATACGACCTGATTACGACGAGGGCGTGAGCATGTCGGTCACTTTCGAGATGCCCCAGACGATGATGATAAACGGCAGGAGCGGGACCAGCAGGACGAGCAGGCCGGCGAGCATGCCCCAGCCGATCACGTCCATCCCCTCGTTGGGACGGCTCCGCGACCCCGGCGTGACCGACCGGAGGGCCTTCGGCAGTCGTCCGCTGTCCTTCGCGTCGTCGTCAGGTGATTCCGCCATACTTTCTCTTGCATTGAGACGTGTATAAGCCTAGGCCCGGCGGCTACATCGCACCGGCGACGCCGCTGCCGATGGCAGCCCCGCAGTTGTCACAGGCCACGAGGTAGAACCGTTTAGAGGCCGTAAAGAAGCCGGTCGTCGATTCCATGTCGAGGAACTCTACGTCGTCCGGGCTGGCCATCTCCGCGTCGCATTCCGGACAGTGGACCATCAGGCTGCACCTCCGTTGGACTTCGCGCCGGCGACGCCGCTACCGATAGTGACGCCACAGGCCGCGCAGTTGGCGGTGTAAAAGCGCTTGGAGGCTTTGATGAAGCCGGTCTTGGCGTCCACTTCGACGAACTCGATGTCGTCGGCCGTTTCGAGCGAGGTCTGGCAGTCAGGGCAGTGTACCATACACTCCCGACACCAGCCGAGACCGGCAAAAATCTTGTGTGGGGCGCCGCTCTCTCGGCCGGAGTACCGGCGACGCTATCGGCTCGACAGTCCGGGCGACATCGCTGCACTGGCAGTTGTGAGCGGCGTCTGGTCCTCGAAACACCCGAAACAGTGACAGTCCACCACACACAATAGTTTGGTCACTGGGAACGCACTATGGGTAGCAAATCTGTGCTCGTCGTCGCAGCCGACAGGCTGGATACCGGGACTCTCGAATCCGCTCTCGCTGAGACGCCGGCTTCGATCACGCATCTGTCGGACCTCACGGCCCTCTTTGACACGCTCACCCATTCGACGTTCCACGCTCTCGTTCTGCCCGAAACAGTCGATGGCCAGTCCGGAACCGATATCGCGTACGGCGTCAGGAAGCTGTTTCCCGACTTGCCGGTGATCGTCGCTGGCGAGGACCCGTCGGCGGTCCCGGATGCCCTCGACGTGACGGCCGTCGAGGCGTCGACACGTCTCGAAGACGCCGTCGCCGAGACCCTCCGGGACAGTCTCGACGCTGAGCCACCGACTGTTGCCGGACGCCCGCCGTCCCCGATGGAGACGCTGTTGCTCTCCCTGTTCAACGAGCTGCCGGACCACCTGTACGCGAAAGACGAGCAGGCCCGACACGTCCTGATGGGTCGGGGGTTCAACGAGCCGACCGACCGGCTCGGCCTCACCGACGTCGAGGTCCCGGAACTGGCCGATGAACACGCGAAAGCGGCCCTGCGTGATGAGATGGACGTTATCGAGGGCGACACGGACCGGATCGAAGTGGAGGAGTTCCTCGATCTCGACGCGTCGTACGTCCGCACCCGCAAGATGCCGTGGTACGATTCCGCTGGGAACGTTCGGGGAATCGTCGGACACACTCAGGATATCACGGCGCGAAAGCTCCGCGAGCACGCGTTTCGCCGCCAGCACGAACGGATGGTGAAAGTCGCACTCGTGGCGTCTCACGAGCTTCGAAACGAACTCCAGATCGCCTACGGGCGACTCGAAGAACTGGCTGACTGTGACGATTCGACCGCCGACATCGAGGAGTCGCTCTCCCAGATCTCGACGATTATCGATACCGTGGTCGAACTCTCCACGAGCGATCCGAACCGCTCGAGCCAGCGCGACGAGATCGAACAGGTTCCGAAGCGAAAACACGTCTGGCTCTCCCGTCTCAGTCGGGAGGTGTGGGACACCCTCGCCGGCAGTGAGGCGTGTCTGACTTTCGATGGGGACACCCGCATTGTCGCCGATCAGGAGTCCGCCGGGCTGTTGCTCCAGATACTGTTCCAGAACGCGCTCGAACACGCTGGAGCGTCGGTCACCGTCACCGTCGGTACGACGGCCGACGGCTTCTTCGTCGCTGACGACGGCCCGGGCATCGATGTCGAACCGCCGGAGCGCGTGTTCGACGCGGGCCACACCGCTGTCCCGGAGAACACCGGATTCGGACTCTACGTCGCTCGCCGGGTCGCCGCGGACCACGGCTGGACGATCTCCATGTCCGAGAGCGAGTCGGGCGGCGCTCGATTCGACATCGGCAACGTCGACTGTCAGGCATAGCCGGCGGCTGGTCGACCTGCGGCGACGCTACCGCTCTGTGGTACGCCGGTCCCCCGGATTCACATCCATTCGGCTTGTGGGCTCGTGCGGCCGACCCTGATAGCCTCCCGAAGGGAAAGGTATAGCACGGTCGCTGCCGGATGTTCCGATATCATGACCACGACCGGTGAGGAACGCGAGCGGGGGTTCGATCACACGGAGATCGAGCCCCGGTGGCAGCGCACGTGGGACGAGGCCGACGTGTTCCGGATCGACGACGACGAGACCGACCCGGAGTACGTCCTGGCGATGTTCCCGTACACCTCCGGGAGCCTCCACATGGGCCACGTCCGGAACTACACTATCACGGACGCCTACGCCCGCTTCGAGCGGATGCGCGGCGAGAGCGTCCTCCACCCGATGGGCTGGGACTCCTTCGGCCTCCCCGCGGAGAATGCCGCCGAGGAACGCGACACCAACCCGCGGGACTGGACGATGCAGTGCATCGACTCGATGCGCGAGCAACTCACGGAGATGGGCTTTGGCTACGACTGGGACCGGGAGCTGGCGACCTGTGAGCCCGAGTACTACCAGTGGAACCAGTGGCTCTTCAAGCAGTTCCGCGAGGAAGGGCTGGTCGAGCGCCAGGCCGCCGAACTGAACTGGTGTCCCTCCTGTGAGACCGTCCTCGCTGACGAGCAGGTCGAGGGCGAGGCGGAACTGTGCTGGCGCTGTGACACGCCAATCGAGGCCCGCGAGATGGACCAGTGGTTTTTCACCATCACCGACTACGCCGAGGAACTGCTGGAAGACTTAGACGACCTCGACGGCTGGCCGAACAACGTCCGGGAGATGCAGCGCAACTGGATCGGCAAGCAGGAGGGCGCGAGCGTCGCCTTCGAGGTCGGCGACTACGGCGACGTGGACATCTTCACGACCCGTCTGGACACCATCCACGGCGCGACGTTCTTCTCGCTGGCCCCGGGCCACCCCGTCGCTCAGGAAATCGCCGAAGACAACGACGAGGTCGCCGAGTACATCGAGACCGCCGAGCGGGCCGACGAGGATGAACTGGACGTGACCTCCGGCGTGTTCACCGGCGAGTACGCCGAAAACCCCGCCACCGGCGAGGAGATTCCCGTCTACGTCGCGGACTACGTGCTGACCGACGTGGGGACGGGCGCGCTGTACGCCGTGCCGGCCCACGACGAACGCGACCACGAGTTCGCCGAGGCCCACGACATCGACATCGTGCAGGTCGTCGAACCGACAGATGATGCGGACGCTGACCCCGAGGACATCGACGTACAGGCGGCAGCGTATCCCGAGGACGGCCTGTTGGTCAACAGCGGCGAGTTCGACGGGCTGGCGAGCGCCGAGGCCCGCGACCGGTTCGTCGAGGAGTTCGACGGCGAACACCGAACCGAGTACAACCTCCGGGACTGGGGCATCTCCCGCCAGCGCTACTGGGGCACCCCGATTCCGATGATTCACTGCGAGGACTGTGGCTACGTCGAGGTCCCCGACGAGGACCTTCCCGTCGAACTGCCGGAGTTCGTCCACACCACCGGGAACCCGCTGGACGCCGCCGAGGAGTGGAAGCACGTCGACTGCCCCGACTGCGGGGCCGACGCGGTGCGGGAGACGGACACGATGGACACCTTCGTCGACTCCTCGTGGTACTTCCTGCGGTACACTTCGCCGGAGATGGACGACGCCCCCTTCGACACCGAGCGGGCCAGCGACTGGATGCCGGTCGACCAGTACGTCGGCGGCATCGAACACGCCGTGATGCACCTGCTGTACGCTCGCTTCTTCACGAAGGTACTGGACGACCTCGACATGGTCGACGGCGTCCGCGAACCCTTCACCAACCTCACGAACCAGGGGATGGTGCTGGGCGAGGACGGCAACAAGATGTCCAAGAGCCTGGGCAACGGCGTCTCGCCACAGCGCATCATCGAGGAGTACGGCGCGGACACGGCCCGGCTGTTCATCATGGAGGCCGCCCAGCCAGAGAAGGAGTTCGCCTGGAGCCCCGAGGGTGTGCAGTCCGCCCACAGCTTCCTCCAGAACGTGTACACGCTGGTTTCGGAGTACGCAAGCGGCGAAGTTGATACAGGGGAGACCAACGACATCGCGGCCTACGTCGCCCGCGAAATCGACGCCACCGCGGCGAACGCGACGGCCGAGTTCGAGGACTTCCGGTTCAACCACGCGCTCCAGGCCGTGCGGGAACTGGTGTCGCTGCTGCGCCGGTATCAGGAAGCGACTACCCCCGACGCCGACACCTTCGAGCGCGGGCTGGCGACGGCGGCGAAACTGCTCGCCCCGGTCGCCCCCCACGCCGCCGAGGAGATGTGGGCCGAACTGGG
The DNA here is from genome assembly GCF_037078395.1 of Haloarcula sp. CGMCC 1.6347. NCBI lineage: Archaea > Methanobacteriati > Methanobacteriota > Halobacteria > Halobacteriales > Haloarculaceae > Haloarcula > Haloarcula sp. CGMCC 1.6347. The sequence goes on from NZ_JAYMGX010000002.1 coordinate 1,443,644, forward strand.
CCACGACGCCCTCATCGCGGAGGCCGAGTGGCCGGCTGCTGAAGCCCCCGAAGACTACGAGATGGAGCGCCGGCTGGTCGAGAACACCCGCGAGGACATCCGCGATATCGTCGACACGGTCGGCATCGAGGACCCACAGACCATCACGCTCGCCGTCGCGCCCCAGTGGAAGCACCGCGTGCTGGACCTCGCTCGAAACGCCGACGGCAACGTCGTCGGGACCGTCATGCAGGACGAGGAACTGCGCGAGCAGGGCGAGGCGGCCGCGGACTTCGCCAAGGAACTGGCCGGCCGCGCGCAGTCGCTGGACGAGCAACTGCCGCCCGAGCGCGAACAGGCGGCGCTCGAACGGGCCGCGTGGCTCATCGAACGAGAGTTCGGCGCTGACGTAACCGTTCAGGGACCAGCGGAAGCGGACCCCGACCTCGTCGGCAAAGCCGGTCCCGGTCGCCCGGCCATCGACATCGACGAGTAGCCGAGCGTCCGCCACACGGCCTGTTGCGGCCTACTCGGTGCTGACTAATCCAGTGTCGACGAGGTCCTCGAAGACGCTCGCCGCGTGGCCGTCGGGACCGACACGCTCGTAGACGGCGACGACGCGTTCCTTCGCGATGACGTACGTCGTCCGCTGGCTCCGTCCGTCGACCAGCGACACATCGAACGCTTCGGACAGTCGCCCCTCGGGGTCGGCCAGCAGGTCGAAGCTGATGCCGTTCGCCTCGGCAAAGTCGCGGTGGCTCTCCACGCCGTCGGTCGAGACGCCGTACACCGAGACGCCGGCGTCCTCGAACCGGTTTGCGTGCTCCTCGAACTGTTCCGCCTCCGTCGTACACCCCGGCGTGTCGTCCGCCGGATAGAAGTACAGCACCGTCGGCTGCTCGAAGGCGGGCTGGACCGGGTTTCCGTGCTGGTTCGTCGCCCTGATCGTCGGCACGTCCGTGCCGGGTTCGAGCACCATCGTCAGTTCACTGGGATGTCCGTCCCGTCGTCGCCCTCGCTGTGAACGATCTTCTCAAGCCGAACGGTGAGAACGCCGTTGTCGTAGCTCGCAGTGGTCTCCGCTTCGTCGACGGACTCGGGAAGACGGACCGACCGGCTCAGCGACTGCTGGCGGCGCTCGCGCTGGACGTACTGGCCGTCAGTCGACTCTTGCTCCCGGCTCGACGTGGCGCTGATGGTGACCTCTCGGTCCTCGACGAGCTGGACGTCGATGTCGTCGCTGTCGTAGCCCGGCAGGTCCGCGTGGACGACGAAGGCGTCGCCCTCGTCGACGACGTCCACTGGAATAGCGCCCATGTCGACGCCGAACTGCTCTCCCAGCATATCGAACGCGCGCTCGATCTCGCTGAACGGATCGCGGTCAGACATACACGGGGGTACACGGGCCCGGGACTTAACGCTTGAACGGGGCCGGCGGTGTCCCGCTGACTCAGTTGACAACCGTCTGCGAGTCGTACGACCCCAGCCGGCGGACCCAGCCCTTCTCGGCGATGTCTTCGATGTCGGCGAGGGCGTCCTGCGTGCGCTGCTCGTAGAGGCCGGCCGAGATGTCGATGTGGAAGACGTAGTCGCCAAGGCGCTCGCCGCTGGGTCGAGATTCGACGCGGGTGAGGTTGATGTCGCGGTCGGCGAACGGCTCCAGCAGTTCCAGCAGCAGCCCGGGGTAGTCGACGTCGGGGTAGACGATGAAGGAGGTCTTGCCGCCGGCCTCGCTGCGCTCGCTCGTCGGGGCGACGACGACGAAGCGGGTGGCGTTCGAGGACTGGTCCTGGATGTCCTCGGCGAGCACTTTCAGTTCGGTCCCGTTGGTCGCGTTCTCGGGGTGGCCGATTGCGGCGATGTCCGCGTCGCCGCGGGCGCGCTCGACGCCGCGGGCCGTCGACGCGACGGCCTCGACGTTGACGCCGGGGTAGTGCTCGTCGAGCCAGCCCCGACACTGGGCCAGCGCCTGCGCGTGGCTGGCCACCAGCGAGAACGACTCGTCCTGTGCGAGCAGCGCGTGGCGGATCGGTGTGATGATCTCCTCGACGACGGCAACGTCGTACTCCGCGAAGGCGTCGAGCGATTCCGTGACGGAGCCCTCGATGCTGTTCTCGACCGGGACGACGCCGCGCTCGGCCTCGCCGCTGGCGACGGCTTCGACGATGGCGGTCACCGACTCGGAGAAGGATATCTCGTCGTCGGTGACTGCCTGTGCGGCGCGGTGGGAGTAGGTCCCCTCGGGACCCAGGGTAACAGTGGTCATACCCGGGGTACAGCGGTGGGAACCAAAAGAACCGTGGTCATCGGCAAGCGCTGTGCCGGGGCGGTCGCGGTATTCGTCTGGCGCTGTCTCGGTGGCGTCAGCCGCCGTTCAGGACAACCGTGCCAGGTCCTCGTCAGTGCCGTGTCAGACAGGCACCCGTCTGACTGCTTGCGAATCTACAGCGGGTGTACTTTTTTCAGCAAGCGTGAGCGAATAGCGACTGTATGTCAGCAACACCGCAAGTGACTGACGCAACCGCGTTCGAAGACGGGTCACTCGGCCTGCAGGTCGTCCTGTTTGTCGTGACTGGAACGCTCTACGGCCTGTACTGGCTGTACAAGACTGCCAAGCAACTCGATGCAGGGACAGACCAGAACCTGACTCCCATTTTGGCAGTCATTCCTCTCGTAAACATCATCGGGATCTGGCAGATCTCAAACGCGGCGGAAGCCGTCACCGACCAGAGCGGCGTGGTCCTGTTCCTGCTGTTCGTCGTCTTCGGTCCCATTTCGTGGTTCTTGATACAGTCAGGTATCAACGACGTCGCGACTAACTGACGGCGTCTTCGACTTTTCACGGACGCGAAATCCCGCTACTGCTGTATCGTTACAGCGGGAGCAAGGCGAAAGCCCACGCCTGAAGGCGTGGGAGGAGGTCAACGGTGACACTCCTCACTCGTTGCTACGATGGAACAGCGCGAGGTGAACGAGAAGGTATCGCGAGGCGTAAAAAACCGTCACGCTGGCGACGAAGGCGAGCAGTGAGACCGTCGCAACCGACAGGCCGAACCCGGAGTCGACGAACGGGTTTCGACCCGTGGACGCGATGTATGCGGACACTGCGTCACCACCGCCCAGGCCGACAGCGAACAGGCAAAGCGAGAGCACGATCGCCAGTCCGCCGGTTCCAAGGCCGACGTAGCGGGCGAAGTCCTCGGCGTTGAGCGCCGCGTGCGCCTGTCGCTCGGTCAGCGGCGCAAGCCGGACCCGGTAGAGAACTGACCCGACGAGCACCGTCGCACCGAACAACTGCAAGAAGCCGCCGAACAGTCCGAGCAACAGCACCTTCGGCGAAGCGACGCCGGGGTCGATCGACGGGAGAAACGCCGCGGTGCTGTCCGGATACAGGCCGTAGATCGGTAGTAACAGTGCCAGCGCACCAAGCAGGGCGCTCTGGAGCGCGAGCGTCCGCGGGACGGTCTGTCTGAGATACGAGTGGCGTTCATAGCGGAGTCGCTCGTACGTCGACCCCGAAATGATCGCCTGGGCGATGGTATCGTCGGGCTGTGAGTCAGTAGACATATCTTACCGGTTCCTAGTCACCGACAGTTTACTCAATCCACAATATAACCCTTTTGCACGGCGCAAAATTCTGCCTCTCTGTCAGTAAACGCCCACAGAGTTGTGTTTGACTGATCTTCGCGAATCAGCCCAAAATGTTCTCAGCGCGTGTGAACCGCTTCGCCGCGTGCCGCCGCGGCCGCCTCGTGGACCGCTTCGGAGAGCGTCGGGTGCGTGTGAATCGTCCCGGCGATGTCCTCTAGTCGCGCGCCCATCTCGATACCCAGCCCGAGTTCGGCGATAAGCTCCGATGCTTCCGGGCCGACGATCTGCGCCCCGAGCAGGAATTCCTCATCGGCATCGGCGACGACGCGGACGAAGCCCTCCTTCTCATTGACCGTGAGCGCGCGGCCGTTTGCCCGTACCGGCATCTGCCCAGTGACCGGGTCGAAGCCCGCCGCTTCGGCCTCGCTCTCAGTCATACCGACAGTGGCGATCTCGGGGTCGGTGAACACCGCGGCGGGAATCGCCTGATGGTCGAACGCGGCCGGTTCGCCGGCGGCGGCTCTCGCAGCGACCTCGCCTTCGGCCATCGCCTTGTGGGCAAGCATCGGCTCGCCGGCCACGTCGCCGACTGCGAACACCGACTCGAACGCCGTCCGGCACTGGTCGTCGGTCGGGATGACGCCGTTCTCGTCCGTCTGGAGGTCGATATTCTCCAGCGCGAGCGTGTCCGTGACCGGCTCGCGGCCGACCGCGACGAGACATTTCTCGGCATTGTACTCGGTGACCGAGTCGTCTTCGTCGACGGTCTGGACGCGAATGCCCTCGTCTGTCTCGTCCCAGTCGTCGGCCGCCTCGCCGAAGTTGAAATCGATTCCCAGATCCTCGGCGCGGTCGCGGACGACCGCCGCGACGTCGTCCTCGTAGCCGGGCAACACGTCGTCGAGCATCTCGACGACCGTGACCTCCGCGCCCAGTTTCGCGAACACCGTCGAGAGCTCCATGCCGATGTAGCCCGCGCCGACGACGAGCAGCTTCTCGGGGACCGATTCGAGCGCGAGCGCGTCCTTCGAGGAGAGGATGTGCTCGCCGTCGAACTCGAAGCCGGGGACCGCCATCGGTCGGCTCCCCGTCGCAACGATGGCGTGTTCGAACGACAGCGACTCCGAGCCCTGCCCCTCGCCGCCGTGAGCGACTCGGACCGTCCCGTCGTCGACGAACTCGGCGGTCCCCTCAATCAGATTGACGCCGGCGCTCTCACACAGCGATTCGACGCCCCGTGTCAGCCGTGTGACGACGCCGTCTTTCCACTCTGTCATCCCGGCCATGTCGACGGCCGGGTCCGCGAACACGCCCATCGACTCGGCCTGTCGGGCGTCGTGGGCGACGTCCGAGGCCGAGATGAGCGCTTTCGAGGGGATACAGCCGTGATTCAGACAGGTCCCGCCGTAGGCGTCCCGCTCGACGAGCGTCGTGTCCAGTCCCAGTTGCGCGCCCCGTATCGCGGCGACGTAGCCGCCCGGACCGCCGCCGATAACAAGCAGTTCGGTTCCAGTAGTGACATCTCCAACGACCATAGCGGTGCCTCGTCCGGGTCCGTGAAAAGCTATCGCCCTTCACCTCACTGTCGTGTCTCGCGTGCGCCGCCGATACAGATAGTAGCCGACGACCGGTACCGACACCGCAAACGCCGCGAGCAGTGTCGATCCCACCCCGTGGACGATGCCGGCGAGCGCATACAGCGGTGTCGGGGACCAGTCCCCGTCGGTCCGCCGGAGGTGTCGACTGTCGAGAAAGAGGCCGACTGTGAGAAGCAGGCTGAACAGCACACTCGCCCAACTGGCGAGGACGGTCAGAGCAAACGCGCCGAGGAACGTTCCGAGACTCGCTTCACCGGCCGACCCCGACGATATGAACAGTTCCATCGACAGCCGGGCGAGGGCCATACATCCCGGCGGCAGGACGAACAGCGCGCCTAATCCGTACCAGATCCATGTGTCTCTCGTGGAGGGCATCACCAGCCCTGTCGTTCCAGTGACGAATTTCGGTTTCGATTGCGAACCCGAGCGGCTACTCCAGCAGGAGCCGCGTCGGGTCCGCCAGGTACTCCTTGAGCGTGTTGACGAAGCGCGCGGCGTCTGCCCCGTCGATGACGCGGTGGTCGATTGCCAGCGAGAGCGGGAGCGTGGGTTTCGCGACGACCTCGCCGTCTTCGGCCACCGGCCGCTCCTTCAGCGCCCCGATCCCGAGAATCGCCGTCTCGGGGACGTTGATTATCGGGCTGGCGTACTCGCCGCCGATGGCCCCGAAGTTCGTGACGGTGAACGTCCCGCCCTGCATCTCCGACCGCTCGATGTCACGCTCTCGGGCCCGCCCGACGAGGTCGTTGATCTCGTCTGCGAGTTCGACCAGGCCCTTCCCGTCCACGTCGTCGACGACCGGCACGACAAGGCCGTGGTCGGTCGCTGCCGCCACGCCGATGTTGTGGACGTCTCTGTAGACGATTTCCTCGTTTTCGGTGTCCAGCGCCGTGTTGAGCACCGGGTGCTGGTCCAGCGCCGCGGCGACGCATTTCACCACGAAGGGCGTGTACGTCAGGGTGACATCATGTTCTTCGGCGAGTGGGGCGAGCCGCTCACGGGCCTCGACGAGGCCAGACACGACGACTTGGTCGTGGTGGGTCGCGTGGGGCACCTCTCTCCGGGACCGAGCCATCTGTTCGCCGATGGACCGACGGACGCCACGGTACGGTTCGCGGCGCTCGCCGTCGCCTGTCTCGACGGCTGTCGTTTCGGTCCCAGCGCCGCCCGCCTCGGCTGCCGTTCCCGCTGCGCCACCTTCGGCGCTGACGGCTTCGGCGCTGACGGCTTCGGCATCAGCCGCCTGCGCGGCCTGCTGTGCCTCCGCGTACGTCCGAACGGCCGACTCGTCGACGTAGGGCTGGCCGTCCCGGGTCTGGTCGGTCGGGACGGCGTCGATGTTCACGTCGAGTTCGCGGGCGGCCTTTCTGGTGGCTGGCGTCGCCAGCGTCTGCTCGCGACTGGCGGCCGCCTGTCCGTCACCGGAGACACTTCTGACGGCTGACTTGACAGCATTCCCGTCGTCTGTGTTCGCATCGTCGACCTGCGAAACTGCTGTGGTCGGGCCGTCCCCGTCGTCGGACGCCTCCGAAACGACCGACGTGGGGCCGTCGTCGCCGTCGGTCGTCTCGGCGGCCGATGCTGTGGCCGCCTCGACATCCCCCTCGGTGACGCGACCGCCCGGCCCGCTCCCGTCGACGGCCGCGATGTCGACCCCCTTCTCACGGGCGAGTCGACGGACGCTCGGCGAGGCGAACACGCGCCCGTCGGCCGTGCTTGCGTCAGACTGGTCCGACGCATCGGCCGCTGTGGTTTCGCTCGCAGCGTCGTCGGCTACCGCCTCTGTGGTAGCTTCTGCCGATTCGGCGTCGTCCGCACTGCCAGCCGCCGCGTCGTCCGCTTCGGCATCGCCCGCCTCGTCGATAGTGATGAGCACCTCGCCAGTCTGTACCATCTCGCCGACTTCGGCGTGCAGTTCCTGCACGACGCCGTCGACCGGCGACGGCACGTCGACGGCGGCCTTGTCGGTCTCCACCTCCGCGAGGACCTGATCCTCGGTGACGGCGTCGCCCGGCGAGACGTGCCAGGTCAACACCTCACCCTCTGCGACCCCTTCACCGAGGTCCGGGAGATTGAACTCGAACATACGTCAGAACTCCACTGCCTCTCTGATACCGTCTTTGATGCGGGCGGGTTCGGGGAGGTAGTAGTCCTCCAGCGCGTATAGCGGGTAGGGCACGTCGAAGCCCGTCACCCGGGTGACGGGAGCCTCCTGGTACAACAGGACTTCCTCCTGAATGGTGGCGATAATCTCGCCGGCCAGTCCACCGGTCTTGGGGGCTTCATGGACGACAGTCGCTCGCCCGGTCTTCTTGAACGACTCGACGATGGCGTCAGTGTCCATCGGCGACAGCGTTCGCAGGTCGATCACCTCTGCGTCGATGCCCTCCTCGGCCAGTTCCTCGGCGGCTTCGACCGTCGGCCGGGTCATCGCGCCCCAGGTGAACACGGACACGTCGCTCCCCTCACGACGGACCTTCGCCTCACCCAGTTCGACCGTGTAGGGGTCGTCGGGGACCTCCTCGCGGAACGACCGGTAGATGAGCTTCGGTTCGAGGAAGATGACGGGGTCCGGGTCCCGGATGGCCGCCGTCAGCAGCCCCTTCGTCTCCTTCGGCGTCGACGGGACGACGACTTTCAGCCCCGCCTCGTGGACGTAGAACGCCTCCTTGGATTCGGAGTGATGTTCCGGCGCGCGGATGCCGCCGCCGTAGGGCGCGCGAACGGTGAGCGGGCAATTGTACCGGCCGCGGCTCCTGTTCCGAAGTCGGGCGGCGTGACTGACGATCTGGTCGAACGCGGGGTACATGAACCCGGAGAACTGCATCTCCGGCACCGGCCGGAGCCCGTAGGCGGCCATGCCGATGGCCGTTCCGACGATGCCGGCCTCCGCGAGCGGCGTGTCGATGACCCGCTGGTCACCGAACTCCTCGTGGAGTCCCTGCGTCGCCCGGAAGACGCCGCCGTTCTTCCCGACGTCTTCACCCATTACGACCACGTCTTCGTTCCGCTCCATCTCGCCGTAGAGGCCGTCACGGACGGCCTGTACGAGCGTCAAACTCTGTGTGTCTGCGTCCTGTGTACTCATTCCAGTAGCACCTCGTCGCCGTGTCGCTCGCGCAGGTCTTCGAGGTAGTCCAGTTGCTGTTCGAGTCGCTGTGGCATCTCCGCGTACACGTCCGCGAACATCTCCTCCGGTTCCGGTCGCTCGGTCGCCTCAGCCTCGTCGATAGCTGTGGCCACCTCCTCCTGAATCGATTCGTCGATGGCGCCGACCCGCTCGTCGTCGAGCAGGCCCTGGTCTCTGAGGAACGCCTCCATCCGCGGAATCGGGTCTTTCTGCTTCCAGTGCTCGACCTCGCTGTCGTCGCGGTACACCGACGGGTCGTCGGCGGTCGTGTGCGCGCCGAAGCGGTACTGCACTGCCTCGATCATCGTCGGGCGGAGTCCGTCCTCGGGCGGGTCGTGTGCCTTTTCGACGGCCTCGCGAGTCACCTGATACACCGCGAGCGGGTCCATCCCGTCGACCTGGACGCCGTCGAAGCCGTATGCGTTGGCCTTTTGTGCGAGCGTCTCGCTGGCCGTCTGGCGCTCCCGCGGGACCGAAATCGCCCACTGGTTGTTGTTACAGAAAAACACCGCCGGCACGTCGAACACGCCCGCGAAGTTCAGCCCCTCGTGGAAGTCGCCCTCGGAGGTCGCACCGTCTCCGAAGTACACGAGGGCAGCGGTGTCATCGCCCTTGAGCTTCGAGGCCCACGCGGCCCCGGTCGCGTGCGGAATCTGTGTCGCAATCGGGACCGCAAACGAGAACGCCTGTACGTCTTCCGGCGGCGAATTACCCGCCTCCGACCCCATCCAGTACAACAGGTCGTCCGACAGATTCCACCCCTTGACGTACATGGCGAGATGCTCCCGGTAGCTCGGGAAGGCCCAGTCGCCGTCGCGCAGAGCGAAGGCGCTGCCGACCTGCGAGGCCTCCTGTCCCGACATCGGGGGGTAGGTCCCCATCCGGCCCTGTCGTTGCAGACTCACCGCCCGCTGGTCGAAGTGCCGGCCGAGTTTGAGATACCGATACATCTCTACCAGTTCGTCGTCCGAGAGGTCCGGCACCGTTGCGCCGTCGACCACTGTCCCGTCTTCATCGAGAATCTGTACCCTGTCCGCTGGGTCGCGCTGGAGGACACTCATAGAAACCGCCTCCGTCGAAGTGGCATACGACGACTGTTCACTCGCACTACGTTTAGAGCTTTCGCGGGGCTGAAAAATATCTCCGACGTGGGTATTACTGGGAATACGGGGGTATAAGACACTCTGAAACGGTTTAAATTCTGCCCAATTTATTAGTGATAACTCCGATGTATCAGTTGTCAGCGCGCACTTTCGCCCGCGCCTCGTCTGCACTCTGGCCCTCACGCAGGACGCTCTCGACAAACAGTTCGCCGGCGCGGTAGGACGACCGGACCATCGGCCCCGAGGCGCAGTACAGGAAGTCGAACTCCTCCTCGGCGACCCGCTGCCAGGTATCGAAGGCGTCCGGATGGACGTACTCCGAGACCTCCAGATGCGAGCGGGAGGGCTGGAGGTACTGGCCGAAGGTGACCACGTCGACGCCGGCCTGCCGGAGGTCCGACAGCGTCTGGTACACCTCGTGGGCGTACTCGCCGACGCCCAGCATCAGGCTGGTCTTGCTGTAGCAGTCGCTCTCGCGGTCGACCTGCCGAAGCACCGAGAGGGACTGCTCGTAGCCCGCCCGGCGGTCCCGGACCGGCCACTGGAGGCGGTCGACCGTCTCGATGTTGTGGGCGATGACGTCCGGGTTGGCGTCGATGATCTTCCGGACGAGGTCCGGTTCTCCCTGGAAATCGGGAATGAGACACTCGACCAGAATCGACGGGTCGCGCTCTTTGATAGCGCGAATCGTCTCGGCGAAGTGGCCCGCGCCCTGGTCGGGGAGGTCGTCGCGGTCGACGCTGGTCAGCACCACGTAGTCCAGCCCGATCTCCGCGACGGCGTCGGCCACCTGTTGTGGCTCGTCGGGGTCTAACGGGTCCATCCCACCGGTTTCGACATCACAGAAGTTACAGCCCCGCGAACAGCGGTCGCCCATCAGCATGAACGTCGCCGTCCCCGGTCCATCGCGCCCGCTCCAGCACTCTCCGAGGTTGGGGCAGTTGGCCTCTTCACAGACCGTGTTGAGGTTGCGGTCCCGGAGCGTCTGCTTGATATCGGTGAACCGCTCGCCCGACGGTGGCCGCATCTTCAGCCAGTCAGGCTTGCGCGAACGACTCATTACCCGGAGTTAGGTTCGCCCGGTCAAAAACGTGCGGGGGTCGCGTGTTCCGTCACCCACTGTGTGGACGGACCATCGGACGGGCAGGCGGCCCAGCCGAAGCGACCGCCACTCGCTCGTGTCCCCACGAGCACACACTCTACTGTCCGCGTGGCCGACTCACGCCCGGCAGACGGAAAGCATGTGTGCGGACATGTCGACGGCGGTCCGGTCCGTACGGAGTTCGTCGACGAGCGCTCGCACACCGGCCCGCTGGTGCGCTGACAGCTCGTCAGCGGTCCCCCGGAGCGGGGCGGCGGCGAGTACTGACGCCAGCCCTTCCAGCCCGACCAGCGTCTCGACGGTTACTCCGCCCGCCTCTAACAGCGCCTCGAACTCGTCGGCGCGGAAGAAATGGGTCTCGGTGAACGCCGCGTCGTGCCCGAGTTGCGCCACGAAGGGGCGGTCGTAATCGCCCGTCTCGGCGAGTTCGGCCGCATGGACGAGGTGTTCCGACTCGCCGACCAGTGAGAGTACCAGCCAATTGAGCCGTCCCATGACGGACGCGAACACCGGACTCCCGGCTTTTGTTACCCGACGGACTTCCCGCACAGCGGCCGCCCGTTTGTCGGCGTCAAGCACATGCGAAAGCGGCCCACCCAGACACAGCGTCGCGTCGAATACGTCCCGGTCGAACCCGAGGTCGCGTACGTCGCCCGCCCCGACGGTCACCCGCTCCTCGTGTCCGTGTTCGGCGACTTTCTCCCGTGCGATAGCCCGCTGGCCCTCGCTTGGGTCGACGAGCGTGACATCGTATCCCTGTTCGGCCAGCCAGACGGCGTACCGACCAGCCCCGCCGCCTACGTCGAGGACGTGTCCCGTGTCGGGAAGGTTGGCTTCGAGCTGTTCGACGGTTCCCGTCCACTCTAACTGCCCGTGTAGCGTGGCTGCCAGGCGGTCCCACTCGCTCTCGTCGTTCTCGTCGTAGTAGTCCTCGGGGTCGCTGAGAGGCACGCTTGCGCACTGTCAGCCGGCCGGGTTAATTCTTGGCCAGTAGTGTGGGGCGCTCACAACGACCAGCCACACGGCGACCCCGCAAATGTGGCCACGTCTCACCCGCTTTCGCTCCCCCATAGAAACGCCTTTGCCGTCGCGGAACTGCGACTGTGACGTGCCATCCCGAACCGACAGCGAGCCGACTGTGGCGGTCGCGGAGGTACTCCCCGACTTTGCCGACGCCTTCCCCTTCGAGGAGTTCAACCGGATGCAGTCGGCGGCCCTGCCGGCCCTGCTGAACCGCGACGACAATGTCGTCGTCAGCGCGCCGACGGCCAGCGGGAAGACGGCGCTGGCTGAACTGGCCATCTGCAAGACGCTCGCCGAGGACGGGACCGCGCTGTTTCTCGCGCCGCTACGCGCACTCACAAACGAGAAGGAAAGCGAGTGGGAGCGCTTCGAGGAGTTGGGCTACTCCGTCTACGTCGTCACCGGCGAGCGAGACCTGAACCCCCGCCGCGCCGAGCGGGCCGACATCCTCGTGATGACGCCGGAGAAGGCCGACTCGGCCACCCGGAAACACGAAACGAGCCGCTACTCGTTCATCACTGACGTGGACTGCTGTGTCATCGACGAGGTCCACCTGCTGGATTCGGACCGGCGGGGGGCGGTGCTCGAAGTCACCGTCTCGCGGCTCCGCCGGCTCTGTGACCCGCGGGTCGTGGCGCTGTCGGCGACGATGCCGAACATCGACGACGTGGCCGACTGGCTCGACGCCCCCGAGGAGACGACCTTCGCCTTCGGCGAGGAGTACCGGCCCGTGCCGCTGAACGCCGACGTGAAGACCTACTCCCACGGCGAGAACGCCTTCGCCGACAAGTACCGGCGGCTCTACCGGGCGCTTGACCTCGCCGAGCCACACATCCGCGAGGAGGGCCAGGCGCTCGTGTTCGTCTCCTCGCGCCAGGACACGGTCCAGGCCGCGAAGAAGGCCCGCGACGAAATTGTCGAGCGAGATATCCCGATGGGTGCACGCGGGGACTACGATTTCCACAACGACGCCGCCGACCTCTCGAACGACACGCTCCGCCAGTCCGTACTGGACGGCGTGGGCTTTCACCACGCCGGCCTCGCGCGCGAGGACAAAAACAAAGTCGAGCAGTGGTTCAAGGAGGGGAAGATTCAGCTGCTCTTCTCGACCTCGACGCTGGCGTGGGGCGTGAACCTCCCCGCCCGCTGTGTCGTCATCCGCGACACCAAACTCCACGATCCCCTGGAGGGCGAGGTCGACATGAGTCCCCTTGACGTGCTCCAGATGCTCGGCCGCGCGGGCCGGCCCGGCTACGACGACATGGGGTACGCCTGGGTCGTCTGTGACCGCTCGGACGCCGACAAGTACCGCCGCCTGCTCCGGGACGGCAAGGAAATCGAGTCCCGACTCGCGGCGGAACTCGACGCCCACCTGAACGCCGAAATCGCGCTCGGGACCATCGACGACGTGGACGACGTGATGGACTGGCTCGCCACGACCTTTTATTACGCCCGCTCGCAGTCAGCCCCCGACGAGTACGACGCCGGCAGCGACCTCCGAAACCGGGTCAGTGACACGCTTTCCGCACTCGTCGACGAGGGCTTCGTCGAACAGGATGGCCTCAACGTCGAACCGACGCGGCTCGGCCAGCTAGCCTCGAAGTTCTACCTCCGACTCTCGACTGCGCGCCGGTTCGCGGACGTCGCCGAGCGCTGCCAGGACGCCGCCGACCCGGACTCCGCTGTCTCCGTTGACGCGGACGACCTGCTGACCGCAGTGGCCGGCGCGACGGAGTTCGACAGCGTCAGCGCCCGCTCCGACGAGGAGGACGCCGTCCACGCAGTTCTGGGAGACAGCGTCGACGACAGTCTCGACGCCGGCCAGCGGAAGGTGCTGGCCATCCTCCGCTCGGGCATGACCGGGACGACGCCCACGGAACTCAAAAGCGACGCGTGGGTCATCCGCCAGAACGCCCTTCGCCTGCTCGCGGCGATGCGGGAGTTCGTCGACACGCTGGGGCCGGCCCGCTACGCGAACCTGGCCTGTCGGGCCGAGGCCCGCGTCGAACACGGTATCAGCGCCGACGCCGTTGGGCTGACCGCCATCGACGGCGTCGGCAGCGGCCGTGCTGGTAAACTCGCCGCTGCGGGGCTCACGTCACCCGCCGACGTGGTCGAAGCCGGCGAAGACGGCCTCGTCCGGGCCGGACTCTCCGAGGGCGTCGCCGAGCAGGTGCTGGCGAACGCGCGGGACCTCCCCGTCGTCTCCATCGACTGGGGCGATTTCCCCGACACAATCGCGCCCGGCGACAACGATATGCGGGAGGTAACGGTCGAAAACACCGGGGGCAGCGCCCGCGCGGGCCTGCGGGTCACGGTCAACGGGCGTGAGATGACCGCCAAGCCGTCGTATCTCGGCGAGGCCACGCTTCCGGTGGCCGTCTTCGGCGCGGACGCGGACGAACTCACGTTCACCGTCGAGGTCGCGTTCCCCGCGCTGCCGCTCCCGACGATTACCGAAACCCGATCCGTGCTGGTCCGGTAATCGACGTTTCGACTGTCTCTCTGAAACGCGCTCAGATAGCTCGGTAAAATTTACAAAGCTATCTAAAAGCGTTACAGCGCTCCGTGAAACATCGCTGAAAGGTGCTGAAATCCGGTTAACATTCCGAAAAGAGCACGAATTATCCCCAAGGGTCTGGCGTTTATATGGGGGTATGGGTTCTTACGAAGAAGTGAGGAAGCCCACAATGTCCAGTGCATCGCCCTTCCGTTCCCCGATGGAAGCCGCCCCCAGTAGCCTTAGCCTCCGGTCACTCACTCGTCCCCTGCAATTCATCGCGTTCTGGCTGGCTATCGTCACGCCGCTGGCATATCCGCCGCTGCTGCTGGGCGGGCTGGACAGTCAGAGCTTCCTCATCTTCGTGGGTGTCGTTGCCCTCAACGTCTTCGGCCTGCTGGCGGGCCGAGGATACGGTGACCCCGCCTGATCTGGCCGGGTCTTTCCCCTCCGCGCCGGCATTTCACGCTGTTTTGTGACGCTCGAATCTCTGCACACCGTACTAACACCCGAACAGTATCGCTTCCCGGTCTCCGGCCCAGTTCCATACCGGATAGCTATTCGCTCCGCTTTTGAGTCGCCCCGCTATCTCAAAGAGACGGTACTCGGCTGTTATACACCGCCTAACAGCACCTCGCGTAGTGTCGCGGCGTCGTCCGCGATCTCGTGGACCATCGACAGGTCCGTCTCGTCGCCGTCGCCCCGGAATCCGACGGTCGTCATCCCGGCGGCGACGGCGGCGCGTGCGCCCGCGGTGGAGTCTTCGACGGCCCAGCAGTCCTCGGGCGCGACGCCGAGTTCTGCCGCGCCCCGCTCGTAGATGTCCGGCTCCGGCTTGCCGGGGCCGTCGATGTCGCCGGCACTGATGGCGACGTCGAACTTCGAGAGGAGGTCGAAGCGCTCGTCGGCCACGTCGATCCAGGCCCACGGCGCGGATGTCGTCAGCGCTAGCGCGACGCCGGCGTCCCGAAGGTCGTCGAGCAACTCGTGCGCCCCATCGAGGAAGGCCGCCTCTTCGCCGTAAATCCGCTCGCCGTGCTCCTCGAACAGGCCCTCGAATACCTCGCGGCTGATTTCGAGGTCGTACTCGGCGTCGAGGTCTGGATACACTTCCCGGTAGTTCCGACCGGTAATGGCGGCGACAGGGATGTCGTCGTTCGGTGCGGCCGTCGGAAGAATGTCCTCGCGCTGGGCACGGACCCAGTGCTCTTCGGACTGGACGAGCACGCCGTCCATATCGAAACAGACTGCCGCCGGTGGTTCGCTCATTGCCTCCCTGTCGCTCGGCGACGGCTTTGGCTGTTCCGACTCCGGGAGCGACGACCGCGCTACGAAGCCCCGTCGGCCGACTGAGGGTTTAAGTACCGGAACCCGGCCAGGTCGGCCCATGCACGACGGAACCCGTGTGATAGCTGGCGAGTGTACGACCGTTTTCGAGGGAACGCGCGAGCGGGAGCAGCGCGGCGACGTGCTCGTCGTCGTCAAACCGGACAATACCGTCCTCGTTCACGATGCCGAAGGGTATCAGCCGGTCGCGTGGCTCACGCGCGCCGAAAGCGTCACCATCGACGACGGCGCGGTGACCGCCCGCGACGGCGACGAACTCCTCCGGGTGGTCCCCCACGAGGAACACGGCAGTGCCCGCTATCCGGCCTCGAACGCCGGTGTCCCGGTGCGTGACTGCCCCGACTGCACCGGAACGCTGGTCCGCACCCGAAGCGACGTCACCTGTACCGGCTGTGACGCCGCCTACGGGATTCCGAGTGATGCCGCGGTCACCGGCGGCCGCTGTGACGACTGTGGGCTCCCTACGCTTCGGGTGGAACGCGGGCGGGCCTTCGAACTGTGTCTCGACCGGGACTGTGACTCGCTGGACGACGCTGTCACCGCGGCCTTCGACCGTGAGTGGGACTGTCCGAACTGCGACGGCGACCTGCTGATTCTCCGCCGGGGCGGCCTGCTCGCCGGCTGTGAACACTATCCCGACTGCGACACCGGCTTCTCGATGCCGTCCGGCGTCGTCGTCGGCGACTGCGACTGTGGCCTGCCGCTGTTCGAAACTGCCGGGGGAACGCGGTGTCTGGACAGCACCTGTTCGGAACTGGGGTGAGGTTTCAAGCCTGTGTTTGCTGGGGGTACAGTTCTGAACCTCCTGAAAGTCTACTTAGCCAGTATTACCCAACCGACACTAGGTGGGACTGAAAGGGCGAGACGCTGGAGGAAGGCGGCTGGTTCAAGCACCGCAGCGAAGCGAGGAGCGCAGACCGGCCCCCGACTCCAGCGTCTCGGGGCTTTCTGGCCCTTTGTGTCCACGACTGTGAAAACAGACCGGACCCGCAGGGGCTTTGTCGCCGCGGGAGCCACGTCAGGGCATGGAACTGACGCTCGACGGTGATGTCGTGCGGGCCGGCTACGAGGCGCGCGAGCGGTTCTACGACTCGCGGGGCTACGGCCAGGTCCGTAGCGGCGACATCGACCTAGCCCCGGTGGAGGCCGCACACCTCCTCTACCGCGGGGATATCGAGAGTATCGACGGGATGGACTTCCGGGCCTTCCTGGGGTCGGCGGCCGTCTCCGAGGTCGACTTTGCCGTCTACAAGGACCTGCGGGACCGCGGCTTCTACCTCACGCCGGCCCGCGAGGGCTGGGTCGACGACGACGCGGGCACGGACTTCGTGGTCTACCCGCGCGGGAAGGGGCCGTGGGATAACGAGGTGGCCTACCGGGTCCGGGTTGTCGGCGAGCGCGACACCGTCGCCGCCGCTGACCTCGGCGACTGCGTTCTTGCGGTCGTCGACGAGGAGAGTGAGGTCACGTACCTCGACACCGACCAGCGCGGCGTCGAGGGGACTAGCGACGCCGTCGTCCCGACCACGAACGGGGAACTGCTCGCCGAGCGGGTGGTGTGTTGGGAGCCGCCAGCGGAACTGTACGAGCAGGCGTTCTACGGCCAGCAACTCGGCGACGACGGTGCAGTCCAGCTCTCGCTCGTGGAAGCCGCGTATCTCGCACAGGAAGGTCTGCTCACGGTCGACGGCGGGGCCGACGCCATCGTCGAGCGGGGTCGCGAGGTCGAAGGCGACCGGTTCGACCGCCGGCTGGCCGTCTACGCCGCCTTGCGCGCCAGCGGCGTCGCGCCGAAGACCGGCTTCAAGTTCGGTGCGGACTTCCGGACCTACGCCGATGTCGAGAGCGCCGAGAACCTCGGGCACTCGGAGCTCCTCGTCCGAGTGCTGCCGGCCGGCCACCGGTTCGAGCCGCGGGACCTCGCGCTGGACGTGCGCCTGGCCCACGGCGTCCGGAAGACGATGGTGTTCGCGCTCACGGCGGACGGCGGCGACATTGAGTGGGTGGCTGTGGAGCGACTGACGCCCTGATTCGCTCACAGCCCAACAGTTGGTTGCACATCCGCCGATACGCCGCGTGACGTGGCGAACCGAAACGAACCCTTTTTGCGCCGACCGGGACCAAAGCACCTGTAACGTGGCTCACCGCGAGCCCACCACAGCCATGACAACGGACGACTCCCACCACGACGACGCATCGCCCGACGAGGACCGCCGCCAGTCGGGTGCCCAGTGGCGGGGGTCCGACGCGCTCTCCGGCGGCGAGCCGGTTCTCCCGGACGGCGGCACTGAGGCCGAAGGAGCCGACGAGGCGACGCTCGACCCGTGGGGCTCCTCGACCATCGCCGACTACCGCAAACTGTTCGAGCAGTTCGGCATCGAGGAGTTCGACGAGGTGCTCCCCGAAGTCCCCAACCCTCACTACCTGATGCGCCGGGGCGTCATCTTCGGCCACCGGGACTACCGACCGGTCGCCGAAGCGATGCGCAACGACGACCCCTTCGCCGCGCTGTCGGGGTTCATGCCGACCGGCGACCCCCACATCGGCCACAAGCTGGTCTTCGACGAGATCATCTGGCATCAACAGCAGGGCGGGGACGCTCACGCGCTTATCGCGGACCTCGAAGCCCACAGCGCCCGCGGGCTCTCGTGGGATGAAATCGACGAGCACGCGACGGACTACATCCTCTCGCTGCTCGCGCTCGGGTTCGACCCCGACGAGGGGACGCTGTACCGCCAGTCCGACAACCGCGAGGTGCAGGATCTGGCGTTCGAACTCGGTGCGGAGGCGAACTTCTCGGAACTGCAGGCCATCTACGACTTCGACGGCGAGACGGACGTCTCCCACATGCAGTCGGTCGTCACCCAGATGGCCGACATCCTCTACCCGCAACTGGACGGGCCGAAGCCGACGGTCATCCCTGTCGGCCCGGACCAGGACCCCCACATGCGGCTGGCCCGGGACCTCGCCGCGCGGATGCGGTTCTTCGGCGTGACGGAGGCCTTCGCCAGCTTCGAGGCCGACGCCGTCGAGCGGACGCTGCTCCGGCAGGCCTACGATGCTCGGGAGGAGTACGCCGAGGACGTCGACCGGCCCCGCTGTGGCGAGGCTGCCGACTGGCTCCGCGACCACCAGCCCGCGCCCGCCGACGCCCGCGAGTCCGTCGTCGCCAAACTCGACGAGGCGGGGAAGGAACCGCTCCGCCCGCGTATCCGCTTCCTCGACCGCAACGCCACCGACGGAGCCTTCGAGGCGCTCATCGAGGCCATCGACGGCGAGAAGCGGGTGTATGACGAGCACATCGACACGTTCGACCTCGACTACGCCGAGGCCGAGGAACTGGCCCGGCAGGTCGAACTCGACAACGGCGGCTACGGCTTCCAGCCGCCGTCCTCCATCTACCACCGGTTCATGACCGGCCTCACCGGCGGGAAAATGTCCTCCTCGATTCCCGCCTCGCACATCTCCTTGCTCGACGACCCGGAGGACGGCTACAACAAGGTCAAGTCGGCGACCACCGGCGGCCGCTCCACGGCGGAGGAACAGCGCGAGAAAGGTGGGAAAGCCGACGAGTGCCCGGTGTACGAGCTGTACGCCTACCTGCTCTCGGGTGACGACGACGAGTTCGCCAAGGAAGTGTACGACGAGTGCGTCGGCGGCGAGCGCCTCTGTGGGGGCTGCAAGGAGCAGGCAGCCGAACTGATGGCCGAGT
Organism: Haloarcula sp. CGMCC 1.6347; assembly: GCF_037078395.1. Taxonomy (NCBI): domain Archaea; kingdom Methanobacteriati; phylum Methanobacteriota; class Halobacteria; order Halobacteriales; family Haloarculaceae; genus Haloarcula; species Haloarcula sp. CGMCC 1.6347. The sequence goes on from NZ_JAYMGX010000002.1 coordinate 1,462,729, forward strand.
TCCTCGAAGACCATCAGGAGAAACGCGAAGAGTGGGAGGACAAGCTCGACGAACTCGATATCGACCTCGACTCCGACCGCGCACCGACGAGCGCGGACTGACTACCGGGTCGAGACACCCCATCTCGTGTCGGGACGAGTACACGCGCAACGCTTTTAGCCGCTAATCACAATCGCTCAGATATGGCACCCGAATCCCACCGTGCCGGCGTCGCTCGCCAGCTATCCGACAGTCCGGGGTTCGGCTTCTTTTTCACTGCCTGACCGTGCGTGGACTCTGACGGCGTCGAGAGGCGTAGTCGGACGAAACCGCGAGCAGGAAGTGAGAACCGTTAACTGAGCGACCCGCGGTTATCCCCACAAGACCGAGACACCCGTATGAAACGACCACAGGCACAGGTGGCCGTCCTGCAGGCCGCCGACGCACAGGAAGACAGGCGTATCGACGACGTGGCCGCAGACGCAGACCTCAAACCGGAAGCGGCCACCAGAGCGGCGTTCGAACTCGAAGCCGACGGGCTGGTGTCCGTCGCTGAGGAGACGCTGGAACACTACGAACTCACCGACGAGGGCGACCAGTACGTCCGCGAGAGCCTGCCCGAACAGGACCTCTACGAGGCAGCTATCGACGCTGGCGCTGCCGACGGACCAGTCCAGATGGGACAGGCCATTGGCGCGTCCGGCCTCGAGGGCGGCGCGGTCGACATCGCGCTCTCGAACTACGCCCGCAAAGCCTACGGCGAGATCGATAGCGGCGAGATCACGGCCAACCCGGACGCCGATCCCGGGTCCGATCCCGAGATGTTGGCGCTGGAGGCCGTCGCAGATGGACGCGTCGAAGACGCCGACGCGGACGCGCTCGACCAGCTGGAACGGCGTGGCCTCCTCAATGTCCGTGAGGAGACCGTCCGCTCGGTCCAACTCACCGACGACGGCGTCACCGCGCTGATGGAGGGCGTCGAAGCCGCCGAGACCGTCGACCAGCTCACCCCCGAGCTGCTCACCAGCGGTGAGTGGGAAGACGTGGCCTTCACCGAGTACAACGTCGAGGCCGACGCCGAGGACGTGAGCCACGGCAAGGAACACATCCTCCGCCAGACGGCCAACCGCGTGAAGGACACCTTGGTCGGCATGGGCTTTTCCGAGATGGAAGGCCCCCACGCCGACGCCCAGTTCTGGATCAACGACTGCCTGTTCATGCCACAGGACCACCCGGCGCGAACCCACTGGGACCAGTTCGCGCTGGAAGAACCCGAGGAAATCGGTGAACTCCCCGAAGACCTCGTCGAGCGGGTCCGCTCGGCGCACAAGGAGGGTGTTGGCCCCGACGGCGAGGGGTATCACTCGCCGTGGACCGAGGACATCGCCCGCGGGATGGACCTCCGTGGCCACACTACCTCGCTGTCGATGCGCTACCTCTCGGGCCATCAGGTCGGTGAGTTGGACCCACCGGAGCGCTACTTCAGCGTCGAGAAGGTGTACCGCAACGACACGCTCGACCCGACGCACCTGCTCGAGTTCTTCCAGATCGAGGGCTGGGTGATGGCCGAGGACCTCTCCGTGCGGGACCTGATGGGGACGTTCACGGAGTTCTACGAGCAGTTCGGCATCACCGACCTGGAGTTCAAGCCCCACTACAACCCCTACACGGAGCCGAGCTTCGAACTGTTCGGCACCCACCCCGAGACCGGCGAGGTCGTCGAGGTCGGGAACTCCGGAATCTTCCGCGACGAGGTGCTCACGCCGCTTGGCGTCGACTGCGACGTGATGGCGTGGGGCCTCTCGCTCGAACGACTACTCATGCTCATGTACGGCTTCGAGGACATCCGCGACGTGCACGGGACGCTCTGTGACCTTGAACTGCTGCGGGAGACGGAGGTGATTCGCTGATGCCGGTCGTCGACGTCGACCCCGACGAACTGCGGTATCTGACCGGTCACAGCGAGAAAGACGACGACGAACTCAAGTCGGACCTGTTCAATCTCGGGCTGGAGTTCGAGGGCTGGACCGAGGACGACGAGTTCCAACTGGAGTTCGCCCCGGACCGACTGGACCGCCTCTCCGTCGAGGGGGTCGCGCGCTCGCTGCGCTACCACTACGGCGACGACCGCGGCGTGGAGGTCCCCAACACGAACAGCGCCGACTGGACCATCGAGGTCGAGGACCAGCCCGACGAACGCCCGTACGTGACCGGCGCTATCGTCCGCGGGCTGGACATGGACGAGGCCGCGCTGGAGTCGCTCATCCAACTGCAGGAGAAGCTCCACGCGACGATGGGCCGCAAGCGGGCGAAAGGCGCGATTGGGGTCCACGACCTCACAATGTTGAAAGGCGATTCGGTCACGGACGAGACGGGCAAGTCAATCACCTACACCAGCGCGGACCCCGACGAAGCGACGTTCGTCCCGCTGGACGCCGACGCGGAGATGACTCCCAGCGAGGTCATGGCGTCCCACGAGACCGGGCAGACCTACGGCGACCTCGTGGCCGACTTCGACCGCGTACCGGCCATCTACGACGCCATCGGGCTGTTCTCGTTCCCGCCGGTCATCAACGGCCGTCGGACCGAGGTCAGCGTCGACTCCCGGGACCTGTTCATCGAGATGACCGGGACCGACCAGTGGACCATCGACCACATGTGTAACATCGTCTGCTACGCGCTCGCCGCCCGCGGCGGCCAGGTCGAGAAAGTCGACGTGGCATACGCCGACGATGCGCCCGGCGAATACGCCGGCAAGACGCTGGAGCGTCCTGACTTCTCTGTCCGGACGAAGACGGTCACCCACGACCGCATCGAATCCATCCTCGGCGTCTCGCTGGACAGCCGCGAGGTAATCGACTACGCCGAGCGGGCCGGCCTCGACGCGACCGAAACGGAATCCGACGACGGCGTGGCCTACGAGGTTGAGGTTCCGCCCTACCGCGTCGACGTCATCCACCCGCTGGATATCATCGACGACATCGGCCGAGCGCTCGGGTTCAACAGCCTCGAACCGACCTACCCCGACGTGTCGACGGTCGGCGGTCGCCACGAGCGGTCCCGGCTTGAGGACGCCGCCCGCGACGCTCTGGTTGGGTTGGGCTTCGAGGACCTGCTGAACTTCCACATGATAAACGAGGCCGAGAACTTCGAGCGGATGGGGTTGTCGGTCCCACGGACCGACGAACAGGCGAGCGGTGGCAACCGCGAGCAGGCCGTCGGCGAGGCCGACCCGGTCACCATCCAGGAGCCCTACAGCGAGGACTACACCATCCTCCGGACGTGGGCGCTCCCCTCCGTCATGATGGTGCTGGAGAACAACACTCACCGGAGCTACCCGCAGGACCTCGCCGAAATCGGGCTGGCCGCCGGCCTCGACGACTCGGAGAACACCGGCGTCGCCGAGCACCGCACCGTCGCGGCCGCGCTCGCGCGCACGGACGCCTCCTACGAGGACGCCAAGGCCCGCCTGCAGGCGCTCGCCGACGCCTTCGACAAGGACCTCGAAACGCCCCCGACCACGCATCCGTCGTTCATCGACGGCCGCGCCGCCGAGGTCGTCCTCGACGGCGAGTCAGTCGGCGTCATCGGAGAGGTTCATCCCAAGGTACTCGTCGAGCATGACCTGGAACTGCCAGTGGCGGCCTTCGAGTTCCGACTGGACGCGCTGGAGTAACGCGAGCGGTTGGCCTATCGCTCGTCCGGATACACGTACTCCACGTCGCTTGGCTTCCCGGCCTCCTCCTCGTCGGTCTCGATGACGACGGTTGAGGAGAGCTTGTTGAACAGCCGAAGCCCTTCTTCTTCGTACACCAGCCAGCCGACGAGGATGTCTATCGGAAGCAGGAACGCCTTCCCGAAGCTCTCGATGGCTGCCGTGCCGTAATCGATGGCGTTGCCGCGTTCGTCCGTGACGGCGATGTTCATCACCATCTTCCCGACCGACTGGCCCTGCCGGCCTTCGAGAGCTGTCCAGTAAACGAACAGGCCGAGTCCGTTCAGGCCGGTGAACGGCGTGGTCACTGAGAGGCTGCCGGTAAGGAGCGAGAACACGCCAGCGGCCTCGCCTAGTGCGGAAAGGACGACACCGACGAGCAGGACGTCGAGGAGCCAGGCGAGAAAGCGGTCGTCTCAGGAGGCGATGTGCAGGGTGCGGCGACTGTCATCCATGCTGGCGGTTCGCCGCAACTATACTTCAAGATTCGCCGGCTACAGGTCCGCGCCGACGGCGTCCGCGACCGAGTCGAAGCCGTCCTCCGCGAGCAGGTCGAGCAGCCCCTCGTTGATTTCGCGAGCGATGGACGGACCGCGGTACACCAGGCCGGTGTACAGTTGGACGAGCGAGGCTCCGGCGCGGATCTTCCTGTACGCGCCCTCCGGTGTCGAGACGCCGCCGACGCCGACGACGGGCACGTCGACACGCTCGGCGACGAACCGCACCATCTCGGTCGCCTGGTTTTCGATCGGCTTCCCGGAAAGGCCACCCGTCTCGACCGCGTTCGGCGAGCGTAAGCTGGCGGGCCGTTCCGTCGTCGTATTCGTCGCAACGACGCCGTCCAGGTCGAGTTCGGTTACCAGGTCCAGCGCGTCCTCGACTGCCGGCTCGGGGAGGTCAGGCGAAAGCTTCACGAGCAGCGGGGCCGCGCCCGCGTTCTGGAGTTCGCCGAGGATGGCTTCCATCGCGTCGCGGTTCTGGAGCTCCTCGAATCCTTCCGAGTTGGGACAGGAGACGTTGACGACGAAGAAGTCCCCGCCTTCGGCGACGTGTTCGTACGTGGTCCGGTAGTCCTCGGGGGCCTCGCTCGTTCCGACGTGTTCCGTCTTAGCGATGTTGACGCCGACCGGGAACGGCGCATCGACGTTCTTCAGCCGCTCGCCGATGACGATGGCCCCGTCGTTGTTCAGGCCCATTCGGTTGATGATGGCCTCGTCCTCCCTGAGCCGGAACATCCGCGGGCGGGCGTTGCCGGCCTGTGGCTCGGCCGTGACGCCGCCGACCTCGGCGAAGCCGAAGCCGAGCGACGCCAGCGCTCCGGGGATGGTCGCGTTCTTGTCGAAGCCGGCCGCGACCCCAACTGGGTTGTCGAAGGTCTGGTCGAACGCCTCTACTGCGAGTCGGTCGTCAGCGACGGTGTAGCGGTCGGCCATCGCCTCGGCGACCCGCGTTCCGTCGACTGCTTCCAGCAGTCGGTGGACGCTCCGGTTGGCAGTTTCGGCTGGCAGTGAAAACAGGAGTGGTTTCGCGATATCGTAGGGTCTCATTGTGATGGTAGTCCGGTTGGCCCGAAAAACAGTGGTGATCGGTTGATATCGGGCGATGGCTCCGGCATCTCCGCCCGGTGGCACTGTGTCACCGTCGATGGTGCCTCAAAAGTCGTGTTCGACCTCTTCGGGGTCGGCCTTCTGGATGATAATCTTGTTGTCACGGACGCGAACGAACACCTCGTCGCCGATCTCCATCCCGGCCACGGCCAGCTCGTCTTCGTGAATGTTGATATGTACGTTGTGGTACTCGCCGTCCTCATCTTTGGCGCCACTCGGGCTGAGCTTCTTCTTTCGCACCATCGCGCTATCCTACTCCGCACTTCACCGCAGGATACACTTAAGTCTACCGTGCCGCCGGTCGCTGGCTGGCGGTTTTGTGGACGCGCGTGACGATTTCAGTCCGAATATTTGCCTTGAATTGGCCGGTTTCGGAGGTCGAAACACCACGCGACGGCATCAGTGTATAAAAGCATCCCCCGACGGAGGGCGGATTGGGGGGTATATTTATGTTCTGCCATGTGCTGAATTGGCATGGAGCGGTGAAATCCATGGCACCCGACAGTGACAAGCGCAACTTCGCACTGCGCGAAGACGGTGACGAATCGAGCGTCTTCTCGGGCGGAACACCTCGACAGGCTGCGCTGAAGGCAGCACGTCGACTCGAGCCGGCCGACGGTGAAGATCAGGCTGACCCTGAGGAGATACGACTACGGGAGAAAGGAACCCACAAAGTCCACATCTACGAGGCGTGGGCATGGGTCGAGGAGGCACCCGACGACAAACCCGACTGGATGCCCGGCGACATCACGAAAGGGAACGTCTCGAAGCAGGGCGTCGAACACCTAGACGAGATCTAGGTCGCATTCCCGACATTTTCGGTGCAACGCCTGGTCGGTAGCGGCTGCTGAACTGTTCGTGCGCGCGCGGAGTCGACGTCTGTTTCGGCGTCCCATTCCCGACACGCCGTACTGACCGTCTGCAGTCGTGTGCAACACTCTCCCCCGTGTAATCTTGTCCCGTAGGCGACTCCCTTCGACGGGGTTAAGTGTGGCTCACCCATCGGAATGAAATGCGAACGCGGTCAGGGGCCGACGCCCCCGAACGAACGCACTCGTTCCGATGCCCTTAAGTGTAATAGAGCACTCGGAATGAACGCGAAGGTCGCTCGCGTCGTGCGGTTCGACGCGATCCCGATCCGATGCCCTTAAGTGTAACAGGGCGCTCGGAATGAACGCGAACGACGTTCGGTCGGGGTGTTGAACCCCTGCCGATACGGACCAGGCGGGGCCGGCTCGCCAACGAAACTCGAAGCCTTTATGGTGGCTTCGAGACAACAATCAGGTCCGAAGAAATGAGGATTCCACCCCTGCGGTCCGCCGTCAAGATGGGATCTGATGTTAGCCCTGATAGTTCGGTGACACTCGGTCGACGGGTGTCCTCGAACACCCTTCGATAGCGACCACACCCATCATATGGGTGTGATCCCGCCTAACCCCCCGGCATTGTGCCGGGATACATTCCGGTTGATCCTGCCGGAGGCCATTGCTATCGGAGTCCGATTTAGCCATGCTAGTCGCACGGGCTTAGACCCGTGGCATATAGCTCAGTAACACGTGGCCAAACTGCCCTACAGACCGCGATAACCTCGGGAAACTGAGGCCAATAGCGGATATAACTCTCATGCTGGAGTGCCGAGAGTTAGAAACGTTCCGGCGCTGTAGGATGTGGCTGCGGCCGATTAGGTAGATGGTGGGGTAACGGCCCACCATGCCGATAATCGGTACGGGTTGTGAGAGCAAGAACCCGGAGACGGTATCTGAGACAAGATACCGGGCCCTACGGGGCGCAGCAGGCGCGAAACCTTTACACTGCACGACAGTGCGATAGGGGGACTCCGAGTGTGAGGGCATATAGCCCTCGCTTTTCTGTACCGTAAGGTGGTACAGGAACAAGGACTGGGCAAGACCGGTGCCAGCCGCCGCGGTAATACCGGCAGTCCAAGTGATGGCCGATATTATTGGGCCTAAAGCGTCCGTAGCCGGCCGGACAAGTCCGTTGGGAAATCGACGCGCTCAACGCGTCGGCGTCCAGCGGAAACTGTCCGGCTTGGGGCCGGAAGACCTGAGGGGTACGTCCGGGGTAGGAGTGAAATCCTGTAATCCTGGACGGACCACCAATGGGGAAACCACCTCAGGAAGACGGACCCGACGGTGAGGGACGAAAGCTAGGGTCTCGAACCGGATTAGATACCCGGGTAGTCCTAGCTGTAAACGATGCTCGCTAGGTGTGCCGTAGGCTACGAGCCTGCGCTGCGCCCTAGGGAAGCCGAGAAGCGAGCCGCCTGGGAAGTACGTCTGCAAGGATGAAACTTAAAGGAATTGGCGGGGGAGCACCACAACCGGAGGAGCCTGCGGTTTAATTGGACTCAACGCCGGACATCTCACCGGTCCCGACAGTAGTAATGACGGTCAGGTTGACGACTTTACCCGACGCTACTGAGAGGAGGTGCATGGCCGCCGTCAGCTCGTACCGTGAGGCGTCCTGTTAAGTCAGGCAACGAGCGAGACCCGCACTTCTAGTTGCCAGCAATACCCTTGAGGTAGTTGGGTACACTAGGAGGACTGCCGCTGCTAAAGCGGAGGAAGGAACGGGCAACGGTAGGTCAGTATGCCCCGAATGGACCGGGCAACACGCGGGCTACAATGGCTATGACAGTGGGATGCAACGCCGAGAGGCGACGCTAATCTCCAAACGTAGTCGTAGTTCGGATTGCGGGCTGAAACCCGCCCGCATGAAGCTGGATTCGGTAGTAATCGCGTGTCAGAAGCGCGCGGTGAATACGTCCCTGCTCCTTGCACACACCGCCCGTCAAAGCACCCGAGTGGGGTCCGGATGAGGCCGTCATGCGACGGTCGAATCTGGGCTCCGCAAGGGGGCTTAAGTCGTAACAAGGTAGCCGTAGAGGAATCTGTGGCTGGATCACCTCCTACTGATCGGGATCAGGCCTCTGGCCTGACCCACCTTTCGGTGTTCGAGAACTCTGTCGACCGGGCACCTATGAACTATCAGGGCTAACAACCGTGCGGATCTGCCGGGCCCATAGCTCAGCGGGAGAGCGCCGCCTTTGCAAGGCGGAGGCCCTGGGTTCAAATCCCAGTGGGTCCATACGACGTGCCAGCCCCGAACCGTGCCCCTTAAGTGTGGGACGGCGATGGGATATGGTACGACGACAGATGCACCAGGCCGGGTGAAACCGAGCCTGGGAAGGGTCGATTCGCCCACCATCTCCACCTTGGGGGCGAGTATGAAACCGTGTGTACGTGCGATCCAGGCGTCCACTGGACTCGTTCAGTTGAACGAGTCACAACGACGTTGGCTACTATGCCAGCTGGTGGATTGCTCGGCTCAGGCGCTGATGAAGGACGTGCCAAGCTGCGATAAGCTGTGGGGAGCCGCACGGAGGCGAAGAACCACAGATTTCCGAATGAGAATCTCTCTAACAATTGCTTCGCGCAATGAGGAACCCCGAGAACTGAAACATCTCAGTATCGGGAGGAAAAGAAAACGCAACGTGATGTCGTTAGTAACCGCGAGTGAACGCGATACAGCCCAAACCGAAGCCCTCACGGGCAATGTGGTGTCCGGGCTACCTCTCATCAGCCGACCGTCTTCACGAAGTCTCTTGGAACAGAGCGTGATACAGGGTGACAACCCCGTACTGAAGACCAGTACGCTGTGCGGTAGTGCCAGAGTAGCGGGGGTTGGATATCCCTCGCGAATAACGCAGGCATCGACTGCGAAGGCTAAACACAACCTGAGACCGATAGTGAACAAGTAGTGTGAACGAACGCTGC